>NZ_CP052862.1:0-1203333 GCF_012935755.1 Pseudomonas sp. ADAK2
GCATTTCACCCGCACGGTCGACGGCACGCTGACCGACATCAGCGCCACCGGCGGCGTACGTGTTCACCTGCACTACGACAACCCGTTGGGTCGCCTGACCGATGTCAAACGCATCGTCGATAACCTGGCCGTCGAAACCCTGGTGCAATATCGCTACGACGACAATGGCCAGCTCATCGAGGTGATCAATCGCAATAACGATTCGGTCCGCCGCTTCAGCTACGCCGACGGCGTCATGGCCAGCCACAGCAATGCCCTGGGTCTGAGCTGCCATTACCGCTGGCAAACCATTGATGACCAACCCCGTGTGGTGGAGCACTGGACCAGCGACGGCGAACACTATCACTTGCGCTACGACTTCAAGCAGCGCACTTCCTGGGCCACTGACGCGCTGGGACGTGAGCTGGAAATTCACTACAACGAAGATCGTCGCGTCATCGCCAGTCGTGATGTCGGCGGTGAACGCTACGGCATCGACCTTGATGAGGCTGGCAACATGACCGGCCTGACGCTGCCCGACGGCAATCAGCTGGCGTTCAAGTACGATGACTTTTCCCGTTTGATCGAAGAAACCGACCCGCTGGGCCGCAAGATCAAATACAAGTACCACCTCAGCACCACGCTGGTCACCGAGACCACCTTCCTCGACGGCAGCACCTGGAAAGCCCGCTACGACGCCAAGGGCAACCTCATCGCTGAAGTCGACGCGCTGGGCAACAAAACCGAATACCTCAACAGCGACGACGGTCTGCCGCACACCATCATCGACGCCACGCACAAGTCAAAATACCTGTGGTGGAACACCCTGGCCCAGGTCGAACGTTTCCAGGATTGCTCGGGTAAAAACACCCACTACCGTTTCGACGAACGCCATCACCTGATCGCCGTCACCGATGCCCTGAACCAGACTACCACCCTGGAACGCAAACCCGACGGCGAAGTGCTGCGCATCCAGCACCCGGACGGCAGCGCCGAGTCGTTTACCTACAACGCCCTCGGCCAGGTGCTGACGCACACCGACGGCAAAGGCCAGACCACGCGCCTGCTGCGCACCGCTCGCGGCCTGCCGAGCAGCCGCCAGGACGCCAAAGGCCAGCGCATCCGCTACGAATACGACCAGGCCATCCGCCTGACCGCGCTGGTCAACGAGAACAACGCGGCTTACCAGTTTGCCTACGACGCGTCCGATCGCCTGATCGAAGAAAAACGCATCGACAACTTGACCCGCCGGTTCAGCTACAACCTGGGCGGGCACCTGACGCGGGTTGACGAAATCGGCTACGGCGAGCGCGCCGAGCGCCCACAGCGCACCTCGGAATTTGAGCGCGACCCCATCGGCCGACTGTTGGCCAAGCTCAACGCCGATGCCCGTCATGCTTACACCTACGACGACGCAGACCGCTTGCTCACCATCGAGCGCCTGCCCACCGCCCACGGCAAAAAACTCGGCGTCAGTGAAGAGACACTCGATTTCTCCTACGACCTGCTGGGACGCCTGATCAAAGAGACCACGCCGCAAGGCGCTCTGTCCTACGACTACGATCCGCTGAGCAACCTGACCACACTGACCCTGCCCACCGGCCAGCACCTGAACCACCTGTATTACGGCAGCGGCCACCTGCACCAACTCAACCTCGACGGCCAACTGATCAGCGACATGGAACGCGACGACCTGCACCGCGAAGTCCTGCGCACCCAGGGCCAGCTCACCAGTTGCTTCGGCTACGACGCCATGGGCCGCAAGGCCTGGCAGTTCGCCTCGCGCCTGCCGGCGGAAAAACTCTCGCAACTGCACAACCCCGGCATCCAGCCCGACCTGCTGGTGGAGCACGCCTACAACCCGATCCACCGCCGTCATCAATACGACCCCGCCGGCGAACTCACCCGCACCCTCGACAAATTGCGCGGCGAGATCAAGTACGAGTACGAAGCCAACGGCCAACTGCACAGCCGTGACACGGGCAGGCTGGTGGACAGTGAAGAGTTCCGCTACGACGCGGCGGCGAACCGGCTGAACTTCAACACCAGTCAGTTCGATCACGTCAAAGACAACCGGCTCAAGCAGTGGCGGGATCAGGAGTACACCTACGATGCGTGGGGCAACCTGATTGAAAAGCGTAGCGGCATGAACGGGCTGCAGACGTTCAGTTACGACGGTGAGAATCGGCTGGTTAAGGCCGAGACGTTGGTGGGCGGCAAGCTGGAAAGTACCGGGGCCTATCGTTACGACAGCCTGGGACGACGGGTGGCCAAGGTGTCAGCGGTCAACGGGGTTACCGAACAGAAGCATTTTCTGTGGCAAGGCTTGCGCCTGTTGCGCGAGGAAAGTCCGGGGCAGAGCAGCCTGTACATTTACGAGCCGGGGAGCTATGCACCTTTAGCCAGAGTCGATCAGAGCGAAGGAGAAGAACAGAAGCTCTACTACTTTCATACCGACCAGATTGGTACGCCGCTGGAGATGACTGACCGGGAAGGGCAGATCGTCTGGCAAGCGACATACAAGGCGTGGGGCTCGCTGGAGCGGTTGGACGTCAACGCAGTCGAACAGAATCTGCGCTTTCAGGGGCAGTATTTCGACGATGAGACGGGGCTGCACTACAACACGTTTCGGTATTACGATCCGGAGGTGGGGCGGTTTGTTACGCAGGATCCGATTGGGTTGTTCGGGGGGGATAATCTCTACAGATATGTAGAGAATCCTATTGGATGGACTGATGTTTTGGGTCTTGCAAGCTCAAATCCTGGGGTGTACGACGTATTTTTTGAAGCAAGATTACCTACACGTGAAATGTATAGGTTGTCGGACCCTGTGCACTTTAGTGAATCGAATAGACAGCTTCACTATGCGATGAAAAATGACCCGACCCTAAGGTCTCACCTAGAGGGGAAATATCCCGGAATTGAATCCCACGTCTCGCCTACTACACGAGGAACCTTCCGAGGAAAAGCTTTCCCTGGAACTACATGGCACCATCATGGCCAAGTTGGAGGTCTCCTACAGCTGGTCGACATGAAGGATCATAAATCACGACATACGGATTATCATGCGAAAGGTGTTGGTGGCCGTAAGGGCTGGGGCGGCGGAAGTTCTTGCAGATAAATAGAGGAATTTAATTATGATTAGATATAAAAATTTAAACTCTCTCCTTGCTGAAGTTGACGATCTGGACAAGTTCGGGACGTTATATTCGAGTAAAAGTGGCTGGGCTGAAGATCCTAGTAATACTGAAATATTATTATTGCTAGGCGATGATGAGCTTGAAGATTTAGATGAGCGTGGCAACCCGGTATTGGCCAATAAATATGGTGCTAGCTATTTTTTTGATGTGGAGATATTTCAGAGTGTCATTGATTTGCAAAGAAAAAATAACTCGAAGTCAAACGCTAATGACTATATTCGTGCAATAAACTATTACCTTGAAAATGATGATTTTTATGAGGTGACTTAAATAAAGTTACAGGGGTGAAGGGGCAGGTTTATTCAATAATTCCTTGTTGCGGCGGGTTTGAATACCTGTCGCTTTTGTATTTGTATGAATTTTAAAGCAGGTCTACTCTTCACTGGTACATGAGATGTGCTGGCGCGCGATACGTGATATTAGAGCGCGTCGGCGCGTCTATCCGGATACGCCGAATGCTAAACTACAGATGATTTTACTGAGCAGTTCTACTACTTCCATACCGACCAGATTGGTACTCCGCTGGAGATGACGCACCGTGAGGGGCGGATTGTCTGGCAGGCGACATACAAGGCATGGGGCTCGGTAGAAAAGCTGGAAGTGAACGAAGTCGAACAGAATCTGCGGTTTCAGGGGCAGTATCTCGACGACGAAACGGGGCTGCACTACAACACGTTTCGGTATTACGATCCGGAGGAGGGGCGGTTTGTTACGCAGGATCCGATTGGGCTCAGCGGTGGGACTAATCTATATCACTATGCGCCAAATCCTTACGGATGGATTGATCCCTGGGGCTGGATGGCTTTTTGGAAGCCGCCTAAGTCTGATGGAATGGGGCATCATCCTTTTCCCCGTGCGTATGCTAATACCCGTGGATTCCCAGAATTAGGCACGAAGCTTGACTCGCCATCATGGTTTCCGAATGAAGTGGACGGTTCAGACACTCTTCACAAGGATTTTCATGACGCAATTAAAAAAGAAGGTGTGCCTTTCAATAAGAAGTTTACTGGCACTCCTGAAGAGTTAATAGGCAAGCTAAATAAAGCTTATGAAAAATCCCCTCAAAAAGGCACGCTGAAAATACCTAGAACAGGCGAAGTTCTTGCTAAAAATGTTACTGTGGGTGAGGCGCTGAATAAGTCTATTGGTAAGGGGTCTAATCTGAAGGCGGCAGGAGGTTGTGGATGAAAAGTATAGCAAAAATTGAAATATTTGAGCCTGGAATTGCTATTTTTGACCCGGTCGCATTAAATGCTTTTGTTAAAAACAATGGCATAGAGTCTAGTGATTTATTCGATTATTTTCTTAATAATGAAGAGGTTGGACTAAGCGCAGTAGAAAATGGGGTGATTTTCCCTCTCTATCAAATCCCTGAAATGGAATACAGCATTTTTCTAAAAGGAGGAGGCCCGGATTCGAGCTTTAATACTGCAGAGAAAGCATTTTGTTATTCGGGCATCCCTCTAACAGTTGTTTCTGGCTTGATTGTTGTTGCTGATTTAAATGCCTTGATGGATTGGGATCGTGATTTTTTTATAGACTATAGAAACACGTGCGATGAAAGTCTTGGAAATAATGATTATTTAGATGTGCTGAGTGGCTCTTATGCATTGAGTATTTGCGGTTTTAAGGGTTTGAGTGATCCATTTTTTTCACTAGGTTATGAGTTGGAGTTCAACCCTGTTGAGAGGCTTCCGGTGCTTTCAAGTCATGCTACAACAGATGATTGGAATTTTGCTTTGACTGAACGCTTTCGAAGTTGAGGAAGCCGAGTATGGCACTGAAGCCCACATGCTGAGGTAGGTCCAGATATGCCAATAGTATATCAGCCAGGTTTGAAGTCAGCAGAGGTTGATTATATTGAGATGGAACTTAATAGGGTTTTCTCAGTTGAGTATAGAAAGTTCCTGTCTGGAATGAACGGCTTTTACTTAACAGCTCCTGACTACGTGAAGATACCATTAAGCACTATTGATGAGGGCACTATAAATTTTGATCGTTTTTTTGGGCTCTTGCCTGAAGAAGAATGCAACGATGTGGTTTGTTTTAATAAGGAATTTATTGATGAACTCGATATCTTCGAGGAGGCTGTAGCTATTGGTGAGGATGGAGGAGGAAATCCCTACGTGATGATTGGCAGGCGGGGGGAGCAAGGGGTTTATTATTGGGATAGAACTCATCTCCATGAATCCAGTTCAACAAATAATTTTGACATTCCAGTACAGAATGATTTTGGGAATTTATTTCTTATCTCTGGAAGCTTCACTGAGTTTTACGATTTAGTTGTTGGATGCGTATCTGGTGCTCCAGATTTTATTGAAGATATTTAGATAATGGTTTTTCTAATGCATCATCAGTAGGGTTAGGCTTAGTTTAATAATTTTTGATTGAGATCTGTTATGATTCAAGAATTTTCTATCAGTACAGATACCGCAACCATCGCAGTATTTGATCTCGCAGTTATTAGGCGCAGGATCTATTATGCGCCGGACTGGTGGAGCCTTATCAAGGATGAAGTTCAAGAGATAAATGATGGGAACATAGCTTTTTTGGGTGTGGGACAAGACGGTAGTTATAGGGTAATTATCGTCGAAGACATAACAGATGGCTTTGGGGCTCTATATCTTGGATTTCCATCGGGGCAGGTATTTATTGGCGCAGGAGAAGATACAGTCGGTGGTGATTTTATCCTCCTCCAGGAATGTAAAGATGAATCCTGAAGTTGAAAATAAGATTGTGGGGCTGCGGCAGCAGCTTGATGAGGCAGACATGTTTCTTGGCGAGCCCGCACGGGATGAAGATATAATAGGCCTTGTTTCAGAAGCTAAGGATACGCTTTTTCAAAGTGTGCCTGAGCAATATCTGGAATTTTTGAAAGCACATGACGGGTTGGTTTATAGCGGTGTTTTTATATATTCGAGTCGGCCGCATAAGTATTCGGATAGCGATGGTTTTAGTCACGCCTTTATAGAGCAAAAATTTAATTTCTCGAGATCTTGAGTTTATGGAAGCGTTCTTGGTTTTTGGCGAAAGTGACCAAGATGAGTATGTTTTGGATGTTGCAAATGATAGTTATCAAGTTGGAGATAAACAAGCTATTGATAACGTTTTTGAGGAGTTTGATACGTTTGATGGTTTGTTGGGGTTCATGCTTGATTTGATAATTGAGCGAGCTTGAGGTTTCAGGATTTCTCAATAAGTAATGCTAGGTAGTTAAAGATTTTGTTTGTTCTGATGAGGTCGAAGTTATGTTCGTGGGCGGTTGTATTCGCTTTGTGTGTAAGCTTTTGCTGTAGCAGTACTGTGTCATTTAGCAATGGATAAAAAATTAGATGTCGCACTGATAACGAACGTTTTTTAGAAGGCTTGACGAGAGCTATTAAATGTAAAATTCCCGGAGGAATTCTGATGTCCGTAATTGCAATCGTGCTTGATGGAAAGGTAGCTCAACCGCAAGCTCTTTTAAAATTCCATCAAGCCCTAAGTATTTCCTTGCAGTCCCTGCGCGACTCTTGGATTAGCGGCCGTCCGATCGTTGAGGTGGAAATTTTTGAAGGTGACTATCAGCAAAAATCGAAAGATATAAGATTGTTGCTGAAAATTATCCAGGGAGAAAATTTAAGCGCGAGGTTTTACGAACTTCCGTTCGGTGAGCAACATTTTGGTAATCAGAAATTAAAGACATGGGAGATTGATGCTCGGCTATTAGTTGGTATATTGGATGTTGCTGATGAAGAAGTGGAGCGGCAGCTTAATAGTTGATATAAGATACGATGCACAAGGTGGTGCTGAAAATGAAGTTTTTAGGGTACTAAATTAGTAAGGATCAGTCGTTGGTAATATTCCGCCAGAGAAGGTAATTTGTGCGCTGCGTATGCCTTAATTGCTTTTTGCATAGATATCGGTTCAAATTATGAGTGATGGAGGGCTTATGAGTATTAAAGATCTGCTTGAAGATGAGTATGGTGATGTAGTGAAGAAAAGTCATGATATGTTTTTTGTTCAGCATGAAACCAAAACATATGTGATTAACTACTGGCTAAAAGCGCGAGAAGATAATTCTAAATTACTCGTTATCTCTCAGGACGTTATCGATGACGCATTGGCGGAAATTATTGTTGACTCAGTTCCTGTCCTTTCTTTAACAGATAAACCGTTAATATTCCCGATCAACGCTGGTGGGCACTCTTCTAGTTTGTTTACTCATATAATTGTTTTTCCACAAAATTACCATGGGTATATGAAGGATGCAGGTATAGATCGAGGTGATCTCTATTGGTGTGTTCCTATTTTCCGTTGTGAGTTTTCTGGCGAGGAAAGCGTTGAAGAGTTTATGAGTATGCGTGTACATTTTGTGCCTGTTCTCGATTGGAAGCGCACGATCCGTCCTAGAGTTAAAGTTTATTTTGACAATCCTAAAACTGGCGCAGGCGCCGACGAAAGCGGTGTTCTGGTCAAATATTTGACTCTGCTTCAAGAGGTTGACAATCTTGAAGGTGTTTCTAACGGCTTTATTGAGTTAGAGAACTATAAGGGTGAGGTCGTAGAGGTTTTATCTCCTGCAAAAAGCGAATTTATTCTTATCCTGAACAGGGAAGATGAGATTGCTATGTCCAAGGATGTATTAAAAACCCATTTAGACGAGTTTGTGATGAGTTGAGTAGATATGCGACGCTCGTGACTTTACGACGCTGGCTTCCGACCGGCTCGGCGACCTAAACAGCCGACTCCATTACCCAATGGAGCGGTAATCGCCAATTGCAGTCCGGAAAGATCGCTGTCCAGACCTTCGATTACCGTCAGCCGACCAATCGCTTGCCGGTCACTATGAAGAGCCTGAACAAGCAGGGCGATGTCGAAGATTTCGAGATCTACGACTTCCCCGGCCAGTACACCCACGGCACGTACGACGAAGGCGAGGCGCTGGTCCGGTTGCGCGTTGAAGCGCTGGAGCTGAAAGGCAAAAGCTTTCAAGGCGCCAGCAACTGCCGCGCGATGAAACCCGGCTACACCTTCGAACTGCTGCAGCATTACGACCACGATCAAGGCTCACCCGACGATCGCCAGTTCCTGCTGATGAGCGTCGAAAGCGAAGGCCACAACAACTACCTCAACGGGTACCCGGCGAGTTACTACAACACCTTCTCCTGCGTGCGCAAAAAGATCGTGTTCCGCCTTCAACTGACCACACCACGCCCGACCATTTCCGGCCCGCAGACCGCCATCGTTGTCGGCCCGCCGGGCGAGGAAATCTTCACCGACGAACTCGGCCGCGTGAAAGTGCAGTTCCACTGGGACCGCAAAGGTGAGCACAACGACAAGAGTTCGTGCTGGGTCCGCGTGGCCCAATCCGAAGCCAGCGGCGGCTTCGGCAGCATCCTCATTCCCCGGGTTGGCGATGAAGTTGTCGTGGTCTTTCTGGACGGCAACCCTGATCGTCCGTTGATCATGGGCAGCCTCTACAACAGCCAGAACACGCCGCCGTGGTCGCTGCCGGCGAACAAGACGCAGAGGGGGTTTTTGACGCGGTCGGTTAAAGGGAAGGGCGCCAATGCCAACTTTTTCCGCTTTGAAGACAAGACAGGTGCCGAGCAAGTTAGCCTTCACGCCGAACGTAACCTGGATACCGAGATTGAGGCTGACGAAAGCCACACGGTCGGTGGCAATCGCGAAATCAAAGTCGACGGGAAACACACCGAGACGATCAAGCTTGAAACCAGTATCGCGGTTAAGGAAGGCTCCTATTACGTCACCGTTGATAGCGGTGAAGTAAAGATCAGTGCAGCGACATCGATCACGCTCGAAGTGGGTGCCAGCAAATTGGTCATGAAATCGGATGGCACCATCACGCTATCTGGCGTGAACATCGACGTTGTTGGCAGCACGAAAATCAACCTTAACTAACAACTCCTACGGACAAGGAATTCCCGTATGCGCCGGAATATTTACGACCGCCTTTCTGAACGGCGTATTCGAGAGCAAGAGCAAGCGCGTGTCGAGCAGGAGATTGCTGATGCGGTGCCACCGCCTCCTGAGCGTTTTCATACCAATGAGTTGAGTTTTGTTCGACCGACCAATCTCAAAGACAAAACTTTTCACGTATTCACTCTGACGGACATAGGGCCAAGCCCTTTTTCTTTGGTGGTTGGGCGTTCACAAGTTGAATTAGGCTCCGATCTTGAGACCATGGCCCAACAATTACTGGGTGAACTGAAAAAGTCCTTGTCGCATGTCGAATGGATCGAACCGGTTACACCAGTAAAGGTCGCGGGCGTAGATGCGCGGCGTGTCGAATTTCGCTGGAGGCAACAGGGGCAACCAGTTCATCAGCTGCAATTGATTTTTTTGCATCAAGATGAACATCAACAGCCATTGCTCATGCAAATAACGGGGACCAGCAACAACCCGAAAGGCATGACTTCCGAAGAGCGCCGTCAGTTTGACGCATTGGTTGAGACGCTTGAGTTGCGCTCCCCACCTGAAATCGACATGGAGGAGATCGTCGACGAGGTTCTGCCTTCATGAGCGAAGCCGCGGCGCGCATGGATGACCCGATTGAGCATTCGAGCGCATTAGGTGGGCTGCTAGCCGGGCTTGCTATTGGCGCTGGTGCAGTGTTGGTAGGTATTGCCATCGTCGGCACAGGCGGCTTGGGTGCAGTTGCACTGTGTGCGATGGTTGGCGCGGGGGCGGCGACCGGTGCAGGCATCGGCCAATTGCTCGGCAGTTTGTCTTTTGCCACCCATGATGCTGGACAGATCAAGACGGGCTCTGCGAATGTCTTTACCAATGGCAAGCCGGCGGCCAGAGCGCATGTTGATACCGCGACGTGTGACCAGCATGGGTCTGCCCCTCAGATTTTGGCTCAGGGCAGTGATTCGGTTTACATCAACGGCCTGCCCGCTGCTCGTGTAGGTGACAGAACAGTTTGCGACGCCAAGATCAGCGCCGGATCCGGTAACGTGTTTATCGGCGGAGGTACTGAGACAACAGACGCCATTAGTCCAGAAGTGCCGGCCTGGCTTGAGCGGGCGGTATTGGTGGTGGGTTTGGCTAGTGCTTTTGTACTGGCCAGTCCGGTAGTTGTCATCGCGGGGTTGGTAGGAGGTGTTGCAGGTGGCCTTGGAGGTAATTGGGCTGGTGGTAAGTTGTTTGGTGAAGGCTCTGATGAGCAGAAGTTGATGGCGTTTGGCGGTGCGTTCTTGGGGGGCGGACTGGGTGCGAAGGGCGGTAAGTGGTTTGATGCGCGGTATGAGGTTAAGGTTCAGGGAGTTGGGTCGAACTTTGGCAATGTGAAAATTCAGAGCAGAGCAGGACCGGGTAAAGTTGGTGACAAAGTCCCATCTTACAAGGTTCCTCATTCGCCGGTTACCAAAAATCAGAGAGTAAGTTTGAAAGCGAAGCTGGAGAACAGAACTCTTACCAAGAACGAATATAAACGGATGGAGTGGGATAGGAGGTTCGCAAACAAAAGAGCAAAAGGTGTTTCTCGTTTTTGGGCTGATGAGCGTGCTAAATTAAAGTTTGGCGAGCCGACTACAAGAAGTTGGTCTGTTGAGCAAAAAACGGATATATTGGCAAGTAGAATCCCAAAATCTAATAACGAGCCTATTCAAGGACATCATAAATATAATGCTTTGGACCATCCGCAGCTTGCTAGTGATCCTAAAATATTTACCCTGCAACTCGTACTGAGCACTTTGAACGGTGGCATGGTGGTAGCTGGAGAAATGACTCCTTTGGCAAGCCGCTAAACACGAAATTTCCGGAGGAATTCTGATGTCTATAATTGCAATTGTGCTTGATGAGAAGGTTGCGCCGCCGCAAGCTCTTTTAAAATTTCATAAAGCACTAGGGCTTTCATTGCAGTCCGTGCGGGATTCTTGGATACACGGTCACCCTGTGGTCGAGTTAGAGATTTTTGAAGGAGATTATCAGCAAAAATCGAAAGATATAAGGTTGGTTTTAAAAATTATTGACGAGGAAAATTTGGGCGCAAGATTTTACGAGATTCCTTTCGGTGAGAAATATGCTGGAAATCAAAATTTGAAAATGTGGGAAATTGATGCGTCGATAGTAATAAACATTTTGGATGCCGCAGATAAGGAAGTAGAGCGGCAGATGGATAATTGATAGTGTGTCTAGTTCAGAGGCTATGAGTGGGTTGATTATTCTGTTTTCAATCAAAAAATCACTCGATGGCAGCAGGCGCCGGAAGTACCCCCATCTGGCGATGATGGGCAATAGTTTATTACTCGTTTTAAACTTTGTTCGGCAGTTCCCATAAGTTATGTGTAGTGGACAGAATTTGGAAAGCCCGCTACGACGCCAAGGGCAACCTCATCGCCGAAGTCGACGCGCTGGGCCACAAAACCGAATACCTCAACAGCGACGACGGTCTGCCGCACACCATCATCGACGCTACCCATAAATCCAAATACCTGTGGTGGAACGCGTTGGCACAGGTCGAGCGGTTTCAGGATTGCTCGGGCAAGAATACGTGTTACCGCTATGACGAGCGTCAGCATTTGGTCGCCGTTACGGATGCGCTGAATCAGACAACAACCCTTGAACGCAAACCCGGCGGTGAAGTGCTGCGCATCTAGCACCCGGACGGCAGCGCCGAGTCCTTCACCTACAATGCCCTCGGCCAGGTCCTGACGCACACCGACGGCAAAGGCCAGACCACGCGCCTACTGCGCACCGCTCGCGGCCTGCCGAGCAGCCGCCAGGACGCCAAAGGCCAACGCATCCGCTACGAATATGACCGGGCCATTCGCCTGACCGCGCTGGTCAACGAGAACAACGCGGCTTACCAGTTTGCCTATGACGCGTCCGATCGCCTGATCGAAGAAAAACGCATCGACAACTTGACCCGCCGGTTCAGCTACAACCTGGGCGGACACCTGACGCGGGTTGACGAAATCGGCTACGGCGAGCGCGCCGAACGCCCACGGCGCACCTCGGAATTTGAGCGCGACACTATCGGCCGACTGTTGGCCAAACTCAACGCCGATGCCCGCCAGGACTACACCTACGACGACGCAGACCGCTTGCTCAGCATCGAGCGCCTGCCCACCGCCCACGGCAAAAAACTCGGCGTCAGTGAAGAGACACTCGATTTCTCCTACGACCTGCTGGGACGCCTGATCAAAGAGACCACGCCGCAAGGTGCTCTGTCCTACGACTACGATCCGCTCAGCAACCTGACCACGCTGACCCTGCCGACCGGCCAACACCTGAACCACCTGTATTACGGCAGCGGCCACCTGCACCAGCTCAACCTCGACGGCCAACTGATCAGCGACATGGAACGCGACGACCTGCACCGCGAAGTCCTGCGCACCCAGGGCCAGCTCACCAGTTGCTTCGGCTACGACGCCATGGGCCGCAAGGCCTGGCAGTTCGCCTCGACGTTGCCGGCAGAGAAACTCTCGCAGATTCTCAATCCCGGCATCCAGCCTGAGCTGTTGGTAGAACACGCCTACAACCCGATTCACCGCCGTCACCAATACGATCCTGCCGGCGAACTCATCCGCACCCTCGACAAACTGCGCGGCGAGATCAAGTACGACTACGAAGCCAACGGCCAATTGCACAGTCGTGACACCGGCAAGTTGGTGGACAGTGAAGAGTTCCGCTACGACGCGGCGGCGAACCGGCTGAACTTCAACACCAGCCAGTTTGATCACGTGAAGGACAACCGGCTCAAGCAGTGGCGGGATCAGGAATATGCCTACGATGCGTGGGGCAACCTGATTGAAAAGCGTAGCGGCATGAACCGGCTGCAGACGTTCAGTTATGACGGTGAGAATCGGCTGGTCAAGGCTGAAACGTTGGTCAACGGCAAGCTGGAAAGTAGTGGCGCTTATCGTTATGACAGCCTGGGGCGGCGTGTGGCCAAGGTGTCAGCGGTCAACGGCGTCACCGAACAGAAGCATTTTCTGTGGCAAAGCTTGCGCCTGTTGCGCGAGGAAACGCCGGGGCAGAGCAGCCTGTACATCTACGAGCCAGGTAGCTACGCGCCATTGGCCCGCGTTGATCAAAGCGAAGGGGAAGAGCAGACGCTTTACTACTTCCACACCGACCAGATTGGTACGCCGTTGGAGATGACGGACCGGGAAGGGCAGATCGTCTGGCAGGCGACGTACAAAGCCTGGGGCGCCCTCGAAACGCTGGCGGTGAATGAGGTAGAGCAGAACCTGAGGTTCCAAGGGCAGTATTTTGATGATGAGACGGGGCTGCACTACAACACGTTTCGGTATTACGATCCGGAGGTGGGGCGGTTTGTTACGCAGGATCCGATTGGACTGGTGGGTGGGGATAACCTATACCAATATGCACCAAACTCTACTGGCTGGACCGACCCTTGGGGCTGGAGTTGCAATCGTCCGGGCGGCTATAAGGCTGGTGATGTTGATGCTCACGGTAACTTGTCACCCGGTGTTAACAGAGCGTCGGGTCACAAAAATATTTCGGAAGATAAACTCGTGCAGTCGCACCATTTTATACAAGATGAGTGGGCAAAAAGAAACGTTACTGGATACAAGAGAAATGATGCACCTGCTGTTCTTCTGAAAAGTTCTTCTGGAGAGCCTCATGCTGTTGTTTCATCCCTTCAGCGAACTAGGCGTAGGCTCTCTGGGTTTGGTGGGACTATCAAGGAGGAGTTTGGAACAGCATACAAAGAGCTACTTGATGCAGGTGTTAATCCTGATGCAGCTAAAAAAGCTGCAAGCAAGTCATACAAATATTTTGATTCGCTAGGGGCGTTTAAATGACTATAAAATATACAGAAACAAAACACGCCGCATCAGCGAAATCCGTAAATGACATTATCCAAACGCTCGGAGTAGATAGAGACGTCTGGATTGTAAAATTTTGGTCACGCTACGACGGTGCATTGCTTAATGATCAGGTTTTGATGTACTCAACAGATGACATAGTTGAACGCAATCAAACGTATGAAGTAGGTATCAATTTTCCAGAGCAGGTTTTGATAGGCGATGACTCTGGAGGCAGACTTATTTTAATTGATAAAGCTATTTCAGATGTTTTCTATCTAATCGATTCTGGTGATCCATTCTTAGGTGATGCCGTCATATTTCATTCGATTGACGAACTGATGGATAATATTTCTGGCGAGGAAACTGATCTGTCGGCTACGTTTAATATAGTGGCTATTGCAAGCGACAAACCAACTCCGCAAGAAGTGCTAGCTATCAAGAAAGGGCTGGGATTAAGTTTTTCAATAACAGATCTGAAGGGGAAGCTTGAGAAGAGAAATGAGGTAATTCTATCAGATGTTAAAATTGTTAAATATGAAGCGATAGTGAAGGCGTACAACCATCTAATTCGGTTTGACTCATAGTGAGTGCGAGTTGAAGATTTTATAAGTTGATTGCAGTATAAGAAATTTGTGGTTGTAGCCTATAGTAGTGTGCGCTGGACTGTTTTTTTCATATGTGCGTGCTACGCTATTTTGTTCTTTAATAATTCGAGTTTGGGAGTGGCGGTGAGTATTTTTCTGCCACTCTCACCATCCTTGTCGATTAGCCCCACGGCAGCACCTGGAAAGCCCGCTACGACGCCAAGGGCAACCTCATCGCTGAAGTCGACGCGCTGGGCAACAAAACCGAATACCTCAACAGCGACGACGGTCTGCCGCACACCATTATCGACGCCACGCACAAGTCAAAATACCTGTGGTGGAACACCCTGGCCCAGGTCGAACGTTTCCAGGATTGCTCGGGCAAAAACACCCATTACCGCTTCGACGAACGCCATCACCTGATCGCCGTCACCGATGCCTTGAACCAGACCACCACCCTGGAACGCAAACCCGACGGCGAAGTGCTGCGTATCCAGCACCCGGACGGCAGCGCCGACTCGTTTACCTACAACGCCCTCGGCCAGGTGCTGACGCACACCGACGGCAAAGGCCAGACCACGCGTCTGCTGCGCACCGCCCGCGGCCTGCCGAGCAGCCGCCAGGACGCCAAAGGCCAGCGCATCCGCTATGAATATGACCGGGCCATTCGCCTGACCGCGCTGGTCAACGAGAACAACGCGGCTTACCAGTTTGCCTATGACGCGTCCGACCGGTTGGTTGAAGAAAAACGCATCGACAACCTGACCCGACGTTTCGCCTACAACGTGGGTGGGCATCTGACTCAGGTTGAGGAAACCGGCTACGGCGAACGGACCGAACGTCCAGAGCGCCCCACGGAATTTGAGCGCGACCGCATCGGCCGACTGTTGGCCAAACTCAACGCCGATGCCCGTCAGGACTACACCTACGACGACGCAGACCGCTTGCTGACCATCGAGCGCCTGCCCACCGCCCACGGCAAAAAACTCGGCGTCAGCGAAGAGAAACTCGATTTTTCCTAAGACGTGCTGGGACGCCTGATCAAAGAGACCACACCACAAGGCGCCTTGTCCTATAACTACGACGAGCTCAGCAACCTGACCACGCTGACCCTGCCGACCGGCCAGCACCTGCACAAGCTCAACCTCGACGGCCAGCTCATCAGCGACCTGGAACGCGATGACCTGCACCGCGAGGTGTTACGCACTCAAGGCCAGCTCACCAGTTGCTTCGGCTACGACGCCATGGACCGCAAGGCCTGGCAGTTCGCCTCGAGCCTGCCGGCGGAAAAACTCTCGCAACTGCACAACCCCGGTATCCAGCCCGAACTGCTGGTGGAGCACGCCTACAACCCGATCCACCGCCGTCACCAATACGACCCCGCCGGCGAACTCATCCGCACCCTCGACAAACTGCGCGGCGAGATCAAGTACGAGTACGAAGCCAACGGCCAGTTGCACAGCCGTGATACCGGCAAGTTGGTGGACAGTGAAGAGTTCCGCTACGACGCGGCGGCGAACCGGCTGAACTTCAACACCAGTCAGTTTGATCACGTGAAGGACAACCGGCTCAAGCAGTGGCGGGATCAGGAATATACCTACGATGCGTGGGGCAACCTGATTGAAAAGCGTAGTGGCATGAGCCGGCTGCAGACGTTCAGCTATGACAGTGAGAATCGACTGGTCAAGGCTGAAACGTTGGTGGGCGGGAAGCTGGAAAGCAGCGGCGACTATCGCTATGACAGCCTGGGGCGTCGTGTGGCCAAGGTGTCAGCGGTCAACGGGGTTACCGAACAGAAGAATTTTCTGTGGCAAGGCTTGCGCCTGTTGCGCGAGGAAAGTCCGGGGCAGAGCAGCCTGTACATTTACGAGCCGGGTAGTTATGCGCCGTTGGCGCGGGTGGATCAGGCCGAAGGCGAGGAGCAGAAACTCTACTATTTCCATACCGATCAGATTGGTACGCCGCTGGAGATGACTGACCGGGAAGGGCAGATCGTCTGGCAGGCGACGTACAAGGCGTGGGGCTCGCTGGAGCGATTGGATGTCAATGAAGTCGAGCAGAATCTACGGTTTCAGGGACAGTATTTCGACGACGAGACGGGGCTGCACTACAACACCTTTCGGTATTACGATCCGGAGGTGGGGCGGTTTATTACGCAGGATCCGATTGGGTTGTTGGGTGGGGTAAACCTTTATAGCTATGTTAGTAATCCGTTTACCTATATTGACCCATTTGGTCTAAGCCCGTTGGCGTTGCCCGCACCAACATCATTGGATCCTTGGGGAGCAGGAGCTCGACTAGAGTCTTTCCCTGTACCAAAAGGAGGGATTGTGGTTGAGATGGCCATGTCCCCTGGACAGACGAAGCCGGGTGGGTGGGCGACCTTGGACCACATACCCAATGTGGATTATGTTAGGAATCAGTTGGCCGTAATTCCGGAATTTAAACCGGATATATCACATGTACAAAAATTTCATATTCCAGAAGGTGTTCATGTTCAAGTTGGTCCAGTTGGGCCGCAAACTTCTGGAGGAAGAATCTATCCTGGTGGAGGAAGTCAAATTCAGATATTAAATTATCAGGATAGAGCTAAAATGAAGCCGGTGGGGAAACCGAGATCAATACATTCTAGTGGTTGTGGAGGTTAAATGGGTTGTATCCAGGATTTTATGGTAATCGACAATCTCGGGTCGTATGATCGCGACGCCAATCCTCAGGGGTTAAGCGTCTGGGAATTGCTTCCAACGGGAGTTTCATGGTCGTTTTTGGGGTGCCCGTATAAAGTTGAAAGTTTAGAAAAGCTCATCCCAAAACTATTGCTGGGGAGCGTTGGTATCGCTGTGGTTATTTCTCCATTTAATCTTAAAGAAAACAAGGCGCTGATTATTAAACCTGACGGAGACGTAATGTGGGATGTCGGGGTGATCGCTAAATCCATCGTTGGTGGAGGAATTTATTCTGATGTTTATTATGTGTCAGGGCAGCTGTGTTTTTTTGTTAATATAAATAATCAGGACTTTAGATTTACGTTTGATGTGGTATCGGGAGCGATTGGAAAGTTAGTTCCTTCCTATTAGATGTGAACTATATTTATATTATGGGTGATGTTTGAGGGTTCTATACGCAATATACTCCTCATGCTGATATTGGTCGCGATATGCCAATAGTTACAAGTTAGGTCTGCAATCTAAGTGCATCAATTATACTGTGGTGGAGACTAATAGAGAGCTCTCAGCGGCTGAGACGTTGGTCAACGGCAAGCTGGAAAGTACAGGCGCTTATCGTTACGACAGCCTAGGGCGTCGTGTGGCCAAGGTGTCAGCGGTCAACGGCGTCGCCGAACAGAAGAATTTCCTGTGGCAAGGTTTGCGTATGCTGCGCGAGGAAACGCCGGGGCAGAGCAGCCTGTACGTTTACGAGCCGGGTAGTTATGCGCCGTTGGCGCGGGTGGATGAGGCTGAGGGCGGGGAGCAGAAGCTTTACTACTTCCACACCGATCAGATTGGTACGCCGCTGGAGATGACTGACCGGGAAGGGCAAATCGTCTAGCAGGTGACGTACAAGGCGTGGGGCTCGTTAGAAAAGCTTGAAGTGAATGAGGTCGAACAGAACCTGCGGTTTCAGGGGCAGTATTTCGACGACGAGACAGGGCTGCACTACAACACGTTTCGGTATTACGATCCGGAGGTGGGGCGGTTTGTTACGCAGGATCCGATTGGGTTGTTGGGTGGGCACAATCTTTATGGTTATTTGTCGAATCCTTTTTCTAGGATCGACCCGTGGGGGTGGTGTGAAACAAAGGGTATGGGAGTCAGTAAATCGGGGCACCATGTCCCCGCTGTGAGAAAGTCAGTAGGTCGACCATTTGAGATTGCAAGATCTGATAAGACTAGACCCACCATATTTCCACGTGGAAAAAATCCAGAGCATTCACATTGGCTTTTGCATGAAGCTGAGCGACCTCATATCGGACCCCGCCAAGGTGATTTTTCAGGAACAGATGATGAATTGTTTGCGGCTTACAGAAAAGCATATGAAAATATGGATCATATAAAGGTTGATGTGGTTTCACCTAATGGAACGCATGTATTAGGCGAAAACGTGACACCGCGTACGGCAGTAGACCTTATTGAGAACTGGCTGAGGGAGAGTGGCTTGAGATGACTACTGAATCTATAAAAGAGCTATCGATTTTAATCCATGAAGAAAATTTTTTTGAAGTGGTTGCTTTGGCTGTTAAAGACTGGGACGAGGCGTTAGACCAAAGAGATAGGGGGGAGTTTGATGCGTCGTGGGTTGAAAGTAATGAGTATTTGAAGAAACTAGACTATAAAATCCCTACTGATGAAATGGAAATTTCAGCGTTAAGAGAGTTTTCTTTCAAGAAAGTGTTCCGTCTAACGCAAAATTCCGAAGCCGCAAGCTATGTGTCTGATGATATCGGAATGATTGGGGAGGCCATAGCAAAAGGACATGTGAGTGAATGGATAGCGAAGTTACTTGATTTGTACCGCAAAGGTGAATTTCCCTGTTAGCTTTTGGCGATACGGATCGGCTGCTGAAAGTCAACCGGTTAACAACAATCTGGCAATGTCTAAGAAAAAATCTAATTCACCCACGACCTGATAGGCCACCAGATACAGGGGCGGGACGTGAGGTGAATTTTGCTACTGAATAGATTCGTTAGAGTAAAGTCGCAGCCAACTCAACCTCGACGGCCAGCTCATCAGCGACATCGAGCGTGACGACGTCCTACGCGCCCAAGGCACGCTCACCAGCTGCTTCGGCTACGACGCGATGGGCCGCAAGAGCTGGCAGTTCGCCTCGCGCCTGCCGACGGAAAAACTCTCGCAACTGCACAACCCCGGCATCCAGCCCGAACTGCTTGTAGAACACGCCTACCCGATCCACCGCCGTCATCAATACGACCCAGCCGGCGAACTGACCCGCACCCTCGACAAACTGCTCGGCGAGATCAAGTACGAGTACGAAGCCAACGGCCAGTTGCACAGCCGTGATACCGGCAAGTTGGTGGACAGTGAGGAGTTCCGCTACGACGCGGCGGCGAACCGGCTGAACTTCAACACCAGTCAGTTTGATCATGTGAAGGACAACCGGCTCAAGCAGTGGCGGGATCAGGAGTACACCTACGATGCGTGGGGCAACCTGATTGAAAAGCGTAGCGGCATGAACCGGCTGCAGACGTTCAGCTATGACGGTGAGAATCGGCTGGTCAAAGCCGAGACGTTGGTGAACGGCAAGCTGGAAAGCAGCGGCACTTATCGTTACGACAGCCTGGGGCGTCGCGTGGCCAAGGTGTCAGCGGTCAACGGGGTTACCGAACAGAAGAATTTTCTGTGGCAAGGCTTGCGCCTGTTGCGCGAGGAAAGTCCGGGGCAGAGCAGCCTGTACATTTACGAGCCGGGGAGCTATGCACCTTTAGCCAGAGTCGATCAGAGCGAAGGAGAAGAACAGAAGCTCTACTACTTTCATACCGACCAGATTGGTACGCCGTTGGAGATGACTGACCGGGAAGGGCAGATCGTCTGGCAAGCGACGTACAAGGCGTGAGGCTCGCTGGAGCGATTGGACGTCAACGACGTCGAACAGAATCTGCGGTTTCAGGGGCAGTATTTCGACGACGAGACGGGGCTGCACTACAACACGTTTCGGTATTACGATCCGGAGGTGGGGCGGTTTATTACGCAGGATCCGATTGGGCTCAGCGGTGGGACTAATCTATATCAATATGCTCCTAACTCCACCAGTTGGGTCGATCCTTGGGGTTTAGCTTTCAAAAGCGTTAACTTTGAGGGTTCAAAAGAGTTATTTCCGGTATTAGGAAATCAAAAAAACATTGTGTCTATTCAAATGCAAGGATCTCGAGGACGAGATTTTACAGAAGCATATAGACAGGCAGGGTTGAAAGAGGCTGATGTGAAAGCGCAAGGGAAATTCACTTGGCATCACCTTGACGATTTTGATCCAGCTACAGGAAAAACAACCATGCAGCTAGTCACAAGGTCTGCGCATGAGGCCTCTCTGCCTCACACCGGATCAGTAGCTCAATTTGAAAAGCATTTTGGTCTACAATCTGGGGCTTATGGGGGCAAAGACGCAGTAGGGATTTCACAATCTAAAGGCTGGCTAAAGGGACGTGCCCCAAGCACATCAAGTTCAACTTGTTAAAACTGGTGGTTCTATGAAAAATTTTTCTCTGATGCATCCTGGTTTGCAGTTGAAGTCTGCAGATATTTCTCGGCTTGAAAAAGATATTGGCTTTAGTTTGCCGAGTGCATTTAAAGCGCTTTACTTTGTAAGTAATGGTGGTGTTCCTAATTGCAGTTGGGTTATCACGGACGATGGTTACGATCCGATGCAGGTTGCTGACTTTAAAAATGTATATGCGGATGGGGCGGGAAATCCGGATGACACACAGTTCATTGGTGGATGCTACAAGCTTATGTGTGAGCGCCAAATAATTCCTCATACGCTACTTCCGTTTGCGGTCGATGATGGAGGTAACTTTTTTTGTTTGGATTTGTTGAGTGGTGCCGTCATGTTTTACGCGGTTGATACTTTTCGTTCCGATGTAAGCATGGCTGCAAATCAAGTTGCTGCACAAAAAATAATCGCGATATCTTTCGAAGGTTTTATTGAGGGGCTGGAGTATGAGTCTGGTCTGTAGTTCTGTGACAGTCGCGACGCTAACGTTATTTTTGGGGCGGGTAGTGAGTTTTTAAAAATGTGCAAAATAATTTTATATGTTAACCGAAAATGGTCATGGTGAAGTAATAAGTGCCTTGTCTCGGATTGGTGGTTTTATAAGGTTTTGCGGGGTTGTTAGCGCTATCACATAAATTTCTGCGACTTCTATGCATGCTTTAAATTCTTTAATAACTCATACTGCCGACCGGCCAACACCTGAACCACCTGTATTACGGCAGCGGCCACCTGCACCAGCTCAACCTCGACGGCCAGCTCATCAGCGACCTGGAACGCGACGACCTGCACCGCGAAGTCCTGCGCACCCAAGGCCAGCTCACCAGCTGCTTCGGCTACGACGCCATGGGCCGCAAAGCCTGGCAGTTCGCCTCGAGCCTGCCGGCGGGAAAACTCTCGCAACTGCACAACCCCGGCATCCAGCCCGAACTGCTGGTGGAGCACGCCTACAACCCGATCCACCGCCGCCACCAGTACGACCCGGCCGGCGAACTGACCCGCACCCTCGACAAGTTGCGCGGCGAGATCAAGTACGACTACGAAGCCAACGGCCAACTGCACAGTCGTGACACCGGCAAGTTGGTGGACAGTGAAGAGTTCCGCTACGACGCGGCGGCGAACCGGTTGAACTTCAACACCAGTCAGTTTGATCACGTGAAGGACAACCGACTCAAGCAGTGGCGGGATCAGGAATATACCTACGATGCGTAGGGCAACCTGATTGAAAAACGCAGTGGCATGAGCAAGCTGCAGACGTTCACGTATGACTGTGAGAATCGGCTGGTTCGGGCTGAGACGTTGGTGGGCGGGAAGCTGGAAAGTAGTGGCGCTTATCGTTATGACAGCCTGGGGCGTCGTGTGGCCAAGGTGTCAGCGGTCAACGGCGTCACCGAACAGAAGAATTTCCTGTGGCAAGGCTTGCGCATGTTGCGCGAGGAGATGCCGGGGCAGAGCAGCCTCTACCTCTAAGAGCCGGGTAGTTATGCGCCGTTGGCGCGGGTGGATCAGGCGGAAGGTGGGGAGCAGCAGCTCTATTACTTCCACATCGACCAGATTGGTACGCCGCTGGAGATGACTGACCGGGAAGGGCAGATCGTCTGGCAGGCGACGTACGAGGCGTGGGGTTCGGTAGAAAAGCTTGAAGTGAACGAAGTCGAGCAGAATCTGCGGTTTCAGGGGCAGTATTTCGACGACGAGACAGGGCTACACTACAACACGTTTCGGTATTACGATCCGGAGGTGGGGCGGTTTGTTACGCAGGATCCGATTGGGTTGGCTGGCGGTAACAACCTCTATAAATATGCACCGAGCGCAGTCGGATGGGTCGATCCATTAGGGCTTTGTTCCAAAGCGTTAAGTAACAATATGACTAAGGGTGGAACTCCGCGACCTTTAAACTCCGCCGCTCATCATATTGTTGGCGATACCGCTAAGCTAGCAGCTCCTGCGAGAGCGGTATTGGCAAAGCATGATATTCATGTAGATGATGCGGTTAATGGAGCGTTTCTGCCTAACCGTAATAATGTAGACTCCGGCGTTTCAGGGATTTTGCATAATGGTAAGCATCCAAATTCTTACTTCGAGAGTGTTAATTAGCTCATTATTAGTGCAGATAAGGCCGGTGGTAAGCCGATGGTGTTGAAAACCATTGATAGAATTCGTAATACATTACTTGCAAGTCCGCGCGATGCGCAGTGGTCCGGATTATTTGGGTGATTTATGAAGTTTTATTCGATAACGCAAAATGACAAATACAAAACTCTGATTGATGCGGATCAAGTGGGAGGTCTGCAGGACTTTGCTACAAAGCTAGCGTACGGTGAGACCAGCTTGGAGTCTGATGGTCGAGAGTATCGCATCGTATATAACAGCGATGATGAAAAAAAGGCAGCAGTTTCGGACTTTCATACCTTTTTCAGACCTGTCCTGGTGGTCTCGGAAAAAGCATATGCAGCGCTTGGCTTTTTGCGTGTTCTCCCTCGCGTTAAGATATCCGGCCCGCGTTTTGAGGACGTGGCATTATATATTACGGAATTGCTTCCAGATGTATTTGATTTTGAAAAATCCGATTATGATAAAGGGGAGGGCGGGTATGTGGTTTATAAGGCTGTTTTAAAAATTCCAGAAAGTTACAGGGGCGAAATATTTCGTATTTCTGAAAGCCCGCAATTATTATATGTAAGCCAAGTGTTCAAGGATGCTGTTGAGTTAAGTGGTCTTAAAGGACTTAATTTTAGAGAGGTTGAACGAAGTGATATCGGCGGTTGTTCTGATTAAGCACGCTATCGAAGGCACAACCGTCTCATATGACTATGAGCTGGACAGCTAAAAGGCACTATCGCGAGTGGCCAAAGCTGATGGGCGAAGAAAGTGGTGGTAATGTCTGTCTATAATAGGAGCGTGTTATGAAGGAGTATAAAGGTTTTGCTAGTCTGTTGGATAACATCGATCGCCTACCCGATGTTGGCTGGCTGTTCGTTGATTCTACGATGGATAGAGCGTCAAAGGACTCTGTAAAGTCTGCTGTATTTTATACTGCGGAAGATGATGCGGAAGAGGTTTTTTTTGAAAATTCTAAGCGCGTATTTGTTGAATGTCCAACGATGCTGGATATAAAAAGAGTTGTAGATAAGCGAGCAAGTACGGCCGACTTAGAAACATATTTGGAAGCGGTTTTGTATTATCTTATTAATGATGATTTCAAAGAGTTCAATACTTAGCCGCCGGGTAGAGATCAGCGATTGAGTCGCCTATTTTCGGCCTGTTTTGGGGAGGGCAAATTCCGCAATGGTTGGTTTACCAATCGACAACCGCTCTTATAAAATTTTCAAAAAATATTAAGCGGCTGGCAACATTGTCTCGTTCTATTTTGCAACGGAAAAAAAGGATTGTCTTTTACTAATCTGCGTGATGTTCTAATGGGGTCAGAATGTGTTGGTGAGGATTTTTATGAGCTTGGATCAAAAATTTGTGACCGCCATTTTTAATGAGTTGTTTGGCAAGAATCTTGAGCAGTATGTGGAGTCGTTGAGTAAGCCGCTCAATACTGATAGTGACCCTTATGCAAAAGCCAGGAATGCTTTGGCTACGTTGAACCATGATTCCAAGGCGGATCTGTTCGCTTTTTTTAAAGTTGTTATCGCGGACAGTGCTTCTGTGATATTAGGCACACTGGATGGAGTGCATTTTCCTGATGATATAGACGGGAATTTTATCGTCGCTTATGACGAGGAAGAAATTCAAGGTGACCTTATGGATATTTTTATTGAAAAGGCTCAAGAGAAAAATGTTTACGGGTAGCTATTAAATGTAGGTGATTAGGTTTTTATTAAATTGTTTTGGCTTCTTGTGTAGGTCAAGCTTCGCGTTAGTTTTCTTTATCGACGTCCTCCGCTCTTTTATAACTCCTCGAAAAATAACGTGACTGCCGGAATTTTCTAAGCCCATCATCTGATCGCCGTCACCGATGCCCTAAACCAAACCACCACCCTGGAGGCATATGGTACCGATGATACTGTAGGCGTATCTCAATCTAAGGGATGGCTCAACGGGCGCGCACCTAGGACTGCTTCATCGACTTGTTAAATAGGAATTAAAAATGACTTTAATTAAACTGTATAAATCCGAGCCGACTGTTTGTATGTCTGATTTGAAGTTGTTGGAAAATGACATTGGACACCCATTACCAGAATTTTTTAAAGATTTTTATGTGGAGCAAAATGGCGGAGCATCCGATAAAGATTGGTGGGACAGCGGTGACGAATACGAACCTGTAAGAGTAAAAAAATTCAAATCAGTTGCAGTGTCGGGTACGGACGACGCTGCAGACACACGATTTTTAGGCGGGTGCTATGTTGCCATGACTTCTAAAGATATTATCCCGCAGACCTTGTTGCCCTTCGCCATCGACGATGGAGGTAACTTTTTTTGCTTGGATTTGACTGATGGTAACGTATGTTTTTATACGACTGATTCATTTGATCCGGAAAGTAGTTTTGCCGCCAATCATGCTAAGGCGTATCGATGGCTTGCAAATTCGTTTGATGTTTTCTTAAAAGGGTTAAAAGATGAGTCGGATATCGATATTTAAAATTTTATATGTTTAAGGCTTTGAAAATTACTGTTTTTACTCCTGTCGCTATCGGAGATAGCCAGCACGTTCGGATCGTGATTTACTAGGATTCATGATTCGATAAAAAGGAGGCGTGCCATTCAGTAAATGTTTTTCAGTACTCCTTAAAAATTGGTAGTGAGCTAAACAAAGCCTATGAAATCCCCTAGATAAGAGGCGCTGAGAATATTTAGTAGGGCGAAGTGCTTGCCTTGCTAAGGATGTCACAGTAGGTGAGACGCTGAATAAGTTTATCGGTAAAGATCTCCAATCTAAAGGCTGAGGTAGGTTATGGATGAAAAGTTTAGAAAAATTGAAGTATTTGAGCCTGGGATTGTTATTTTTGATCCGGTCGCATTAAATGATTTTGTTGAAAGTAATGGTGTAGAGTCTAGTGATTTGTTCGATTATTATTCTTAATAACGAAGAGGTTGGGCTAAGCGCAGTAGAAAATGGGGTGATTTTTCCTCTCTATCAAATCCCTGAAATGGAATACAGCATTTTTCTAAAAGGGGAAGGCCTGAGGTCGAGTTTTAATGGTGCAAAGAACGCATTTTGTTATTCGGGTATCCCTTTAACAGTAGTGTCTGGTCTGGTTGTTGCTGATTTAAATGCCTTGATGGATTGGAATAGTGCTTTTTTATAGACTGTAGAAATACGTATGCTGAAAGTCTTGGAAATAATGATTATTTAGATATACTAAGCGACTCATATGCGTTGAGTATCAGCGGATTTAAGAGGCTGAGTGGACCATTTGTTTCGCTAGGTTACGAGTTCGAGTTTAAACCTGTTGAAAGTCTTCCAATGCTTTCAAGTGATGCTACAACAGATGACTGGGACTTTTGTATTGATTGAACGCTTTCAAAGCTGAGGACGCCGAGGATGGCGCTGAAGCCACATGCTGAGGTAGGTCATGCCAATAGTATATAAGCCAGGTCTGAAATCAACGGAAGTCGATTATATTGAGATCGAACTTAATAGGGTTTTCTCTGTTGAATATAGGAAGTTCTTGTCTGGAATGAACGGCTTTTACTTAACAGTTCCTGACTACGTTCAGATACCATTAAGCTCTGTTGATCAAGGTGCTATAAGTTTCGATCGTTTTTTTTGGGCTCCTGCCTGAAGAAGAGTGCAATGATGTGGTTTTTTTTAATAATGAATTTATTGATGAACTCGATTTCCTCAAGGAGGCTGTAGCTATTGGGGAGGATGGAGGAGGAAATCCCTACGTGATGATTGGCAAGCGGGGGGAGCAAGGGGTTTATTATTGGGATAGAGCTCATCTTCACCAGTCTGACTCGAAAAATAACTTTGACATTCCAGAGCAAAATGATTGTGGGGATTTGTTCTTTGTTTCTGGAAGTTTCGATGAGTTTTACGATTTAGTTGTTGGGTGTGTAAGTGGTGTTCCGAGTTTTATTGAGGAAACTTAAAAGGGTGTCGCTGAGCAACGGGGTAAACCAGGTTTGTTGGTAGGGATTTCTGTGATGTTACGATTAGGCTCTTTAACATTTAGTTTTTGGAGTGGATGGAGTACCGCCTCAGCCACTCAACTCTGCGTTTATTGCCGCTAATGGATGCACACTATAGAATGCGCGCTTAGGCCACTAAGACGAACCCACGAAACGCTGGGACTTCCTCTGGACTATCTTCCGCTGGATAGTTTTGAGGCGGAGAGTGGTTTTTTTATAATAAAAAAACTGAAGAGGTAATCGAAATACTCTCGGTGATTTATTATTGAGTTTCAACAGGGGCGGTTGCTGGAGGTTGAGTTACAGGAGAAATTTTATGGCCTTTTTGCCCTAGAAGGAGTCGATATGATTACTATGGATGATGTTGTTGTTTTAGCTAGAGCGCATTTCGTTGGTCGGGATGTGTATTTCACACCAAGCGAGTTGCCAGCAAATATAGTTATACCTGTGGAGTGGATGGAGTTTGGTATTGGCACTCTGGAATACCCAAAATTTCCGCTGGTATGGTATTCCTTTAAAGAAAAACTGCCTTGGGTTTTGTCGTTGTTAGAAACCTGTTTGATCGGAACAGTCGTCTTGGGTGGGGCCAATGTTGAGTTAGCGTATATCTTTCATGATGCAAATGGGCTCTATTATTATATCGGTGGGATGCCTCTAAATAGCTGCCCGTTGAAAGAAGATAAAGTTAGCTCTGTTAAGGGGGAGCTTTCACGGTTTTATTCCCATGTGCACAATGGATTTACCTTTTTTCCTGCACAATCTATGGGGCCTCAAAAAATAGAGGATATTTCATGTGTCGCTGATTTAATTGATGAAGAAGAAACGAGCTTTGCCGAAAATTGGGTGACGGTTTTCTCTAATGGGGGCGGGGATTATTTAGCCATAGATCTAAATAATCAGGCTCAGGATAAAGGCGTTATCTGGTGGCATGAGCAGCCGATGGACCCGACGATGGATGTAGACGTATTTGAAATAATGGATACATGGATTTCTATTTTTCTCGAAGACACTCAATCATGCAATGATGTGCTAATTCAAAAGTCGGATTTCAAAGCTTAAGTGATTACGCATGCAATGTGTTTATCCGTGAGATCTGAACAATCAAGGTAAACTCATTGGCTTCTGATACAAGCATCCGGGGCGGTGCAATTGCAGAGGGTTCGACCAGCGTTTACATCAATGGCACGGTGGCTCGCAGGGGAACAAGATCACCTGCTTTGCCTCATCGCCGAAGTCGACGCGTTGGGCAACAAAACCGAATACCTCAACAGCGATGACGGCCTGCCGCACGCCCTCATCGACGCAACGCACAAGTAAAAATACCTGTGGTGGAACACCCTGGCCCAGGTCGAACGTCTCCAGGATTGCTCGGGTAAAAACACCCACTACCGTTTCGACGAACGCCATCACCTGATCGCCGTCACCGACGCGCTGAACCAGACCACCATCCTGGAACGCAAACCCGACGGCGAAGTGCTGCGCATCCAGCACCCGGACGGCAGCGCCGAGTCGTTTACCTACAACGCCCTCGGCCAGGTGCTGACGCACACCGACGGCAAAGGCCAGACCACGCGCCTGCTGCGCACCGCCCGCGGCCTGCCGAGCAGCCGTCAGGACGCCAAGGGCCAACGCATCCGCTATGAATATGACCGGGCCATTCGCCTGACCGCGCTGGTCAACGAGAACAACGCGGCTTACCAGTTTGCCTATGACGCGTCCGACCGGTTGGTTGAAGAAAAACGCATCGACAACTTGACCCGCCGGTTCAGCTACAACCTGGGCGGGCACCTGACACGGGTCAACGAAATCGGCTACGGCGAGCGCGCTGAACGCCCGCAGCGCCATACCGAATTCGAACGCGATTCCATCGGCCGCCTACTGGCCAAACTCAATGCCGATGCCCGCCAGGACTACACCTACGACGACGCAGACCGCTTGCTCACCATCGAGCGCCTGCCCACCGCCCACGGCAAAAAACTCGGCGTCAGTGAAGAAACACTCGATTTCTCCTACGACCTGCTGGGCCGCCTGATCAAGGAAACCACGCCGCAAGGCGCCTTGTCCTACGACTACGATCCGCTGAGCAACCTGACCACGCTGACCCTGCCGACTGGTCAGCATTTGAATCACCTGTATTACGGCAACGGCCACCTGCACCAACTCAACCTCGACGGCCAACTGATCAGCGACATGGAACGCGACGACCTGCACCGCGAAGTCCTGCGCACCCAGGGCCAGCTCACCAGTTGCTTCGGCTACGACGCCATGGGCCGCAAGGCCTGGCAGTTCGCCTCGCGCCTGCCGGCGGAAAAACTCTCGCAACTGCACAACCCCGGCATCCAGCCCGACCTGCTGGTGGAGCACGCCTACAACCCGATCCACCGCCGTCATCAATACGACCCCGCCGGCGAACTCACCCGCACCCTCGACAAATTGCGCGGCGAGATCAAGTACGACTACGAAGCCAACGGCCAATTGCACAGCCGTGATACCGGCAAGTTGGTGGACAGTGAAGAGTTCCGCTACGACGCGGCGGCGAACCGGCTGAACTTCAACACCAGCCAGTTCGATCACGTGAAGGACAACCGGATCAAGCAGTGGCGGGATCAGGAATATACCTACGATGCGTGGGGCAACCTGATTGAAAAGCGCAGTGGGATGGCCAAGGTGTCGCAGATTAACGGGATAACCCAACAAAAGCATTTTCTGTGGCAGGGCTTGCGCATGTTGCGTGAGGAAACGCCGGGGCAGAGTAGCCTGTACATTTACGAGCCGGGGAGCTATGCACCTTTAGCCAGAGTCGATCAGAGCGAAGGAGAAGAACAGAAGCTTTACTACTTTCATACCGACCAGATTGGTACGCCGCTGGAGATGACTGACCGGGAAGGGCAGATCGTCTGGCAGGCGACGTACAAGGTGTGGGGCTCGCTGGAGCGGTTGGACGTCAACAAAGTCGAACAGAATCTGAGGTTTCAGGGGCAGTATTTCGACGACGAGACGGGACTGCACTACAACACGTTTCGGTATTACGATCCGGAGGTGGGGCGGTTTGTTACGCAGGATCCGATTGGGTTGATGGGAGGGGACAATCTTTACCAGTACGCCCCTAGTCCAATTGGCTGGCTCGATTCTTTGGGGTTGAGTTGTGAGCCAACTAAGAAATATGAAGTTGGAAAATTCGACACCTTACAAAAAAATTCTAAGGTAGGTGATGGTCTGGATATTCATCATGCCGCACAAAAACACCCAGCAGGTCAGATAATTATGGGCTACGATCCAAAAACAGCTCCATCAATTGCCCTCCCTAGGGCAGAGCACAAATTGATTCCGACAGTGAAAGGGCCATTTACTGGAACCCCAAGAGACCTTTTGGCAAAAGATGCAAAAGATCTCAGGATTACACCAATGCACCTCCTTCAGCTATTAAGCAAATGATAGACTTAAATAAAGAGATGTTTCCGGGCGCCTTTATAAAATAGGAGTTGTAAATGAATTCTCAAGAGTTTGTAGAACTGATAAAACTCGTTGTTAGCGATTCTGCTATCACAGATACAGTTTCGGTTTTAACTTCACCTCCCGGTAGAAAACCCAGCAAGTTTCTTCTTGAAATGTCTGAATTTTACAATAAGCAAAGTTTTGGCGATAAAGCATGTGTTGATATGATAATAAAAAAATCAGTTGAAGAGGCAGTGTTTGGTTTTTTTTGTGTTTTAGATGGTGTGCGTGCGATCGAAGATTTCGATGATAGAGGTGTGCTGTCTCTTTATTATGAGGGTGGAACAACTGTCAAGTTGAATTCTAATGGTGATTTGCATGATATTTACAATTCTAAGTAGCGCTTTTGTAGTCTGTTGGTGTTGAGGTGTCTGGAGGTTAATAAGTAATCCATAGGGTTAGTAGTTGAGTTTTTTTGGCTCGCATCGGCTGTTGTAGGTCAAGGTTAGTCATGTTGTTGCTCTTTAAAAAATCGGAGTTGCGTTAGTGGCTACTAGGAGTTGATCACCTCTTTTATTCGAGACTAACATAGTATCTACTCGCTTTGAGCGGATGTTCGGGTAAGCGCCCGATTTGAGTAAGCTCAACGCGGACCACTTCGTAGACTTAATAGTCGGCGGATCGGCAACATAGAGATTACAAAGTCAAACTCGACGATAAACAAATTTTTGGTGGGATAGACGATTTACAAGACGTGGGGTGCGATAGAAAAGCTTGAAGTGAAAGGTCGAACAAAACCTGCGATTTCAGGGGCAGTATTTCGACGACGAGACGGGGCTGCACTACAACACGTTTCGGTATTACGATCCGGAGGTGGGGCGGTTTGTTAAGCAGGATCCGATTGGGTTGAATGGAGGGGATAACCTCTATCAATATGGTAGTAATCCGTTAGGTTGGATAGATCCATTAGGATTAGATGTACATCACTCCATTAACGGGTAGTTCATGATGCAAACAAGATTGCCTATACGGGAGTGGAAATAACGGCCAAACAGGCGCAGATACTGAAAGGTAATCTACCTGTCGTTCAACGACGCACTGTATTTCAGAACCAGATGGCGAGAAAAGAATTTGTAGGGAGTCAGAATTATTTGATGAAGTAATGGGAGGCAAGTACCGGTAGAGTTTGGCCATCGGGTACAACTCCTCACCACATCATTTCTTTAGAAAGTGGTGGAGCGAACAAGTGGTGGAACCTGATGCCGACACACGGTGCGCTACCTAATTATTCTTTGCCAGGAATCCCAGGTCCACACGCGGCCGGCGGCGTTCTTCGGAGTACGATTCAACAAGGAAGAAAGGCTCTGCCACCTGGAACAATAACTGATATGAGATTTTAGTATGATTGATATTGATGAAGAGCTCATAAAAATCGAAAGAGGTGATTTTTTCTCAAATATGGGAACTGCCGGCTTAACGGATAGTGCGTTAATATATATAGGAGACGTCCGAAAGGTTTTCGTGGAACCGTCGATGTCTGAGTTCGAGGGGTACTATGATGATGTCGAATGGCTGCCTACCTCTCCAACCCAGCCAGATCCTTTTTATAATTTGCCAAAGCCGCCTTCCGATCTTGTCGCTATGCGAATGAAGGTAAATAAGGCGGTAATGGCTGCTACTAAAAATCTTGATAAAAATAAATTTACATGTGTTCCGCATGATTTTAGCCTTGCGGCAAGAAATGGTGTGTGTTTCGTCTTTAGGCAATATGTGTCTGAAGAGTATTATGGTTTAGGCGATAAGTGGGTAAAGATAGTGGAGGTGTATTATAAAGGCCATTGGCCCGTTGGCTTTTGCAAGAATAAGTTGGTCGTTATTTGAGTCTGGAAAGTCTAGGGTGTTCTGATCTTTGCCAGCAATGAATTTTTTTTGATTTTATAGTGGTGTCTGATGTGCTCTTTAATAATGTGAACAATTAAATAATACCTGTGGTGGAATACCCTGGCCCAAGTCGAACGTTTCCAGGATTGCTCAGGCAAAAACAGCCATTACCGCTTCGACGAACGCCGTCACCGACGCCCTGAACCAGACCACCCCCCTTGAACGCAAACCCGACGGCGAAGTGCTGCGCATCCAGCACCCGGACGGCAGCGCCGAGTCGTTTACCTACAACCCCCTCGGCCAGGTGCTGAAGCACACCGACGCTAAGGGCCAGCGCATCTGTTATGAATATGACCAGGCCATTCGCCTGACCGCGCCGAACGGCCACAGCGCCACACTGAATTCGAGCGCGACCCCATCGGTCGACTGCTGGCCAAGCTCAACGCCGATGCGCGTTAGGATTACACCTACGACGACGGCGATCGCTTGCTGTCCATTGAACGCCTACCCACTATTTTTCCGTCGCATCTTCGATGATGAATGGGTGCCAGGTTCCGGCTGCAAAATCAGCTAAATAGGCCGCAATGTAGTCGGTGACGCCCTGCACCAAGTAAAAAGCAGAACCGCGTGCGTCAATGTGGCGCTCGAACCATTCACGATTGTCCAGTTCGAATGTCAGCAACGCCTCAGCATAGTACTTTGTAGGGTACGAATTCTGACGGTTTCATAAGGTAGCTCTCCTTGCGGGTAGAACCACTTGCATAATTGTGCAGTGGAACAACTGTCCGCTCAGGGCCGATTGCTACCTGTCACGAGCCTGACCCCCCCCCAACTAACTCCGCATCGCTAAACCACCGTCGGCGCGCGCAACTCCGGCGGGGGGCTGACGCTGGTTTGTGCCTTGTCCACCAACCGTTGCACCCACCCGGCATCCTGCTCATTAACCACGGCATAGCGATCCGGCGGAAAAAACGTCCAGTGATGAGCCACCTCGACAAGGCGTTTGAGCTCATCGGCAGACACCCAATACGACGTGTCGATCAAGGGCATCGGCGCGCCGCCAAAACGTCGGCCGAGGGGGAGGTTGGTGCCGGGGGCGAAGGCGATCGCCAGTTCCTGGCCGGGTTGCATGTGCTTGTCCGGCGGGGGCATTTTTCCGACCCGGGCGTAGCTGAAGTCGCCCGGATATTGTTCCTTGAGCACCAGCCAGTGACCCGTAGCGGTCTTGGCCAGGAGCCATTGCGCCACGCCGCTGTCTTGCACGCTTTCAAGCTTGCCGTTGCTCCATTGCATGATGGCGTTGCAGTCCGGATCATAATCGTTCGACCAGAGGCTGAAACCGGATATCAGGGTATGACGCTCAAGTTCGACCAGCCCTTGATCCGGCATGGATTGCCAGTAGCGTTTGGTTGGGTCGTGGGTGTCGCGCAAGAAGTTGCGCAATCCCCAGGCAGTCATGAAGAGCAGCGTCGCGAGCGCGAGCCAGCCAAAGGAAGCACCGACGATCCGGTCGATATCCAGGTCGGGGGCGAATATTGTTCGATAGAGCAACAGGCCCAGTACAAACGCGATGCCCGGCAGAATAGGGCCAAAGCACAGCGGCGGCACTAACACGGTGATCCAGCTGAAGCGGTGCATGGATGCGTGCTGCTGCGCCCAGGCTTGCTCCTGAGCGAGCATCGGCGCCTGTTCGCGTGGGGCAATCGCGGCGTCAGGTGTCTGAAAGCGCATGTACTGGGTGTAGAAGTCATCTTTCATGGATCAAATCATGCTCTTGAAGTAATCGCTTATCCCAACGAATCAAGCAGAGCCCTTGAGGATTTCAGTCTATGAATCTCATGATTTCTTTCCAGACATAACCGTAGCTATAGCGCAGCCAAGTGATTTTCAGTTTGGCCAATGCGCGGCGCGTACCACTGCGTGCCCGTGCTTGCAGTGTCGTTTCAATTTCACCTAATAGCCATTCATCCTTGAAGCCTGTCCAGACCGGGGGGACAGGCGTTTCAAGGTTGCTGAAACATACCGGAGCGACTTCCGAGTAGAGGATGTCTTCCACGACGTTCAGGTCATAGCCGCGGATTCGCTCAGCGATAGACGCGTAATCGACAGCGCTGTCCACAAACGCTTCAGCCAGCGCGATCTGAATACTCGCTCTTTCAGCCGCAGTGAGAAGCTGTCCCAATGGGCCCGCGCCTCCAGCTCTACGTCGATCCAGACCAACCAGAAACTCAGAAATCTGTGCCGCACTGCGAAGGTGAACAACCGGAATCAGCGGCCCGATGGCCAGGCGTAAAGCCTCGGTGCGGGGGCGTCTCGTGCGGTCAAAATCCCAGACATACTTCAGAAAACCGAAAAATGCCTTGTCCAGTCTCTCGGTGCAGCCTGCCGGAAGATCGGCGCGTGGCCGGTTCAGCACGCTGCGCAGTATGACTCGCCGTAAGCAGGTGGTGCGCGGTGTATCGAGCCAGATGATGAGCTCCGCCCGAGGCAGCCTTAGCGCGAAGGTCTTCGTGGAATAATTGCCCTCACAAATCCAGGCGTCCCCGGCGACAGCTTGCCGAACCCGTGCGCGGAAAATGTCGGTATCCGCTTCGACCCAATCGGGTTCCCAAAACAGCGTATCGAGGTGGACCACCGGCACATCAAGACGCTTGCCTATTTCACGCGCCAAGGTGGATTTGCCACTCCCCGAGTTACCCAGTATCACGATGCGCTGCATCAGCATTTCCCTTTGCTGCAAACGGGCAATGCTACCGCATCCGCCGGGTTAGAGAGCAATAGATAACCTCTGATGACGCTCATACGGGGGGGCTGCACCCGGTGTCTATTTAGAAAATTTCCTCGCCCCAGCCACACAAAGAATCACCGCCACCGTCACCCCGAGCATGCCCAGGCTGACCTGCTCATGCAGCAGCGTAGCCGCCAGCGCCAAGCCAAAAAACGGTTGCAGCAACTGAAGCTGGCCGACTGCGGCAATCCCGCCTTGAGCCAGCCCGCGATACCAGAATACAAAACCGATCAGCATGCTGAAGACCGATACATAAGCCAGGCTCAGCCACGCCGGTGTCGAAATGGTGGCGAACGAAGGCGGGGCCATGAGCACGGTCAGCAACGCCATGACCGGCAGCGACAGCACCAGCGCCCAACTGATCACCTGCCAGCCGCCCAGTGTTTTTGAAAGCTTCGCGCCTTCCGCATAGCCGAGGCCGCAGACGATGATCGCCAGCAGCATGAGCAGGTCGCCGGCCGGGGAAGCCGTCAGCCCCTGGGACACCGCGAAACCCACCACCAACAGGCTTCCCAATACAGAGAAAAACCAGAACACCGGCCGCGGCCGCTCACCGCCGCGCAACACGCCAAACACCGCGGTGGCGAGCGGCAACAGGCCGACGAAAACGATGGAATGCGCCGAGGTCACGTATTGCAACGCCAGCGCGGTCAGCAGCGGAAACCCCACCACGACGCCGATGGCGACGATGGCCAAGGGCAGCAGTTGATGTCTGGCGGGGCGCTTTTCCTTGAACAGCACCAACAGACAAAGCGCCAGCAGCCCGGCAATGGTCGCCCGGGCAACGGTCAGGAACACCGGATCGAATTCCAGCACGGCCAGGCGTGTCGCGGGCAGCGAGGCGCTGAAAATGATCACGCCGATCAGCCCATTGAGCCATCCGCTCGCGGTCCTTTCGGTGAACGGGGTTTGCAGCTTCGATGTCTGTTCCATGGCGAGGTCCGGCTCAATTTGCGGATATTCATCGTATGATCGAATATCACGACAATCAAAAAATCGTCATGGATACATTTCCGCATGCCTCGCTCACGGTACAAGACATTAGTGGATGCTTTTGCGGCTGATATCAGGTCGGGAAAACTGTTGCCGGGTACGCGATTGCCGACGCACCGCCAATTGGCGACGACGGAAGGGCTCGCGCTGGTGACCGCGTCTCGGGTTTACGCAGAGCTCGAAGCGATGGGCCTGGTCAGTGGGGAAACCGGGCGCGGCACATTCGTGCGGGAAACCTCATTGCCGCCGGGCTTGGGCATGGACCAGAAAGTCGTTGCCGTGGGCATGACCGATCTCAACTTCAACTACCCCTCGCTTCCCGGCCAGGCCGACCTGCTGCGCGGTGCGCTGCGTCAGCTCGCGTCGTCCGGTGATCTTGAGTCGTTGCTGCGCTACCAACCCCACGCGGGGCGTCTGCATGAACGCGCTTCGGTCGCCCGGCATCTGCGCACGCGAGGGCTGACGGTGGAGGCCGAGCAAGTGCTGGTGGTCAGCGGTGCCCAGCATGGGTTGGCGGTGACGATGATGGCGCTGCTGCAACCCGGTGACGTGATTGCCGCCGATGCGCTGACCTATTCGGGGTTCAAGGTATTGGCCGAGTCGCTGCATCTGGAAGTGCTGCCGATTCCGGTGCTCGACCACGGACCTGATCTGCAAGCCCTGGAGCGTCTGTGCCGCCAAAGACGGGTGCGCGCCGTTTACACGATGCCGACGATTCACAACCCGCTGGGATGGGTGATGGACGCTACTCAGCGTGAAGGCCTGGTGACGATTGCGCGCCAGCATGACCTGCTGATTATTGAAGATGCGGCGTACGCTTTTCTCGCCGAAAACCCGCCGGCACCGTTGGCGCACCTGGCTCCCGAGCGGACGGTTTACGTGTCCGGGCTGTCGAAAAGTGTCGCCACCGGGCTGCGCGTCGGCTTCATTGCCGCGCCCGTTGAAAAGGTGCCCGCACTGGAACGAGCGATCCGGGCGACCACCTGGAACACCCCCGGCGTATTGACGGCCATCGCGAGCACATGGCTCGACGACGGCACCGTCACACAGCTGGAAGCGGAAAAGCGTCTGGACGCGCAAGCCAGGCAATCGATGGCCCGGGAGGTGCTGGCGGGGCTGCCGTGGGTGGGTCATCCATCATCCTATTTTCTTTGGTTGCCGCTGCCCGAGGATGCGCGGGCAGAGCAGATTGTCGTGGAGTTGATGCATGAACAGGTGTCAGTGTCGACCGCCGAGCCGTTTGCGATTTCCGCTCATGTGCCCCATGCCATCCGCCTGGCGCTGGGCTCGGCAGAAATGGGCGCACTGCGTCTGGCCCTGGAAAAAGTGAAGTGGGTGGTCGGGGCTTACGCTTAGTCAGGCGCCAGCAAGCGCTCGATCTGCGCCAATTCCCAGGTGCTGAGCAAGCTGACCGGGTCGGTGCCGTAACGTTGCCAGGTGTCGAAAGCACCTTCACGGCCGTCCGGGGCCCGACAGCTTTGGCAGTGGCGCAGATGATTGCCGTCGAAGTCGAGGGTCAGGCGCCAACCCTCGATATCAACCGTTACGTGGCCGGAGGCGCAGGGTTGATCGAGGCACTGCAAAGCGCGAATGCCCAGCGCGGCATCGCGCAATAACTGGCACACCTCGCGGGCGGTCAGGGCAGGGCGGTGAGCGGTCACTCGTCTTTCGTCGACTTGATGACGTTACTGCGCAGCCGCACGATCGCTTTCTGCAGTTGGGTAAATTCGTCTTGGGTCAGCCCCGTGGTGTCCGGGCTCAATTGCGGCTGGTCTTCACGCAAATCGCGACCGGCCTGCGTCAGGTTGATCCGCACTTGGCGCTCGTCCTCGGGGTCGCGTTGGCGCTGTAAATAACCCATCGCTTCGAGCTTTTTCAGGATCGGCGTGAGCGTGTTCGATTCCAGGAACAACTTTTCGCCGAGGCTGCCGACGGTCTGATTATCTTCCTCCCACAACGCCACAATGGTGATGTATTGCGTGTAGGTCAGCCCGACCCGCTCGAGGACTGGCTTATAGGCTTTGCCGAACGCCAGATTGGTGGAATAGACCGCGAAACACAGGAAGTCGGAGAGCTTCAGGTCAGCGGCCAGCGTGGTGTCTTTGGATTTCATGGGCATCCTCTTTGGCCGTCGGTTGATGGCTCGAATGCGTGGAATATACATCGGGTGCGATTGTGTCGGAAGTGCTCAAGTTCGTGGCGGCAAGCCGGTTTGACGAGCAGAGTCTCGCCAAACCGGCCCGGAGTATTACGCCGTCAGAACGTTCAGGGCCACGTCGATGTTGCCTCGTGTCGCTTTCGAGTACGGGCAGATCTGGTCGGCGGTGTGCGCCAGCGTCGTCGCCACATCGTGCGCCAGGCCCGGCACACGCAGGGTCAAGCGCGCCTGGAGGAAGTAGGCGTCGCCGGTCTGGCCGAGATCGACTTCAATGTCGACCGAAAAATCGGACGGCAGCACCACGTTCATCTCACCGGCCACCAGCCCGACAGCGGCGGTGTAGCAGGCCGACCAGGCGCCAGCGAACAGTTGCTCGGCATGCGGGTGCGGCTGGACGGCCGAGAACACGTGGGCCGGTTTCGCGTTGCCGGGCGAGGACAACTGAATGTCGAGGCTGCCGTTATGACCGCGCGAAGTCGTGCCGGCGCTGCTGGCGGTAGTGTGGGTTTTGCCGCTGGCCAGTACTTTTTCAATCTTGCTCATGATGATTCCTGAAAGGTTCGATTTGTTTTCGTATGCGCTTATATCGCATGCGATATATATGGTGCTTTTAAGAGGTCGGTTGTTCTCAAGCCCACACAGGGCCTCAAGCCGTGAGCACGTTCAGGGCCACGTCGATGTTGCCTTTGATCGCTTTCGAGTACGGGCAGATGCTGTCGGCGGCATGCACCAGTGCGCTCGCGTCATCGTGCGACAGGCCCGGTACGCGCAGGGTCAAGCGAGCCTGGAGGAAGTAGGCCTGGCCGGTCTGGCCCAGATCGACTTCGATGTCGACGGCATGATCGGCCGGCAACTCGATATTCAATTGCTTGGACGCGAGGCCGACGGCGGCGATGAAACAGGCGGACCAGGCGCCGGCGAACAATTGCTCGGCAGTCGGGTGCGGCTGGATGGCCTTGAACTCGTGCACCAGTTTGGCGCTGCCCGGCGAGGAGAGCTGAATGTCGACGCTGCCGTTATGACCGCGCGAAGTGGTGCCAGCGCTGCTCAGGGTGGTGTGGGTTTTGCCGCTGGCCAGGACTTTTTCGATCTTGCTCATGGGATGAATCCTCAAAATTGCATTAGGTGTGATTTTGTTATCGTATACGTTTATATCGCATCCGATGGAAATAATAGTCGCGCAGACGCAAAGGGGTGTCAATAGGGGCGTTGGGTGCTGGCCGACGAGTGGTCGGGACTGCGCTTTTTGCGCCAATCAGCGAACAAGCCGTCGATGAGCTGTAAACTGGCGGCCCTTTATCACTTCGAACAAGAGATCCCCATGGCCAACCAAGACATCGCTTTCACCCCCGATCCAGACGCCGAATCCATCTCCTCCGACGTCGCCGGTTTTGGCGGCCTGCTGGTTTCCACGCAGATTCCGACCCACGCGGATGGCAGCCTGGAGCTGGGCGGTATCGTTGAGCAGAGTGAATGCACCTTGCAGGCGCTGAAGGTGGCGCTGGAAGGCGCGGGCAGTTCGATGGATCGGGTGTTGCACCTGACCATCTACCTCACCGACATGGCCGACCGCGCCGCCTTCAATGAGGTTTACAAGCGCTTCTTCGCCAAGCCGTGGCCGGTCCGCGCCGCAGTGGGCGTCGCTGCGTTGGCGGTCGAAGGCATGCGGGTGGAAGTGACCGCGATGGCGGCCAAGGCCTGAGTCAGCGGGTTATCCGGAGGCGCCGTTCAATGAGCGGTCGCTGCCGGATCGAGCGCTGTTATTTTTTGCACTCCGCCAACACCACCTGGCAAGTACTCGGCGTGCCACCGGATCGGCCGGCATAACGCATGCAATTATTCAGCGACTTTTTGCGCGCCATGCTCAGGGTGTCGCCCCAGGCCAGGCCGCCTTCGCCGGAAGTCGGTAGCGCTTTTGCATAGCAGCTTGAGCCGAGGCTGGCGGCCGAATGGCGATGGCCGCTACATCCTGCTATCAGTGCAAGGGTGATGGCGAGCAGGAAGGGAAGGCCCCATGACAAGCCGTGGCGCGCTGTTTTTCCGGTCATGCCATGTCCCCCTGGATCAACAGGCTGGCGGCGAGTTGGTGGGCGTGTCTATTTAGATTAGCCGGTATTGCGCCTGTCCAGGCAGCGTTCGATAACGCGGACACGGCCCTGAAAATTTCACGTTCTTTATGCGGACGCGATTTCACTCGACAGCGTCGTTGGCTGGAACAATTGCGTCTTGGCCGGGCTCGGCAGCCAGTTTCAACCGGTCGGCTTTGCTGATGTATTTGGACTTGTTTGCCGGTGCCAATTTGGCACTGGCCTTTTTGGCGTGCGCCTTTAATAACTGGGTTATTTTTTTACGACGATTCATGTTGTTACTCGGCCTGTCAGGTCTTGAAGGGTGTCAGTTTAAAATATTGAACCCAATCCCTGTGGCGTTCTTTTTAATGCATGACGTTGAGCGTGAGCGGCGCTGCCTGGCGTCCGCTGGATTGACGGGTTGCCCAAGCCGAAGCGTAAAACCAAAGAGGCGGCTCATTTGAGCCGCCTCTGTTCAGTGATTACCCGCGCGTGGGCAGTTTCCAGCCTGGGCGGATGAAGTGGCAGGTGTAACCGTTGGGTAAGCGTTCGAGGTAGTCCTGGTGTTCCGGTTCGGCTTCCCAGAACGGCCCGGCCGGGGTGATTTCAGTGACCACCTTGCCGGGCCAGAGGCCGGAGGCTTCGACGTCGGCTACGGTGTCCTCGGCCACCCGTTTCTGCTCATCGTTGAGGTAGAAGAGGGCGGAGCGATAGCTGGCGCCGATATCGTTGCCCTGGCGATTCTGGGTCGTCGGGTCATGGATCTGGAAGAAAAACTCGAGGATCTGGCGGTAGCTGATCTGCTGCGGGTCGAACACGATCTCGATCGCTTCCGCGTGGTTACCGTGGTTGCGATAGGTCGCGTTCGGCACATCGCCACCGGAATAACCCACCCGCGTGGACAACACGCCGGGGTAGCGTCGCAGCAGATCCTGCATGCCCCAGAAGCAGCCACCGGCCAGGATGGCGGTTTCGGTTTGCGTCGTCATAAGCGGTCATTTCCCTCAGTGAAAGAGTCCGTTACTGGTTGATCGGAGCGTTGAACTGGTCGGAGTAACTACCGTCCATCAGCGAGGATGCCACTCGATCCGAACCGATGCCACTGCGGGAATAGGCGAGGCGAGCGGCGTTGACGTGATCTGCGCCATCTGCGGCGAGCGCGCCGGCACCGACATGATCCGAACCATCCGCCGCCACTGCACCAGCGCCAACGTGATCTGAGCCGTCGGCGGCAACCGCCCCGGCACCCACACGATCCGAACCATCAGCCGCAACCGCCCCGACACCGACATGATCCGAACCATCAGCGGCCACTGCCCCGGCACCAACGCGATCCGCGCCATCAGCGGCAACCGCGCCAGCGCCAACACGATCCGAGCCATCGGCGGCAACCGCACCAGCGCCAACATGATCCGAGCCATCAGCGGCAACCGCCCCGGCTCCCACACGATCCGCGCCATCAGCGGCAACTGCACCAGCACCCACACGATCCGCGCCATCGGCGGCTACCCCTCCGGCGCCGACACGATCTGAACCATCAGCGGCCACCGCTCCGGCGCCGACACGATCTGAACCATCAGCGGCCACCGCTCCGGCGCCGACACGATCTGAACCATCAGCGGCTACCGCTCCGGCGCCAACGCGATCTGAGCCATCCGCAGCAACAGCGCCAGCACCGACTCGATCAGCGCCGTCAGCGGCAACTGCACCAGCACCGACTCGATCCGAACCGTCTGCTGCCACTGCACCGGCGCCAACGCGATCCGAGCCATCAGCTGCCACTGCACCGGCGCCAACGCGATCCGAGCCATCAGCGGCAACTGCACCAGCACCGACTCGATCCGAACCGTCTGCTGCCACTGCTCCAGCACCAACTCGATCCGAACCATCAGCAGCCACCGCTCTAGCACCAACACGATCCGACCCATCCGCCGCCAAGGCTTGCGGCTGTGCAGCCCAGGCACCGGGCATTACCACCGTCGCCGCGAGCGCCAATACAACGCCTGAAAAAAACTTATATTTCATGATGTTCTCCATAACCCATCAGCCACAAAGCCATTGAGTACGACCGGTCGTTCGATCCTGGGCGACACGACGCACGGACTCGGGCTGGTTACGTTGGCGATTGGCACGGGTGCGCCCACAGCGCACGGGTGTCGACGTATTGCATGACAAAGCGATAACCAACTGAAGAGTATAGATCGCCCTTGGCGACTGGCCCGGACCGGTGACCATCGGTGCGGAAAATGCGCAGCTAGAATGATCGGGGTCAGTCTCAATGTTGGAGAACCGAAATGGTCAGCAAAAACATCATTTGCCTCTGGTACGACGGCGCCGCGCTGGAGGCCGCGACGTTCTACGCCAAAACCTTCCCGGACAGCACGGTAGACGCGGTGCATCGCGCGCCGGGCGACTATCCGGCGGGCAAGCAGGGCGACGTCCTGACGGTCGAATTCACTGTGATGGGTATCCCGTGCCTCGGGCTCAATGGCGGCTCCGGGGTCAAGCACAACGAGGCGTTTTCGTTCCAGGTGGCGACCGACGACCAGGCTGAAACGGACCGCTTGTGGCACGCGATTGTCGGAAATGGCGGTAAGGAAAACGTCTGCGGCTGGTGCCAGGACAAATGGGGACTGTCGTGGCAGATCACCCCACGCATCCTGACCGCTGCGGTCACCGACCCCGATCAAGCGAAAGCCAAGCGCGCGTTCGACGCCATGATGACGATGGGCAAAATCGACATTGCGGCGATTGAGGCGGCTTTGGGGCGTTAACCTGTGGATGTCAGCGACATGGATGCTGACTGTGCCACCGGCTTCGCGAGCAGGCTCGCTCCCACATTGGTTTGATGTCGTTTGCAAGATGTATGGCCGACGCAGGTCCCTGTGGGAGCGGGCTTGCTCGCGAAGGCGTCAGACTTGGTACACCGCATCATCGTTCTTCGCGGGCAAGTCGGGCCGCCGCTTGGCTCTTGCGGGGGATCGTGTTCGATCAGCAAAAACAAATACGCTCCCTTTACGGTTCTCGGCTGGCTACGGCTATGAACTTCCGGCTTTTGTGGGCTATAAAGAATCACTCGGATCGAGCCGGATAAATTCCCTTTGATGGAGGGATGTTGATGAGTCGGTGGGGAATCGTACTGCTGACCCTGGCACTATCAGCCTGTGCCAATGCGCCATCGGTGCCCGTGCTGGGCGCGTATTTCCCCGACTGGTTGTTCTGCATCCTCGGTGCCGTGCTGCTGGCCTTTGTGCTCCACGCACTGCTGGCTCGGCGTGGTTTCGGTGCCTGGCTGGCGCCACCCGCGCTGACCTACCCCTTGCTGACCGTACTGTTTGCCCTGTGCACCTGGCTGCTGTTCTTCCAGTCCTGACCGGGAGTCGCCCGTTATGAGCAATGTTGTGAAGACGCTGCCCCGACGCCTCCTGCTATTGCTGCTTTTGGGGCTCACGCTGGTGTTGCTGGTTTGGGTTATCTGGCGGCTCGATAATGCGCCGCGCACCGATGACGCCTATGCCTACGCCGACACCATCAACGTCACTCCCGAGGTCAGCGGCAGCATTATCGAACTGCCGGTGCACGAGAACCAGCAGGTGAAGCAGGGCGACGTGCTCCTGCGTATCGATGCTCGACCCTACCAGGATGTTCTGGACCAGACCCAGGCGTCACTGATCGCGCTGAACCAGGAAATCATCCTCAGCCAACGCCAGGTCGATGCCCAGCAGTTCAACTCTGACGCGGTAAAAGCCAGTATCGACCGGGCCAAAGCGGCAGCGACCCAGACCGCCGACACCTTGCGCCGGATGGAGCCGCTGTTGTCGCGCGGCTATGTTTCCGAAGAGCAGGTGGACCAGGCACGCACCGCCGCCAAAAGCGCCCGTGCCGAATTGAATGCCGCGCAGCTCCAGGTCAAGCAAGCCGCCGCGGCGGTCAGTGGGGTTGATGCGTTGGTCGCCAAACGCGCCGTGATCCAGGCGCAGGTTTCCCGTGCTGAACTGGATCTTGAACACAGTGTTGTGCGCGCGCCCTTCGACGGATTGATCGTCGGCCTGACCACGTCCGACGGTCAGTTCGCCGCTGCCGGGCATCCACTGTTCAGCCTGATCGATACGCGGCGCTGGTACGTGGTGGCGAATTTTCGCGAGACCGAACTGTTCCACATCCATCCCGGCAGCCGCAGCACCCTCTACTTGATGAGCGACAGCCGACGTGCCTTCAGTGGCACCGTGGATTCCATTGGCTTCGGCGTCTTCCCGGACGATGGCGGCGCCCAGGTCAGTGGGCTGCCGAAGGTCGCGCGAACCATCAACTGGGTGCGGGTGGCCCAGCGTTTCCCTGTGCGCATCCGCGTCGATCAGCCTGATCCGCAACTGTTCCGCATCGGCGCATCGGCGGTGGCGGTGATCCATGCCGACAGCGCTGAAGGTCAGCGGCAATGACAGCGGTGGAGGGCGGGCCTGGGCGTCAGTGGCGCTTCCTTGCTGCGGAGCTGGCACCTTTTCCCGGACGTGGTAATGCGCTGTTGCGCAATGTGGTGGCCTGCACCCTGGTGATCATCCTCGCGATGAGCCTGGAGCTGCCGTTGCTGGCGCTGTCGCTGATCATGGTGTTTTTCGTCAGCCAGACCAACGTGGTGCTGACGCGCATGGCCGGCATTTTGTTCATCGTCAGCGCCACGCTCGCGATCGGTATTGCCATCCTTTTGCTCAAGTTCACCTACGGCTATCCGCTGCTGCGCATCCTGTTGGCCAGCGTGGTGTTCCTGGTGAGCATGTTCGGCATGCGCGCCACGCGTCTCGGCCCGCTGTTTTTCGTGGTCGCTATCGTCACTATTTACGTGCAGAGCCTGGTGGACAGCGTGGCGCAACCCGAGTTGTTGCTGCGCGCCTGTTTGTGGGTGTGGATGGCCGTGGTCTACCCGACGCTGGTGACCGTACTGGTCAACACCTTGCTGCTGCCGCAAGAGCCGCAACAACTGCTGCGCCAAGCGATGCAGCGTCAGTTGGCGCAGATCGACGCATGCCTGGCCGCGCTGGAAGAGGGGCGCGCAAAGCTCCCCGTGATCAACCCGACTGACGTGCAGCACGGCGTACTGAGCCTGCATAAACTGCTGAAGTTCGCCAGCATGCGCGATGCTGTCTATCGAGCCCGCGAGGTGCAGCATCTGGCGCTGATCACCGGCGTGTCCCGACTGTATGCCGCGACTGCATCTTTGAGCACGCCAGTCCCGGACGTCGAGGCACTGGCGGCGTTACGCGAGGATTGTGCGGCGCTGGCCAGGTCCATTGACCTTGATCCCATGGCGTTGCCGCCATTGCACAGCGAGGCCTTGTTGCGGCCGCTGGTTCCGGCGGCGCTGGAGGAGATGCGCGACGCTTTGCGCACCCTGGCCGCCAGCGACAGCGTGACCCCGGCCAGTAAAACACCGGTGAAAGAGCCGATGCTGGCCAGTGACGCCTTCAGCAATCCCAATTACCTGCTATTTGCCCTCAAGACCTGGCTGGCGGCGATGCTCTGCTATGTGTTCTACAACGCAGTGGACTGGCCCGGCATCCACACGGTGATGCTGACCTGCGTGATCATCGCCTTGCCCAGCCTCGGCGCCTCGACCCAGAAAGGCCTGCTGCGCATTGGCGGTTGTCTGGTGGGGAGTGCCTTGGCGCTGCTGTGCATGGTCTTTGTCATTCCGGGCCTCGAAACGCTGGTCGGTCTGTTGGCCATGAGCCTGCCAGTGATTGGCCTCGGTGCCTGGGTCGCGGCGGGCTCCGAGCGCATCAGTTATGCCGGGTTGCAGATCATGTTCTGCTTCGCCCTGGCCTTGCTCGAACAGTTCGGCCCGAGCGTCGATCTGACGGAAATCCGCGACCGCTTGGTGGGGATCGTTCTCGGTGTGGTGGTCAGCACGCTGGTGCATGGCCTGTTGTGGCCGGAAGGCGAGGGTGACAGTTTGCGTCGACGCCTTTGCGCCACCTTGCAGGGCATCGGCGGATTATTGCGCGCGCCAACGTCTGGCGGATCGACCGATCACCTGCACGAGCAGAGTGTGCGCAATTGGGGTCAGCTCGCCGATTGCGAGGCTATGCTCGCCCGGGTCGCTCTGGAGCCTGGTTGGCAACAGGGCGAGCATGAAGAACTGACGCTGTTCACTCAGACGGTGCTGGCCAAGGCTCGGCAGATCCTTCTGCTCACCGGGCAGTTGCAACGCAACCGTGCGGCGATCGATGCTCAATTGCCAATGCCGCTGCGAGACTGGCTGGACGGGCAGCAGGAGCGGTTGGGGGTTTGGCTGACCAGCTACGCGGCGCGACTGCAAGATCAGGCGGTTGTGGTGGAAGGCTTGCCGCCAATCGATCCGCCAGCGGAAGGTGGGCCGGGCGCTGATGGATTACTCCGGGAGCTGCGTGAGCTACGTCGTTTGGCAGGCTCGCTGCCAGATTGGCAATCGTTTGAAACCGGTACCCTGGCGGCGGTGCGGCCATGAACGCTGGCACGCGTTTGTGCGCGTTTCTCTGCCTGTGCCTGATCGTCGGCGGATGCGCGTTGATCCGCGAAGACGGCACCCTGACGGCCCAACGTGACCCGGCCAGCATCCGTCTCGCCGACGACCTGCACCTGGCCCGCGAGGGTTGGCCCGAATCGCGTTGGTGGGCACGTTATCAAGACCCGCAACTCGACCAGTTGATCGATATGGCCTTCGCCCAGTCGACAAGCATCGCCATCGCCCGCAGCCATATCGATCAGGCTCGCGCCCAGGCCGCCTCGGTGAAATCCCTGTCCGGCGTGCAGGTCGACCTGATTGGCCTGGTCAACCGCCAGCACGTTTCCGCTAATGGTTTCCTCGGCCCGTTCGCTGAAAACGAACCATCGCTCGGCCTCACCGGCCCTTGGTATACCGAGGGCATCGTGGGCCTCGGCGGCGCGTACCAACTCGATCTCTGGGGGCGGCAGCGCGCGCAAGTGGACGCCGCCCTGGGCGTGCGCAACGCGCGTCAGGCCGAAGCGGCGTGGGTCGAACTGGAAGTGTCCAGCGGCGTGACCCTGCTGTATTTCCAGATCCAGACGGCGCAGCAACTGCTGGCTGACTTGCAACAAATGTCGACCATCGCCGCCGAAGTGGTGGCCGCGCATCAGGCGCTCATCGAACGTGGCCTGGAGTCGCAGCCACAACGGCAGCAGGCGTTGAGCAATCAGGCGCTGATCGATCGTCAAATCGTCGCCCTGCGCAGCCAGTCGCAACAACTGCGCGAGGCGATGCGGGCGCTGCTTGGAGCCGGCGCCGAAGACTCCCTGCCACTGGCGCCGCGAGCCCTGCCGGAACACCCTTATGGTGTGCCGCAGAGCCTGGGTTATGAACTGCTGGCGCGTCGCCCGGATTTACAGGCCATGCGTTGGCTGGTGCAGTCGTCCTATTCGAACATCGATGCGGCCAAAGCCGCTTTTTATCCAAGCTTCGATATCAAGGCGTTTTTCGGTGCCGATGCGCTGCACATGGGGGATTTGTGGGACCACGGCAGCCGACAAATCAACCTTATCCCGGGGATGACTCTGCCGATTTTTGACGGTGGCCGCCTCAATGCCGAACTGGCCAACGCCCGCAGCCTGAGCAACAGCCTTGTGCAGCAATACAACCAAGCGGTACTTGACGCCGTACGCGATGTCGCCGTGGCCGGTAGCAAGTTGCAGGGCCTGGACGCGCAGGAGGTGTTGCAGCAGAGTCGAATCGGCAACATGCGTTTCAACCGCGACAGCGCCGAGGCGCATTACCAGCGCGGCCTGTTGGGGCGGGTCGTGGCACTGGAAGCGAACCTGCCACTGCTGGCCGAGCACAGCGGCCTGGTCCTGTTGCAGGGGCAGCGACTGGAAAGCGAGGTGGCCTTGATCAAGGCGTTGGGCGGTGGTTATCACTCCACTGATTCAATAGCGGCGGTCAAGGAGTGATGGGTGTCGAGGCCTTTGACAGTTACATAGATGCTGAATGTGCCGCTGTCATCGCGAGCAAGCCCGCTCCCACATTTTGTTCAGAGTCATTCGCAAGATTTGTGGTCGCCGCAGGTCCCCTGTGGGAGCGAGCTTGCTCGCGAAGGCGTCAGGCCTGGTGCCCCGCGTTATCGTTCTTCGCGGGCAAGTCGGATCGCCGCACCGCTCGCTCCCACCAAGGCGGGTGTTTAATGGCGCGTTTAACGACACTCGGTGTTACGTCATAAGCGGCTACAACGCCTTGCGCCGTTGCCTACGCGTACGCCAGAATCCGCCGGCTTGTGCGTCCAGGTCCGGGACTTTATCGTTTCCCCGTCGCTGAAAAACAGCGATCGGGTTTGGTAGCCCGTTGTACTGGCGCATAGCCGAATGCAGACGCTTTTTCAGGTCAATGCTTTATGGTGGCCATGCGCAGGGTCCCCTCGGGGCGCCGGTTCCAGTACTCCGGTCTACCAACCTGTGTATGGCCTCCACCTCTTCGTTTGGTAGCGAAAGTGATGGCTCCTATTTAACCAGTACTGGAGTTTCATCTATGTTCAAAGTTACGCCCAACCCCCCGGATATCGATCCGATACCCTATGACGCCTCTTTTGATCTTGATCCCAAGAAAATGAAAGAAGCAGCCGACCGCGCGCTCGACTTCTACCTCAACCCGAGGGCGACGAAAACGCAGATACCGCCCCGCAAATCCAGCAACTTCTACACCATCGACGCAGCGGTGGATGACGAAACGTTGCTCGTCGACGCCTCCGAATCGTTGGCCTCGGCCCGCGAGATGGTCAACGACCTCGTTGACCTGACGGACGGCCCGCGACGCTACACGATGCTGGTGCTGCAACGGGTGATCATGTTGAGTGCGCTGGCGGTCAATCGGGTACTGGACAACCACAAGCCTGGGTAGGCACCGGGCATTGTAGGAGCGAAGCTTGCTCGCGAAGGCGTCGGACCTGACACACCGCGTCATCGTTCTTCGCGGGCAAGCCTCGCTCCTACAGGGTCACGGAATAAACCGATACCCAACCCCCGTCTCCGTCACTAGATGCCTCGGCTGCGAAGGGTCCACCTCGACCTTCTTCCTCAACCCGCCCATAAACACCCGCAAATACGGCGTATCCGTCGTATGCGACGGCCCCCACACCGCTTTCAGCAGTTGCAAATGCGTCAACACCCGATTCGGATGCGAGCAAAGGTGTACCAGTAACCGATACTCCAGCGGCGTCAAATGCAGCGGCGCACCCGAGCGTTCCACCACCCGGCGTTCTACATCGATGCGCACGTCGCCAAAGCTCAGCACTGAACTGTTATCGGCCTCTTTCGCCTGCCGGCGTAGTAAGGCGCGCACCCGGGCGAGCAGTTCGCCAGTGCCAAACGGCTTCACCAGATAATCGTCAGCGCCGGTGTCGAGGGCGAGGATTTTGTCCGCTTCGGCACCCCGGGCGGACAAGACGATGATGGGCACCGGTGACCAGTTGCGCACATCACGGATCAGGTCGATGCCGTCGCCGTCGGGCAGGCCCAGGTCGAGGATGATCAGGTCGGGGCGGCGGGTGCCGGCGTCGATCAGGCCACGGTGGAAGGTGTCGGCTTCATGCACGTCCAGGCCCTCGGCTTGCAGGGCCATGCGCACGAAGCGGCGGATTTCCTTTTCGTCCTCGATGATCAGGACGTGGGGCACAGAGTCGGTCATGGCTGTTCCTCGTCAGTCTGCGGGGCGAAGGATTCGATGACGGGCGGGGTTTCGCGGGGCAGGCGCAACGTGAAGCGCGCGCCGCCTTCGGGCCGGGTGGCGCCGACAATGGTGCCGTCATGGGCCTGGGCGATGGCCCGGCAGATGGCCAAACCCAGGCCGACGCCGGGGATCGAACTTTCCTTTTTACCGCGCATGAATTTGCTGAAGATCGCTTCTTCGTGACCCTGGGGCAGCCCCGGTCCTTCGTCAGCGACCCACACTTCGATTGTGTCCGGTGTCGCCGAGGCGCCCAGATTGATGGTGGTAGCAAGTGGGGTGTATTTGACGGCGTTTTCAATCAGGTTGATCAGGATGCGTTCGATCAGTACTGCGTCGATGCGCACCGGCGGCAAATCATCATCCAGCGCGACATGCACCAAACGTCCACCGAGTATCGGCTGCACCGCACGCAAGGCACTGCCGACCACGTCTTCCACCGGTTGCCACTGACGATTCAACACCACTTTGCCGGACTCCAGTCGCGCCATGTCCAGCAGGTTGTTGACCAAGGTGTTCATGCGCAGCGCCGATTCGCCCACCGCCGTGGCGATCTCGGCGGCTTCGCCGGTCAGCGCTGGCTGGGTCAGCTTGAGCGCTTCGGCGAGCCCGACCATCACCGACAGCGGCGTGCGCAGATCGTGGGAAATGGCGGACAGCAGCGAATTGCGCAAGCGCTCGGATTCCATTTGCACGGTCGTGTCCTGGGCCACGTTGATGTAGTGAATCCGTTCGAGGGAGATGGCCAGCAACGAGGCGCAGGTATCGAGCAAACGCCGCTGTTCCGGCACCACCAAGCGCGTCGTGTCCCGGGGCTGCACGGCGAGGATGCCGCGCACGCGCATCGGCGCCGACAACGGCAGGTACAGCGTTGAACTGGAGGGCAGGGTGTCGGTGCCATACCCGGCCGGCTCGGTTTTATCGAATGACCACTGCGCAATCGCCAGATCGACCTGCGGGGCATCGCCAGTGACCATCGGCGCCAGCAATTTGTTGTTGTCATCGGCCACCAGCAAGGCCGAGCGGGCGCCGAATTCGGCGGACAGAAACTGCGCGCTGATCTCGGCCACCTGTTCGGTGAGCAACGCGGCGGACAGCAGGCGCGACATATCGTAGAGCGCGCGCATGCGGTCTTCGCGCCGTTGCGCCACCCGCGCCTGGTACGTCAGGCCGGCGGTCATCTGCCCGATCACCAACGCGACCACCAACATGACGACGAAGGTCACCAGGTACTGCACATCGGCAAACGCGAAGGAAAAACGCGGTGAGACAAAGAAAAAATCGAAGGCGCCAACGGACATGAACGCCGCCATCACCGCCGGGCCACGACCAAAGCGCACCGCAACAGCGACGACCGCCAGCAGGAACAGCATGACGATATTGGCCTGTTCGAGTACGCCTGCCAGCGGCAGGGCGATCAACGTCGTCACCGCACAGATCCCGGCGCTCCACAGATACGCCGACCACAGGATCGGGCTTTCGCGGGTTTCAGGCTGGCTCTCGGGGCGCTGGCTGGAAGCAGGCAACGACACTTGAATCACATCCAGATCCGCGCCCAGCACACCAATCCGATCCGCCAGCACCTGGCGCCAAAACTTACGCCGAGGACGTTCGTCACGTCCCAGCACCACCTTGGACAGATTGTGCATGCGCGCATATTTCACCAGCGCTTCGGCAATGTCCTGGCCCGCCAGGGTCGAGATCTGCGCGCCCATGTCCTGGGCCAGTTTCAAGGTTGCCAACACCCGACGACGCTTAGCTTCTGGCAGGCGCTGCAAGGCCGGGGTTTCGACAAACACCGCATGCCACGGCACATTCAACTGAGCGGCCAGGCGCGCCGTCGAACGCACGGTTTTCTCCGCCTGTTCATGGGGCCCGATACAGGCGAGCAACGAGTCGCGGGTGCCCCACACCGGTTTCACCGCGCTGCTTTGGCGGTACTGCAACATGTCGCTGTCGACCCGGTCGGCGGTGCGGCGCAGCGCCAGTTCGCGCAGGGCGATCAGGTTGCCTTTGCGGAAGAAATTCTGCACCGCACGCTCGGCCTGTTGCGCCAGGTAGACCTTGCCTTCCTTCAAGCGCTGCAACAGATCGTCGGGCGGCAAGTCGACGATCACCACTTCGTCGGCGGTATCGAACACATGGTCGGGCACGGTTTCCCAGACGCGAATGCCGGTGATGCCGCCGACAATGTCGTTGAGGCTTTCCAGGTGCTGGACGTTCATCGTCGACCAGACATCGATCCCGGCGCTGAGCAACTCTTCCACGTCTTGCCAGCGTTTTGGATGCCGCGAGCCGACGGCGTTGGAGTGGGCCAATTCGTCGATCAGGATCAGGCCCGGGGCACGGGCGAGGGCGGCGTCGAGGTCGAATTCGCTGACGGTGCGCTGTTTGTCGAGGATGCGCTTGAGCGGCAGCAGCTCAAGGCCTTCGGTCAAGGCCTGGGTTTCGGCGCGACCGTGGGTTTCGATCACGCCAATCAGCACCTCGATGTCCTGCAACTTCGCAGTATGGGCGGCGGCGAGCATGGCGTAGGTCTTGCCGACCCCGGCGCTGGCGCCGAAAAATATCTTCAGCCGACCGCGTTTGGCTTGCGCTTCCTCTTCGCGAATCCGGGCCAGTAGTTGGTCCGGGTCAGGACGTTGTTCGGCCATCACGCTCACCGTGTGTGAGTTGCCGCTCAGCGGGCGGCGTCGAGCGCCAGGTTCAGGGCCAGCACGTTGACTCGGGGTTCGCCGAGGAACCCGAGCAGCGTGCCTTGAGCATACTCGCCGATAAGCTGCCGGACCTTCTCGACCGGCAGATTGCGCACCCGCGCCACGCGCCCGGCCTGATACAACGCGGCCGCGAGGCTGATCTGCGGATCAAGACCACTGGCGGAACTGTAGACCAGGTCGGCGGGCACCGTGGCGGTGTTGCCGGGATCGGCCGCTTGCAACGCCGCGATCCGCCCCTTGATAGCCTCCGCCAACGCCGGGTTCGACGGGCCAAGATTCGAACCGCTGGAGGCTTGCGCGTTATAGGGCATGGGGCTGGTGGCAGACGGGCGGCTCCAGAAGTATTTCGGATCGCTGAAGCCCTGACCGATCAACAGCGAACCCACGGTTTTGCCGTCGCGTTCGATCAGGCTGCCAGCGGCCTGATGCGGAAACACCAGCCGCGCAATGCCGGTAGTCACCAAGGGATAAGCCAAACCGGTGAGCAGGGAAAAGACAATCAACAGGGTCAACGCCGGACGCAACAGAGTGGTCATGACAGTGCTCCCTCAAACCAGACCGACAGCGGCCAGGGCCATGTCGATGATTTTGATGCCGATGAATGGAACGACAACCCCGCCCAGCCCGTAGATCAACAGGTTGCGCCGCAGCAACAGGGCGGCGCCGACCGGGCGGTATTTGACGCCTTTAAGTGCCAGGGGAATCAGGAAAATGATGATCAGCGCATTAAAAATCACCGCCGACAGCACCGCCGAATTCGGACTGGTCAGGCCCATGATGTTCAGCGCCGCGAGCGAAGGATAAGTGGTGACAAACGCCGCTGGCACGATGGCGAAATACTTGGCCACGTCGTTGGCAATCGAGAACGTGGTCAGCGAGCCCCGGGTCATCAGCATTTGTTTACCGGTTTCCACCACCTCGATCAGTTTCGTCGGGTTGCTGTCCAGATCGACCATGTTCCCGGCTTCCTTCGCCGCTTGGGTCCCTGAGTTCATTGCCACCGCGACATCGGCCTGGGCCAGCGCCGGGGCGTCGTTGGTACCGTCGCCGGTCATCGCCACCAAGCGACCTTCGGCCTGGTAGCGGCGGATCAGCTCGAGTTTTTGCTCCGGCGTGGCCTCCGCCAGAAAGTCATCGACCCCGGCCTCGGCGGCGATGGCCGCAGCAGTGACGCGGTTGTCGCCGGTGACCATCACGGTCTTGATCCCCATGCGCCGCAGTTCGACAAAACGCTCCTTGATCCCGCCCTTGACGATGTCCTTGAGCTCGATCACGCCCAACACCTTGGCGCCATCGGCCACCACCAGCGGCGTACTGCCCCGGCGTGCCACGTCTTCGACGATGGTTTGCACCGCGTCGGGGAAGTGGCCGCCGAGACTTTGCACATGGCGCAGGATCGCTTCACCGGCGCCCTTGCGCAGTTGACGCGCGCCCATGTCGACGCCGCTCATGCGGGTCTGGGCCGAGAAGTGCACGAAGTGAGCGTCAAGTGCGCCGATATCGCGTTCGCGCAGGTTGAAACGTTGTTTGGCCAGCACCACGATGCTGCGGCCTTCAGGGGTTTCATCGGCCAGGGAGGCGAGTTGCGCCACGTCCACCAGTTCCGCTTCCTTGATCCCCGGCGCCGGTAAAAACGCCGAGGCATGACGATTGCCGAGGGTGATGGTGCCGGTCTTGTCGAGCAGCAGAACGTCCACATCACCGGCAGCCTCCACCGCACGGCCGGAGGTGGCGATGACATTGGCTTCCATCATGCGGCTCATGCCCGCCACGCCGACCGCCGACAGCAAACCAGCAATGGTGGTGGGGATCAGGCACACCAACAGCGAAATCAGCACGGTAATGGAAACCGGCGTCCCAGCCTGGGCCACCGCGACTCCGAACAGCGAGAAGGGCAGCAGCGTCACGGTCACGCCGAGGAACACGATAGTCAGCGCCACCAAGAGGATGGAGAGGGCGATTTCATTCGGGGTTTTTTGCCGTTTGGCGTTCTCGACCATGGCGATCATGCGGTCGACGAAGGTTTCGCCGGGGTTGGTGGTGACGCGCACCACGATCCAGTCCGAGAGCACGCGGGTGCCGCCGGTCACGGCCGAAAAGTCGCCGCCACATTCGCGAATCACCGGCGCCGATTCGCCGGTGATCGCCGACTCATCCACCGAGGCCGCGCCTTCGATCACTTCGCCGTCGGCGGGGATGATCGAGTCGCCGAGATCGCCGGCCTCGACCACCACCACATCGCCTTTGCACAAGCCGCTCGATTGCGCCAATTGCCACTCGGCGCCGTAGTGCGGCTCGCGAAGTTTTTTGGCCCATGTTTCCTTTTTCAGGTCGCGCAACGAAGCGGCCTGGGCCTTGCTGCGACCCTCGGCCAGGGCTTCGGCAAAGTTGGCGAACAGCACGGTGAACCACAGCCACAAGGCAATCGCCAGGATGAATCCGCTGCTGGCCTCGCCCTGTCCACGCAAGGCCTGGACCCACAAGGCACTGGTGATGATTGCGCCGATGTAGACGACGAACATCACCGGGTTGCGCCACTGGATTCTGGGGCTGAGTTTACGAACCGACTCGAGCATGGCTGGGGTGATGAGTTTGGGGTCGAACAAGGAGAACGCTTGGCGGGTCATGGTCGTGGTCTCACTTGATCAGGTTGAGGTGTTCGACGACCGGCCCGAGCGCCAGCGCCGGCACGTAGTTCAGCAAACCGACCAGCAACACCGTGCCGATCAGCAGCGCCACGAACAGCATCCCGTGGGTGGGCATGGTGCCGCCGGTGACCGCCAGGCGTTTCTTCGCCGCCAGGCTGCCAGCGATGGCGAGCACCGGCACGATCACGCCGAAGCGGCCGAACCAGGCGACGATCGCCAGCATCGTGTTGTAGAACGGCGTGTTGGCCGACAACCCGGCGAAGGCGCTGCCGTTGTTGTTAGCGGCCGAGGAGAGGGCGTAGAGGATTTCCGAAAACCCGTGGGCACCCGGGTTGGCGATCCCCAGCCGGCCGGCCTCGGCCATGACCGCGATGGCGGTGCCGAACAGCACCAGCAATGGCGTCACCAGAATCGCGATGGCGACCATTTTCATCTCGTAGGCTTCGATCTTCTTGCCCAGGTATTCGGGGGTGCGGCCGATCATCAACCCGGCGATAAACACCGCAAGAATCGCGAACACCAACATGCCGTACAGCCCCGAGCCGGTGCCGCCGAACACCACTTCGCCCAGTTGCATCAATATCAGCGGCACCGCGCCGCCCAGTGGGGTAAACGAGTCATGCATGGCGTTGACCGCACCGCAGGAAGCGGCGGTGGTCACGGCGGCGAACAGGCTGGAGGCGCTGATGCCGAAGCGCAGTTCCTTGCCCTCCATGTTGCCCGCCGCCGTGTCGATGCCCAGCGAGGAAAACTGTGGATTGCCCAGTTGTTCGTAGTGAGTGACCGCGACCACCGCAATGACGAAGATGATGGTCATCGTCGCCAGCAGCGCCCAGCCTTGGCGGATGTCACCGACGACGTGGCCGAAGACGAAGCACAGCGCGGTCGGGATCAGGAAGATCGCGATCAGTTGCAAGAAATTGGTCAGGGCGGTGGGGTTTTCGTAAGGGTGCGCCGAGTTGGCATTGAAGAATCCGCCGCCATTGGTGCCGAGCATCTTGATCGCTTCTTGCGAGGCGACCGGGCCCATGGCGATGGTCTGCTTGTCGGTGTTGGCGGCCACGGTAACGGGGCTGCCTTGGGCATCGAGCTTCGGTTGGCCGGCGTCGTTCAATACCGGTGCCTGGTACTGCATGACTTCCATCGTCGTGACTTCCTTGTAGGGGTCAAGATTCTGGATGGCGCCCTGGCTGACCAGGAACAGCGCGAAGATCAGCGACAGCGGCAGCAGCACCCACAAGGTGATGCGAGTCAGGTCGGCCCAGGCATTGCCGATGCTGCTGGCGCTGTGGCGGGCGAAGCCGCGAATCAGCGCCACCGCCACGACGATGCCGGTAGCCGCCGAGAGGAAATTCTGCACAGTCAGCGCGAGCATTTGTGTCAGGTAGCTCATCGTCGATTCACCGCCATAACCTTGCCAGTCAGTGTTGGTGACGAAACTGGCGGCGGTGTTGAACGAGGAGTCCGGCGTCACGGCGCCGAAGCCTTGCGGGTTGAATGGCAGCACGCCTTGCAAGCGTTGCAGCGCGTAGACCAGCAGCAATCCCAGCGCGTTGAACAGGATCAGGGCGAGGGCGTATTGCAGCCAACTCATCTGCGCTTCGGGCGTGACCCCGGCCAGGCGATACAGCGGCGATTCAAGGCGCGCACCGAAAGCAAATCGGCCCTCCATCACCGTGGTCAGCCAGCGTCCGAGGGGCCAGGCCAACAGCCCCAGCGCCAGCAAAAAGGCCCCGAGCAGGAGCCAGGCTTGGGTGGTCATAGGAAGTCCTCCGGAAACAGCAGCGCGGCGACCAGGTACACCAGCAACCCGGCCGCGATGATGCCGCCGAACAGATAGAAACCGGTCATGACCGCCTCCTGTTAAGTGCCGCACAGCCACGGGCCAGGCCGATCAGGCTGACGAAAAGCAGCGCACCGAGTACCACAAAAATGAAGTCCATGGCGTTTCCTCCTGCATTGAGGAAAAGCCTAGAGGGATGGCTGGTAAGTTGTTATCAGGATTGGGGGCGGGGGGATAAAGATCTTGTAAAGACGGGGTAGGTGTCGCTTTAGAAAAGTGGCTCGGCACACACATCCCGAATACACCCGCGCAACCAGCGATGCGCCGGGTCGGCGTCGAGCCGTGGGTGCCAGAGCAGGGATACGGTGATCGGCGCGATGGACACGGGAAGGGCAAAACTGTGCAGGCCGGTACGCAAACTGGCGGTATGGCGTTCCGGCACACTGGCGATCAGGTCGCACGACCGAACCAGCGCCAGGGCGGTGGAGAAACCGCCAACGACGGTGACGATCTCCCGCTCCAACCCGAGCACACCCAAGGCATCATCAATCGCCGTCGGGCCTTTCTCCGGGCCTCGTCGCGACACGCCGATGTGACGGCCTGCGGCATAACGGGCAGGGGTGATGTCGCCGTGGCTCAACGGATGCTCCAGGCGCACCACGCCGATGAAACGGTCGCGGAACAACGCCTGCGCTCGCAGCTCCGGCGCCATCGACGTTCCGACCACGCCGGTTTCCATGTCCACGGTGCCATCGCGCAATGGCGTGCTGTCCTTGTTCGGTTTCTGCACGAACAGCAGCCGCACGCCCGGCGCTTCTTCGCTGATGCGCGCGAGCAGGGCCGGGCCGAAGGTTTCGACAAAACCGTCACTGGTGCGCACGGTGAAGGTGCGCACCAGTTGCTGCAGATTCAGCTGCTCGACGGGACGCAGCACCGCTTCGGCGTCCTGCACCAGTTGACTGACCCGTTCGCGCAATTCGAGCGCGCGGGGCGTCGGCACGAGGCCGCGCCCGGCCCGGACCAGCAGCGGATCGCCAGTGGTTTCACGCAACCGCGCCAGGGCCCGGCTCATCGCCGAGGGGCTCAGCCGCAGTCGCTTGGCGGCGCGCGTGACGCTGCCTTCTGCGAGCAGAACGTCCAGGGTGATAAGCAAGTTGAGATCGGGCATCGACATGCGGCGACGTTAGCACGGGATATGGCGTCTGGTGCACAAGTAATGTGCAAACGGTGCGTCTTCCGCCTTGTCACCCAGAGTCATACGCTGTGGACAGCCAGCCAAGGAGCTCACCTTCATGACTCACCCCGATCAGACCCTCGCTGTCAGCGAGCAACGGACACCTTCGGTGCGCTGGGTGCTCGCCAGCCTGTCGTTGTCGATGTTGCTGTCATCGCTGGGCACCAGCATCGCCAATGTTGGCTTGCCGGCGTTGGCACAGGTGTTCGGCGCATCGTTTCAGCAGGTGCAGTGGATCGTCCTCGCCTACCTGCTCGCCATTACCACCTTGATCGTCAGTGTCGGCCGGCTCGGCGACCTCATTGGCCGGCGACGCTTGCTGCTGACGGGCATCGCGCTGTTCACCCTGGCCTCAGCCTTGTGCGGCCTGGCGCCCTCGCTTTGGTTGTTGATCGGCGCCCGCGCCGTACAGGGCCTTGGCGCGGCGATCATGATGGCGCTGACCATGGCGTTTATCGGTGAGGTGGTGCCGAAGGCCCGGACCGGTAGCGCCATGGGTTTGCTGGGGACGATGTCGGCGATGGGCACCGCGCTCGGTCCATCCCTTGGCGGTGTGTTGATTGCCGGACTCGGCTGGCAGGCAATGTTCCTGGTCAACGTGCCGCTGGGGATTCTGACGTTTTCGCTCGCCTGGCTGTACCTGCCCGCCGATCGTCGAGGGCAGAAGCGTGGCGGTTTCGACCCTGTGGGCACGCTGGTACTCGCGCTGACACTCGCGGCCTACGCTCTCGCTATGACCCTTGGCCGGGGCAGTTTTGGTGTGCTCAATGTGGCGCTGTTGTTCGTGGCTTTTGTGGGCGTCGGCCTCTTCGTGTTCGTCGAGTCGACGGTGGATTCGCCGTTGATCCGTGTGGCGATGTTCCGCGATGCATCGCTGAGCGGCAGCCTCGCCACCAACGTATTCGTCTCGACGGTGATGATGGCGACGCTGGTGGTCGGGCCGTTCTACCTTTCACGCGGGCTCGGACTCAATCTGGCCGTGGTCGGTGTGGTGATGTCGATCGGCCCGATCATCTCCGCATTGAGCGGCATTCCGGCGGGGCGGGTGGTTGACCGGTTTGGCGCGCCGGTCATGGTCATCATCGGGCTGATCGCAATGGCGACGGGTTCGATTGCGCTGTCCGTGCTCCCCGCGTTATTTGGCCTGGCGGGTTATGTGGCGGCCATCGTCATCCTGACGCCCGGTTATCAACTGTTCCAGGCTGCCAACAACACAGTGGTGATGCAGGACGTACCGGCGGAGCAGCGTGGCGTGATGTCCGGTTTGCTCAGCCTGTCGCGCAATCTCGGGCTGATCACCGGTGCCTCGGTGATCGGCGCCGTGTTTGCCTTCGCGTCGGCGGCGACCGACCTGACGACGGCCGCCCCCGAAGCCGTCGCTAGCGGTATGTGCATTACATTTTCGGTAGCCGCCGCTTTGATCGGCGCTGCGCTCGTCATCGCGTTGGCGAGTCGTGGGCGCCGGGCCTGATCAGCCCCAGGTTTTGCCGAGCGCATCCAGCCCGGCGTTTTGCAGATCCTGAGGGCTCATGGCGATGCGGAATTTGCAGTTGGCCTGGAAGTTGAGAAAAAACGGTTCGGAAAAACGCGGGATCTCGGACGCGTTCTGCACATCGATCAGCAAAATCCCGCCGCGCATGCCGTCCTGCTCAGTGAAGTAGACCGTCTCGGGTTTCAGGCTTTCCAGCACGCGCCCGATGATTTCACCGACTTTGCCGGCACGCACCAGCGTGTTGAAGGGTTCGTGTGGGAACTCGACCGTCATTAGCATTTTCATGATTGGATTCTCGGTTGAAGTGGCTGCTCCCTATCAAGATCCCGGCTCCGGATTACGTGTGGTTAAGGATAGTTAAGCCGGAGTGCGGCCTCGGGCAGGGTTACGGACGGTCATCACACAGTTCGCCTCGATTGACGGTTATTTTGTTGTGCGATACAACTAAATCACCGTTTCCCAGGAGGTGCGCGCCGTGACTGATTCCAACCTGATCCACCACGTTCGCTCGGCGTCGCGCCTGATGGTGCGAGAGTTGGGTTTTATGCAGGCAACGCTGGCGGCGACCGATTATCCGCCGTCCTCCGTGCACACCATCGTGGAACTGGGCAACCGCGAATCGCTGACGGCGGTGGAACTGGTGGCGTTGCTCGGCCTGGAAAAATCCAGCGTCAGCCGCATGGTGCGCAAGCTCATCGAGGCCGGCGAAATCGAAGAAGTGCCGAACGAGCAGGACGCACGCTCGAAAAAACTGCAACTCACGGAACAGGGCCGGCAGACCTTGCGCGCGGTGGATGTCTTTGCCAACCAACGGGTCGGCGCCGCCATGACGCACTTGAGCCCGGCGCAACAACAGGCGGTGAGTGAAGGCCTGGGCCACTACGCGGTGGCCCTGCAATCTCAACGCCTGGGCACCGAACCGCCCAAAGCGTCGTTGCAGATCGCTCGGGGCTACCGTCCCGGCATCATCGGCCGCATCGTCGAAATGCATGCCTGCTACTACGCCAGAGTCGCGAACTTCGGTCAGCCATTCGAAAGCCTGGTCGCCTCCGACATGGCCGAACTGATGGGGCGCCTGCACAACCCGCGCAATGAGGTGTGGGTGGCGCTGGACGGCGAGCGCATCGTCGGTTCGATTGCCATCGATGGCGAAGGCGAAGAGGGGGGCGCGGTGCTGCGTTGTTTCATCCTGGACGACAGCGCGCGCGGCAAAGGCGCCGGCAAGCGCTTGCTGGCCGAAGCCATCAAGTTCTGTGACGAATGGGGGTTTGCGGCAACACGGCTGTGGACGTTCAAGGGCCTGGATGCGGCGCGCAAACTGTATGAAGACGTGGGGTTTACCTTGCAGCAGGAGCAAGACGGCGAACACTGGGGCGGGCGGATTACCGGGCAATGGTTTGTTCGACCTGGACTCGGTGACTCGTCAGCTTAATCCGATGGCCAATCAGCTTGGCGGGGTCTGTCAGTAGTCGGATTTGTGTTTTCGAACAGATTTTTTCGGTAATGGCCTTTTACGATCACTTGCCACTCTCTAGAATCCGCCGCAGTTCTCCGCGATGGAGGCGCTATGCCATCAATAAAGGAAGTTGTCATGCAAATCGGAAAAATTCTGGGGCTGGCCCTGGCGCTCGGGCTGAGCGGTTGCGCAAGCTTTACCCAGGACGAAGTGGCCCCGGTGAACCTGCCGTCCATGTCCAGTTATTCGAACAAGCCAAATGTCTACGTCGATTTCGACTTCTACCAGGGCACACTGAAAAGCCCTACAGCGGTTGAAATTCCCCAGGCTCGCGACATGCTCAAGCCGCAGCTGCAAAAAGTCCTGAGTGATTCCGGGCTGTTTGGCCGGGTGACCCTTGATGAGTTCCAGAAGCAGCCAGGTGATTACAGCCTGCGCCTCAAGGTTTACAACCATCCACCGGGTGGTGGCCAGATGGCCATGGCCTTTATCAGCGGGTTGACCATGACCATCATCCCGGCGCTGGCGACTGATCAGTATTCCATGAGCCTCGAGACGCTTGACCCTCAGGGGCAGGCCGTCACCAGCGGGACCAACCATGACTCGGTCAACACTTGGTTGGGCATCTGGTTTGTGCCTTTGATGAGCAATACGCCGAAAGAGGCGGTGACCGATACCTTCAGCCGCCAGGTCAATGCGTTGCTCAAGCAAATGGTCGACAGCAAAAGCTTGAAGTACTCGGCGCTGGATGCCGGCGTGCCTCGGGCCTGATGTAAAAAGAGCCGCAATCGCGGCTCTTTTTTTGCCCTTACTTCAGGGCCTGGATGAATTGCGGATCGCTGTACAACGTCTTCAGCAAATCACGCACCATCGGATTGTAGGCATAGGCGGCCCGGGGAATCGCAATGGCGCCGAAAAAACTGCTGTCCCACTGGCTGCTCACGTCCTTGGTGGCGTCGTACACCACGTCATTGCCCTTGAGCAGGGTAAAGCGCGCGGCGAGCTGACCGGTACCGGTGCCCATGCCCGCGGTCAGCTCATTCTTCACCAGCAATACATTCAGGTGCCGCTGTGCTTGCGGATCCAGCAAACCCGCCCGGCGCAACTCTTCGTTGATGGCGTCCTGGATATGCAAAGGGATGCTGCCACTCGGCGAGCTGATCGGATTGGCTCGAACAGTCAGCGAGCCTTGACCCGCATCTGCCTTGACCTCGGCATTGCTGATCGAGTGCAGCGGTGGCGTTTGCTTGAGCTGCTGGGCGTTCTCATAGTTCGGTTCATAGCGGGTCATGGTGACGCCACAACCTTGCAACAACAGGGCGAACAACGGGACGAGCAGTAGGGATTTTTTCACGGCATTTCCTTGCGTGAGTTTCGGGGGCGAGATTATCGATTGATGGCCGCTGGCCATCAATCAGATATTGAGAACAATGCCGATTTTTTTCTGCGCAGTAGAACGAAAAAAGCCCGGGAGCAAACACTCCCGGGCTTGTTGATGCAGTGGACTCAGCGACGATCCAGCCACACCGTCTGCGCGTTGCAAAACTCCCGCACGCCGAAGTGCGACAGCTCACGGCCAAAGCCGCTTTTCTTCACACCACCAAAGGTAACGCGGGGGTCGCTGGCGCAGTAGCCGTTGATGAACACACCGCCGGTTTCCAGTTCGTCGGCCATTTGCTTGGCCAGTTCGAGATTGCGCGTGTAGATCGTCGACGCCAGGCCGAACTCACTGTCATTGGCCAGCGCCAAGGCATGGGCGGCATCCCGGGCGGTAATGATCGAGGCGACCGGGCCAAACAGTTCCTGTTTGAACGAGGTCATCTGGTCGGTGACGTTACTGAATACGGTCGGCTGATAGAAGTTGCCGGGGCCTTCAGCCTTCTGGCCGCCCAGCAGCAAAGTCGCGCCTTCTTCCAGGGTGTCGCGGACTTGCTGGTCCAGTTCATCGCGCAGATCAAAGCGGGCCATGGGACCGATGTAAGTGGCGCTGGACTGCGGATCGCCGACCACCAGTTGGCGCGTCGCTTCGACAAACTTGCGGGTGAATTCTTCGACAACCCCTTGTTCGACGATCAGGCGCTTGGCCGCCGCGCAGACTTGCCCGGTGTTCTGGTAACGGCCAATCACGGCGGCTTTGACGGCGTCGTCGAGGTCGGCATCGTTGAGCACAATGAATGGATCGGAACCGCCTAGTTCCAGCACGCATTTCTTCAGGGCGGCACCGGCCTGGGCGCCGATGGCCATGCCGGCGCGCACGCTGCCGGTGAGGGTGACGGCGGCGATGCGTGGATCTTTGATTGCCGTGGAAACCCCGTCTGGCGTGACGTTGATCACTTCAAACACGCCGTCGGTAAAACCGGCGCGTTGGAAAGCGTTGCGCAGCAGGTAAGCGCTGCCCATTACGTTGGGCGCGTGTTTCAGCACGTAGGTGTTGCCGGCGATCAGCGCTGGAACGGCGCCACGCAGTACTTGCCAGATCGGGAAGTTCCACGGCATCACGGCAAGAATCGGCCCCAGCGGACGGTATTCAATGCGCGCCTTGCCACCTTCTACCAGCGTCGGCTCGGCGCTGAGCATGGCCGGGCCGTGTTCGGCGTACCACTCGCAGAGTTGCGCACACTTCTCGATTTCGCCACGGGCCTGGGTGATGGGCTTGCCCATTTCCAGGGTGATCATGTGCGCCAGGTTTTGCGCATCGTCGCGTAAGGCTTGAGCCAGGGCGATCAGCGATTGCGCACGTTGTTCGACCGGCGTGCGACGCCAGACTGCAAACCCGGCGGCGGCACGGGTGAGGGCGGCGTCCAGTGCCTCGGTGGATTCGAAAGGGTAGTGACCGATCTGCTCGCCCGTGGCGGGGTTGATCGAAATCGCATGGGTGGTACTGGAAATCTGGGTCATGGCACCGTCCTGCTGGGTGGGAATGCGCTCAGGTTACGGCGGTGGTAGTTTTCTGGAAACTGAATAATACTGAGCGTATCGTTCACGTTTGGAGAATGACTTGGATCTGGTCCAGCTCGAAATTTTCAAAGCTGTCGCCGAGCACGGCAGCATTAGCGCGGCCGCCCAGCACATCCACCGGGTGCCGTCGAACCTGACCACGCGGATCAAGCAACTGGAACTGGATCTGGGCGTCGACCTGTTTATCCGCGAGAAAAGCCGCCTGCGCCTATCGCCCGCCGGGTGGAGTTTTCTCGACTATGCGCGGCGCATCCTCGACCTGGTCCAGGAAGCCCGGGCCACGGTGGCCGGTGAAGAACCGCAAGGGTCGTTCCCCTTGGGTTCGCTGGAAAGTACGGCGGCGGTGCGAATTCCCGAGTTGCTGGCCGCCTACAACCAGAAGCACGCCAAGGTCGAACTGGACCTGTCCACCGGACCTTCCGGGACCATGATCGACGGCGTGCTCTCGGGTCGATTGGCCGCCGCATTCGTCGATGGCCCGGTGCTGCACCCGGCGCTGGAAGGCGTGCCGGCGTTCGAGGAAGAGATGGTAGTGATCGCACCGCTCAACCATGCGCCAATCCACCGCGCGCGCGACGTCAACGGTGAAAACATCTATGCGTTCCGTTCCAATTGTTCCTACCGTCACCACTTTGAAAGCTGGTTCACCAAGGACGCCGCGGTGCCCGGCAAGATTTTCGAGATGGAGTCCTATCACGGCATGCTCGCTTGCGTCAGCGCCGGGGCAGGGCTGGCGCTGATGCCGCGCAGCATGCTCGACAGCATGCCCGGCTGCACCACGGTGAGCATCTGGCCGCTGTCGGAAAACTTCCGTTATTTGCGCACCTGGCTGGTGTGGCGTCGCGGTACGGTGTCGCAAAGCCTGACCATGTTTGTGCGTTTGCTGGAGGAGCGGGGTGTGGTCCAGGCCGTCACCTGAAAGAGATAGTGTATTGGCGATACCAATTTGCCACTACGTCCGTTAGAGTGTGCGCCGCTCGGGAGACGGATCCCGGCTTTTTCTAATGGAGTTACACCGTGAATTACCTCAGTAAAGTGGTCGCCGTCGTATTGTTCGGTCTGGTTTTGGCAGGTTGCACCGGCACCGCGATGAAGACCCAGCACTATGACAGCAGCCAATACACTGTCCTGGGTCACAGCGAAGCGACCGCCACTGGCATGCTGGTGCTTGGCTGCATCCCGATCAAGCAGAACAACCGTTTTGTCCGCGCTCAAGAAGCGGCGATCAAGGCCAAGGGCGGCGATGCCATGATCAACACCCAAGTGCAGGAAAACTGGTTCTGGGCCTACGTCCTGACCGGTTACACCACCAAGGTTTCGGGTGATGTGATCAAGCTGAACAACGTTCAGTAAGCACACTGCCTCGCCGCTTGGCGGGGGTGCTTGAAACGTGAAAAAGCCCGGTTAATAGCCGGGCTTTTTAGTCTGTGGCGTTTGTCGGGGCATGCCATCATGGGTCAGGATCGATTTTCCATTTTCAGGGATGTCAGAACGTGAACTGGGATGATTTTAAGGTTTTTATCTTCGTCGCCAAATCGAACAACGTGACCGAGGCGGGATTCACTGAAAGTCTCGGCATCGACGGTGTCGCGCAAGATCGCTGCGCTGGAGGCCTCGCTCAGTACCGTGTGTTCTCGAAGACCACCCATGGTCATTTCCTCACCGAAGCCGGCAGGGCTTTGCTGCCGCTGGCGCTGGAGACCGAGGAACGCTTCAAGCTCATCGAAAGGCAAATGTCGCAGCCAGGCGAGCGGATGGCGGGGAAGGGGTGTATCGATTGCCCGGAGCTGATGGGCACGCACCTGATCATTCCGGGGCTGGCGGATTCCGTGTTGAAACACTACAACCTGATCGGCTGGACCAAGGACATGGCGTACATGCCGCCGGGTTTGAAGATGTGGAGTGGTTGCATGAAGGGTGCGCTATTGGTGGAGATGGTGAGCGCAGTTTTGGGCGGTAAACGGGATTGAGCTTTTAATCGAGATTAGAGAGGTCACCGAATTCTTAGGCGAGAGCGGTATGCCTGACGTAGTGAGGTGATCTATTGATGCACAATGTTGCTGTCCTGTTTTATAAAGCGTTTACGCCGGACTCCTTGTTTCAGCGCGACTCGACGTGTGGTCAACGATTGAACGCGGCCGAGGCCGAGCTTCTGCAATCGACCCTATCCACATCAAATAATGGAGCTAGAAAGCTATGAGTTTTGGGAGCCCTGATGCTTATCTCAGTCTGGTCAGCGGCCTCGTAGGCGCCTTGATTGGTGGCGCCTTCACACTGAAGGGGGCGACCAAAGCCCACGAGCTGGCTTTGAAAAAGGAGCAAGCTGCCGATAAAGAAAAAATGATTACGACGTTGATGCTCTTGCGGACTGAGATAGCGACGGCATGGGCGTTGTTCAAATATGAATACGCCGATGAACTATCGCAACAGGCGCCTGAGACACCCTACCTAACGGTTTTCCCGATCGGTGCATCACCATTTCCCATTTTTGATTCGGCACCTCAGGCACTCAATCTCTTACCTTCCGAGCTGGCAAAGGATGTTGTGCACTTCTACATGCGTGCGAAGGGATTAATTGCCATGATCGAAATGAACAATCGTGATTACGAGCAGGCTCTTCAACACGCGCGTTCTTTATTACTCAGTCATTTGGAACGTGCACGTGAGCAGAACGGAGAGATGCCAGATAACTTGCGAGATCAGATTTTTCATGGCGGTGTAGCGTTTATGGCTGCCCACTTGGGGATGGGCGATACGGCTGATGGGATTAGATCGCTTGGGCAGGAGCTGGATCCTATTGTGCGGCGCATAACGACGACAGTAGATGCGTTGTTTTTTCCAATTTCAGACCAGTAGAAACGGACTAGTTAATGGCAATGCCTTCTTTTGATAGGTCTTGGCGTGAACGACAGAGCGTTAAGCCACGCATTTTGGTACTGGAGATTAGAGATAAAGAGCGCGTTGAAGAGCCGCCGCTTGGCTGGATCGTCGTCGAACGAGAAGAGGTGTACGTACGCGACCCTCTCGACGGTCAAATTTGCGAGGCGACGATCCGCCTGTCCTATCGAAGAATCACGGCCAGGCCATCGTCCTACGAGAGTGGCCACGGCGAATTTAACGGCAGCTATTGGCGTTTTTTCAATGCCGTGTCTCTCACCTCTTCTTCGATGGCCAGCGGTGCGGTATGTCTCGATCTGCCAGAGTTATACGGGCAACGGGTCGGCACGTATTTGATGAACGAGATCGTTGAGTGGGTAAAGCAGTGGCCTGACGCCTCAGTTAACCCTATCAAGCTGCTAATTGGACAGGCACGCGGTGACAATAAGGCGCGACGTAACTGGTTTTACGAGCAGTTCGGTTTGAGATTTGATTACCATGATTCGGGCAAGCGTGAAGGTGTCTCACTGCCGATGCAGGTTCGGGAGTTATCCATCGTCGAGACATGGAAGAGCAATATCGTCGAACACAAGATGTTCGACTACCTGGCGGAGCGTTTGGACGCAGTAGAATCCGCACAGTCGAAGGTCGCAGCCCTTCACAACGGCTATATGAATTTGAGGGACGAGCAAAAAAGAGCGGAGGCTCGACCATTGCGCTGGGCCTTTAGAAGGCACCGTATCCAAAGCCCAGAACGCACCATCACCATCATTATCGGGTTAGCTTTGGCCGTTTTCATCAGTCTGTTTTGGTTCAACACGAAATAGCAGATGTAGCCTTTGACGCCTACGCCATAGGCAACGCGATGTTTCAGATGCACTGAGTTGAATGGTTTTACGGCTAATTCGCAGCCGAACGGGGGAAAAGCCCGCTCGCCACAGAGGGTTCCATCAGCAATTAGTGAAGTGAGGGAGCAAGCCCCCTCACTAGCGTGCCTAGCTGCTACCCAGGCTTGTGGTTGTCCAGTACGTGATTGACCGCCATCTCACCCATCGTGATCAGCTGCTGCAACAGCAGCATCCTCTTGCGCTGCGGGCCTTCCATCAGTTCGGCGAAATCGCTGGCCATGACGCTGGCTGATGACAACGAATCGTAGGCCTGAACCAACAACGTTTCGTCAGTCGCCACCGGATTGATGAGGAAAGTGCTGCTGGGGCTGCGGGACGGTATCGGCTCTTTCTGTGCCCCGGGGCTGAGGTAGAAGTTGAGCGCGCGGTCGGCCGCCTCTTTCATTTTATTGGGGTCAAGATCAAGAGAGGCGTCGTAGGGTACTGGACCCGTGTGTGGGGGGTTGGGCGTTACTTTGAACATGTTTACCTAATCCTGTATTGGAGTCGCACCGTTCTCTACTAAAAGAAGGGTGGCGGCTGTGTGCAGGTTAGTAGACCGGAGGATTAGTAAAACCGGCGCGCCCGAGAGCGCCCTGCGCACAGCCACCATTAAGCACAGGAATAGAGCTACCTGACTGAATGACGCTCATGCACCTTACTAAACCAATGGGCTACTAAACCCGACCACTGATGAGCAGTGGCAGGTAAACGATAGAGGCCGAGGTTAAAGCGCACAAGCCAGCGAATTCTGGCGTGCGCGTAGGCAACGACGCAAGGTCTTGTAGCCTTTTATGACGTAACACCGAGTGTCTTTAAACGCTCGCAAAAAAACTGTTTAACCACGGCAAAAACCGAACAACATCGCGCCCAGCGTCTTTGCCGCCACGTCGATTACATATTGCGTATGGCTTCATCGTCTTTCAGCACGAATTCCATACCAATCCCTACGCCCTTTAGCACCTCGGTCACGCGGTCGATGAAGACCTCGCCTTGCTCCGGCAGCTCGTATAGACCGTTAATGCGGATGATGGGGAGCTTGCCCTTGGACGGTGGGTAGTCCTCGAGTAGTTGGCCGCTTTCGATGAAGGCGATGTACGTGTTGATCTTCTCTTGAAGCAATAGAAGGTGCTCGCCCTGTTGGGCTTTATCGCCCCATTCGAGGTGGTCGGTAATGACCAGGATCACGTGGTCGGGCTCCCACTCGGGTACTGCAATGATGTCGACGACTTTGGTTTCTACGATGGACATGTCTGCTCCCTCAGAGGGTCGGGTCAGGTCGAAGGATTTCGACTCTGGTGGGGGGTATTTTGGTGCCGCCGGGGAAGCCGGGTTTACCTTTGCCTACAACGGTTGCCCCCGTTTTCTCAATTTCAGGGAAGGCGGCCTTCTGATTTTTGGTAAGAGGTGCGGTGTCAGATGACTTGCATTCAACGCATGAAATATCGCCGTCCGCGTCTCGGCCTATCATATCAATACGTGTACGAACACCGCTGTCGGTTTTAAGCGTCACCTCGCGGGCGGCTTCGGGCTTGGTGTTGCTGTACTCCCCGTAAGACGCCTCTTCGAAAGCCTTGCCCTTTTTCTTGTTCTTCTCAAACTGCGTGCTGAGCACGATGTAGATCGGCTGAATGCCCGAGTCAGGGAACCAGATGATTGCATCCTGGAACTCAGGGGGATGCGCTGGGTTTTCCAGCAGCGTGTCAGATTGCGGCGTGGGTGGGTACACCCACACGGGGGGTAATTGCGGCGCGCCTTCGAGTGCCGGGATACCCAGGACGCCGTCGGGGCTGGCTGCGGGCGTCCAGGTCAGGCCAATGCCGTTGCCAAGGTCAGCAACGTAGTTCTCGCCGTCTTTATCCGCCTTGATGACAGGGACCTGTTCCCAGTCCTTTTTGCCACCGGTGTAGAACCCGTACGCGTTGACTGAGCCATCGGGCAAGGTCTTTACGTTGACGCGCACGCGTGTACGGCCCGCCTCCAGCGTTGCGTACTGTTCGTCTTTGTAGAAGGCACTGTCGGGTGCAAGGCTGGTGTTGGGTATTAACAGTGCAACGGTGCCCACGGCAACCCCCGCCGCCATCACGCCAGACCCGGATATCAATTTGAGTGTCAGTGAGCCGCCCAGCCGTTTGGCAATGGCGCTACCGGTTGCGGAGCCGCCTATCAGTTGGAGCGAGGTGCCTTGGGCGGTGATTGCGGCCCCAGTGGCCAACACGGCCCATAGTCCGTAATCGGCGAGCATTTCAACGGGCACAAACCCCGATGGGTTGGTGTGGTTGATTTCGCCGTCGGGCAGGTTGCAACTCTTGGCGAAAACACAGCCCAGTGGGTCGGGCGCTGCGTCTGGCGTGGGCGGGAGGTCTTTGTATTGCGCCCAGTGCTGAGCGCTGGTATCGACGGGTTCGACACCGCTGTTGCGATAACCCTTGGGCGGGTTGGGTACGTAGCCACTCAATCCTTGATTCCTTGTCCTGGTCCTTTGAACGGGGCGCAGGGTGACAGGTGGGGGTTTGGGGTGGCAATGGGTGGCACTTTGACTCTATGGGGGTAAGCGCTCATTCTGTGGATGGTCGATCAATTTGGTTTCCTTCAGCTCAGCACCGCACTTTGAGTCTATGGATGGCCGCGGAAGGTGATAACTTTCTATAGTTGAAATTACAAAAAAATGGATAATTTTAAGTCCAGTGGACTTGGAGACAAAATGATTTGCATAAATTGCGTGACCCCTGAAGTGCTTAAGAAGTTAATTTCTGAAAGTGGAGATTATGTCAGCTGTGAATATTGCGGGAATGATGGTGTTGGTGTGGGTGTTGAATTTTTATTTGATTATATATTAAGTAGAGTTTCTGAAAATACCGCCACGGAAGATGATCTCTCTCAATATGAATACGGCATGCTTTTCGAAGGCGGGGCCGATGATATACCGATTGATTATTTAGATATTGTTCTTTCCGAGTGGGCAAATCTGGGTGACGAATCTTATTTTGATGATCTAAATGCGTACGCGCCTAAAGAAATGAAAGTCAATAGTAGAAATATGGACCGCCAATATTTCGGAGATGACGGTTTACTGGAGAGGAACTTTTTTGAAGCAAAATGGATAAACTTCATCGATGATATTCAGCATTCGCATCGTTTTTTTAATCCCAATACCAAGGGGTTCCTTGATTCGGTTTTCAACATCCTCTGTGGAGACGACGGTAATCTGAAAGATGAATGCATAAGAGCCATTATTCGAGGGGAACCTGTTTATCGAGCGCGCTCCGCTTCGACTCGAGAGCAAATCATGAAAATTATTGGATCACCTTCAAGCGAGCTTGGCCCCACACCTAAAGGAAAGGCTGGCAGCCAGCGAATGACTCCCAATGGCATTTCCGCCATGTATTGCTCATTAGAACGAGAGACTTGCTTAAGCGAAATTCGCTCCATTACAGGAGACAACGTAGTAAGCATAGCAATGACCCCCGTAACCTCTCTTAAGTTTCTAGATCTAACCAGGCTTGACCAGATCGAGTTTCCAACCCTCTCACTCTTAGATAAGGGTTATCTCGAGCTAATGCATTTAAAAACTTTCATGAGTTCACTCGTAAAGAAAATGTCCAAACCTAAGGGTTACAATGACGAACTGAGATACCTCTCAAGTCAAGTGGTATTCGAGTATTTGAGGCTTCGTTTTGGAAGCCAAGTCGATGGCCTGATCTTTCCCTCCGTTCAAACGGGAGAGCTCGGAACTAACATTGCTTTGTTTCCTGAGGCCAGTATTGTTGCTGCCAAAGAGATCAACTCGGAGCATGAGGAGTTAGCAGAGGCTTCAGTTATCACCCAGTCTGTAAGTGGAGCCAAACTCTATTGCATTCCAGACTCATTGCGATATCACAAAATTACAGCTATTGAAACCAAGGCTCTAGAGTATCGCTTTAGCGAAGACCTATTTATGACCGATTTGACTAGAAACCGTCTAGGATTGCACTAAACCCATAAGCTCTCTGGCGCCAATAAAACTCTTAAACAAGTTTTATAGGTGTAAAGCTCAAAGCCAAATTTGTGCGCAGAGAAAATCACTTGACAATGGGGGCGAGCGATTCTAGGGTCGGCGAAAGAGATCAACATCTATAGAGACTACTCAAAATAGAACCGGAAAATTCGTAGCAGTTTTATGGTGCGATGTTTTAAGATATCGGACTTTAGAAAGTCTAGTCGGGAGGTAGAGCTTGCTAGTTATCAACAATCTGGCGCTATTCGCAGCTCAAAATATTGAAGAATGGAACAAACACCCTGGACTCGAACCAGGAACTCCTCCTTCCAAATAACCTCTGCAGCAAAGGTTATTAGGAATTTCTCGGGGTGTGTTACCAATTACACCAATGCTTGCATCAGGACGATAACAGGGAATGATTACCAATTCAAACGCTTTCTTCATCTTAAAGCAGCAAATTCAATCTGCAATTGATTTTTCTGTCTTGTGTTGTCACGCAGTGCCCGCTTTAAATGCTTACATAAAAGCTGTCGAGAAAGGTGGTGCACCTAAGCTCCCGGACGCGGATCACTTCAAGGGTGATCCAAATTTTGAACAGTTAAGAGGATACATACCAGAGTACAGAAGGAATCTCGGAAAGTTGATGTTTATCAACTCCTTCAGCTATTTCGAAGCATATTTCAAATCTTTAATTTCAGAAGTTCTTAAGTTTCATGGCGGGCAGGAGGCATTTGTTGAGCGCGCGAGAGAAAGGCAGCACCAGCATCTTGTTTTTGCTGAAGATCAAAAAACCAAAAATGCGGCTAATAAACTTAGAGAGCACGCAAAGCCAAGTCACAGCCTAAAGTATGTCAAATATACGAACGAAATCGAACATACGGACTTTCGGTTTCCTTCCGAATTATTCGCAGCTTTTGGAATCATGGAGCTTGGGAATAGTTATAGTGATTTGAAGGCCTCGCAAATACCGCATGTCGCACAGTATTGCTTTGGTGTGGAACTTACAGCTGCGGACATAACAAGTTTTTCTTCTTATCGAGACTTGAGAAACAACGTGGTGCACGGGAAAACACTGACGGTAGAATTTAACGAGGCAAACGCAGCGAATAAATTTTTGCGCGCGCTGGCATTAAAGATAGACAAACATGTTGTTAGGCACTTTTTGGTAATAGAAATCTGACAGAGTGCGCTTGACTGATGAGGTTCTAGCGATCGCAGGCCTTGTGAGGGCCTGCGATCGGTCGGCACGTTACTCTTCTTGATTCGATTTTGGCGACCATGTGCAGTATATTTCATGCTTGCTGTAAACAAAGACGTGGGAAAAGTCTTTTAGCAGATGTGACAACTTATTAAGTACAGCTTCGTAATCTTTTTTCTTATCAATTTCGGGCGGTTGCAGTCCAAAATAGCACTTACGAAATCTATCTTCGTCGGTATACACCAGCAGAGCTGTATCGGCTGGGTAGGTTATACCTCCCTTTTTCTTCAAGGCTTTCTCGAATAAATCGATCTTTCGAAGGTGATTCTGCTGCTCTGATTCAACGACAGTCGTGATGGTTTTTTCTTCGGACAACTCCTCGAGCTGCCTTGCATCTTCCCGATCCTGAAGAGTGGTAACCTCCAAGTAACGTATGTCTGATCGGCCCAGACATTCATTTTGATACTTGACAGTTGCGTCAAAATTTTGGTTGCCGTCAAACCATTGGATCAAGACATTATTTGACTCAGCGAAATACAGCTTTGCAAAATGGGCGATTGGAAAAAGTTCGTCATAAACCTTGCGAAGAAGCCCTGACCTTTGAGGGTGCTTTGGCGCTGATTTACTTCCATGTGTCAATATATTGAAAAAATTCTGAATTGCGGCTGCAAGAATGTAGAACTTGTCTGCCGGGGTAGGCTGCATAGCTGCTTTTTTGATGGTGGCTTTATCCGTTTCCCAGTCTAAAGTCAGCGGGGGGATGAGTGTAACTATTGGAATGTTAAATTCATTTTTTGTTGTCATGTTGATTATGGTCCAATTAATGTTCTGTACGACTAAAAATTAACGCATGCTCGAATTGCCCTTGGCTCTGTTCTCATTCTTGCCGGACTGCGCTGGTAATGCCCTCCAGACACTCACCTGATATACCTTGGTTTGCGGATTTTTTTACTATGCACTACAGCAGTCGTCAAATACACGTCGCGCGCGATAAATAGTCAAACGACAATATTAGAATGGCTTCCTCGGTTTCAGGTTGCAAATCTTTTTCGGCTTTCATCGGCAAATATGGCCGACCCGGTATGTCACCCCACAGTTGGGGAAAATCCGCCTGCTCTCCACCGAACTGCATCATCGCCGCATACGGTTTGTTGCTGCCCACCATAGCCGAACTGTCGGTCGTGTGAGTGGTGATGGAAGCCGCGAGCCCGGCTGCGCTGACCCGCAGGATTTGGCCGGGTCAGTGGCCGTTTTTGGCGCGGTGTTCGGTGGTGACATCGGATAGCTCGGGCCATTGGGGGCGGCCTTCGTGTTCGAAGTTCTCTTCGGTTTGGGTAGCGAGTTCGGCGGCGATGGCCTGCATGAGGGGTTTGAGGTTGCCGGTGGCTTGTTCAATTTGGTGCAGGGTGTGTTGTAGGTGTTGGGATTTGAGTTCGATGGTGAGCATGGGGGGCTTGGTTTGGGTGGTGGTTTGTCAGGGATCGGTGGGTGGTTGGGTTGGATTGGGGCTGCTGCGCAGCCCAGAGGGAGCAAGCTCCCTCGCCACAGGGGGGGTATTTTGGGGGTTTGGGGGCGCCAGGATCAAAAGATCGCAGGCTTTGCCAGCGCCTACAGGGATTGGGTTTTTGCCTGGGTGATTGGGGCGGCTGGTTGTCCGCTTTCGCGAGCAGGCTCGCTCCCACCGGGGGCGGCAGTGTTTATGGGGATGGGTGTTTGGCCGCTGCCTCTTTTTGTTTTAGGGCGGCGACTAGACCTGCACCGGGGGCGTGGTTGAAGCCGGGGTCGGTGCGAAAGGTGACGGTGTGGCCTTGGGGGTTGGTGAGGCGGACGGCGGTGACGGTGGCGGTTCGGATTTCGCCGGTGTGTTTGTGGGTGCCGGTCTCTACTGTTTCGGTGGATGTTCTTCCCTCGCTGGTGATGACGGTCAGGCCTCGGCGTTTGACGGCGGCTTCGCTTAGGGCGATGACGCGGCAGCGGCAGTTGAAGCCGTTGGGTGGGTAGATGGTGGCCCAGATGGGGTCGTCGTGGCGGAAGATTTGGCCGTGGAGTGCGCTGTGGTCGAGGATGGCGATGACCCGCCAGTACGGGTGGGTGTCGGTGCTTTGTTCCATGCTGGCTTTACGGCCGACCATGTAGGCGCTTTGCAGGTTGGTTTGGTAGATGGTTTTGAGGCGGCGTGAGCTGCCGAGTTGGGCGGATTGGGCGTTGCCGTCGGTGTCGACGATGATTTGTTTGCCCCGTCGGTTGATGACTGACGGGGATGCTTATTTTGCGGTGGGTGCAAGGGTTTTGCGTAAGCTGTCCCAATCAATGCCAGCCTGCCCCGGAATGGACCGGATTTATCTCGCTTGGGTGGTGGTGGTATTTATCTCAACCCTGAACAGCAACCGCCGTCGGGGCCGCTTCGCAGCCCAGCGGGAGCAAGCTCCCTCGCCACAGGTCTGCCATCAGGCACAAAAAAGCCCACACAAGGCGGGCTTTGGAATTTGAGTAGGTGGCCGGTGCTGGTCTCCGGCTTACGAGATTTATCAGGCCTCTCACAGCAACGTTTTGTGCGTTACTGCCTCACACGGCATAAGGGCTGGATCTCAGCGCGGAGATCTTTCTAACCGTGTACCCTTCGGAGCGCGCCCCACGCGTTCTCGCTATCCTCTTGCGCATCAGTCTGCGTCTTCACCTACCACTTCAGAATAGCCAAAAAGACCCAGGCCCGGGCCAGTCTTTTTAGATCGATTGTGCCCAAGCGAAAGCGCCGCAGGACGGAAAAACGCTATCGGGGTTTGCGACCTCGCGTTTAGTTGAAGTAGTATACGTTTCGTATGCATTTCATATCGGATGGATTTGTGGGAATCGTCAAAATTTCAGAAGACATGCACGAGAATCTGCGCGTCGCCAGCAATGCGCTGAGCCGCTCGATCAACGCTCAGGCCGAACACTGGATGCGCATCGGCATGCTCGCCGAGCTGCATCCCGACCTGGATCACAACGCGATCTGCCGTTTGCTGATCCGTGCCGAACAGGCCGGCGGCCTCGACTTGCAACAGGTCTGTGCACTCGCCGAAGCATCGCCAGCCGTCGCAGGAGCCGCGCAATGAACCGTGCAGTGAAAGCAGGCGTCCCGATCAATTCCCCGGCACAAATCGCCCAGTCCGGCGTGGCCGGCAAACTCGCGGCCGAAGTGCTGGCGATGATCACGCCGCACATCAAGGCCGGGGTCACCACCGACGACATCGATCGGCTCTGTCACGACTACATCGTCAACGTGCAGAAAGCCATTCCCGGTAATGTCGGCTATCACGGCTTTCCGAAAACCGTGTGCGCCTCGGTCAACGAAGTGGTTTGCCATGGCATCCCTTCGCCCCAGGTGCTGAAGGATGGCGACATCGTCAATATCGACATTGCCGTGGTCAAGGATGGCTGGTACGGCGACACCAGCCGCATGTACTTCGTCGGCGAACCGAGCCCGGAGGCGCGGCGCCTGGTGCAAACCACCTATGAAGCGATGTGCGCCGGTATCCGCATCGTGCGCCCCGGTGCGACCCTGGGCGACATAGGCCACGCGATCCAGAGCGTCGCCGAGCGCGACGGTTACAGCGTGGTACGCGAGTACTGCGGGCATGGCATCGGCAAGGTCTATCACGATGAACCGCAGGTCCTGCATTACGGCTATCCGGGCCAAGGACTGAAGCTGAAGACCGGAATGATCTTCACCATCGAACCGATGCTCAACGCCGGCAAACGCCATGTGAAAACCTTGGCGGACGCCTGGACCGTGGTGACCAAGGATTTGTCGCTTTCGGCGCAGTGGGAACACATGGTGGCGGTGACGGATGACGGCTACGAAGTGTTGACCGCTTGGCCGGATCAGGTTGAAGGCTATCCGGCACCCTGAACGGCAGGCAAAAAAAAGCCGCCGGTTAAGGCAGCCATAAAAAAAGCACGCGTTGTATGCCCTGAGTATTGACGTCGTCAGGTTACAGATTGATGACGTTCAATAGACTTGCGGCACGATCAGTTCCGGTGGCGTCGGGTTGCGGGAGTAATCTTCCTGGCGCACCCGTTGCGGCAGCTGGATCGTCGGCTGTTCGACCTCTTCATAGGGCATTTGCCCGAGCAGGTGGTTGATGCAGTTGAGCCGGGCCTTTTTCTTGTCGTCGGCTTGCACCACCCACCACGGCGCTTCGCTGATGTGGGTGCGTTCGAGCATGATTTCCTTGGCCTTGGTATAGGCTTCCCAGCGCCGGCGGGACTCCAGGTCCATGGGGCTGAGTTTCCATTGCTTGAGCGGGTCGTGGATGCGGCTGAGAAAGCGCAGATTCTGTTCCTGATCGGAAATCGAGAACCAGTATTTGATCAACTGAATGCCGGAACGGGCGAGCATTCGCTCGAACTCCGGCACCGTGCGGAAAAATTCTTCGTACTGATCGTCATTGCAAAACCCCATGACTTTTTCGACCCCGGCGCGGTTGTACCAGCTGCGGTCGAACAGCACGATTTCGCCGGCTGCCGGCAGGTGGGAGACGTAGCGCTGGAAGTACCACTGGGTTTGTTCGCGGTCATTCGGGGCGGGCAGGGCGGCAACACGGCAGACCCGCGGATTGAGGCGCTGGGTAATGCGCTTGATCACGCCACCCTTGCCGGCGGCATCGCGTCCTTCGAACAGAATCACCACTTTGGCCCCGGTCTTGACCACCCAGCTTTGCAGCTTTACCAGTTCGCCTTGCAGGCGGAACAGTTCACTGAAATAGCGCCGTCTCTCTTCTTTCTCGCTGCCGTCATCGACGTGCCCGTCGAACAGCTCATCAAGGTTGTGTCCATCCTCCAGTAATTCGAGTTCCAGCTCTTCGTCGTTGTGATCGAGCAGCTCGCGATGGATCCGCTGCATCAGGGTGTCGTTATTGGCAAGCATGGTCGGAGGCTCCCGTGGAAGGTGGCGCGGACGATGGTATTCCGGGAGATATGACGAAGTAGTGACGAAACGGCTGTAGGACCTGGCGCAGTCGCTGTCATCTTCGTGTCACCTATGCCGTGGCAAGCTCTTCACAAACCGTCTTCAAGGCTCCGTCTGCGGGCTCATGAATCTGCCAGGAATCCCTACCATGAAAGGTGACGCCTCTCTGTTTGCGGCCATTGACCTGGGGTCGAATGCGTTTCGCATGATGATCGGCCAGTCGGTCCGGCGGAACCAACAGTTCGTCATCCAGGAAGTGAAAACCCTGCGTGAGCCGGTGCGGCTGGCCGAAGGATTTCAGGGTGGGGCGCTGGACGAATTGGCACTGGATCGCGGCTGGCAGGCGTTGGCGCGCTTTGGCAAGAAGCTGCGTGGCTTTGAGTCGTGCCGGGTGCGGGCCGTGGCCACCAGCGCGGTGCGCGAAGCTGACAATGCGCAGCTGTTCCTGGCCAGCGCCGAGCGGCATCTGGGGTTTCGCATCGACGTGATTACCGGGCAGGAAGAGGCGCAACTGGTGTACGCCGGTGTGGCCCATACGCTGCCGGGTGCCGAGAGTCAGCGGCTGGTGGTGGACATCGGCGGCGGCTCCACCGAATTGATTCTGGGGCGGGGCACTCAGCCGCTGGTCACCGAGAGCATTGCCATCGGCAGCGGCACCTTCGGTTCGCGCTATTTTCAGGGTGGGCGTATCACCGCGCAGGCGCTGCTGGAGGCTGAGCGCGTGGCCTCGCTGGAGTTTGAGAAAGTCGCCCGGCGTTATCGCGCGCTGGGCTGGCAGCAGACCATCGGTTCGTCCGGCACCGCGCGGATGCTGGCCAAAGTGCTCAAGGCCAACGGCCTGAACGACGATGACCAGAGCGGCATCACCTACGGCGGATTGTTGCGCCTGTCACTGCGCCTGCTCGAAGTCGGGCACGTCAAACAGCTCAAGTTGGCCGGGCTGCAACCCCATCGGTTGAGCATTCTGCCCGGCGGCCTGGTGGTCATGCTGGCGGCGTTCAAGGTGTTTGGCATCTCGCACATGACGCCGTCCGAGCCGGGGTTACGGTTTGGGGTGATGCATGGGTTGATGAGTCAGCATTGATCAGGCCGAGGGAATCGAGCCCACTTCAGAGCTAGTTGCATAGTCCGTTCGCGTGTTGCCCAAGCGGTCGCGGAAGGTGAAGTGACTGAGGGTCAGGCACAGCGCGAGGCCCAGCATGTCGGCGACAAAGTTCTGGTAGGCGGCACTGAACGGGATGCCGTTTTCTCGCGGGTCAACGTACATCTCGTTATACGCCGAGAGGAACAGCACGATGATCAAGCCACCCCATGGACTCCAAGGGATGCCGGTTTTCAGAGCGTGAAAATTGTCTCGCAGGGACTGCTTGAAAAACCTCGTCGGAATCGTCACGTAGCCCAACAGCAACGCGGCGCACAAGCCGTACAGGAAATGGCAGAAGTTGTAGCTCCAGACGATGATGTTGAACGCGTTGAGCTGCACCAGCCAGAACGTGATGAAGATCGCCAGGCACAGCAGAAACGGGGTGTGGGTCGAGCGTTGGGTGAACAGCATTGAAGCTTCCTTGAGCGGGATTGATCCTTTGGGGTAATGCTACCGGAGTCTTGCTTCGTTTATCGCGGCTAAATAGAGCTGATGGTAAGCGTCTACCAATTGATCCAGGGTGAACGCCAGGTTTCGTCCACTCGGATTAGGCAGAATCCACACCGCCGCGCCGCCAAATGTCTTCGGCTGCAACCCCCACGCAATGTCCCGTTGACCGGTTAACGCGCCATACGCGGCTTTGCCGAGAAACGCCACGAAGCGCGGGGCATAGCGTGCGATCTTCTGTTCGAAGTCCTTGGCGGCGGCAGTGAATTCCTTTAACGACAGTTGATCTGCGCGCGCCGTTGGGCGGTCAACCACGGCGGTTAATCCGCAGTGGTATTGCAAAATTGACCGATCATTTTCCGGATGCACTTGCTCCGGGGTAAACCCGGCCAGATGCAGCGTGCGCCAGAAGCGATTGCCCCGGCCGGCAAAATGATGACCCTGGGCTGCCGCCATCATCCCCGGATTGATCCCGCAAAAAATCACCGCGAGTTGCTCGGCCAGAATATCTTCGAGTCCCACTTTTATAGCCCCTCAGCCGCAGATGACGCTGACCGCATTGCGCGCCAGTTCCGTCAATTCAGCCCGGGATTTGCCGGCGCGCGCGCGGATCGAAATGCTGTGCAGCAGTGATGACGCGAGGACCGCGAGAGCCGCCGGGTCGGCATCGGTTTTCAGTTCGCCGACACTGACGGCCGTTTGCAGACGCGTTTCGAGATCGGCGTCGAGCCGGCTGAGCCGGTCGGACAGCACGTCGCGAATTTCCTGATCCTCGACCGCTTCAGTGGTCGCCGTGCCAATCGCAAAACAGCCACGCGGTTGGCCTTCGCCGGAAAAGTAAATCGACAACTGCCCCTCGTAAAAACGCATCAGCGCCTCGCGCAAGGTGAGGCTGCTGTCGGTCAGCGCCTCGTGCATGGCCGCCGCCGCGAACTCCCAATATTGCTCAAGCGCCTTGATGTACAGCGCGTGTTTGTCACCGAACGCGGCATAGAGGCTGGGGCGATTCATGCCGGCCGCCGTGGCGATGCTGTCCAGGGACGCGCCGGAATAACCGGTATTCCAGAACACTCCGAGCGCCTGTTGCAGCGCCGTCTGCGGGTCATACGCGCGAGGGCGGCCGCGACCTTTTCCTTCTGTAATCTTTTTTTGTGCCATGTCGTATAAAACTCTTGATGAAAGATGGGCTCGCCGATATTCTTACATCATCGCACAAAAATAAGGAATCAAAAATTCCTTGGCTTGAAGCGTTGATGTAGCCGAGCTCGAACGGGGTCTTGCGGCGAAGAAACAGGCGCGGTGGAGCGATCCTCCCGACCGCGCACGGTATGGCTGTTTTTGTGGGTGCTGTCCCCCATTTCCCGGTTATAGGTGCATTCGATCATGACTAAACAGTTCGACCTCTCAGCGACACCCGCCGTCGAGCATCCAGGGCCGGACGCGCCCATCAGCAAGCCGCTCAAAGAGAAACTGCGACCTTTGCTGATGATCGGTGTGCCGGCCATTTTTGCCGCCGTCGGCTATGCCCACTACGTAGCGGGCGAGCCCTTTGTTTCGACCGACAACGCTTATGCCCGAGTGGCCAAGGCTTCGATCAACGCGCGGATTTCCGGGCAAGTGGTGGACATCGCGGTCGAGGACAACCAACCGGTTCGCAAGGGCCAGGTGTTGTTTCGGATCGATCCGAAACCACTGCAGATCGCGGTTGACCGTGCCCAGGCACAGCTGAGCATGGCGCGGCTGCGCATCGATGGACTGAAGGCCAGTTACCGCCAGCAACAGGCTGAACTGCAATCGGCGAAAGAGTCGGCGGATTTCGACCAAAAGGAATTTGCGCGCAAGAAGGCGCTGGTCGCGACCGAGTTCGTCTCCCGGGCCATTTACGAACGCGCTGACACCGATCTGAAAGTGTCCCGGCAACGCATCGCGTCGATCGAACAACAGATCGCCAGCACCGTCGTCGCGCTGAACGGCGATCCCAACATCGACGCCGATCACCACCCGACGGTGCATGAAGCCAAGGCGCAACTGGACGAGGCGCAGCTCTACCTTTCCTACGCGACGGTATACGCGCCGGACGACGGTATCGTCGCCAAGGTCGACGATTTGCAGGTCGGCAACTACGTGAACAACGGCGCGCCAGCCTTTGCGCTGCTGTCCGACCGCCAGGTCTGGGTCGAGGCCAACTTCCGCGAAACGGAAGTGACGCACATGCGCGCCGGCCAGGAAGCGACGATCCGTATCGATACCTACCCGGATCACGTTTTCAAAGCCCACGTCACCAGCATGAGCCCCGGCGCCGGCGCGGACTTCGCCTTGCTGCCGCCGGAAAACGCGACCGGCAATTGGGTCAAGGTCGTTCAGCGGGTTCCGGTACGGCTGGAACTCGATGAGGTGGATCCGGCGCTGCCGCTGTTCTCGGGTACCAGCGCCACAGTCAGGGTCGATACCGGGTTTCGCAGGCCTTGGTGGCATCCGCTCAAATCGTTGCTGACTGCGGGGTGATTTCTGATGAACACCGGAACGTTAAGATCCGCCGCGCTGTTGGCGATCTACATGCAGTCGGCGAATTTGCCGCTGCCGAACTCGGCGTTGCGGTTTATCCAGGGCAGCCTGTCGATGACCGACGACCAGGCCGGCTGGATATTCACCGCGTACCTCGCCGCCAGCGCCATCACCTTGCCGATTGCGCAGTGGCTCGCCGGGCGCTTTGGCTTGAAGCGTGTGTACCAGGCGGCACTGGCGATCTTCGTCCTCGGCTTGCTGCTCGCTACGTCGGCAACCACCTCGCTGGAATTCGTCGGCGCGCGGATTGTTCAAGGCGTGGCAAGTGGCGTGCTGGCGCCGCTGTCGATGGCGATTGCCCTGGAGACTTTGCCAGCGGCGCGGCGGGCGAAATTTGCCTCGGTGTTCACCGCCATTGTGCTGCTCGGCATCGCCAGCGGCCCGAGCATCGGCGGTTGGCTCAGCGAATATCACGGCTGGCGCTCGATGTTCTATGTCAGCGTCCCGTTATCGGCGTGGATCTTCCTCGTGGTGACGCTGCTGCTGGCCGAGAAGAAAGCCGAGCAACGTCCAGCGTTGGATTTTTTCGGTGTCAGCACCTTCACCCTGGGCATGATCAGCCTGCAAATGTTCCTCGATCGCGGTGAACGCCTGGACTGGTTTGCCTCGCCCGAGATCTGGCTGGAAGCGATAGCGGCATCGCTCGGGCTGTACCTGTTCGTGGTGCATGTGCTGACCGCGAAGGTGCATTTCCTCAATAAGGAATTGTTCCGGGACCGCAATTTTGTGTTCTCGACAATCATCTTTTTCGCCCTCGGCTTCGTGCTGCTGTCGACCATGGCGCTGACCTCGCCGATGCTCGACGAGATTCTCGGCTACCCGCCAGTGCTGACCGGCTGCCTGACGATCCCGCGAGGCGTGGGACTGGTCGGCGCTTTCCTGCTGATGGGCCGTGTTCCCGCTCATCTCGACCAACGATTTTTCGTGGCGGCGGGCATCGCGCTGGTGGTGTATGGCAACTGGCTGATGCTCGGTTATTCGCCGTTGATGGACTGGCCGCCAGTGGCGGTGGCCGGTGCCGTCCAGGGTGTCGGCCTCGGTGTGCTGATGCCGGCGATCAGCAAGGTGGCGTTCAACACGCTAGACCCCAAGCTGCGCCCGGAAGGCAGCGGGTTTTTCAATCTGGCCCGTGTCTACGGCAGCACGATTGGCGTGGCGGTGGTGCAAACGTTCTTCTTCAACAACACGCAGGCGATGCACGTGGCGCTGGTCAGCCACGTCACGCCTTACCGCGGCCAAGCGCATTCGATGTCGCTGCAAGCACTGGGCGGGCTCAACGAAATGATCACCGGTCAGGCGGCTTTTATCGCCGTTATCGACCAATTCAAGATTTTGATGGTGGCCATGCTGGTGGTGAGCCCGCTGGTTCTGTTTCTTCGCAAACCGGTTCCGACCTTCTAATTTGCCGTGGAGTCTGCCCAATGAAATCTCATGCGCTTTTCAGCAATGGACACAGGGTCGCGGCGATGTCGTTCCTGGTGTTCCTGTCCGCCTGCACCGTCGGCCCGGACTTTCAAACCCCGGCGCCGAGCGAGTCGCAGCACTATGATCAACAGGCCGAGCAGCGACTTGCCCGGCAGATTGTCCTTGGCCAAAAGGTCAACGGTGATTGGTGGACGGCGTTCCGTTCGCCGAAACTCGATGCGCTGGTGCGCCGTGCTATCGACGGCAACCTTGAACTGGTGGCGGCGGATGCAACGATCCGGCAAGCGGCGTCCTCGGTCGCGGCGGCGGAGGGTGCCCTGTATCCACAAGTTGATTTTGGCGCGCAGGCCGGTCGCCAGCGCACCCACAACGCGCCAGAAGCCTCGGTTTCCAACTTCTACGCGATCGGGCCGCGGGTCGGTTTCGACCTGGACGCTTTTGGCGGTAACAAGCGGTTGGTCGAACAGCAGCAAGCGTTTACCGAGCTGCAAAAACATCGCTTTGAGGCGGCGTACCTGACCCTGACCGGCGATGTCGCGAGCCAGGCGTTGCTGCTGGCCTCTGCCAACGCACAGATGCAAGCCGTCGAAAAACTGCTGGCCAATGACGCGAAGAACCTCGATCTCGTGCGCCGGGCACACGCCAGTGGCGCCACCACGCAGATCGATGTGTCGCTGGCCGAAACCCGGCTCGCCCAGGACCGTACGCTGTTGCCGCCCCTCGCGCAGCAGCGTGATTCAGCGCGTCACGCGCTGTCGATCCTGACCGGCAAAGGCCCCGGTGACTGGATCGCGCCGGAGTTCGAACTGGCCGAGTTTGCCTTGCCGTCCAACGTGCCGGTCAGTTTGCCTTCGGAGATGGCTCACGACCGACCGGATGTTCTGCAAGCCGAAGCCGAGTTGCACATGGCCAGCGCGGCGGTGGGCGTCGCGACCGCCAATCTCTATCCCCGCATACAACTTTCCGCGTCGCTGGCCCAGGCCGCTTCCGGCAATGGCGGCGCCGCACTCTGGGGGTTCGCCGCGGGGCTGACCGCGCCGATCTTCAATGGCGGCACGCTCAAGGCTGAACGCCAGGCTGCCGTCGATGGCTACCAGGCGTCTCTCGCGGGTTACCAGCAAACCGTCATCAGATCGTTTGGCCAAGTCGCGGACACGCTGCAAGCGATCAACCATCACGCCGAGGAAAACCTCGCGCAGGAAGATGCATTACGCGCCGCCGACAGCAGTTTTCGCTTGAACCAGCAAGCCTACGCCCAAGGCGAGAACAGCATCCTGCAAGTGCTTGAAGCGGAGCGCGCCTACGAGCAGGCCTTGCTGGGGCAGATCAGAGTGAAGACCGCGCAATACCTCGACACCGTGCGCCTGTATGTGGCGCTCGGCGGCAACTCCGTCGGTGTGTTCGAGCAGAAAGTGGCCTCTGGCGAAGCATCGAAACGTTCGTATCAATAACGGCTGCGGCCCCAGTTAGTGGAGTAAAGACATGTCATATGAAGCCTTTCACGATGGACTTCGCGATACCCGATTCCCGCTGAATCACGGTTCCGGCCAGATACCGGCCGTGGGATTTGGCACGCTGTTTCGCGATCTCAGCGTTACGACGCAAGCAGTCAATGATGCACTGGACGCCGGGTTTCGCCATTTCGACTGTGCAGAACGCTATCGCAACGAAGACATGGTCGGCGTTGCTTTGAAAGACGTGTTCGAGGCCGGCAAGATTCGGCGCGAGGACCTGTTCATCACCACCAAACTGTGGAACACCAACCATCGGCCCGAGCGCGTTAAACCCGCTTTTGAGGCCAGTTGCCAACGGCTTCAGGTCGACTATATCGACTGCTATTTGATTCACACGCCGTTCGCCTTTCAACCCGGTGATAACCAGGATCCAAGGGATGCTTTTGGGCATGTCATCTACGATTCCGGCGTGACCTTGATCGAGACCTGGCGCGCACTTGAACGCCTGGTGGATGAAGGCCGGTGCACGTCCATCGGCTTGTCGGATATCACCTTGCCGGCGTTGAAAGAGATCGTGGCCGTGGCGCGGATCAAACCCGCCGTGGTGCAGGTTGAATCCCATCCTTATCTGCCGGAATGGGAACTGCTGGAGTTTTGTCAGCAGCACGGCATCATCGTCCTGGCCTTTGCGCCGCTGGGGCATGGCATGGAGCCGAAAGTCCTGGAAGATTCGGTGATTACCGGGATCGCCCGGCGCTTGCAGAAGACCCCGGCGCAAGTGGCGTTGGCCTGGTCGGTGCAGCGGGGTGTGGCGTTTTTGACGACCTCGGCAACACCGAGCCATATCCAGGAGAACATGGATATTGCTACCTTGCCGCAGCGGGCCATGCGTGAGATCAAGGAAGAGATTACGACGCGGGTGCGGTTCAACTCGGTGGTGGAGACCGGCGTGCCTGGGTTTATCGCGCGCAAGAAATAATGCAGAAACTGTAGGAGCAAAGCTTGCTCGCGATGGCGTCAACCCTGATCCACCGCGTTATCGTTCATCGCGGGCAAGTCTTGCTCCTACACAAATGAGTCGGTGCCACGCTTTTTATCCGTTGTCTCTGAGGTGCCATTGATGGACGTTTTCCAGACCATGCGTTTTTTCATGACGGTCGCTCAAAGCGGCAGCTTCACTGCAGCTGCCGAGATTCTGGACACCACCACCACCAACGTTTCCAAAGCCGTCTCCAGTCTCGAAGCGAGGCTACAAACCCGCCTGATCAACCGCACCACCCGACGCCTGGCGCTGACCGAAGCCGGTACGCGCTATTTGCAGCGCTGCGAGAAAATCCTGGATGAGGTGCGCGAGGCGGATGAGGAGGCGGGCACGGCTCAAGTCATGCCTGCGGGCAGGCTGAAGATTCACGCGATGGCCGCCATCGGCAATCACTACGTGATCGATGCCATCGCCAGGTACAGGGAGACGCAACCCTCGGTCATGTTTGATCTGACCCTGACCAATCGGCTGCCTGATTTGCTGGAGGAGGGCTATGACATGTCGATTGTGCTGGCGCGGGATCTGCCAGATTCGGGCTTTGTCGCCCAGCGGCTTGGTATCACCTACAGCATCCTTTGCGCTTCGCCTGCATACCTGAAGAAACGCGGCATTCCCGATTCGCCGGGTGCCCTTGCTGCACATGATTGTTTGAGAATTGTTAACACGGTCATGCCGGTTGAACACTGGGCATTTGAGGGGCCGGAAGGCGTGGAGACGATCACTATTCCCGTGTCTCCTTTCCACATCAATACCGCCGATGGCATGACCGTCGCGATCACCAATGGAATGGGGATCGGCATTCAACCGATTGCTTCTGCGGTGAATGGCCTGAAAGCGGGGACGCTAGTGCGCGTGTTGCCGGAGTATCACTTCGAGGAATTCAATCTGTTTGCCATCTACCCGTCACGCAAGTTCGTGGACGCAAAAATAAAGACCTGGGTGGAATTTCTCAAGACGTACATTCCAGGCTTGTTGGCTGCTGATGAAAAAATAGTCGGTTCAGCGAAGTAGCGATGGCCGCAGGTATGGAGTGTCGACCCTCCATCGTCTGCACGGCACTCAACCGTTTGAACAGCCAGTGCCCATGACTTGATACTGCAGAATGTGTCGTTGGCCGTGGGAATCCTCGTAGGTCATTTGCGCTGGAACCGGACCGCATTGATCCCCGGTATCGGTAATCGCAATGACTTTCTGGATGTCCAGGTTCATGCCGTAAGCATAACTTTCAGCCGGTGGCTGGCGGGTCGCCTCAGTTGAATCAGCGTCGTCTGCAAAGGCGTGTGCGCCGACACCGACAAGCGCAAAAAACAGCGCAATGTTTGAGAGTTTCATGATGTTCACCGTCTCGTTCAAGGTGGGTTGTTTGACCTCGCGAGCTGTTTGCTCAGCGGGTAGAGACGATGCTAGGGGTTTGCCTTTCCCTCAAATAGCCGGCCACGGGACAAACACTGTTGCCGGATTTCGCATGAATAGCGCCGTTAGGCCGCCTCCAGCTGACTCAGCAACCACTCGCTGAAACTTTGCGCGTTGCTTTCACTGTCGCGGTGGGTCAGCAGCGCCCAGTTCGGGCCGCGGATGGTTTGCTCCACCAAAGGTTGCAACGAACCGTTGGCCCGTGCCTGACGACTCAATAGTTCGCTGACCAGGGCGATGCCCAGTCCGGCGCACGCGGCGTCCAGCAGCAGGCCGGGATCGGAGAAGTTCAGTCCTTGATCGTGCTGGCCGACATCGATGCCAGCCTCGACCGCCCAATGACTCCAATCCATTTCTCGCTCGCCGTGCAGGGTGGTGCGCCGTTCGGTAGGCAGCGCCAACAGGCTCGGATGACACGCCGGGTAGAGGCGGTCGGTGTGCAGCACTTTGAAGCTGCATTCGGCTTGGGAGCTGATGTCGTCGCGCACGGCGACGTCGATGGTCTGGGTGGTCATGTCCGGGACTTCATCGGTGCTGTAGATCCACAGATCAACCTCCGGATGCTGACGGCGAAAATCCCCCAGGCGTGGCAGCAGCCAGTGACGGGCGAACGCTGGCGTGGTGTTGAGCACCAGTTGGTTGGGTTTCTGGTATTGCCCGAGGCGACGAATGCCCACGGCCAATTGCTGCAGCAGCGCCTGGGTGGTGCTGAGCAAATCATGGCCGGCATCGGTCAGGCTGACGCTGCGGCCACTGCGGAAAAACAACGGCTGCTCAAGGTAAGCCTCAAGGCTGCGGATCTGCTGACTGATCGCCGATTGGGTCAGGTTCAGCTCGGCGGCAGCTTTGTGGAAACTGCCCAGTCGGGCAGCGGCTTCGAAGCCGCGAAGGGTACTGAGCGGGGGCCAGTGCTTGAGCATATTGATAAGTTCCTCTAATCAGTTTTCCACTAAATCCATCGTTTGTTCGCCTGTTTTTACGGCCGTAGCATGCATGCCAAGACTTTCGAGACAGTTTTCATTGAACACAATGTCTTAACTAAAAGGTACTGGTGATGCAACAGAACAACAATGGTTGGATGATGCCCGCAGAGTGGGTCAAGCACGCCGCGACTTGGATGGTGTGGCCACATAACCAGGCACTTTGGGAATCCGGTTGGCGCGTCACCTTGGCGCAGGTGCAAGAGGATTTCGCCGGGGTAGCCAACGCCATCGCCCGTTTCGAACCGGTGAAAATGGTCGTTGATCCGTCGGCAATGACCAGTGCCAAAGCGCTGTGCGGCCGCAACATCGAATTGATCCCGCTGGCCGTGAACGACAGCTGGTTTCGCGACTCCGGCCCGAGCTTCGTCTGCCACCCGCAACAGGGCCTGGCCGGTGTGAGCTGGCGCTTCAATGCGTGGGGCGGCAAGTCGGCCCACGACCTCGATGAAAGCCTGGCGCGCCGCGCACTCAATCACCTCGGCCTGGCGTGTTTCGGCACACCGCTGAGCAACGAGGGCGGGGCGATTCATGTCGACGGCGAAGGCACGCTGATCACCACCGAATCGGTGTTGCTCAACGCCAATCGCAACCCGGACACCAGCAAGGCTGAGATGGAAGACATCTTCAGCCGTCTGCTGGGCGTGAAGAAAACCATCTGGCTACCGGGCGATCCGGATTACGTGACCGGCGACATGACCGATGGCCACGTCGATGGCGTCTGCGCCTTTGCCCGCCCTGGGGTGTTGCTGGTGGATGCGACCCACGACAAACAGTCGGTGTACGCCGAAGTGGCCCGCGAGAACCGCCGCGCTTTGGAGTTGGCCACCGATGCCCAGGGTCGCCGATTCGAGTTGATCGAGTTGTTCGAAGCCACCGACGCCGTGGACACCGAAGCCGAAGTGTTCTGCGCCTCGTACACCAACTTCTACATCGCCAACGGCGCGATCATCATGCCGGCCTATGGCATCGACGCCGACCACGCGGCGGCCGAGGTGTTGGCTCAGGCGTTCCCAGGACGCGAAGTGGTGCCGGTGCGGATCAATCACCTGGCCCATGGCGGCGGCGGGGTGCATTGCATCACCCAGCAACAGCCGGCCTGGCCAGTGGAGGGTTGAAGCCATGACCCTGTTGACGATCGCCACCACCCAGATGCCGTGCACCTGGGACTTGCCAAACAACCTTGATCTGGCTGAGCAGTTGGTCCGCGAAGCGGCGGCCAAAGGCGCGCAAGTTATCCTGCTGCAAGAGCTGTTTGCCACGCCGTATTTCTGCATCGAGCAAAGCCATAAACACCTGGCGCTCGCCGAAGAATATCGCGACAGCCATGTGCTCAAGCGCTTTGCCGCACTGGCCAGGGAATTGGGGGTGGTACTGCCATTGAGCTGGTTCGAGAAGGCTGGCAATGCCTACTTCAATTCCTTGAGCGTGGCCGATGCCGATGGACGTTTGTTGGGGGTGTATCGCAAGACCCATATCCCCAACGCCATCGGTTATCAGGAGAAGGAATACTTCAGCCCCGGCGATACCGGATTCCGGGTCTGGGACACGGCGTTCGGGCGTCTCGGCGTGGGGATCTGCTGGGATCAGTGGTTCCCCGAGACCGCGCGCTGCCTGGCGTTGATGGGTGCCGAAGTCCTGCTGTTTCCCACGGCCATTGGCTCTGAACCGGGTTGTGCAGCCCTGGATTCCCGGGACCACTGGCAGATGACCATGCGCGGTCACGCGGCGGCGAACATCCTGCCGGTGGTGGCGGCCAATCGCGTCGGCCGGGAAGTGGCGACCACCGATCCTGCGTTGCAGATGAGCTTCTACGGCTCCTCATTTATCTGCAACCACAAGGGCAAATTGCTCGCCGAAGCCGACCGTGACAGCACCGGTGTGCTGGTCCATAGCCTCGACCTGGCCGCCATGCGCGAAGAACGCCTGAGCTGGGGCATTTACCGCGACCGTCGTCCAGACATGTACGGCGCGTTGCTGAGCCAGGACGGCCGACACCTCCATTCTCGCTGGGCTACCCAAGGGGTTTGATCATGCGTATTGCCAACCGGTTGTTGCTCGCTGTCCTGACGCTGTCATGTGCTGCGCCATCGCTGCACGCCGAAGAGAAAACCCTGCGGCTGTATAACTGGGCCGATTATTTTGCCGAAGACACCTTGGCCAAATTCACCGCCGAAACCGGGATCAAGGTGATCTACGACGTCATGGACGGCAGCGAAACCCTTGAAGCGAAAATGCTCGCCGGCGGCAGTGGTTACGACCTGATTTTCCCCGGCGACACCGTGGCCGAACGCTTGATGCGCGCCCACAGTCTGTTGCCGCTGGACCAAGCCAAACTCACCGCAGTGGGCGACATCGAGCCCGGTTTACAGAAACTGCGCTCCCATTACGGGTTTTCCAGAAACGCCACCGTGCCTTACACCTGGGGCACCATCGGCCTGACCTACAATACCGAGCAGATCAAACAACGGGCGCCGGATGCGCCGGTCAACAGCCTGGACATGTTGTTCAAGCCGGAACTGGCGGCCAAATTCGCCGATTGCGGTATTTCGATGATCGACTCGCCGGACGAAGTGCTGGCGGTGGTGCTCAACTACCTCGGCCGCGAGCCGCGCAGTGCCAAGCCTGAGGACCTCGCTGCAGCGAGTGAGCTGCTGATGAAACTGCGGCCGTACATTCGCAAGTTCCAGTCGCAACCGGTGACCGACCTGGTCAACGGCAACCTGTGCCTGTCCCTCGGCTATAGCGGCGACATGACCCAGGCGCAACGTACCTCGGACAGCGCCGGCAAGAACACCTCGTTCCAGTACCGCATCCCCCGCGAAGGCACCACGGTGTGGATGGACACCATGGCGATCCCGGTCGACGCGCAACACCCGGAGTACGCCTACGCGTTCATTAATTTCGTCATGCGCCCGCAGAACATGGCGGCCATCAGTAACTTCACCGGCTATCCCACTTCCAATGCCAAGGCCCGTCCAGAGGTTGACGCGACCATGCGCAATAACCCGGATATTTACCTCGACGAGGCGACCTATGCGCGGCTGATTCCGGGCAAGGACATTCTCCAGTCAGACATGCGCGCGCGGATGCGGACGTGGACCAAATTCAAGACGGCCACTGCGAAATGATCAGGGAGGGATATATGCCGACACGTCGGGATTTCATCAAACAGGTATCGGTTGTCGCCGGTGTAGGCATCGCCGCTTCCTTGGGGCTGACGCGCGTGCAAGCGGCTGTCGCTCAGGGTTGGTACATGCCGGACGAGGGCGACAAACATCAACGGGCCTTCATCGCATTCGGCGCGCAGGAGGCGATCTGGGCTGATTTCACCCCTGACGTGCAAGCCGCCCTGGGTTTGATCGCGCGCACCATCGCCCGCTATGAACCAGTGACCGTGTTCTGTCGTCAGCGTGAGCGGGCGTTGGCCGAGAAACAGTGCGGCACGAGCAATGTCACCTACGTCACCACCGAACTCGACGACATCTGGATGCGCGACATCGGCGCCAACTTTGTCACCGACGGCAAGGGCGGACTGGGCGCCGTGGATTTCAACTTCAACGGCTGGGGCAACAAACAACAGCATGGCAAGGATGCGCAATTGGCCGCTCGGGTGGCGAGCACCGCGCAGGCCGATTATGTACGCAGCGAACTGGTGGGCGAGGGCGGTGCGATCGAAGTGGATGGCCATGGCACCGGGATCATGACCGAAAGTAGCTGGATCAATAGCAACCGCAACCCCGACTGGAGCAAGACCGAGGTCGAAGAGGAACTGAAAGCCCAATTAGGCCTGCGCAAAATCATCTGGCTGCCGGGCATCAAGGGCAAGGACATCACCGATGCTCACGTCGATTTCTATGCGCGTTTTACCCAACCCGGCGTGGTGATCGCCAACCTCGACAACGACCCAGCGTCATTCGATTACAAGGTCACCCGTGCGCATCTGGAGATTCTCAAAAACGCCACGGACGCCGAGGGTCGCAAGCTACAGGTGCATACCGTGTCGCCGCCGCTCAAGCCGCGCAAAAGCAGTTTCAGCCGCAACAACCCGGATTTTGCCGCGGGCTACATCAACTACTTCGTGATCAATGGGGCGATCATCGCCCCCGAATTTGGTGACAAGGCAGCCGATGCCAAGGCGTTTGAGCTGTTGTCGCAGCTCTACCCGGAGCGTGAAGTGGTGCAGCTTAATATCGACGCGATCAGCGCCGGGGGAGGCGGTATTCACTGCGTGACCAGTCACCAACCATCGGTTTAATGGCAACTGGCTGTTTTAAAACAAATTATTTATGAAGGGGGGCTTCCCAGGCACCGCGAAAGTTGATAAATTGCCGCCCGCTCTTGCAGGGGCGTCGCCAAGCGGTAAGGCAGCAGGTTTTGATCCTGCCATGCGTTGGTTCAAATCCAGCCGCCCCTGCCATATTCCCTAAAAAGGGGACAGATCTATTTTCTGTGGAAAATAGGTCTGTCCCCTTTTTTTTATGCCCGTCGCGCGACCATCGGTTCGAGTAATAGTGACAATCACTAATGACAAGTTCTGCTTCGCCGGATAAACGTTGAAAATCGCCTCCATCGAAAACGCTGTTCAGGAATGTCACCGGTTTTCAACGAAGCTCCTTTGGTTGGCCGCAACCAACCAATTTTTTACCCCGCGCCTCATTAGGTCGCGGGGTTTTTTTTTGCCTATTGCGGTCTGAATCGCGCCGCATCTCGTCCCGGTGGCATCCCGAACAGACGCGCATATTCACGGCTGAACTGTGAGGCGCTTTCATAGCCCACGGTGAATGCGATAGACGCGGCGTCGCGAGGATCGAACAGTAGCAACCAGCGCGCCCTGAGCAGGCGCAGTCGTTTCTGGTACTGAATGGGTGCCATACCGGTGATGGCTTTGAAGTGACGATAGAACGCCGAAACGCTCATCTCGGCCATCGCCGCGAGGGGTTCCACACGAAAGGGTTCGCTGTAGTGCTCGCGGATCCATAGAGTGGAACGCCGGATCTGCGCCAGGCGCCCATCCGGTCGCGCGATTTCCCGCAGCATCCCACCGAACGGCCCTTGCAGGATTCGAAACAGAATCTCTCGCTCGATCATCGGCGCCAGCACCGCCGCCTCGTGTGGGTGATCCATCAGCCGCATCATGCGCAACCATGCGTCAATCAATGCAGTCGGCGCTGTCACCGCAGAGAAGCCATTGCTGGCGCCTTGCTCGCCGCTTTTGACCTCATCGACCAGCACTGTGGCGATGACGTTGGGGTCCAGGGTCAGGCTGATCGCAAGGTAGGGTTCGTCCGGGGCGCTGGGGTAAATCTCGCCGGTGGCGGGTACGTCCACGGGCACCAGGAAATAGCTGGTCGGCGGGTACTGCAACACCTGATCGCCAATCGACAACGTCTTCGAACCTTGCAGCACCAGGTGCAGCATCGGCTGATAAACCTGATTCGCACACGCCTCGGCCCGGACCATTGATACGCGCGCCAGGCCGGTGTCGGTCCACTTGTCTTGCGCGCGCATCACGATGCTGCGCAGCTCATCCATTGCTTCGTTCATGGAGTCGAACATGGCGCAGACCCGCATGCAAAGCAAGGCACGCGAGAAGAATGGGCAAGCATAGGGGAAGAACCGGCAACCGTTTGACCTGTGGTTGCGCGAATACTGGTGCGACACATCACTCTTGTTTAAAAGGTCATTGCATGAAACTCGAAGGCAAAATTGCAGTTGTCACCGGCGCATCGAAAGGCATCGGCGCGGGGATCGCCAAGGCGCTCGCTGCGGCGGGTGCCACGGTGGTGGTGAACTATGCGTCCAGCAAACACGACGCCGATGCGGTGGTTGCACAGATCCAGGCGCAGGGCGGCAATGCCGTCGGCATTCAGGCGGACATGAGCCAGTCTGCCGACGTGATTCGCTTGTTCGACACTGTCAGGAGCGACTACGGAACGCTGGATATTCTGGTGAATAACGCGGGAGTCGCGGTGTTCCAAATGCTCGAAGACTTCACCGAGGAAGCGTTTCATCAGCAATTCAACGTCAATGTGCTCGGCTATCTGTTGGCGGCGCGAGAGGCCGTCAAACTGTTTGGCCCAGCGGGCAGCATCATCAACATCAGCTCGATTCTCAGTACCGATCCCTACTTGGCCTCCAGTGTGTATTCGGCCACCAAGGGCGCGGTCGACACCTTGACCTTCGCCCTGGCCCGGGAGCTTGGGCCGCGCGGTATCCGGGTCAACGCGATCATGCCCGGCCACACCAACACCCCCGCGACTGACGGTAACTTCGCCGGTGAGTTTGGCGAAAAACTGATTGCGGGCACGCCGCTGGGCCGTTTTGGCGAGCCGGAAGATATTGCGCCGCTGGCGATGTTTCTGGCCTCCGGGGACTCGCATTGGATAACCGGAGAATCCATCCGGGCATCCGGTGGCGTGCGCGGGGTTGGCTACTGATCACCGCCGAGTAACTGCGGCCGCGACAAAAGCACAAACAGGCAGGATTCGAGTAGGAACCACGGCGGCTCGCTGCGCAGGCAAGGGTTACCGTGGTGGCTCACTCGAACAGGCGGCGGGCACATGAAAAAGTTGATGATCTACGGGGCGACGGGCTACACCGGGCGCATGGCGGCCGAGCAGGCCTGGGCGCTGGGGCTGGACCTCGTCATCGCCGGACGCAATGCCGAAAAATTGCTGGCGCTGGCGACGCAACTGGACGTTCCTTACCGAGTATTCAGCGCGGATGGCCCGGTAGACCTGACCGACATTGGTGTGTTGCTCAACTTCGCCGGACCGTTCGCGCAAACGGCGGAGCCCTTGATGAAGGCCTGTATCACCGCGGGGGTCGATTATCTGGACATCACGGCCGAGATCAATGTCTATCGGCTGGCGGAACGGCTGGGCGCGCAGGCTGCCGAGGCGGGTGTCATGCTGCTGCCCGGGGTCGGTTGGGACGTGGTGCCGACTGACTGCCTGGCGCTGCATGTCGCGCGCCGGGTGCAGAATCCGCAATCGCTGAAAGTGGCGTTGCAAGTGGCAGGTTCCATGTCACGGGGATCGGCCATGAGTGTTGGCGAGATCATCGGCGCGGGCCTGTTGGCGCGGGTTGACGGTCAGCTCGTCGCCACACCTGAGGCGCAGCCACAAGACTTCGATTTTGGCGATGGCCCGGCGCTGTGCGCGCCGTTGTCGTTTGGTGACCTGGTCACTGGCTGGCACTCAACCGGCATTCCCAACATCGCGATGTTCGTGCACATCAGCGGCGATGCCTTTCCCGAAGGCGATCTGTCGCAACTGCCCGACGGTCCCAGCGTTCAGCAGCGTGAAGCCCATCGCGCCCGCGCCGTGGCGCAAGTCACCGGGGCGGACGGCCGCGTTGCCCGTTCCGTGATCGAAACCGTCAACGGCTACAGCTACACGCCGTTGGTGGCCGTGGAAGCGGCCCGTCGGGTGTTGGGAGGTGAGCGGCGAGGCGGTTTTGAAACGCCTGGGCGAGTGTTCGGAATGGGCTTTGCCGAAACGATTGCCGGGACGACCATCACCGATTTTTAGGGTGTTATTTGGATGCTGGAAAATCGTGCGTGCGGCTTTCAGCGTCGCGCAGACAGCTGTTGCGGCGCCAGAAACGCATCGTGGAAGTAGTTACGAAACGCCTGCATCGCCGGGCTGAATTCCCGCTCGCGATGCCACGCCAGACCGACGCTCATCGGCGTCACCTTGTCGGTGATCGTCAGGGTTTCGATGCGTTTGCCTTCCAGCGACCAGGGGCGGTGCACCAGGTCCGAGAGGATCGCCACGCCGCTGCCATTGGCGACCATGCTGCGCACCGCTTCCACTGAACTGGTGCGCACCCGCACGTTGGGCTGCTGGCGTGCGTGCTCCCAGTAACGCATCGCACTTTGTTCGGCTTCGTCGACGGTCAGCAGGATGTAGGGTTCCTTCGCCACATCGGCGAGGCTGACCGCCGAACGTTCGCACAGCGGATGGTGGCTGGGCAGCCATAACCGGCGTTCGGAATTGAAGAGGATTTCCGAGACGATGTCCGGGTGCGTGAGGTTCGCGGTGAGCACCACGGCCATGTCGAAGCGACCTTCCAGCAAACCTTCTTCGATGGCCGTCCGTTCCTGTTCGTGGACTTCGATGGCCACGTCCGGATGCCAGTGTTCCAGCCGTTGCAAATGGTGCGGCAGGAAGTAGCCGATCACCGTGTAACTCGCCGCCAGACGCAGCAGGCCACTGGCGCGAATGTCCGGCAACGGGCTGTTCATCGCGTCATCGACGCTGCGCAAAATCACATACGCCCGATTCAAGAAGTGCCGCCCGGCATCGGTCAGGCTCATGCCCTGGGCTGAGCGCTGAAACAACAGCGCGCCCAGCATTCCCTCCAGTTCCTTGATCGCCGTGGTTACCGCCGACTGGGAAATATTCAGATGAATCGCGGCCTGGGAAATTTGCCCGATCTCGGCGGTGGCGACGAAATAGCGGACCTGGCGCAGGGTCAGTGACATGAGTTCTCCCGACGATGGGGTATCTGTTTTTCAGAAGATACCCTATCTGTTAATAGATCTTCCCAAGGGGTATGGAGGAATCTAACGTGGGCTGCATGAAGTCACAAGCGTCAGGAGCAAGCGTCATGCAAGCAGTAGATTTCAACTCGGACATGGGCGAAGGCTTCGGCCCATGGACCATCGGCGACGGAGTCGACAATGAGCTGATGGGCTTCATCAGTTCCGCCAATATCGCCACTGGTTTTCATGCCGGCGACCCCAGCACCATGCGCCGCACCATCGAGCAGGCCAAACGCCTGGGCGTGGCCATCGGCGCGCATCCGGGGTTTCGCGACCTGGTCGGTTTCGGCCGTCGACACATCAATGCACCGGCCCAGGAACTGGTCGACGACATGCTCTACCAGTTGGGCGCCTTGCGTGAACTCGCCCGGGTTCAAGGCGTGGCCCTGCAACACATCAAGCCTCATGGCGCGCTCTACATGCACCTGGCGCGAGACGAGGAAGCCGCGCGTTTGCTGGTGGAAAACCTCCAGCGGCTGGAACCTGAGTTGCTGCTGTATTGCATGCCCGATTCGGTGATCTGGCGGGTCGCCACAGAACTCGGCCAACCGGTGATCCGCGAGTTCTACGCCGACCGCGAATACGACCTCAGCGGCTCCATCGTCTTTACCCGCAACGTGCGCGCTTACGACCCGGCCCAAGTGGCCGCGCGAGTGTTGCGCGCTTGCCAGGAAGGCGTGGTGCGCACGGTCGAGGGTGAAGACCTGGCGATTGAATTCGATTCCATCTGTTTACACAGCGATACCCCGGGTGCCCTGGCGTTGGTCGAAGCCACCCGCCGTGCCCTCGACAGCGCCGGGATCGAGGTTCGCACGCCGCGCTAAATCAGGACGAAACACCTGGCACACAGACGCCAGGGTTTGCACACCGATTCATTTTTGCCTGCCTTTCTACAACTATTCCAAGAGGAACAGACATGGCCGAACACACTGTAATCACCCCGTTGCCCGGGACCTTCTACCGCAAAGCCACTCCCGAATCGGCGAACTTCGTCGAGGTGGGCGCGCAGGTCAGTGCCGACACGGTGATTGGCCTGATCGAGGTCATGAAGCAGTTTTCCGAACTGACCGCCGGGACGGCCGGTCGCCTCAGCGCATTCCTGGTAGAAGACGGCGATCCGGTGGAACCGGGTCAGGTCGTCGCAACACTCGACGACGAGTGAGGGCGCGATCATGACGCAAGCCATTCATAAATTAATGATCGCCAACCGTGGCGAAATCGCCGTGCGGATTATCCGCGCCGCCAAAGCGTTAGGAATTCCCACCGTTGCGGCGTGCAGCGAGGCAGACGTCGATTCCCAGGCCGCGCGCATGGCTGATGAAATCCACGTTCTCGGTCCGGCCCGCGCCGATAAAAGTTACCTGAACGTCGAAGCGTTGCTTGGTGCCCTGAAAGCCACCGGCGCCAATGCCGTACACCCCGGATATGGCTTTCTTTCGGAGAACGCCGATTTCGCCGAAGCGGTCCTCGCTGCCGGGGCGATTTTCGTCGGCCCGAGCCCGGAGACGATCCGGCGCATGGGCGATAAAGCCGAGGCCCGCCGCACCGCGCAAGAGGCCGGTGTGCCCGTGGTGCCGGGCTCCCCCGGTGAGTTGTTCGATGTCGAATCGGCGCTCACAGCAGCTGAGTCCGTTGGCTTTCCACTGTTGATCAAAGCCTCGGCCGGTGGCGGCGGACGCGGCATTCGGCTGGCGGAAAACGCCCAACAACTGGCAGAAGAATTTCCCCGTTCCCAGCGCGAAGCCCAGGCGGCGTTCGGCAATGGTGCGGTGTATCTGGAGCGGTTTATCAGCAAGGCCCGGCACATCGAAGTGCAGGTCTTGGGCGACGGTCAGCACGCCGTGCACCTGTTCGAACGCGAATGTTCGCTGCAACGTCGACGCCAGAAGATCTTTGAAGAGGCGCCGTCGCCGGTACTTAGCCAGCTACAACGCGAGACGCTCTGCGCCAGCGCCGTGCGCCTGACCGAATCCCTCGGCTACAAGGGCGCCGGGACGCTGGAGTATCTGTATGACGACGCCACCGGCGAGTTCTTTTTTATCGAGATGAACACGCGGATTCAGGTGGAACACCCGGTCAGCGAATTGATCACCGGCATCGATCTGGTCCAGGCCATGTTGCGGATTGCCGGTGGTGAACCGCTGGGCCTCAAGCAAAGTGACATCCGACTCAACGGCGCCGCCCTGCAAATGCGCCTGAACGCTGAAGACCCGGCGCGGGATTTCTTCCCCAGCCCGGGGCTGGTCGAGGAACTGATCTGGCCGCAAGGCGAGGGCATTCGCGTCGATACGCACCTGTATCAAGGCTACCGCGTGCCGCCTTACTATGACTCGCTGTTGGCCAAACTGATCGTGCACGGTGCCGATCGCGCCGAAGCCCTGGCCCGTGCGCGGGTGGCGGTCAGGCGGACCACGCTCACCGGCATGGCCAGCACTTTGGCGTTGCACGGCGAACTGCTGGAACAACCGTGGCTGCACAGCGCCGACTTCCACACCGGCACCCTGGAAACCTGGCTGGCCGAGCGCCGCAGCGGAGGTGAAGCATGAGCACTCCCATCCGCTACAGCTTTGGCGCCGATGAGCATTTGTTTGCCGAAGTCAGCGACAGCATGTCCCTTGAAGCGTTCTTCAAAGGCCTGGCCGTCACCCGCGCGGTGGAACGGCTGGCGCTGGATGGCGTACTCGATATCTGCCTGGCCAATGCGTCGTTCCAGATTCGTTTCGACCCGGATCGCATCGCCCCTCACACCTTGCTCGAAGCGGTCAAAATCGCCGAGGCCGGGGCCGTTGCCGAGCGTACGTTGCAGACGCGGATCATCGAAATTCCGGTGCTCTACAACGACCCCTGGACCCACGAAACCCTGATGCGTTTTCGCGACCGGCATCAGGACCCGAGCGCGACGGACCTGGAATACGCTGCGCGGATTAATGGCCTTAAGGACGTCGAGGCGTTCATCGCCGCTCACAGTGGTGCGCCGTGGTTTGTCTCGATGGTCGGCTTCGTCGCCGGGCTGCCATTCATGTTCCAGATGGTCGAGCGCGAGCGGCAGTTGCAGGTGCCCAAGTACCTGCGCCCGCGCACCGACACACCGAAACTGACCCTGGGTCACGGTGGTTGTTTCGGCTGCATCTACTCGGTGCGCGGTGCCGGTGGTTACCAGATGTTCGGCGTCACGCCGGCGCCGATCTACGACCCGCAACAAAACCTGGCGTACCTGAAAGAGCACATGGTGTTTTTCCGTCCGGGCGACATCGTGCAGTTCAAACCGATGGACCGTGAGGCCTACGACCACGCGGTGGCCGAAGTCGAAGCAGGGCGCTTCGATCTGCGGATTCGCCCGGTGGAATTTTCGCTGGATGCGTTTCTCGCCGATCCCGTCGGTTATCCCAAGTCGCTGCAGGAGGTGTTGGCATGATCAAGGTCCTCAAACCCGGCCTCGCCACCTCGGTACAAGACTTGGGCCGCGAAGGGTATTACCACTTGGGCATTCCGCCCTCCGGCGCGCTGGATCAGTACGCCTTGAGCGCGGCCAATCAACTGGTCGGCAATTCGGCGGGTGCGGCGGCGTTGGAGTGCACGTTGCTGGGGCCGGAGCTGGAGTTTCAGCAAGACGCGTTGGTGGCGGTATCCGGTGCGCACATGACGCCACGGGTCGATGGCGTGGAAATGCACCACGACACGGCATTCGCGGTGAAGGCCGGGCAAGTGCTGCGCTTTGACTTTCCCAAGGCTGGCGCCCGTGCCTATCTGGCCGTGGCCGGCGGCATCGATGTGCCGGTGGTGCTCGGCAGTCGTTCCACCTATGCCCTCGGCGCACTCGGCGGTTTCCAGGGACGACGCTTGATCGCGGGCGACGAATTGCCGGTGGGCGTCGCCAGCGGCAAGAGCCGCATCGGCGCCAGTTTGCCGATGGCGTTGCGGCAATCCTTGGGTGGCGAAATCACTCTGCGGGTGGTGCCGGGTCTGTATTACCACCGCTTGACCGAGTCCGCCGCGCGCAGTTTCTTCGCCGAACCCTGGACGGTCGGCTCGGAAGCGGACCGCATCGGCTATCGCTTCAAGGGCGGCAGCGCGCTGAGCTTTCAGCCCCGCGAGCAACCGTTCGGCGCCGGTTCCGATCCGTCGAACATCGTCGACAGTTGCTACCCGATCGGCTCGATCCAGGTCCCGGCCGGGCTCGAACCGATCGTGCTGCACCGCGACGCCGTGTCCGGCGGTGGCTACGCGATGATCGGCACGGTGATCAGCGCCGACCTCGATTTGATCGGCCAGATGCAACCCAACCAGAAGGCCCGCTTTGTCGCGGTAACCCTCGAAGAGGCGCTGGAAGCGCGACGTTCCTATAAGAAAAAACTCAGCTGCCTGAGCAAGCTGTTCCCTTCCTGATACTGCCCGCCGCACAGCGCGGGCCATGCCAAACGGTAAGCCAACGCCGCACTTCGGTGCGGTGGCGGCTGCCCGCGCTTCAACCTTTGACTGGTTCTGGAGTTCACGCATATGGCTGCTTTATCGCAATCGAGTCAAACCGGGCAAGACCCGGCCAATCAACCCGTTCCAACCGAAGCGCGCATGGGCCGACTGTCCTTGACCATGGCCTGGTGGGCGGTGTGCAGCGCGATGTTCTACATCGTAGTCGGCGCATCACTGGCGTTGTCCTATGGCGCGCGCAATGCGCTGATCGGCATGCTCCTGTCGGTGATCAGCTACGGCTTGGTCAACAGCGTGCTCAGTCGCTTCGCCATTCGCAGCGGTTTGTCGGTGGCGTTGTTTTCACGGCTGCTATTCGGCAGTACCGGAGCGTGCCTGGCAACGCTGATCTTCTTTTCAACGGCGATCTATTACGCGGTATTCGAAGGTTCGGTGATCGCCGTCGCGCTCAATCACCTGTACCCGGAACTGGTCTATCCGCTGGCTGCGTTGGCGGTGGTGCTCTACAGCGTGCCGATGATCCTGGGCAGCGTGCAGCACTGGCTGGACAAGCTCAACGGCGTGCTGCTGCCGGTATACCTGGGCGGCCTGCTGGTGGCGGTGGGGCTGTCGATCAGTCGTTATGGCTACCAGCCGCAATGGCTGGATTTCGGCCCGGCCACCCCCAGCGCCTTCGGCTGGTGGGACTGCTTCGTCGCCTACATGGGCGTCTGGGTGCTGATGCTGTTCACCTTCGACTACGCACGTTTCGGCAAACCTGAAGACGCCGAGTACCACGGTCGCTGGAACTTCGGCATGCCGTTCTACGCCGTGACCTTCCTGCTCAACGGCGCGGGGGGAATTTACCTGGTCAGCAGCATCCCCCACGACGGCGCGCTGAACGAAGTCTCGGTGGTGATGGCGATTTTGCAGTTGATGGGCCTGTGGGGATTGTTGTTCGTCTGGGCCACGCAAACCCGGATCAACACGGCCAATTACTACCTGGCGACAATGAACATGCAGGCGTTTTTTGCACGGTTTGGCATTCGTGGTTCTTACCTGATGTGGGCGTTGGTGGTCGGGGTGATTGTGTACGGCCTGATGCTTGCCGATGTGTTTGCGTACATCCTCAAGGCGTTGGCTTATCAGGGGATTTTTGTCGTGGCCTGGGTGGGCGTGGCGCTGGCGCAGATTCTCTATGGACGCAGCGACATCGCGGCGTTGGAACGGGTGGCCGCGTTCAACCCGGTGGGTTTGACGGCCTGGTTTGGGGCCACGGCATTGGGGCTTGTATTGATGTTTTCGGGTGAAGGGATGGGTAGTTTTTCTGCGCCATCTACGGTGATCGCGGCGTTTGCGTTGCAGGTGGGGTTGTCTCATCGGAGCCGGTTGCGGTTGCCGCTGGCGGAGTAGGGCGGCAGGCATTGCTTTTGGTCGTTTTCAGCCGGTCGTGATGGGCGGGAAGCGGCCAGAGGCCGCCATTGCGCGCCGAGATTCAGGCACAAAGTCGGACGTCGGCTTGGGCCGCGCGGATCAATTTAAATACCCTATCGCTCCCAGAGCCTCAATCAAACGCAACATTGCGGGTTTTTCGGCTGGTTTTTCGCCGACGCAGCACACTTCCGGGTCGCTGAGAGAGCACCAAACCGACACCGTGTCGCCCACCTTCAGCCCGTATGAGGCGTTACGGAGCGTTGCGGTTGACCAAGCGTCAATGGTTTCGTTGAGAGACTTGTGAAACCGCTTCCCATTGGCGCTATAGCTGAAGCTCATGAACGGTGCTCCGATCCACGATCCCTCACTTCCAACAAAGGTTACGTAGCCTCGTACAACTTGCCCCACAGGTACGTCGCCTGCGCTCATAAGTTATCTCCTGAGAATGTGCCCGAAATGCAGGGACGGCGCGGTCAACCATGTTCCGCTGCCAACATTGACCTGAACTGAGAAATGATCTCTGAAGATAGCCCGGCACTTTCGAACACTGCGCAGGTGAAGCTAACGGGCGCGGCGCCTGGAGCCGTGATGATGCGGTCCGCAACCACAGCTGCTGGGCTGTTTCGATAAAGCGAGCGCCCTTCATAACCTACGGCCTTCTGTTGTAAGAAGTCAGCGCTGTTCGAGGTATGAGCAACCGTGTCGAGAATCCCGGCCCTCGCCAGTGCCAGCGTTCCCCCACAGATTCCGGCAATTGTCGCTCCACTTGAACGACTGGCATGAAGAAAGTCTCGAATATCCGGTGCTTCTGCAGATTCCCAGACCATTCCTCCAATGACGACAACAACGTCCGGTTTCCAGTCCAGACATTGATGCAAACTGCTATCGACCGTTACAGCTAATCCACCCTGCGAGCGGAACTGCCCCGTGGCAGGAGCGAAAAACCTGACGTCGATCCCGTAAAACGGGGACGCAGTTCCGGCAATGAAAGCATATTCCCAGTCCGCAAAACCGGGTGTCAGTATCAATCCCACGCGTGCCATCAGCCAAAATCCTCCATGAATGCCAAAAACAAACATACATCAAGGGCTGCTTTGGGTTGCAGTCCTTCGCGACAGGCCATTAAAAAAAGAAATAAATCTGTCCCTTTTACCAGGGCAAGTAGAACCAGGCATTGGGCATGTGCTCGATCTGCTGTAGAACTTCGCGGATGCTGTAAGTCTTCATAGTGTCCTCATGAAGGGCTGCTAATGATGTCGTCCAGCGCCGGTGATGGGCGGGATTAGCCCACAACTTCTTTGATCAAGGCATCCATGGATGCAAAGGCCAGCCCGTCGGTGATGGATGGGCACCCCGAGTCCAGCAGATAAAAACGTTCTATCGCAGAACTGTCCACCAGTATCAGCCGGCCGCCTGAGTCATCACCGATCAACAGATACCCGGGAAAGTACTCGGCTATTTCGCATGTCTGTTGACGCTCGGCTATTTCATCCGTCGAATAAATTTTCACAAGGTCTTCGATCATTGCGCCGTCGCAGGACCACCAGAATCTGGTAATCCATGAACCCGGTTTGATGGATAGCTGTTGCACTGCCCGGGTGATTTTTTCGACCCCGGCAGGCGGATTTTTTTCTGTGTAATGCACGTTCATTCGGATGCACCAGATGAAGAATTTCTACAACTACCGGGGCAGGGCATCACGCCGTGCCAACGAAAAAAATACCCGGCGCTTTGGCCTTACTGTCTTTTTTACGAAGGTAAAGATACGCAACGGCATCGGTCAGATAAAACAGATCAGCAAAGGGTGCCAGGAAATCGTTTGAGTAAAACTGACAGAAAAACTCGTAGTCGACGGCAAGTTGCGGAGGGAGTTCAGCCCACTTCGGTGGCACTATGGCGACCAGAGAACAAAGCGGGATATCGTGCTCAGACAGTACTTTTTCTCTGAGCGTGACCGCGACTTGGGGAATATCTGGAACAGGACTGTGATGCAGCTCATGGTCGAAACCTGAGACCACTGCGGTATAGCCACTTACCTGCGAGCCTGATTTCGACATGGCGCCGTCGTAGGTGATGTTGTCCAGGAAGTACAACGAAGCGCTGTAGGTGGAGAACACGTACAACATGCCGTCCGAGGGCAGGCACTGAGCAGCGGTGCAGTCGAATGCCTGACGGCAGTCGATGGTGGCGACCAGTGTCAGCGGGTCACCGTCGGGGTTGATCGGCCACTGTTCAGTTCGCGCGACTTGCCCTCCCAGGGTAATGCCGCTGGTCGCTGTCGTATGCTCCTGCGAGAACTGCATTTCCAATACAGACGCCATGACTTCCCTGTGTGCCGAGTGGTTATCTTTAGCGCAACTGATGCATCGCCCGACTCAAGGCTGGTTGAGACATGCCGAGCCTGGCGGTGGCGCGGCTGAAACTGCGCTCTCGGGCCACGGCCGAGAACATCGCGAGTTGGTCATAGCTTTCGACCGTCATTTTTACGCCCCTGTTATAAACAGTTTGCGATTATGCCATCGGTGTGGTTGATCGTCCGGTCCCTTTTGGGCGGAGACGGATATATACCAACCATGACTGACCGCTTTTGGCCCAAAGCGGTCAGTCATGACAGGTAAAAAGTGACCGAGTGAAGTCGTTCACTTCGCGCCACGCTCGACTGGCTGCCACACGCCGTCTGCCTTCCTGCACAAGAAAACCTCATCAAGCGACTAACTCGACCTCTGATAGAAATTAGCTGATGTATGTGATTATCGCTGGTCAATCCTTTTCGTGGTTCCCATTCTGCTATGGGACTCTATGGAGAGTGTCGTCCCGTTCACAACTCTTCAATTGTCTTCATCTATGCCCCTTATGAATGTTGAGCTTTTCTCGTGTGAGATAGACGCTGGTACCAGCAGCGCATAAGATTTGTCGCAACAACATTCTCATTGCTGCTTGAAAACCCAATCCCAACACAACAAAAAATTTGGATGGATGAATGGAAGTTTCGATCGGAACCCTTCTCAGCGCTTCGGCTACGCGATATGGCGATAAAACCACCCAGGTTGCCAACGGGCGCAACTATTCATGCATGAGGACATTGAGAAAAACGCTCGTAACTTTGGCGATATGCCTCGCGGCGATGGATGCATCGGCCCAAGCACAACCTGTGGTGCAATTCATCGCCACGGGCGGGACGATAGCCATGAAGATCGACCCGGTGACCAAAGGCGTCGTCCCCGCGATTTCGGGAGATGACCTTATGCAGACGGTGCCGGATGCCGGCAAATACGCGATCGTCGAAGTTAACAACTTCTCGAACATGTCGGCCAACTATGTCGAAGCGAAGTGGTGGACACGTCTCACTAAGGCCGTTGATGATGCGCTCGCGCGTCCCGAGGTCGCCGGCGTCGTCATCGCGCACGGCACCGATACGATGGAGGAAACGGCTTACTGGCTGGACCTGACCGTCAAGTCCGACAAACCGGTGATCCTGATCGGTGCGCAGCGTAATGCATCCTCGCCCGATTTCGATGGTCCGCGAAACCTGCTCAATGCCATCCGCATTGCTACCACGGCTCAAGCCCGCGGCAAGGGCGTGATGTTGGCGATGAACAACCAGATCAATGCGGCGCGCAGCGTCACCAAGACTCACACAGGAGATGTCGAGACCTTCAAGTCTGGTGACTTCGGCTTTCTTGGCGAGGTCTGGGAGGACAAGGTCATCTTCACTAACGCACCGCTGCGCCGCCAGCATATCGACATCGGTACCGCGGAGATGCCGCGCGTAGAGATTCTAGCCATGTTCGGTGGGGCCGATGGGTCGCTGCTGCGCTATGCCGTCGACCAGGGTGCCAAAGGCATCGTGGTGCAAGCTGTTGGCATGGGCAACATGAACGTCTCTATGTTCGAGGCGGTCAAGTACGCCCTTTCGAAGAACGTACCGGTGGTGGTTGCGACCCGAGTGCCCAACGGCCGCACGATGCCGGTCTATGGTTTCGTTGGCGGCGGCAAGACCAGCTACGAAGCAGGTGCAGTGATGGCCGGCGATCTGAGCCCTCAAAAGGCGCGCCTGCTTCTCATGCTCTTGCTGCAGAGCGGTATCAGCAGTCAGGCAGAACTTCAAGCCGCATTTGATCGCTAGTACTAGTGCGTGGATTCGAGGGTGCCGTCGAAGCTTCTCCGTGGGCCGCGACGGGAGCCATCTTGAGTTGCAGGCTGGTTTCTACGAGAGGCGGCGGTGCAGTAGCGGGGAGTCGGGCGAGAACATTTAAGATGTGATCGGCGTTCAGACTTCCCGACAAGCACCCGTTTTACCGCTACCAGCACCGGGTCGAAACCGGCAATGGGCACAGCCGCCAGTACCTGCATCATGATCCGCCCACCGTTGCTGTGACGTCTTAGGTCCCCTTCGATGAATGGGATGTAATTCTGCCAGCCAAAAATGACCTGACCTCGATCAAAGAGGCGCTTGTAGTTGGCAATCATTGCGGCATCGGCATCATTTCGACCGCTCCTTGCAGGCTAACATCTCCAGGAAAACCTACCTCTACATGAGGTACCACTCGCTGTGACCAAAGTTGCTCGACTTTCCATACAGGCCAAGAAATAAGATTGGGATAGTGCTCAGTAGAGAGGAACATCACTACCGCTGGGTCATGCGGTGAATGGCTAGAGTTGGCATGCATCTGCTGCTGTGAGCATTCGCTATCGGGCGAAACCAGAACCGCGATGACCGTCTGCTTTTGGCCGATTTCTGCCAGTCACGAGAGGCAGAAAGCGACCCAAAGCGGCCTGCCGCGACAAGTTACTTTCACAGTTCAACCCATGTTCTGAAAACCGAACTCACAACGCAGAGTCGCAATGACGTGATCAATAGATGGGCCTTCTATCATAGGAGGATCAGGACGCTCACAAAACTCTCGCCAGACAAAGAACGTCAGTTCTGCGCCGTCGGTCTGGGGTCCGATTCTGTCGAGTGAGCCAAAGATTTGCAGCAGTCTGTACCTGTCGTCGCTCCAGAACATTGCCTCTACCCATTGGTAAATCGGGATGAAATGGAAGTGGATGGAGTACCCTGCGTCATGACCGAAACGGCCGATGTAAAGCCGTTTTGGTTGCAGATGCGTTTCGATGGATGCCTGAATCCTCGCCTGCAATGCACCCAACTCCGCCAGCGCTTCGGTCGGTAGCGCCGCCAAGGAGCTTGTCATCTCCTTCGCGCTGAGCATCAGGTAGCCAGGCAGCGCACAGTCCATGCGGTGGTTGATCACCCAATAGGGGGATTCGTGGATGATGAAGCGAGGCGATATGTCCATATGATGCCCTTGAGTGAAGTCCTGTGGAGGGTATCACTTGAGGCAAGATGGAATGTCGGCTATTGGCCGAAAGCTGCCATCCCCCAGGTGTTGCTTCGACCCAAAGCGGACTCGTAGGGGCTTTTGCTAAAGCGGTGCTGGCGGGGGCTATGCACTGGTTCGGCATGAACACCGTAGCAGCTCCGGCATTATTTTCTAAGGGTATAAAGGTGGCCTTGCGATTGGAGCTATAGCCTCATGAAATTCCTAATATCTTTGGAGCCTATTGATGGGAATATTCTTCGAACCGTACCAGGCAGAGAGTTGCTGCCTGTGCGGGTCTGGTGAATCGCTCACCGGAGAGCACAAAATCAAAGCTTCGGTTTTGCGAAAAATTTTTGGAGAGGATGCCATGGTCATCGGCAATTTCGATGGCGAAAGCATTCCTCGTTCGGCGCAAGGCCCGAAGTCCCGCGCCTTCCACTTCTCAGCTCGGATGTGCTCTTTATGCAATGGCACCCGTACACAGGCATCTGACCGTGAATTCGACCGGTTTCATGCTTTGGTCTCCTCGTGTTTGACGAAAGGTCAAGATCCTTCGTCAGTATTCAGCTCGCCACAATATGCCTCTGGCTCAGAGAAGTACCTCAATGTATTTCGATACTTTTCCAAACTATTATGTTGCCATATCGCTGAGTCCTGTGGCCCTCGCCTATTAGAAGCTTGCGAATTCGCCATAGGAACTACGAGGCGAAACATTGTCTTTCTACACATTGATGCAGATCCGACCTATGAGGCTTATCGCGATACACTCGGGGAGCATAAATTCGCTGGGCACGGAGGGCTTATTGTTCCCTTCGATTCAAAAACACAAAACCCCACAAGTTTTCGAAGTTCAATAAGCCTGGGCGCGGTCCGATATATATTTTGGGTTCGATTTGAACCAATGGTCGGAGTCGCGCTGCGTGCATTTCATTATGAGTTCTGGCGCAAATGCGAGGCTGCGTACCAGGAGGCCTTAAAAAATCCATTATCGGATGAGCAGCGACATCGCCTGGGCATTTAACTGTACGAGCCTGTGTGGGAATTCGCGGAGCCGGTGTCCGCTTCTGGCCGATTTCTGCCACTCACGAGGGGCTGAAATCGACCCAAAGCTGACGGAGGGGAAAAACCGTAGAGTCCTCCAGATCGTGAATGTTCGTTTGGTAGGGATTGCGAAAAATCGCTCTGCCTATGGCCAAGAAGTCTTGGAGAAAAACTGCGTTACAGATGGCTGATGATTAGAATGGGATCAAATTCACCGTGATGTCAGCAAAGGATGCTTTATGCCCCTTTTAACGTGGGATCCTTTTGATCTAATCGCCGTACTCGGCGTCTTCCCCTCCCTGGATGAGTTCGAAACATCACACCGTTACGTTATCGAGCAAGGTACTGTCAGACTGAAATTGACAATTTGGCAATATGATTCTGATGTGGAAATTCAGGTGAGTGAGGCTTCACTACCAAACCCCATTATCAAATACACAATGCTTGGATGCCCCGGTATCCGCGTTGTTGATGACAAGCGCGGTAAATTCTTGGAGTTTGCAGCTTCGAATACTTTCACTGGGCGATACGACGGGTATTCGGTAATTCCCTACGGTTTAAGGTTGTGGGTCGAACCTCAAATTTTGCTGGAGCCGTTCACTTATGCGTCTGCTTAGAGAGAATGGCGGACGGTCATAAGTATGCGCTTTTGGCTGTTCTCAGTCGGTTGTGACCGGATGCTATTGGCCGTTTGCTGCCCCTTACAGCCGTTAGTTTTACGGCAAATAATTTATCCCTTCGCTAATAAAAGTTAACGAATATTCATAGCTTAGCGTAGGCGGTGTCAAAATCCTTAAGAGCTTGATTGACCTTGTATCGAAGCATCAGAGATGCGGAAAGCTTGACCATTGACTCGAAAAGCACGTGACCTGATTGAATTTCACATTGACCAACGCACAGTCCACCATATCCGCCGGGCTCGTATGCATAGACAGTATAGAAAACACCTCGAGACTCCCGGTTTAATCCGGCCGTGATATGCGTTACAGGGCTACCCTCGGCAGGACCGTCTGGCAGCGAAAACTCCAACACATCTTCAAAAGGAATGAACATAGCAGAAGCAGACATTACAAATAGACTCGCGATATCCAACGCCTCCTCAACTATTTTAAGCTCAGGAGTTTCGTATTCGTGTTCAAGAATATTCCGCATGCTAACTGCTTTACGCAAAAGACTCGGCGCCAATAAGCCGAGTGCTCTCAACTTCTCTATTTTTTTCGGCACATTCCATCTGAATGACGGATAACCAAACGAGATCAATAACTGGTCAAGCTGACAGACAATCGCACGTTTAATATTAGTCGTTGCATTGACAAGGGCTGACAAACCGCCACGTTCAAAATCGTCTTCCGCCAAGCTCAAGAATTCGACAGGCGAAGTTTTCAGATCCGTCAACTCGAAGCTGCCACCACCTGATGCTACTGCGCATTTGCTCATATCGAATCGATGAGCGAGGCAAAACTCTTTGATATCCATTTCTCGGCCCAACTCATTGGCTGCCCAAAGGGCTGCTGTAGGAACAGTGTATCAGCGACGCCACCGGGATGATCGAACTGAGACGTGCAGACAGATTGGGAGGGGTTACCCGCCGGAGGGCTATATCCCATCAACGTCCTGCTGAAGTCAAAGCGCTTGCACCATTTGCCTCCTAGCATACGGCACTACGGCTGTTTTTTGCCGGTTGCCGGCAGCTACGGGGCGCTTTCTGCCTCTCGTTACGGCCAGCAATAGGTCAAAAAACAGACGTTTAAACCAAGGAGTATAAAATTCTGTTTCCTTTCCGAAGCGTCGTCCCAGCAGTGAATTGCTAATGCGCGGCAGCATAGGTTACGTCAGCGTGATTATGCGGACGAAATTCAGCGTGATACCGAATGACCTCTTCTGCCAACCCGAGATTACTTACCAGACTAATCGAAAACAGACTGGCGAGATCTCTTTCTCTAGCCAGAACGACATCGACTGGTTCGCTGATATCTAGATTGGCCTCATCTGACCAGACTCCATGCTGCACTCGCTTGATATAGATGTTTACTGCGGGTGCCAGTTGAATTCGCCGCAACACCTGGCGCAGGCAAACACCTTCCACTACATAGCCTTCAAGCTTCTCCAGCGTAGCCTTAAGCTTCAGGTAGTCGATGTGCTCAACATACCCTTTCATATCTTTCTCAAGGAAGGAGTCGAGGCTTATACAAGGAAGTCCAAGGGCTTCGGAGACTTCTCGGGCCAGCGTTGACTTGCCCGCGCCATCTATTCCATCAATGCCGATACGCGTTGTGCTCATTGTGCGGATCGCATTTACCACTTCCTGTGAATTTATGCAGTACGTCATATCGAGCCCGCTAACATGATGTGTTGCTGCCAGTGGACTGCTTTGGAAGAAGAGGGCGCGGTGAAAGAATTGATTAAATGCGCCACTTCTGGAGATGCCTTCTCTGGCAGTGTTCAAGCTTACCTAAAGCTAGTGTCGGAGAGAGTAGCTCAAAATCTCCGTCCCAATGGCCTGTAACGACAGTCTGCTTTTGGCCGAAAGCGGTCCCCCAGCAGCTGAACAAACAAGGCCCAGCTTAAGTGAATACTTTCACCAAATTGCTTCCTTTCGAGCGAAATTTCCGGGCAAGGTCTTCGGAAATTTCCTTCAAGTTGTGGCGGTTTTGGTGAACTGGTGCGCGGTGGATTCAATCGGTAGGCTTTGGTGGTCGCTGAATATTCAGCGGCAGGGCGTAGGAACCCTTTAGTAGCATCGGTAATGCGTTAGCAATCGAAGTCAGATTTGCGGCCCGCCATGTGCGCCCGTAATATCCGTCGCGGCGGCTATGCGCGGGCACGTTTCGGCGTGGTCGAGTTTTCCGATGCTCGGTATTCCTACCCCGCGTATAGCTGCCACCCAAGCCTGTAGGAAGGCTGATGGCAGCTTCCATTTCTCATCGGAAGCTTAAAAATGCCAACACTACATCCTGACCCACCTTACGAAAAACCAACTCCCCACCCCGAAAGCCGCTTCATGGCGCTTACCAGCAACTGCGACGACATGCCCACCCTGTTCGTCGACACCCACGCGCCGCTCGATGTTTTGTATGACGCCGCCAATTACCGAATCCGCGCCGTAACCCAAGCGCTGGAAAACCTGTCCATGCGCGGCTCAATCGAATGTGAATCCTTCATCCTCAGCGACTTTGCCCTGCTGTGCGCCATTCCATTGCGCGATGGGTGTGATGTGCTGGATGTGCTTGGCCGGCGGTTGCGGGCAATGCCGTCGGAATAGCGTCTAGCGCTGTTTTTGTGGCGAGGGGGCAAGTCCCTCGCCGCAGGGGGCAGGCACTGATTTACCTGCTTTGCGAACCTATGGGGGGGGCCTGGTCATGACACGCACTCGGGTTCCAGATCCTTGCTTTGCACCGCTGCCGGTAATGCCCGCAGGCTGTCCGCCAGAAGTGCCTCGCTGCGTCTTATCGTAGTTACCACGCTGTTGTTCGCAGCTGCTAGCGCCTGCTGCAAATATTGTTCACCCCGTTGCAGGTCTCCCTGCAAAAACGCCCGCAGCGCCGCACAGCGTGGACGCAGCCAAGGGTTAAACCAGTCAAGGTCGCTGTTCGCCCAGTCGTCCCACAGGTGCCTCGCGTCCTGTTCTAGATAAGCGCGGACGAAAGCGAACTCAACGCGCAACAGAGTGATCAGCGTGCCCATGCCGTTGAGTGACTGCGCATGTTCCTGCAACACCGCCTCCAGATTCTGCTCCAGCTGCGTCGCCGCCCGGAAATCGCCTCGGTCCAGCAAGGCGCCAAGGCGGTAGCCGATGGCAATCAAGGGTTGAGGCATGGCGCCTTGGGACAGCTGTGCAATGTCGGTATCCGGCAGTTGCTCGCAGGCTACTCCTGCCACTGACATCGCCAGCAAGCGCACCTCGGCCAATTCGGCACGCTGGTCGTCGCGGTGCAGCCACCAGGCGATAAGGAGCATACCGTCGCTGTGCAGAATGCGGGAGGTTGGCACCAGATTGGCCAATGCCATGCTCAGGTTAAGCATGGCAAACGCCAGGAAGAATGCTGACATTAGCCCCTCGGTGAGCCAGCCCAATCCCGCTGAGACCAGGCCCATGAGCAAGTTGGCCAAGGGCCCCATCAGCACAAACCACAGCATCTGTTTGCGCAGCGGAAGCTGACAGTTTGTCGCCGCCATTACGTAACCGCCGAGTCGACGCCCCTTGAGCTGTGGCGACCAGCGAATCTGCCAATTCCGGCGTCGTACCTGAACCTCCACGGCGGCGACTCGCATCATCAACACCGGCATGTGATGCAACCTGGCGCCCAGGTAATGACCGCCTTCATGCACGACCAAGGCAACGACACCTAACCCCGACGCCAGGATCATCGACAAAAACGGTTGTAAGTCGAAGCGCAGGTGCAGCCCCAGAGTCACCCCTGCGCCTATCCAGCCCGCCAAGCCCATGAGCACCTGCAGAAGGCGCAATAGGTTATTGAGAATGACCAGCGTCTTGCTTATTTTCACTACAGCCTTCCTTGAGCTTGTAACCGGCACAATAGCCCCGGATTTTCCAGGCGCTCGCGACAGTCAGTAGTTGGTCAGCATCCTGCTAGGGCAAAGCGTCGCGCTTGGCGAAGATGCTTGCCATTTGCGCCGCATTCTCGGTTCCCCAGGTGCACAGCGGCATGATCGCGTCTGCCAGGCTGCGACCGAGCGGGGTCAGCGTGTAGTCCACGCGTGGCGGCACTTCCTTGTAGTCGGTTCGCGCCAGCACGTGATCGGCCTCCAGATCCTTCAATTGCTGGATCAGCACCTTGTCACTGACGCCCGGGATCAAACGCTTGAGCTCGCCGTAACGCTTCGGGCCATCGCGCAGGAAAAACAAGACCAGCGGTTTCCACTTGCCCGAGATGATGCGCAGCGTGGCGTTAAGCCCACAACCGGTGCCACAGATTTCAGAAGTCGTCGTCATTTTTTGATACTTACCTAAAGGTGCATACTTGTCCTTAGGTTATCAGCGCTGCATCCTCGTCTCAAGCAAGCAATTCCCTGCTTGGCACAACTCCAACGAAGGATGTACGACATGACCAGACTGAATGGAAAGACCGCCGTGATCACCGGCGGCGCTACCGGCATCGGCCGCGCCGCTGCAAAACGCTTCATCGAGGAGGGCGCCTTCGTCTTCATCTTCGGCCGCCGGCAGGAAGCGCTCGATGCTGCTGTCGCCGAACTCGGGCCCAATGCCCGCGCGGTGAAGGGCTCGGTGTCCGATCTGGCCGACCTCGACCGACTCTACGCAGCGGTGAAGGCCGAGCGCGGAACCCTCGACATCGTCTTCGCCAATGCCGGGGCGGGAAGCCAGCTTGCGCTCGGCCAGATCACCGCCGAGCACATTGACGAAACCTTCGACACCAACGTGAAGGGGACGATTTTCACCGTCCAGAAGGCGCTGCCGCTGATGGGCAAAGGCGGTTCGATCATCCTCACCGGTTCGAGCGCCGGCACCACGGGCGCCCCGGGAATGAGCGCCTACAGCGCAAGCAAGGCGGCAGTGCGCAACCTCGCGCGGACTTGGGCCGAGGACCTGAAGGGCACTGGCATTCGGGTAAACGTGCTGTCGCCCGGGGCGACGGCGACCGAACTCGCGAAGGAAGCGCTGGGCGAGGAGGGCCAGAAAATCTACGCCGCGATGACGCCGCTTCAGCGCATGGCCGATCCGGCGGAGATCGGGGCCGTGGCCGCCTTTCTTGCGTCGCCGGACAGCAGCTTCATGACCGCCAGCGAAGTCGCCGTTGACGGCGGTCTTGCGCAACTCTGACGTCCTACGCCCAGGCGCTTCATTCGATGATTCGGAGCGCCGTAGAACTCGGTAAACCTCAGGAGAATGTATGAGCTACGCAATTATCGGCTTCGGCAATATCGGCCAGGCCCTGGCCAAGGCGTTTGTCCGCAATGGCATCGAAGTAGCCGTGGCAACCACGCGCGACCCGGAAAGCTTTGCATCCGCTGCGGCCGCCATCGGCCCCCAGATCATTCCCCAAAAACTGGCGGACGCGGTCAAGGCGGACATCGTTTTTCTGGCTGTCCGTTTCGAGTCGTACCCGGACGTCGCTAAGGCGTTGCCGACCTGGAAGGGGAAGACCATCATCGATGCGACCAATGCCTACGGCGTGTCCCCTGAGGAACTGGGAGGAGAGCCTTCTTCCAGTGTCGTCGCGCAGGCCTTTACTGGCGGACGACTGGTCAAGGGCTTCAACCATTTGGGCGCCGCTGTTCTTGGCCAGGATCCGGCCGTGAAGGGTGGCAGGAGAGTCGTGTTCCTTGCGAGCGACGATGACGGCGCCGCTGCGGAAATTGGTGCGCTGGCAGAAAAACTCGGTTTCTCGCCGATCAAGCTGGGCGGGCTTTCGGAGGGTGGACTGCTGGTGCAGGCGCGCGGAAATACCTGGGGCCAACTGATCTTCAAGGACTTGGTCAAGTTCGACTGATGAGTTGTGATCCCGCGTGGAAAAGAGCAACCACCGTACGCAATCCGATGCAAGCGCAATGGAGACGTCTTTATGAGCATTCAAGAGAATATCCAGGTTGTGAAGGACTTTTTTGCAGCAATGGGCGGCGGCGATAGGCAACGTCTGCTGGCATTGTGTGCCGAAGATTTCGAGTGGATCATTCCGGGGGAGGATTGGCCGCTGGCTGGCACGCACCGCGGGCACGCGGGATTGGCGGACGTGCTTCAGCAGGCTTCCGCAGAACTGGAAACATCCATGGAGCCTCCCGAGTTTGTAGCGCAGGGCGAACGGGTGCTGGTCGTCGGCTTTGCGACGGGGAAAGTCAAAGCCACGAACCGGACGTTTGAGGACCATTTTGTCTTCGCCATCACTGTTCGCAATGGCCAGCTGACGAACATCCGCGAGTATGTCGACACCCAGGCATTGGCGCGGGCCTCAGAAAGGGGCGCGAGCCCAAGGCCCTGAGTCATCAGGACCGATACCCACACATTTGCGCGCCGTGAAAGGCGCGTTCGCCGCCTTGTTCATCTCCCACTCTCAGGAAAGAGGCACCCGCCATTGCGGACCAGCGCCTTCACTTCTTCACTCGCCTGCAAGGGGTTTTGACTGAATCGAGCAACCAAATCCTCGTGGCGCCGCACGTACGACTCCGAATCGTGCTTTGCGCTCCAGAGCACAATGTTGATCACAATTGGAATGAGGTCCAGACCCTTCTCGGTCAAGGTGTAGAAGTCCTTGCGCCTGTCGTCGGGGCTGGGCGCCTTCGCGAGAACGCCTTGCTTCTCTAGAAAGGCCAGTCGGGAAGCAAGAACATTGGTTGCGATTCCCTCTTCCGATTTCAGGAAATCGCCATACGTCTTCTTCCCTACAAAAACGATGTCGCGAATGATCAAGAGCGACCACCGGTCGCCGAAAATCTCCACGCCGTAGTTCACCGCGCAGTGGGATCGAAAGTCTTCTTTAAGAGTTGTCTTCATGGCTGGATCTTAGCATTGCTTGCGTGTCGCAAGTAAAACCCTTCATGTCACTTGCTATTTGCAAGTAAAGCGACCAGCATGGATCGTACGTTGACGGAGTTCATTGGATTGCACCAGCAGCCTTATCGGCTCAGGTGACATGGCAGTAACGATCGGCGGCCTTATCGCCCACTCCGTCAAGCACACGCACTTCTCAATCGGCGTCAGCCATTTCGGCTGAGCGTTCCCGTATCACCATTTCTCGCATCACACCACGCAGATGGAGCCCTGACATGCACGTTTTAGTCACTGGCGGAACCGGCCATATCGGTTCGTACATCGTCCCCGAACTCATCGCCGCCGGCCACGAGGTCACCGGCCTGGCCCGGTCCGACAAGTCCGCGGCAGCGCTGACCGCGCTCGGCGCCAAGGTGCGTCGCGGGGATATTTCCGACCTCGACGGGCTCAAGGCGGCAGCGGCGGACGCCGACGGCGTTATCCACGTCGCGCACCGGCAAGACCTGCTACCCACTGGCGGGATCGACGCCGTGGCCGCTGCGGAACTCCAGATCATGCTCGCGTACGGCGAGGCGCTGGCTGGAAGCGGCAAGCCGCTGGTTGTGTCGGGAAGCATCGGCGCGCCCGGGTGGGAACACCTGGGTCGTCCGGCCACCGAGGAAGACCCGTCACTTCCCGGCGGCGATGCGTACAAGGGGACCTTGCGGGTTCGCAACGTCGTCGAAACCACCGTGATCGGCCTCGCAGAGCGGGGCGTGCGGTCGTCGATCGTACGGATTCCTACGATTGCGCACAGCACGACCGACGTCGCCTTCCTTCCATTGTTGATCGGGCTGGCGAAGGAAAAGGGCGTCATCGGTTACCCGGGAGAAGGCGCGAACCTGTGGCCGGCCGTGCACGCCCGTGACCTCGCCGTCTTGTTCCGCCTGGCACTGGAGAAGAGTGAGGCTGGCAAATATTGGCACGGGGTCGAGAGTGAGGGCTTCCGGTTCCGCGAGATCGCCGAGGCCATTGGCAGCCGTCTGGGCGTGCCGGCCGTGAGCATTCCCGCGGATGTACTGATGCTGCCGGGATACTTTGGATTCCTCGCGAATCTGGTCACGCTGGACCTCCCGGCATCCAACCTCATCACCCGCCAGACCCTCGGCTGGAAGCCTGTTCAGCCCGGCTTGTTCGAGGACCTCGACAACGGCCATTACTTCCCTGCCGACTGAGTTGAGCAAGCAACCGGGTCGCAACTGGCCCGGCGGACGGCAACGAGCAACACCCTAATTCACGAGGAGACTGCACATGAGCACTATCAGCATCATCGGTTCAGGAGGCATGGCCGCGGCGATTGCCGGTCGTATCGCTAGAGCAGGGCATACCGTCGAGGTGATGAGCCGCGACCCCGCCAAGGCGCAGGCGCTGGCCGACCAGCTCGCGGCCGGAGCGACCACAGGGACGTACGGGGCGGCGCCAGCCGGCGACATCGTCATCCTCGCCGTGCCGTACACCGGTGCGGCGTCGGTGGTGGCCGAGTACGGAGACGCGCTCGACGGCAAGGTGATCATCGACATCACCAACACGGCCTCTCCGGACCTCACGGGCCTCGTCTCTCCCGCCGTCAGTTCGGGTGCGCAAGAGATCGCCAAGATCGCCCCCGCCAGCGCGCATGTCGTGAAGGCGTTCAACACCCTGTTCGGCCACGTCCTTGCCAAGGGTGGGCGCCTCGACGCGTTCATCGCCGCCGATGATCCGGAGGCCAAGGCGCGCGTCTCGACGTTCATCGAGAGTCTCGGGTTGCGTCCGTTGGATGTCGGCGGCCTGCACATGGCCCAGACGCTTGAGGCGCTCGGCCTGATGATGATCGGCCTGGCAAAAAACGGCGCCGGCACTTGGGACATTGCCTTGAACGTCGATATCGGCTGAATTGCCGACACCGCGCCCCTCATCGGCAGGTCTACAAGGTATCTGATTAGAACGGATGCGATCAGCTGCGAGTCTCTTTCATGCTATCGCTGACCCAAAGGTCATGGCTGTTGCCGATGACGACGGGCGCGCCTATGAGTCTTACCGTGATTTTGCTGGTGGATTGCGGTGAAGAAGAGCCAGTTGATCTAGCCTTGAATAACATCACGCGGGAGAAAAACGCCATGTCCCTCGTTCTCAGAAATCTGTTTGTCTTTGCCTTGGGAGGCTTTTTTTGCATCGCTGCAGTCGGTCAAGGAGAAGCAGATCCCGATCAGCCACCGGCAATACTCCCCTTGGAATCTGAGACGCCGCCAAAACTCATTGCCTATCCACCGCTTGCCGAGCCACTCGCCCGCGGGGTTGTCATCATTCAATATCGGACAGAGCACGCCAGGATCATGCCGGTATTTGGCAAAACGGCGGGTGACGTGTCTCCGCGTCTCGGCCATCTCCACGTGACCGTCGATGACTGGAAAGGAACGTGGGCGCATACCAGTGAAGACCCGATTATCCTGGTTGGGCTGACGCCCGGTACGCACAAGGTTCTTCTGGAAGTGGCGGACCCGACTCACAAGATCCTCACCAGCACGACAGTGAGTTTTATCGTGCCTGAGAAGAAATCACCGAACGTCCCTCACATGGAAGAGGGGCACGCGGTAAAACCATGACCGTGGAGTCTCCATAACTAACTGTCCCGGAATGTCTGAAAAAAAGGGGCGAATCACTGCAACACACGTCGCTCGGTCCCGTACCTAAAGTACTTCGGCTTAGTCAATGACGGCCATCGGCCAGAGGTGGTCATTTACCATCCAGGAAAAAGTGCGACTCGGACGGGTTTGGCTGAAAGAATTCATGGGGTGAGCAGCGCTGAAAAAATGGTTGTGGATGTCATTCACGCAGTGCCACAAGTGTCGCAACAGTCTGAACTGGGAGCAGTCCCATCGACCTTGATGATGCCAGCCGCTCAACAGAAGTCGCAATTCATCCTGAGCAATCTTGTCATTTGCCAAGGCTTAGGGCAGGGTCGATACCACTGAGATCTCTGCCAAAGGAGTCACGCCATGTCAAAGCTATATCCCAATATCGATCCCGAGGGGCTGGTCGAATACTCAGTGGTCTACACCGACCGCTCGCTCAACCACATGTCGCAGTCATTTCAAGGCGTGATGAAGAACATTTCCAGGACCCTGAAGCAGGTCTACAACGCCCAGGCGGTTGCGGTGGTCCCGGGCAGTGGCACGTTCGGCATGGAAGCGGTGGCGCGACAGTTTGCCACCAACCAGCAATGCCTGGTGATACGCAACGGCTGGTTCAGTTATCGCTGGAGCCAGATCCTTGAGATGGGCAACATCCCGGCGGCCACTACGGTGCTGAAAGCCCGACCGGTCGAGACTGGTCACCAGGCTGCCTACGCCCCACCCCCTCTGGACGAAGTGCTGGCAGCCATTGCGGCGCAGAAGCCGCAGATTGTCTTCGCCCCCCACGTTGAAACCTCATCAGGGATTATCCTGCCCGACGAGTACCTGCGGGCTGTCGGCGACGCCGTGCATGCGGTGGGAGGCCTGTTCGTGCTGGACTGCATCGCCTCAGGCACGCTATGGGTTGATATGCACAAATGCGCAGTCGACCTGCTGATCAGCGCACCGCAGAAAGGCTGGAGCGCCTCCCCTTGCTGCGCCCTGGTGATGCTCAGTTCTTTGGCCCTCGAACGCATCGAACAGACGCAAAGCAGCAGCTTCGCCTGCGACCTGAAAAAGTGGCTGCAGGTCATGCAGGCCTACGAACAGGGCGGACATGCCTACCATGCAACCATGCCCAGCGACTCCCTCGCGCGATTCAACGAAGTGATGAAAGAGACGCAAGCCTACGGTTTCGACAAGGTCTGCGGCGAACAACAGGCTCTGGGCGATCGGGTGCGCGCAATGTTGAGCGGCAAAGGCATCAAAAGCGTGGCCGCAGCCGGTTTTCAGGCACCTGGCGTAGTGGTGAGCTACACCGATGATGCCGACATCAAGAGCGGCAAGAAATTTGCCGAACACGGCCTACAGATCGCCGCCGGAGTGCCGTTGCAGTGCGACGAGCCGGCCGACTTCCAGACCTTCCGCATTGGTCTGTTCGGACTCGAAAAGCTGCACAATATCGAGCGCACGGTCAGCACCCTCGAGCAGGCACTGGACGAGGTGATGGTTAACTAAACGCTCATCTTGCCCGCAGCACATACCGAATTTGTGAATTTCAGGGGCATCCTGCCCTGGGCACTGCCGGCCTATGGTGCTGCGTTACCCATTAATTGCTGCCGGTGTCGACATTGAAGGCAACACCGCGTGAGGAAGCTAGAGCGTAAAGCCGTCATGAACATTCGTCTAACGGAAACAAAAGACTGGCCGCTCTTGAAGCACATCCGCCTCGCCGCGCTGTTGGACGCGCCGACAGCGTTCGGCGTGAGTTACCAAACGGCGGCCAACTACACCGACGAGCAATGGAAAGAACGCGCCTCGTCTGCCGGCACGCAATTCTGGCTGGCCATCCAGAACGATCAACCGGTGGGCATGATTGGCGCCGGGGTCAGTCAAGCGAATCGCTTCAACCTGATCGGCATGTGGGTTGAACCCGCCGCACGCGGTTCTGGCGTAGCCGCTCGGTTGGTCGAGGCGGTGAAAAGCCTGGCGATGGAAAAAGGTCATGAGCGCGTCTACCTCGACGTCTCGCCGGACAATGCCAGGGCCGCGAACTTCTACCTGAAGCAAGGGTTCGCGTTCATGGATGAATGGGAACCGTTGGAAAGTCATCCGCATATCAGCGTGCAGACCATGTTCTGGACACCACACGTCCGAATACCTATATCAAGTGTGCATTGATCGGGCTGGCGGTTGGTGTGCCCTATCAAAGCATGAGGAGAAAAGGGGCGGGCGATAGTCACCAAAATACGGGACTAATTCACTCCGTCTCCCGCTGCGCCTGCTCCGCAAACCACTGCATGATCACCCCGCACGCCGGATGGCTCGCCGCCGACGGCTGTGGGCACAGTGAGTAAATTCCCTGGGTCTTCAATGGCTGACCAAACGGCACCACCAGCACCCCGCGATCAAGCGATTCCTGGGCCAGGGTCAGGTCCGTCATCGCCACGCCCAAGCCTCGCGCCGCTGCATCGAGCGCCAGCTCATCGAGGTTGAAGGGGATGTGCCGGTAATCCTCCAGCGACTTGCCGCCATTGGCTGCCAGCCAGTCGATCCAGGCTTGCTTGTCCGCCGAACGGTGCAGCAGCGCAAAGCGCACAAGATCATCCATCGAGTCCAGTGGGCCGAACCCCGGCGCGCACACCGGCACCAGCGATTCCTCGAACAGGGTCAGGCTGGCGGGATCGTTTGACGGCTCGGGCAGATAGAGGATGTAGGCGTCGCTGTCGGCGGCCGGTTCGACGATTTCCGTGGCCACGGTTTCGATCGACAGGGAAACGTCCGGGTGACGCAAGTAGAAGTCGCTCAGTTTCGGCAGCAACCAGCGCACCGCCAGCGACACATGCATGCGGATGCGGAAGGGGCGCTTTTGTGGGGAAAGCCGATCCTCAAGGGTTTTCAGCTGCTCGAGAATGTTGCGCGCACTGGCCAGCACCTGTTCGCCCTCGACGGTCAGTTGCAGGCTACGGCTGCTCCTGATGAACAGCGATACGCCGAAGTGAGATTCCAACTGCTGGATTTTTCGACTCACCGCACTTTGGGTCAGGCACAGCGTGTGCGCCGCTTGCGTAAAGCTGCCCGAATCAGCGACCTCGACCAGGGCCTGCAGGCCCTGAAGAGAAGGAACGTGGCGGATTTTATCCATGCGTTTTAAGAATACTCAGATGATTTTATAACGTTGGTTGTGTCGCTACAGACCTTATAGATTCTAGCTCTGGCTGCCGTTATCTCAAACACCTCATGCGCTTGCTGCATGAAGCGTTGAGTACGGCGCGCCGAACGACCGTCAATGAGGTGAGGCATGGAAAATAGTTGTGGCTGGATTGCGCAAGCGGGTAACGCCCCGGTGCGTGATCGCCTGAGCGGAAGGCAAAAAGCCGATTGGCTGATTATCGGTGCCGGCATCACCGGGCTGTGCGCCGCTCATTCACTCGCCGAAATGCACCCTCAGGCGCGCATTGTGATTGTCGATCGGCAGCGGGCGGCGCAGGGTGCTTCGGCGCGCAATTCCGGATTCGTCGTGGCCCATGAACACCCGAGCACCGATGAGCTGGCGGGGCATTCGGGATTCGCTGGTTATGAGGTGGATACCGCGATCTCCCGCGCCGCCAGTGCGGAAGTCCGCCAGCGCATTGCCCTGCATGGCATCGAGTGCGATTTGCGCGATGCCGGCTATTTCTTCGCCGTCAGCGATCCCGCCAAGCTGACCCACGTCGAGGCCAAGCTGCAAACGCTGCATGCGGTGGGTGCCTCGGCGCAGTTTCTGGAAGGCGAACAGCTGAAGCAAAAACTCGGAATCGGTCATTACCAGGCCGCGATCTGGTGTGGCAACGGCAACGCCTTGCTGCAACCGGCCAAATACGTGAAGGGCTTGCTGGAAGCGCTGCCGCCGAATGTGACGCTCTACGAAAACACCGACATCACCGGCCTCGAACGTCTGGCCAAAGGACAGGTTCGCGCCCAGGGAGCCGAGGGCAGCGTTGAGGCGCAGCAGGTGCTGGTGTGCCTGAATGCCTTCATCCCACGCTCGGGAATCGCCGACAGCGGCACGTTTTCCATGGAACTCAGCGCCAGCCTGACGCGGCCGTTGACCGAGCAAGAGTTTCAGGCGATGGGCAACGTCGAGCCCTGGGGCGTGCTGTCCACCCGACCCCTCGGCGCCACGGTGCGGTTGACCCCGGACCGTCGCGTGATGATCCGCAACACCGCCGAATACCGCGCCAAGGATTTATCCAACAGCGATCTGCTGCTGCGCAGAAAACACCATGTGCTGGGTTTGCAACGGCGCTTTCCGTGGCTGACCGAGCAGGACATTCGCTTCACCTGGACCGGTCATTTGAGCGCCTCGCGCTCCGGGCAACCGTTTTTCGCCAAGGTTGAGGAGGGCGTATTTGCCGTGGCCGGTTGCAACGGTTCCGGCGTGGCGCGCGGCACGCTTTGGGGCCGGTTGCTCGCCGAACTGGCCTCGGGCAGCGACTCGCCGATGTTGGCCTCGGTGATGCAACGGGCCCAGCCCGGCTGGCTGCCGCCCAAACCCTTTCTCGATATCGGTGCCATGCTTCGCATGCGTGTGGAGGCGGTCAGGGCCAGAACAGAAATCTAGAAAACCGGGCATCCCAAACAACAAAAATTCTTCAACTCAGGTGATCGAACATGCGCTTTAACCCTGTTTCCCTGACGGTCTTGCTCACAACGTTTTCGGCCGTCACGTACGCCGACGAACAGGTCAACATTTCCAACTGGAGCGGCTACATCGCCGAGGACACCTTGCCCAGTTTCACCAAGGTCACCGGGATCAAGGCGACTTACGACATCCACGACAGCAATGAAGTGCTGGAATCGAAGTTGATGACCGGCAACACCGGTTACGACGTGGTCAGTCCGTCGAACCATTTCATGTCGCGGTTGATCAAGGCCGGGGCGATCCAGAAACTGGACAAGAGCCAACTGCCGAACTGGAAAAACCTCGACCCGGCACTGATGAAAAAACTCGAGGTCAACGACCCGGGCAACCAGTACGGCTATCCCTACATGTGGGGCACGGCGGGTATCGGCTACAACGTCGAGAAGATCAAGGCGATTTTCGGCACCACCGACGTCACCCATTCCTGGCGCCTGTTTTTTGATGAGAACAACATCAAAAAGCTGAGCCAGTGCGGCGTGGCAATCATCGATAACCCGACGCAGATTTTGCCGATCACCCTCAACTACCTGGGCCTGCCGCACCACAGCCACGAGCCGGCGGATTACGCCAAGGCCGAGCAGGCGCTGCTGAAGATCCGGCCGTACGTGCAGTACTTCCACACCTCCAAATACGTCAGCGACCTGGCCAACGGCAACATCTGCGCGGTGATTGGTTTCAACGGCGACATCGTACAAGCCGCCGCCAGTGCCAAGGAAGCCAAGAATGGCATCGACATCGCCTATTCGATCCCGGACGAAGGCTCGACCCTGTGGATGGACATGGTGGTCATGCCCAAGAGCGCGCCCCACGAGAAGAATGGCTACAACTACATGAACTACCTGCTTGAGCCCAAGGTGATTGCCAACATCAGCAGCAGCGTGCATTACGCCAACGCCAACCTGGCGGCGGACGAATTTGTCAGCCCGGACGTGAAGCAGGACCCGGCGATCTACCCGCCGAAAACGGTCCTGGAAAAACTGTTCACCGTTGAGGACCTGCCGCCGGCCATTGCCCGGTTGACCACGCGTCTGTGGAACAAACTGAAGACCAACACCTGATTACAAGGGCACGACCAGCGTCACCCAGGTGTTCCAGCCCTCGGCGCGATTTTCGGCATCAAACTCGTAGTAACCCTTGAGGTTGGCGTACCACAGTTCTTTGCCGACTTTGAAGAAATGCCCGGCCTGCGGCCCAACCGCGCTGACTTTGGATTTGAAATCGCCCTGGGTCGCACCGCTGCCGCTGTCCCCCGTGACCTGGTGGTAAACGTAGCCGACCACGCCCAGGTGCGTCTGGCTGTTGATGAAGTGCGAAGCGCTCAAGTCCAGGTGGGCGTCGATGCCGTTTTTATAGTCGATATCGGTGTTTTCCCAGTTGTAGGTCATGCCCGCCACGGCGGAAAACTCGTTGGTCTTATCGAAATAGGTGTAGCCGCCGCCCGCATCCATCGAGGCATGGCCCAGCCCGGTGTTGACCAGTCGATCCGGGTCATAGGCACCGACGGGCAGGTTGCCCATGCTGTACGCCATGAAATTGTGCACCCCGTGGTTCCACTTCAACGTGCCCAACAGATAGACATCGCTGCCACCCTTGAGGCTGTCGTCCGTGCCCCCGGAAAAGGTCCGGCCACGTGGGCCGGTCAACGTGGTGTCGACACTGGCCTCGGACCGTCCCACCGCGGCGACTATCGACACCGCCGCTTGAGCGCCCAGCAACGGTTCGGCAAACGTGTAAGTGGGGCTGGCGAACAGCAGATCGGCTTTCGCATCCAGCCCCACGGTGGTCCGGCCGCCCCGTGGAAATGGCTTGCTCCCGCCCTCGCTGGCGCTGACATGGTAGTAAATCAGCGGCATGCTCCAACCCGGCTCGGTCGGCGCCGCCGCCAGCGCCCCGAATTGGCCGGGCAGCCAGAAACTGATGCCGCCGTCATCCGCTTGCACGGTGATCGCCGGCAACAAGGCCATCAGCCCAGTCAGTGTTTTTGTTTTTGTCATCGGGGCCTCGTTTGTCGACCGCTATTGGAGTAATCCATGCACGGGAAGCAAGTGTAGGCGAGGGTGCGGATATGGCTTTCGCAGATAAGGCAATTTGCTGGCCCCCAAACCCTCGACTAATCGCCAGAATCGCCGCACTTTCAGATGGTTAGGTGACATTCAATTGCGCAATCTAGTGATCTCGCTGGCCCTGGCGAGCGTTGCCGTCTCGGTCGAGGCCAAAGAGCTGAAGCCCAATGATCGGTATATGTGCAGCTGGGGCGCGGGGACGGCGGCCAGGGCTCAGGAGCTGAAACTGCAAGGCGTTTCGCTGTATGCCGCACGCCAGAAAGTCCAGGTCTACAAGTTCAACAAGCCGTGGATGCACATGATGGCCATGGGTATTACCGAGCAAACCTACGACAGCAAGTCGCGGTTCAGGCCGGAAGCGATCCGCAAGAGCTTTTATGAGGACTGCGTGCGATACAAATTGGCGCGTAAATGAGGCTTCGGTCCGGGCGCTGGTCGTGATGAAATAGCCGCTCGTTTTTTCGAGAGCCGCTCCATGAACCACGCTGGCGTACTGACTATCGCTTTATTGCTCACCACAGGATTGTTCGGCACCGCGGCTCACGCGGCCGGCGATGCCGAGGCGGGCGGGAAACTGTTCGTCCGCACCTGTGGCGGCTGCCATCAAGTCGGCGAATCGGCACGACCGGGTTTTGGCCCGGTGCTCAACGGTGTGATCGGCCGCACCGCTGGCAGCACCGAGGGCTATCAGTATTCAGAGGCGATGAAATCCTCCGGCGTGGTCTGGACTCGCGAAACCCTGGCCAAGTACATCGAAGACCCCAAAAGCGTGGTGGCCGGCACTCGTATGATCTTCTGGGGTATCAGCGATCAGGAAAAGATCGAAAACCTGCTGGCTTATCTCGAGACCTTTCAGCCGCAGTGATCCGGACTGCGGCAAAACACATCCCTTGTAGCAGCTGCCGAGCAGTGCGAGGCAGCGTTCGGCGGCGAAGCCGTCGCAAATCCAGACGATGCGGTACATCAGAAGGACCGCGTGCTCAGGTTTTACGACTGCTTCGCAGCCGGACGCAGGCTTCGCCAGCGGCTACAGAGCCGAACACAGGCCACAGATCGCGTACGGCATCAACGAAACCGCAACGCAATCGCCTCCGCAAACGGATAAAACTGAAAATACGGCTTGGCTTCATCAATGACGCGCTGCACCGATGGCCTTTGCATCAGCCGTTCAAAATAGGCACTCAAGTGCCCGAAGTCATTGGGAAACGGCACCAGTGTACTGGCATAGAACAGCGCCGGGACCGCCGCGCAATCGGCCAGGCTGAACGCTTCGCTGGCGACCCAGATCCGCGAAGCCATCCGCCGCTCCAGCATCTGATACGCCGTCGTCAGCAGGGCGCGCTCCTGGGTCAAATCGCCGTGCGCCGAGAACAGGCGATCAGCCACGATCCGCTGCATCGGCCCCTGCACATAGTTATCGAAAAACCGGTCCCACAAACGCACCTCCAGCGCGGTCTCCCAATCGTCAGGTACCAGGCGATACGTGCCGGGATAGAACCGGTCCACGTACTCGATGATGATCGTGGATTCCGGCACATCCTGCTCGTGAGCGTGATCATGGATGACTGGAAATTTTCCGATCGGCCACAGCGCCTGAAGCTCCGCCCGGTCGGCCTCGTTTGTCAGGTCAACGATCCTCTTCTCGAACTCGACGCCATTTTCGTACAGCGCCGTCAGTACTTTGTGGCAGTACGACGAGAGAGGGTGGTAGTAAAGAGTCAGCGGCATCTTTCAGTCCTCGATGAACGTGTGCAGCGCACGACGTTGCAATTATCGGTTGAGGTTCGGGGATGCGCGAGGCGACAGGCCCAGCGGTCGTGATGCCTGGAAAAAATCGTTCGTCAGCAATACTCATCCGTCGGCAATCACCACGAGAGACGATCACCATGAAACAGGAAACGGACGCAGAGGAGGGCGGCGCGGCCTCTTCGCAGATCGACGCGAAAATCCAGGAACTGGGCGATTGGCGGGGCAAGACCCTGGCGCAGGTCCGCGCGCTCATCCACAAGGCCGACCCCGACGTGGTCGAGGAAGTGAAGTGGCGGGGCGTTCCGGTGTGGTCCCACGCCGGCATTATCTGCACCGGCGAGACCTACAAGTCCGTGGTGAAAATGACCTTCGCCAAGGGCGCTTCGCTGGACGATCCTTCAGGCCTGTTCAACGCCAGCCTTGAAGGCAACACCCGGCGGGCCATCGATATTCACGAGGGCGAAAAGATCAACGAAACCGCGTTGAAAGCGCTGATACGCGAGGCGGTGAAGCTCAATACCTCGAAACCGGTGAAGTGAGCAAAAAAGGGAAATATGGCCGTCCACCGGACAGCCGTGAAATTAAATGAATGTTCCGAAGCGAGGTGAATCGTAAGAATTAGAGCGGCGAAATGCCGGGATTCCTTATGTTTTGACACTGCCAGGTGGACCTATGACAGCCCTTCAGACCCTTACAGGAACGCCAATAGGTCATCCGGCGGCAGCCGACGGTCAGGCTAAAACCGTCTATGACGCCTTGATGCAACCGAGCGAGAAATTACGCCAGGTCGACGTTACCGATTTTCTGCAGCGAGAACTGGCCCGCGCCGACCACGCACACTGTGAGGTGCCGGCCACACCGGAGCAACTTGAAGGCTGGATCGAGCAGGGTGTGGCGAAGGTGGCCGAGCAGTATTCGACGTACCTGCAAGAGCGACATGCCGGTGGCCCCCGGCGATTTTTCAGCAGCCGCAGCCATGCGCTGTATTTCCTGCAGCATGTCGCGCCGACCAAACTGGTGGATGGCGCCTGGCTCTACGGCTTGCTACCGCATTGGGCGGATTATCGGTTTCATGGGTTGATTCGCACATACCTGGAAGAGTTAGGCGACGGCGAACCTGCGCTCAATCATGTAGCGCTGTATAAAAAACTGATCGCCGATGTGGACTGCGACCCCGGCTATTCGCTGGCGGATGATTACTACGTGCAGGGCGCGATCCAGTTGGCGCTGGGGCAGCATGGCGCGGCGTTTCTGCCTGAAGTGATCGGCTACAACCTGGGCTACGAACAGCTGCCGTTGCACTTACTGATCACCTCGTTCGAGTTGAATGAGCTGGGCATTGATCCGCACTATTTCACCTTGCACGTGACCATCGATAACGCCAGCACCGGTCATGCGCGCAAGGCGGCCCAGAGCGTGCTGTCGCTGATGCCGATGGGGGCGGAACGTGATGAGTTTTATCGGCGTGTCGTGCAAGGCTACAAGCTGAATGAACTGGGGATTGGCTCGACGGCAGTCATCCAGTCTTTCGACCTGGAGCAGGAAGTCATCGCCATGCTCGAACGCAAAAGATCGTTCGGCCAGCACATGCATTCCGACTATTGCCGCCTCGAAGGCCGGACCATCAATGAGTGGCTGGGCACGCCGGATCAGATCCCGGCGTTTCTCGACGCTTTGCTGAAAAAAGGCTGGATCAAGCGCGATGAAGACCCGGTCAACAGTCGCTTCTGGACCTTGATCGATGGCGCTGGCGCGCCGATGTTCGGGGTGTTTTCGGGCTACGAAAAACAGCTGCTGTGGGACTGGATTGCCGGTGACCGGGTCGTCGAAGAACGCGCGACCAACGCCTTCCGATTCCAGTTCAGGAGCAAGGCCGCCGGGACACTGGATAGGCAGTCTCCAGTCGTGCAAACCGACCCGGACCTGCAAGGGTTGATCCGCGATCTCAAGCACTGTGCGCCCAGTGAAAAGATGGCGTTGCTCAAGGATTTCATGTGTCCGGCCATGCACGCGACGCCGGCCGGGCTCTATGCCACCCGGGAGTTCGTCAAAACGATGAGCGAAAACATCAAGGGGCAGCAGGCATGAAACGACAGTCCGAACTGCTGCAACTGGGCCATCGGCTGCGCGAAAGCGGCTACACGTTCGTGACGCCAACGCCTGTCACTCATCAACGGGTCAACGAGCGGGCGGGTAACGGTATCGGCAAAACACTGCGTGATGCGTTTGGCTGGAACCGGTCATTCGAGCGTGGCCTGCTGCCGATTGATGAGCATCCATTGATCGAGTGTGGCCTGGTGCAACGCGACGGTGAGCGCCTCAAAAGCACGGTCAGATGGTCGACCCTGGATAACCTGTTGCTGGTGCATTCCGCCTTTCCGACCACCCAGGAAGATTCGGTGTTCTTCGGCCCCGATACCTATCGTTTTGCGCTAACGATCGAACGGCATTTGCGCTCGACCAGTTGCGCCATCCAGCGCGCCGTCGACATCGGCTGTGGCACCGGCGCCGGCGCGATGCTCATCGCTCGAGCGCATCCCCAGGCTGAAGTCCTGGCGGTTGATATCAATCCCAAAGCGCTCGACTTCACCCGGATCAACGCCGAGTTGGCAGGCTTGAATAACGTGGCTTGCCACGCCAGCAATGTGCTTAACGATGTAGAAGGGCGCTTCGACCTGATCGTCGCCAACCCACCGTACATGAAGGATTCCCGGCAACGTGCCTATCGACATGGCGGTGATGCGCTGGGCGCCGACCTGTCCGTGCGGATCGTCCGCGAATCGATTGAGCGTTTGTCCATGGGCGGGTCGCTGGTGCTGTATACCGGCGTCGCCATCGTGGATGGCCAGGACCCGTTTCTCGCCGCTGTGAAAGAGACGCTGGATAGTGCCGCGCTGGACTGGCATTACCGGGAACTTGATCCGGACGTCTTCGGCGAAGAGTTGCTGGAAACGGGTTACGAACATGTTGAACGAATCGCAGCCGTAGAACTGATCGTCACGCGACGCTTACCGGTGTAGTTCCTTTTTGGGGGATACCGTCATGAACTCATGCAAAAACCTGCTGACCCCGGCGCAAGAACAACGGCTCTGTGCCCTGGACGCCTGGCACCGTGCACTCGACGACTGCTCGCTGCGCATGGAATGTCCGGATGCCTATCACGAAGAACTGCTGCGCCAGGCGGATGAAATGGATCGCCAAGGCATTGTGAATTGGGAAGAGTGGCGCGACTTGCGGGTCGAGGCGGATGAGGCCTATCTGCGGGCAGTGGCCGGAGGGGATTACCACCCAAGGCTGAGCCCTGTGCGATTAATGTAAGCTTTTATGTCCTTTTGCCGACATCTCCTGGCTTGTTGGCGTTAGCCGGTCATTAGTCAGCGCGTTAGAGTGGCGACACTGTTCCTGGCGCCCGGATACCTGAAGATGACCCGTCCCCGTTTCTTGCCCGACAACTTCACCCTGACCCTGGTCAGCGTGGTCATTCTCGCCAGTTTCCTGCCCGCCAGCGGCCAGGTCGCGGTCGGCTTTGGCTGGTTGACCAACCTCGCCATCGGCCTGCTGTTTTTCCTGCATGGCGCCAAACTCTCCCGTGAATCGATCATCGCCGGCGCCGGCCACTGGCGCCTGCATTTGCTGATCTTCAGCCTGACCTTTGTCCTGTTCCCCTTGATTGGGCTGGCGCTCAAACCGGTGCTGTCGCCGCTGATCGGCAAAGACCTGTACATGGGCATGCTCTACCTCTGCGCGCTGCCCGCCACCGTCCAGTCGGCGATTGCCTTCACCTCGCTGGCGCGGGGCAACGTGCCGGCGGCGATTTGCAGTGCGGCGGCGTCGAGCCTGTTCGGGATCTTCCTCACGCCGTTGCTGGTGACGTTGCTGCTCAATGTGCACGGCGATGGCGGCTCGACCCTCGATGCGATCCTGAAAATCAGCGTGCAACTGTTGCTGCCGTTCGTGGCCGGGCAGATCGCTCGGCGCTGGGTCGGCAACTGGGTGGCGCGCAACAAGAGTTGGCTGAAATTCGTGGATCAGGGCTCGATCCTGCTGGTGGTCTACGGTGCGTTCAGCGAGGCCGTGAATGAAGGCATCTGGCACCAGATTCCGCTGTGGGAACTGGCCGGGCTGGTGGTGGCTTGCTGCGTCGTCCTGGGGTTGGTACTGGTCGCAGCCACCGTGCTTGGGAAAGTCTTCGGTTTCAATCAGGAAGACCGCATCACCATTCTCTTCTGCGGTTCGAAGAAAAGCCTGGCGACCGGCGTGCCGATGGCCCAGGTGTTGTTCGCCGGTAGCACCTTGGGCGTGTTGATTTTGCCGCTGATGCTGTTTCACCAGATTCAGTTGATGGTGTGTGCAGTGTTGGCGCAGCGCTATGCCAATCGCCAGGAAACGGTCGCTGAAATGATGGGGCAGGTGGACCCTTGAGGGTTCGGCCTGTATTGCTCAAAGATGATTCATCAAGTTGCCGACAACCTGTTTCAATTTGTTGCTGCGCTCCCTGTTTGTTGTTAGATTGCGCGCCTCAAAAATTAATCAGGGACGAGTGATGTTTATTATTTGGCAAGGATGGGGCGTTCTTTCGATCATTATCCCGTTGATTTGCATGATTCCTTTTGCAGGGATCTTCGGCGGGTTCGGGCTGGGGATCGGCCTACTGGTAGGCGCGGCCGTCAATGCCTTCGTCGGCCACAAGCTGAACAACCAGCCGGGCAAAACCTACATTGATCCAGCCACCGGTGGCGAAGTCGTCTTTCGCAAGAAGAACACTTTGTTTTTTGTGCCTATGCAATATGTGTCGGTGTTGTGGGCATTGATTGCTATCTTCGCGTTGCTGAATGTGCACTAAGCGCACAGCGTAGACCTGATGCGCGGCCTCTACTTCCCCAGTAGGCGCCGCCCGGTTACTTAAAGAAAGTCCGAAGTAGCCGCGTTTACTTCTTTATCACGGCCCTTACTTCAAAAAAGGCAGGGTGCAATAACGTGGTTATTCCTTCGCTCAATTCCTCCGTATTCCAGTGGCCATTACGTCCGCTGTGCGCCTTCATCGTTTTGTTCACCTGTGCACATCAAGCCTTGGCTGCGGACCTGCCGCCAGCCAGCGTCGACGTATTGGCATGGCCACGCATGTCGTCAAGCGCGTTTGGTTGCTACATGGAGAAGACGCTGGGCCATCGGGACAAGCGCTTCAACTGCGCCTTGAAGGGCTACGAAAACCAGGGCGATCCGTGCACCAACGCCGCCGCCTACGAAGAAGGCCCCGACTTTCCCGCCCACCTGGCTGCCAGGGTTCATCCGCTCGCGACGCAAGTGCAATTGAGCTGGGAGCATGGGGAGTTGCAACAGGTCACGATCGTGCTCAAGGGCACCCTCGACGAGGTCGCGGTGCGCAACGCATTCAAGTTGCCGCGCACCGAAGCCTACTTGTTATCCGAAGCGGAGCAGGGGGCCTTGCCGGAAAACATCATGGACGCCCGTGTCCAGGGTGACCCGTCCAACGGGCTGACTTCGCTGATGTTGACCGGCTTCGATCATATGGGTACAGGCGATGTCGACTGTAATGCTGATGAGTGAACTGCCCGTTCAAGGCTGGCCACTTTCTCGATAACCCCCCCGTTTGCCGCTGCACGGCGGCCCCGAATTTACCGCAAGGAAGCGTTGTATGCGTTCGCTCGTCAGTGGTGTGCTCTTCTCCATGGCCCTGGTGGCCCCGGCCGTGGCCGAACCGCTGTCGTTTGCGGTCAACGATCCGACTGGGAAATACCTGGTCGACGTGCTGTTCCCCGAGCCGCCGGCAGAACCGCGTCAACTGATGCCAGCGCTCATCACGGTGCGCGACAAAAACACCCTCCAAACCCTGCAGCAATTGCAGACCCAGGCCGGCAACGTGCCCAGGGAACGCGACGGCAAAGCCGATCCCGAGCTGCTCGGCAATGGGGGCTTGTTGTACTTCGCTGACTTCGACTTCGATGGTCATCAGGATCTGGCGATTCGCAACGGCACCCATCCCGAAATGGACTACCAGGCGCAGTTCGACATCTACCTGCAAGGCCCGCAGCAAAACCAGTGGGTCCTTAACCGTGCGTTGACCGACATGGCGAAGGGCGTCAGCGGCGGGATGTTCTCGGTCACTCCGCAGGATGGCATTCTGCATACGCAAACCGACCGCGGCTGCTGCTGGATGCGCTTTACTAAATGGAAAATGCGCGACGGCGAGCTGGCGCAGCTTTCTACATACACCCAGGAAGACGTGCCGGCGACCGAGTTTGGTGAAAACTCCAGCATGCCTCGCGGCTACATGCTGCGCACCACCGGCGACTGGGTAGACGGCCAGTGGCACGAACAACCCAGCGTGGAAGGCCCGATCAACGACGATCCACAGATGCTCGCCGGGACCCTCAACGGCAAGATTCCGGTCGAACTCTGGTACCAGGAGCAGGGCGCAGTGATCATTGGCGAAGTGCGCTACACCAAGGGCGGCAACGGTGCGCCGATCAAACTGGTGGGGGCTCGGGAAGACTCCAGCGACGACAACTTCGGCCTTCACGAATACGCCGACGATGGTCGTCAGACAGGCATCTGGCGCCTCACTCAGGAAAGGGTCAAACCCTTCAACTACACCGGCACCTGGGTCAGCGGCGCCAAGGGCGACGACCGCGAACTGGCGATCCAGCTTCACTATGAACAGCGCGAGCCGGAATACGCCAAACTCAGCGAAGTCGAGCGTAACCAGCGCAACGGCCACTACCAGATGCGCCGGGACTTTCTGGGGCGCGATGGCGACCTGGACTTGAAAATCCTGCCCGACCGCGATGCCCAGGGCAGAGAAGTGGCGGAATTCACCGTGACACTGAAAGACGCCGAGACCTTGAAAGACATTGCGACCGAGCATCACATCGTGCCGATGGAAGCCGAAAACCTGATCATTGTCCGTGAGCCGCAAGCGTCCAAATTACACGGCCCGTATCACATACAACTGCTGAAAAACTTCGCGGTCATCAACTACAACGCCGCGCCGGATTCCCAGGACATGTTGACGGGGATGTATCGCAAGCAACCTTGAGCGAAAGCTTTGGCAGATCAATAAAAGGACCGCTGCCTGCATTCAAACGTGCTCTTGCGCACCGCCCTGGCTGTTGTCGTCCCGTGGCGAGCGGCCGAAATACGCCTTGTAGGCGCGACTGAAAGATGCCTCGGACTCGTAGCCAATCGCAAACCCCACCTCGCTGATGCGGCTGTTGTGCTTGGCCAGCATCGTTTTTGCCAGGGTCAGTCGCCATTCATTCTGGTAACGCAACGGTGAGCGTCCCACCAGCGCGCTGAACCGATCACAGAAGCTTGACCGTGACATGCCGGCGATCGTCGCGAGTGCATCGATGCGCCATTGTTGCCCGGGCTTTTCATGGATGGCCCTGAGGGTTCGAGCGATACGCTCGTCAGACAAGCCCCCTAGCCAGCCTGAGGCCATGCCGTGCTGAACCCAGGTTCGCAAGATGCGAATGACGGTGAGGTCAATGAGGCGCGAAATCATCAACGCGCCGCCAGGCTGCGTGTCATTGGCCTCCAGGAGCATGAAATGCAGGATGCCTTCTGCCCATTCTGCGGCTTCGGCTTGCTTGATATGGATCAGCCACGGCAATGCGAACAGCATGGCCTGGAAGCTGCTGGCATCGAACCAGAATCGACAGATGACCAGCGACGCAGGTCCCTGGGAAGCGGTGATGGTCAACGATGACGGATCGTGGGGCAGCAGCAGGATGTCGCCCTGTTCGATCGTCTGGACCTGTCCGTCAGCGCCTTCGATGTGCAGCTGCCCCGTTTGCAGGACGCAGATGTGCGAGCTTTTTTCATCCAGTTCCAGACGTTGACCCACGGCCTGAGTGGTGGAGTAGACGCGATCCCCGGTCAGACGAATCTGCGCCAATACCTGCGAGAGCAGATCCCCTGTGGCCAGCCCCTCCAGCTGCAGCTCTGGACGAATGGTCAAGTCTTCGAGTCGATCCGTCATGTCAGTCCGGCCACGTCTTCAATAGTCTGAACCCCGAATCATAACGCTTCCACGCGGTTGATCGGCAACGCACTGGGTTTGCCGCGTGATGTGCATCATCCAATCACAAAGGAATAGTCGAATGTTCGGTATCTCTGCCCTTGGCTGGGTACACACCCTTGGAAGCTTGCCTGCCATTCCCCTGGCCGCCTATATGTTCATCAAGCACGGGCGCATCGTGCCACGGTCGCGGGCCGGCCTGGCTTATTTCGTTTCGATGCTGATCGGCGGCTTGACGGTGTTTCTGGTGGCCCATCAACCGATCAGCCCGGTGATCGGTGCGCTCACGATCGTGCTGTTGCTCGCTGGTTACGGGGTAGGCTTCGTTGCCTGGCTGGGCCGGGCAGGGGTGTACCTGGAAACCATCCTGCTGAGCTTGACGGCGTTCTTGCTGATGGTCCCGACCGTCTCGGAGACGTTGCGTCGAGTCCCCGATGGCCACCCCATCGTCACTGATCCGAATTCACCATTGCTCAAAGGTGCGCTGGGTTTTATCGCCCTTGCGCTCGTTGTTGGCGTGGCGGCTCAGGTGTTCGCGCTGCGAAAAGACGGCGCGCGCCTGGCTCGACAGGCATAGGGATGACCTGGTTTGGCGACATCATTAACTCTATCAATAGCAACCATTGACTCAATGAAGTTCTCTTATCAAAACCGCGGCGTAAGATCGGCTCCATTCCCACCCACTGCACCCCGGAGCACACCCTCATGAAACGCCAAACCTTCCTCGGCATCGCGTTCTCGATCTTCGCACTGAATGCTTTCGCCGCCACTGAAACCGACCCGCTGTTCAGCGATGCTGTTGCCGCGACTGAAACCGACCCGCTGTTTAGCGACGCTGTTGCCGCCAACGAAACCGACCCATTGTTCAGTGACGCCGTTGCTGCTGATGGTTCGGATCATCTGAAAGGCAACCAGGTTGCTGAAAGTGGTGCAGACCGTCTGCTCGAACGCCGTGCCGTTTGAATGCAGGGTTTTACCGCAGTACTCGACAACAGCCCGGCCTTATCAGCCGGGCTTTTTGCTGTAGGGAAGCTTGCAGAGGAAGCTCTTTGCCGAGGAGGAGAGCGTCGAAGGCGTAAGGAAGCTAGGGCGTAAAGCCCTAGCCAATAGCCGCTGTCACTTTTTCTTTTTCGCCGGCTTATCTGCCTTCTCTGATTTCTTGGCCTTTTCAGGCTTGCTGTCAGCTTTTTTGGCAGATTTCTTGGGTTCAACCTCTTTCTTTTTGTCTTTCTTGTCGGGAGATTTCGAAAGCGCCGATGCCGCCGCTGATTTCTTGGCCGGTGATGCCTTTTTGTCTTTCAAATCCTTACTGGCTTTGGAAGACTCGCCTTTGCTTTTCTTTTCGTCTTTAGCCACGTTGACCACCTCTAGGAATATGCCTGTGGGATTCTCCACACGCTGTTCATTAGGCGAGCGTGCCCAAAAGCGGTTCAAATTTTTTTGCTGCGCCGAGATGGGCTTTGGGAGGTGCAGCGATAGCATCGCGGTCACTGATCCCTCGCCCCGAGCGCCAGGAAATGGCCGTGACAGCGGTTGAATTCACCCACCCGATAAAAGTTTGAAGCGTTTGCACAGCCGCCGACGACTGGCGAAAAAACGGGTAATTTGCACGGCCAAAAACCGCCTGTCGCGGGGCTCGGATCTTTTTTAAAATTTTCGCCAACGCATCGCCTTCAGATGACTGTGGGCGCCGCATTCGGTCATTCACCGGATGAGTATCGGCGCTTTATAGGCCTGAGGAGATTCGTCATGTTCCTACACAACAAGCGACTTCAATACACCGTGCGCGTAGCCCAACCCAACCCTGGGCTGGCCAACCTTCTACTGGAACAATTCGGCGGCGCTCAGGGCGAACTGGCCGCGGCGTCCAGGTACTTCACCCAAGCGCTGGCCGAGGATGATCCGGGAAGAAAGGATCTGCTGATGGACATCGCCACCGAAGAACTCAGTCACCTGGAGATCGTCGGTTCCATCATCGTGATGCTCAACAAAGGCGCCAAGGGCCGTATGGCTGAAGGTGTGGAAGAAGAGGGCGAACTGTATCGCGCGATCAATGGCGCGGGTAATGACTCGCACATCACCAGCCTGCTCTACGGTGCCGGCGCGCCGTTGACCAATTCTGCCGGAGTACCGTGGTCGGCGGCTTACGTCGATACCATCGGCGAGCCGACGGCGGATTTTCGCTCCAACATCGCCGCCGAAGCCCGGGCAAAAATCGTCTACGAACGCCTGATGAACGTCACCGACGATCCGGGTGTGAAAGAGGCGCTGGGGTTTCTCATGACCCGGGAAATCGCTCATCAACTCTCGTTCGAAAAAGCCTTGCACGCGATCCAGCCGAATTTCCCCCAGGGCAAGCTGCCAGGGATGCCGGAGTTCACCAACGTTTACTTCAACCTGTCCCAGGGCGAAGGCAGTACGCGGGGGCCGTGGAACCAGGGCGAGGAGTGGGAGTACGTGGAAGAGCCGATGCCCGCGGTGGATGGAGGGGATGGCAGCGCCAGTGTCCAGTTGAGCGCTGAGGAAGAAGAGCTGCTGCTGGACATGAAGGTACGCACGATGTCCGACCCCGACAGCGACCCGGTGACCGGCGCTGATTTGGGCGCGGGGATGCAGGCGCGAGCCGATGCCTGACAGATCACTGCACGCCTTCCGGGCGTGCGGTTTTTTATGTGGACCAAGTGTTGAGGTGAACCCAATGAACCGTGAAACAAGCATTTCTTCTGTCGATTCCGCCGAAGGATTTTCCCGTCTGTTCAGTGCCACCGCACTGGCGTTCGAACGGGAAGCTTCGCGATTTTCGAGACAGATTTACGCCGCCGCACCGAGAGCAATGAACAAGCATCGCAATGGCAAGTAGGGGTTCTTATGTCGCATCATTCTTCGCCGGTCCGGGGGTCTTGGCAGGCCTGGTTTGACGCTGGCCGGCGCGGTGGCTGGCTGAGTATTCTGTTCTGGGCCACCCTGGTGGGGGTTGCCGTTCTGTTGCTGATCAGTGGCTACAGCGCATTCACCGGGGCCAACCGTATCAACCTGCATTACGCCTTCATCGGCGGTCTCTCGGGCTTCGCCGCAACTGCACTGGGTGCGGTGGTGGCGGTGCTGTTGCGTGACATCGCCGCGCGCACGCAAGACATCATGCTCGGCTTCGCCGCCGGCATGATGCTCGCCGCCAGCTCCTTCTCGCTGATCCTTCCCGGCATTGCGGCGGCGCAGGAGATTTGCGGCAACAAGCTGCTCGCGGCTTGCGTGGTGGTCCTGGGGTTGATGTTGGGCGTGGCACTGATGATAGGGCTGGATCGCTTTGTGCCCCATGAACACCAGAAGAGTGGACGCAAAGGTCCGCAGGCGCAGCGGATCAATCGCGTCTGGCTGTTCGTGCTGGCGATTACGCTGCACAACTTGCCCGAAGGCATGGCCATTGGTGTGAGCTTCGCCAACGGCGACATGAAGGTGGGCTTGCCCCTGACCTCCGCCATTGCCATCCAGGACATCCCCGAGGGACTGGCCGTGGCATTGGCGCTGCGAGTGACCGGTATCTCGACAGTGCGCGCCGCGTTGATCGCGGTCGGTTCGGGTCTGATGGAACCCTTGGGCGCGATCATCGGCCTGGGCATCTCCACCAGTTTCGCCTTGGGTTACCCCGTGGCGTTGGGGCTGGCAGCCGGCGCGATGATCTTTGTGGTCTCCCATGAAGTCATCCCGGAGACCCATCGCAACGGCCACGAGACGCCCGCGACCTTGGGGTTGATGCTGGGTTTCGGCGTGATGATGTTCCTCGACACGGCGCTGGGGTAGACAGCACCAACGCCGGCGTCACGTCGACACCTCCGTCCAGTTCAACGTCGCCGATTCCCGCCACTTGACCTCGGTCAGCCCGTATTTTTCTGCCAGGGGCTTGGACACGACCTTGAGCGGCGGCCGTCCGGGTTTCGGTATCTGCGCGATCCCCGCATCACAACTCGCCCAATGCCAGGCCTGGGCATTACTCATGGTCTGCGCGCGGATGATGAATGACTTCGTCTGTCCGTGAAGCTTGTATTCGATGATGTAAAGTCCGGTCTTCATGAGGCCCCCTCCATATGCTCATAGATAAAGGAGTGGTGGCGTCAGAAAAAAATTCAAAGCATTTTTGGTCGTTGTTACTTATTGATTTCTGAAGGGAAGATTGCGGGTTTCAGGGCGCGCTGGACGGTGTCCATAGCGCGAGAGTTCAATGACAATGACCGGTGGATAGACCCTTCATCCATCTGAAGCCTCGCGCCAATCCACGATCCACCGAGGACTATCGCAGGCAGTGGGTTCTGCTCACGTTGTCGTACAACGATATTTCACCTTCCTTCGGCCTCTCGCCCATGAAACAACCCCGCTGATCTCGCCTGTAGCCTTCGTATTCAATACAAATCCGGATCGGAATGAACGGACCGTGTCATGACGAACGGCCATCTTTCAGATTGACAGCCGGGTATCGGGCTCGATATAAAAGGCACAGTTGTACGACGACAGACGATAGCTCGGCTGTTGAACCCTAAAAATAAAAAATGAGTGTCGGCCCCATCATGAATCCAACCTGCGTACTCGCGTCTCCGAACGCCACTTCCAGTGGCTCGATCTCGGCTGCCTGCTTTCATGCCCAGTCGGCCCTTTTAAACGCCTCATAGCGCCTCGCTACCGGTCCAACTCCTGCCGCCGGGCATGGAGAACGTCCACTCTCGTCATGGCGGCGAGAGCTCATCACCCTAATCCAATAATAAAGTGATGCTATGAATCTGAACGAGCCCATCAATGCGCAACGTGTTGGCCAAGCCGTAGGCAAATACCGCTGGACGATCTGCGCGCTGTTGTTTTTCGCTACCACCGTCAATTACCTCGACCGCCAGGTGCTCAGCCTGTTGGCGCCGGACTTGTCGACTCAATTTGGCTGGAGCAACACCGACTACGCCAACATCGCCTCGGTCTTCCAGTTCGTGTATGCGATTTCCATGTTGTTTGCCGGTCGCTTCGTCGACAAGATCGGCACCAAGACCGCCTATGTGGTGGCGATTGGCATCTGGTCGACCGGCGCAATCATGCACGCGTTTTCGGTGCCGATGGGCGAGGGGATCGCGGCAGTTAGTACCGCGTTCGGCTTGGCCGTGATCCCGGTTTCGATCGCCGGCTTCATGCTGTCCCGCGCGGTGCTGGCGGTCGGTGAAGCGGGTAACTTCCCGATCGCGATCAAGGCCACCGCTGAATACTTTCCGAAGAAAGAGCGCTCCTTCGCCACCGGCATTTTCAACTCCGGCGCCAACGTCGGTGCGATCCTGGCACCCATCTGCGTACCGCTGATTGCCGGCCTCTGGGGCTGGGAAGCGGCGTTCATCGTGATCGGTATGTTGGGCTTCGTTTGGGTGGCGGTATGGATTGCCTTGTACGAAAAACCGGAGAAGCAAAAACGTCTGTCGCCTGAGGAACTGGCCTACATCCGCAGCGATGAAACCGTTGAAGTCATCGCCACGCCGGTGGCAGGCGAGGTCGCTAAAAAGGTCTCGTGGTTCAAGTTGCTGACCTACCGCCAGACCTGGGCGTTTGCCTTCGGCAAGTTCATGACCGACGGTGTGTGGTGGTTCTTCCTGTTCTGGCTGCCGACTTACCTGTCCGCGCAATACGGCATGAAAGGCCAGGCCATCGTGTTGCCGCTGGCCGTGCTGTACAGCATGACCATGGTCGGCAGCATCGGCGGCGGCTGGTTCCCGAGCTACTTCATGGCCCGCGGCGACAAGCCGTATGACGGTCGCATGAAAGCCATGCTGGTGATCGCGTTGTTCCCGCTGTTGGTGCTGCTGGCGCAGCCATTGGGCTACATCAGCTTCTGGGTGCCGGTCATTTTGATTGGTATTGGCGCGTCGGCGCACCAGGCGTGGTCGTGCAATATCTTCACGACCGTGTCCGACATGTTCCCGAAAAAGACCGTGGCGTCGGTGGTCGGCATTGGCGGCATGGCCGGTGGTTTGGGGGGCGTTGTGATGACCAAGATCGGCGGTTGGGTGTTCGACTACTACAAATCGATCAACGATATTCACACCGGCTACATGATCATGTTCGCCATCTGTGCGCTGGCCTATCTGGTGGCGTGGAGCGTGATGAAAATGCTGGTGCCACGCCACAAGGAAATCACTGATCTGTAAACGCAAACCCGCCACCCCCTGTAGGAGCAAAGCTTGCTCGCGATGGCGTCAGACCTGGCACATCGCGTCTTCGTTCATCGCGGGCAAGCCTTGCTCCTACAGGTGCTTTTGGCGGCAGAATCACGTCCCCGATTGATGCACCGCCCAATGCTTCATTTCTTCGGCAATGAAGTGGTTCACCAAATCGCTGTACATCTTTTCAATGGCATCCGGGCTCAGGCCTTCGGCAGCGGCCCATTCCCGACGTGTTTCCAGCATGGCTTTGAATCGCTCCGGGGCACGCACTGAAGTCGCGGATGTCTTGAACTTCGACGCTGCCAACACATAGTTGAAACGCCTGCCCAACAACTTGATAACGGCCTGATCGAGGGCATCGATTTCGCGCCGGATGTCCACCATGTCTGCACACTCGGCGGGTTGCATCTGATTGATAACGTCCATGTCGCCAACTCCTTTTACTGAACTGATCAGTCGCATAATGACGAAGAGGGAAGGGCTTTTTCTGCGGCTGGAGGTTAGCATGGTGCTTCATCAACGCACCTGTTCGCTAACAACATCGAGTGGCCCAGACTTTGATCGAACGACGCCAATTCAGCGGAGGCATGAAGGGGAAAAACCTTCGCTATCTGAATGAGCAACCCAGCGAGACCAGCCAATCGGTTCGCGCCGGTTTTTTGCTGCTTGAGCATTTCTCGCTGCCGGCGTTTACCCAGGCGCTGGATACGATCATCACCGCGAACCTGCTGCGACCGAAGTTGTTCGCGTCCCGCACATTCGGCTTGAGCGAGGGCGAGGTTGTCAGCGATCTGGGCCTGGTCATTCGGCCGGATGCCCGGTTCGACGTTGCTGCGATTCAGGACCTGGACCTGCTGGTCATCTGCGGCGGCTACCGCACAGAACTCAAAGCCAACGATGAGCTGATCCACTTGCTGAAAACCGCGGCAGACCATGGCGTCAGCCTGGCCGGGCTGTGGAATGGCGCATGGTTCCTCGGCGCTGCGGGTTTGCTTGACGGCTACCGTTGCGCCATTCACCCGGAACATCGCCCGGCACTCGCGGAAATCGCCAAAGCCGCCCAGGTCACCAGCGAGCCTTTTGTGATTGATCGCGACCGGCTCACCGCGTCCAGTCCTTCCGGCGCCTTCCACATGGCGCTGGACTGGATCAAAGGCTTGCACGACAAAGCCCTGGTCGAAGGCATCGAGGACATCCTGGCGTTCGAGGAGTCGCGCTACCGACGGATCAAACCGACGGAAAACATCTGCGTCAGCGCGCCGTTGCGCGAGGTGGTGAAGCTGATGGATGCCAACCTGGAAGAACCGCTGGAGCTGGAGCAACTGGCGGTGTACGCCGGCCGTTCACGACGCCAGCTCGAGCGGCTGTTCAAGGAACAACTGGGCACCACGCCGCAACGCTATTACATGGAATTGCGCATCACCGAAGCGCGGCGCTTGCTGCAACACACCGAACTGTCCCAAGTCGACGTGCTGGTGGCCTGCGGCTTTGTGTCGCCGAGTCATTTCAGCAAATGCTACAGCTCGTATTTCGGCTACCGGCCCTCCAAGGAAAAGCGGCTGGTCAAATAAACCCTCGGAGAACCAGTGATGCCGGATCGTGAAATCATTATTCCTGACGCCATGCGGCCCATCGTCGAACGCGCCGGTTATGCCCCCGCGGTGAAGGTCGGCGACACACTTTACTGTGCCGGTCAGGTGGGCCGGTCGCCTGAAATGCAAGTCATCGAGGATCCGGAGCAGCAGTTCATCAGTGCGTGGGGAAACCTCCGGCAGGTGCTGGAGGCGGGGGGCTGCACTTTCGAAGACGTGGTCGACATGACCACCTATCACGTTGATATGTCCAAGCACATGGCAGTGTTTCGGGAAGTGAAAAACCGCCTGTTCCCCAAGGGGCTATGCGCCTGGACGTGCATCGGTGTCAGCGAGTTGGCTCACCCGGGGTTGTTGGTGGAGATAAAGTGCACGGCAGTCCAGCGCCGATAGCCCACATACCGCTGTGGGAGCGAGCAGGCTCACTCTCACAGGTTCTGCGCGTTATCGGTTAAACCGCTCAACCAGTGAATACTGGGTTTTAGCCGTCTGGGTCAGTTCCTTGCTCAACTCGGCCGAATGCCTGGCTTGCTCAGAGGTTTGATCCGCCAGCGTCGCGATGGTGGTGATGTTGCGGCTGATTTCCTCGGCCACTGCCGTTTGCTCTTCAGTCGCGGCGGCGATCTGGGTGGTCATGTCCGTGATGTTCGCCACGGCTTCACTGATACCGACCAATGCCTTGTCGGCCTCAAGCACCCACGCCACGCCTTCTTCGGCCTGTCGATGACCGTTCTCCATGGTCTTTACCGCATTGTTGGACGAGACCTGCAGCTTGGAAATCAGGCTGTGAATCTGCGCCGTGGACTCCGTCGTGCGCTGTGCCAACTGACGCACTTCATCGGCGACGACGGCGAAGCCTCGACCCATGTCACCCGCACGCGCGGCTTCAATGGCGGCGTTCAGCGCCAGCAGGTTGGTCTGATCGGCGATGCCTTTGATCACGTCGACCACCGTGCCGATTTCATTGCTGTCCTTGGCCAGTTGCGCGACCGTCACGCCTGTTTCACCGACTACCACGGAAAGACGCTGAATGGCTTCGCGGGTGTCCCGGGCCACGTCACGGCCACGTCCGGTCAGCACATTCGCCTCTTGGGTCGCGTCGGCGGTGCGTTGCACATGACTGGCGACTTCTTGCGTGGTGGCAGCCATCTGATTGACCGCTGTCGACACCTGCTCGGTCTCGACCCGTTGACGGTCAAGCCCGCGAGCGCTGTCAGCGGCCAAGCCGTCGGATCTGCCGGCCAGGCTGGTCAGTTGCTCAGCGGTATCTTGCAGCCGGGTGAGGCAGGTCTTGAGCCGCGACGCCTGGCTGACAAACGCCGTTTCGAGACGTGCCTGGGGGCCGCGTTCATCGCTGTACATTTTCGCCAGCACCGCATCGGAGGTGGAGGCTTCAGCCATCGCCAGCAGATGCAACGCCCCACGGTTTTGTCGACTCGACACCCATAGCCCGAGCGGCACCGAAACCCCGACCGCCAGCGTGATCGCCTCCGTCATGCCGAGGTACACTCCACCCAGCGCGCCCACCAGGCCCATGGTCAACACCGGTAGCCAGGCGAGCAGGGCGGGTTGCCATTGATCACTGGCAGGGACGGCTGACTTGCCGAGGTTGATCCGTTTGTAGAGCACTTCGGCGCGGCGGATCTGCTCGGCCGTCGGCTTGACCCTGACCGATTCGAAGCCAATGACCTGGCTACCTTCGAACACGGGCGTGACGTAGGCGTTGACCCAGTAGTGGTCGCCATTCTTCGTGCGGTTCTTGACGATGCCCATCCACGGCTTGCCTTGCTTCAGCGCGGCCCACATATGGGCAAATATCGCGGAAGGAACGTCGGGGTGACGAACGATGTTTTGTGGCGCACCGATCAGGTCCGTTTTGTTGAAACCGCTGATCTCGACGAAGGCGTCATTGCAGTACGTGATGACGCCGCGTGCATCCGTTGTTGAGATGAGTTTTTGTTGAGGTCCAAGGGCAACCTCGCGCTGCGTAACCGGTTGGTTGTTTCTCATCTGTATTGCTCCTATGCCCTAAGGTAGAGGCATCGGCTGCAATCAGTGAAAGGTTAACGGGTATTGCGCAAAGGACCTGCTGCGCGTCGGAAATAACATGACGCTTGCCATTTCATTGGCTGGAACCTGCCTGGCGCCAATCACTCAACGCCGACGCGTCCAAGGCATGCCACGCGTCAGCCTCCGCCAGTTGATCTTCCGTCAGCCACAGTCCCTCGTACGGGCACAAGACCTCGGCGGGGAGTGCCAGCAGTTCGCTCAACTTCATTACGTTGATCGAGCCGCGGTCGCGGTCATCCACGGCTTCCCAGTCACGCTGGAACAGCCGCACCTTCAAGACATCCGCTTTAAAACTTTCAAACTGTGGTCGATTGTGCAGCCGCTGCGATGATTGCCTCAAGGTTCGCTGCTGGACATCCAGCAGCAAAATCTGCCATTCCAAGCGGCCGCCGTGGTCGTCGTCGGCGTCGGTGTGCAGGCGAGTCAGGGCCAGATAACGGGCGTATTCGGACCAGATCATCGAGGGCGCGAGATGGCTGATGGCGCAACCGGACGCCGTCAGCAAATGCCCGCCCAGGCGTGGGCTCTGGGCGCGCAGCCAACTGTCGGCGTATTCGGTTTCACTGCCAAACAGCCAAGCGGCATCTTTGTCCATCGGGGCGGGCTGGATGAAGTTGCCATCGGCGGTGGCAGACTGTGGCTGGTTCACCAGGCGCCAGTCGGGGAGGGCGGTCAGGCCTTGCGGGGTGACATTCAGCTCGCACCACTCATAGTAAAGTCGCGAGTCCGGTCGATGTTGGCAAAAGACTGCGGCATCGTCCGCTGCGGGTGGCGATTGGTCAAAGCGCTGCAATGGCGTGCTTTGCCGATCCTGATCGAGGCGACCGCGAATCACCGCCACGCTGAGTGTCGGTCCACGGAAGTCCAGCATCCGGGCGACCATCAGCGCCGGGCTGTTCAGCAACTGGCGTTCCTGGGCGTCGGCCACCACCACATGACCGGCGGTGGCGGGCGGCAGGGTGAACGGGATCAAGGCGATGTAGCGCCCAATGTCTGAAACCCGATGATCGAGTTGCCAAATCCCCGGCAAATCCCAGTCACCAATCCGACAGGTATAACCGCCGAGGCCCAGGCTGTTGTCTTGCTGCCAGCTGAATTGGGCCCGGGTTTTACCGTGCAAGGGCGCGGACTCGACCTTCGTCGCGCCACGCTGTCCATCACCCGCCAGCGGCACGGCCAATTGCACGCGAGTCAGTTGCCGCTCAGCGACCTGCATCCGACCATTCGGCGCATGGCCCACCTGAGTCTCACAGTCGCTGTGAATGCTGTACAAGCCGTAGCCATAACGACCGTGATCAGGCTGCGGGTAGTCGAAGTAGGACGATAACCGCAGGCAGTGGTCATCCAATTCCAGCGGCTCGCTCCAACCGAGGGAAGGCTCGCTGTCAGCGGGTATCCACGGGCAAGGCAGTGCTTGCCAGCCTCGGTCCACGTGCCAGAGCCAGTAGTCGAGGGACTGTTCATCCGTCATCCGTGCCCGGCAGGCGAACGAGCGGCTATCGGGATGCCAGATGATGGCGGTGTCGGCCATGATCAACAGCGACGTGGACTCACCGTTGATGCTCACACGGTATTCCGGGTTTCTCAGCGGATCGCAAGGCTGCGGCAATTCGCGCAGGCTGGCGGGCAGCGCCACACGTCCGTCCAGACGTTGCCGGCCATCGGGGGACGTATGCTGCAGCGATTTACGCGCAAGGTTTTGTTGCCAGACGCCCGGTTCAAGCCACAGGTCGGCAACGGGCACCAGGCTGATCTGCTCAGCCGTCGCCAGCAGTTGCTCCAGGCTGATCTGCCGCGCGCCGTTGTCGACCAAAGGGCTGTAACGCCCAGTCAGGGTGCCGTCGTTAAAGGCATCCAGTTCCCAGAATTCATCGCACGAACATTGGTAGAGCTGACGCAGCTGCCGATCCAGAATCACCAGCCCCCAGGCTTGGCGCGAGGGCAAAGGTGCGGCGAAATAACGCCCGTCATTGGAGAAACGCGCCGACGACCCAAGGCCCTGGAGCAGCACGCCATCGGGGAACAGGTAATCGCACAGGACGGGCCCGCCCATGGCGATTTCACTGTAGTTGAACACGCGGATAGGCTCGCCCTCGGGTGTTTGTCGGGGTTCGTCGCCACCCCAGGCACTGGCGCCGCCGGAAGACTGGCCCGACGCTAGCGGTGACGACTTGGCCTTCGCCTTCGTTGGATCGACCAGGCCAAGTCGTCGCTCCAGATGACTGACGCAAGCCAGCCCGGCAAACATCGTCACCGCGGCCCCCGCAATGTCCCAGTACGCCGGCAATGCCCGACCCAGGTTAAATCCCAGGCCGATGGCGGCAGAGGTCATGAACCGGGCAAGCCCTCGACCGGTGCGTAGCCAACCCGCCCACGACGCCAGCCACATCAAGCCAGCACACGCCAGCACGACACCGAGCGCCCACAGCAACGGGATGACCGTCACCAGGAAAATCGGGATCAGCAGCGCGGCGATTTGCCAAAGCAGATCGAGCAATAATCGCGGCAGGCTTTTTTCGTCAGCAGATTGATCGGAAGAGTGGGGCACCATTACCTCGATAACAGATGGGCGATTTCAAAGGGCTGCTTGGTGTCGTTAAGACGATGGAGCGCGCAGATAGAATGTAAAACGCCCAGCACTAAAGTGAGTTATCACGGTCCATAAAATCCCCCGCGACCGTCAGCGGTCGTACTGCGCATCGGTATTTTGATCAAGGAAAGTGAACGCATGCTCGCCGCACTATAATCTGCAACCGCCTCCACCTGGTTCCGTCAACGGAACTCGCCTTGTGTTTGTCCCTCAATCCCATTCGAAGAATTAAAGCATGCACCTACGCAAAATTGCAGTTGGGCTGTCGGCCCTTGTTTTGCTCTCCACCGGCACCGAAGCGCGCAGTCTGCTGGATCTTCTCAAGCCGCAAACCCAGCATCACGCACAAACATCCCACTCGGGCTCGATCAACCAGAACGCGGCCCTGGACCTCTATTCAAACAAACAGAAACAGCCCTCGTTTGACGGCTGCGCAGAACTGTTCCCGGCCGCGAAACCGATCAGCACCGCCACCGTGCCTGCCAACATGAAACCGATGGCCCTGTGTTCCGACAACTTCGCGGTGCTGTACTCGCAAACCAGCCGCACGCCGCTGTTAGTGGTCGAGCGCCTGAATGCCGCGCAACTGAAGGACGCCAAAGGCGAGGAACGCACCAATCAGTTTTACCCGGACCCACGCATCCCCAAGAGTGGGCGCGCAGAGTTGAGCGATTACCGCAGCCAACATCCGGCCGTGGACCGTGGCCATCAATCGCCGGCGGCCGATGCACCGAGTCCGAATGCCATGGCCCAGTCCTTTGCGCTGTCGAACATGGTGCCGCAAGACCCCAACAACAACCGCAAGATCTGGAGCAAGGTCGAGGCTGATGTGAGGAAGTTTGCCAAGCGCGCCAATGGCAATGTGTTTGTCTTCACCGGCCCGCTGTTTGACGCCGGCCACGGTACCATCGGCGCCAACAAGGTCTGGGTGCCGACCCGCCTGTTCAAGCTGGTTTACGACACCTCGTCCCAGCGTGCCTGGGCCTACGTTTTGCCCAACGCTGAAACCCGCATCCAGAAACCGATGGACTACGACACGTTTGTGAAAAGCACCGGGCTCAAATTGCTGGGGAATCTACCGGTGAGCGGTTCCGTCGGGCGCTCTTGATAGCCTGATGAACTACGCCCCGAGCAGCTCGGTGATCCACCGGGCTTGCCGGGCGATCTCTTGCAGCTTCTCTTCGGGCACGGCCTGCCGCGCCCGAGCGAAGTTGTTTAGCGTTTTTTGCTTCTCTCGCAGTATGCGCTGCCACTTGGCCAGGAATTCCGGGCTGCGTGCCTGCATCTGCAGTGGGCCGAAGTACAGTTCCTCAGCGCTGTAGGCCACAGGCCCGGCGCGCTCGGCAACGATGATTTCGTAGTAAAAGCGGTTCTCCCGCAGCAATTCCTCGCAGAGGATGCGGTAGCCATTGTCCATCAGCCATTGGCGCAGTGGCTGCTCGCCGCCGTTGGGTTGCAGGATCAGGCGTTCCTGGCCGCTCAGGTGCGCCTTGCCGTGGTCGAGGATGTCGCGGATGGTCTCGCCGCCCATGCCGCAGATGCTGATCGCGGTGATCCCGTCGCCGGGCTCGATCGCTGCCAGGCCACTGGCCAGGCGCACGGTGATGTGCTGCTCCAGGCCATTCTCGCGCACGGTGCGTTCAGCGGAGCGGAACGGCGTCAACGCCACCTCGCCAGCCACCGCCGCCACGATGGCGCCACGGCGCATCAACGCCACCGGCAGGTAGCCGTGATCCGAGCCGATGTCGGCCAGGCGCGCGCCGGTGGGCACATGTACCGCCACGCGCTCCAGGCGCATGGACAATGTCTGTTCGTTCAACTGCAACCCCTTTTCACCACGAACCCCCGGCACCTTTGGCCGGATCGGGGGCGCGACTCTGGCGAGCAATGCCGTGCATGTCAAATTCCCGCGAGCAGAACCCTGGCTCAAGTCCGTGCCGTGGTTGGCACTAAAGCGAAAAAGCGATTGAAAAAAACCGCTATAAGCTTTAAACGGGAAGGTCACTGGCGCAGTGCTAGCAGAATAATAAATAAGTATTGCCAGTTTCTGGCTCAGGAAGCGCTGATGAGTTTTCGCCCATTGACCGACGCCACAACGCAATCGAACGATTGCGGCGTTATCGCATCCCAATTGAAAGGAAGCCTGGAAACCGTCGGCATGGCCTACGCTGGCAACGGGGACACCATAGAACACTTGCTGGACTCGGCGCGCGGCTGGGCTCATACCACCGCGTGGGTGGTGTATCGCGCCGGCGAACAAATGCATCTGGTCGGGCAGGGCGATCCGCAGGCGCAGTGGCCGTCCAGCGTGGCCAATGACGAGTTTGAAGCCTTTTGCCTGAGTCGCCAGCTGCACCGCTGGCCGACCGGTCGAGGCGAAAGTGTGCTCGGTTGGCTGCTCGCGCCAGTCTTTGATGCCGCTGAACCGGCGCTCGCCGAGTTCGCCCAGCGCCTGGGCATTCAAGTCCAAACCGATACCCTGGCCCGTGCGCAGATTACGCAGCGCGTACTGTATGAAATCACTTACCTGGCCAGTTCGACCCGCGACCGCGCCGTGTTTCTGGTCGGGGTTCACCAATTGCTGGCCAGCCTGATCGACGCCGAGAACTTCTACCTCGCGTTGTATGACCCGCACACCGGCAAGATGGAGTACCCGTATTACGTCGACATCATCGATGTCGAAGCCCTGGAATCCGAAAACTACGAATACCTCGACCCTGCGCACTTGTCGTTGACCGCCCAGGTCTTGACCACGGGCCAGCCGTTGCTGATCGACGCCGCCGGCATTCACGCGGCGGAGGCCGAGGGCCGTTTCTACTGCGTGGGCGACTGTCCGGAGTTCTGGATGGGCGCGCCGTTGAAAAACGCCTCGGATGACGTGTTTGGCATGCTGGCGATGCAAGTCTACGACGTGTCCCGGATCTACAGCGCTGAAGACCGCGCGCTGTTCCTGGTAGTGGCCCGCCACGTGGCCATGGCCTTGGACCGGATCCTGCACCGCGCCGATCTGGAAGAAACGGTAATGCGGCGTACCCTGGAGCTGTCGGAGCTCAACGACGCCTTGCGTCAGGAAGTGGCCGACCGCGAGCGCGCCGAACATCTGCAGAGCGCGCTGTTCCAGATTGCCGAACTGTCGAGCCAGCCCGGCGACATGGCTGAGCTGTTTCAAACCTTGCATGGCATCGTCGGTGATTTGCTGTTCGCGCAGAACTTCTACATCGCGCTGTTCGACGATGGGATCAATGAAGTGACCTTTCCGTATTACGTCGATGAGCGGCAGACGGTTCGCCCGGTGGCACGGCGGGGGAGCCGGGGCCTGACCGAGTACGTCATCCGTCAGCGCCGGGCATGTCTGATTGACGTCGATGAAGCCGAACGATTGACCGCGGAAGGTGAAATCGAAGTCGCCGATGTGTATTACCAAGCCTATTCCTGGCTCGGCATTCCGCTGTTCGATGGCGATGTGGTGCGCGGCGTGCTGGCGGTGCAAAGCTACACCTCGAACGTGCGCTACACCCTGCGGGATCAGGAACTGCTGACGTTCGTGTCGCGGCACATCGACACCGCGTTGTCGCGCCGCACCGCCGCCGAAGCGATCCACGCCGCCAACCTCAAGCTCGAAGCCCGGGTGCAGAACCGCACCCGCGAACTCGATCACGCCAATGCCAAGCTGCAACACGAAAACTCCCACGATGCACTGACCGGGCTGCCGAACCGCACCTACCTGCAACAACGCCTCAACCTGGCCTGGTCGCAGTTCGGCAGCGACGGCGGGCATTTGGCGGTGATGTTCATCGACCTCGACCGTTTCAAAATGGTCAACGACAGCCTCGGCCACCATTTCGGCGACCTGCTGCTGATGCAGGCCGCCCAGCGTCTGCGCGGTTGCCTGCGCGACACCGACATGCTCGCGCGCCTGGGCGGCGATGAGTTTTCCGTACTCGCGCCCGAAGCGCCGCTGGAGGTGGTGATCGACATCGCCGAACGAATCCTCGTGGCGTTCGACCTGCCGTTTGTGATCAATGGCCACCAGGTTTTTTCGTCCTGCAGCATCGGCATTGTCAGCGCCGACAGCCAGTTCCATCACGAGCCGGCCGATTTGCTGCGCGACGCCGATGCGGCGATGTACCGGGTCAAGAGTGCTGGGCGCGACAGCTACGCGGTGTTCAACCAGGAAGTGCGCCGGGAAGTCTCGGACCAGGTCGAGCGCGAAGGGGCGTTGCGCAACGCGCTCAAGCGTACCGACGAACTGCTGCCGTATTTCCAGCCGATTGTCAGCGTCGAAACCGGCGAGCTGTTGGCCCTGGAAGCGCTGATCCGCTGGCACCAGCCGGGCGGCCGGGTGATCGCGCCGGGCGAGTTTCTGCCGGATGTCGAGGGCTTGCGCCTAATCGGTCGCCTGGACCTGTACATGCTCACCAGCGTCGCCCTGATCCTCGCCCAACCCGAGCACGCGAATTGGCCGCCGGTACACGTCAATTGCTCCAGCTACAGCATGACCCGCCCGGACTTCGCCAGTGATGTGCTGGCGCTGTTGGCGCGGCACGGCGTCGCGCCGTCGCGGATCTGCCTGGAATTGACCGAAGGCGCGCTGGTGGCCGAACCGGCGATTGCCCGGCTGACCATGCAGCAGTTGGCCGACAACGGCATGTCGGTGGTGCTCGATGACTTCGGTGCCGGTTTTTCGTCCCTGAGCTACGTGCATCAATACCGTTTCAGCGGCTTGAAAATCGACAAGTCGTTCATCCTCGAACTGACCAGCAGCCCGCGCAGCCGCGCAATCGTCCGGGCGATTGTGCGCATGGCCGAATCACTGGACCTGAGTGTGGTAGCGGAAGGTGTCGAGGATGAAGCGACCCTGGACCTGCTGCGCGAAATGGGCGCGGGGCAGGCCCAGGGTTATTACTTTGCCAAACCGATGGGGTTGAAGGCGTTGTTGGCGAGTGAGCTGATCGGTTGTCAGGGCTGACGAGCGATCGCCCCGTCAGTCGATGCGTGGGTGCTGTTGCACCAGGTTTTTGCGCTTGGCTTCCAATTCGGCGATTTGCGCGTCGATGTCTTCGATTTTCTGTTCGATATTGTCTTCATGCTCTTGCAGCAGTTCTTTCGCTTCCTCAAGGTCGGAGGCTGCCGGGGCCGCGCCGCGCAAGGGCATGTTGGCGGTTTCTTTCATGGTGATGCCCGTCACCAGGCCGACGATGGCGATCACCATCAGGTAGTACGCCGGCATGTACAGGTTGTTGGTGCTTTCCACCAGCCAGGCCACCAGGGTCGGGGTCAGGCCCGCGATCAGCACCGAGACGTTGAAGGCACTGGCCAACGCGCTGTAGCGGATGTGCGTGGGGAACATCGCCGGCAGGGTCGAGGCCATCACGCCGATGAAGAAGTTGAGCACCACGGCAATGATCAGCAGCCCGGAGAAAATCAGCCCGAGCTTGCCGCTGTTGATCAGCATAAAGGCCGGAATGGCCAGGCAGAACAGCGCGATACTGCCGAACAGGATGAAGGGCCGGCGGCCAATTTTGTCGCTCAAAAAGCCGATCAGGGGCTGCACGAACAACATGCCGACCATGATCGCGATGATGATCAGCACCCCATGGTTTTCGCTGTAGTGCAGGTTGTGCGCGAGGTAGCTCGGCATATAGGTGAGCAGCATGTAGTAGGTGACGTTGGTCACCGCCACCACGCCGATGCAGGTCATCAGGCTGCGCCAGTGCTTGGTCGCGACTTCTCTGAACGACACTTTCGGGCCGCGCGCCAGGCCTTCGCGGTCGCCCTGTTCGAGTTTCTCGACATGTTGCTGGAAGGCCGGGGTCTCTTCGAGTGCGTTACGCAAGTACAGGCCGATCATGCCCAGGGGCAGGGCGAGGAAGAACGGCAGGCGCCAGCCCCACGCTTCGAACTGCTCTTCGCCGATCACCGCGGAAATCAACACCACCAGGCCGGCGCCGAGGACAAACCCGGCGATGGAGCCGAAGTCCAGCCAACTGCCGAGGAAGCCGCGCTTGCGGTCCGGGGCATACTCGGCGACGAAGATCGAGGCGCCGGTGTATTCGCCGCCCACCGAGAAGCCTTGGGCCATCTTCGCCAGCAACAGCAGGATCGGCGCCCAGATGCCGATCGTGTCATAGGACGGAATCAGCCCGATGGCGAAGGTGCTCAGGGACATGATGACGATGGTGGCCGCCAGGACTTTCTGTCGGCCATATTTGTCGCCCAAGGCGCCGAAGAACAGGCCACCCAGAGGACGGATCAGGAACGGTACCGAGAAGGTCGCCAGTGCGGCGATCATCTGTACGCTGGGCGAGGCGCCGGGGAAGAACACCTTGCCCAGCACATAGGCGACGAAGCCGTAAACGCCGAAGTCGAACCATTCCATGGCATTGCCCAGTGCGGCGGCGGTGATCGCCTTACGCATCTTGGCGTCGTCGACAATGATGATGTCGTCCAATCCGATGGGATTGACGGTTTTCTTGCTTGATTTCATGCGAATTACTCTGTCCCTGATGGCTGTCGATGCCATTGTCTTAATGGCACGTGCTCTTGGTTCAGATACATGAAGACACGGAATAATTCACCACTTGCCGCTTTTTTGTTAAATCACCACTGTGCTGGGGTAGTCGAGGCGATCGCCACCCAGCGAATCCCGTTGCATGGAGTGCAGGTTTTTCTCGATGGTTTCGCACAAGGCTTCCATCTGGATCTGGTGCTCGCTGTCGCGGAACGGGCTTTGCAGATCGGTGCCGATGCGTTCGATGGCCAGCAGCATGAAGCCCACCACCGTCGAGGCCAGCGGAGTGAACCAGCCCAGGGACTCGACCAGCCCCACCGGCACAATCAGGCAGAACAGCGAAATAAACAGTCGTGGGAAATACACGTAAGGGTAGGGCAGCGGCGTATTGGCAATCCGCTCCATGCCGCCCTGGCTGTTGGACAGATCGACCAGGGTCGTCTCCAGCCGCGAAAGGCGAATGCTGTCCAGGTGCCCGGCCTTGTATTCCTGAGCCAGCAGCGCCGCGGAACCGTTGAGGATATCGTTGGCAAAGTTATTGGTAGAGCCGCTGCGCGCGAACTCCCCGGCGGGAATAAACGCCTGCACCTCGGGCGGGCACGGCTGGCCCCGAAGATGCGCCGCCAGGCAATTCACATACGCCACGTGGCGACGCAGCAGGGTTGATTTCATCGGATTGACCTCATTACCCGGGTCATCCAGCAATGTCAGGACTTGCCGCGCAAAGCTGCGGGAGTTATTGACCATCGCTCCCCACAAGGTGCGCGCTTCCCACCAGCGATTGTAGGCACTGCTGTTGCGAAAGCTGATCAACACCACCAACGCCGAGCCGAGCAACGTCAGCGGCATCAGCGGCAAAGTGATTTTGCTGTTGAGAATCAGCATGAAGTCCACGGTGACGGCGATGTCCCAGAGCAACAACCAGAACAGGGCCCAGCCGACATAGCCCATGGTCTTGATGATCAGGCGGTATTTTTTGATGATGGCGGCTTTCAAGCGGCGACCTCGCGGCGAGTGGTGGGCATTAATGCTCTAACTCGGACGGTGATTGTCGGGTAAAGGTTCGCTGGGGGGCTGCGATCAATGATCCGAGCGGTGTAACCTGCGCGCTTCCCAAGATAAGAAAAATAACCAGGAGTCATTGATGCAACCGATCCGTCTCGGTCTGGTGGGCTACGGCAAGATTGCCCAGGATCAACACGTTCCCGCTATCCACGCCAACCCTGCGTTCCAGTTGGTGTCTGTCGCCACCCAAGGGCAGCCCTGCGCCGGGGTTGAGAACTTCAAGTCCCTGGGTGAGTTGCTGGAAAACGGCCCGCCCGTCGATGCGATTGCGTTTTGCACGCCGCCCCAAGGACGCTTCGCCCTGGTGCAACAAGCACTGGCCGCTGGCAAACACGTGTTGGTCGAAAAACCGCCGTGCGCCACCTTGGGCGAGGCGATGGCGCTGGTGGATCAGGTCGCGGCGCAAGGCGTCAGCGGCTTGTTCGCCTGGCATTCACGCTACGCCCCCGGCATCGAGGCGGCCCGTGACTGGCTGACCAGCCGCACCCTGCAAAGCGTGCAGATCGACTGGAAGGAAGACGTGCGCAAATGGCACCCCGGCCAGGCCTGGATCTGGCAACCCGGCGGCCTCGGCGTGTTCGATCCCGGCATCAATGCCTTGTCGATTGCCACCCATTTGCTGCCGTTTCCGCTGTTTGTCGAATCCGCCGAACTGCGCGTCCCCAGCAACTGCCAGTCGCCGATTGCCGCGTCGATCAAAATGTCCGACGCACGCCACCTCGACGTCCGCGCCGAGTTCGATTTCGACCACGGGCATGACGAACTCTGGAGCATCGAAATTCGCTGCACCGAAGGCGTCCTGCGCCTGGACAACGGTGGCGCGCTGTTGAGCATCGACGGCGTGCGCCAGGCGGTATCGGAGGAAGGTGAGTACGCGGCGGTTTATCGGCATTTTCAGCAGTTGATTAGCGATAAGGCCAGTGATCTGGACCTTCAGCCGTTACGGCTGGTGGCGGATAGTTTCTTTGTGGGGAGTCGGGCGTTGGTTGAGGCGTTCTACGATTAAGGATGCTGGTCAGTTAACAGGGCTCAGGCGAAAACCCCACTTAGTAGCAGCTGGCGAAGCCTGCGTTCGGCTGCGAAGCAGTCGTAAAACCTGAATCCGCGGTCATCCTGATACACCGCGTAGCCTGATTTAATGACTGCTTCGCAGCCGAACGCAGGCTTCGCCAGCTGCTACAGGTCGCGTTACGGCTTTTTATATGAACAGTCAGTCGCCCCGAGCGGCGATCAGGCTATTTTCAGGGATGATTGGGTGATGAAGTTTGTGCAACGCATCAAGGCGTACTTTGGGTGGGATTCGCTTCGGGAGGCCGACACTTCAATGGCGCAAGATGACCATCAAGTACCTTCTCGCGTGGAACAAAACCTGGCGTGGATGCCGACATTTGAAGCGCTCAAGCCCCTTGATCTTCCACCTCCCGCCTGTCCTCCATTAGGGCCGTCCACCGGCCAGTTGGCCAGTCGCTATCGGGCCTACATTGCGCAAGTAGAGCCGCTCGATACGCCAGTGGCCAACGAAGCGTTGCGCGAGGCCGGGCAGCGTTTGGCCAGGGACCTGCTTGCAAAAGCGATTGACCTCAGCTACTCCAAAGCCCAAGAACTCTCGCCGGATATTTACTGGCTGATGCAAAGCGCGGCGCTGGCTTCGTTATTTGCTGACGGTCCGCAGTCGGATGCGTTCGTGGCTTATCGAAATCACGTTCACTACTACAGGGACGCCGCGCTGATGACGGCCCAAGTCGGGGCATTCGACCTGTACGTAACCTCGCGTAGTCCCAGACAGCCAATGAACGAAAGCGAAATTCAATCACGCTCACCTGACGATCACTATTGTGTTGAGGTGACGCCTTGGGAGGCACGTCACTCCCTTTGGGTATACCCGCCACGCATTATCGATACCCGGCAGGGGATCTGTATTTTGCGATTCTCGGACGCTTGTTGGTCAGCGGATCAATCCACTTGGCTCAACCCGACGACGGTAGAACTCACACTACGTAAATTCCCGGGAGACCGGATGGGGCAGGGCGTGCGCGTCGTTGTCGACTGTGATGGGCGCGTTGCTCGTTGGGGCAGCGGAAAAACAGTCGCGTTATCGGATTTGGAAAGTGCGCTTGAAGCCGTCCTGAACGAAGCGGGATAAGGGCGGGAAAAGGGGACAGATCTATTTTCTTCAAAATACATCCGTCCCTTATTGCCCATGCGGAAGACGAGAAGATCACCTCGCCCTATCGACAAGGATGATCATCGCGCAGGGCACGCAGGTTAGCGGGAATCTTTACCCAGCCAGCGATAGGTCACGCCACCGATGACTGCGCCCAAGATCGGCGCCAACCAAAATAGCCACAGTTGCTGAATCGCCCAACCACCCACAATCAGCGCCGGGCCTGTACTGCGTGCCGGATTGACCGAGGTGTTAGTGACGGGGATAGAGATCAGGTGGATCAAGGTCAGCCCCAGGCCGATGGCAATCGGTGCCAGAGCGGCAGGGGCGCGTTTGTCGGTGGCGCCGAGGATGATCAGGATGAACATCGCGGTCAGCACCAACTCGGTGACAAACCCCGCCGCCATCGAGTAGCCGCCTGGCGAGTGTTCGCCGTAGCCATTGGACGCGAGGCCACTGGCCAGTTCGAAACCGGGTTTGCCACTGGCGATGAAGTACAGCAGGCCTGCTGCAATAATCCCGCCCAACACTTGGGCGAGGATATAAGCAGGTAATTCTTTGGCCGGAAATCGTCCACCCACTACCAGTCCGACCGAAACCGCGGGGTTGAGATGACAGCCGGAAATGTGGCCGATGGCGAAAGCCATGGTCAGTACCGTCAAGCCAAACGCGAGGGAAACGCCCAGAAAACCAATTCCTGCATCAGGAAACGTCGCGGCCAAAACCGCACTGCCGCAGCCACCAAATACTAGCCAGAACGTACCTAACAACTCAGTAGCCGAACGTTTGAACAGAGACATAAGACAGTGCCTTATTGAGATTGGAGAGAAAACACTAACGAGACATGTCCGTTACTGATGTAGGACATTTCTCAAGCATCACTCTGAAATTTCTCAGGCTCTGGTTTCGCTGAAGATGAGGAAAAGGGGACCGGTCTATTTTCTTCGCGTCCCCTTATCTGACAACAAAAAGTCCGCGCATGGCGGACTCTTTGTATGGGGTCAAATCCTTTTGTCCGTTCAATCTGCGCTCCGTTCTGTGAGCGTTTTGTGAAAAGCATGTCGATGGAACGAAAAAACCCGGCACTTGGCCGGGCTCCTTGTCGATACGCCCCATCCTTTTGGCTGAGCGCATTTCCTCAGAGGCAGGCGAAGGGAGCGCCGTGGTGTGCCCGGGTTTTGCCGACCACCTTGTAAAAGTGCCGTGCAGGCGAGCGTCAGTTGGTGACCAACAGTTCCGGGCCGAGGTAGTTGTTGATGTGGTCGATATCGTCGTCGCCCAGACTGCCCACTGAAGAGGCCAGGCGCAGACGCGACATCAAGTAGCGCAACTTGGCCTCGACCAGATCGTGGCGTGCTACGAAGAGCAGCTCTTCGGCATTGAGCACGTCCGAGTTGGTGCTGGTGCCGCCTTCTTTGAAGCCTTTGCGTGTCGAAGTCAGTGAGCGTTCGTTGGACTCCACTGCCCTTTCCAGCGCGTGAATACGTGTGGCGCCGCTCTCTACGCCCCGATACTCACGGGTGGTGCCGGAGATGACTTCCTGGCGCGTGGCGTCGAGCTCATCCAAGGCCTTATAGCTATTGGCGCTCGCCTGGCGTGTCAACGCGCTGGTGCCGCCACCGTTGTACAGCGGAAAGTTTACTTCCAGCCCGATTGAGCCGTAGCGGTTGCGTTGATTCAGCTCGGAGATTGATTGGCTCTCGCCCGCGGTATAACCGGCGACGAAATCCAGTGTTGGCCAGTGGCCGGCCTTGGCGCGCTTCACTTCTTCTTCGGCGAGGTCGCTGCTATGACGGCGCGCATGGATCAGCGGGCTGTCGCTCTGGGCTTTGACCAACCAGTCCTGCAGGTTGCTCGGTAGCAGCGGTGGCGTATCGAAGCCTGGACGCAAGGTGGTCAGCGATTCGGGGGTTTCGCCGATGTATTCCTCAAGCTTGCGGCGCGCATTGACCAGGTTGTCCTGCGCTTCGATCAGCTCAACTGCGGCGAGGTCGTAGCGAGCGGCCGACTCGTCGATGTCAGTGACGGTGCCGGCTCCCAACTCCATGCGCCGTTTCGCCGAAGCGAGCTGCTCGTCGAAGGCGCTCAGTTTGGATTTGGCGAGGACGATGGTTTCGCTGGCCAGGAGCACGTCGAAATAGCTTTCAGCCAGGCGCACCGCGGCGTCCTGACTCTTGGCATCGAACACCGCGACGCTGTAGTCGGCACGCTGCTTGCCTTGGCGGTACTCGGACATCTTCTGTTTGTTGAACAGCGGCTGGCGCAGGCGCACGTTAGCGCCCTTGGAGGTGTAGTCGAGATCCCTTTCGACGCCACTCTGGCGCTGGGTGCCATTGACCTTGTTGTCGTAGGCCGAGGCATTGATTTGCGGTAGCAGGCCGGCCATGCCGATGGCGCGGTTTTCCACGCCGGCCTCCTTTTCATGCACCGCGGCGCGATAGACAGGGCCTTGGTACTGCAACAGATCCCAGGCTTGTTTGAGGTCCATGGCACTGGCCGGGACGGACAGCGCCAGCAGGCAGAAGCACAGGCAATGACGGTCCATTTCATTGTTCCTTGAAGGAGCTGTCGACACGCTCAAGCATTGGTTTGAGAAGATAGCTCAGCATGTTGCGCTCACCCGTCTTGATGGTGACGCTGGCGGGCATACCCGGACGAATGTGATTGCTGCCAAGCAGGCTCATGCCATCGGGCGTGACTTCTACCTGCGCCAGATAGAACGGTTGTTTGCTTTCCTCATCGAGCAGGCGGTCGGCGGAGACGGTCTTCACGCGGCCAGGAATATTGGGCGTCCGGGCATGGTTGAAGGCCGGGAAGGCGATGTCCACGGCCAGGCCCGGGACCATCTTGTCGATGGCCTGCACGGGAATCATTGCGTCGACCTGCAGCGGTTCGTTGTCCGGAACGATTTCCATGATCTTGAAGCCGGGTTGAATGATCCCGCCGATGGTGGCGATGCTCAGGGACTGGACCATGCCATCGATGGGCGATCGAATCACCGTGTGGGCCACTTCATAGTCCAGCGCGCGCAAGCGGTCGGCCAAAGTGGTGTTTTCCTTGGCGGTGTCGGTGAGCTGCGATTCGACTTCCTTCAAGTAATCGTGCTGGCGCTGCAGGATGCGCAGCTTGATTTCGGTGGTCTGGCTACGCACGCGAGCGATGTTGTTGAGGTTCTCGGCCTGGCCGGCGGAGAGGTCGGCATTGCTGCGTTCCAGTTCAAGCAGACGGTTGCGGGGGACATAACCTTCGGCCGCCAGCATGCGGGTGCCTTTCAGTTCCTGGTCGAGGAAGTTGATCTGCGAGGCGCGGGCGCCATACACCTGCTGCAGTCCCTTGAACTGCACCGCCGACGCCGCGAGGTTTTCCTGCAAGATGCTGATTTCGCCAGCGAGGCCTGCACGCCGGGTGTCCAGCAGGCGTTGTTGCAGATCCATGGCGGCCACGAGGCGGTAGTCATTCCCGAAGCGCTTGAGCAATTCGGGATCGTAGTTCACTACATCGCGGCCATCACGTTCCGCTTCCAGGCGGTTTTCCACCGTCTTGCTGACGATGTACTGGGCGCTGACCGCGCCCTGTTCGGCAGCGGCACGCAACGAGTCGAGGCGGACCACCTCCTGGCCTTTTTTCACTGCATCGCCTTCGCGAACAAGAATGGCCTCCACGGTGCCGCCGCTCAAATGCTGCACGGCTTTGCGATTGCTGGTGACTTTTACCGTGCCTGTCGCTACCACGCCGGCATCCAGCGGCGCCAGCCAGGACCACAGGAGGAAACCACCGAAGCCGGCGAGCATCAGCAACATGCCCCAGCGCACGGGTTTGCCGACGTCCAGATCCACTACGTTCCTGGTATCGGTGAGAATCATGTCGGTGTGTTGGCTCATTTGCATGATCGTTTACTCCCGTGCTTTGACGGAGGCCAGCGGAGTTGACGCGCCTGCCGGCATCACACTGGCCTTGCGCAGCGCTGCGAATACTTCGTCGCGAGTGCCGAGCATCTGCACACCGCCGTCGCGCAGCATCAGCACCTTATCGACGGCGCACAGCACATTGGGACGGTGGGAAATCAGAATGACGGTGGCGCCGCGATTTTTGAGTTGGGCGAGCGCATCGACCAAGGCCTTTTCACCGACGTCGTCGAGGTTGGCGTTCGGCTCATCCAGCACAATCAGGTTGGGTTCTCCATACAGCGCGCGGGCCAAGGCGATGCGTTGCTTCTGGCCTCCGGAAAGCGGGCTGCCATCGGTGCCCAGACGGGTCTCATAACCCTGTGCCAAACGCAGGATCATCTCGTGCACGCCTGTAGTCCTGGCGGCGCGGATGACCGCGTCGCTGTCCACTTCGCCAAAGCGCGCAATGTTGTCGGCGATGGTGCCCTCGAACAGTTCCACATCCTGCGGCAGGTAACCGAGCCAGGGGCCCAGTTCGCCCTTGTTCCAGGTGAATATGTCCGCGCCGTCCAGGCGTACCTTGCCGGCCTGTGCCGGCCAGACGCCAACCAACAGGCGGGCGAGGGTGGATTTGCCCGAGGCGGATGGACCGATGATGCCAAGGCTTTCTCCGGGGGAAAGGTTGAAGCTCACCCCGCGCAGAATCGTGTTGCCGGTACCGGGGGCACCGGCATACACATTCTCCACCGCCAACATGCCCAGCGGCCGCTGCAGCGACATGCTCGGTGGCCGGCGCGGATAGTCGTTCAGCATCTCGTTCAACCGGCCCCAGGCCGAACGGCAGCCCAGCAGTTGCTTCCACGATGCGATGACTTGTTCCACCGGGCCCAGCGCACGGCCAGTGAGGATCGAGCAAGCAATCATCATCCCGGGGGTGATCTTGCCTTCGATCGCCAGCAGCGCGCCGGCGCCGAGGATCAGCGATTGCAACGTGATACGCACGAAGCGCCCGGTACTGCTGATCAGGGCGGCACGGTCAGAGGCCAGGGTCTGCATTTCCAGTATGCGCAAATGGCTTTGGTACCAGCGCTTGCCGATCGACGGCAGCATGCCCATGGCCTCGATGACCTCGGCATTGCGCAGGTTGTTGTTGGCGTAGCTGGCGGAGGAGAGGGCGGCCTGATTGGCTTCGGCCAGCGGCTTTTGTGTGGCCTTCTCGGTGAGATAAGCCAGGCCCACCAGAATCAGCGAGCCGATCAGCGTGATCAGTCCGAGCAGCGGATGGATCAGATAGGCGACCAGCAGGTAGATCGGCGTCCATGGCGCATCAAAGAAAGCGAACAGGCCATTGCCGGTGAGGAACTGTCGCACCTGCGCGAGATCCTGCAGGGCCTGGGCCGGATTACCACCGGCGCGGCTCAGATTGCGCTCGAACGCTGCGGTGAAAATGCGGCGATTGAGGTCCATGTCGAGGCAGTTGCCGACCCGGATCATCACGCGGGTGCGGAACATTTCCAGCGTGGCCATCAGCAAGAACAGGCCTATCACCAGAATGGTCAACATCGTCAACGTTGTGACGTTGCGACTGACCAACGCCCGATCATAGACCTGCAGCATATAGACGGCTGGCGTCAACATCATGACGTTGATGACGCCACTGAACCCTGCCAGCGAATAAAAACTGCGGCGCAGGCGAAAAATCGCGTCAGCCAGTTCGGATCGGGTGCTCGAGAGCTTGTGCATTTGATAGTCCCTCACCGAAAAAGCCGGTTGTGCTGCGGCAAAAAAGCAGCAGCAAATGTTATGGCAAACCATAGATGTAGTTGCGAATGCTTATCGTGGACACAAGTAATAGCGTTCTTGGAAAAGTTCCATAAGTTTTTATGTTCACATGCAGCAGCGTAGGTGGCGTTTGTCTCTCTAGCGATACAGCTTGAAATAACATTTCGCTCTAGTAGTTCAGCTGAATTTATATATCTCCTTAAAGAACAGTAAGTTGGCATCTCAAATGACAATAATCTTTTTTACGTCGTAATATTGACAGCGCTTGGCTATGCAACTTTAGTCATGTGCAAGGGCGCCCGTCTGAAGCCTGCCATCGCTTCGAAAGTGCAAGGCACGGTGGTCCTGAAGGAGCATGGCATGTCGATTATTTCGTTCTGTAGCACCGTGACGGAGCTGTTCAGGAGGTTCGCTACGACTTCCCGATTCCATGGCCCACCAGCGGCCCGGAATCGCTCTGCCTAATCGCTTAGCGACCTTTCATTTCGCGAATTCCAGGCGCGCATTTCCGGGCGCAGGGGACGGCTTTGCCTCACCCACGCCTGCTCTCGCCAAACAACCGAACCAACGAACTGCGCAAGCCAGCACCTGACTGGGCGTGGGAGGGTTTCATCGTCCCGTGCCTTTCTCCCAATTAGATCGAGGACACCGCAATGGCCAATTTCAACAAGTCGGACCTGGAATTCATCCTCAAGCAAATCTTCATCGCAGAAGCGCATGCCGACGGCGCCAGCCTCAGTGATTTGCTCCCCAACAGTCAGGTGCCCTTCGGCCTGCGCACCGTCGATGGCAGCGACAACAACCTGGTCGCCGGGCAAAGCGAGTTTGGCGCCGCGGACAATTCCTTCCTGCGCCTGCTTGATGCCCAGTATCGAGCGGCCTATGCCGCGTCAGGGACGGTGGTCGACCCGCAGCCACGGATTATCAGTAACCTGATTGTCGACCAGACCGCCAACAACCCGGCCGCAGTCGCGGCGAACGGCGGTGCAGACCCGGTGATCAGCCCCGGTCTGGATGGCGTGTTCGGCACGGCCGACGACAAGGAAGTGTTCTTCATCCCCAACGTGTCGGCGGATGCCGGTCTGACCGCCGGCTTCAACTCGTGGATGACCTTCTTCGGCCAGTTCTTCGACCACGGCCTCGACCTGGTCACCAAGAGCAGTACCGACTTTGTGTTTGTTCCGCTGCAGCCGGATGATCCGTTGTTCGTGCCGGGCAGCCCGACCAACTTCATGGTGCTGTCACGTGCTGTGCATACCCCCGGCGCGGACGGAATACTCGGCACTGCCGATGATGGCCAGCCCAACACCACCTCGCCGTTCGTGGACCAAAGCCAGACTTACAGCTCGCACCCCTCGCATCAGGTGTTCCTGCGCGAGTATGTCCTCAACGCGGCCGGTGACCCTGTTGCAACGGGGCGCTTGATTACCAACCGCGATCTCGGCGGCGATGGCAAGTTCGGCACGGCCGATGATGGTGACGGCACAAATGGCGGCATGGCGACCTGGGCAGTGGTCAAGGCCCAGGCCCGTGACATTCTCGGTATCAACCTGACCGACGCCGATGTGCACAGCGTGCCGCTGCTGGCAACCGATGCGTATGGCAACTTCATCCGGGGGGCGAGCGGCATGCCACAGGTGGTGATGCGCGTCAGTAACGGTGCTGACGGGATCGCCGGGACAGCGGATGACGTCACGCAACTGGTCGAAGGCAACCGGGATGCTCCGATCAGCCTGGCCAACGCCATGAGCGCCGGGCATGGCTTCCTCGACGACATCGCCCACAATGCCGCGCCGGTAGTCGTCGGCGGGGTTCTGCAGGCGGATGCTGACGCCGATATCGGCAATGCTCAGCCGGTTGGCGCAGGCGGCAACAACCTGACCTACGACAACGAACTGCTCGACGCTCACTTCATTGCCGGCGACGGCCGGGTGAACGAGAACATCGGCCTGACCACCGTGCACCATGTGTTCCACTCTGAACACAACCGCCTGGTCCAGCAAACCAAGGACACCCTCCTTGCCGCCGGCGATCTGGCCTTCCTCAACGAGTGGCTGGTGGACGACGTGGCCGCGATACCGACTACACCCGCCGGGATCGCGGCGTTGGTGTGGGACGGCGAACGCCTGTTCCAGGCCGCCAAGTTCGGCACCGAGATGCAATACCAGCACCTGGTGTTCGAGGAGTTTGCGCGGACCATTCAGCCGCAGGTCGACGCATTCCTTGCCCCTAACGGGTATGACACCTCGATCAACCCGGCCATCCTCGCCGAGTTCGCCCACGTGGTGTACCGCTTCGGTCACTCGATGTTGACCGAGACCGTCGATCGCTTCGACCCCGAATTCAATCCGCTCCTCACTGACCCGAACAACCCGGACTCGCAACTGGGTCTGATCGCGGCCTTCCTCAACCCGCTGGCGTTTGTCGGCAGCGGGGCGACGGCGGACGAAGCGGCAGGGGCGATCATTCGCGGTGTGACCCGCCAACTCGGCAACGAGATCGACGAGTTTGTCACCGAAGCGTTGCGCAGCAATCTGCTCGGTTTGCCGCTCGATTTGCCGGCCCTGAACCTGGCGCGTGGTCGCGACACTGGCATCCCCACGTTGAATGAAGCGCGCCGTGAGATGTACGCATCAACCGGCGACAGCCAACTCACGCCGTACATCAGTTGGGCTGACTTTGCGGACCACCTCAAGCACCCCGAGTCGTTGGTCAACTTCATCGCGGCCTATGGCACGCATGACACGATTACGGCGGCGACCACCCTGGCAGACAAACGCGCTGCAGCCTTGGCGCTGGTATTCGGCGGTGCGGGTTCACCGGCTGATCGCCTGGACTTCCTCAACAGCACCGGTGCCTATGCCAACGTAACGCTGGCCGGTAAGGATGGGCTGCTGGGGACTGCCGACGACGTGACGGGTGTGACGATCACGGGTCTCGACGACATCGACTTCTGGGTCGGTGGCCTCGCCGAGCAGAAAATGCCATTCGGCGGCATGCTCGGCTCGACGTTCAACTTCGTGTTTGAAACCCAGATGGAGGCGTTGCAGGACGGCGACCGTTTCTACTACCTGTCGCGTACCGCGGGCCTGAACTTCGGCACCGAGTTGGAGAACAACTCCTTTGCCAAGCTGATGATGCTCAACACCGATGTCACCCACCTGTCGAACACCGTGTTCCTGACGCCGACGTTCACCCTCGAAGTGAATCAGGCCAATCAGTTCACTAACCTTGGCGCGGACGGCAGCGCCGATCCAACGGGCGGCCTCACGATCAACGGCGTGGAAATCGTGCCGCTGGTGATCCGCGACAACCCCAACACCGTGGGTGGGGACAGTAATTATCTGCAATACACCGGTGAAGACCATGTCGTCCTGGGCGGTACCGCTGGTAATGACATTCTCGTTTCCGGTGATGGCGATGACACCCTGTACGGCGACGGCGGCAATGATCGCCTCGAAGGCGGCGCCGGCAACGATGCGGTACTGGGCGGCGCGGGCGATGACATCATCACCGACTCGTTTGGCGACAACCGTCTGGAAGGTAATGCCGGTAACGATGTGATCATCGCCGGTAGCATGCTGGTTGGAGGCAACCTGATCCTGGGGGGCGATGGCCAGGACTTCATCATCACCACCGAAGACATCAGCACCACCTTCGGCGGTCAGGGTGACGATTTCATCCTCGGTGCCAAGACCAACCTGCCAGCTACCGGCAACGAAGGTGATGACTGGATCGAGAAGGGCACTCAGGACGGTGCGCCTGGCGATAACGCTGCGCCGTTGCTCAATGACGATACGATCGGCAACGATATCTTTGTCGGCGGTGGTGGCTTCGACGAAATGATCGGCGAGGGGGGTGATGACATCTTTGTCGGCAGCGATGCCCAGGACAATATGGACGGCATGTCCGGTTTCGACTGGGTGACCTACAAAAATGACAGGGTCGGCGTGACCGTTGACCTGACCATGGCCGAGCTGGCGCAGCCACACGGCAACGCGCCAAACCAGAACACCGGGGTGTTCAATCCGGTCGGCGCCTCGCCGGCCTCGATTCTCGACCGTTTCGCCGAGGTCGAAGGCTTGTCCGGTTCGAAATTCGCCGATGTGCTCATGGGCGATAATGTTGATGCGGACACTATCATCAACCACGGCGGCACCACGGGCAGTGCACTGACCAATGTGGCGTTGATCCGCGGACTGGAGCAGTTTCTGGCCGATGCGGGCTTGCCGACCACTGGCTTTGCCACGGGCAACATCATCCTCGGTGGCAATGGCAGTGACTTGATCGAGGGTCGCGGTGGCGATGATCTGATCGATGGCGACAAATGGATCAACGTCAGAATTGCGGTGTATGGCCCCAACGACGTCAACCATACCGGCCCTGAAATCGCCACCTTCGACAGCATGGTCGACATGATCCCGTTCATGATGGACGGCACCTATAACCCAGGTCAGCTCAAGGCGGTGCGGGAAATCCTGCCCGGCACTTCGACAGGCGGGGCGGCTTTCGACACTGCCATTTTCTCCGGCCTTCAGTCTGAGTATGTAGTGACGCGTGACACCCGCGGCACGGCCAATGTGGCGGACGATGTCTGGACAGTGACCGATACCGAAGTGGGGCGCGACGGCACCGATACCTTGCTGCATATCGAACGCCTGCAATTCGCCGATACCCAGCAAGTACTGGTGCCGGATCTGAACGCACAACCGTTGGGCAGACCGACCATCGCGGATGGAAACGGCGGCGCGATCACCGTGGGCGACACATTGACGGTGAGCATGGCCGGAGTGCGCGACTCCAACAACATCGCAGCGGGTAACCCGCAGGGTTTCGTCAACAACGCCTCCGTGTCCTACTATTGGCAGTTCGAAGCCGACCCTGGCACCGGCGTGTTCGAAGACATCATCCTGCTGCCAGCGGGTGACCTGGCGTTCCAAAGTGCCGACGGCACCACGTTCAAGGTCTCGCCGGATCTTGCCGGGCTGGCACTGCGGGTCAAGGCGATCTACCAGGATGGTCATGGCACGACTGAGGTGGTGTTCTCGCAACCGACTGATGGGGTGGCTCCCGGCGAGCCGGTTGTGCCGACGGCGCAGACACCGGTGGTCAATGCCACCGCGGGTGGCGAAGGCCTGCACATGGTCCGCTCCGACCTCAACTTCATCCTTGATCAGATCAAGATTGCCGAGGCAGACGCGGCCGGTCAGGACATCCTCTCGCTGATCCCGAATATCCGCGCGCCGTTGGGCTTGCGTGCGGTCGACGGCTCGAACAACAACCTGATGAACCTCAATGGCATCAACAACACCGAGTTTGGCGCCGCGGATAACACCTTCCCGCGCTTGACCGATCCGGTCTTCAATCCGGCGGAAGGTGCTCCTGCCGGCTTCTTTGGCCCCGGCTCGCCGGCCATCCCGGGATCGTCGTACCAGCAGACCAGCGGCTCAGTGTTTGACTCGCAGCCGCGCACGATCAGTAATCTGATCGTCGACCAGACGTCGAACAACCCGGCGGCCTATGCCACGGCTTACGACCCGGGTACGGACGGTGTGCTCAACTTCGGCACGGTGGGTAACGACGACGTGCTCAAGGATGGCGTACGAATAGTCGCCAGTCCCGGCATGGATGGTCAGTTCGGTACTGCCGACGACCACGATGTGTACCTGTTCGAGAACACCGCGGCGGATGCGGGGTTGTCTGCGCCGTTCAACGCCTGGATGACCTTCTTCGGGCAGTTCTTCGATCATGGGCTGGACCTGCTTACCAAAGGCGGTTCAGGCACCATCTTCATTCCGCTGCAGCCGGATGATCCGCTGTATGTGCCCGGCGGCAACACCAACTTCATGGTGCTGACCCGCGCGACCAACCAGCCAGGGGCGGATGGCGTTCTCGGCACGGCCGACGACATCCATGAGCACACCAACACCACGTCGCCATTCGTGGATCAAAACCAGACCTACAGCTCGCACCCATCCCACCAGGTGTTCCTGCGCGGCTATGAGCTGACCGACAACGGCCCCATCGCGACCGGCAGATTGATTACTAACCGGGACCTGGGAGCAGATGGCAAGTTTGGTACCGCAGACGACAGCGAAATCGGTGGTATGGCGACCTGGAAAGTGGTCAAGGCGCAGGCCAACGACATTCTGGGTATCCGCCTTACCGATGCCGACGTCGAAAACGGCCCGCTATTGGCGACTGACGCCTATGGCAATTTCATCAAGGGGCCGAACGGCTTCCCGATGGTCGTGATGAAGGGCGCTGACGGTCTGGGTGGCACGGCTGATGACGTGCTTGTCGAAGGCAATCCGCTTGCCCCCATTAGCCTGGCCAATGCGGTGCGCACCGGTCACCAGTTCCTCGCCGACATTGCCCACAATGCAGCGCCGGTGTTCAGCAGTGGTGTGCTTGTGCCTGACGCGGACACCGCCATTGGCAACGCAGTGCCGTTCAATCCGCAGACCGGGGCCAACCTGGCCTACGACAATGAACTGTTGGATGCGCACTACATCGCTGGCGACGGCCGGGTCAACGAGAACATCGGCCTGACCGCGGTGCATGCGATCTTCCACGCCGAGCATAATCGGCTGGTCGCGCAGACCAAGGACACCGTGCTCGATTCGGGTGACGTGGCCTTCCTCAACGAATGGCTGCTCAATCCCGTGAGCGCGTTGCCCGCCAACCAGGCTGAGATCGATGCGCTGGTGTGGAATGGCGAGCGCTTGTTCCAGGCTGCCAAGTTCGGCACCGAGATGCAGTATCAGCACCTGGTGTTCGAGGAGTTTGCGCGGACCATCCAGCCCAGGGTCGACCTGTTCTTCGCACCGACCCAGGTCTATGACGTTGACCTCGATGCCTCGATCGTCGCCGAGTTCGCGCACACCGTGTACCGGTTTGGCCACTCGATGCTGACCGAGACCGTCGACCGCTTCGACGTCGATTTCAACGTGGTGGGTGATCCGAACAGCGCTGATCCTGATCAGCAACTGGGCCTGATTGCGGCGTTCCTCAACCCGTTGGCGTACGCCGCCAGTGGTGTGACGCCCGAAGATGCGACCAGCGCAATCGTGCGTGGGATGACTCGGCAAGCCGGTAACGAAATCGACGAGTTCGTTACCGAGGCGCTGCGCAACAACCTGCTCGGCCTGCCGCTCGACCTGCCGGCGATGAACATCGCCCGTGGCCGCGATGTGGGGATTCCTTCGCTCAATGCGGTCCGCCGCGACATCTACAGCCAAACCGGTGATACCCAACTCAAGCCGTACATCAGCTGGGTCGATCTGGTGCAGCACCTCAAGCATCCGGAGTCGTTGATCAACTTCATCGCAGCCTATGGCACGCATGACACGATCACCGCGGCGACCACGCTTGAAGATAAACGCGCCGCAGCCCTGGCACTGGTACTGGGTGGTGAAGATGCGCCGGCTGACCGCTTGGCTTTCCTCAACGGCACCGGTACCTGGGCCAACGTAACGCTGGCCGGCAAAGATGGGTTACTGGGTACTGCCGACGATCTGAAGGGAGTGACGGTCACGGGGGTCGATGCTATCGACCTCTGGATCGGTGGCCTGGCGGAAGAGAAAACCCCGTTCGGCGGCATGCTTGGCTCGACCTTCAACTTCGTGTTCGAGAACCAGCTGGAAAAACTGCAGGACGGTGACCGCTTCTACTACCTGGAGCGTACTGCTGGCCTGTCGATGAACGCCGAACTGGAAAGCAACTCGTTCGCCAAGCTGATCATGGCCAACACCTCGGCCACGCACCTGCCGGGCCTGGTGTTCTCCGACCCTGGGTTCTATCTGGAAAGGGATCAGAGCAAGCAGTACAACGATGGCCTGGGTAACGCCGATCCGCTTGGCGGGGACGGCGAACAGGTGGTGTTCCGCGACAACCCGCTGACCGCGGAGCCGGACACCAACTACATCCGGTACACGGGTGAAGAGCACATCGTGCTGGGCGGCACCAACAATGCCGACATCCTCATCGCCAGTGAAGGCGATGACACGGTCTGGGGCGACGGCGGCAACGATCGCATCGAAGGGGGTGACGGCAACGACCAACTGCGCGGTGGCGCTGGCGACGACATCATCACCGACCGCGGCGGCGACGATAACATCCAGGGTGGCGACGGCAACGACGTGCTGCACGGTGGCAACGGCGTCAACCTGATCATTGGCGGGTTCGGTAATGACTTCATCATTACCGGTGAGGACGCTTCCGAGGCTATTGGAGGCCAGGGCAACGACTTCATCCTGGGCAGCAAAGCCAACGAACAGGACATGGGTAACGAAGGCGACGACTGGATCGAGAAGGGCACTTCGGACGGTGCACCTGGCGACAACTTCGACCCGGCTGGCAATGACCCGGTGATCGGCCACGATGTGTTCATCGGCGGCAACGAGAACGATAAGTTCAACGGCGAAGGCGGCGACGACATCATGGTCGGCAGTCTCGGCCTGGGTGACCGCTATATCGGCGGCTCAGGCTATGACTGGGCAACCTTCAAAGGGCTCGCCCAGGGCGTGACGATCGATTTCACCGACCGGTTTTTCGATGTTCCGCCGGTACCGGGTTCGGGGGCTTCGGCGCTGGTGCGTTTCGACATCATGGAAGGTCTGTCGGGTTCATCGCACGGTGACTTCCTGCGCGGTGATAACGAAGACGCCACAACACTGCCGGGCGCGGGTGCAACTGGCAGTGTGCTGACCAACATCAACCTGATCAACGGCCTGGCTGATTTGCTGCCAGCCGGAGCGACGTTCTTCGATGGCGGCAACATCATCCTCGGCGGTAGCGGCAGCGACCTGATCGAAGGTCGCGGAGGTGATGACATCATCGATGGTGACAAGTGGCTGAACGTACGCATCAGCGTACGGGCGAACGCTGATGGCACTGGCCCGGAAATCGCCACGTTCGATAGCATGGAGCCGATGGTGCAGCTAATGCTGAACGGTACTTACAACCCGGGTCAGTTGGTCATCGTGCGGGAGATTCTGACCGGCGATAACAGCTTCGACACTGCGTTGTTCTCCGGTAATTTGGGGGAATACGGCATCGAGATCGATGGCGACACGGTCATCGTGACCGACTCGGTGGCGGGGCGTGATGGCGTCGATCGTCTGACGGGCATCGAGCGTCTGCAGTTCGCTGACGTGGCGCAGTCGTCCGGAGTGGGCACCGCGCAAAACAACGACCCATCGGGTCATCTGGCAATCCTCGATGCGGCCACCGGTGTACGTGACGAAACGCCTGTCGCCGGCCAGTTGCTGCGCGTCAGTGATCGCGGGGTACACGACGCGGACAACCAAAGCGTGGCCAACCCGACCGGTGCGGTGACCGGCGGGGTGGCTTACTACTGGCAGGTTGAAAACATTCCTGGGTCGGGCATCTTTGAAGACATCACCTTTGTCGCCGCAGGCGAGGCAACGCGGGCGACTGGCACCACCTTCCGGGTGGGGGCCGATGAGGCGGGTCTGAACATCCGCGTCCGGGCGGTGTACCAGGATGCCAAGGGCACGCTGGAGATCGTCGACTCGTCCGGGAACAGCACACCGACCGAAGGGCCGACCGTTACCGGGCTTGCCGTGCAGAACCAGGTGTTGACCGCTGACCCGGCGAGCATCATCGACCTCGATGGCCTGAGCAATCCGCAGTTCACCTACCAGTGGCAGGCGAACGACGGGCTTGGCTTCGTCAACATCAATGGCGCTACCGGTAGCACGTTCGCGCTTGGCCAGGCTCAGGTCAACCAGGAAGTGCGCGTGGTGATCGGTTACGTAGATGCTTTCGGTGTGGCTGAAAGCGCTACGTCCAACATCCTGGGGCCGGTTGACAACGTCAACGATGCGCCGACTGCAGGGCCGACCGTAACCGGGCTTGCACAGCAGAATCAGGTGTTGACGGCTAACCCGGCGAGCATCATCGACGTTGATGGCCTCAGCAATCCGCAGTTCACCTACCAATGGCAGGCGAACAGCGGGTCTGGCTTCGTCAACATCGCCGGCGCTACCGGTAGCACGTTCGCACTTGGCCAGACTCAGGTCGGCCAGTCAGTGCGCGTGGTGGTCGGTTACGTGGATGACTTCGGCGCGGCCGAAAGCGTTTCATCCAACGTCCTGGGGCCGGTGGCCAACGTCAACGATGCACCGACAGGCGCGTTGCTGATCAGCGATACGACACCGGCTCAAGGGCAGGTGCTGACCGCGCTGACGGCTGGGATTGCCGACGCGGATGGGCTGGGCACCTTCACCTTCCAGTGGCAGCAAGGTGTCGGCGGGTCCTTCACTAACATCAACGGCGCGACTGCTGCAACCTTCACCCCGGGTGTGGCGCAGGGCAATCTGCAACTGCGAGTGATCGTGCGCTACACCGATGGTTTCGGCACGCTGGAGTCGGTGACCTCGGCGGCGACGGCGGCCGTTCCGGTACTTGCTGGCGTGGTGCTGCAGGGTAACGCTTTGGCGAACTCCCTCACCGGCACCGTAGGCAACGATGTGCTGCTTGGCCTGGGCGGGAACGATACGCTGAATGGCCTGGCCGGTATCGACCAGTTGTTTGGCGGCACTGGCAACGACATCCTCAACGGCGGAGACGACAACGACGTCCTCAATGGCGAGGACGGCAACGACACCCTCAACGGTGGGCTCGGCGCAGATGCCATGAATGGCGGTGCCGGCAACGACACGTTTGTGGTCGACAACGTCGGAGACCTTGTCACCGAGGCGCTGGGTGGTGGTACCGATCTGGTGCAAACCAGCCTGACGAACTACCTGCTCGGTGCCAACGTCGAGAACCTGACCTACACGGGGGCCGGTAACTTCACCGGTACCGGTAACGCGCTAGCCAACACGATCACCGGCGGGGTGGGTAACGACGTCCTCAATGGCGGTGCAGGTGTTGACCGGTTGGTGGGGGGAGCCGGCAACGATACCTACGTTGTCGATGTCGCCGCAGACGTGGTGGTCGAGGTGGCGGGTGGCGGTACGGACACCGTGCAGACCTCGCTGGCCAGCTACACGCTGGGCGCTAATGTCGAGAATCTGACCTACACCGGAGTCGGCAACTTCGTCGGCAACGGTAACGGGTTGAACAACGTCATCACTGGCGGAGCGGGTAATGACACCCTCAATGGGGGCGACGGCAACGACATCCTTACCGGCAACGGCGGCAACGACACACTGAATGGCGACGCTGGAAACGACCAACTGTTCGGTGGCATTGGCACGGATATCCTGAACGGCGGTATTGGCGATGATAGCCTCGACGGCGGTGACGGGGCGGATGTATTGAACGGTGGAGCAGGCAACGACACGCTGGTTGGTGGTGACGCTAACGACACATTGTTGGGTGGTATCGGCAATGATTTTATCGATGGCGGTATTGGCAACAATACGGTCACTGGCGGTGCCGGCAACGACATGATGGTTGCCAGCAGTGGCAACGATATCTTCATGTTTGCAGCGGGCTTCGGGGCCGATCAGATCATCGGCTTCGATGCCAACGCGGTGGGAGGCCAGGACCGGCTCGACATTTCCGCGTTCGGCGTCACTGCTGCGACCTTTGCGGGCATCGTCATCATCACCGATATCGGTGCGGATACCATGATCAGCTCCGCTGGCGCTGAGTCCATCCGCCTGGTCGGTGTGGCCGATGCAACAACTGTCACTTCCGCAGACTTCATTCTCGCCACTTGAGATCTTGGTCGGTACTGTCGCACGGCGCGTGGATAGCGCAGGGGAGGGCAATGGATGCCCTCCCGTTTTTTAAAGAGCCTGGTCGTTAGTTCGGCCGAAAATGCGCGTACCACCCTGTCAGAACGGTATGTCGGTTCGTGGAAAACGCTCGATTAACTATTTGACCAGATAATGGAAAAAGGGGAGTCCGACCTTGAACATTTCAACGTCTTTCGCCATGAGCAGCCTGTTGTTTTCGCTCGCCGCTTCCGCTACCGGGATTATTCCGGTCTTCGACCTGGACTTCACCCGAACAGCAACAACAACGCTGCAAAAACTGGGCATCAATGACGCGTGTATTATCTCCGCTTCAAATCCCGATGCGTTTACCTATTGCCGAGAAGGGTCGTCAACGCTCTGGAAGTATCAAGTGCTGGATCTAGAGCAGCAGGCAGCAATGCAAATGGGCGAAATGCGGCCTTCGACGGGCTATCATCGAATTACTGTCGTGCAACTCAATAGCACTGCCTGCGAATAAAGTTACGTTGCGCCAGTGGTAAAACCGGTTATTAATCGCGGACTTATCCTCGCCTGCTCTCCCTGTTTCTGTTTATTGTGTTTCGACACGCCCGCCCAGTTGTAAGCCAAACGTGATGAAGGCTCCCCGCAGAATCTTAATTGCTGAACAGGCATATAAGACTCCAGGCTGCGCCTATCGAAGAAATGAAAAGCATGAGTACCAGCGTGAGGATGAGCGGCTCGCCTTGCATGAAAGTAACTCCTCAAAAGGGCTGGCAATGCGCGCCTGATCGGCGGCGCAGGTGTTTTTCAAACATCGTTTGCATGTAAAGGAAGTGCCTTTGAAGGCGTTAGTTAACACACAGCATTCTCTATGCCAAAAAACTTAATAACCTATAACTCCTGGCCGGCAACGCGGCCTGATTACATGGCCAGTTCGCCAGCAAAAAAGTTGATACAGGACGCGGGTAATACAGCCCATTTGTGGGGAATTCCGCTCACTGTGGGTATGGCAATATCACTCAAATGGGTCACCTGATAATGGGGGTGAACTTTCCCCGCTAGCGGGTGCCTTGCCCCACCATTGGCATATGGATATTTATAAGCCGTTGTTTTGTTGAGTATTAATACTTCTTTAAAAACTGTCATTTCTGGCGAGTTCCTTGCACTGGCCCCATTACCCCATTCACCACTTCGAGGCGGCTAGAGATGGACAGTAAAGCGCGGCACCCCTTCAAATGGTTCGGCCTCCTGACGCCTCTGAGCGTCCTTCTGACAATGGCGCTGGGCACGGCGACTCTGCGTGCCAGCCCCATCGATGACGAGCGACAACCAGAACCTTCCGACCCCTCGGCTTACCACGATGAACCGGCTGACAAAGCAGGAGCCTTGAACGCCATTTTGACCATGCCCCCGGCTAACCTCGACTCCTTCGACTTACCGGCTGGCGTCAAAGGCAGCAAAGACACCACACGCCTGGAAAACATCCTGCCGCCAGCGGTGCAGACCAGTTTCAATTACCCTACTAACGGAAAACCCAGCCCGCTGTACGGGGCGCTGCCGTTCACTCAGCAAATGGCGTTGTTCGAAGAATTCGGTCTGGAAAAACTCGACCCTACGACACCGGCGGCACTGTTGCCGTTTCCACCCGCCGCCATCGGCCCGCTGCCGCAACAAGATCCCACCAGCGCCGCTCGTAGCGCCCCACCGAGTACGGCGCTCGACGCGTTCTTGCGTCAACCAGGCTTGACTCCGTTCCCCAGCCATTATTCCAACGTGGTCGACCGTAACCCGTGGCAGAAGCAAATCGAATTTTTCCTCAACCGCCGTATCGGCTCCTCGGCTGAAGGCCGTCCGCCAGGAAAAGGCTGGTCGCACCAGCGCTGGAACGAGTTCTACCCGCAGGCTGCCTACAAGACGGTGCAAACCGGCGCACGGTTGAATACCGGCTTGCGTGACAGTCGTCAGATGCACCGCTATGCCATGGGCGAGTTTGGCCCCGGTGGCCTCTATTACAATGTGGCTGGCCTGCCGGCGACCGCAGGGACCTCCAAAGGCGTTGAACCGCGGTTTCACCCGAAAATGCCGATACAGAATCACAACTCGGTGTGGACCTTCGATGGCACCTTGCCGCCCAAATTGCTCATGGTGCGTTACGGGCAACCCGTGTTGATGCGCCACTACAACGGCTTGCCGATCGACCCGTCGGCAAACATGGGATTTGGTCTGCACACAATCACCACCCACGAACACAACGGTCACGCACCGGCGGAAAGCGACGGCTATGCCAACGCATTTTTCTTCCCTGGGCAATTCTATGACTATCGCTGGCCAATCCAGCTGGCCGGCTACGACAGCATCAACACCAAGGCTGAAGACCCGCGTGCAGCGTTTCCGTGCGCGCCGGGCGAAACCCTGTGGACCAACGACCTCACCCCCAGCCGCAAGACCTGCGACAACGGCATGATCAAGGTTCGCGGTGACTGGCGCGAAACCATGAGCACCCACTGGTTCCACGACCACATGCTCGATTTCACCGCGCAGAACGTCTACAAGGGCAACGCGGCGATGATGAACTACTACAGCGCCCTGGACCGCGGCAATGAATCGGTGAATGACGGCGTCAACCTGCGCCTCCCCAGCGGCAGCGCCTTGCCCTGGGGTAACCGCGACTACGACGTTAACCTGATGTTTGCCGACAAGGCGTGGGATAAGAACGGTCAACTGTGGTTCAACCCGTTCAACACTGACGGCTTTCTCGGTGACCAGGTGCTGGTCAACTGGAAGTGGAAACCGACCCTGGACGTGCGCGCCCGCAGCTATCGGTTCCGTATGCTCAATGGCTCCGTCTCGCGCTACTTCAAACTGGCGCTGGTGCGCGAGATCAAGGGCACCAGCGGCGAGTTCCAAGGGCCTGTCGGGTCAGGCGTGTCGTATGCCCGCGTGCCGTTCCACATGATTGCCAACGACGGCAACATCATGGAACACAGCGTACCGTTCGACGGCACCATGGACCTCGACGCCGACGGTGATAAACAGAACCACAACGCGATCCTGCCAACCCTGGGCATCGCCGAGCGTTTCGACATCATCGTTAACTTCTCGAAAAACGGGGTCAAACCGGGCGACAAGCTGTTCTTCGTCAACCTGTTGGTGCATCAAGACGGCAAGGGCCCGGAAGAACCCGTCTCCCTGGCTGACGTGTTGTCCGACAAATACAAGGCGATCCTCAAGCAAACCAGCAAGGGGCCGAAGTGGGAAGACGGTGATCCGGCGGTAGGCAAGGTGTTGCAATTCAACGTCAAGGCGTACACCGGCCAGGACCTGGCCATGGACCCGGCTGCTTATGAACCGGCCAAACCGGGCAAGGCTGAAGGCCTGGTGATGATCCCGCTGAAGATTCACCGCGAAAACGCCGCCGATAAAGCGTTGCTGGCCAACGCCCGTCACCGCACCTTCACCTTCGGCCGTTCTGATGGCACCGATGAAGCACCGTGGACGGTCAAGACCGACGGCGGTTTCGGGTTTCGCATGGACCCGCGCCGGCTGAACGTCTCGACCAAACTGGCCAGCGGTCCGACCGACGCGGGCGTCACGGGGTACGGCACGCTGGAAGTGTGGCACATCAAAGGCAGCGGCACGGGCTGGAGCCACCCGGTGCACGTGCACTTCGAGGAAGGCATCATCCTTAGCCGTGGCGGCAAGCTCCCACCGGAATGGGAAAAATGGGCACGCAAGGACGTGTATCGCATCGGTTCGGAAAAGGATGGTACGGACAATGTCGAGATAGCGATCAACTTCCGCGAATTCGCCGGGACGTACATGGAGCACTGTCACAACACTCAGCATGAGGACAATTCCATGCTGCTGCGCTGGGACATTGAAAAACCCGGGCAATTCCAGCTGATGCCGGTTCCGTTGCCCAGCTGGGATGGCGTGCGCTACGTCAACTCCGCCGCGCTGCCAACCTTCCGCACTGGCGATGGCTACGGCCCTAAAGCGGTGGTCACACCCTGAACCGCGAGGGAGCCGACATGAACATGCATACGTCGCGCTCCCTCGCCCTGGGCTGCTCCTGATTTTGATAGGGGTCACCTGTCACCATATTTGCCGCTCCGAGGCTATCAACCCTTCCTTGTGGTGATGTGAGAAGCGATCAGACCTTATCGACGCCGCGACGGCGATCAGACCGCCGTCACGACGTGAGTGCTCAACCGCGAATAAACGCCAACAAATCAGCATTGATCTGATCCGCATTGGTCGTCGGCATACCGTGCGGGAAGCCCGGGTAGGTCTTGAGCGTTGCATGCTTCAACAGTTTGGCCGACAGCGGCGCCGAGTCGGCAAACGGCACAATCTGATCATCCTCGCCATGCATGACCAGCGTCGGCACCTCAATCGCCTTCAAATCTTCTGTGAAATCAGTCTCGGAAAACGCCTTGATGCAGTCGTAATGCGCTTTGGCGCCGCCCATCATGCCTTGACGCCACCAGTTATCGATGACGCCCTGCGAGGCCTTGGCCCCGGGTCGATTGAAGCCATAAAACGGCCCCGCTGGCACGTCCACATAAAACTGCGCGCGGCTGGCAACCAATGCCGAGCGGAACCCGTCGAACACTTCCAGGGGCAACCCGCCGGGGTTCTTCTCCGACTTGACCATGATCGGCGGCACCGCACTGATCAATACAGCCTTGGCCACGCGCCCCGGTTTGGCTCGCGCGGTGTAGCGTGCAACTTCACCGCCACCGGTGGAATGGCCGACATGAATCGCGCCCTTGAGGTCGAGCGCATCGGTCAGCTCGATGACGTCGGCGGCGTACGTGTCCATTTCATTGCCTTCCCACGTTTGCGTCGAGCGCCCGTGCCCGCGACGGTCGTGGGCGATCACCCGGTAGCCTTTGAGCAGGAAGAACATCATCTGGTTATCCCAGTCGTCCGCGCTCAAGGGCCAGCCGTGGTGAAACACGATCGGCGTCGCGTCCTTCGGACCCCAATCCTTGTAGAAAATCCGCGTTCCGTCTTTGGTCGTGATTGCGTTCATGGCGTGTATCCCCTTGTGATCTGGTGGGTGTGGGGTGTGCAAAAGGGAGCTGGCTCGTGGTCGCGAACGACGGGGCACGAACGGGCTTGGTCAGTGTAGAAGACGGGCGGGGAGGGGCGCTTTGAAGCGATGGGTGGGCTTGGCGTTCTTCGAAAAAATATCTGTCCCCCGTTTTGACTTATTTTGACCGTTAATTTAAAGCATTCCATGCTGCCGATTTGCGACTCGTAGTTATGCCTCTTGCGTAACTCCCCATAGTGACTACGCTAGATTACTGGCAGTAAGCCATTAACTAAAAAGCTGGGGGATCAGCATGAAAAAGATACTGTTGCTTCTTTTAGTGATGTTGTCAGGCTGCAGCACATCTAACGTTTATCTTGGTATCCAAGGTGCGGCTTGGCGAAAATACGAGGCTTTTTCTGCACCGCAGTTTGCAGTGGGAGTGATAGAGACGTCTGGGAGAAATCGATTTGATCCGAAGGGAAGTATCAAGGTTTCTGATTTTCCGATTGTAGCGCAAACTACGATTTACTCAGCGGAAACTGCGCAGGCGGCCATCGAAGCTGAAGGTAAAATGAAACCTGGCACGGTTGATTTGAACGGACGCTACAAAACTGAAATAGAAAATCGTCAGTACGGAACATATGTGATTTTTCGGACATTAGAGCCATATACACTCGTTAAAATAATGAATGCTCCGGAAAATCGTACAATAATGGAGCAGCTGAAGGCAGAGTCACGCCAGCCGGTAATTATTACTGGTACTGCGGTATCGTACAGAAATATTAGCAATTCAAAGATTCATCAGTCTCTGGAAGGTAATGCTTCGATCAGCATTGGTGTCGTAGACACTCCATCGGTTCGTCTAGGTGTAGAGAATAGCAGTGAGAAAAGTACTGTTCTCAGTGACGGTACAGTCTTCGCTTATGAGTACTCTGTAATCCAATGGGATAGTAGCGTTGCTTATGCAAGGGTTAAGGGCCTTGAAATAGATAGACCCGCAAATCCGTGGTTCTAACGTGAAAAAGGGACAGATCTATTTTCTTCGATAGCCGACTGGAAAATAGATCTGTCCCCTTATAGCCGAAAATAGATCTGTCCCCTTATAGCCTACGCTTGGAAGAATCGATCGGGCCGGCATGGGCAAAGGGCACTGGACGCCTTGTCATCGATGATTTCCTCGCTGGCAAGGCGTCCCACTACCGCCGCCAAAGTCACTCCAGGGTGCATTGCACAAACATAGACGCCGCCCACTTTTGGTAGATAACCAATGACGGGGATGCCATCGGCAGGCATGGGCCTAAGTCCGACACAAGCCCATTCCGGATCTATGGAAACAACACCATGGAGTTCGTTCTGGATGGTCTTGGCAGTTCGAAGCGCTATCGCTGCCGGCTGATTTTCCATGGCGTCGTCCAGGTAATCTTCTGCCGCCAGCAACGCACCATCCGAACTTTGTCTCACTTCCATTTCAGGGCTGGAGATGAGGGTGTGCACGAGATTGGGTTGTGACTTGTAACGGATGAAAATGGCAGGCGAGGCCTCTATTGGCAGGGACACTTCAAGCATGTCTGCCAGCTTCGTGATGCCTGTTCCGGCTGCCAATACGACAATATCGGCATCGATGATGCCTTTTGTTGTTTCGACTCCGGTCACCTTTGCACGCTGGGTTACAAAGCCGAGCACCCGCGTCTGAGTGAGAATCTTCGCCCCATGTGCCTGGGCACCTGCGATCAACGCATGCGTAGCTGCCACTGCGTCCAGCGCCCCTTCTTCAGCCACATACACAGCAGACTGAGGAGGATTCTTGAGATTTGGTTCAAGGTCGAGAATCTGCGATCGAGACACCAGGTTTGCCCAAGCTTGGCTACCTGAGATCTGCAGCTCTCCACTTGCCATCACGCTGTAAGACAAGGCTCCTGTCCATCGTATCTTCAGACCAGGCAGCTGCGTTTCGAGTCGGCGGTACTCCTTGATTGCAGAACCGCGCAGTTGCGCAATTGGGTCAGGTTCGGGGTGTGAGGTATTGATCCAAGCGAATGAACTGCCAGTCACTCCCGAAGCTATTCCTTGAGCCTCGACCAAGGTGACATTCGCGCCTTTACCGGCCAAGTGATACGCCAATGACGCGCCCACGATGCCTGCACCAATGACAACAACCCGTTTACCCTGACCATTTCCCATATCAACCTCCGTTCTGTCGATGTGCCGATGGTACGACAGCTGGATGATTTCATGACATGAGAGCCTGATCGTTCAGGACGCTTTTTGACTGTCTGCTTCTGGCTGAAAGCACCCCTCACCAAGTAGCGCCGATCATGACGCCCATCGCTCCCCGAACGTCCCACTCAAACCTGATCCAACACCTCAACCACACCCTTATCCTCCCCCAGAAAACCCCCGCTCTGATGCTGCCAAAGCCGCGCATAAACTCCATTCTTCGCCAGCAACTCACTGTGCGTACCCTGTTCGATAATGCGTCCGTCGTCCATGACGATGAGGCGGTCCATGGCGGCGATCGTGGACAGGCGATGGGCGATGGCGATTACGGTTTTGCCTTGCATCATTTCATCGAGGCTTTCCTGGATGGCGACTTCGACTTCCGAGTCCAGCGCGCTGGTGGCTTCGTCCAGCAACAGGATCGGGGCGTTTTTGAGTATGACCCGGGCGATCGCGACGCGTTGGCGCTGGCCGCCTGACAGTTTGATACCGCGTTCACCCACCAGGGTGTCGTAGCCGCTATGGCCTTGGCGGTCGCTGAGTTGGCTGATGAATTCATCGGCCTGGGCATTGGCGGCGGCGTGGCGGATTTGCGCGTCGGTCGCGTCGGGACGGCCGTAGGCGATGTTGTCGCGGATGGAACGGTGGAGCAGGGAGGTGTCCTGCGTGACCATGCCGATGGAGGCGCGCAGGCTGTCTTGCGTCACTTTGGCGATGTTCTGGCCGTCGATGCAAATCTCCCCGCTGTCGACGTCGTAGAAGCGCAGCAGCAGGTTGATCAGCGTGGATTTACCCGCGCCTGAGCGGCCCACCAGGCCGATTTTTTCGCCCGGGCGGATGCTGAGGTTCAGGCCACTGAGCACTTGGCGTTCGCCGTTGTAGTTGAAACTCACATTGTTGAAGGTGACCGCGCCGCCGGAGGTCTGCAGCACGCCCGCATCCGGCGCGTCCTGCACTTTGGTGCCGAGGGTCAGCGTCGCCATGCCATCCTGGGCGGTACCGATGCTTTCGAACAGCGAGGTCATTTGCCACATGATCCAGTTCGACATGCCATTGATCCGCAAGGCCATGGCGGTGATTGCCGCCACGGCGCCGGCGCCGACCGCACCCTGGTGCCACAGCCACAGGGCGTAACCGCCGGCGGCCATGATCAGCGCCACCACCAATGCCTGGTTGACGATCTCGAACTGGCTGACCAAGCGCATCTGCCGGAAGCCGGTTTGCTTGAAGTCCTCCATCGCGGCACGCGCGAAATGCGCTTCGCGATTGGAGTGGGAGAACAGTTTCACCGTGGTGATGTTGGTGTAGGCGTCCGAGATACGCCCGGTCATCATCGAGCGTGCGTTGGCCTGTTCCTGTCCGACTTTCCCCAGCCGGGGCACGAAGTACCACATGGCCAGCCCGAACAATACGAACCAGGCCACGAAGGGCAGGATCAGTTTCAGGGCGAAGCCGCCGGCCAGCGCGATGATCGCGATGAAGTAAACGCCAATCCCCGGGAGGATTTCGATCAGCGTGAACAGCACGTCACGCACGGCCAGCGCCGTCTGCATCACCTTGGTGGTGACGCGTCCGGAAAACTCATCGGAAAAAAACGAAAGGCTTTGTCGCAGCATCAGGCGATGGAAGTCCCAGCGCAGGCGCAACGGCAAATTGATCGCCAATACCTGGTGCTGCACCATCGTGCGCAACGCCACCAGCCCGACGCTGGTCACCATGACAATGCCCATGCCCCACAACACGCGACTTTCCTGCGCCGCCGCTTCACCGCCGGCCTGCCAGGTCGAGAGCAGGTCCACGATCTGCCCGAGGAAGGAAAACAGCCAGGCTTCGTAAATCGACACACCGGCACTGAGCAGCGCCAGCGCAAGGATGTAGCCGCGAGCACCGCGCGTGCAGGCCCACAGAAATCGGGCCAGGCCATCGGGTGGCGGTGGTACCTCGTCGGGAGGGAAGGGGTCGAGCCTTCGTTCAAACACACGAAGCATGGTGGTCTCCAAAACGTTCAAGTTGAGGGAGTTTGCCATTGAACGGTTGTGTTGAGGGTCTGAAGGTTCGCCTTCGCGACGGGCGCTGATGTTTGATGCGCATAAACATGTTTAACGACGATCGTTTAACGACACTCGGTGTTACGTCATAAACGGCTACATCGCCTTGCGCCGTTACCTACGCGTACGCCAGAATCCGCCGGCTTGTGCGGCTGTGGGGTGGGCTATATCGTTTCCGGGTCACTGCAAAACAGTGATCGGGTTTGGTAGCCCGCCTCGTTATCAGTCGCATGGCAACACCTTATGACGTCTCTTTTTTGGGACTCTGTTTTTATGGTGGTCATGCGTGGGGCTCCTTTGTGAGCGCCGGGTTTCCTGATACGACCGGTCTACCAACCCACGCATGGCCGCCACCCAATCGTTTGGTAGCGAGGGTGATGGCTCCTTAAATTCGTATTAGGAGTTCCATCTATGTTCAAAGTTACGCCCAACCCCCCAGATACCAATCCAGTGCCCTACGACGCCTCTTTTGATCTTGATCCCCAAAAGCTGAAAGCGTCGGCCGACCGCGCACTCAAGTTCTACCTCAACCCCGGGGCGACGAAAACGCAGATACCGCCCCGCAAATCCGGCACCTTTTTCACCATCGACGCAGCGGTGGATGACGAAACGTTGCTGGTCGAGGCCTACGACTCGTTGTCATCGGCCCGTGCGATGGTCAACGACCTCATCGAGCTGGCGGACGGCCCGCGACGCCACACCATGCTGGTGCTGCACCGGACGCTGCTGATGGGTGAGCTGGCGGTCAATCGCGTACTGGATAACCACAAGCCCGGCTAATCACCCGGCCCTGTAGGAGCGAAGCTTGCTCGCGAAGGCGTCAGACCTGACACACCGCGTCAACGTTCTTCGCGGGCAAGCCTCGCTCCTACAGTTTCATTCAAATCAACGCCAACGCCTGCGCCAGATCCGCCCGCAAATCCTCCACATCCTCAACCCCCACCGACAACCGCACCAACCCATCACCAATCCCCAACTGCGCCCGCGTCGTCGCCGGAATGCTCGCATGGGTCATGATCGCCGGATGCTCGATCAAACTCTCCACGCCACCCAAGCTCTCGGCCAGGGCGAAGATTTTCACGTTCTCCAGGAAGCGTGTGGCGCCGGCCAGATCAGTGTTCAGGTCAATCGAAATCATCCCGCCAAACCCCCGCATCTGCCGCCGCGCCAGTTCATGCTGCGGATGTGACGGCAGGCCCGGATAGTAGACGCGGGACACTTGCGGCTGGGCTTCCAGCCATTGCGCCAGTTCCAGCGCGTTGCTGCAGTGACGCTCCATGCGCAGGGCCAGGGTTTTCACGCCGCGCAGGGTGAGGAAGGCGTCGAACGGGCCGGAGATCGCGCCGACCGAGTTTTGCAGGAAGCCCAGGCGTTCGGCCAGTTCCGGGTTTTGCCCGACGATGGCGATGCCGCCGATGACGTCGGAGTGGCCGTTGAGGTATTTGGTGGTCGAGTGCACGACGATGTCGAAGCCCAGCTCCAACGGCCGCTGGATCCAGGGGCTGGCGAAGGTGTTGTCGGCGACGCAGATGATGCCGCGGTCGCGGCAGGTGCGGGCGATGGCGCTGAGGTCGGTGAGGCTGAGCAGGGGATTGCTTGGCGTCTCGACCCAGACCATGCGCGTGTCGTCTTGCAGCGAGGCTTCGAAGTTCGCCAGGTTGGTCAGGTCGACGTAGCTGAAGCGATGCCCGGCGCTGCGTTGACGCACCTTGTCAAAGAGGCGGAAGGTGCCGCCGTACAGGTCGTTGCCGGAGACGATGTGCGAGCCGGCGTCGAGCAGTTCGAGCACGGTGGAGATCGCCGCCAGCCCGGAGGCGAAGGCGAAGGCCTGGGTGCCGCCCTCGAGGTCAGCGACGCAACGCTCCAGGGCAAAACGCGTCGGATTGTGCGAGCGCCCGTAATCGAGGCCTTTATGCACGCCGGGGCTCGACTGCAAGTAGGTGGAGTTGGCGTAGATCGGCGGCATCAGCGCTCCGGTGGACGGGTCCGGCACCTGGCCGGCGTGGATCACCCGCGTGGCGAAGGCGCGAGGCGCACCGGTTTCATCGTGCTGACTCATGTAAGGGATCTCCGTAAATGATTGAGTAGGTCGACGCGGGTAATCAGGCCGTGGAAGCCTGAGGCGTCGGCGATGATCGCCACCAGCCCGCGATCGAGTTCGGCTTGCAGTTCAGGCAGGCTGGCGCCGGGCGACAGGGTTTGCACCTTGTCGGTCATCGCGCTGGCCACGGTCAAGCGAAAGTGCGAGGCGTCTTCCTGCATGCCGAGCAGAATGTCCGATTCATCGATCACGCCGACCAGTTGCTTGCCATCCACCAGCACCGGCAGTTGCGACACATCCGCCAGGCGCATGCGCTGGAACGCGGTGAGCAGGGTGTCGTCCGGGCCGACGCTGATTACCCGGCCATCCTCGAAGCGCCGGGAGATCAGGTCGCGCAGGTCGCCGTAGCGTTTGTATTGCAGCAGGCCCTGATCATTCATCCATTGGTCGTTGTAGACCTTCGACAGGTAGCGGGTGCCGGTGTCGCAGACAAAGGTGACCACGCGTTTTGGCTCGGTCTGTTCGCGGCAATAACGCAGCGCTGCGGCGAGCAAAGTGCCGGTCGACGAGCCGCCGAGAATGCCTTCGGCGCGCAGCAGTTGGCGTGCGTGGTCAAAGCTTTCTTCATCGCTGATCGAGTAGGCGTGGCGCACGCTGGAGAGGTCGGTGATCGACGGAATGAAGTCTTCGCCAATACCTTCCACCGCCCATGAGCCGGGCTTGCCGAGGAGGCCGCTGCGGCTGTATTCGGCCATCACCGAACCGACCGGATCGGCCAGGACCATTTCCAGGTCCGGCTGAACACGCTTGAAGAAACGGGTGAGCCCAGTCAGCGTACCGGCCGAGCCGACGCCAACCACTATCGCATCCAGATCATGCTGGGTCTGCGCCCAGATCTCCGGCGCGGTGCTGCATTCGTGGGCCAACGGGTTGGCCGGGTTGTTGAATTGATCGGCGAAGAACGCGTCGGGAATTTCCTTGGCCAGCCGCGCCGCCACATCCTGGTAATACTCGGGATGGCCCTTGCCGACATCGGAGCGGGTGATGTGCACTTCGGCGCCCATGGCCTTCAAGTGCAAGACCTTCTCGGTCGACATCTTGTCCGGCACCACCAGCACCACCCGATAACCCTTGGCCCGGCCAACCAGCGCCAGGCCCAAACCGGTGTTGCCAGCGGTGGCTTCGACGATGGTGCCGCCGGGTTTCAGGCGACCATCGCGCTCGGCGGCATCGATCATCGCCAGGCCGATGCGGTCCTTGATCGAACCGCCGGGGTTCTGCGATTCGAGTTTGAGAAACAGCGTGCACGGGCCGGTATCGAAGCGGCTGACACGCACCAGCGGCGTGTTGCCGATCAGTTCGAGAACGGCGGGGCGGGAGTTGTTTGGCATGGCGTCACCTCCTGTGGGGGTCAGCAACTGGCGGCGGAGTGCCACCTGCCAGTCGCAGGCAAATCACGCTTGGACCATAGGCCGGGTTGACGCCCTCTGCAACCGAGTGTCGCCATTCGGTAAGGGTGCGACGCTGTTACTTGCAGGCTGTCTCCTATACTGATTCGCGTTGATCGGTTCAACGCCGTGCCTGAACGTCGTTGAGCTTCCCTGCGACCTCACAATAAGGAGAACGAACATGGCAATCCGCATTGGCGACGAGGCACCGGACTTTACCGTTGAAAGCACCGAAGGCACGCTGCATTTCCATGAGTGGATCGGTGACAAGTGGGCGATTCTGTTCTCGCACCCCAAGGACTTCACCCCGGTGTGCACCACCGAACTCGGCTACATGGCGCGGCTCAAGCCGGAGTTTGATAAACGCAACACCAAGGTGGTCGGGCTCAGCGTCGACCCGGTCAGTAACCACGCGAGCTGGGCCAAGGACATCGAAGAAACCCAGGGGCATGCGGTCAACTATCCGATGATTGGCGACGAAAACCTGGTGGTGGCCAAGCTCTACGACATGATCCATCCGAACGCCAGCGGCGGCGCGCGGACGGCCGCGGACAACGCCACGGTGCGTTCAGTGTTCATCATCGGGCCGGACAAGAAGGTCAAGGCGATGCTGATCTACCCGATGAGTGCCGGGCGCAATTTTGATGAAGTGCTGCGTCTGCTGGATGCGCTGCAATTGAACGCCAAGCACACCGTGGCGACGCCGGTGAACTGGCGTCCGGGGGAGGACGTGATCATTCCGACGTCGGTGTCCGATGAGGATGCCCGGAAGAAATATCCGGAGGGGTTCAGGACGGTGAAACCTTACCTGCGGACGGTGGCGCAACCGAAGTAACCCACCGCTATCCAGAGTGATGAATACCCTGTGGCGAGGGAGCTTGCTCCCGCTGGGGCGCGAAGCGGCCCCTTTTTGGGACTGCTGCGCAGTCCAGCGGGAGCAAGCTCCCTCGCCACAGGTTTTGTGTTGTCAGTGCCACAGGTTTTGTGTTGTCAGTACCACAGGTTTTTTACTGTCAGTACCACAGGTTTGCTGTCATTGGATCAGGTCGCTTCCGGAAGCTTCGCAATCACCTTGATCTCGAAATCAAACCCATACAGCCACGTCACACCCACCCCCGTCAGCGTCGGATGCGGCGCATCCCCCCAAAACTCCGGCACGATCTTCCAGATCGTTTCGAACTTCTCCTCGGGATTGACGATAAACACCGTCACATCAATCACATCATCGAAGGTGCAACCGGCCGCGACCAGGATTGCATTCAGGTTATAGAACGCGAGCCGCACCTGCGCTTCCAGATCGGGTTCGGGCGAGCCGTCCTCGGTGCTGCCGACTTGCCCCGAAACAAACAAAAAGCCATTGGACTTGATCGCCGGCGAATAGCGATTGCGCTCATAAAGCGCCTGGCGTCCAGGCGGAAAAACCACGTCACGCTGAGTCATAAAGTGCCTCCATCGGCAGGTCAACACTGACCCGCAATTACGATGAAGTGACTGTAGGCACTTGCGCCAGCCCGATAAACAAGCAACCTTGGCCATCACTGTTTGTAAATCCCAAACAATCCGGGGCAACAATGGACCGTTTCGATGCGATGCAGGCCTTCGCCCGGGTGGTGGAAACCGGCAGTTTCACCAAGGCCGCCGAAACCTTGCACATGAGCAAAACCAGCGTGACGCAACTGGTGCAGCAGTTGGAGGCGCGGTTGCGGGTCAAATTGCTCAACCGCACCACGCGCAAGGTCAACGTCACCGCCGATGGCGCGGTGTTTTACGAGCGCGTGGTGCGACTGCTGGCGGATATGGACGATGCCGAAACCAGCCTGTCCGGCGCCTCGGTGCAACCCAGGGGCCGCCTGCGAGTGGATGTGCCCAGCCCGCTGGCCCGGCTGATTCTGATGCCGGCATTGCCAGCGTTTCATGCGCGCTACCCGGACATCCAGATCGACATGGGCGTCAGCGATCGTATCGTCGATATCATCGGGGAGAACGTCGATTGCGTGGTGCGCGGCGGCGAGCTCACTGATCAATCGCTGATGGCCCGGCGGGTCGGTGAGCTTCAACTTGGGGTGTTTGCCGCGCCGAGTTACCTGCAACGCCTCGGAACGCCAACGCATCCACGGCAGCTGGAGGATTCCGAACATCGGATCGTTGGCTTCCTGTGGGCGCGCACCGGCAAGGCCTTGCCCTATGTCATGCACAACAACAGCGAGCATCTTCAGATCAAGGGTCGCTACGTGCTGGCGGTCGACGATGGCAATGCCTACCTCGCGGCAGGCCTGGCCGGAATGGGCGTGTTTTGGCTGCCGGACTACATGTCCAAAGGCCCAGAAGCGCGGGGTGAACTGGTGCGCCTGTTCGAGGATTGGCGCCTGGATCCGATGCCGCTTTATGTGGCATTTCCGCCCAACCGGCACATCAGCATCAAGGTGCGGGTGTTCATCGATTGGGTCGCGGAGTTGATGGCGGAGCATGCGCCGGTCACTGGCCCCCAGAAGGCGTAAACCTGTGGCGAGGGAGCTTGCTTGTGGCGAGGGAGCTTGCTCCCGCTCGGCTGCGCAGCAGTCGTGAAACCGTTGCCCTCGGTGTAACTGATACACCTCGGTGGCCGGTTTTGGGGCCGCTTCGCAGCCCAGCGGGAGCAAGCTCCCTCGCCACATGTTCGGTGGTGGGTTCAGGATCTTGTTGGGCCGATCCATTTGTTTACGCTCGGCGGCTGCCACTGTTCCAACGCATCGATCAGCGCCGTTGGATCCGTGTCTAGGATCAGCATTTCGCTGTGCTCGGTTTTCATGAAACCTTCTTTCACCGCATGCTCCAACAGGCTGCGCACCGGGTTGAAGAAGTCGCCAATGTTCAGGCAAGCCACGCCTTTTTGGTGTTCACCCAGTTGCGTCAATGTCGCGACTTCAAACAACTCTTCAAACGTCCCCAGGCCGCCAGGCAAGGCGATAAACGCATCCGCCCATTCACTCATGCGCGTCTTGCGGCTGCGCATGTCGGGTGTCACTTCATGCCGGGTCAGCCCGCTGTGCAGGTGGCCGAGGTCGTGCAAATAGCGGGTGATGACGCCGACCACTTCGCCGCCCTCGGCAAGCACGGCATCGGCCACGACGCCCATCAAACCTTTATCGGTGCCGCCATAAACCAGGCGCAAACCACGTCGGGCAATTTCCCGGCCCAAGGCTTGCGCGCCTTCGGCATACGCCGGGTTGAAGCCATGATTGGAACCGGAAAAAACAGCAATGCTTTGCAGTGGGGAGGGCATCGGATGAGGTCCGTTTGAGGGCTGAGCACCCCATCCTGCCGCCTGTTGGCTCAGCGCAACAGCGCCAAGAATCGAGTGTTCGAGTGGGCCATGGGTTACAACAATTCCAGAATGCGTTGACCGAGGCGTTCGGCGGTGGCTTGCGAATCAATGTTGGCGAACCCAAGCAACAGCGCTGATTCGGTCTGGCCACGGATACTGAAATCGCTCAACGCTTCGGCATAAATCCCCGCCTGCTGCAGACGCTCGACCAGCGCCCGATCGGACTGTTGATCCACCAGCCGCAGAATCAAATGCATGCCCCCCGGCTGCGCATCAATGCGAATGCGCTCGCCCAACACCGCTTTCAACCCCCGCGCCGTCGCCTCCCGGCGTTCCCCATAGAGCTTGCGCATCCGCTGGATATGCCGGGCGAAATGGCCCTCGGTGAGAAACGTCGCGACGATGGCTTGGGTGAGTTCCGGGCAGCCACCAAGGAAAGTCTGGCCGACCTGTTCGAAGCGTTCGACCTGCGCCGGCGGCACGATCAAATACGAAAGGCGGATACCCGGAAACAGTACCTTGCTGAACGTCCCGGCATACAGCACCCGACCCTCGCGATCCAGGCTCTTGAGCGCCGGCAGCGGACGGCTGATGTAGCGGTACTCGCCGTCGTAGTCATCCTCGACAATCCAGGCCTGTTCGCGGCTCGCCCACTCGAGCAATTCCAGGCGACGCGGCAGCGACAGCGACACGCACAAAGGGCTCTGATGAGCCGGCGTGACCACCGCCGCACGGGCGCCCAGCGCATGGCTCACGGCATGCGTCACTTGCATGCCGTCCTGATCGACCGGGACGGGCACGGTCTCAATCTGCAGGTATTCAAGCAACTGGCGAGTCGGCCGGTAACCCGGGTCCTCCACCAGCACGCGGTCGCCCGGTTTGAGCAGCGCATGGGCGATCAACGACAGGCTGTTGCGGTAGCCCGAGGTAATGAACACCTGCGACGGCGAGCAGGTAATGCCCCGCGCCATGTGCAGGTAAGTGGCAATCGCCGTGCGCAACGATTCCAGGCCATACACCGAAGGATTGGCCATGTCCGCCACTTGCGTAGCGCGAACGCAACGGGCGCCGATTTGCGCCCAGATTTTCCGGGGAAAGGCGTCCAGCGCCGGCAGGGCCATTTGAAATGGCAGGATCGGCGCTTTATGCCGGATCGAAGGATTCTCGGCCGGTCGCTGCGCCGCAGAGGAGGGCGCCCGCACGTTGATCCCGGGCGCGACCACCGTACCCGCCTGGCCGCGCGCCTGAATGTAGCCCTCGGCGGTCAGCAGGGAATACGCGGTGTCGATGGTGCCCCGCGCCAGCCCGAGTTCCTTCGCCAACGCCCGGGCCGCCGGAATCCGCTCGCCTGGGGTGAGCGTGCCGTCGGTAATCGCGCCCCGGAACCGCCAGTAGATTTGCCGGTAGATCGGTTCGCTGGACGCCGGGTCCAGGGGTGAAAAAGCTTTGCCAGTCATTGCGCCTCGTTATTCTGGAAATACGCCTGTAGCGCTTGATCTGTTCCGGCCCGCGCCTCAGCAACCGCATCCGGGCCCAGGGCAGTGCCTTCGACCGTGAAGAAATGTAGATCATGCAGCCCGATCATGTTGAGCACGGCTTTCAGGTACGGCGTCAGAAAGTCCGGCTGACGCGCACGCTCCCCGGAAAATCGCCCGCCCGACGCAATCGCCACAAACACCGGGCGATCGGAGAGCATGCTGGTCTTGCCTTGCGCACCGACATTAAACGTCCGCCGCACCCGAGCGACATGATCGATCCAGACCTTCAACGCCGAAGGCACCGTGAAGTTGTGCATCGGCGTACTGATGACCAGCACATCCGCGCTTTTCAATTCATTAATGAGCCATTCGGACTGGATAAAAGAACCGTCTTCAGCGATGTCCTCCAGCGACTGCTGGGAGATCGCGTAGTTCTCATCCACATGCGCAATCCCGCCCGCGCCCACCACCCGGTTGATCACTTCGGCGGTGGGAGTGCGCTTCAATAAATGCCCGATCACGGTTTGCGAAAGCCGATAACTCTCGGACGCTTGCCCGCGCGGGCTGCAGCTGACATGCAGGATGTTCATGGTTGGCTCACTTCAAGGTTATCGATTGAGGTGCCCATGCTACGAAGGTCATGACCTAGCCAAAAGATCCATGAATTGCCTTTGCGGCTGGTCCATGAATACAGCAAGTATGGCCCAGAAAGGAACACAGATCATGGACCTTCAACCCTGGGCCATGACGCCCCACGATGGAGTCCTCCAAACAGCCACTAGAAGGATTCATCATGACTAACCGTATCGACTACGCCAGCGCTTCCCCTGAAGGTTACAAGGCGTTCGGCGGTGTGTACGTCACACTTCAGAAGTCCGGTTTGCCCCACGAACTGATCGATCTGGTGTACCTGCGAGTCTCGCAACTCAACGGCTGCGCCTACTGCATCGACATGCACTCGCGGGATCTTCTTAAACTCGGCGTCAGCGTGGAAAAACTGGTGTTGGTGCCGGTATGGCGCGACTCCGGCGCTGTCTTCAGCACCCGCGAACGCATCGCCCTGGCCTGGGCTGAAACCGTCACGCGGGTGGCCGAAACCGGTGTGCCAGACGCGGACTACCAAGCCACCGCCGCCGAGTTCAACGACAAAGAACTCGCCGACCTCACCTATGCCATCGGCTTGATGAACGCGTTTAACCGCTTCGGCATCACCTTCCGCTCGATCCCTGCGGCAGCCGCCAAGGCCTGAGCCTGATTGGCGAGCGCCGCATCGGTGCTCGCCGACCCAACGAAAGGAACAAACACCATGGCATGGGTACTATTGAGCCTCGCCGGCCTCCTCGAAATCGCCTTCGCCTTTGCGATGAAAGGCTCCGAGGGTTTTACCCGCCTGACCCCGGGACTGATCGCCGCCGCCACCGGCGTGTCGAGTGTGTTTCTGCTGTCACTGGCGCTGAAATCACTGCCCGTGGGCACGGGCTACGCGGTCTGGACCGGGATTGGCGCGGCGGGCACGGCGATTCTGGGCATGGCGATATTGGGCGATGCCGCCACGCCGCTGCGGATTCTCTGCATTGCGCTGATCCTGGGCGGCGTTATCGGGTTGAAGTTGGTGTCGGCGAATTGATCGGCCTCAAATTTCGTCGTCAACGGGCAGCGCGCCATTCAACCATTCCTGATTCATCGTCTCGGCATCGCCCAGATACTCCAGCAACCAGGCCATGGCCGGTGAATGCTTGTTTTGATTCCACGCCACGCACGACGGGCTGGCGGCGAACGGTCGTTGCAGGTTCAGGGCGACCAATTCGCCTTGCTCGATCAGCGGCAGCATCAAGTGCGCTGGCGCCATGCCCACGCACAAACCTTCGCGCAGACAATCCAGAGCCGAGGCCCAATTCGGCACCACCAGCCGCCGCTGATTATCCAGCGACCAGGTATCGCGTTTCGGCAGATGGCGCGAGGTGTCGTTCATGCACAGCGCGGGGTAGGGGCGCAGTTGATCGTCGTCCAGTGGTCCGACCAATGCCGCCAACGGATGCCGGGTGCTGACCACGCACAACCAGTTCAACAGGCCCATGTCGCGAAAGCTGTAATGACTGGCCACCGGCACCGCACTGGTGGCGCCGATCACGATGTCGGTGCGCTCATCGGCGAGGGCGTCCCACACGCCGTTAAACACTTCGTAGCTGAGCAGTAATTCCACATCAGGAAACTGTTTATAAAAATCCAGCACCAGTTGCCGGCAGCGTTGCTGTTTGACGATGGCATCCACCGCGACTTTCAACTGACCGCTCCAGCCATTGGCCACTTGCTGGCACAGGCGCCGGGTGTCGAGCATGGACTTCATCACCCCGCGCGACTGCTCGATAAACAACTTGCCGGCCGGCGTCAGTTCGACATCGCGATGGCGGCGCACAAACAACGGCACCGCCAGCCATTGCTCCAGTTGGCGCACGGTGTAACTGACCGCCGACGGCACGCGGTGCAACTCCTGCGCCGCCGCGCTGAAACTGCCATGCCGGGCCACGGCATCGACGACATCGAGGGAATATTCAGACCACATTCAGTTGCCTTCAAAAATATTGATAAGAACGTCCAATTATTATCGCTTCACAGCAGAAGCTCACCACTCATAATGGCACGCTGCTAACAAATTATTTGATTTGAAGAACCGTTAGGGCGTTGATGAAAAACTCGTTTGGCTTCACCTGTTACCTGATTGGGCTGAGCGTGCTCGGCTACCTGGGCATGGACATGTATCTACCGGCGTTCGGCGTCATCGGCGGCGAACTGCACCTGTCGGCCGGCGCGGTCGGCGCGAGCCTGAGCATCTTCCTCGCCGGATTTGCCGTCGGCCAATTGCTGTGGGGCCCGATGTCCGACCGCATCGGCCGCAAACCCGTGTTGCTGATGGGCTTGAGCCTGTTCGCCCTGGGCTGCCTCGGCATGTTCTGGGTCGAAACCGACGTGCAACTCTGGGCGCTGCGCTTTATCCAGGCCGTCGGTGTGTGTTCGGCGGCTGTCAGCTGGCAAGCGCTGGTGATCGACCGCTACCCGCCCGAGCAAGCCAATCGCCTGTTCGCCGGGATCATCCCACTGATGTCCCTGTCACCCGCACTCGCGCCGTTGCTCGGCGCGCTACTGCTGAATCACTGGGGCTGGCTGTCGATTTTTGCTGTGCTGCTCGGCGTCAGCGTGCTTTTGCTGGTGCCCACGGTGCTGCTCAAAACCACACCGAAACGCCTGACAGCCAACGGCGAACGCTCGCGCATCAGCTTCGGACAACTCCTCAAAACCAAAGCCTTCAGCGGCAACGTCTTGATCTACGCTGCCTGCTCGGCCGCGTTCTTCGCCTGGCTCACCGCCTCACCGTTCATTCTCGGCGGCATGGGCTACAGCCCCAGCGACATCGGCCTGAGCTACGCCCTGCCAACCCTAGGCTTCCTGATCGGCGGCTTCAGCTGCCGCAGCTTGCTGCAACGCATCAGCGGTAACGTCATGCTGCCCTGGCTGATCCTCGCCTACTGCGTGAGCATGGTCGCGCTGTACCTGGTTGCGACATTGACCACGCCGACCCTCACCACATTGCTGATCCCGTTCTGTTTGATGGGCTTGGTCAACGGCGCCAGTTTCCCGATCATCATTACCAACGCACTGACACCCTTTGCGGAAAATTCCGGCAAAGCGGCGGCGCTGCAAAACGCGTTGCAACTCGGTGCGTGCTTTGGGGCGAGTTTGCTGGTGTCGACATGGATCGAGCAGCCGTTGCAGATTGCCGTGGTGGTGATGCTCGGGACAGTGCCGCTGGCGGCGTTGGGGTATTGGATTCAGGGGCGCAAGAGGGTGGCAGCAGAAGGGTTTGAGTTACAAAGAGGGGACTGATTTATTTCTGGTACGAAAAAGCCCGGCTGATTAGGCCGGGCTTTTTGTTGGGTACCACTTTAAAGCCAATCATTTATGCGACGCGGTTTTGGACCAGACGATCAGAACCACCTTCAGCGACGCGATTCTGTTGCAGACGATCCGAGCCACCTTCGGCTACACGATTCTGTTGCAGACGATCCGAGCCACCTTCAGCCACACGATTCTGCTGCAACCGATCCGAGCCACCCTCAGCCACACGACTTTCAATCAACCGATCCGAACCGCCTTCAGCGATCATGGTGTGAGAAGCGGCAAAAGCGTTAACTGCAAAAACCGAGAATGCGATGCTGAGAAGGATTTGGCGTTTCATGATGGTGTGCTCCGGGTGTTATTAGTTGGGTATGGAGCGGATGTTACGCCGGGGATTTTTTATGAGAACTTCATTGACGTGATGGTGACTATCGACGGGAGCGATGGTTGAAACTCAATGAGCCAATGCCACCTTCCGACCATGGATTTCTAACAGCTATTTCAACAATGGAGCAGGTCGCCAATGTGCTTGAAAACGCTATCGGGCGTCAGTCCTTTTGAAAAATCCCCTCCGCTACAGGGAGGCTCCACACGTGGCTGATTGCAACGTCATCATTTTCGATATGGACGGTACCGTCCTCGACTCGGCACCCGGAATCGTTGAGAGCTTGACGTATGCCATACGTCAACTGGGCCATGACTTTATCCCCGACGCGGAGACACAGAAGTTGTTTGGCCCGCCGATGAACCAAGTCGTCGCAGAACTTCTGGCGCCTTTTGCAGATGATCGAATCGACGAGTGCCTCCACTTGTACCGCTCTCACTACAGGGAACAAGGGCTTTACCAAAGCCTTCCGTACGCAGGTATAACCAGGGCGCTCAGCTATTTTTCGGAGCGTAATTATTCGCTCTTCATTGCGACGTCGAAACGACAAGAGTTTGCGGAAAAAATGCTCATCCACAACGGCTTGTTCGATTCTTTTCAGGCGATTTTCGGCACCTCGCCCGACGGCAAACTGGATGACAAAGCTGATCTGGTAAAGACGCTGCTAGCGTCCCTTGCGATGCCACCCTCTGGCGTGTTCATGATTGGCGATAAGCGTGATGACATGCAGGCTGCCCGGCGAAATGCGGTGGTCCCGGTGGGGGCACTTTGGGGCTATGGGGCCGTCGATGAGTTGAAAAACAGTGGCGCTCACGCCCTGGCCGATACGCCCTGGGCATTACCCGGCGTAGTTGACGATCTGCTGTAAAAGTTGAAAGCCAACTCGTGCCGGGCACCGTGATGATCTGCCTTGAACCGCTGCCACAGTCAGAAGCGGTACTTCGCCGTCAACGAGTAGCTACGCGGATTGCCGTAAGTGTCGGTGGAGCCCCAGATCGTGCTGCTGCCAATCGCCGAGTAATAAACGCGGTCGAAGACGTTGTTGGCGTTCACTTGCAGGTCCAGGTGCTTGTTGACCTCATAACCCGCCATCAGGTCGGCCACGGCGTAGCTGCCTTGCTCGACACGGTAGCTGCCATTGGTCACGTCGACGTCGTTATACATACGGCTCTGCCAATAGACGTTGCCACCCACACGCAGTTTTTCCAGCGGCCCCTGGAAGCGGTAGGCGGTCGATAATTTGAACAGATGCTCAGGCGTGTCGGTGTCGAAACGCTGGTTTTCGTTGGCCGGGTCGGTGTCCTTGATGTAGTGGGCACGGGTGTAGGTGTAGCCGGCGCCGATCTGCCAGTTGTCAGTCAGTGCGCCTTGCAGCTCCATATCAATCCCTTGGCTGCGCACCAGGCCTGACGCGTCGTAGCAAGTCAGCACCGGGCAACCCAGTTGCGTGGCGGCTTGGGTGGCGCGGTTTTTCTGGTCGGTCTGGAACACCGCCAGACTGGCGTTGAGGGCGCCGTTGAAGTACTCGCCCTTGATGCCGACTTCGTAGTTTTCCCCCACGATCGGATCAAGCAACTTGCCGGAGAGGTCCTGGTAGGTTTGTGGCGTGAAAATGTCGGTGTAACTGGCGTACACGGAATGGTGGTCATCGAGCTTGTAGATCAGGCCGCCGTAGCGCGTCAGGTTGCGGGTGACCTTGTAGTCCGCGTCTCCCGAGCGGTCGTCGTAGTCATACCAGTCCAGGCGACCGCCGAGAATCAGTGTAAGCGGGTCGGCCAGGCTCAAGCGGGTGGTCAGGTAAACGGCGTCCTGGGTGGTGATGTTGTGGCTTTTACCATCGCGCACAAAGTCCGGTTTCGGCGCGCCGATCGGCAGCCCGGTGTCGTAAGGGCTGTAATCTTTGGTGGTGTTGTCGTAGATGCGTTTGCTGGTGCCGACTACCACTTCATGAGTACGACCGAACGCCTCGACCGGACCGCTGGCGTAGGTGTCGAACGCGGTCTGCTTTTCGTCTTGCCGCGATTGCCAGGCAGTGGTCTCCAGCGGGCCGTTGTAACGCGACAGGTAAGTCCCGGAGAACAAGCCGTCCAGGGTTGAGGTCGAGCCGGCGACGTGCAGTTTCCAATCGTTGTCGAAGCGGTGCTCCACGTCGCCGAACACCGTGTCGACCCGCAGCTTTTTGTTTTCCCAATCGGTGCCAGGGTAGGTGGAGCGGGGCAGGTTCAGGTGGTGACCATCGGTGCCAAGGGGCAAACCACCCCAGAAGAAATTGGTCTGGTCCTCCTGGCGGGAAAAGCCCAAAGACGCGGTAGTGCTGTCGCTCAGATCAGCTTCCGTGATCGCGTAAAACAGGCCGTGATCGCTTTGTTCCTTGTCGCGGAAACTGTCGGCATCCTGATAAGAACCCACCATTCGGCCACGCAAGGTGCCGCTATCGTTCAGCGGACCGGAAGCATCAAACTCACCGCGATAGTCATCCCAACTGCCGGCCGTGCCCGTCAGACTGACCTGCGGGGTAAACGTCGGGCGCTTGCGCACCATGTTAATGGCCGCCGAGGGGTTGCCGGCACCAGTGACCAGGCCGGTCGCGCCGCGAATCACTTCCACGCGGTCAAACATCGCCAGGTTCGGCTGCACGCCCATGGTGTAGCCCGAATAAGAACTGGGCAGACCGTCGTACATGATGTTGTCGATGTCGAAGCCGCGAGAACTGTAGGTCTGACGGCCGGGACCGCTGGACTGGCTGAGGAACAGGCCGGGCGTGTTCTTCACCACATCGTTAATGCTGGTCATGGCCTGATCGTCCATGCGCTGACGGGTAATCACCGTCACCGCCTGCGGCGTTTCACGCATAGTCAGCGGCAACTTGGTCGCGGTCTGCATCGGGCCGGTGGTGTAGGAGCCGGTGCCTTCGGTGGTGGCACCCAGTTGTTCGCTGGTGATGCTCGTGGCATCCAATTCCAGCGTTGTGGGCGGCTGGCGGGTTTCAGCTGCGGCAGGTTGGGATTCGGCGGCGATGGCGGCCTGAGTGCTTGCGATACACATGGCAATGGCCAGAAGACCCGGTGAAAAAGGCGTACGACTTTGCGCTTGATGCCCCAGCATGAAACGGACTCCCCGATAGCCATCCTTGGCGAATAGTAATGATGTTGAGAATTATTCTCGGCAGTGTGGCAGATTGTTTCGGCTCAAAAAACCCCGCAGAGACAGGGGTTTAATGAATTTTTCACATTTACCGAGCGGGTAGGCAGGTGTTACAGAAGGAAAAGTGACCGCTGGAGTTGGCGCAATGTGGAGAGCCGGCTGGTTTATTTCAAGTACGAAAAAAACTGGCTTATCAGGCTGGGCTCTTTGTTGGGCCGCTTTAAAGGCCATCATTTATGCGGTGCGGTTTCGGATCAGACGGTCGGAGCCACTTTCGGCTACGCGTTTCTCCAAAAAAACGATCCGAACCGCCTTCAGCGAGCAACTTCGCCATTAGCGTCTAAATTTCAATGACATGTCCCGCCACACTGAAGGAACGACTCATGTCCAGAATTCGCTCATTGATTGCCGCTATTACTTGCGTTGCTCTGGTCGCCGGGTCCGCGACGGCGTTGGCCGATCCTGGTAATGGCAAGGGTCAGGGAAACGGCAAGGGTAATTCGCAAAACAACCCGGCTCATGGCAACCAGGGGAGTCATGGAAACAAAGGTAAAAATTCCGGCGGCGGCGATTGGGATAACGGTCCAAGCATCAATCACTCAAGCGTGCTTGGGATTGTGGGCGGATACCGCGACTACTGGAGCCCCGGACCTGCGTTGCCACCTGGCATTCAAAAGAACCTTGCGCGCGGTAAGCCTCTGCCACCAGGCATTGCGAAAAAACTGGATGGTCGGTTGAGCGGGCGGCTGCCTCATTACGATGGGTACGAATGGCAGCAAGTGGGCACCGACTTGATCCTGGTCGCTCTGGCAACCGGGCTCATCTACGAAGTGCTCAATGGGGCTTTTGATTGATCCTTGAGTAGCAATCTCCCTCTCGACTTTAATGGGTTGCAATGCGCAAGGGCGAAGACAGGCCAGGACGTCGGCATCCCAAAGGGTGGGCGGATCAGGCGCCAATCACCTCTTCCCCAGCGTGAAGGAATAACGAGATTACTCACTATTCTGTTAACACCGCCGATAGCTTTATATGCAACCGACTCGCCTCCAGCATCAGCGGGAAATTATGCCGAGCAACCTCGCGACTATCGTTCAAACCCTCACCAACCGTTCCAGCGTGTCGCTGGCGCGTACTTCTCTGTTCAAATTTGTGGGGCTGTTGGCCGCTGTTTTTTTACTGGCCAGCGCGTCCCTTATTTATCTAGCGCATGATCTGGACCGCACGGAGGAGGTCGAAAGTGCGTTTTACACGAAGAAGGCGGTGCAATCGCTGGAAAAATCCCTGCGCTCGACCGTCAAGGACTACGCATTTTGGGGGGATGCCTACAAACACCTGCACGCTGAAGTGGACCCTGACTGGGCCTTCGTTCGGCAAAACGTTGGTTCAACGCTTTATACGGATTTCGGATTACAGGGGGTGTTTGTCGTCAACGACGTCAATCGCACTGTTTACTCCGTAATCAAGGGTGAGCTGAAACCCGTTGAAGTCACCGATTGGCTCGACCAGTCAATTGCCGCCATTATCGATAAAGCCCGGGCTGGCGCGGAAACTGAAACGCCGACAACGACCTTTATCAATGTCAGGGGCGTACCGACCCTCGTCGCGGCCGCGGCGATTACACCGGGAACGGACCCGACCGTGGTGGCGGATGACCGGCCGCCGTCGGTATTGGTTTTCGTGGATATGTTGAACAGCACCAAACTTGAACTGATGGGCGACGATTTCGGGGTAGATCGTCTGCACGTCGCTACACCCGACGACGCTGGCGCCACGTCTGTTCTGCCATTGGGCGATGACGGTGCGGCCGGCAGCCTGCGTTGGAACTCGTCAAAGCCCGGCCTGCGCTTATTGGGGATCGGATTGCCATTGATCGGCGTCGCCGCGCTGCTGGTGTGGCTGATGACCTGGGCCATCTTGCGTCGCACCACCGCCGGCGCACTGGCACTCGACACCAGTTACGCATCGCTACAGAGCAGCCAAGACGCCCTCGCCATCAGCGAAGCGCGTTTTCGCGACGTCGTGGAAGCCAGCTCGGACTGGGTATGGGAAATCGATGCTGATTGGCGCCTGACCTTTTTGTCCGAGCGATTTGAAGTGGTTACGGGGCTTTCCAGGGACGCTTGGATCGGTGCGCGGATAGACGATCTGTTGTGCACCGAATTAGGCACGTTATCGCAATGGCTCAGCATCCCGAATCGCCGTCCGGATATCAGCGTCCAGTGCCGATACGTCGACACCAAGGGCCGCGAGCGCATCACTCGCCTATCGGCTCGACAAATGGCCCGGGAAGGATTCCGGGGCACCGCGACCGATGTGACGGAGGAGGTTGAATCCCGTCGGCGCATCGAATTCCTCTCCCAGCATGACGCCTTGACCGGTTTGCCCAACAGGACGCGTCTGCAGGAGTTTCTCGATGGCAAACTCAAGGCGTTGCCGACGGTAGAGCAGCCGCTGATCATGCTCAGCCTGGACCTGGACCGGTTCAAACCGGTCAATGACTTGCTGGGCCATGCGGCCGGTGATTTGGTACTCAATGAAGTCTCCAGCCGCCTGGCGGCCTGCGTGCGCGATGGCGACCTTGTCGCCCGTATCGGTGGGGACGAATTCGTATTGATCCTCACCGACGTGAGCTCCCAGGACGAAGTCGAGGCACTCTGTCATCGCCTGATCGAGTCCATCGAACGGCCTATCGCCATCGAGGAGCAGGAAGTGTTCGTCAGCGCCAGCATCGGCATCGCGATGGCGCCAACCGACGCTTTTGAAGCCGCTGAATTGCTGCGCTACGCGGATATTGCGCTGTACGAGGCCAAGGCCGCCGGTCGCAACACCTGGCGCTTTTACGCCGGTGATATGAACGCCAGGATCATTGAGCGTCGTCGTTTGGAAAGCGACCTGCGTTTCGCCATCAAACACGGTGAGCTGCGCCTGCATTTCCAACCTCGTTATCGTATCGCTGACGGTCAAATGGTCGGTGCCGAAGCGTTGGTGCGCTGGCAACACCCCGAGCGCGGTCTGATCCCACCCGACACGTTTATCCCGATTGCCGAGGAGTCCGGGCTGATTCTCTCCCTGAGCGACTGGGTGCTCAGCACCGCTTGCCGTTGCGCCGCACAGTGGCCGGAAAAACTGTTCGTGTCTGTCAACCTTTCGCCCACCGAGTTCAAGCGCGGCAACCTGGTCGAGCGCCTGCAGAAAACCCTCCACGACTCTGGCATAGACCCCACCCGCGTCGAGCTGGAAATCACCGAAAGCGTCATGCTCGACGATGCCGCCGGCGCACTTGAGCTGATGCACACGCTCAAACGCCTCGGTGTACGGATATCCATGGACGATTTCGGTACCGGGTATTCTTCGCTGAGCTACCTGCGCGCCTTCCCATTCGATGGCCTGAAAATCGACCGCAGCTTTTTGAGCCGACTGGTCGAAAGCGAGGGCGACAAAGCCATTGTCCAAGCCATCGTGGGCCTGGGCCGCGCGTTATCCCTCACCGTGACGGCTGAAGGCGTTGAAACCGCCGAACACCTCAGATTGCTCAAAGCGGTGGCGTGCGACGAAGGCCAAGGCTACTTCCTGAGCCGGCCACTGGATAATGCGGCGTTTGATGCTTTGCTCGACGTCAGTGAGCGTGCGGGTAGCCGAAGCAACGTATGAATCGCAGCGCCTGAATAGGGCTGAATTACTTCAGGCATGAAAAAGCCCGGCTGATCAGGCCGGGCTTTTTGTTGGGGACCGCTTTAACGCCATTCATTCAGGCGACGCGGTTTTGGATCAGGCGGTCGGAGCCACCTTCGGCGACGCGATTCTGTTGCAGACGATCGGAGCCACCTTCGGCGACGCGATTCTGTTGCAGACGATCGGAGCCACCTTCGGCGACGCGGTTCTGTTGCAGACGATCCGAGCCACCTTCGGCTACACGATTCTCGATCAACCGATCGGAGCCACCTTCAGCAACACGATTCTGTTGCAACCGATCCGAACCACCCTCAGCCACACGACTTTCAATCAGTCGATCCGAACCGCCTTCGGCAATCATGGTGTGAGACGCGGCAAAAGCGTTAACTGCGAAAACCGAGAAAGCGATGCTGAGAAGGATTTGGCGTTTCATGGTGGTGTGCTCCGGGGTGTTTATTGGTTGGTATGGAGCGGATGTTACGCCGGGGATTTTTTATGAGAACTTCATTGACGTGATGGTGACCATCGACGCCAATGATGGTTGGCCATTACCTGCGCACTACCAAAAGCGCAGTTCCCCACCGAGCATCAAGAAAATCAACGCCACTCCAAACTGGCCCGCCAGCAGCGGTGCGATCGTAATCAAGCCTTGGAACACGACAGCAACCTTCAAACCATCGGACAAGCCATAACGCCGCCAATACAGCACATGCAGGACAAACGTCAGACCGTTCGCCACCCAAACCACGCCAATCGCCATCAGGTAATTCTGCTGCGCAATTCGCAACAACATGATCAACAAACCGAAGATTACGACGAGAGCGGAGCCTACGGTCAGTGGCGAGTAATCCCGCTTTATCGGGTCAGAGACAGGTGGTTGCATTGCGTTTCCATCCATTTAAGCGCAAAGAAAAGCTAATCCGTTCAATGAATTAGCAGCTACTACAAGTTATCAATCCTGAGGCCACTGATCCCCAATTTCAAACCACGATGCCTTCTCCGACACACACGTATGCCGCTGCTTCTGCGCATGGAACGGCGTATCAAGCGTGCCAATCGCAATCGAAATCCAATCCGCAAACTCGCCATTCGAATCCGACCAGAACAACGAAGTGCCACAGATCGAACAAAACTGCCGCGTCACCCCGGCCGACGACTGAAAACGCCTAAGCGCCTCCACGCTGCTCGCAATGGAAACCGCCGACCTCGGAGCACTGGCATACGTCGCAAACGCAGCCCCATGGGCCTTCCGGCATTTGCCGCAATGACAGTGCGACACAGCTTTCAGCTGACCCGAAACCTCATACTTCACGGCCCCGCACAGACAACTGCCTTGATGAAACTCATCCATGTTCATCGGTTACTCAAATAAAAAGAGGAGGGTGAGGGTACAGCGGACGCCGGATAAGTGTTCGCCGATCAATCCTGAGCCCGTTTAATCGCATAAGCGAGCCTGGCGGCTTCATCCCTGAGCGCATCGAACCTTTCATTCAACTCAACATGCCCAGGTTTCCAGGCAAACACACCCGCGACAAAGCTTTGGCCAAGCACAAGATCATTGAGCGAACTCATTCCGCCGTAGGCCGACAACAGATACTCAACCCCATAGGCATCCCCGTTCAACAAGTGCGCCCGCGCTTTGCGCATCCACTGACCCCAGTGAACAGCGCCATCGCTTTCAAGCACCACGGCAAGCTGCTCAAGCACGCCAATAAGCTGCTCAGTCTTCGGTCCCATTATTGAAAAGCCCCAAACTGCGGAACGATGGACTTGCCCAAATAATTCACCGCCGCCACGTACTGCCGGCCAGTCACGCTGACCAACCGCGCATGACACTCACAGCAATAGTCGTCGCTGCCGTTCTCAAAGTTAAACAACACCGTCGCCTCTTGCAGCGCCGAAAGCGCGAAACCTTCCGCCCCAAGTATTTCCTCGAAACGCGTTTTCAACGCATTGAGCCCGTTAGACAAATAGGGATGACTTCTCAGCGCCAGAGGGCAGGGCTCGTCTTTCGTCAAATCAACCGCCGCCACCCTGACACCCAACGGCCGCAACGCCTCACTTAAATTGGGATGAACCCAGGACAGCGCACTTCCGGCGTGGTGAGCGAGGCTATGACACACGCTGCTGAGGCGTTTATGAGAAGGCATTCACAGTCCTTGCGAAGTCGGGGCGAGGCGAGCGACGGATTCTATGCCTCCACGCGCCCCCCGACAAAAAAAACGGGTGCCTGCCCGGCACCCGTCTTCACTTACTCCTTAACCTGCGCCCGCAAGCGCCGACCGATCACATCCATCAAATCACAGCCATCGCGCAACGGAATGACCAACAACTTGGAAAAGTCCGCCAGCACGACCGTGTCGCAACCGATCTCGGCGCGGTAAGCAATGTTCTCCAACACCTGCGTGACCGTGCGAATGCGGTAATCGGCCATGGCTTGCAGGACGTCGAGGGGGGCGCGGGTGTCGATGAGTAGGGAAGCCGGGACCAGGTCGATTCCGGTGATAGGCATGTATCTTTCCATAAGGGTAAAACTCCGATCAAAGCAAAGGTTGACTGCCCCTCAATCGTCGCCAAACGAATGGGTGACAGCTGTACGCAGGTTGGCGAACCGGGATCGGAAAACCGGCAGACCCGAAGGTCTCCCGCGCACAGCTGCCATAAAGACAGCTTTGCGAACGTGCAACAGCGTCTGCAAGAAAGCACAGAGCTTTTGCACCCGATCAAACAGGTCGCCAAACCTGGTCACCATTTGGGTGACGGGGCGGACTATAAGCTTCAATGGGTTAGGGCGGCAAGAAGAGGAATTCACCAATAATTTTAGGAGTGTAGGAAGTGGGGCGTGTCTTGGTCTAGATGGTCGGGTGTGCGCAGGTAGACGTTAGGTCACACCAGAAAATCAGGAGGTGGCACATGGCCTGCAATTCAGGACATTATTCTGATACGGTGTGAAAGGCTGGTTTACAGTAATCAAAGGAACTGAAAATGCAAAAATCAGAAGATTTCCTCCAACGATATGTAGTTGATGAAGAATACTTAGTTGTGGCTCCTGAGCTTTCCGGGAAACCTAATATCCTGAGTGCGGAGAAGAACGGTGAGCTATATATAATTAAGTACTGGCCTCGTAGTCCTGAAGTTGGTGATGATGAGGTTGAGGCAATATGGCTGCATGAACTTCGACAGTTGCATCGTCTGAAAGGTTACCCTGGTGTTGAAGATTTAATTGCTACTTTAGTAGAGTCCGGGCGAGACAAGAGCGGGTTCTATTTAGTGCTGGATGCACAAGGCCGTCTACCTCTGAATTTTCTGATGAGGCAAAGAACGTTATCACTTAGATCTCATTGGGTTAAAAGGTTGAAAAGCCCCGCTTCTCGGGTTTTCTTCTGGCAGAATATTATACGTATTGCAGATGCCATAGAAATACTTCATGGGCAGGGAATGCTTCATCGTCAATTAGATAGTAGTTCAATATTGACCTCTCTAGCACCTCATGATGAATGTAAAGACTTTCAGTTAACCGGGTTTGAGTGGTCGATGAGAGTTCCTGCATTAACTAATGTAAGTGCAGGTTGGTCAAGTGCCGCCAATGAGCGAACTGTATATTCTTTTGCTACGGATTGGGCCGATCTTGGGAGGCTGATAGCCGAAATATTGAATGTTTCTTTAGTCGGCTTGGAAGAGTTGTCTGCTTCGTTTGGGCAGTTGGCAGTCGACTCTGAACTGATGTTGATAGAGGTTGGTTTTGTTCGTAAGTTATTAGGGGTGGTTCCTTTTAAGGCGAATGTGTCTCAGGAGAGTCTAGATGGTGATGTCATAAAGAAGGCGTTACAAGAGATAATTGAAGCGTTAAAGAAAAATGTGTCTCAGGTTTCTACTGCATATGATTTTGCGATTAAAGTATCAAGCAGGCCCGATGCTACAAGATCATCTTCTAGTGTTACTTCCAGAATTCAGGATATTTATAAGGAAAAATATGGGGTTACGTTGGATCATGCGAATGTTGACGAGTTAAAAAAATTTGTTGAGCAGGATATAAAAAACACATCGCTGCTTGTTAGGTCTGTTTCTTTAAATAATTCTGATGTTGTATATTTTTTAAAAGGTCAAGAGCTGTTTTATCAGCTCGGCACTTTTAAGCCAGATCGATTTAGTGATGAGGAGAGTTGGGAAATCGCAATATGTGATAGAGCTTATATCGAATTGCCCTATGCTTTTTCAAAAAATGTAAACACGGTTTCCCTGTCATCATCTAAAGTTCGGGTGCTTTCAATCTCGGATGCTTATGATCTTTTGCGACGGAATCCTGAAAATATATCTAAAAATATATGGAGCGTTCTTTTTCAAAAATTTGAAGTAGATGACTCGCCTAGAAGCCCGAGCCAGCAAAAATTAATTGACGGTTTCGTTGCTTGCCATCTGACTGAGATTGCCTATGCGCGAGCTGAGATTTTTCCTGTAAATATATTGAGCTCCAAGGAGGATAGCGATAATAATTGGCGTGTTGAAATATACAGCACGAAATATGATGAGGCGGAAAGTTTGGCCGCGTCCTTAGGCTTGGAGCCTCCAGCGTTAAGATTAGAAAAAATACTTACAAAAAACGAGGGGGATTTTGAGGCTATAGTTTGGAGTCTCGTAAGTAGCTCCAATCTGGGGAAGGAAGAAGAAGAGGTTTTGCTAACATTTCAAGAGTCTTTCAGGTCAGACGAAGGGCAGCTGGTGTTTGTGTTTACCTCCAAACAAATTTTGCCATTTCAGCAGTTTTATTTTATTGCCCCGAACTCTCTCCAAGGTACTGTTAGACAGTTAAGTCGTAGAGCAAAAGCCTTGGATACTCTTGAAACACATGCGGAGCTTTTGGATGTTCTAATAAGCCCGCAAAAGCACGCCATTAGTACCAACGCACCCGAGGGGGTCGAGAAATATTTTGCTGGTTTAGACGACTCCAAAAAGGAAGCGTTTGAGCGAATTCTTACTACGCTGTCTCTTTATTTGGTTCAAGGGCCTCCGGGTGTTGGGAAAACATATTTGGTGTCATCTTTAGTTAAACATCTATTTGAGCAGGAGCCAGATAGCAGAGTCCTTCTCACGGCTCAAAGCCATTCGACAGTTCAGCACCTTTTTCACGAGGTTTTTGGAACGGAATCGGCCAAAAATTTCCCGGAGGATTTACTAGTAATTAGATGTAGCAAGCAGGATAAAAATGACGAGACTTCTCTCTCGGACGCAGATGAAAAGGCAAAGAATTATTTAAGGGGTTTCTTGAATAGTAAGTTGTTTGTTGAGTCATCGTCCGAGGACGTTAAGGGGGAAGTGCGTTCGATGTTGGCCGGGACAATTTATAAGCGACATACATTAATTAACCAATTGCTACGGTCTGCTAATATTGTTTTTTCGACAACCAATTCGGAGCAGGTTGAGCGAATGATAAAAGACCGAGCTCAATTTGACTGGTCGATTATGGAGGAAACAGGGAAGGTTACAGGCTTGGAACTGGTAAGTCCTTTGTTGCTATCTCATAGACGTTTAATGATAGGAGATCATAAGCAACTGCCTCCTTATAGAACAAATGAGATGAAAGCAGTTCTTACCAACCCTGAAAAGCTTAGGAGGATGCTTCAAGAGGGAGAGGGTATATTTAATGCAAAAATAAAAGGTGAAGCCGTCAAAGCGTTTTTGGTCGATCCTCCTACTTCTGATGAGAGTGTTCGTGAGGTGGGTCGCATTGCTGCTCAGAACTTTATGTTATTTCAAACCTTGGTTGAAGGCGAAATCGCCGAAGCAAAAAATCATAAAGACATGTTTGGGTCTGAGCAGGGAAGAACTTCAATAGGGAGTATGCTGAGCGTGCAGCATCGCATGCATCCTGATATAGCGAATATAATTTCGGATGTGTTCTATGAAGGTTGTCTAAAAACGGATGGAAAGAAGGAGTTGTACTATAGGGACTCTGGTACCGCTCCTCCATTTATTTTTGATGGTACTGATGAGTTAAATGGAACGAACGCACTGACTTGGGTCGACATGCCAGATGTTCAGTTGACAAAATATATGATTAAAGGCGATGACACACCTCGTTGGCATAACTCGCAGGAGCGAAAGGTTGTAATTGAACTTCTAAAGCGATTGCGCCCGCTCCAAGGGCTTCCGAAAAAAGCAAAGATTGCGGTGCTTTCTCCATATTCGGAACAAGTAGGTAGGATTTCTAGGCTTATATATAATAATGATGTATTAAGGGGGGAGTTTTCGCATTTAGATGGATTTGATTCTGCAGATGATCACGCTGATTTTTGCAGTACTGTAGATGGATTTCAGGGTAGTGAGGCAGATTTAGTTATAATTTCGCTAGTCAGAAATAACGGTAATGCAACTATAAAAGGGGCTTTAGGTTTTTTAGTTGATGAGCGTAGGATGAACGTACTGCTAAGTAGGGCGCGCCATAAACTTATTATTATTGGATCATATGAGTTTTTGAAGTCATGGGCGTTAAAAATCCAAGCAAGGGGAGGCTCTCGCGAAAGTGGAGAAGGAGCATTTTTGTTCAAATTGATTTCAAAAATTGAAAAGTATAAAGATGAAGGGTTGATCAGCTTTATTCCAAGTAGTCAGTTCGTCGGCGAAAATCAGAGCGCAGAGCATAGTAGTCGGAATGGTAAATCTGGAAAGAGTCGAAAGAAATCACATGTGGGTGATCTCGCTAATGGAGTTGTTCCTTTGAATGGAGGGTCGAGTAAATGAGTCCGCGCCCAATTATTTATGTGAAAGTGCCTTTTTACTTTGATCAGCAAAAATTCAAGATCCTAAAAGGACAAAGGTGGGGTGCTATAGATCATCTGCTATTGCAAGAGATTGTATCCTGCGCCCAGTCAGCTCATCAGCTTTCTTCGTCTTCCAATATGCCAAAGCGACTTATTATTGAAATCCTGATACCGCTTATGAGGGTTGGATGGCTTGAGTTGGTGAAAGGGGATAGTAATTATTTATTTCAAGCGACTGCTCGTGGAAAGGCAGTTGCCACACTTGAGGAGCTACCGCTTGAAAAGGAACCAATTATTTCTACGCGACAGTACATTGTTGATCCGTGTACCGGGCAATGTTATAGGACTGGGCATAGGCAGCAAACCTTTCAAATATATAGCGATAAGAGAGTTCAAGAAATAATTAGATCTAAAGGCGATGTGGTTGTTGCTCTGGATTTTGAGAGGGTTCGTAAGGATGTTAGCTACTCTTCTATCTTTGAGTGTGTTTCAGAAAGAGATGAGGAAGTGATGGGGTTTGATGATTCTGGGTTTGGGCGATCTAATAAAGAAAGTGTTAAGTATGCTCTGGTTTCGGTAGATGAATCTGATAAGGTCAGCAATTTGCCTGCAGATGTCTCTCCGGAACTGGTTGAGCAAATAGTTAAAGCGGCAAACAAAAAATATGAAGCCCTAAGTATTTTGGGGGCGGATCAATCTGAACAAAAAAATACGATGGCTACTTATCCAGCTACCTCAGTTGAACGTTTTTGTGCTCCTCACAAAGTTTCTATTGATGAGGTTGAACTTGTTCTGGGGGCGGATGAGCATAGAGAGCACTTCTTCGGTCTTATGAAGTCGGCTAAAACTAGATTGATTATTCATTCTACATTTATTAATCCTGATAATCTGGCTGAGATTCTTCCGGTTATAATTTCTGCAGCGCAGCGCTCAGTACGAGTCGATATCCTTTGGGGACAGGTTGAGCCAGATGAGAGCGAGAAACTAATTACATATCAGCGCACGCGAGATAGCTTAAGCGGTTTGATAGATGCAGCAAGGGCTGATGGTTTAGATACACTCATAAATATTCATCTTGATCCTACCAGGTCTCATTCGAAATTTATTATTTGCGACGATGAAAGTGGGGAGTTTTCCGTTACTCTGGGCTCCTGTAATTGGTTGAGTAGTGGGTTTAATCGATTTGAGGCCTCAGTTCGGATAACTAACAAGGTTGTTGTCTCTGAGATGTTGGTTATAGCTAGTAGTCTTGCTCAAGGGGTGGTTAGGGTTTCAAATGATTTTAGTAAGGACTTATCTGTTTTAGCTAATAGGCTAAAGGCTAGGGTGACAGAAAAGTATCTTGGCGTAGATGGACAAAAGATGATGGTGCAAATAGTGCTTAAGAATAGTCACTATGACTTAGTTCGTAAAGCTAGAGACGAGGCTTGTGCCAGTATATTTTTATCTAGTCACCGCTTTAGTCATGTTGCGAATAGGCCGGTTATCGCGCCACTGACCACGTCTGTCAAGTATAATGAAGAGGTGCAAGTTAACATAGTCTACGGTCGATCAAGTGGAGGGATGCGTGATGGCGAGTTGAAGTTGCTTTCCTCTGAGTTAAAAAATGTCGGTGTTAATGTCGACAAAATAGCGCGTCCGACAATACACGCAAAAATACTAGCGTGGGACGATGATGATGTCGTAATTACTAGTCTGAACTGGTTGTCAGCGTCGGCAAGTGGTGATGATTATGATGAGATAGGGATCTACCTTTCGGGTAGTAATGTTGCGCGGAGGGTGAGGGAGATATTTGACGAACAAACTCATTGATTTCGCGTTCGGTTTGAGCCGTCTAGTAAGATAAGTATAGGGGGCGACGTCCCCCCTATCTTTGCTATATAGTTTTGGGAGGGTGCTTAATTATGAAGAAGGCTAGGCTGGATGTTGTCTTCAATAATATTTATTTTTTATAAATTGTATTCTCGCTTTTCTAATTACCTCGGGAGGTGGAGAATGTTATTTCTTATCTTTTTTAGCGGATGCGCAGGAACTATGTTCTTTATATTGATCCCGTTACTGATTACCTACATTTGTTTATCACGTAGAATCCAGCCAGCACTTTTATCTTCCCGAGAAAATTCTGCCTATGCGAAGCGCTCCTAACTCATCCTCCCTCTGGAAAACCTACCTCCTTTTCCTAGCCCCCATGGTCCTCTCCAATTTCCTCCAATCCATGTCGGGCACGATCAACAGCATCTACATCGGTCAAATGCTCGGCACCCAAGCCCTGGCAGCCGTCTCCGGCATGTTCCCCATCGTCTTCTTCTTCATCGCCCTGGTCATCGGCCTCGGCGCGGGCGCGGGTGTACTCATCGGCCAAGCCTGGGGCGCGCGGGAAACGCATCTGGTGAAGACCATCGCCGCTACGACTTTGCTGTTGGGCGCGATGATTGGTCTGGTGGCAGCGGTACTCGGGAGTGTGTTCGCAAGGCCAGCCTTGCAGGGCTTGGGCACGCCGGCGGATGTGTTGGACGATGCGGTGGCGTATGCGCATGTGATGATGTGGATCATGCCGTCGCTGTTGGTGTATGTGCTGTTTACGCAGTTGTTGCGTGGGGTGAGTGATACGGTTTCGCCGTTGGTGGCGTTGATTGTTTCGACGTGTATTGGTCTGGCGCTGACGCCTGCCTTGATAAAAGGCTGGTTGGGTTTTGCGCCGATGGGGATTCAGAGTGCGGCGTTTGCGGGGTTGGCGGGGAATTTGTCGGCGATGGGGTGGTTGGCGTGGCGGTTGATTCGCAAGGGGCATCCGTTGGCGCCGGATCGGGAGATGTTTGCGGCGATGCGGCTGGATTTGGCGATTCTGGGCAAGGTGTTGCGCATCGGGTTGCCGACCGGGTTGCAGATGGTGGTGTTGTCGGCGTCGGAGTTGGTGATTCTGGCGTTGGTGAATCAGCACGGTTCCCAGGCGACGGCGGCGTATGGGGCGGTGACGCAGATTGTGAATTACGTGCAGTTTCCGGCGTTGTCGATTGCGATTACGGCGTCGATTCTTGGGGCGCAGGCGATTGGGGCGGGGCGGTTGGAGCGGATCACGCCGATTTTGCGCACGGGGATTTTGATTAATGTGTGTTTGACCGGTGGTTTGGTGTTGCTGGGGTATTTGTTGTCGCACTGGTTGTTGGGTTTGTTCCTGACGGAGGATTCGACCCGGGCGATGGCGGAGCATCTGTTGCACATCATGCTGTGGAGTCTGTTGGTGTTTGGCTTCCAGGCGATTATCGGCGGGATCATGCGCGCCAGCGGCACGGTGTTGGTGCCGATGGTGATTTCGATTGTTTGCGTGGTCGGGGTGCAGTTGCCGGTGGCGTATCTACTGGATGCGAAGTACGGATTGCAGGGTGTTTGGATGGCGTTTCCGGTGGCGTATTTGGGGATGCTGGCGTTGCAGACGGTGTATTACAAGTTTGTTTGGCGGCATCAGAAGATTGAGCGGTTGGTGTAAGGCAATTTTTTCAGGCCGCTTGGGGTTTGGATATGCGCGATCAGGTAAGGCTTTGCGGTCGCATCCAAGGCATGCAGATGAACCGGGCCGGAAAAGTTGATCGCGGTGAGCAGTGCCTGAACTTTTGCGGGATCAGGATCGAACACGTCCAGCGCCACTAGCTCACAACCTCGATCCAGCATGGCGCTCGCGGGATGTGGCGTTTGCGCCCATTGAATCAACGTCGGCGCTGACCCGTTCAACGGCAGGCTGCCGTCGGCGGGGATGGTGATTTGCCAGGCGAGGGTGCCTCGGGTCATGGGTTCGGGGTCGCCGACGATGGCGCGGCAGGCTTCGCTCATGGCGTGAATGTCGTCGGTGCGGGCGACCCATGTCGCCAGGCGTGGCGGCGTATCAACGGCCAAGTCATCCATGCCGAACCAGCGCGGTCGGTCGGGGCGTTGGGCCGATGGGTCTATGGCGATCACTTCCAGGTAAATGTCGGCGCCCAGTCGCAGCAGTCGGTTATGGGTGCCCATGCGCGGATGCGCGCCGCCCGGTTGCAGTTCGACACCGAGCGCGCGGCTGACGAAGGCGCAGCCGGTGTCGAGGTCGGGGGCGACGATGGCGAGGTGGTCGAGGGTGCTTTTCATGAGTGCGCGCCTTCCATTTATAACAACAGGGAGAACTATCTAATGCCTGATGCAGTGTTTGTCAGCAGAACCGTTTCATTCGGTGACTGCGACCCCGCGGGCGTGGTGTTTACGCCGCGATTTTCATACTTTGCCATTGAAGCCATTTACGCCGCGCTGGATAGCTGGTTGGGCGCTCCCGGCCTGAGAACGCTGCTGAGTTTCGATGTCCTGCCCCCGGTGCGCGCCATGTCGGTGGAGATGCTCAAGCCGCTGACCTGGGACGACCAACTGAGTATCAAGGTCAGTGTGGCCAGGTTAGGCGTTCACTCGTTCACGTTTTTGGTCGAGGGCTTTCACGACGAGATTTTAGCGTTCACCGCCAATGTCACGCATGTCTGCATCTCGCCCGAGACCAGAGAGGTGGTCGTCGTTCCGGAAGGGTTGAGGGTGTTGCTTTCCTGAGTGCTGGTTTTGAGGTCATTCAGCTTTGCGCCAGTGGAATAACCGCCCATTCTTTGCTTTAGTCCACCTATTGCTGGCCAACCCGCCCGGCAGCTCTGACCGGAGTATCCCATGCGCTTTCGGTACCTGCGTTTCGCCGCAATCGCTGCCGCCATGGTGTTCGCCGCCAGTGCCCATGCCGTTCAGTATCACGAGGTCAACGCGGCCGCCAGCCAGATCAGTTTTACTTTCAGCCAGTTTGGCTCGCGGGTGTATGGCACGTTCGGCAAGTTTGCAGGCACTCTCGATTTCGATACGCAAAACCCGGCCGCCGCTCACGCTACGCTGCGCATCGAGTTGGCCAGCATCGACGCCGGCAGCAGCGACGCCAATACCGAATTGCAGAAAGCCCCGTGGTTCGACACGGAACACTACCCGGTGGGCACCTTTGAATCGACCAGCGTCAAAGCCCTCGGCGATAACCGCTATTTGTTCACCGGCGACCTTACGCTCAAGGCCCTCACCCGCAAGGTGCAGGTTCAGGTCGAGTTGAAGGCGGAAAGTGGCATCGGCGTGTTTGTCGGTGAGTTCGCGCTTAATCGTGGCGACTTCGAAATCGGCGCGGGGGAGTGGGCGGACGGGGTGGTTTCCAAAGACATCAATATCCGGTTCCGGATCGTCGCGCCTGAGCAATAGCCCGCTGTGGTCAACCTCTGACCGCCATTACCGATATATATCAAGGTGCCACTACGCAATCGCCTCCAACTGCTAAGCTTGGGCCGGTGCAACGCCCGAGTTGAACGCAACAATCTGCATGGAGGCGGACTGATGGTGATCAAACGCATTGCCGATACACGTGTGCACGCGGTTCCCGAGCCGTTCGGCCGCGATGAAGTGGAGCGGGTGCTGGCGCTGCTGCTGGCCAGCCCGTTGTTCGCGAAGTCCCGGCGAATGGGCGGCCTGCTGCGGTTTCTGGTTGAACATGACCTGCAATTCTCCAACATTCCCCTCACCGAACACGCCATTGGTCTCGCTGTGTTTCGCCGTGATCCGGCGGTCTATTCCACGGGCGACGATCCGGTGGTGCGGGTGCAGGTCGGCCGCCTGCGGCGCAAGCTCGCCAGTTATTACACCACCCTCGGTCAACACGACCTGATGCGCCTGAGCTTGCCGGCCGGCAGTTATCGCCTGGCGTACGAACGGCTCAGGCCCAAAGTGGCCAGCCAGCATCATCCGGTGCTGCAGCTGCAGCCGTTTACCTGCATCACCCATGATGGCGACGACTTTACCCGTGGCTTGTGCGAAGAGTTGAGTTGTCGGCTGTTCGAGTCCTTCGAGCATTCCCAGACCCATGCCAACCATGTGCTGATGAATGTGCCACGCAGCAGCGTGAAAACGCCGGTGCCGGAGCGGGTGGGGCGCGGCAGTTATTCGCTGGAAGGCAGCGTGCGGGTGGAGCCGGCCCGGGTTCGGGCGTCGGTGCGCCTGATTGATGTCGCTCAGGGGCGGATTCGCTGGTCGGCACAATTTGATCGCAATCGACCCTATGGCATCGCGACTCAGGAGGATCTGGCCGAGTCGATCTGCCGTTCACTGACGGGCTATTTCGACCGGGGCAGTGACGATGGCTGAGAGAAGGGGCAACCGCGAGGTTGCCCCTGATCCTGCAATTACACGGTTTTCCAGACGCCGCCGACATAGAGGCGTGACGCACTGTTGACGTTGGTCAGGTCGACTTCAATGGCATTGGAGCGTGAAGTGCTGAACATGGTGCTGGTCTGCACGTTCTGTTCGAACCAGACCAGAATCGTCTCGACAGGCGTCAGCGTGACTTGGCCAGTGACCACGGCATTCGTCGCCACGTAGATTGGCGTGCTGACCTGAGTGCCATCGAGGCCGGTGGACAGCTGGTTGATGCCAGGGTGGATCGAGCCGTAATTGTTAATCAGCGAGATGGACGTATCAGGGCCACCGGACACCGCCGCGCCCAGCAGGCCATTGCTGTCGAGTATCGACTGTTGGCCGAGGCCGATGTTGACTGTGTTGGTCGAGGCTTTGACCGTCACGTTGGCCTGGAACTGGTTGGTGCCGAACATCTGATACTGAGGCGTCCAGCTGAAGTCATTGAAGCTCAGGTATTGGACGTAGGACTGCCAGACCACGTTGTAGGCTTCGGTGCCGACCTTTTTCGCAAAGCACAACTTGTAGCCATTCTGCTTGAGCGTGGTGAGGTCGCCGGCATCGATCTGGATCGACACGGTTTTTTGCGTAGCGGCCAGAGTCGACGTCAGCACCTTGCTGTAGTCGGTGGTTTTCAAGGCCGTTGGTGCGGCGAGGAGCGACTTGACGGCCGCTTGAACGTCGTCGTGCAGTGCTTGTTGAGTGCTTGCAGCGCTTGACTTACTCATGGTGTCCCTCTGTTCTGTCTGGTTTGTGTTTAGGCAATCAATGGGCAGCGGGCGTCGAAACCGACAAACCATCAAGCAGCACCCGTGACAGGTCTTCCATGCCTCCACTGGCGGGAGGCGGGCGATGCCGATGATGTGTCACAACCCTGAAAGCACATTGACGGCTTCACACTAGGCGCGACGGGCAGGGGGGCGAAGTGTCTTGGCGTTACATTCGTGATGGGGGTTTTGAGGGGGTTGGTCGGGCAGGTAACAGGTTAGGTAACGGGGGTTGTATCAAAGCCTCCCGGGTTTTGTGACGACACGAATGATACGATTCTGGCGTTTGCACTCAGGCCCCGAGCAGGAACGTATTGCCATGAAGCCAAGCTTCGAGAAGATCCCTACGCCAGTCGATGCATCGTGGTCGATGCTGAATCGGCGGCTGCCCGACGATATTCCGTTCGAATGGCACCATCACCCGGAGTACGAACTGACCCTGACCCTCAACAGCCGTGGCCACCGTTATGTGAGCAGTGACGTGCGGCTTTACGACGACGGCGACCTGGTGCTGTTGGGGCCGAATGTGCCGCACAGTTGGTGTTCCGCTGAGCGCATCGACCCGGACCAGCCCCACGTGGCGCTGGTGATCTGGTTTTCCCAGGCCTGGGCGCAATCGTTGGTGAGCCTGTTTCCGGAGCTGGGTTCACTGCAAGCGTTGCTGGCCGCCGCTCGGTGCGCGTTGCACTTCAGCGATGAAGCTTCAACCGAGTTGCGGCCCGTTATCGAGGCAATGGTGGCGCAGCAAGGGGCGGAGCGATTGGTTTCTCTGCTGCAAGTGCTGACCCGACTGTCCCGGGACGGTGAGGCGGTGAGAATCCTCCCCGTTGAACAGACCGAACCCGCCGTCTCGATGGGCGAAGACGCGCGTTTGCAACGGGTGCTCGAGCATATCCACGCGCACTACGTCGAGCCACTGAGCATCCCCGACCTGGCGCACATTGCGTGCATCAGTGTGTCGGCGTTTCATCGCCTGTTCCGCCGTCATACCCGTTGCACGGCGCTGGACTACATCGCCCGGTTACGTATCGGACGGGCGTGTGCGCTGTTGCTGCAAGGCCATATGCCGGTTTCGCTGATTGCCGAAATGGTGGGTTATTCGTCGCTGGCGCTGTTCAACCGACAATTCAAGGCCCAGAAGGGCCTGGCCCCGAGTGATTTCCGCAAACGCCATGGGCATCATTTTCGTTAGATCGTCAGCGCCACAATCGTATCGGTTTACGCGGCAAAACCGACTGGGACGAGCGCGGCGCGGGTGTTTAAGTGCAGAAGGCTTTTAACCACCCTCTGCAGGTCGCGACCATGAGCAACTATCACACCTTCGAAAGCGCTGTGCTGCCAGAACACTACCGCGACAACATCGTGCGGATGAAGCGCACCCTGCGTGCGCAGATCGGCGACGTGGACGCGCTGTTTGCCGAAGTCAGCGCGTTCATTGAAGCGGAAATCCTCTCGATCAAGGACCAGCAAGCCGAGCTTGGCAGTGCCTGGCCAACTCTGGATTACCAGAACATCGCCGCAGGTAACGTGACCGCCGAGCAATTGGCGATGATCCAGCGCCGTGGTTGCCTGGTGATCAAAGGGCACTTTCCCACGGCACAAGTCGCCGAATGGGACACAGGCTTGCTCGATTACCTCGATGACAACGCCTTCGATGCGACGTACCGAGGCCCGGTGGACCAGTTCTTCGGCAACCTTGAAGGCTCGCGCCCGGAGATTTTTCCGATCTATTGGTCGCGCTCGCAAATGCAGGTGCGCCAACACCCACGCATGGCCACCGCGCAATCGTTCCTCAATCGACTGTGGAAAACCCACTCCCATGGCCAGCAATGGTTCGATCCCGATGTGAATGCGCTGTACCCCGACCGGGTCCGCCGCCGCCCGCCGGGCACCACGTCCAAAGGGCTCGGCCCGCACACCGACTCCGGGGCGCTGGAGCGTTGGCTGCACCCGGCGTACCTGAAAGTCTTCGACAAAATCTACCGCAATGACTTCCAGTCCTACGACCCTTGGGACGCGGCCTATCGCACCGAGGTCGACGAATACGCTTACCAGGACACGGTGAAATGTTCAGCCTTCCGCACTTTCCAGGGCTGGACCGCACTGTGCGATATGAAGGCCGATCAAGGCGTGCTGCACACGTTGCCCATCCCCAAAGCCATGGCGTATTTGCTGCTGCGACCATTGCTCGACGATGTGCCGGAAGATGAATTGTGCGGCGTCATGCCCGGCAAAGTGCTGCCGGTTTCGAAACAGTGGCATCCGCTGCTGGTCGAGGGCTTGAGCCCGATCCCGGATGTCGAGGCGGGCGATTCGGTCTGGTGGCATTGCGACGTGATCCACAGCGTCGCGCCGGTGGAAAACCAGCAAGGCTGGGGCAACGTGATGTACGTGCCCGCCGCGCCGATGTGCCCCAAGAATCGGCGTTATGCCGAGGAGGTGTTCAAGGCGTTTTCCGCAGGTACTTCGCCGAGTGATTTTCCGCAGGAGAATTATGAGACAGGTTGGAAGGGCAGGTTTAGCGTCGAGGAATTGAACGAGATCGGGCGCTTGGGTCTCAATGCTGCCAAATGATGGCTTACCACCTTTCCCCTGTCGTGAGGGGGCTTGTGTGGCGAGGCTAACCACAGCCGCCCTCGCCACAGCTGGCGGGCGCGTTATGATAGGCGCGTCCGCGACCCGCTTTTCGCATCCGCCCCCGGAGTCAGTCACCGCAATGCCCCAGATCAGCCATTTCAAAACCCCGTGCCCCGAGCACATCACCAGCCAGATCCTGCAACTGGTGGTCGACAACCTGACCGACATCAGCGCCGTGGCCTTGCCGCCGAGCAACCTGTTGTACAACGTGTACCAGTACGCGATCGGTTATGAGGTCCACCTGTATCTGGAGGCGTTGAACGGAGCCAAGGGGCTTGCGGTTGAGTTGATCGTGGCGACGGATATTGATGATCCGGAGAAGGTCATCGGCTTTGTGTTGTACCTGCCGGTCAAGGACGATCCCGAGGCGTGCGGCGTGGCTTACATGGCCGTCGATGCCAGTTATCGAGGCCAGGGAGTTGCCCGGGCGATGCTGCGGGAAATGGTCGGTCGCTACCCTCACGCTGAGTTGACGTGCAGCGTCGGCAAAGTCCCGTATTTCGAGGCGATGGGCTTTCAGGTACTGGGCGTGCGCGCCACGCAAGTGCTGATGAACACCCGCGATCACGGCACCGACGGCCTGATGGCGGTGCTGGACACGGCGCCGATCTACAGCGCGCTGGAAGTGCGGCAGATTCATAACTATTTGCTGCAAAAGAACGGCAAACGGGCGATGACCGATGCCGAGAAACAGCGCGATCGGCATCTGGATCAGTTGACGCGCAAGGCCAATGAGTTTGTGCGCGGGCGGTTGGGGGATGAGGCGGTGCCGGCCATGGCGCCGAGATTGCGGTTGGTCTGACCACACATCCCCCTGTAGGAGCGAAGCTTGCTCGCGAAGGCGTCCTGTTATCCGACATCGATGCTGGATGTGCCGGCCCCTTCGCGAGCAAGCTCTGCTCCTACAGTTAAACGCCATTCAGCGTTTATGAAAGTTTTACGTTCATCGTAATCCGCGCCGTAAACACCTTCTTGCCTTCGGCATCGTGAACATCCACCGGCACAATCTTGTCGCCCTCGGTCGACCAATCCACCGCTTCCCCATTCGCGACCGCCGTCACATTCGTCTTGGCCTTGGCCAGGTATTCCACCGTCATGCCTTTCGGAATCCAGCGCGCGCCTTCGGGGATCGACACGTTGGTCATTGTGCCGGCCGCCAGTTCCGCGGCGTTGCACATGGCGATTGCATGCACGGTGCCCAGGTGATTGGTGATCTCCTTGGAAAACGGCACCTGCACGCTCGCATAGCCTTGGCGCAGTTCCGAGAACACCGGGTTGATGGTGCTGAAGTAGGGCGCCATCTGGCACACCATTTTGCTGAACGCTTCGGGGCCGGCGCTGGTGAACATGCTGAGAATCTGGTTCATGGTGAAGCCTCGCTGAGGGGATGATTTACAGAATGATGTTCCGTAACAGAATAATGTTCTGTAACGGAACAGTATTCTGTCGATGGGAAATCTGTCAACCTAGCGCGACTTATCCGTGGGCAGGTGTCTGCCTTACCGTTGATTTTTTGGGCTGGTGTTCAGCATGGAAACCGCAGATTTACTCGAGCGCTGCTACCCCGGACGACGAGCCGAACTCAAGCGCGACATTTTTCGAAAAGCCCTCCGACTGTTCAACGAGCAGGGGATCGAGGCCACGACCATCGAGATGATCCGCGCCGAATGCGATACCAGCGTCGGCGCGATCTACCATCATTTTGGCAACAAGGAAGGCCTGGTCGCCGCACTGTTTTTCACCGCGCTGGATGATCAGGCGCAACTTCGCGACAGCTACCTGGCCGACGCCGAAACCACGCGAGCCGGCGTCTACGCGCTGGTGCACAGCTACGTGGATTGGGTCGACAGCCAGCCCGAGTGGGCGCGATTCCAGTACCACGCGCGATTTGCCGTGACCAAAGGACCGCTCAAGGATGAACTGGCGACCCGCAACAAAACCCGCAACCGCAAGCTGTGGGAATGGCTGTCAGCCCCGGAGCGGGGCGATGAGTTGAAAGGGGTTCCGGCGGAATTGATGCCGTCGCTGATCATCGGCCAGGCGGAAAGCTATTGCCGGACCTGGTTGTCGGGGCGGGTGAAGGGTAGGCCGAGCGATTATCGGGACTTGCTGGCGGAAGCGGCGTGGCGATCGATTTGCGCTGAATGAACCTCCCCGTGGGAGCGGCTTGTTCCCACAGGGGTAAAGCGTGCGGTCAGCGACTGCGCGATGTTCTTTCGACCATTGCCTTGATCGTTTCAAACAGTTCTTCCTCGGCCTGTCCGGCAGTGATTTCCCCCGTCGCCGCGGCATTCGACAACGCCTCCGCCGCGCCCAGCATCGCCCGCAGACTCGCGGGTTTGATCGTGCTCGCGCCCGCGAAGGGCTGCAGGACGTCGTGGCACTTGTTGAGGAAAATCGCTTCGTACTCGCGCTTGATCTTCTCCAGTTCCGGCGAACTCGCCAGCGCTGCAATCACCCCGGAAATTTCGTTGCCCTGGGTCAGCACACACGCCACATATGACGACGCGATAACCTGGGCCGTGCTGTCCAGGGTGGGTTCGCAGGTCAGCAGCGCCGCGTCCATGATCGCCGTCTGCCGCGCGTCGAAGTCCTGATACAACGCCGCCAGCAATCCCGAGCGCGTGGTGAAGTGGTCATAGACCACCGGTTTGGTCACGCCCGCCAGTTCGGCGAGGCGCCCGAGGGTCAGCGCATCGGTGCCTTCCTCGCGGACCATTTGCCAGGCGACGTCCAGCAACTGGCGTTGACGGTCCTCCCGGGACAGGCGACGACGGGGCTGAGGTGTGGAATCCAGCTCGGGTTTTTCGGTGCTTGACATGGCTATGTACCAAAAGTAACTTACTGATCGTAACTTACCAAGAGTATATAAGCTCCGGCTTGTGCTCTCAATCAGGAGTTTCAGCATGCACGCACTGATCGTTGTAGCCCATCCCAATCCCCAGTCGCTCACCCACAGCCTCGCCCGGCAAATCGCCGAGGGCCTGACCCTTGCCGATGCCAGCAATACTTATGAAATCGCCGACCTCTCGGCGCAAGGTTTTGATCCGGTCTTTGGCACCGCGGACATGGCGGTTCATCACCGCGAAGCACCTCCGCCCGCTGATGTCCTCGCTGAACAGGCACGAATAGATCGCGCCGACGCTTTGGTGCTGGTCTATCCCGTGTACTGGTGGTCGATGCCGGCATTGCTCAAGGGCTGGATTGACCGCGTGTTTTCCAATGGCTGGGCATTCGACTTCAGCCTGGACCGCCCCTTCGTGCAGAAGCTTGGCCACTTGCGGGTGCATCTGGTCGGCGTGGGCGGCGCCGATGCCGGGTCGTTCGCGCGGCATGGTTACGATGCGGCGATGAAGACCCAGATCGACTACGGCATTTTCGAATACTGCGGCGCGCGGGTGGTGACCTCTGAATTGTTGCTGGATTCGGAAGTTCAGGAACCGCAAATTCACCTGAAGGCGGCGCGGGCCTTGGGCCGAAACCTCTTCAAATCATGCGAAGTGAGCGAGGCGGTGTGAGCGCGGCACACCGCTTCAACCATGCTACTGGGCGCCCGGCCAACCCGCCTGACGCAAGGCGTTGAGCAGTGTCTCGGCATCCAGGCCCGGCCCTGCATGCCCGTTACCCTCAGCCGTTTCACCCGCCAGCAAGGCATTGATGATTGCTTCCTCGACGGCTTCGGTTGCGGCCAAAAACAGTTCGCTGATGTGGTCGTTGTTAACCATGCGCAGGTTGTCGCAGGTCGGCGCTTTCTTGCTTTCGTAAGCGGCGGGCGGCACATCGTTGCCGGTGGCGAAGGCGATGAAGATGTCGCCGCTGTGGTCTTCATTGCCGCCGCCGGTGCGGGCCAGGCCGAGGCTGGCGCGTTGCGCGAGGCGGGTGCATTGGTGCGGCAGCAACGGCGCATCGGTGGCGAGGCAGACGACAATCGAGCCCATGCCCGGATGCGGCAACGATGCCTTGAGAAACGGCGAATCAGCCTTTTCCATGTAGCGCCCGACCGGGTAGCCATCGACACGCAATTCGTTGCGAATGCCGTGGTTGGCCTGGACGATGGCGCCCACTGTCCAGCCACCCTGTGCGCTGTTCAAGCGGCGTGACGCGGTGCCAATCCCGCCCTTGAATTCATGGCAGATCATGCCGCTGCCGCCACCGACATTGCCTTCGGTGACCGGTCCGTCGACGGCTGTGTTCAGGGCTTCGGCGACGTGTTCGGGCTTCACGTGAAAACCGTTGATGTCGTTGAGCAAACCATCAAACGTTTCCAGCACCACCGGCATGTTCCAGTAGAGCCGGCCGTCATCCGGTTGTTGTTCGCGATCCAGCACAATCAACGCATCGCGCACCACGCCGAGGCTGTGGGTGTTGGTGAAGGCGATCGGACTGGTCAACAGCCCGGCTTCGCGAATCCATTCCAGCCCGGTGGCATCGCCATTGCCGTTGAGCACATGGACCCCGGCAAAACACGGCTGTTGGCTGGTGGAACCGGCGCGAGGCTCGATCACGGTAACGCCGGTGAGGATGTCGCGGCCGTTAGCGGTGCGGCCGCGCACATCGCTGTGGCCGACCCGCACGCCGGGCACATCGGTGATGGCGTTGAGCGGGCCGGGTTGCAGTTGGCCGAACTGGATATTCAAATCGCGGGCACGTGGTTTCATGCAGGAGCTCTCAGGCAAGTTAAACAGAAGGGGTGGAGGCCGGCTCAGTTGCCGTTCTTGATGTTGCTCCAGGAGCGCGTGCGCACACGTTCGATCTCATGGGGCTGCGGTTGCAGGGTGAAGGCCTTGGCGATCACCTCGGCGGAGGGGTAGATGTTGCTGTACCCGCGCACCTCGTCCGAGAGCAATACCGTCGCGTCTTTGTTGGCATTGGCGGTGAGCGCCAGGTTGGTGGCGGGTGCGATCACTTCCGGGAGGAGCAGGTAGTTGATAAAGGCCAATCCCTGCTTTGGATTGCTGGCGTCCTTGACCATGACCAGGTTATCGGACCACAGCGGCGCACCTTCGACCGGGATGCTGTATTCGATCTTTACACCTTTCGCGGCTTCATTGGCGGCTTGCATGGCACCGAACACGGTGCCGGACCACGCCAGGGCGACGCAGATATCACCGTTGGCCAGGTCGGTCTGGATCTTCGACGAATTGAAATAGGTGATGTGCGGGCGCAACTTGAGCATCAGCGCTTCGGCTTTCTTGTAGTCCGCGGGGTTGCTGCTGTTGGGCGGCAGGCCAAGATAGTGCAGGGCGATCGGGATCACCTCGGCGGGCGCGTCCAGAATCCCCACGCCACATTGGCTGAGCTTGGCCAGGTTTTCTTCTTTGAACAGCAGGTCCCAGGAGTTCACCGGGGCCTGATCGCCGAGGGCCGCACGGACCTTGTCGACGTTATAGCCAATGCCGTCGGTGCCCCACAGGTAAGGCACGGCGTATTGGTTGTCCGGGTCGTTCGCGCGCAGTTTTTCCAGCAACACCGGGTCAATGTGTTGCAGATTGGTCAACTGGCTGCGGTCCAGTTTCTGCAAGGCCCCGGCCTTGATCAGCGCGGGCAGGATGAAGTTGCTGGCCACCACCACGTCGTAACCGCTATGGCCCGTCATCAGCTTGGCTTCCAGTACTTCGCCACTGTCGAAAGTGTCATAGACGGTTTTGATCCCGGTGTCGCGCTGGAAGTCCTTCAGCGTGGTCGGGCCGATGTAGTCAAACCAGTTATAGACGTGCACGGTCGGTTCATCCGCCGCGGCGACCGCTACCCAGGCCGACAGACAGGCGCCCAGTCCCAGATTGAAATACGTGCGGTGACGACTCATGATGCGGCACTCCTGGCCTGCTGCAGGCCGGTGGTAGATAAGAGTATGCAGCGTATCGACCGGGGTGCTCGTCACCCATTCCCATCATGGGTTACACAAAAGGGGTAGAGCGTGGAGGCGTTGCTGAAGGAGTTGCCGGTGCACCAAGGGCTGGCCCGAGTGTTTGGCGCGCTGGGCCGTGACGGTTTCTGGCGGGCGCTGGTGGATACCCTGCGCTTGCTGGTGCCGCTGGATAACGCCTTGGTCGCGGTGATGCAGGCGGGGCGGGTGCCGCAGCTGCTGATCGATTTCGACTCCCGAGCCAGCGCGCACGAAGAGGAAGAACTGGCTGACTACAGCGCCGGCATGTACCTGCTCGATCCGTTCTATCAGGCCGCTTGTGCCGGCATCAGCGACGGCTTGCACAGCCTGGATTCAGTGGCCCCGGACCAGTTTCAGCAGAGCGAGTACTACCAGAGTTACTTCCGCTCGGTGGTGGGCGGTGATGAGTTGCAGTTCATGATTAATGTGGATGGCGCCGTGCTCGGTTTGTCGCTGGGCCGCTCGACGCGGTTCACCGCCGAAGAGCATGGGCGACTTTTATGCGTGCGCGATTGGGTGCTGGCGGCGATGGGCCGACACCTGCAACTGGTGCCACCGGAAGGACCGACGGCGGTGGCGGGGGATCTGGCGACCTTGCTCGATCGCTTCGACGCACGCTTGACGGCGCGTGAAGTCGAGACTGCGCGGCTGATCCTCCAGGGCTTCTCCAGCAAAGCCATCGCCCAGCAGCTCAGCATCTCCCCGGAAACGGTGAAGGTGCATCGGCGCAATCTTTATCACAAGCTCAATGTCAGCGGGCATGGCGAGTTGTTTGCGTTGGTGTTGCAGCCGCGTTGAGGGTCGGGTTTTCACGCGGTCAATGTAGGAGCTGGCGAAGCCTGCGATCTTTTGATCTTCAGCTAACCTGCCGAAACACCAACGCCTTCAACCCGCACTCAATATCCGCATCCGGAAACTCCGGCGGATTCTCCAGCCGCTCGACAAAACTCAAACTCGGCGCCTCACGGGTAACGCCGTCAATCAAAAAGTCCGAACCAAACGCCGGATCATTCATGCAGGCCAGCACCGTACCCTGTTTGGTGAGCAGTTCGGGTAACCGACGCAGCACCCGCTGGTAATCCTTGGTCAGCAAAAAACTGCCTTTCTGAAACGATGGCGGATCAATGATCACCAGGTCATACGGCCCCTTGCCAATCACCTTGCCCCAGGACTTGAACAGGTCGTGGCCGAGGAATGTCACCTGGCTCACGTCGTGGCCATTGAGCCGATGGTTATCACGGCCACGACTCAGGGCCGAGCTGGACATGTCCAGATTGACCACGTGCGCCGCGCCACCCTCGATGGCCGCCACCGAAAACCCGCAGGTGTAGGCGAACAGGTTCAACACCCGCTTGCCCTCGGCATTCGCCCGTACCCAATCGCGGCCGTAGCGCATGTCGAGGAACAGTCCGGCGTTCTGTTTACGGCCCAGGTCCACCCGATACTTCAGGCCGCCCTCGGTGATGGTCATTTCTTCGAGCGCATCGCCCAACAGCCATTCGGTGGTGCTTTGCAGCAGGTAACGGTGTTGGAGCAACAACGTATGCGCGCCGGATTGTTGCCACTCGGCGGACTCGGTGATCTCCAGCAGCAGCCGTTTCAAGTCTTCCAGCTGTTGCGGCTCCGGTTCCTTGAACAGCGACACCAGCACCACACCCTGCAACCAGTCCACGGTCAGTTGCTCCAGCCCCGGCCAGCAACGCCCGCGCCCATGGAACAAGCGGCGGGTTTCGGCGGGGGCGGTGGCCAGGGCGGTCAGCAGGTGAGTGTGCAGGGTGGCGAGGGCGTCAGGGTTCATCGGGCAACGTCGGCAATGTGAGTGGGCGGCATTTTAACCACAAATGAATCCCGGGAACGTCCGGATAGTTATCACGTTTAATTTAACTTTACGTGAGGATTTGGCGAACAGTTGGCTTCCATACTCGACCCCATCGAACAACAAACACGGAGCCGGACATGTCGCAGCCAACTGCTTCACCCAAGGCCAGCCACCCACGCTGGCTGCGTTTGACCCATTGGCTCAACGCCCTGGCGGTGGTGGTCATGGTCAGCAGCGGCTGGCGCATCTATAACGCCTCGCCGCTCTATGACTTCAGTTTCCCGGCGCCGATCACCCTCGGTGGCTGGCTCGGCGGCGCACTGCAATGGCATTTCGCGGCGATGTGGTTCCTCGCCATCAACGGCCTTATCTACCTGATCGTCAACATTGTCAGCGGTCGCCTGTTGCATCAGTTTTTCCCGGTATCGCCCAAAGGCATCTTGCATGACCTGTGGGCGGCCTTGAGAGGGCGGCTGGGGCACGCCGACCTCAGCCATTACAACCAGGTCCAGCGCTTTGCCTACCTGTTCGTCATGCTCGACATCACGCTGATGGTGGTGTCCGGGCTGGTGCTGTGGAAATCCGTGCAGTTCCCGTTGTTGCGGGAATTGCTCGGCGGTTACGAAGGGGCGCGGCAGGTGCATTTCATCGGCATGGCGCTGTTGGTGGCATTCATCGTGGTGCATCTGGTGATGGTGTTGCTGGTTCCGAAAACGCTGTGGGCCATGATCTTTGGTCGCAAGGAGCCGGTATGAAAAAGCGCATCGAAGGACTCGACGAGTCGTCCATTCTCAGCGAAGCCCGGAAGGTACTGGCGCCGCAAATCGAAGACCGATCCCGGCGCTCGTTCCTGCTGCGCGGCCTGACCCTCGGCGGCGTGGCCATGTTGTCCGGCTGCAATATCACTGACAACGACAGCGTCGAAACCGCGCTGTCCTCGATGTCACGCTTCAACGACCGGGTGCAGGGCTGGCTGTTCAATCCCAACGCCATGGCACCGACCTATCCCGAGTCGATGATCACCCGACCGTTCCCGTTCAATGCCTTCTACGGCATCGACGAGGCACCGACCGTCGAGGAAGAAAGCTTCCGCCTGGAAGTCACCGGCCTGGTCGCCGACAAACGCAGCTGGCGCCTGGAAGAACTGCGGGCCATGGCCCAGACCGACCAGATCACCCGACACATCTGCGTCGAAGGCTGGAGCGCCATCGGCCGCTGGGGCGGCGTGCGCTTCAGCGACTTCCTCAAGCGCATTGGCGCCGACACCAGCGCCAAGTACGTCGGCTTCAAATGCGCCGACGACTACTACACCAGCATCGACATGGCCACGGCCCTGCATGCGCAAACCTTGCTGGCCCTGACCTACGACGGCGCCGTGCTGCCCCGTGAGTACGGGTTCCCGATGAAACTGCGCATGCCCACCAAGCTTGGCTACAAGAACCCCAAACACATTCAGGCGATTTTCGTCAGCAACACCTACAGCGGCGGCTACTGGGAAGACCAGGGCTACAACTGGTTCGGTGGCAGCTGACGCAATCCCGAGCACTTCACCGCAAGCACACTCAACTCTATAAGGAACACCATCATGAAAAAGCTAGCCACCGCCGCACTGTCGCTGTTCTTGGCCATGGGCGTCGCCAGCGTGTACGCCGCCGACACCATGAGCAACGACAGCATGAGCAAGGACTCGATGTCCAAGGACGCCATGAAAAAAGACACGATGAAAAAGGATTCCATGGCCAAGGACACCATGAAGAAAGACAGCATGTCCAAAGACGCCATGAGCAAGGACTCGATGAAGAAAGACGCCATGAGCAAGGACGCCATGTCCAAGGATGCTATGAAAAAAGACCAGTAACCGAATGTGCTTCGAGGCCGAACCACGGTTTGCCGGCGCGAAAAACTTATCGCGAAGGCGCCGTGGCTCGGCCTTGTTCGTCTGATTTCGTCTCCTGACTGTATCAAAAATGAATTTCCGCCAACGCAGCTGCTCATACCTGATAGGTGGCGGATTTGAGCTGCGAAATCATTGGTGCAATCAGGGAGTGGTCAGGTCATGAATCCAATAACAATGGCGGGCGAGTCGGTACCTGACGGCCTGATCCTGGTGGTGGAGGACGACCCGCTGATTCTGGAATTTCTGTGTGAAATTCTTCAGGATGAAGGCTTCGTCGTGGAGCCACATGTCAGCGCGGATGCTGCAGCGCTGTATCTGGAAGAACATGCGGGGAAGGTCAGGCTGTTGCTGACGGACATCACCATGCCCGGCAAGCGCAATGGCGCGGACCTGGCTAATGAATTCGGGGATCGCTGGCCGGAGAAGCCGATCATGATCATGTCCGGCTTCGAAACCCCGGAAAGCGCCGGGGTGCGGCATGCGGTGTCGTTCATCAAGAAACCCTGGGCGCTGGGGCAGTTGCTCGATTGCGTGCAAGGCGCTTTGAAGTCGCCTCGCCCTTTGTAGGAGCTGCCGAAGGCTGCGATCTTTTGATCCTGGCGATTTTCAAACTGGCGAAGAGCAAGGTCAAAAGATCGCAGCCTGCGGCAGCTCCTGCGTCGATTGTGACCGACCGGCGGTGATACATTGCCTGACACCTTGCGATAGGAAGCTGTCTTTTGCCTGCTCAACAATCCGTTTTCAACACGCCATACCGCGCCTTTCTGTTCGACATGGACGGCACTGTCCTCAACTCCATCGCCGCCGCCGAGCGGATCTGGACGGCCTGGGCCGTGCGCCATGGAATCGATGTCGCCACCTTCCTGCCGACCATCCACGGCGCTCGCGCCATCGACACCATCAACCGCCAGGGCTTGCCGGGGCTGGATGCTGAAGCTGAAGCGGCGTTTATCACCGAGGCGGAAATCGAGGACGTGGAAGGAATTGTCGAGGTGGCCAATGCGGCGGTTTTTCTGAAGTCGCTGCCTGCCGATCAGTGGGCCATTGTCACCTCGGCACCGAGGGCGTTGGCCTTGCGCCGGATGGCGGCGGCGGGGATTCCGGAACCTGCGGTGATGGTCACGGCGGAAGATGTGAAGGCGGGCAAACCTGACCCCGCCGGCTATCGACTGGCGGCTCGGCGGTTAGGTGTTGAAGTGAAGGAATGCCTGATTTTCGAAGACGCTACCGTGGGGATTCAAGCGGCAGAAGCGGCGGAGGCCGATTTGCTGGTGATCACATCGACTCATGATCATCCGATTCAGACGCCGCACGACACGATGGCTGATTACGATACCGTCGAAGTTCGCGTCGATGCCGATGGCCGGATTCGCCTGAGTTCTATCTGACGAACCCTCCCTCTGTAGGAGCGAGCAAGCTTCGCTCCTACAGGGGACGGGGGTGGGTCAGTAAATGCCGGGGATGAGCCGCCAGGTCTTGCCGCAATACGCCTCATATTCACTGCCAAACTGCGCCCGCAGCAGCGCCTCTTCCGAGTGAATCCGCGCGATCAGCGGAATCAACGTCAACCCCGCCAACACTAGCCCCACCACCGAGCGAAACGCCAACGCCCAGCCGATGCCAATGACCATCATCCCCAGGTAACTGGGGTTGCGCAGCGTTCTATAGATTCCGTCCGTCACCAGCGTGTGCCCCGGCTGGATCGCCACCAACCCGCTGAAACGCTTGCCCAGCACAAACACCGGCCACAACCGCAGCGCGCCGCCGAGGATGAACAGCAATGCACCGAGCCAACGCACGCCTTCGCCACCAAAGGTCAGGAAGTCGATGCGGTCGGTGTAGGCCGGCAGAAAACCGCTGAGCAATCCGATGATGCCGAACACCGGCAGCACCCAGCGATTGACCCGGTCTTCCCGCTCGCCGGAACTCAGGTTGACCTCGGTGAACAGCGAGGCGAGCGCCATCACCACAGTGGCCAGCGCCACCACCACCAGCGAGCCATGGGAAAAGAACGCCGCGAACCCACCGAGCCCCCACACGGCGAGGCCGAGGTAGGCGAGGGTGGAAACGACGGCGAAGAACGCCAGTTTGGCTGAGATTTTCATGGTTAGCTCCACACATGGCATACAACCAGTGTAGGAGTTGTTCACTTAAGAGAATCTTGAGCCAATCGGTAAATCTGTGGCGAGGGGGCTTAAAAGTATCGTCACGCCGAGCGGGCATTACGCCGAATGACTTGCGGTGGCTGGCCGAACGCCCGCAAAAACGCTTCGCGCATCCGCCGCCGATCACTGAAACCTGACTCCTCGGCAATCTGATCCAGCGTCAATCGCCCCCGTTCGAGCATCTGCCGCGCGGCTTCCAGGCGCAGATTCTCAATCGCCTTGGCCGGCGATTGCCCGGTTTCAGCACGAAACGCCCGGCTGAATTGCCGCGGACTGAGCCGCGCCACGTCCGCCAATTGCTCCACCGATAGCGCCGACGTCAGGTGTTCCCGAGCGTAGCCGAGCACAGTCTGGATACGGTCGGATTTCGGCTCCAGTTCCAGCAGCGCCGAATGCTGTGACTGACCGCCCGCGCGGCGGTGGTACATCACCAGTTTCTGCGCCACCGCCCGGGCCAGTTCGGCGCCGTGGTCCTTCTCGACCATGGCCAGCGCCAAGTCGATGCCGGCGGTCATGCCGGCCGAGGTCCATATCGAGCCATCGATCACAAAGATCCGGTCCTCCTCGACCTTGATCGCCGGAAACCGAGCTTGCAGTTCACGGGCGTACGCCCAATGCGTCGTGGCGCGGCGTCCTTCCAGCAAACCGGCCTGGGCCAGCACAAAGGCCCCGGAACAGATCGATGCTGTGCGCCGTGCGGTTTTCACGCTGTCGCGCACGTAGCTCAGCACCGCCGTGGGCGCCTGCTGCAGGATGGAGTCGCCACCGACCACAATCACCGTGTCGAACAGCCGCTCATCGAACGCCTCAGTACCCACGCTCAAGCCGCCGGAGGCACGCAACGTGCGGCCATCCTCCGACAACACGCTGACTTCATACAGGGTTTCGCCGGCACTGAAGTTGGCGTACTCAAACACCGGCATCGCCGCCAGCGCCATGGACTGGAAACCCTCGAACACCACAAACGCCACGGAAGTCATTGCTGTGTCCTCAAAAAGGTCATGTCCTGAAAACGTACTTTAAACGTCATTTGAGACAGACGTCAGCCCATTTATAACGGTTCACACCCGGCGAACTGATCGCCTCACTGTGAAGGAAACTGAAAATGGCACTTTCATCCAAAGGTACGGCGCTGATCACGGGCGCTTCTTCTGGCATCGGCGCGGTCTACGCCGACCGTCTTGCGCGGCAAGGCTATGACTTGATTCTAGTGGCCCGCAGCCAAAGTAAATTGAACACCCTGGCCAACCATTTGAGCAATGAAACCGGGCGCGCCGTGGAAGTGGTCGCCGCTGACCTGAAAGACAAGGCTGATCTGCTGCGCGTCGAAACCATACTGCGCACCGACGCCAGCATCACCTTGCTGGTGAACAACGCGGGAGTCGGCGGGGTGATGCCGCTGCTTGGCAGCCCGGTGGACGACATGGAAGACATGATCACCCTCAACGTCACCGCCCTGATGCGCCTGGCGTATGCAGCAGTGCCGGCCTTCGTGGCCCGTGGTGCGGGAACCGTGATCAACATTTCCTCGATCGTCGCCATCGCCCCGGAAATCCTCAACGGCGTGTACGGCGGGACCAAGGCCTTCGTGCTCGGTCTGAGCCAATCCATGCACCACGAACTGGCCGACAAAGGCGTTCGCATCCAGGCTGTACTGCCCGGCGCCACCGCCACCGATTTCTGGAGCGAGGCCGGCAACCCGGTGGAGAATCTGCCGCAGGAAATCGTGATGTCGGCCCAGGACATGGTCGATGCCGCGCTGGCCGGGTTGGCCAACGGTGAAGTGGTGACGATTCCGGGGTTGCATGAAGGCGAGAAATGGGACGCCTACGAGGCCCAGCGCCAGGTGCTCAGCGGCTCGTTCGGCCACTCCACGGCGGCCGCGCGGTATCGCTGAGTTCGTTTGTTCTGCTTTTTAACCCACTGGGTACGCCGCCTTTTCCGTTTCCGAATCTTCATCGGCCCGTTCCAGTAGCGGATAGGCGAGGGCGGCGATGTGGTGGTGTACCCGGCGGTAATCGCGCAGGACTCGCTGGAAAATATCGCCGGATTCCGCCCAGGTGTTTTTGTCCTCCTGCAATTTGCGGAAGTGCTCGCGGCTGGCTTCGGCTTCCAGTCTCCTCACCGTTTCCTTGCGCTGGACCAGTTGGTGCGCAGTGGCAACGTCCTCGCGCAGGAACACGGTGATCGCCAGGTTCAGGCTTTCCAGCAGTGCTTCGTGCAGCGGCGCGATGTTACGCAGTTCGAACACCGAGAAGTGCTCACCGCGACGCAAACGGCGCATGGCCAATTGCGTGAGGCTGCTGGAAAGAATGTCCGCCGCGTGTTCGAGGTTGATCACGAAGGTGAGGATTTCCTGGGCGCGATCGGCGTCGCTGTCGCTGATGCCTTCCTGGCCAATGTCTGCCAGATAGGCGCGAATCGCCGCGCTGAGCAGATCGGTGGATTGATCGATGCGCCGTACTTCATCGGCACATGTTGGCGCCGAGGTGTGGAACAGTTGCAGCGTGCGCGCCAGCATCGCCGAGAGCATGTCGGCGATGCGCAGGGCTTCCCGGGCGGCGTTGGACAGGCCGATGCTGGCCATCTCCAGGCCCGCTTCGTCGAGGTAACGCGGCATGCCCGGATCGATATCCCGCGCCGGTTCCGGCAGCAGCCGAGTCAACAGGTTGGCCATGGGGGCGGTGAAACCGATGAACACCAGCGCCAGCAGCAGGTTGAAGCCGGTGTGCAGGTAAATCACCAGTGCTGAAGGATCGAGGCTCAGGGTCGACAGCCACCCGGCCAGCGGCAACACCACCGCAGCACCCAACGCCCGCACCAGCAGATTACCCAGGGGCAGGCGCCGGCCGACGTTCGATCCGGCATTGATCACTGACGGCAATGCACCGCCGATGTTCACCCCGAGCACCAACGCGACGAGGGTGGTGGCCGAGAGCATGCCTGTCGCCGCGAGGGAGACGATCAGCAGCACCACGGCCACGCTGGAATGGCAGAGCCAGGTGAGGATCAGCGCCACCAGCAACGCGATCAACAGATCGCCGTCGAGGCTTTGCATGATCAGTTGGAACACCGGTGCGCCCTCGACTTCGGCCAGGGTCGAACCGAGCATGTGCAGGGCGGTCAGCATCAATCCCAGGCCGATCAGCGCACAGCCGATGCTCTCGAAACGCGAGTCATCGCGCAGCCGGAAGACGATCAGACCGGTCAGTAAAACCATCGGCGTCAGCATCGAAATATCAGCGCTGAGCAGTTGCACCACCAACGTCGAACCAATATTGGCGCCGAGCATCACCGCCAGCGCTGGCGCCAGACCTAATGTGCCAGCGGCGGTGAACGAGGTGGCCATCAGGCTGACGGCGGTGCTGCTTTGCAAGACGCCGGTGACGCCGATGCCGGCGAGCAGGGCCAGCCAGCGGTTATTCAGGTGGCGGCCCATCCAGTGGCGCAGTGGCGTGCCGAAGCCGCGCAACAGCACCGAAGAAATCATGTGCGTGCCCCACAGCAACAGTGCAATGGCGCCCGCGAGGTTGAGCAGTAGAGTCGTTCCCGACATGAGAACTCTCCTTTATATCGTGTTGCATTTATCGAAGACCCGAAGGCCGGATCGTGACTTCACCCTGTAGGAGCGAGGCTTGCCCGCGAAGGCGGTGTGTCAGTCGACAACAATGTTGAATGTGAGGCCGCCTTCGCGGGCAAGCCTCGCTCCTACAGAGGGTGGGGTGTTCAGGCGATCAGAACCACTGCTTGAACCGGCGGATGTAGATCACCTTCATGGTCTGCGCCACCACGCAGTAGCTGAGCAGCGTGCCCACCAGCCAAGGGAAGTATTCCCACGGCAACGGCACCAACCCGACCAACGTGCCCAGCGGCGAGAACGGAATGTAGATACCCAGGCAGATCACCACCCCGGTCGCCAGAATCACCGGCAACGCCGCCGTGCTCTGGAAGAACGGGATCTTCTGGGTGCGCAGCATGTGCACCACCAGCGTCTGCGACAGCAGCCCTTCGATGAACCAGCCGGACTGGAACAGGCTCTGCATTTCCACGCTGTTGGCGGCGAACACGTACCACATCAGGGCGAAGGTGGTGATGTCGAAGATCGACGAGGTCGGGCCGATCCACAGCATGAAACGGCCGATGTTCTTCGCGTCCCACTTGCGTGGTTTGCGCAGGAACTCCTTGTCCATCTTGTCCCACGGCAACGCCAGCTGAGAGATGTCGTACATGAGGTTCTGCAGCAGCAGGTGGATCGACAGCATCGGCAGGAATGGAATGAACGCACTGGCCACCAGCACCGAGAACACGTTGCCGAAGTTGGAACTGGCGGTCATGTTCAGGTACTTCATGATATTGCCGAAGGTTTCGCGGCCCTTGAGCACGCCTTCCTCAAGCACCATCAGGCTCTTTTCCAGGAGGATGATGTCCGCCGATTCCTTGGCGATGTCGGTGCCGCTGTCCACCGAAATCCCGACGTCGGCATCGCGCAGCGCCGGGGCGTCGTTGATGCCGTCGCCGAGGAAACCCACGGTATGACCGTTGCCTTGCAGAGCCTTGAGCACCCGGGATTTTTGCAGCGGCGTCAGTTTGGCGAACACCGTGCGTTCTTCGACGCGCAGCTTGAGGGTGGTGTCGTCCATGTGCTCGATGTCCTGGCCGAGCAGCGGCGTGCCCGGGTCGAGACCGACTTCGCGGCAGATCTTGCAAGTGACCACGGCGTTGTCACCGGTCAGCACCTTGACCGCCACGCCCATGTCCCGCAGCGCCGCGATGGCCGGGCCGGCGGTTTCCTTTGGCGGATCGAGAAAGGTCAGGAAGCCGCGAATCACCAGATCGCGCTCATCGCCGGTGTTGTACTGGTTCTTGCTCTGGGCTTTTGGAATCTCGCGGGTGGCGACCAGCAGTACACGGAAGCCGTCCTCGTTGTACTCGTTGGCCAAGGCCAGCAGGTCTTTGCGCCGTTGTGCATCCAACGCGATGACTTGGCCGCTTTCATTGATGTGGCTGGCGATGGAGAGCATTTCCTCGACCGCGCCCTTGCACACCATCAGGTGATCGTCGCGGCTGTCCTTGACGATGATCGACAGGCGCCGGCGGACGAAGTCGAACGGCAATTCGTCGACTTTACTGTAGGCAAACGGCACGCGGAATGCCGGGTTCGCGTTGGCAAATTGCACCACCGCCTGGTCCATCAGGTTTTTCAAACCGCTCTGGTGATGGCTGTTGAGCCACGCCAGTTCCAGTATCGAATCATCACGCCGGCCATGGCTGTCGACGTGGTGTTCGAGAATGATCTTGTCCTGGGTCAGGGTGCCGGTCTTGTCGGTGCACAGCACGTCCATCGAGCCGAAGTTCTGGATCGCGTTGAGGCGCTTGACCACCACTTTGCGCTTGGCCATGGCCATCGCACCTTTGGCCAGGTTGGCGCTGACGATCATCGGCAGCATTTCCGGGGTCAGGCCGACCGCCACGGCCAAGGCAAACAGGAACGCATCGCCCCAATCACCCTTGGAGAAGCCGTTGAGCAGGAACACAATCGGCACCATCACCAGCATGAAGCGGATCAGCAACCAGCTGACGCTGTTCACCCCGCGGTCGAACGCGGTTTGCACCCGGGAGCCGACGATGGCTTTGGCCAGGGAACCGAAATAGGTCCGCGCCCCGGTGGCGACCACCACCGCTTTGGCGGTGCCGCTGACCACGTTGGTGCCCATGAAGCAGATGTTCGGCAGGTCCAGCAGGTTCGACTGGTCGGTCGCGCTTCCGGTGGCCGACTTCTGCGCCACGTTGCCCAGGGTGTCGTACTTCTCGACCGGCAACGCTTCGCCGGTCAGCACCGCCTGGCTGATAAACAAGTCGCGGGATTCGATCAGGCGGATGTCGGCCGGGATCATGTCACCGGCGCTGAGCTGCACGATATCGCCGGCCACCAGATCACGCATCGGCACTTCGCGCAGCAGCGGCTTGCCGTCCTTGTGCTCGCGGCGCAGCACGGTGGCGGTGGTGCGGACCATGGCTTTCAGGGCTTCGGCGGACTTGGCCGAGCGGTATTCCTGCCAGAACCGTAGCAGGCTGCTGAGGCTGACCATGGTCATGATAATGATGACTTTGGTCAGGTCGGCGTCATCCGCTTCACCGTTGCTGATCGGCAGCCAGTAGTCAGTGAAAAAACTGATGGCGGCCAGGGTCAGCAACACATAGATGAAGGGATTGTTCAGGGCTTTGAGCAGTTGGATCAGGGCGTGAGGCGGCTTGTCGTGGGCCACTTCGTTGTGACCGTTGCGGGCGAGGCGGCCCTGGGCTTCGAGTTCGGTCAGGCCATCGGTGCTGGCGTTGAGGTTGGTCAGCGTCACGGCCAGGCCGTTCTGCGCTTCCCGGGCGGCGCGCATCGACAGTTTGGCGTTGTCGCTGCTGGCGCCTTGAGTGGCTTTCTTTGCGTTTTTTACAAGGGTCATTGCTGTGCTCCTGCCGCCGGCTCGCGGCACGACACACAGGCACCTCAGCTAATTAAAGACGAGCGCACGTATGTCGAGCCGCCAATAGGCGATCGATTCTGATAGTTGTGTTTTCGGGGTTTAATGTTCGCTGGCCGTTGTTTGAATAATAACGGGCAGCGAACCGTCTACTGGCTTCGTCCATAACTAACTCCACTATTTTACAGGCAATAAGAAGTTGCCGAATTCCAACTAAGGAAAACGTTAAGGGAAGGACTATGAAAGTGCCTTCAGATCAGTTGAAAGTGCGCGTCCCGAGTAGCAGGCCGAGCATCACGCTCGCCTGCTGGAACAGGCGCGCGATGCGCCGACTCGGTGGTTCCTGGCTGTCGTCGAGGCTCCAGCGTTGCTGAAGCTGGCCGGTCATCGGGCAGACGCGCCAGTTGGCCCGCAGATGGGCTGTGGCAGGGGAAGAAGGGCTGGAAAACGGGGCGATAACCCGTTTTTCCAGCGGGCGTTCACGGCAGGGCCGGACCCGCATGGTCGAAGCAAAGGCGCGTACGCCGGGCATTACAGTGAATTTGAAGTTCATAACATACCTCTGGACCGGACTGACGCCGGCGAGGCAAGTTACGGTGGAGCATCAAGCTCTAGCGCAGCTCACCCGACCGCAAAGTCGAGTCCCGTCATGTTCTGGGTTATGTGCCAGGTCCTGCGAATTCGCAGTTACCCGACAGCGACTAGATACTGTGTCCATTGGATTCTTTTGTGAGTTGAAAAAAGGCCTGTGAAACCGGCCCGCGCAATTTACTCAGGCAGGTGGATCAAGTCAACCTTCAATATCGGATTAAAGTGCAATTGAATGGAGAAACTGCGGACCCGGTTGTTGAAGTTGGAAGTTGTTCAGGTAAATGACAGTTAATGATGATCCCTGTAGGAGCGAGGCTTGCCCGCGAAGGCGGAGTGTCAGTCGACATCATTGTTATAGATACGCCGCTTTCGCGGGCAAGCCTCGCTCCTACAATTCGTGACAATCCAGAACTAATGTATTGCCCACACCTGTCTGTTTCCCCACAGACGGGCTGCGTACCTTGGGTGCACTGCAACCCCATAAGGACGCCCCCATGCTCAATCGTTTGATACTGCCTTTCGCCTTGCTCTTCACCGTCAGCGCTGCCCAGGCCGCGGATGCCGAAAAATGGTATCCGTCGAAATACGGTGCCAATGATGAAATCGGCGCGCTGAATCTGTTGAACGCCGACTCGGTGCTCAACGCCGCCAAACTGATCAAGACCGGCAAGACCTACCCGCTGGCCGTGCCCATCGACAAGACCCTCCCGGCCTTCCGTCATCGCAGCTTCAACCTGACCAACGTCCAGCCGGGCGAGGCGGGTGGCACCACCATGGGCCCGAACAAATTCACCTTCAACGATGAACTGGTGGTGGGCTGGACCGGCGTCGGCACCCAGCTTAACGGCATCGGCCATATCGGCATCGATTACGTCTATTACAACGGCAACCGCGCCGCCGATTTCGTCACCGTCGAAGGCGTGAAAAAACTCGGCATCGAGAAGGTCCCGCCGATCGTCACCCGTGGCGTGGTGCTGGACATGACCGCCGTGTACGGCACGCCGATCGTGCCGGAGAAAACCGAATTCACTGTCGCCGACATCCAGAAAGCCCTCGACCTGCAAGGCATCACCATCCAGAAAGGCGACGTGGTGCTGTTCAACACCGGTTGGCTGGAACTGCTGGGCAAGGACAACAAAAAATTCCTCGCGGTGGAGCCGGGCATCGGCATGTCGGCAGCGAAATGGCTGGTGGACAAGCAGATCGTTGCGTTCGGCGGTGACACCTGGGCCTCTGAAATCTACCCGGCTAAAGACGGCCAGGAGTTCCCGGTCAACCAGTACATGCTGGCCAAGAACGGTATCTACAACCTGGAGCTGATCGACAGCCGCGCGCTGGTGAAAGACAAGGCCTGGGAGTTCATGTTTGTCCTCGGCCAGCCGCTGTACAAGGGCTCGACCCAGGTCAACATCAACCCGGTCGCCATTCACTGACGGACCGCTGGCCAGGGGATGACCAACGCTCATCCCCTGGCCCGTTGTTGTCCTTTGTTTGCCCATGACCCCAACCCCTAGAGTGAAGCGTGCGCCACAGGCGTAACCCTTCAATTCGAGTGATCGCCCGCCAAGCGCGGGCGCGGGAGTTTTTGATGTCCGCTATTTTGGGTCAGCAGTTTATCGATGGGCAGCGCAGCGCCCTGGGCCGCGAGACGTTACGCAGCCTCGACGCCAGCACCGGGCAGGCGCTGCCCTATGTTTTTCATCAGGCTGATGAGCAGGAAGTGACGCTGGCGGTCGCTGCAGCCACGCGGGCCTTTGCGCCGTTTCGTCAGTTATCGCCACAGCGGCGCGCCGAATTTCTTGAGGCGATTGCCGAGGAAATCGATGGGCTGGGCGGAGATTTCATTGCGCTGGTCTGCCGGGAAACCGCGCTGCCCGAGGGACGGATTCGCGGTGAACGCGGTCGCACCACCGGCCAATTGCGCTTGTTTGCCGACGTGTTGCGTCGCGGCGATTTTCTCGGTGCGCGCATCGATCAGGCCTTACCCGAACGCACACCGCTGCCGCGCCTGGATATTCGCCAGTACCGCATCGGCGTCGGTCCGGTCGCCGTGTTCGGCGCGAGCAATTTCCCCTTGGCGTTTTCCACGGCCGGCGGCGACACCGCTTCGGCGCTTGCCGCCGGTTGCCCGGTGGTGTTCAAGGCCCACAGCGGGCATATGGCGACCGCCGATCACGTGGCCAGCGCCATCGTTCGTGCCGCGCAACGCACGGGCATGCCGACCGGCGTATTTAACATGATCTACGGCGCGGGTGTCGGCCAGGCATTGGTCAAGGCTGACGGCATCAAGGCTGTCGGGTTCACCGGTTCGCTGAAGGGCGGCCGCGCCTTGTCCGATCTGGCCGCCGCACGCCCGCAACCGATCCCGGTATTTGCCGAGATGTCGAGCATCAACCCGGTGATCCTGCTGCCCGAAGCACTCAGCGTCCGGGGCGGCAAAATCGCCGAAGAACTGACTGCCTCGATCAACCTCGGTTGCGGCCAGTTCTGCACCAGCCCCGGTCTGATCATCGGCCTGCGCTCGCCACAGTTCAGCGAGTTCCTCGAGGTGTTTGCCCAAAGCATGGGCCAGCAACCGCCGCAGACCATGCTCAATGCCGGCGCCCTGAAAAGCTATCGCGCCGGTCTTCAACACATCGCCAATAACGATGGCGTCGAGCATTTGGCCGGTCAACCGCAGGGCGAGTCCCAGGCGCAACCGCAGGTGTTCAAAGCAGACGCGCAGTTGTTACTCGATGGCGATCCGTTGTTGCAGGAAGAAATCTTCGGCCCGACCACGGTCGTGGTCGAAGTCGCCGACCCGCAACAACTGCGCGCCGTACTCGACAGCCTGCACGGCCAACTCACCGCCACGCTGATCGCCGAACCAGTAGACCTGGATCGCTTCGCCGACCTGCTGCCGCTGCTCGAAGACAAGGTCGGGCGCCTGCTGCTCAACGGCTATCCGACGGGGGTGGAAGTCAGCGATGCCATCGTGCATGGCGGCCCATACCCGGCAACCTCGGATGCCCGTGGCACGTCGGTCGGCAGCCTGGCCATCGATCGCTTCCTGCGCCCGGTCTGCTATCAGAACTATCCTGATGAGTACCTGCCCGAGGCGCTGCAAAACGCTAATCCACTGGGCCTCAATCGACTGGTCAACGGCCAGTGGAGCAAGGCGCCCCTGAGCTGACCACGTACCCCGCGCCGGTACGTGCCGGCGTGGGCCTAGACGGATTCGTCCCTTGAATCGAGCACCCACCGACATGGTTCCTTCCCTCGCCAGCATTGCTTCACGCTTGCGCCTCAAACAGTTGCGCTTGCTGATTGCCCTCGATGATCGCGGCTCGCTGCACAAGGCGGCCGAGCAGATTTCGATCTCCCAGTCCGGCGCCACCAAAGCCTTGCATGAAGTCGAGTCGTTGCTTGGCATGCCGCTGTTCGAACGCCAGCCCAAAGGCCTGGTGGCCAATGAAATGGGGCGATGCATGATTCGTTATGCGCGGCTGATCTACAGCGATGTCGAGCACCTGCGCGAGGAAATGCTCAGCATCATGCAAGGCCAGGGCGGGCGGTTGTCGGTGGGAGTGATCATGGGCGCGGTGCCGTTGCTGACCCGGGCCTTGAGCGCGTTACGCCTCAAGCAGCCGGAGTTGTCGGTGGAACTGGTGGAAAACACCAGCGCCACGTTGTTGGGGCTGCTGGATCAAGGACGGCTGGATCTGGCGATTTGTCGCACCAGCGTCGGCCAACGCTCGGACGCTTATGACTGTATCGAGCTGAGTGAAGAACCCTTGGCGGTGGTCGCGAGCAAGGATCATCCGCTGGCCCGTTCCGAATCGTTGCAGCTGTCGCAATTGAGTGATTACCGCTGGGTCGTCTACCCCAAAGACATGCCGATGCGTCAGGCCCTGGAGCGCGAGCTCAACGAAGCGGGGCTTGAGATCCCGCGTTATCCGCTGGAAACCTCGTCGACCTTCGCCACCATTCTCCTGGTGCAGCAAGACCCGACGCTGTTGGCGGTGATCCCGGTGGAAGTCGCCGAGTTCTGCGAGCAATACGATTTGCTGGTGAAACTGCCGGTGTCGTTGCGCGCGTTGATCGAGCCCTATGGCGTGATCAGCCGGGCCGGCGCCGATCTGTCTCCGGCGGCGACCCTGCTGATCAACGAACTGCAACAGGACCTGATTACTTGATCACGATTGGATTCACCGGGGCGCCAGTGCCACCGACGATCTTCAGCGGTGCGGCGGTGTAGAGGAATTTCCACTGGCCGTCGGCGGCACAGTCGCTGGCCAGTTCATCGAGCAGCGCCACTTCGGTGAAGGTCACGCCGAGGTTGCGCATCAACGCATTATGCAGCGGGATCATCACCCCGGAGGCCGGGTCGACTGCCACTTCGTTGGCCATGGTGTCGGTGACCAGGTTGGGGATTTCCATCTGGTGAAACCACTCCACCAACTCACGGCTGAAGGTCAGGCCCGGCTCGGCGAAATCCTTGTAGAACTCGTCCGGTTCGCGCTCGTAGAACGAGCCGATCCAACCGGTGCGGATGATCAGGATGTCGCGCTTCTCGATCTCGATGCCCTGGGCTTTCGCTGCCGCCAGCAAGTCCAGGTGGGTGAAGGTTTCGCCCTTGTCCAGTACCGTTTTGCCGCGATGGCGGGCCATGTCGATCAACACCGCGCGCCCGACAATTCCGCGCTCGGCAATCGGCAGGATGCTGGCCTTGTCCATGCTGCCGATGGTGCTCATGGCGTCGTAGCCATTCCACAGTTTGTTGTCGTGCCACACGTGACCCAAGGCGTCGTACTGGGTCGAGCCTTGCAGGTGCATGAAGATCACGTCGTCGGCGTACTCCACATGGCCGTCGAAGTGGGTTTTACCGGCCAGGAAATGGCCCTTGTCCAGCACGTTGACCCGCATCGACGGGCGGCGGCCGGGCCACAGCGGTTCGCCCTTGGGATGGCCGATTTGTACTTGCAGGGTGAAGGTCTTGCCCTGGCGCACCGACGCAATGCCGCGCAGAACCTCGGCGCTTTGCAGGTAATTCAGGGCGCCGACTTCATCGTCCGGCCCCCATTTGCCCCAGTTGGTGGGCAGGCCTTCGAGGAGTTTTTTAGCGTCGGGAGAACGGTCGGCGGCGGTGTTATTGGTGTTGTGGTCGCACATGAGGGTTGTCCTGGGATTTAAGGCGATACCGGCTCTTGTAGGAGCGAGGCTTGCCCGCGAAGGCGTCATGTCAGTCAGCATCATCGTCGCCTGACACACTGCTTTCGCGGGCAAGCCTCACTCCTACAGGGGAACGGTGGCGTCTGGCGGTTATTTGATCGGCGAGAAATCGGCGGCGATCAGCAGTTTCGATTCCATTTTTTCCAGCATCGGGAACGCGACTGGCACAAAGCCTTCGAGCCAGTCCGGGTCCTGATACAGCGCCGCGCGCTTGGTGATCCGCTCATCAAGGCTCGGGTAGGCCCAGATATGGATCACCTGGTTCAGCTCGCCGATTTCCGTGTACCACCAGCCCACCAGCGTGGCGTAGCGGGAGATCACCGGCAGGCCGTTCGCTTCGAAGTGCTTGAGGTAGGTCTGCATTTTTCCGATCTGGATCGTGTAGGTACGCATTTCGTAAAACATGGGTTCGTCTCTCAGGAATGAGTGCCGTGGAAGGCGTGGGTGATGATCCGTTCGATGTCGGCGGCGGTGGTCAGGCGTGGGTTGACCAGCACGTTGCCGCTGCGCATCGAGTCGCTGACCATCTGCGGCATGTAGTCGAGGTCCACGCCCAGGTCCTTGATGTTGGCGGGGATGCCGATGGCTTTATTCAGCGCCATCACGTGCTCCACCACCTTGTACCCGGCGCGGGCGGGACTCAGGCCGTCGACGTCTTCGCCCATGGCGATGGCGATCTCGCGAAACAGTTCCGGGCAGGCCGCCAGGTTGTATTCGATGACATAGGGCAGCAGCGTCGCGTTGGCGATGCCGTGGGGGATGTTGAACACGCCGCCGAAGGTGTGGGAGATCGCGTGTACGTTGCCGAGTTTTGACTGGGCGAACGCGACGCCGGCGAGGAACGAACCGAGCAGCATCTGTTCCCGGGCATGCAAGTCCGAGCCGGCGAAAAACGCCTTGGGCAGGTGCGTGCAAATCATCTTGATTGCTTGCAGCGCCAGGGCCTGGCTGACCGGATTGGCCTGCTTCGATACGTAGGATTCGATGGCGTGGGTCAAGGCGTCCATGCCGGTAGCGGCGGTGATCGACGGCGGTAATTTGAGGGTCAGTTCAGCGTCGAGAATCGCCAGCTTCGGAAACAGCGCCGGGCTGATGATCACGGTTTTGAACAGGGTTTTGGTGTTGGTGAATACGGTAGAGGCGGTGCATTCGCTGCCGGTGCCGGAGGTGGTGGGGATGGCGAACACCGGCAGCGGCGGGTGCAGCAGTTTGTCGTAGCCTTCGTAGTCAAGGATGTTGCCGGGGTTGGTGGCCATGGCTGCGACCCCCTTGGCAGTGTCGATGCTGCTACCGCCACCGACGCCGATCACCGAATCGCAGTCGTGGTTTTTCAGGAACGCGACGGCGCGCTCCAGCACGTCAGTTGTAGGGTTGGGCTCAACGCCGGAAAACACTTCGTAACTGATCTCGCTTTCAGTCAGCGAAGCGAAAAAGCCTTCCATCACGCCCGACGCCATCAACCCTTCATCGGTGACCACCAGCAGTTTTTTTCGAACGTGAGGCTTGAGCAATGCACCGGCCTGACGCACCAGGCCGTTACCGCTCTTCAAGGTCGTGGGGAAATAAAACTGGAACGGGTTCATGGGTGTCTCCGGTTTCTTATTGGTCGGGAGACAGTAATAAGCGGGGCGGGCGGCTGATAATGAAAAGGTCTGATCCGGGGATCACTGTTTGTCATCCCCCGAAGCGTCAGGTGGCGGTGGTAACGTGGGGTTTTCCAACTGTCAGGAGCATCGTCATGGATTTAGGAATATCAGGCCGTTGGGCCATCGTCTGCGCCGCCAGCAAAGGGCTGGGGCTGGCCTGTGCGCGGGCCTTGGCGAAGGAGGGCGTGAACCTGGTGATCAACGCTCGTGGGGAAGACGCCTTGCAAGTTGCCGCCACTGAACTGCGTGGCCTCGGTGTCGAAGTGCGCACCGTGATCGGCGACATCAGCGAACCCTCGGTGCGCGAACAGGTTCTGGCGGCCTGTCCGCAGGTGGACATCCTGGTCAACAACGCCGGCGGCCCGCCACCGGGTGATTTCCGCGACTGGCAGCGCGAAGATTGGTTGAAGGCGCTGGACGCCAACATGCTCACGCCGATCGAACTGATCAAGGCCTGCGTCGATGGCATGGCCGCGCGCGGCTTCGGGCGCATTGTCAACATCACCTCCGGCGCGGTGAAGGCGCCGATTGATGTGCTGGGTTTGTCCAACGGCGCTCGCAGCGGCCTCACCGGTTTTATCGCCGGGCTCGCGCGGCAGTCGCGGTTGGCGGGGAACAACGTGACCATCAATAACTTGCTGCCCGGCCCATTCGAAACCGAGCGTTTGCACAAAACCCTGAGCGCCGCCGCCGACGCCAACGGCACCAGTGTTGAAGCCGTCAGCGAGCAACGGCGCAAACACGTACCGGCCCAGCGCTTCGGCCAGCCCGATGAATTCGGCGCCTATTGCGCGTTCATTTGCAGCGCTCAGGGCGGGTTCCTCACCGGGCAAAACCTGTTGCTGGATGGCGGCAGCTACCCCGGCACGTTCTGATCATCTGGGGGATGACGTTCGGTGATCCCCCAATCAGATCCCCTCATTATTCACTCGTCGGGCGCGTCATTAGAGTGGGGCTGCTACCTGATGCCCGTCATACGCAAACCTGCGTGTTGGTTGACGGGCATCGGGTCGCTTGCATCCACAACAATAAAGAGCGCCCCTCATGAACAATCCGAGTGCCGAAACACTTTCCCTCGCCGCCACCGAACGTCCCACCAGCGTACGCTGGCGCATCTTCCTGATCATGTTGCTGCTGACCGCAATCAACTACATCGACCGCGCCTCTCTGTCGGTGGCGTTGCCGCTGATTTCCAGCGAATTCCAGATCCCGCCGGCGCTGGAAGGCTTGATGCTCAGCGCGTTTTTCTGGTCTTACGCGTTGATGCAGATTCCCGGCGGTATGCTGCTGGATCGCTTCCAGACCCGCCGCGTGATCGTCATTGCAACCGTCGCCTGGGGCGCATTCCAGGCTTTGGCCGCTGGCGCGCACAACTGGATCATTCTGCTGATCACGCGCATGGGCCTGGGCATCGCCGAATCGCCGATCATGCCCGCCGGCGCCAAGCTCAACGGCGCCTGGCTGACCCCCAACGAACGTGGACGCGGCGCGGTGCTGGTGGACGGCGGCGCGCCGTTGGGCAGCGCGTTTGGCGCGATCATCATTGCCGGGCTGATCGGCTGGTTTGACTCGTGGCGCATTGCGTTTGTGATCGCCGGCATCGGCACCATGCTCGCCGGTGTGCTGGCCTGGAAATACATCCGCAACCACCCCAGCGAACACCCTGGCGTCAACGCTGCGGAACTGGCGCACATCACCGAAGGCAATCGCAAGACCAGCCAACCCGGCGCGGTGACCAGCATTGCCCTCAAAGAACTGCTCAAGGACCGCTCGGTGTTGGCGATGTTCGCCGGTTACTGCTGCATCCTCAGCGTGTTCTACGGCTTGCTGACCTGGATGCCGAGCTACTTGCACCAGACTCACGGTTTGAACATTTCCAGCATGGGCGGCGCGACGTTCCTGATCTTCATGTGCGGTTTCGTCGGCGAACTGGTGGGCGGTTATCTGGGCGATAAATGGAAGTCCAGCGGCGCCTCGCCCAACCTGGTGATGCGCAGCATGTTCAGCGGTTCGGCACTGGTGGCGGCGCTGTGCATGTTGGCGGTGGCCTATACGACTGAGGCGAGCAAGGCGATTGGCCTGCTGTGCGTGGCGATGTTTTTCATTCGCTGGTGCGGCATGTACTGGTGCATTCCGTCGATCCTCGGCGGCACCTCGAAAACCGGCGTGCTGGCCGGCACCATGAATTTCTGCGGGAACATGGCCGGGGTGATCGTGCCGATCCTGATCGGCTTGATCGTGCAGTTCACCGGCTCGTACTTCCTGGTGCTGATCTTCTTCGTGGTCATGGCCGCGCTGCTGGCGATTTTCTCCAGCCTGATCGATTATCGGGAACGGGGTCTGGCTTGAATGAGCGGAGGGCAGGTGAGCGTCGATATTGATTGTGTGGTGGTCGGGGCCGGGGTGGTCGGGCTGGCGGTGGCCAGGGCCCTGGCCTTGAGCGGGCGCGAGGTGATCGTGGTCGAGGCGGGCGAGGGGATTGGCGTGGGCATCAGCTCGCGCAACTCCGAGGTGATCCACGCCGGGATTTATTACCCGAGCGGCAGCCTCAAGGCGCAGCTGTGTGTCGAGGGCAAGCAGCGCTTGTATGCCTTTTGCGATGAGCGCGGGGTGGATTATCGGCGGTTGGGCAAGTTGATTGTGGCCACCGATGACGATCAGCGAACAGCGCTGCAACGGTTGCTGGAACAGGGTTTGCGCAATGGCGTTGATGACTTGCAATGGCTCGATGCCGGGCAGGCATTGTCGTTAGAGCCTGAACTGTCCTGCGTCGCCGCACTCTGGTCGCCGTCCACCGGCATTGTCGATTCCCATGGGTTGATGCTGGCGCTGCAAGGGGACGCGGAGGCTTCGGGCGCGTCGATTGCGTTTCATACGCCGCTGCTGGCGGCGCGTTGCATTGAGCAGGGTTTTGAACTGCAAATGGGTGGCGCGCAACCGATGCAGTTGAGCTGTCGGGAGTTGATTAATTGCGCGGGGTTGTCGGCGCCTGAGGTGGCGAGCCGGATTGTTGGTTTAGAAGCGCAGCACGTTCCCACCGCGCGATTGTGCAAAGGCAGCTATTTCAGTTTCAGCGGTCGGGCGCCGTTTCGGCACTTGGTCTATCCCGCGCCGGAAAGTGCCGGGCTGGGTGTGCACATGACGCTCGATTTGGGTGGCCAAGCGCGTTTCGGGCCGGACGTGGAATGGGTTGATCAAATCGACTACCGCGTCGATCCGCATCGGGCTGACGGGTTTTATCAAGCCATCCGCCGCTACTGGCCGGGGTTGCCGGATGACAGCCTGCAACCGGCCTACAGTGGTATACGACCGAAAATCACTGGCCCGACGGAATCGGCTGCTGACTTCGTCATCAGTGGTCCGGCGGAACATGGTGTGCCGGGGTTGGTGAATTTGTTTGGTATTGAATCACCGGGGTTGACCAGTTGCCTGGCGTTGGCTGACCGAATAGTGAGCCGGATACTGGACTGATCGTTCCCATGCTCCGCGTGGTAATGCCTCAAGGGACGCTCCGCGTTCCAGCTCCGGGAAGGGACGCGGAGCGTCCCGGGCTGCATTCCCACGCAGAGCGTGGGAACGATCAGGAACGATCATTACGGTTCGGTCAGCACTTTCCTGAACGTCTCCACCAACGGCCGCAAATTGATCCGGTGCCACGCCGCCCACAGCGGCCGGGTGAAGCAAATCCACGGCACTTCCCGCAGGACGACGCCGGGTGGTGCGTTGCGGCTCAGGCCTTTCTGAATCATGGCGATGCCCAGTCCCGAAGCCACCAGGGCCAATGCGGTGAAGGGGCCGGTGGCCTCCATGCGGATGTCCGGGGTGAAGCCGGCGCGTATGCAGGCGCTGACGAAGTTTTCGCGGCTGGCGAGATTATGGTGCTGTTGCACGCCGATCCATTCTTGATTGGCGAGGTCTTCGGGCGTCAATACCGCCTGCTGCGCCAGCGGATGATCATCAGGCAAGGCCAGCAGCATCGGGTCGTCCAGCACCTGGAAACCCTGCAAATCCGGGTCGTCGGCGACGGGTGGTTCACTGACCAGGGCGATATCCAGACTACGCTGGCGAAGGCCTTCCAATTGTTCGGCAGAGCTCAGGTTGTACAGCGCCACATGCACATTCGGCCGCTCCACGCGCAACACGCGCAAGGCGTTCGGCAACACGCCAGCGTGCATGGCGTTCTCGATGTAGCCGATGCACAACCCGCCTTCTTCACCACGACCGAGGCGTTTGCCGAGGGATTCCAGGCGATTGGCGTGGGTCAGCAAGGCGCGGGTCTCCGCGAGAAAGGTCTGGCCATCGCGGGTCAGGCGAATGCGTTGCTGGCTGCGTTCGAACAGGGTCAGGCCCAGGCGTTCTTCGAGCTGGGCGATCTGCCGGCTCAGGGGCGACTGGGAAATGTGCAGGCGTTCGGCGGCGCGACCGACGTGTTCTTCCTCGGCGACGGCGACGAAGTAGCGCAATTGGCGGATGTCGATCATGTCAGACCTATAGGGACTCAAGTGCTGCGCATTATGTCTTGGACGGTCCGATCCTGACAATCTACGATCTGCTCAACGGTCACCCATGAGCTGATCACTGACACTCAAGAGGAATTACCCATGAGCTTGAAAGACAAACTGCCCGGCACGCTGGGTTTCGGCACCGCCCCGTTGGGCAACATGTTCCGCGCCATCCCGGAAGAAGAGGCGATGGCCACCGTGCACGCTGCCTGGGATGCCGGCGTGCGTTACTTCGACACCGCACCGTTTTACGGTTCGGGCCTGTCGGAAATTCGTTTGGGCGCCGCGTTGGCCCAGTACAAGCGCGACGACTACGTGCTCAGCAGCAAGGTCGGCCGGGTGATTCTCGACGAAGTCGAAGACACCGCCGCCCGTGATCTCGGCGAGAAGGCCGGCGTGTTCGAACACGGTCGCCCGAACAAAATCGTCAACGACTACAGCGCCGACGCCACGATGCGTTCGATCGAAGACAGCCTCAAGCGCCTGCAAACCGATCGGCTGGACATCGTCTGGGTCCACGACATCGCTCAGGACTTTTACGGCGATCAATGGCTGGAATACTTCAATCAGGCCCGCACTGGTGCGTTCAAAGTGTTGACCCGTTTGCGTGAAGAAGGCGTGATCAAGGGCTGGGGCCTGGGCGTGAACAAGGTCGAGCCGTGCGAATTGACCCTGGATCTGACCGAAGCCCAGCCGGACGGCTTCCTGTTGGCCGGTCGCTACACGCTGCTGGACCATGACCGTGCGTTGCAACGCCTGATGGATTCGGCGCTGGCGCAGAACGTAGAAATCGTCGTCGGTGGCCCTTACAGCTCGGGCATTCTGGCCGGCGGTACACACTTCGAATACCAGAAGGCGAGCCCGGCGATCATCAGCAAGGTCGAGCAGATCAAGAAGGTTGCGGCGGCCCATGGCGTCAGCATCAAAGCGGCGGCGTTGCAGTTCTCGTTGGCGAATCCGGCGGTGGCGGCGGTGATTCCGGGTTCCAGCCGTCCTGATCGGATTGCTGAAGATGTGGCGGCGTTGAATGAGGTGATTCCTGCGGCTTTCTGGCAGGCGCTGCGCGGCGCAAAACTGATTTCCGAACGGGCTCCATTGCCAGGAGGTGTGGCATGAAAATCGATCTGACTGGAAAACTCGCCATCGTCAGCGGCAGCACCGCCGGCATTGGCCTGGGCATCAGCAAGGCACTGGCCGAATCCGGCGCCACGGTGGTGGTGATCGGCCGCGACTCGGCCAAGCTCGAGCAAGCATTGGCGGACATTCGTCAAAGCGTGCCAAGCGCGCAAGTGCGTGGCCTGACCGCCGACCTCGGTACCGCTGAAGGCGCTGAACAACTGTTCGCCGCCGAACCTCGGGCGGACATCCTGGTGAACAACCTCGGCATCTTTAATGAAGTGGATTTCTTCGACGCGCCGGACAGCGAGTGGACGCGCTTCTATGAAGTCAACGTGATCTCCGGTGTGCGCCTGGCCCGGCACTACACGCCAGAAATGGTCAAGAACGGCTGGGGCCGGGTGATCTTCCTGTCCTCGGAATCCGGGGTGGCGATTCCGGCCGACATGATCAACTATGGCGTGACCAAAAGCGCCAACCTGGCGGTGTCCCACGGCCTGGCCAAACGTCTGGCTGGCACCGGCGTCACCGTCAATGCGATCCTGCCCGGCCCGACCTTCACCGACGGCCTGGAGCAGATGCTCAAGGACGCCACGGCCGAGTCCGGCCGCAGCGCCCGGGAAGAAGCCGACGCCTTCGTGCGCAAGGCTCGCCCAAGCTCGATCATCCAGCGCGTGGCCGACGTGGCCGAAGTCGCCAACCTGGTGGCCTACATCGCCTCGCCACTGTCCTCGGCCACCACCGGCGCGGCGTTGCGGGTTGACGGCGGCGTCGTCGACAGCATGGCCATCTGAACCTGAATTCATTAAGAGAGACGTTTATTTATGGCAACAGCATCAGCATCTATCGACATCCCGGCTTCGGCCGATGTGGTTTGGCAATTGATTGGCGGTTTTGACTCGCTGCCGGACTGGCTACCGTTCATTGTGAAAAGCGAACTGAGTGAAGGCGGGCGCGTGCGCAGCCTGCAAACCGCGGATGGCGCGGTGGTGATCGAGCGTCTGCAAGCGTTCGACAACGCCGGCAAAACCTACAGTTACTCGATTGAACAGGCACCGTTCCCGGCGACTGATTACCTGGCGACGCTGCGCGTAGAAGCACAAGGGCAGGGCGCTCGGGTGACCTGGTCGGGTCGGTTTACTGCCAAAGGCGTGACCGACGAAGAAGTCGAAGCGCTGTTCAACGGCATCTACCAGGGCGGCCTCGAAGCCCTGCGGGCCAACTACCCGGCCTAAGCCGCAGCTACATGATCGTTCCCACGCTCTGCGTGGGAATGCCTCAAGGGACGCTCCGCGTTCCAGCGCTGGAAAGGGACGCGGAGCGTCCCGGGCTGCATTCCCACGGGTCGCGTGGGAACGATCAGGTCGGGTGTGTCAGGTCTGCGGAATCAGGCTCTGCCGACAATCCAGCGCCAGCCGCGCACCACCGCTGTCGCTGGTACCAACGTCGAGGGTGAAGCCGTGCAGGCTGACAATCGCCGCCACGATCGACAATCCCAAACCAAACCCACTCTGCTGATTACCACCCTCGGCCCGATAAAACCGCTGGAACACCGCTTCCCGTTCCGACGGCGGGATGCCGGGGCCAGAGTCGAGCACTTCGATCCGCGTATGCCCGCCCTGATTGATCCCGCGCAAAATCACTTCGCCACCGGGCGGGGTGAATTTGATCGAGTTGCTCAGCAAGTTCGCAATGGCCTCGAACAACAACGCCCGGTCGCCATTCAATGAAGGTAACGACTCTGGCAGTTGCAGGTGAAACACCAGTTCGCCTTCTTCCGCCAAGGGCAGATAAAAGTCATGCAGTTCGCGCAGCAACGGCATCGGATCTAACTGCACAAACCCTGAACGGCGCTGCCGATCTTCCAGCTCGGAAATCCGCAATAACCCACGAAACCGCGCCATCAAGGTGTCCGCCTCAGCCAGCACCGAATCCAGTTGCACCGCCAGCGGCGAACCGTCGCCGGCCTGTTGCTGAATCCGGTATAGCTGCGCGCGCAGGCGGGTCAGCGGGGTACGCAGGTCGTGGGCGATGTTGTCGCACACGCCTTTGACTTCGTTCATCAAGCGCTCGATGCGTTCGAGCATGGCGTTGACGATGGCGGCGAGCATGTCCAGTTCGTCGCGGCGGTTGGACAGCGGCAGGCGGTGGGTCAGGTCGCCGGCGACGATGGCTTCGGCGCTGGCCTGGATCGCGCGGATGCGCCGCAGCGGGCGGCGGCGCAACAGATGCCAACCGGCGATGCCGGGGAGGATGGTCAGTGACACACCCCAGAACAATGCGTGGAGGATGATCTGGGTCACGGCGAACAGCGAACCGTTGTCGCGCACCAGCACCAGCCAGCGACCGTCGAGGGTCGGGGTGGCCACGGCGTCGCAGCTGTCGGCGGGCAGGGTCGGGTCGTCGGACTCGGCGCAGTTGTCGAGCATGTGGATGCGGCCGTCCAGCGGCAGGTTCGCCGGGATATCGCGCAGGGCGCCGCTGAGGTAGCGATGCTGGGCGTCGAACAGGCCGTAGGCATCGATGCCGCGGATGTCGAACGTCATGCTGGCGGCGAGGGCGTCCACCAGTTGTTCGCCCTGGAAGCGCGAAAACAGGTGCTGGCGCTGCATCAGCGAGTGTTTGGCCAGGTTGTCCAGGTAGCCGGAGACCTCGTAATACATGACCCCCATGAGGATCCCGCTCCAGGCCACGAACAGGGAACTGTAGAGCGCCAGCAGTCGGCTGCTGGAAGAGCGCCAGCCTTTAGAGGGGTTCAGCAATGACATACCCCGAGCCTCGCACAGTCCGGATCAACGGGACGTTGCCGGGCGGGTCGATCTTCTTGCGCAAGCGGCCAATGTGCACATCGATCAGGTTGGTGCCGGGGTCGAAGTGATAACCCCAGACCTCTTCGAAAATCATCATGCGCGACAGGATCTGCCCGGTGTTGCGCATCAGGAATTCCAGCAGTTTGTATTCAGTGGGCAGCAGCGTCAGCAATTCGCCGTCGCGGCTGGCTTCGTGGCTGATCAGGTTCAGCTCCAGATCCGCTACCCGCAGCGTGGTGGCCTGGGTGCTGACGGTGCTCTGGCGACGCAGCAACACTTCCACCCGCGCCGCCATTTCATCGGTGGCGAAGGGTTTGGTCAGGTAATCGTCGCCACCGGCGCGCAAGCCCCGCACCCGTTCGTCGACGTCGGAGAGGGCGCTGATCATCAGGATCGGCGTGGCCACGCCCATGGTCCGCAGCGTGGTGACGATCGCCAGGCCATCAAGCTCCGGCAACATGCGGTCGAGGGTGATCAAGTCGTAGTCACCGCTGACGGCCCGCGCCAGGCCTTCACGGCCATTGTCGACCCAATCCACGTCCAGGCCGTGGCTGCTCAGTTCAGCCACGATCTCCCGGGCGGTCACGGCGTCGTCTTCGATGGTCAAGATGCGGGTCATAAGGGCGGGCCTGCTATTCAGTTCATTACAGAATGAGGGCATTTTGCCAAGAAATACGCGCGGGTTATTAAATTAACTTTCATGTTGGGTGGGGAACCGGGCGCGCGGCATTGATTTGCACCGCAAAGCCCAATGCATAAAACCCGCTGATATTAAGCCGTTATTGCAAAATGCACGCTCCTAGGCGCTTGCAGATTTTCAACTCATTGATAGATAAAGATTTATTAAAAGTCGACGACTGGCACGGTGTCTGCAATTCCTCTTTCGACGAGTTGTAACACCATCTTTCATGCCTGGAGCTGAACAATAATGAATAGATCTTCTGAGGGTTATTATTCTGCCGCAGATGAATCGAGCACGCTCTCGGGCGTGTCCTGGGGCGCGATCTTCGCCGGGGCTGCTGCCGCCGCGGCGTTGTCGCTGATTCTGGTATTGCTCGGCTTCGGCCTGGGCTTTTCCGCAGTCTCACCGTGGGCCAACGAGGGCGTCAGCGCCAAGGGCCTGGGCATTTCAACCATTGTTTGGCTGGCCGTTACACAAATCGTTGCCTCCGGGCTCGGCGGGTACATTGCCGGTCGCCTGCGGGTGAAGTGGGCGAATATGCACGGCGATGAAGTCTATTTCCGTGACACCGCCCATGGCTTTCTCGCCTGGTGCGTGGCGACGCTGGTGACCGCGACCCTGGTGGTCGGCTCGGTCAGCAGTATTGTCAGCGGTGGTGTGCAGGCCGGGGCGAGTGTCGCCGGTGGCGCTGCAACGGCCATGACCGCAGCTGCCGGCACGGCCGCCGCGAACACCAACAGCGACCAGTACGGTTACTTCGTCGACAGCCTGTTCCGCGATGATCGTCCCGCCGCCGTCAGCGATGATGCCGCCCGTGGCACCGTGACCCGCATCTTTGCGCGCAGCCTGAGCAATAACGGCCTGTCTGCAGAAGACCGGACCTACCTCGCGCAAATGGTCGCCCAACGCACCAACCTGACCCAGGCTGATGCCGAGCGTCGTGTCGATGAAGTCTACGCCCGCACTCAGAAAGCCATTGCCGACGCCAAGCTTGCCGCGCAACAAGCGGCCGACACCGCCGCCAAAGTCGCTGCCTGGACCGCGTTGTGGATGTTCATCGCGCTGCTGGCCGGTGCGTTCTTCGCCAGCCTTGCCGCTACCTATGGCGGTCGTCGCCGTGATGCCGTGGTGTATCTGGAATCGGATGCCTACGTGACCACCACCACACTGCCACCCGTTCGCTAACCCAGGAGAATCACCATGCGCTCATTACTGTTGTTTTTTCTCGGCGTGCCGATCCCGATCATCATCCTGATCGCCCTGTTCATGCACTGACATCCCTCTGGGGCTCATGCCTCTGCCGCTTCTGCCTCTGGTAGAAGCGGCGTTTTGCTTTCTGGGGCACTATGTTTGTGGGAGCAAGCTTTGCTCCTACATTTTTTGCGTCGTATCAAGGAGAAACACGTTGGACAAGAAGGAAATCAAACGGCAACTGCTGGCCATGCTCGATGCCGGGCGGTCGCGGACCGAGACGTTCAAGACGTTCTCTGGCGGGGCGGTCAAGGATCGGGTGCTGGCTTACTGGATCGGCGCGCACCCGGACCCGGCGCTCAACCGGCAGCATCGGCGCAAGCTCACGATTCTGATTGTGCTCACGGTGGTCCAGGCAGTGCTCGGCGCGGTGGCAGGGTTTTTCCTGGGATCGATGATCGGGCCGAAGGCGGCGCTGTTTATTACCTTGTTCGCCGGGCTCATCCCGTTGTGGTTCGCCTATGGTTTCTACAAGAACCTGGCGCAGTTCTACACCGTCTATATCGTCCTTTCCCTCAGCCAGTCGTCGCGCCTGTTCAAGGACTTTGCCGAAGACCGGCTGACCACGCTGATCGGTGCCGGCATCACCTTGGGCATGGTGTATTTCGTGTTGTACCTGAAGATGAAGCTGTTCCCGGACCTGGCTTTTTTCGGTCCGAAAAAACTCAAGGGTCAGTACGTGTTTTCCAACTGACCCACGGCGTGGCGCGGGGGAGGCTTTCACTGGCGTGGATCAATATTTCGAAGTGAAATATCGCTTACCGTAAAAGATCCAAGCCCTCGCTGCGGCATCGACTACAGTGCTTTGGTGCGCAGCTGATGCGCTGTCGAAGTACCCATGCAGACCTCCTCGTTGTGTGTGTATCAGTTGGCCGGCAAGGTGTAGTGCAGCATGGAGCTGTCGAACCCACCTGAAACTTTCACGGAAGAACATTGCAATGCAACGCTTAGACAGAACCTTCGATATCCAGCCGCTGGTCCGGGCGGACATGACTTTGCACATCAACGGCCAAGCGGTCAGCGCCGCCATCGGCGAAACCGTCCTCACGGTCATTCAATCCCTTGGCCTGCGCCAGGTGGCTCGCAACGATCACGATCAAATCAGCGGCGCCTATTGCGGCATGGGCGTGTGCCAATGCTGCCTGGTGAAAATCAATGGCCGGCACAAGCGCCGCGCCTGCCAGACCGTGGTACGTGACGGCATGACCGTCGAAACCCAGGTCAATCGCATCGCCGAGCAGGAGGTTTTATGAACCTGCATCCGGTGATCGTCGGCGGCGGGCCGGCGGGCATGGCCGCGGCCATTGAACTGGCCCGACATGGCGTGCGCAGCACTCTGCTGGAAGAAGCTTCGCGGCTTGGCGGCGTGGTTTATCGCGGACCGCTGCGTGATGGCGTCCAGCTCGATTACCTGGGGCCGCGCTATTCCGAAGTCCTGGGCAAATTGCACGGCGAATTCCAGGAACACGCGGGCTTGATTGATGTGCGCCTCAATCATCGGGTGGTCGGTGCCGAAGGCACGCGTGCGCTGGTGGTGCTGGATGCCGACGAACACTTGCACGAAATCGCTTATCCGCAACTGCTGCTGGCGGCCGGTTGTCATGAACGTAGCGTGCCGTTTCCTGGCTGGACCTTGCCCGGTGTGATCCTCTTGGGCGGGCTGCAACTGCAAATCAAGAGTGGCGTGGTCAAGCCTCAGGGGCCGGTGGTGATTACCGGCACCGGTCCGTTGCTGCCGCTGGTGGCGTGTCAGTTGCACGCGTCCGGGGTCACCGTCGCCGGGGTTTATGAGGCGTGTGCGTTCGGCAAGATCGCCCGGGAAAGCCTGGCGCTGCTGAACAAACCGCAGTTGTTCCTCGATGGCTTGAGCATGCTGGCGTTCCTCAAATTGCACGGCATCCCGATGTATTACGGCTGGGGCGTGGTCGAGGCCCAGGGCGATGCCGAGTTGAAATCGGTCACCGTGGCGCCGTATTCCAGCACTTGGGTGCCGGACCTGAGCCGCGCCGAACAGATCGCCGCCCAGACCCTCGCCGTCGGTTACGGCTTTATCCCGCGCACTCAACTCAGTCAGCAAATGGGCCTGAACCACGGCTTCAGCGATGACGGCTACCTGCGGGCCAGCGCCAATATCTGGCAGCAAAGCAATGAGCCGCACGTGCACCTGGCCGGGGACATGGGCGGGATTCGCGGCGGCGAAGCGGCGATGCTGGCCGGGCGGATCGCAGCGCTGTCGATCCTGCAGCAACGGGGCGTACTGGACACTGAACTGGCGCTGGTGCGGCGTGATCGCTTCCTGTCGAAACTCAAGTCGATCGTGCGTTTTCGCGCCGCGGTTGACCGCTACACCGAACGCGGCGCCGGGCAGACCGCATTGCCCGCTGCTGATACCGTGATCTGCCGCTGCGAACACGCGACCCGCGCCGACATCGACCGAGCGCTGGCGCAGGGCGTGCAAGACATGGCCAGCCTGAAAATGCGCACCCGCGTCAGCATGGGCGATTGCCAGGGGCGGATGTGCGTCGGCTATTGCAGCGACCGCCTGCGTGAAGCCACCGGGCGCCAGGACGTGGGCTGGTTGCGCCCGCGCTTCCCCATCGATCCGATTCCGTTCTCAGCCTTTCACAACGCCGCCACGGAGGCCGCCAACAATGAGTAAGTTCTATGACGTGGTCATCGCCGGTGGTGGCGTGATCGGGGCGTCATGCGCCTATCAATTGTCCAAACGCAAAAACCTCAAAGTCGCGCTGATCGACGCCAAGCGTCCGGGCAACGCGACCCGCGCCTCGGCCGGCGGCTTGTGGGCCATCGGCGAGTCGGTGGGCCTGGGTTGCGGGGTGATTTTTTTCCGCATGATGTCGGCCAACCGCAAGCGTGAAGCCCAGGGTTCGGCGGTGGTGGTCGACTCCAGCACCCCGCACATCCTGCCGCAGTCGTTCTTCGATTTCGCCTTGCAGTCCAACGCCCTGTACCCGGCGCTGCACAAGGAATTGCAGGACAATCACGGGATGGATTTCAAGTTCGAGAAAACCGGGCTGAAGTTCGTGATCTACGACGATGAAGACCGGCTCTACGCCGAGCATATCGTCGCCTGCATCCCGCACTTGGCGGATCAAGTGCGCTGGCTCGACCAGGCTGCACTGCGTGAAGCGGAGCCGGCCGTCAGCCACGAGGCGAGGGGCGCGCTGGAGTTTCTTTGCGATCACCAGGTCAGCCCGTTCCGTCTGGCCGATGCCTACACCGAAGGCGCGCGGCAGAATGGCGTCGATATGTACTTCAACACCAACGTCACCGGGGTGTTGCACCATGGTTCGCGGGTCACCGGTGTACAAACCGCCGAGGCTGGGGTGTTTCATTGCGACACCCTGATCAACGCGGCCGGTGCCTGGGCGGCGGACTTGAGCGAGCAGGCCACCGGCATTCGCATTCCGGTGAACCCGGTGAAAGGCCAGATCCTGCTGACCGAACGCATGCCGAAGATCCTGCGCGGTTGCCTGACCACCAGCGATTGCTATGTCGCGCAGAAGGACAACGGCGAGATCCTGATCGGCAGCACCACCGAGGACAAAGGTTTCGACGTCACCACCACCTACCCGGAAATCGCCGGGCTGGTGCAAGGCGCGGTGCGTTGTATTCCGGAACTGGCCGACGTCAACCTCAAGCGCACCTGGGCCGGTTTGCGTCCGGGCTCGCCGGATGAGTTGCCGATTCTTGGGCCGATGCAAGGCGTGGAAGGGTATCTCAACGCCTGCGGGCATTTCCGGACCGGGATTCTGACGTCGGCGATTACCGGGGTGTTGCTGGATAGGCTGGTCAACAATGAACCTTTGCCGCTGGACATCACGCCGTTTTTGGCGGATCGGTTCGAGGTGAAGGCCGGGGTTGAGCTGCAGGCGTTGGAAATGGCCTGACGCCTGCCGATGATCGTTCCCACGCTCTGCGTGGGAATGCCTCAAGGGACGCTCCGCGTTCCAGCTCTCGAAAGGGACGCGGAGCGTCCCGGGCTGCATTCCCACGCAGAGCGTGGGAACGATCAGGCGATCAGGTTACGATCAGGCTTTACCCGATGCCTGCTCCTCCAATTGATCCGATTCAAACAACTTGGCCAACTCTGCCCGCGCTTCCTGTGCTGTCTGCAAGACCTTCGCCGCATCGTCGTAAATCGCATGCTGCGCTTCCAGCACCTGTTCATCGTGATGCTTGAAGCGTTTGATCCGCGCATCGGCCTGCGCTTGGGTCAACCCGAGGCCAACCAGCGTACGCCGGCTCATTTCCAGGCTGGAGTAGTAGGTTTCCCGAATCGCTTCGGCGCCAAGGTCGACCAAGCGGTGCACGTGCTGACGGTTACGCGCCCGGGCGATGATTTTCATGTGCGGGTAGAGCTTGTGCACCAGCTCGGCAGTCTTGATGTTGGTGTCCGGGTCGTCGGTGGCGATGACAAAGTATTCCGCCTGCTCGACCTTGGCCGCACTGAGGATTTCCGGGCGCATCGGGTCGCCATAGAACACCGGCACGCCGCCAAAGCTGCGGGACAGTTCGATGGTTTCCACCGACGTGTCCAACGCCACGAACTTGATGTTCTGCGCCCGCAGGATCCGCGCGACGATCTGACCCATGCGGCCCATGCCGGCGATCACCACGCGCGGGGCGTCGGTGTCGATTTCGCGGAATTTCTCCGGCACCACCACCGGCTGCACTTTTGGCGAGTACAGCCGCGCGCACAGCAGCAACAACAGCGGCGTTACCGCCATGGACAAGGTAATCGTCAGCACCAGCAAGTCGTACAGGCGCGGCTCGAACAAGCCCTGGTCGCGACCGATCTTGAACACCACGAACGCAAATTCACCACCAGCCGCCAAAACGATACCGAGGCGAATCGCACTGACCTTGCCCAAGCCACCGGCCAGGCGCCCGACGACAAACAGCAGCGGCAGCTTGATGGCGATCAGCAGCAGGGTCAGCCCCAACACGGTGATCGGCGCGCTCAGCAGCAGACTCAGGTTGGCGCCCATGCCGACACTGATGAAGAACAGCCCCAGCAACAAACCCTTGAACGGCTCGATCTGCGCTTCCAGTTCATGGCGATATTCAGAGTCCGCCAGCAGCAACCCGGCGAGGAATGCGCCCAACGCCATGGACACGCCCACCAGGTCCATCAACCACGCAGTACCGATCACCACCAGCAACGCCGTGGCGGTGGAGACTTCCGGCAGACCGGTCTTGGCCACCACCCGGAACACTGGCCGCAGCAGATAGCGGCCGCCGATCACCACCACCGCAATACTGCCCAGCACCCGCAAGCCGTGATTCAAATCCTCGGCGGCACTGGTGGTGTGATCACCGCCGGCCAGCAGCGGCACCATGGCAATCAACGGGATCGCGGCGATGTCCTGGAACAGCAGAATCGCGAACGCCAACCGCCCGTGAGGGCTGGTCAGTTCCTTGCGCTCGGCCAGGCTTTGCAGGCCAAACGCGGTGGACGACAACGCCAGACCCAGGCCCAGCACAATCGCGCTATTCAGCGACTGGCCGAACACGAACAACGCCAGCACGCCAATCACCGATCCGGTCAGCAATACCTGCGCGAGACCGACGCCGAACACCGATTTGCGCATCACCCACAAACGACGCGGCGACAGTTCCAGGCCGATGATAAACAGCAGCAACACCACCCCCAGTTCCGAGATGTGGCTGACGCTTTGCGGATTGCCGATCAAGCCCAGCACCGACGGCCCGATGATTACCCCGGCAAACAGATAGCCCAGCACCGCGCCCAATTGCAGACGCTTGGCCAAAGGCACGGTGAGCACCGCCGCGAACAGAAACACGACAGCGGCTTGTAACAGGTTGCCTTCATGGGGCATGGCAAAACTCCAAAGACTCGGTACGGCGTAGGGGGCCAAGGATAAAGGCTGTAACCGGATGCGTCAGCAAAGCGTAGCGGTACACTTGTTACAATTCGCATCAATTGGTTACATTCATAGGATAAGCTGATCAATCTGCCCGTCCCGCGAGTGCGCACCATGGCCATCAATTTCGACCTCAACGACCTGCAAGCCTTTCGCGCCGTGGTCGAGCAGGGCAGTTTTCGCAAGGCCGCCGACACCGTGCGCATTTCCCAGCCGGCCCTGAGCCGGCGCATCGAAAAACTTGAAGATGCCCTCGGTGTGAAGCTGTTCGAACGCACCACTCGCAAGGTCAGCCTGACCCAGGCCGGGCGCGGCTTCATTCCCAGCGTCGAGCGGTTGCTGGACGACCTGGACGTGGCGCTGCTCGGCATCAGCGAAGTCTCCTCGACCCGGCTCGGCCACGTCACCGTCGCGTGTGTGCCGTCGGCGGCGTACTACTTCATGCCGCGGGTGATTGCCCACTACCACCGGCAATTTCCACGGATCAAGGTCAAGGTCCTCGACTCCAGCGCCCACGATGTGCTCAGCGCGGTGGTCAACGGCGAGGCGGATTTCGGTTTGAGTTTCATGGGCACGCTGGAGGCCGAGGTCGATTTCGAACCCTTGGTGCAAGAAGGTTATGTGGTGGCCTGTCGCCGCGATCATCCGTTGGCCGGGCGCAGCAGCGTGACGTGGGACGAGTTTTACCGGCAGGACTACATCTCGCTCGACAAGACCTCGGGCAACCGTTTTTTGCTGGATCAGGCGCTGGCCGGCGTGGTGCCGCAGCGGCCAAGTATCTGCGAAACCCGTCACGTCACGACGATGATCGGGCTGGTGGAGGCGGGGCTGGGCGTGGCGGCGGTGCCGATGATGGCGATGCCGGCGCAAGATCACCCGATTCTGACGCGGGTGCCGCTGACCGATCCGCAGGTGATGCGCAGTGTCGGGCTGATCAAGCGCCGGGGTCGCACCTTGACCCCGGCTGCCCTGGAACTGGAACGGCTGGTGGTGGAAATGAAAATCCAGCCGATCAGCGGGTGACCGAGTCCAGCCCGGTGGCTTGCACCTGCGGCTGCACGGCCGGGGAGGCCAGGTAATCGAGCAACGCCTTGGCTTGCGCCGGGTGTTGCGCGCCCACCGGAATGCCGGCGGCAAAACGCGTCACCGATTGCACCGACTCGGGAATCTTCGCCACAAAACTCACCCCTGGCACCGGCAACAGTTCGCTGACCTGCTGAAAGCCCAACTGATAATCGCCAGTGGCAATCACCGAGCCCACCGGGATTTTCGGGATCATCTTCGACTTTGGCTTGAGCTGGTCTTCGATGCCGAGTTTCTTGAACAACTGCTCCTCGATGTACACACCGCTGGCGCTGTCGGAGTAGGCCACCGATTGGGCATCGAGCAGGGTTTTTTTCAAACCTTCCACCGAGCTGATATCAGGTTTCGCCGCGCCTTCGCGCACCACCAGGCCGATCCGCGAATCCGCCAGTTCCACCCGTGAAGCGGGGTCGACTTTGCCTTGTTTGATCAGCTCGTCCAGTGCGTAGCCGACCATGATCACCACGTCGGCGTGTTCACCGCGCGCCAGGCGATTGGGGATCGCTTCCGGCGCCTTGCCCATCGAGGGACCGAGGGCGGTGTCGAGGGTGTTGCCGGTGGACTTGGCGAATTCCGGGCCGAGGATTTTGTAAGCCGCGGTAAAGCCGCCGGAGGTCATCACGTGGAGCTCTTCGGCCTGGGCAATGGTGCTCAGACCCGCGATGAGCAGCAGAGCGGCGTAGTTGAACAGCTTTTTCATCGAATAAGTCTCGCAGTCAAAGGTGGGTCAGGACACGGCCGGTTGCAGGCGGCCGGTGGAGCGGCGATAGAGAAACAAGGTCGCGCACAGGGCACACAGCGCGGCAAAACTCATCCAGTAACCGGGGGCAGCCTTGTCGCCGGTGTATTGGATCAGCAAGGTCGACATCGCTGGAGTGAACCCACCAAACACCGCCGTCGCCAGGCTGTACGCCAGGGAGAACCCGGCCACCCGCACTTCCACCGGCATGATTTCGGTGAGCGCGGCGATCATCGCGCCGTTGTACAGGCCATAAATGAACGACAGCCACAGCAACACCAGCAGCATGTTGAGGAAACTTGGCGCGTTCACCAGATAGGTCAGCGCCGGATAGGCCGTCGCCAGGGTCAGCAGCGCCATGGCGATCAGCACCGGACGCCGGCCGATGCGGTCGGACAGGGCACCGCCAATCGGCAGCCAGAAAAAGTTCGAAACACCGACCAGCAGCGTGACGAGCAGCGCATCGGACGTGCTCAGGTGCAGCACGGTTTTGCCGAAGGTCGGGGCGTACACGGTGATCAGGTAAAACGCGGTGGTGGTCAGGGCGACCATCATCATCCCGCCGAGCACGATCCCCCAGTTCTGCGCCAAGGTACGGAACACCTCGCCCATGCTCGGGCGGTGTTTGCGCGCAGCGAACTCGGCGGTTTCTTCGAGGTTGCGGCGCAGGAAGAAAATGAACGGCACGATCATGCAGCCGACGAAGAACGGAATCCGCCAGCCCCAATCGGCAATCATCGTCGGCGCCATCAATTGGTTCAGCCCATAGCCCAGCGCTGCCGCGACGATGATCGCCACTTGCTGGCTGGCCGACTGCCAACTGGTGAAAAAGCCCTTGTTGCCTGGCGTGGCGATCTCCGAGAGGTACACCGAGACACCGCCCATCTCCGCGCCGGCCGAGAAGCCTTGCAGCAAGCGGCCAATCAACACAATGGCGGGGGCGAACAGCCCGATGGTCTCGTAGCCGGGCACCAGCACAATCAGGATCGTACCGCTGGCCATGATCGACAACGTCACGATCAAGCCTTTGCGCCGGCCCACATCATCGATGTACGCACCCAGCACCACGGCGCCGAGCGGGCGCATCAGGAACCCGGCGCCGAACACCGCGAAGGTCATCATCAGGGAGGCGAATTCGCTGCTGGCCGGGAAGAACACGGCGGCAATCTGCGTGGCGTAAAAGCCGAAAAGGAAGAAGTCGAACTGTTCCAGGAAGTTACCCGAGGTGACCCGGAAAATCGCACTGGCCCGGGAGCGCCCGGAAGGGATTGAGGCTGTCATTGATCTGTACTCCACCGCTTTTATGACGTGCGCTGCGTGGGGGCGGCGCACGGTTCTTATTGGGGCGGATAGTGGAGCAGAGGCATCGATATGTTAATTGCATAGTTGGCATGTATTGATGTGCGAAGTGGATCAATACATGGCGGATTATGCCGCTACAGGCTCGCTTCGATGTGCGCAAACGCCCGCGCGACATAGTCGTCTTTCTCGCCCACTGGCGCGAAATTGTGCAGCACTTCCCGCGCGGCTTCCGTGCCTTTGAGCCGGGCCAGAAACCACGCCGACAAGTATTGCGCCGCCAAGCAGCCACCGGCCGTGGCGATGTTGCCATTGGCGTAGAACGCTTGATTGACCACATTGACCCCGGCCGCTTGCACCCAGGGCTTGCTGGTCGCGTCGGTGCAGGCCGGGGCATCGCCGAGCAACCCGAGCCTGGCCAGCAGGAACGTGCCGGAGCATTGCGCTCCGAGCAGTTGCCGCGCCGGGTCGAATTGCAACTGCGCCATGATCTCCGGGGTGTCGGCCACTTCGCGGGTCTTGCGGCCACTGCCGATCAACACCGCATCGGCTGCGCAGGCTTGCTGCAGATCGATGTGCGCATCGATGGTCAAACCGTTCATCGACGTCACCCGCGGTGTTGGCGAGGCGATACTCACCCGCCAGTCCCGATCCCCCAACAGCGAAATCCGGCTGAGCATGCCGTAGGCGATCAGGGAGTCCAGTTCGTTGAAACCATCGAAGGTCAGAATGGCGATGTGCATGGCGAATCCCGCTGGTTTTTTCGCAGCCTACGCCGACCCGGCGCGACACCTCCAGTACAGTCAGTCGCAGAATCATCGCTACAGTAAGGAATGATTCGCCATGAGCGCAGTCGGAACTCAGTAACCACGACATCCCAAGAGGTTCACCGATGAACAGCAAAACCCTTATCGCCAGCCTCGCCCTTGTCGCCGGTATTACCGCTATCAGTCCTGTCGTCCAGGCCGCCGAAACGGCACAGAAAACCGTCCAGCCCGGCGCCATCAACGCCCGCAGCCTGGTGAAAGGCGACCGTGCGCCGGAGGTGTATCAACGCAGCGAAAAAGCCGTGAAGAACTGGAAGGCCAAAGGCCTGAAGGCGCCGGCGTCCGACGCGCAGTGGGTGCAGATCAATGACAAGTACATGATGGTATTGATTACCAGCGGGACGATTGTGGATGTCACGCCGGTGGAGCGTTAGTTCGTCCGTCACTAACTAGGACTCAACGCCTGGATCCCCAACCGATACTGATTATTCCCACTGCGCTTGGCCTCATACATCGCCAAATCTGCAATGTGAATCAACCGGTCCATGCTCGGCGCATGGTCCGGGAACACCGCGACGCCCAGGCTGGTGCCGATATGTCGCTGGTCATTGCCAATGGTCACTGGCGGTGAGAGTTCGACGAAGATGTTCTGGCAGATGCTGCGCGCTTCGTCCTGAAGGTTGATGCCGGGCGGCAGGCCCTGGAGGATCACCACGAATTCATCGCCGCCAATCCGGGCGACGGTGTCGGTGGAGCGCAGGATTCGTTTGAGCCGCGTGGCGGTGGTGACCAACACGCGGTCGCCGGCGGCATGACCGTAATGGTCGTTGATCGCCTTGAAACCATTGAGGTCGACAAACACCAGCGCCACCCGTGTCGCGCTGATGCGCGCTTGTTCCAGTGCTTCAGACAGGCGTTCTTCAAGCACCAGGCGATTGGGCAGGCCGGTCAGCGGGTCGTAATGGGCCAGGTGTTGCAGGTAGCTGGCGGAGGCTTTTTCTTCGGTGATGTCACGGACTACGCCCATCATTTTGATCGTGGTGTCGTGGTCGTTCTTTACCACGTTGCCGGTCTCGCGCAGCCAGCGGATGGTGCCGTCGGGCCAGACCACGCGGTATTCCTCATCATGGTTTTCGCCGGTTTCCAGGCAACGCAACTCGCCGGCGCGGACCTTGGCCCGGTCGTCCGGGTGCACGCAGGAACAGAACAAGGCGTAGGAGGGCGTGACTTCACCGGTCTTGAACCCGAACATGCCGTAGATCGCGTCTGACCAATACAGCTTGTCGGTGTCCACGTCCCAGTCCCAGGTGCCGATGCGCGCGAAATACTGGCTGCGTTTGAAACGTTCGGCGTCACCGTCCAGATGAATATTTTGCCCCGTGGACAGGCTGGCGATCAGCGCGCGGCATTCAGTCAACTGCCGTTGCAGGACAGACTGGCGGCAGGCCAGCACAATCAGCACGGCAAGCATCACTGAGCCGATGGCAGCGCTGATCCAGAGGACACTCATTCAGGAATAGCCATCATCGGGGTGTTTAACCGTGGGGGTGATGCTGTTTATCTTAGTTCACGCTTACGCTCGGAAATAGAGCTAAACCGCGCCGAACAGTTGCCAATTGCCCGTAATTCTGGGAAAACGGCGGCCATGAAGCCCCTTTGAGGGAGTGAACAGACGAGTGCATGTAATGAATGATGAGCTTCAGGTAATCGACCTTGAACTGGGCGACGGCAAAGCAGCGGTCAAAGGCGCGCTGATCACCACCCAATACCGCGGATGGCTGGAAGACGGCACCGAGTTCGATTCTTCCTACAGCCGTGGCAAACCTTTTCAGTGCGTGATTGGCACGGGGCGGGTTATTAAAGGCTGGGACCAGGGGATCATGGGCATGCAGGTTGGTGGGAAGCGCAAGCTCTTGGTGCCGGCGCACCTTGCATATGGCGAACGGACGATGGGCGCGATTACGCCGAATTCGAATTTGATTTTCGAGATTGAATTGCTGGAAGTGTTGACGCGGGATGATTGATTGGCCGTGAAATGACAAGCCCGCCAACTCTGTTAAATGAGTTGGCGGGTTTTTTATTGTTTAGGGGAATTAAGATCAAAAGATCGCAGGCTATGCCTCGCTGAACAGCGGAATCCGACCGTTCAGGGAAGGGCGGTAGTGCCAAGTCAAGCGGTCCAGCGCAGGTTTCATTGCCAATATCTGCCTCAATGTGGCGCTGGCGATGCTCAAGGCCAGCGTCTGGCCCGGGCATTGGTGGCGGCCCGCGCCGAAGGTGAGACTGCGACGATTCGGGCGGTCGACGAGGAAAGTATCGGGCTGCTCGTTGAGTTGCGGATCGCGATTGGCCGAGGCCAGCAGCACCAGGAGGGTGTCGCCGGGGTTCAGGCTGATGCCGTCGATTACGCAAGGAGCAGCGACGAAGCGACGGGTGTTCTGCACCGATGGATCGAAACGTTGGACTTCGGCCAAAAACGAATCAACGTCACCTGGCAACAGGGGATCGCGAATCAAAGCCACCAGCGCATTGCCAATCAATCCGGCCGTGGCTTCAAACGTCTGCGAGCACAGCCCGATCAGGTTGGCGATCAGCAGCTCCTTATCTGAAGACGCGAACCGCTGCGTGATGCCATTCAATAGCGGACTGCCTGAATCATCCAGCAACTCGATGAAATAACCTCGCAGCTGTTCCGCCGTAGCATGAGCGGCGTCGAGTTGCGCCTGATTGCTCAATGGCGACAGGCAAGCCACAAAGTCCGCCGTCAACTCGCTGACCACCCGCGCTTGAGCAGGGGAGAACCCCAGCAACGCCGCCACCACGCACACCGGGCCGCGGAACATGGCTTTCGCCATACCCTGGGCGTCCGGGGTGATCAACCGCGCGCTGACCAATGTTTGTACTTCACGCGGATCGATCAACCCTAGGCCCGGCTCAATGGCCGACCGGGGACAGCGCTGCCGTTCGCCCTCGTTCATCCGCATCAACCGACTGAACACTTCGCCGGCCAGACCTTCAACAATCGTCCTGGGCACTGGCTCACTCAACGGGCGCACATGACAATCCGGATGCGCCAGCACCGCCGCCACGGCAGTGGCACTGCTGGCCACCCACAGATTCAATCCTTGATGAAAAACCAATCCACCCTCGGCCCGCAGTTGCGCGTAATAGGGATAAGGATCGGCATGAGTCGCAGCGATGATCGGGTCCATGGGTCGCAGCCTTGTTCGGGGTGGGGAAAGTGTTGCTACTATCTCCAACTCACAAGGGGCTTGATTCGTCCGGGAGCGAAATATGCACGTTGAACAGCACGACATCGGCGTCTCTCAGGTCGCCGCCGCGATTGCGGAACCGGCCCGGACGAAGATCCTCTGTTCGTTGATGGACGGCCACGCCCGCACCAGCACCGAGCTGGCGGCGATTGCCGAGGTCAGCGCGTCCACCGCCAGTGCGCACTTGGCCAAGCTCAAGGAGTCGGCGCTGGTGCGCTTGCACGTCCAGGGCCGCCATCGGTATTACAGCCTTGCGGACAAGCGCGTGGCCCAGGCGCTGGAAGCCTTGATGGTGATCGGCCAGAACGCCGCACCGACCTTCAACCCGCGCACCCCGGATCGCCTGCAATTCGCCCGCACCTGCTATGACCACATGGCCGGCACCCTCGCGGTGTTGCTGCATGACCGGATGATCGAGGCGGGGTGGTTGCTGGAGACGGATGAGCAGGTTTATCAACTGAGCGAGAGTGGCGAGGCGTTGTTCGAAGGGTTGGGGATCGAGGCCAAGGATTTGAGCACGATGCGTCGTCGCTTCGCGTGCCCGTGCCTGGACTGGAGCATGCGCCGGCCGCATCTGGGCGGTTCGTTGGGAGCGGCGTTGCTGCAGGTGGCGATCAAGCGCAAATGGGTGACCCAGGACCTGGACAGTCGGGCGTTGGCATTGACGGCGGCGGGGCGCAAGGAGATGGGCGCGCGGTTTGATCTGGTGTTGCCGGCCGATCTTTCCTACGCCCGAAAGTCCCAGACGTACTCCACCACCCGCACCGCCAGCACCAGGTAGATCAAAAACAAAATCACCTGGAATGCCGTGTGATAGGGCAGTCGCGACAAGCGCCGCAGACCGTCGCTGACGCTGAGCAACATCAGCAGCGCAGACACTGCAATCAGCGCCCAGCCCGCCACGTCCGAGGTGAGCAGCCCCATGTACGGATGGTGCTCGCTGTGCAACGCATTGGTACCCGCCGCGAACAATAACGCGCAGACCAGCAGGTTCTTGATGTTATCGAACACCTGCGTGGTGAAGTCGGTGTCCAGCAAGGCCAGATACTTTCGCCAGAATTTGCCCATGGTTTTTCCACTTCAGTCGATGGCGGCTGCACGCGGCAAGTTTAGTGAGAAATCGGGACGGGCGCCGATTTCATCTGATCCGACGAGGGGCGCGTCGGTGGGTTGTGCGTCGAAGGTCGAAGCTATACTGTATATTCAAACAGTATAAGGCGTGCCTCATGGAAATCATCGACAAGCTCAGCATTCTCGCCGACGCCGCCAAGTATGACGCGTCCTGCGCCAGCAGCGGCGCGCCCAAGCGCAGCTCCGAAGGCAAGAGCGGGCTGGGTTCCACCGATGGCATGGGCATCTGCCATAGCTATACGCCGGACGGGCGTTGCGTATCGTTGCTGAAGATTCTCCTGACCAATTTCTGTCTCTACGACTGCCAGTATTGCGTCAATCGCCGTTCCAGCGATGTGCCGCGGGCGCGGTTCACCCCGGAAGAAGTGGTGACGCTGACTCTGGATTTTTATCGACGCAATTGCGTCAGCGGCTTGTTTCTCAGTTCGGGAATCATTCGTTCGGCCGACTACACCATGGAGCAACTGATCCGCGTGGCCAAGCTGTTGCGCGAAGAGCATGAGTTCCGCGGCTACATCCACCTCAAGACCATTCCCGAAGCCGATCCGGCGCTGATCGTGGAAGCGGGGCGCTATGCCGACCGGTTGAGCGTCAACATCGAACTACCCACCGATCTCAGCCTGCAAACCCTGGCCCCGGAAAAGCAGCTGGGCTCGATCAAACAGGCGATGCAGACCATCTACACCGGCGAGCAAACCGTGCTTAATGAGCCTCGGGCCCCGAAATTCGCCCCGGCCGGGCAGAGCACGCAAATGATCGTCGGCGCCGATGACACCGACGACAGCACCATCCTGCACAGTGCTCAGGCGCTGTATGGCAACTATCGCCTGCGGCGGGTCTATTACTCGGCGTTCAGCCCGATCCCCAATAGCCCGAAAAGTGTGCCGTTGGCGGCGCCGCCGCTGATGCGCGAACACCGTTTGTACCAGGCCGATTTTCTGCTGCGCAGCTATGGCTTCACCGCCGGCGAGTTGTTCAAGGGACCGGGGGATCTGGCCCTGGACATCGACCCGAAACTGGCCTGGGCGCTGGAGAATCGCAACGTGTTTCCGCTGGACCTCAATCGCGCTGAGGCTTCGTTGATCGCGCGGATTCCGGGGATTGGCCTGCGCACCACCGAACGCCTGGTGCAACTGCGCCAACAGCGGCGCATTCGTTATGAAGACCTGGCGCGCATGCGTTGCGTGCTGGCCAAGGCCAAGCCGTTTTTTATCACCAGTGATTACCACCCGCAGCAGGCGGAAGTCACCAGCCATTTGTTGTATCAACAACTGCGCGACCGGCCGCAACCGCAGCAGATGGGGTTGTGGGGATGATCAGCCTGGATTGCGACGATCTGTTCGACACCTGGCGGCAACAGGCGCGGTGGCTGCTCAGTCATGAAGTTGACCCTAGCCTGGTCAGTTGGGTGACGGAGGGCGTCACTGATCTATTCGCCAGCGATGACGCGCCTCCCGAGGGCAATGGCCCGTTTCAGGCGCGGATCCCGTTGGCGTTGCTAGGCATTCTCGAGAGCGCCGCCCGCTACCGTGGCGATCAGCGCTGGAGTCTGCTCTATGAAGTGTTGTGGCGGGTCAGCCATGGCGACCGAACGGCGATGCTGGCCGGCGACAGGCTTGGCAGTGAACTGCAACGGCGGATCAAGCAAGTGCAACGCGAAGCCCACCATTTGCATGCGTTTGTGCGGTTCGTCGAGCGGCCCCAGACTGAAGGCCCGCAATACGTCGCGTGGCATGAACCGGCCCACGACATCCTGCACAGTGCCAGCGAGCACTTTGTCGGTCGCATGGGCCGCCATCGCTGGTTGATCGCCACGCCACGCGACGGCGTTTATTACGATGGCGAACACTTGATCCATGAACGTCGCTGTCCGGTGGAATGGCAACAACTGGCGCAAAACGTCGACGACCCTCACGGTGATATGTGGCTGACCTACTACAGCCACATCTTCAACCCGGCGCGGCTGAACCCGAAGGTCATGCAAGGGCATCTGCCGACTAGGTTCTGGAAAAACCTACCTGAAGGCGTGTTGATTCCGGGGCTGATCACCCAGGCGCGCACCGGCAAGCAACAGGATGGGCAGGCGAGCGGGATTGCCGGGAGGCAGGGGAAGCGGATTGGCATGAAGAGCTAAAGATCTTTTGATTTTGCTTTATCCAACAAAAAGCCCCCGTCGATCACTCGATGGGGGCTTTTGTGCAACGGGCGTCAGGTCAAACCTTGACGATCCAGCCCGCTGGCGCTTCGATGTCGCCGGTTTGTACACCGGTCAGCTCTTTGTAGAGCTTCTGGGTGACCGGGCCGACTTCGGTTTCGCTGTGGAACACGTGCAGGTGGTCGTTGTAGCTGATGCCGCCGATTGGCGTAATCACGGCAGCCGTACCGCAAGCGCCGGCTTCCTTGAAGTCCGACAGTTTGTCGATCAGCACATCGCCTTCAACCACTTCCAGGCCCAGACGCGATTTTGCCAGTTCGATCAACGACAGGCGGGTGATGCCTGGCAGGACCGACGGTGACTTCGGGGTGACGAACTTGTTGTCGTGGGTGATCCCGAAGAAGTTGGCCGAGCCGACTTCCTCGATTTTGGTGTGGGTCATCGGGTCCAGGTAGATGCAGTCGGCAAAGTGCGCCTTCTTGGCTTGGGAGCCGGGCATCAGGCTGGCGGCGTAGTTGCCACCGACCTTGGCCGCACCGGTGCCTTGTGGGGCGGCGCGGTCGAAGCTGGAGATCAGGAAGTTGTGCGGGGTCAGGCCACCCTTGAAGTAGGCGCCGACCGGAATGGCGAAGATCGAGAAGATGAACTCCGGTGCAGTGCGCACGCCGATGTTGTCACCGACGCCGATCACGAACGGACGCAGGTACAGCGCGCCGCCAGTGCCGTAAGGCGGGATGAAACGCTCGTTGGCGCGGACCACGGCTTTGCAGGCTTCGATGAACTGCTCGGTTTCCACGAACGGCATCAGCAGGCGTGCGCAGCTGCGCTGCATGCGCAGGGCGTTCTGGTCCGGGCGGAACAGGTTGATCGAGCCGTCCTTGCAACGATAGGCCTTCATGCCTTCGAAGCATTGCTGGCCATAGTGAAGGGCAGTCGAGCCTTCGCTGATGTGCAGCACATTGTCTTCGGTCAGGGTGCCTGCGTCCCACTCGCCATTGCGCCAGTACGACAAGAAACGCTTGTCTGTCTTGATGTAGTCAAAACCCAGCTTGTCCCAATTGATGCTTTCGTTACCCATGACACCCTCTATCACTGAACAACCGCCGAAACGGTTCAAGGCTTCTGACGTTTTTTGGATGGGGACAACAATACTTCATTCCGGGCCTGTTTCGCAGCCTGGAATTCGATCTCTACGACCATCGACGCACCGATGTAGCAGCTGTCGAGCACCGCGAGGCAGCGTTCGGCGACGCAGTCGTCGTAAAACCGGCGATTGCGTTCTTTCAGACTGACCGCGTCAGCCGGATTACGACGACTGCGTCGCCGAACGCTGCCTCGCTCCGCTCGACAGCTGCTACAGGAGTTGTGCTCGGTTTTAGAGGTGCAGCGCGTGGCCAAGTGCACGCAACGCCGCTTCCTGCACCGCTTCGCCCAGTGTCGGGTGCGCGTGGATGGTGCCGGCGATGTCTTCCAGTCGTGCGCCCATTTCCAGGCTCTGGCCGAACGCTGTCGACAATTCCGACACGCCCACACCTACCGCCTGCCAACCCACAATCACATGATTATCCCGACGAGCGACCACCCGGACGAAGCCGGTTTTCGATTCCAGGGTCATCGCCCGGCCATTGGCGGCGAACGGGAAGCTGGAAACGATGCAGTCCAGCCCGGCAGTCTCGGCCTCAGTCGGCGTCTTGCCGACCACCACCAGTTCCGGGTCGGTAAAGCACACGGCAGCGATGGCAGTCGGATTGAATTCGCGGGATTTGCCGCTGATCAGCTCGGCGACCATTTCGCCCTGGGCCATGGCCCGGTGCGCGAGCATCGGTTCGCCACTCAGGTCGCCGATGGCGTAGACGTTGCGCATGCTGGTCTGGCAGCGGTTGTCGATCTTGATCGCCGAACCGTTCATCGCCAGATTCAGCGCTTCCAAGTTCCAGCCCTGGCTGTTTGCCTTGCGCCCGACCGCCACCAGGACCTGATCGGTTTCCAGGTTCAGGGTGTCGCCATTCGGATCAAACACTTGCAGTGTATTACTAGCCGAATCAAAGCCTTGCACGCTGTGCTTCAAGTAAAGCTTCACGCCGAGATGCTTGAGCGCTTCGTGCACAGGGTGCGTCAGTTCGGCGTCGTAAGCCGGCAGGATCCGATCCTGAGCCTCGACCACACTGACCTCGGAACCGAGCTTGCGATAGGCAATCCCCAGCTCCAGGCCGATGTAACCGCCACCGACCACGATCAGCCGTTTAGGCACGCTTTTCGGCGCCAGGGCTTCGGTGGAGGAGATGATCGGCCCGCCAATCGGCAGCATCGGCAGGTTCACGCTTTTCGAACCGGTGGCCAGCACCAGGTGCTCGCATTGAATGCGCGTGTCGCCGACTTCAACAGTCTTGCCGTCGATAACCTTGGCCCAGCCTTGAATGACCTGGACCTTGTGCTTCTTCAGCAGCGCCGAAACGCCAGTGGTCAGGCGATCAACGATGCCGTCCTTCCACTCGACGCTCTTGGTGATGTCGAGGGTCGGCGCGGAAACGCTGATGCCCAGGGCCGAATGCTGGCTGTGATGCTGAGTCTGGTGAAACTGCTCAGCCACGTGAATCAGCGCCTTCGACGGAATGCAGCCGATGTTCAGGCAAGTGCCGCCCAACGATTCGCCTTCCACCAGAATGGTCGAAATGCCCAGCTGACCGGCACGGATCGCCGTGACATAACCGCCAGGGCCGCCGCCGATAATCAGCAGCGTGGTGTTCAATGATTGCATTTCCTACTCCACAAACAGGGTGGCGGGTTGTTCGAGCAAGCCACGGATGGCCTGGATGAATTGCGCCGCGTCCATGCCATCGACCACGCGGTGATCGAAGGAGCTGGAGAGGTTCATCATCTTGCGAATCACGATCTGGCCTTTGACCACCATCGGGCGTTCGACGATTTTGTTCACGCCGACGATCGCCACTTCCGGCAGGTTCAGCACCGGCGTGCTGACGATGCCGCCCAATGCGCCGAGGCTGGTCAGGGTGATAGTCGAGCCGGACAGCTCATCACGGCTGGCCTTGCCATTACGCGCAGCAGTCGCCAAACGCGAGATTTCCGACGCGCTGTTCCACAGGCTGCGGGCTTCGGCGTGACGGACGACGGGTACCATCAAACCAATATCGCTTTGCGTGGCGACGCCGACATGCACCGCGCCGAGGCGGGTGATGACTTGGGCTTCATCGTCGTAACGGGCGTTGATCTGCGGGAAGTCGCGCAGGGCAACCACCAGCGCACGAACCAGGAACGGCAGCAAAGTCAGCTTGCCGCGAGTCGCGCCGTGTTTTTCGTTCAAGTGCGCGCGCAGTTCTTCCACGGCCGTGACGTCGATTTCCTCGACATAGCTGAAGTGGGCGGCGCGCTGGGTGGCGTCCTGCATGCGCTGGGCGATCTTGCGGCGCATGCCGATCACCGGGATTTGCTCTTCGTCGTTACGCTGGGCATAAGCAGCGGCAACCGGTGCCGAGGCATTCGACTGACCCTGGGCCAGATAGGCGTCGAGGTCTTCGTGCAGTACGCGACCCGCCGGGCCAGTGCCACGCACCAGGCGCAACTGGATGCCGAGGTCCAATGCATGTTTGCGCACGGCCGGGGAGGCCAGTGGGCGTTCGTCGGCTTCACGGGCAACCATCGGGCCTTGGCACACGGCGGCTGGGCGAGGTGCCGCCACCGGTTTGCTTTCAGCTTCAACGTTAGGCGCCACCGCCACCACCGGTGCTTCTTTAACGGCAACGGCTGCAGGCTGAGCGGACTCTTTATAGTTGCCCGCGCCTTCCACTTCAATGCTGATCAGGATGCTGCCAACCGCCATGACTTCGCCCGGCACACCGCCCAGCGAAATGACTTTGCCATGCACCGGCGAAGGGATGTCGACCATCGCCTTGTCGGTCATTACATCGGCCAGCACCTGATCTTCAACGACCATGTCGCCGACTTTCACGTGCCACACCGACAATTCAACTTCTGCAATGCCTTCACCAATGTCCGGCATTTTAATAACGTGCGTGCCCATTCAGACCTCCATAACCCGTTTCAACGCCGCGCCCACTCGGGACGGCCCTGGGAAATACGCCCACTCTTGCGCGTGCGGGTAGGGGGTGTCCCAACCGGTGACGCGTTCGATCGGCGCTTCCAGGTAGTGGAAGCAATGCTCTTGCACCAGGGCGACCAGTTCGGCGCCGAAACCGCAGGTGCGGGTGGCTTCGTGAACGATCACGCAGCGACCGGTTTTCTTAACGGACTTGACGATGGTTTCCAGGTCCAGTGGCCACAGGCTGCGCAGGTCGATGACTTCAGCGTCGACACCGCTTTCTTCAGCGGCGACTTGCGACACGTAAACCGTGGTGCCGTAGGTCAGGATCGTCACTTCCTTGCCCGGACGGGCGATGGCAGCAACGTCCAGCGGCACGGTGTAGTAACCGTCCGGCACTTGCGCGGCCGGGTGTTTCGACCACGGAGTTACCGGGCGGTCGTGGTGGCCGTCGAACGGGCCGTTGTACAGGCGTTTTGGCTCAAGGAAGATCACCGGGTCATCGTTTTCGATGGAGGCGATCAGCAAGCCTTTGGCGTCATACGGGTTGGACGGCATGACGGTGCGCAGGCCGCAGACCTGGGTGAACATGGCCTCGATGCTCTGGCTGTGGGTCTGGCCACCGTAGATGCCGCCGCCGCAAGGCATGCGCAGGGTCATCGGCGCGGTGAATTCGCCGGCCGAGCGATAACGCAGGCGGGCGGCTTCGGAAATGATCTGGTCCGACGCCGGGTACACGTAGTCGGCGAACTGAATCTCGGCCACCGGCCGCAGACCGTAGGCGCCCATGCCCACGGCGACGCCGACGATGCCGCTTTCGGAAATCGGCGCGTCGAACACCCGGGAGGTGCCGTACTTGCTCTGCAAGCCTTCGGTGCAACGGAACACGCCGCCGAAGTAACCCACATCCTGGCCGAACACCACGACGTTGTCGTCGCGCTCAAGCATCACGTCCATGGCCGAGCGCAGGGCCTGGATCATGGTCATGGTGGTCGTGGTCATGGCGGTTTCCAATTCAATGCTGGTGTTGTGGTCGTTCATGTCAGATCCCCAACTCTTGACGCTGGCGCTTCAAGTGCTCCGGCATCTCTTTGTAGACGTCTTCGAACATGGTCGCGGCGCTTGGCGTCTGGCCGCCGGCGAGGGTGCCGTACGTTTCGGCTTCTTTCTGCGCGGCGATGACTTCGGCTTCCAGTTCGGCGCTGACGGCGGTGTGTTCCTCTTCGGACCACTGGCCAATCTTGATCAAATGTTGCTTGAGACGCGCGATCGGATCGCCCAACGGGAAGTGGCTCCAGTCGTCGGCGGGACGGTATTTCGAAGGATCATCAGAAGTCGAGTGCGGGCCGGCGCGGTAGGTGACCCATTCGATCATGGTCGGGCCGAGATTGCGGCGCGCCCGTTCGGCGGCCCAGGCAGAGGCGGCATACACTGCAACGAAATCGTTGCCATCGACCCGCAGTGAAGCAATCCCGCAGCCAACGCCACGACCGGCGAACGTGGTGGCTTCACCACCGGCAATCGCCTGGAACGTGGAAATCGCCCACTGGTTGTTGACCACGTTGAGGATCACCGGTGCGCGGTAAACGTGGGCGAAGGTGAGGGCGGTGTGGAAGTCGGATTCAGCGGTGGCGCCGTCGCCGATCCAGGCCGAAGCGATTTTGGTGTCGCCCTTGATCGCCGAGGCCATGCCCCAGCCCACACCTTGTACGAATTGGGTGGCGAGGTTGCCGGAAATAGTGAAGAAGCCGTGATCGCGTACCGAGTACATGATCGGCAACTGCCGGCCCTTGAGCGGATCGCGCTCGTTGGACAGCAGTTGGCAGATCAGGTCCACCAGCGGCACTTCGCGGGCCATCAGGATGCTTTGCTGGCGATAAGTCGGGAAGCACATGTCGTCAATGTTCAAGGCCAGGGCCTGGGCGCTGCCGATGGCTTCTTCGCCGAGGCTTTGCATGTAGAACGACATTTTTTTCTGACGCTGGGCGACCACCATGCGGTTGTCGAAAATCCGCGTCTTGAGCATGGCGCGCATGCCTTTACGCAGGATCTCGGACGGCACACCTTCGGCCCATGGGCCAAGCGCGTTGCCCTGGTCGTCGAGCACGCGAATCAGGCCCTTGGCCAGGTCAGCGGTGTCGGCCGGTTCAACGTCGATTGGGGGTTTGCGCACCAGGCCTGCATCAGTCAGATGCAGGTAGGAGAAGTCGGTTTTGCAGCCGGGACGGCCCGAAGGTTCGGGAACGTGCAGGCGCAGCGGTTCGTACGCTTGGTTCATGGCTTCTACGCTCGATCTTGTGAATTTTTTGTAGTGAGCTGACGGTCATTCCACGGTGAGTGGAAATCTTGTCCTACAAACATCATAGGCCCGGCGCAGGAGAATATTTATCTGTGTTTCGTTGCGTTGGCGGTCATTTGAGGATAAAAAATCTGCATAAACAAAAATAACAGGTGGTTTTGTCTCATGCGCAAATTGGATCGTACCGATATCGGCATTCTCAATAGCCTTCAGGAGAACGCCCGCATCACCAACGCCGACCTGGCCCGCTCGGTGAACCTGTCACCGACCCCGTGTTTCAACCGGGTCAAGGCGATGGAAGAACTGGGGCTGATTCGCGAACAGGTAACGCTGCTGGATGCCGACCTGCTGGGGCTGCATGTGAATGTGTTCATTCACGTCAGCCTGGAAAAGCAGGTGGAAGAGGCGCTGGCGCATTTCGAAGAAGCGATTTCCGATCGGCCGGAAGTGATGGAGTGCTATTTGATGGCGGGGGATCCGGATTATCTGATCCGGGTGCTGGTGCCGACGATTCAGTCACTGGAGCGCTTCATGATGGATTTCCTGACCAAAGTCCCCGGGGTTGCCAACATTCGTTCGAGCTTTGCGCTCAAGCAAGTGCGCTATAAAACCGCGCTGCCGTTGCCGGCGAATGGGTTGACCCTCGGCGGTTGACGCTGGTGATCGTTCCCACGCTCCGCGTGGGAATGCATCCCGTGACGCTCTGCGTCACATCCGAAGCGGAACGCGGAGCGTCCCTGGCGGCATTCCCACGCGGAGCGTGGGAACGATCAAGCGTTAGAGTTTGTTGATGGGGATCTTCAGGTAAGTGACGCCATTGTCCTCAGCCGGCGGCATATTCCCCGCCCGCACATTCACCTGAATCGCCGGCAGCAACAAATTCGGCATGCCCAGCCCGGCATCGCGCTGGGTTCGCATGGCCACAAACGCCGCCTCATCCACGCCGTCATGCACATGAATGTTGCTCCTGCGCTGTTCGCCCACGGTGGTCTGGCACTCAGGTTCACGACCTTCGGGCGGGTAGTCATGGCAAACGTACAGCCGCACGCCAGCAGGGAAGGCCAACAGCTTGTGGATCGAGGCGAACATCTGATTGGCATTGCCGCCGGGGAAGTCGCAACGCGCGGTGCCGACATCCGGCATAAACAGCGTATCGCCCACCAGAATCACATCACTGTCGATCAAATACGCCATGTCCGCCGGCGTATGGCCGGGTACATGCAGGGCCGTGGCCTTGAGATTGCCGATCATGAACGACTCGTCCGGCGCGAACAGATGATCGAACTGTGAGCCATCGACACAAAATTCCGGCTCGAGATTGAACAGGGACTTGAACACGCCCTGGACCTTGCTGATCGACTGCCCGATCGCGATCTTCCCACCCAGTTCGCGACGCAGATACGGTGCGGCGGACAGGTGATCGGCGTGGGCGTGGGTTTCCAGCAGCCATTGCACTTGCAGCTGGTGTTCACGGACGAAAGCGATGACGCGATCAGCCTGCACCGTGGTGGTTCGCCCGGCCGCCGGGTCGTAATCGAGCACCGGGTCGACGATCGCGCAGTGCCCGCCAGCCTGCTCGTAGATCACGTAGCTGTAGGTTGACGAGGCGGGGTCGAGGAAGGCTTCAATCAGCGCGGGCATGGGACACGGACCTGTGGAAAGGTGGAAAGACAGTAACCGGTTGCAACACTTTATGTTTACACATAATGTCTGCAGCTTAAGTGACGTCGAAGGCATCCTGCAAATGCAATCCAGTCTGACCGAATGTGAAGTCGCCCAACTGCGGGCATCGGCCTCCAAAGCTTGCGCGCTGCTCAAGGCTTTGGCCAATGAGGATCGCTTGCTGATTCTCTGCCAGTTGACCCAGGGCGAACGCAATGTGGGCGAACTGGAAACCATGACCGGTGTGCGCCAGCCGACACTGTCGCAACAGTTGGGCATTTTGCGCGATGAAGGTCTGGTCGCGACCCGGCGTGAAGGCAAATACATTTTCTATGGGCTGGCCAGTCACGAAGTGATTCAAGTGATGAAGACGCTGTCCGGCCTGTATTGCGGAGCGGTATTGAAAAGCTGGGGCTGATCACATCTCTGTAGCAGCTGCCGAGGCACGAGGCTGCGTTCGGCTGCGAAGCAGTCGTAAAACCTGAACACGCGGTCTTCCTGAAGCACCGCATCGCCTGATTTTACGACTGCTTCGCAGCCGAACGCAGCCTCGTGCCTCGGCAGCTGCTACGAGCGAACGCAGCCTTGTGCCTCGGCAGCTGCTACGAGTGAACGCAGCCTCGTGCCTCGGCAGCTGCTACAGAGAAAGTGCTTGACCCGACTAAATGCGTGCAGCAGTAAAAAAGGGAACAACCAATGAACGATCAACACTGGGGCCCAACCATCAGTGCAGACATCGTGGTGATAGGCGGCGGCACGGCAGGGATTGGTTTTGTCGCCAGCCTGCTCAAGCGCGATCCGTCGTTGCACATCACCGTTATCGAACCCAACGCCCAACACTTCTATCAGCCGGCCTGGACCTTGGTCGGTGGTGGCGCCTACACCGTGCAAGACACGGTGCGGCCGATGGCCAGCGTGATGCCGCGTCAAGCCACCTGGCTGCAAGCGGCCGTCACTGACATCGCCGCCGACAGCAAGCACCTGACCCTCGACGATGGCCGCACCGTTGGCTATCAAAACCTCATCGTCTGCCCCGGCTTGCGCCTGGCCTGGGAGAAGATCGAAGGCTTGCAGGACACTCTCGGCCAAAACGGCGTGACCTCCAACTACAGCTATCAACACGCGGCCTACACCTGGGAACTGGTGAAGAACCTGCGCGGTGGCAAGGCGATTTTCACCCAGCCGCCGATCCCGATCAAATGCGCCGGGGCGCCGCAAAAGGCTTTGTACCTGTCCTGCGATCACTGGTTGAAAAGCGGTGTGCTGAAGCAGATCGACGTCGAGTTCAACCTCGCCGGCGCCGCGTTGTTCGGCGTGCCGACGTTCGTGCCGCCGCTGATGAAGTACATCGAAAAATACAACACGCGATTGGCCTTCACCTCCAACCTGATCAAGGTCGATGGCCCGGCGAAAACCGCGTGGTTCGAGGTCAAGGATGGGGCGGGCGCGGTCACTGTCGAAGAAAAAACTTTCGACCTGCTGCACGTAGTGCCGCCGCAAGTCGCCCCGGATTTCATCCACCAAAGTCCCTTGGCCGACGCCGCTGGTTGGTGTGAGGTAAACATGCACACGCTGCAGCACGTGCGTTATCCCGAGGTGTTCGGCCTGGGCGATATCTGCTCCACCAGCAACGCCAAAACCGCCGCTGCCGTGCGCAAGCAAATCGTAGTAGTCGCGGAAAACCTGTTGGCCCTGCGTAAGCAACTGCCGCTGCCGCTCAAGTACGACGGCTACGGTTCCTGCCCGCTGACGGTGGAGAAGGGCAAGGTGATCCTCGCCGAATTCGGCTATGGCGGGAAGTTGCTGCCGACCTTTCCCCTCGACCCGACCGTGGCCCGTCGCTCGGCGTGGTGGCTCAAGGCGACGTTGCTGCCGTGGTTCTACTGGAACGGCATGCTCAAGGGTCGCGAATGGCTGACCGCTGTGTCCAAGGTCGATTGAGAGAACCCTATGCTGCTGGCAAGTTTTTTTGGTGTGCTGATGGGCCTGGTCCTCGGTTTGACCGGCGCCGGAGGCGGGATTCTCGCGGTGCCGGCGTTGGTGCTGGGCCTGGGCTGGACCATGACCCAAGCGGCGCCGGTCGCGTTGTTTGCGGTGGGCAGTGCGGCAGCGGTCGGCGCCATCGACGGCTTGCGCCATGGCCTGGTGCGATATCGCGCGGCGTTGTTGATTGCCTTGCTGGGAGCGATTTTTTCGCCGCTCGGTATCTACTTCGCCCATCAGTTGCCGGAAAAGATCCTGATGATTCTGTTCAGCCTGCTGATGGTCATGGTGGCCTGGCGGATGTTGCGCAAGGAGCGTCAGGACGAAGGCCCAAGCGACCATGGCCACGCCAACTGGGGCCAGAAAAACTGCATGCTCGATCAACAGACCGGACGCTTTTCCTGGACCGCCAAATGCACCGCGACCCTGGCGGCCCTCGGCGCAGTGACCGGGGTGGTGTCGGGGTTATTGGGTGTGGGTGGCGGCTTTCTGATCGTCCCGGCGTTCAAGCAACTGACCGACGTGCAGATGCGCGGGATCATCGCCACCTCGTTGATGGTGATCAGCCTGATCTCGGCCATCGGCGTGATCGGCGCGTTTCACGCCGGGGTGCGAATCGATCGTCTGGGCGTGGCGTTTATCGTCGCCAGCATTGTCGGCATGGTCATTGGCCGCAAGCTCTGCGCCCGGGTTCCCGCCCGAACGCTGCAAGTTGGCTTCGCCAGTGTCTGCGTCGTAGTCGCCGCGTACATGCTGTTTAGAGCGGGCGTCTAACCGGTAGTGGTTCCTCCGGGCGCCAGTACCGCTCGCAGGCGTACGCCCAAAGTTCCGGGCCTTGCCGTGGCCCGGTCTTACGCCGGATTTGCCGCGCGCCACCGGCCCGTCCAAAGCACTTCACAACCGCCTCCAAGGCAGCGTATGACGCCGCCGGTCAGCTTTCGATAATCGCCTCCGACAACTTGTCCCCCTGTTGCGGAGCGCGTCATGCCTAACAATAAGAACTTCACGCATCGTTTCTTGCCTGCCGTTATCGCCGGTCTGTCGTCCCTAAGCCTGAGCTCACTGGCCGAGGCCGAGATCATGCTGTACGACAAGGACCAGACCACGTTCTCCACCGACGGCTACATCAACGCCTTCTATGTGAACAGCAAGGTCGACCGCGCCGGTGATCAGTACGACCGTCGGCAGGCACGAGTGAAGATGGGTTTTTTGCCCAACTATCTGGGCTTCAACATGGGCAAGCAGGTCGATGACCTCAAGCTCGGCGCCCGCGCTTCGTTCTGGGTGACCATCAACGACAGCGAAACCAACGGCACCGACACCGCCATCGACGTGCGCCAGTTCTACGGCACCGTGGCCAATCCGGAGTGGGGCGAGGTGCTGATCGGCAAGGACTTCGGGCTGTTTGCCCGTTCCAACATCCTGCTCGATGAACTGCTCGCCGGTTACGGCCAGGTCAGCGATAGCCTGGGGCTGGTGGACGGTGGTGGGGTGTCGTTCGGCAATATCGGCAGTGGTTATCCGTACCCGTTTCCCACCTCGCAAATTACTTACCGCACCCCGGTGATGGACGGCCTGCGCGTGGCGGTGGGGATCATGGACCCGGTGGACACCAACGACAGCAGTCCGTTGGGCAAGGCCTACCAGGAAAATCCGCGCACCGAGAGCGAGATCACCTACCAGTTCGATGTCGCCGGGGCGAAGATCTACAGCTGGGTCAACGGCAGCTACCAGACCTCGGACAACACCGATTCCAGCGTCCAGTCCGTCACCTCCAAAGGCCTCGGCTACGGCGTGCAGGCGAAAATGGGCGGGTTATCGCTGACCGGCTCCGGGTTCCAGGCCAAGGGCATCAACCCGTTCTTCACCAACAATGCCGGCGAAGCGACGTTGCGCAATGTCGACAGCAAAGGCTATCTGATGCAGGGTTCGTACAAACTGGGCAAGAACCGTTTGGCGCTGTCCTACGGCAAGACCAACGACGATGGCAACGGCGTGGTGGGCAGCGGCGCAGACTATGAAACCCGCGGTATTGCGCTGTTCCATGACGTCAATGACAACCTCAAGTTGGTGGCCGAGTACAACCAGTTCAGCATCGATGGCCACGACACCAATGCGCAGAACGAAGACACCGATACGGTTGCGGTGGGGGCGGTGCTGACCTGGTAAGGCTTGGGTGGCGAGTCTGGCTGCGCGCATCGCGGCGAGATTCGCCCCCACACAGATCCGTGTAGGAGCGAGGCTTGCCCGCGAAGAGGTCGTCACATTCAACATCAATGTCGACTGACACACCGCTTTCGCGGGCAAGCCTCGCTCCTACACGGATCTGTGTGGGGTTTTGTAGATCTGTCACCACTCTCATCCCATCGAAGCCCAAGACCGCTACCCAAGTAGCATACGTCCCGGCCCGCAGGCTTCGTACACTCGCACCTCATACATGCGCACCTGCGGGAGGCGACGATGCAGCAGGTCCAGAGTGAAGGCGTGGTCAGCGCGATGTCCCAGGCCACCGATGCACAGCAGGCGGCCCAGGAGTTGGCGCGACAGCTGTTGCATCCGCACCTGGGCTTTGTGCTGTTTTTCTGTTCCGCCGAGTACGACTTGCAGGCGCTGGGCCAGGCCTTGCAGCAGAGCTTCGGCGGGATTCGCCTGGTGGGTTGCACCAGCGCCGGAGAAATCACCCCGCAAGGTTACGGCCGCAACTGCGTGACGGCGGTGGGTTTCGATCATCGGCACTTTTCCATCGCCATCGAATTGATCGACGAAATGGAGCGCTTCAGCCTGATCGACGCCCAGCAAATGGTCGAACGCCTGGTAGGCGGTTGCCGCAGCAACACCCTGGCGCCGATCAAGGGCAACAGCTTCGCGCTGACCCTGCTCGATGGCCTGTCCAGCCGTGAGGAAATGGTCCTCGCCGCATTGAGCGCAGCGTTGGGCGACATCCCGCATTTCGGCGGTTCTGCCGGCGATGACAACTACCTGACCCACACCCATGTGTACTTCGATGGCGCGTTCCACAGCGGCGCGGCGGTGGTGGTGCTGGTCAACACCTGGCTCGACTTCGAAGTCTTCACCACCCACCACATCCTGCCCCGGGCGGAAAAACTGGTGGTCACCGGGGCTGACAGCGCGTCGCGACGGGTTTTCGAACTCAACGCCGAGCCCGCCGCCGAGGAGTATGCCCGGCACATCGGCGTTCCGGTGGCCGAGCTCGATCACCGGATCTTCGCCGCGCACCCGTTGGCGGTACGGATCAACGATCAGTACTACGTGCGCGCCATCCAGCAGGTGCACCCGGACCTGAGCCTGAGTTTTTACTGCGCCGTGGAAAACGGCATCGTCCTCACCGCCATGACCCCCGGTCCCATGCTGCCGAACCTGCAAGCGCTGTTCGAAGGCCTGGAAGAACGCCTCGGCGAGCTGTTGCTGACCATCGGCTGCGACTGTTTTCTGCGGCGCCTGGAATTGGAAGAGCGCGGCAGCCTGGAACCGATCGGGGCGTTTTTGCGCGAGCATCGGGTGATGGGGTTCAACACCTACGGAGAACAGTTCAATGGCATGCACATCAACCAGACCTTCACCGGGGTTGCCATTGCCCGAGGCCGTTCCCCTGGACACCGTTGAGCTCCAGGCGCAGATCGCCAGCCTGCAGCGCGACAACCACAAATTGCAGCGCATCAACGGCGCGCTGATCGAACGCATCGAATCCGGCATCACCCGTGGCAACGACCCGTATGCGGCGTTCCAGCATTCGGTGGTATTGGCCGAGCAGGTCCGCGAGCGCACCGACGCGCTGAACCAGGCCATGGCCGAGCTCAAGGCCGGCAATCACCTGCTCAGCGATGCACGGCTGCGCGCCGAAACGGCGCACCAGCATTTGATCGACGCGATCGAGAGCATTTCCGACGCCTTCGTGCTGTTCGACGAAGACCAGCGCATCGTGCTGTTCAACAGCCGTTTCAAGGCCTTTTGGGGTAACAGCCGGGTGCGGATCATCGCCGGCATGCACCTGGCCGAGGTCAAGCGGTTGATGACGGCGACTGGGTTGTTCACCGAAGAACCTCGCGGCCATGCCGACCAGAATCTGTTGTATCGCCTGCAAAATGGCCGCTGGTTGCAAGTCAGCGAACGGCCGACCCAGGAAGGCGGGCGGGTGATCCTGTTCACTGACATCACCGACGTCAAACTCAGCGAAACCGTACGTCGTGAGCAAGCCGTGGCGCAGAAATCCCACCTGCTGCAACGGGCCGTGGACAACCTGTCCCAAGGCGTGGCGATGGTCAACGCCGACGGCATTCTGGAATTGTGGAACCGGCGTTTCCTGGAACTCAGCGGTTTGGCGCCAGTGGCAGCCCATCGGCCGTTCGCCGAAGTGATCGCCGACAGCGAATTGAACCTGCTGACCCCGGCCAGTCGCGACAGCAATGGCCGGTCGGTCCAGGAATGCGAACAGCGCCTCTACGATGGCCGAGTGTTGGAAATCCGCACCCATCCACTGCCCACTGGCGGCTTCGTCAACACCTTCACCGACATCACCGAACGCTACCAGCACGCCGAAGCCCTGAGCGAAAGCGAGCGCTGGATTCGCCTGATCACCGACCATGTGCCGGCGTTGATCGCCTACCTGAACGCCGATCTGGTCTACGAATTCACCAACAAGGTCTATGAGGAATGGTACTGCTGGCCCCGGGGCGTGATGCTTGGGCAGAGCCTGCGCGAGGTGCACAGCGAGCAGCATTACCAGCGCCTGGAAGCCTACGTCAGCCGGGCCCTGGCCGGGGAGAGCGTGACGTTCGAGTTCGCCGAAACCAACATCAACAATCAGGAGCGCTACATGCTGCGCTCCTACGTGCCTAATCGCCTGGCCACTGGAGAGGTGGTGGGGATTTTTGTGCTGATCCGCGACATCACCGAACGCCGCCGCACCGCCGAAGCCTTGCACCAGGCCTATCAAAACCTTGAGTTGCGGGTGCGCGAACGCACGGCGGAACTGACTACCCTCAACGATCAACTGCTGCGCGAAATCGACGAGCGTCGGCGTGTGGAATCACGTCTGCGCGAAGCCAAGCTTGAAGCCGAGCAGGCCAACCTGTCGAAGACCAAGTTTCTCGCCGCCGTCAGCCACGATCTGTTGCAACCGCTCAACGCCGCGCGGCTGTTTACCAGCGCCTTGCTCGAACGCCGGGAGCCGGTGGCCAACGCAATTCTGGTGCGCAACGTCAGCAATTCCCTGGAAGACGTGGAAAACCTGCTGGGCACCCTGGTGGACATTTCCAAGCTCGACGCCGGGGTGATCAAGGCCGATATCGCGCCATTCGCCCTCAGCGAATTGCTGGAAAACCTCGCCGCCGAATACACCCAAGTGGCTCGCAGCGAAGGGCTGGAACTGCATTTCATCCCGTGTTCGGCGCTGGTGCGCAGTGATATTCAGTTGCTGGCGCGGATCCTGCGCAATCTGCTGAGCAATGCGATTCGCTACACCTACAGCGGTCGCGTGGTGCTCGGTTGTCGCCGGCATCATCAGCGCTTGTCGATTGAAGTCTGGGACAGCGGCATGGGCATTGCCGAAAACCGACTGGAAGAAATTTTCCAGGAGTTCAAACGTGGCGATGTGCAGCGCCCGGATCAGGATCGCGGGTTGGGCCTGGGTTTGGCGATTGTCGAGAAAATCGCCGGGATCCTCGGGCATCGGATTCATGTGCGTTCGTGGCCGGGCAAGGGCTCGATGTTTTCCGTCGAAGTGCCGCTCAGCGCCACGGCGCCCAAGGCGTTGCCGAATTTGCTGATGAGCGAGCCGATGCTGGAACGCCTGCGCGGTGCGCGGGTGTGGGTACTGGACAACGACGCGGCGATTTGCGCGGGCATGCGCACATTGCTCGAAGGGTGGGGGTGTCTGGTGGTGACGGCGCTGTCGGAGCAGGACCTGGCGCGGCAAGTGGACAACTATCACGAAGAGGCCGATTTGCTGATTGCCGACTATCACCTGGACGATGACCAGAACGGCGTCGATGCCGTGGCCCGGATCAATGCGCGGCGTGGTTCAGCCATTCCGGCGATGATGATTACGGCTAATTACAGCAATGAGCTCAAATTGCAGATCCGTGAGTTGGGGCACACCTTGATGCATAAGCCGGTACGGCCGATGAAGCTCAAGACGGCGATGAGTCATTTGCTCGGCCCAGCCCACTAACCCAAGTTGCCCCAGAACCTGTGTAGCAGCTGGCGAAGCCTGCGTTCGGCTGCGAAGCAGTCGTAAACCCTGACGGCGCGGTCGTCCTGATGAACCCCACTACCTGATTCACGACTGCTGCGCAGCCGAACGCAGGCTTCGCCAGCTGCTACAGGGAGTGTGTCCTGCGCTCAGGAGTTGTGTTTCAGCGCCGCAGATAAGACCCGAAATCTATGTCCCCCGCGCTAAGAATTGCTTGCACCCGGTTGTGCACATTGAGTTTGCGCAGGATCGCCGAGACGTGGGCCTTGACCGTGGTTTCGGCGATTTCCAGGGTGTAGGCGATCTGTTTGTTCGACTCGCCCTTGGTCATGCGTTCCAGCACCAGCAACTGCTTGCGGGTCAGGGCCTGGAGCAGTTCCGGCGGGAAGCTCGGGTTGTCATTCATCCGCCGGTGGGTGCCGGGTTTTTGCGTGCGGATGATGTCGGGCGGCAGGTACACATTGCCGTTGAGGATCTGCTGGATGGCCTCGGTCATTTGCAGCCGTGGCGAGGATTTGGTGATGAAACCCACCGCGCCGTAGGTAATGGCTTGCAGCACGATCTGCTTGTCCTGCTCGGCGGAGACGATCACCACCGGAATGGTCGGCGCCTCGTTGCGCAGGTTGATCAGGCCATTGAGGCCGTGCATGCCGGGCATGTTCAGGTCGAGCAGGATCAGGTCCAGATCGTCGTGTTCCTGGGTCAGCAGCAGGGCGCTGTCCAGGTCGGCGGTTTCCATCACTTCGCTGCCGGGGAAACCGTCGCTGATGACGTTATGAATGGCTTCGCGAAACAGCGGGTGATCGTCGGCAATCAGAATTTTGTACATAGCCATTCACCTCATTATTGTGTTTTTGGGTGGGGCAACAACGTGCAAGTGTTCAGTCAGGGAAAGGGCTCGGGCTGGGCGGGCGCAACGGGCAGGTTCGCCGCTTGCCAGGCATCCAGGCCATCGCGATACCAATACACAGTCTTATAGCCCATCGCGGCGGCGCGTTTGACCGCGTTCCAGCTCAACCAGCAATCGGAACGGCAGTAGAAGACCAGCGGTTGCTGGTGATCGCCGTCAGTCAGTTGGTCCAGATTACGCGCAAAGTAGGCTTGCCAGTCAGGTGTCAGGTCACCATCACCGGTATTCGCCAGCCAGTGGCTGCCGGGCAGGTTCTCGTGAGGCTGATCTTCGATGAACTGCCCTTGCAGCCACTGGCGGCGGTAGACGTCGATCAACACCGGGCGCGGAGTCCGGGTGAGCAGGGCTTGCAAGGCGGACGTATCGAGAATGGTCGCACCCGGAAGCTGATCGGGCGTCGGGCTGCGGTACAGGCCGATGCGGTAGCCGTCGGCGGAAAACAGCGGGGTTTCGGCCTGCGCGGTGCTCAGCAGCAGGCTAAGCGACAGGGCAGCGAGGCAAGGGCGCAGCAGACGACGTCGGGCACGCGGCATGGGGTTCAATCCTTATAGTTATGAACCTATTACATGCCAGTCGCGGTGCGATGGGAATGCGACGATAGACAGGTAAAGCAGTACTAAAGTAGTAATTTCACCAGGCTGATCGTTCCCATGCTCCGCGTGGGAATGCAGCCCGGGACGCTCCGCGTCCCAAAGCGGACGCGGAGCGTCCATTGAGGCATTCCCACGCGGAGCGTGGGAACGATCAGTTAGGTGGCTTTGCGCACGGCGGCGTGCTGCGGGTTGAAGGTGAGTACGGCGAGTAGCACGAACACCAGCGTCAATCCCACGCACACCGCCAGTGCCAATGGATTGAAGCGCTCATACAGCGCAAACCGCACCAATTCCACCGCGTGGGTAAACGGGTTCAACGCGCACAACCAATACAACCACTCACTGGACTCGCGCATTTTCCACAGCGGATACAGCGCCGACGACAGGAAAAACAGCGGGAAGATCACGAAATTCATCACCCCGGCAAAGTTTTCCAACTGGCGGATCGCATTTGACAGCAACAGCCCCAGCGCGCTGAGCATCAACGCCACCAGCAGCAACGCCGGCAAGGCGATCAGCAGGCCCATGGGCGGTGGTTGCACGCCGTACACCCAGGCAATCGCCAAAAACGCATAGACCTGCAACAGCGAAATCAGCGATGTCGCCAACAACTTGCTGCACAGCAGAAAGGTCCGGGGCAGGGGACTGGTCAGCAGCACGCGCATGCTGCCCATTTCTCGGTCATAGACCATCGACAGCGAACCCTGCATGCCGTTGAACAGCAGGATCATGCAGGCCAGCCCCGGAATGATGTACACCTCGTATGGAATGTAGGTGTCGTAAGGCTCGATGATCGCGATGCCCAGTGCCGCGCGAAACCCGGCGGCGAACACCAACAGCCACAACAACGGCCGCACCAGCGCGCTGAGAAACCGCGTGCGCTGCAACACAAAACGCAGCCATTCGCGCAGCACGATGCCGTTGAAACACTGCCAGTAAGCATTCATCGGGCGGCTCCTGAGGTGGTCAGTCGAGAGAACGCTGAACCGAGGTCGCCACCGTGTTCCAGGCTCAGGGCGTCGGCTTGTCCACTGGCGACCAATCGTCCTTGATGAAGAATCAACAAGTCATCGCTTGGCTGCACTTCATCCAGCAAGTGAGTGGTCCACAGCACGCTGATGCCTTGCTCACGGCACAGGCTGCGGATGTGTTGATTGAGCGCCAAGCGACTGGCCGGGTCGAGGCCGACGCTGGCTTCGTCCAGCAACAACAAGCGCGGCTCATGCAGCAAGGCGCGGGCGATTTCCACCCGGCGACGGTGGCCGCCATTCAATTCGCGGACTTTTTCGCGACGGCGTTCGGTCAACGCCTGGCGCGCCAGTTCGGCTTCTACCCGCAGCCCGGTCTGGCGCCGGGACAGGCCGTGCAGTGCGGCGTGATAACGCAAGTTCTGCTCGACGCTGAGGTCCAGGTCCAGCGTGCTTTGCTGAAACACCACGCCCAATTGCTTGAGCGCCGGGCGCGGGGCATCGCGCAACGAGCAGCCGCCGACCCGAATGTCTCCGCGCTGCACATCATACAGCCGCGTCAGCAGGGCAATCAGCGTCGACTTCCCCGCACCGTTCGGCCCCAGCAACGCGGCAAAACGGCCCGGCGCCAGGTTGAAACTCACCTGGCGCAGGGCCTCTTTCGCCCCATAACTGAAGCTCAGTTCGCTGACTTCCAGGGCGTTCATGGCGTGACCACCACGCCCCACGGATAGCGCCCGACCTTGATCGATTTGCTGACCTTGAGGCTGTCGATATCGATCACCGACACATCGCCGCTGACCCCATTGGTGGCGAGTAATTGCTTCTGGTCCGGGGTAAACGACATCTGCCAGACCCGGCGTCCGACCAGCAGGTAATCCAGCACCTCGAAAGTCTTGGCATCGACCACCGCCACATGGTTGGCCGGGCCGAGGGCGACGAAGCCGTACTTGCCGTCGGCGCTGAGCTTGATCCCCACTGGCTGCACCTTGTCCGGGTGCACGCCCTTGATCTGGAAGTTCATGTTCTTGAGGATCTTGCGCGTCGCCACATCGAGAATCGTCACCGTGCCGCCGATTTCCGCCGAGGCCCAGAGCTGCGAGCCGTCCGGGGAAAACTCGACGAACCGCGGCCGCTGATCCACCAAGGTGCTGTCGGCCAATGTCTGGGTGCTGGTGTCGATCCAGTGCAGCATGTTGGTGGTTTCGCTGGTGTTCACCGCCCATTTGCCATCGGGGCTGACCGCCATGCCTTCGGGCTCGACGCCGACGTTGATCTGGCTCAGCACCTTCGAGGTTTCGGTATCGATCACCGTGACCAGGGCATCGTCTTCGTTGGAAACGTACAGCCAGCGATTATTCGGGTGCAGGGCGAATTGCTCAGGGTCTTTGCCCGACGGCAGCTCCTTGATGATCTTGCGCGTGGCCACGTCCATCACCTGAACCCGGTCCGAATCGCTGGCGCAGATGTACAGCAGCTTATTGTCGTGGGACAGCAACAGACCGCGCGGGCGCTGGCCGACGGGCAGGGTGTCGGTGACTTGCAGGGTCTGCATGTCGATCAGGCTCAGGCTGTTGTCCTTTTCGTTGGAAACCCAGGCGGTGCTGGCCACGGCGTGCCCGGCGGCAAGCAGCAGGGCGCATGAGAGCAGGGTACGGCGCATGGCAGATTCCTTTTTATTGTTGTGAAGAAAATCAGGGAAAGCGGCAGCTCACTTCGGGCTTGTCGTAGCCCAGGCTGTCCATTTCGTTGAACGGGTGCAGGAAACCGTCCTGGGGCGAAGTGCTGACCAGCGCTCGCGGTTGCACGATGGGGATTGGCTGGCGCAACTGGCCGTTCCACGGTCGATAGCTGAGCTTGCGGCCCTTGAAACCGTCCAGCGGCAATTGATCGCTGATCTCCAGCGCCCGGATCGCCATTGGATCGACCTGGCGCAATTTGCTCACCGCGCTGGCGATGCTGCGCACGGCCATCCATGCGGCGAAATCCCGGTCATTCATCCAGCGTCCGGCCACGGCCTCGAAGCGCTTCTGCAATTGGGCGGCGCCGTAGGTTTCTACGGTTTTGTGCCAGCCCACCGGGGTCAGGCCCTGGGTGCCGGCGACCGGGCGGGGATACCAGGTCTGGTAGGGCACGTATTCGCCGAAGTCGCCGCGTTCATCGGCCACCAGCACCACGTCGTACTCGGCGGTCTGGGTGAACAGCGGCATGTCGGCCTGGGCGCTGCGGCGTTGATCGTTGTCGAAGCTCCAGTCCTTCTCAGCCACCAGTTTCACGCCGAAGCGTTTGGCGGACCGACGCAGGGCGGCGGCGTAGGCTTGATCGTCCGGGGTCGGGCCGACGATCAACAGCGCCCGCTGCCATTTGCGCACCACCAAAAACTGCGCCAGCGCATCGGCGAGCATCGCCCGGCTCGGCAGGCTGTGCAGCACGTTCGGCAGGCAATTGGTGGTGCGCAGGCTGTCATCCGGGCTGCCGGCGTTGAACAGCAAACTGTCGGTCAACACCGCGCTGAGCCGGCGCAGGGTTTCCACCGGAGCGTTGACCACAAACAGACGCAGGCCTTGTTCGTGCTGGGCCTTGGCCGCTTCGATCAGCGCATCCGGGCTGTCGGCGCTGGCGCTGACCAGGTTGTAGCTGTGGTTGAGGAAACGCCCGGTGCTGTTGCTGTCGGTGATCGCCAGTTCGGCGCCGCGCAGCCCGGCATCGGTGGGCTCGGGAATGACATTGGACAGCAGCGGGCCCGGATCGGGGCGATAACCCAGGTAGCCGATCTGCACCTGTAACGGCGCGTCGGCGGCCTGGCTCTGGGTCGCCAGCCCGGCGGCGCAGGCAATCGCCAGCAGGTAGATCAAGGCGTAGGGGGCAAGCTGGCGCATAAGGCACTCCATGACGGTAGCGCCAGCATAGGAAGCCTGCGGGACAGAGGAAATATGCAGAAAGTAGCGCTAAGGCAGTACCAAGGTAGTAACTCATCTACGGCGGCGCGGTTTTAGCATGGGTTTCGACGGCCATTACCGAGGAGGGGATCGACCATGCGTATTCTCAAAGCGCTGCTCCTGCCGTTGTTGCTGATCCTGACCCTGATCGGCCTCGACAAATTTCATGGCCCGCGACCGGCATTGGTGCAGGCCTTGCCCATGACACCGGGGCGCTAGGCGTGTCGGCGCTGTGGCGGATCAACCTGTGGGTCTGCGGCTTTTTCGCCCTGGTCACCCTGGCGTGCATGGCGTTGCTGGTGCATCAGGCGCTGGCGGACGTAGAGCGTGAGCTGCAATCCGCCGAAGCGGTGGTCGAGTACCTGAGCGAAACCGCCGAACGCGATCCCGCCAGCCTCCAGCCACGGCTGACCCAAAGCCTGCGCCATGTGCGGGTACGCTGGCTGGAACCGGGCGAAGCGGCGCGGCTGCCGGTGCAGGATGGCCTCGATGCCTGGCTCGGACGGCTGTTGTTCGCCGAAGCTCGACATAACGCTCAGGTCCTGGATTTGAAGGACGGTCGGCGGGTGCTGATCGCGGTCGATCCGCGGGACGAGATCGATGAAGTCTGGGATTCCCTGCAACAGGTACTGTTCCTCTGTGGTCTGGCGCTGTTGGTCAGTCTGTTGACCATTCGCTGGGCGGTGCGCCGGGGCATGGGCTTGCTCGACGAATTACTCCGTGCCTTGCAGCAGGTGTCCGCCGGCCAGCTCAATGTGCGCCTGCGCGGGCAAGGTGTGCCGGAAGCGCGTCAATTGGCGACGCACTTCAATCGCATGACCGGCGCGCTGGAACAGGCCCGGGCCGACAACACCCGACTGACGCAAACCTTGCTCGCGGTGCAGGAGCAGGAACGCACTCATCTGGCGCAGACGCTGCACGATGATCTCGGTCAGTACCTGGCCGGGATCCGCGCTCAAGCCTGTTTGCTACGCCTGGTGGCGGACCAACCAGACACCGTCGAACGCACGGTGCGCGAGCTGGAGCACAACTGCGAACACCTGCAACAAGGCTTCCGGGCATTGGTTCACGATTTGTACCCGGTGGTGCTGCAACATCTGCCGCTGTCCGAAGCCTTTGCGTTGCTGGTGGCGCAATGGCAGGGCCGGCAGGGTATCGATTGCCAGTTGCGGGTTAGCGCGCAGTTACCGGCGCTGTCGGGGCCGAGCAAGACTCATCTCTATCGCCTGTTGCAGGAAGCGTTGACCAACATTGCCCGGCACGCTGAGGCCAGTCAGGTGCGGGTTCGCCTGCAGCAACGCGGCGGGCGCTTGCGCTTGCTGATTCGCGATAACGGTCGCGGTGCCGCGCAGCCGCAACGGCCGGGTGTCGGTTTGTATTCGATGTTCGAACGCGCCCGCAGCCTCGGCGGCGAGCTGCGGATCATCAGCCACCCCGGCGCCGGTTGGGCGCTGGCCTTGAGCATGCCTTTGGAGGCGTCATGAATATTCTGCTGGTCGATGACCATGCGGTGGTCCGTCAGGGCTACGCCAGTTTGTTGCGGGCGCTGCTGCCGGCGATGCAAGTGCGCGAAGCGGCCACGGGTGAAGAGGCGCTGATCCGGGTCCAGGAAGCGGTGCCGAACCTGGTGATCATGGATTTCGGTTTGCCGGGGATCAGTGGACTGGAAACCACCCGACGCTTGCGCCAGCGCTTGCCGCAATTGCGGGTGCTGTTTTTCAGCATGCACGATGAACTGCCGCTGGTGCGCCAGGCACTGGACGCCGGGGCTTCCGGTTATCTGACCAAAAGCTCGGCGCCAGAAGTGCTGATCGAAGCAGTACGCCGGATTCTTGCTGGCCATGCCTACATCGAACAACCGCTGGCGACCCAACTGGCGTGCCACCCGCAGCAGGACACCAGCGACCCGCGCTTGCAAAGCATGACCCAGCGCGAACTGGAGATTTTCGTGATGCTCGCCAAAGGCACCCCGGCGCGGTTGATTGCCGAGCAGTTGAACATCAGCAGCAAGACCGTTTCCAATCACCTGACGTTGCTCAAGAGCAAGTTGCAGGTCACGTCCCATACCGAACTGGTGCATTTGGGGATTGATATGGGGGTGGTGCGCAAGGCTGGCTGACGATCGTTCCCACGCTGAGCGTTGATCGTTCCCACGCTCTGCGTGGGAATGCCTCCACGGACGCTCCGCGTTCGGCGTTGGATGGGACGCGGAGCGTCCCGGGCTGCATTCCCACGCAGAGCGTGGGAACGATCGGTTCACGGCTCATTTGTCCCACGTCGTCGGACACCCGGTGCAGCCCTCCATATTCGCATCCTGAAAATTCGCATAATGCTGCCGCGCGCCGCTGAGATTGGCCTGTTCGAGGTTGCTCTCGCCGAACTTGGCTTCTTGCAAGTTGGCATCGCTGAGGTCGGCGCCTTTCAGGTCGGCCTTGCTCAGCCAGGTCATTTCCAGGTCGGCGGCCCGCAGGTTGGCGTTGTGCAGCCTGGCCCCGGAGAGACGGGCGAATTGCAGATAGGCGGCGCTAAGGTTGGCGTTTTCGAATTGCGCGCCCTGGGCGAACAGGCCCCAACCCTGGATTGCCATCAGCGTCGCCCCCGTGAAATCGGCGAGGCGCAGGTTGCTCTGTTGCAAGCTGGCACGGGTCAGGTTGGCGCCTTGGAATTGGGCTTTTTCCAGGTTGGCGAGGTCGAGCCGGGCGTGGCGCAGATCGGCCTCGCGCAGGTCGGCGCCGCTGAGGTTCATGCTGCGCAGGTCCTGATTGCTCAGGTTGGCGCCCCTGAGATTCGCGCCGGGGCATTGGCTGTGTTCGGTGATGGTGCAGCCGTTGATGATCAGCGGGGCGTCGTCGCCTTCGTCGGCGTAAGCGAGGGGAAGGGTCAATAGCAGCAATAAAGGCAGATATTTCATCACGAAACCTCTAAATGGCATCGATACGGCTTTACGTAGCAGCTGTCGAGTGAAACGAGGCTGCGTCGACGGTGTGCCTGACACACCGCTAACGCAGCCTCGCCGGGGCTCGACAGCTGCTACGTGAGTCGTATCGGCAAGGGTGGCGGCGTTACTGCTGAGCGGTTTTCGTATCCCAACTCGGAATCTTGAACACCCAGAAAGACCCGCCCTGAGCCACCGGTTTGGTCAGCTCGGCCATGTCGCCGCCCCACAACGGCACCGCGCCGCCATAACCAACGGTCACGCCAACGTACTGCTCGCCATCCTGTTCCCAGGTGATCGGCGGCGAGACGATGCCGCTGCCGGTCTGGAACTTCCATAATTCTTCGCCGGTTTTCGCATCAAATGCCTTGAAGAAACCATCGCCCGTCCCGGTGAACACCAGGTTGCCCTTGGTCGCCAACACCCCGGCCCACAGCGGCAGCGCTTCCTTGTGCTCCCAGACCACTTTGCCGGTGGTCGGGTTCATCGCGCGCAGGGTGCCGACGTGATCGTCGTACATGCGCTTGATGCGAAACCCCATGCCCAGGTAGGCCGAACCTTTCTTGTAGTTGACCTCTTCGGTCCAGTATTCCTCTTTCCACTGGTTGCCCGGAATGTAGAACAGCCCGGTGTCCTGGCTGTACGCCATCGGGTTCCAGTTCTTGCCACCGAGGAACGGCGGCGAGACTTCCACGGATTTGCCCTTGGTTTCCCCTGGCAACGGTTTGGCCGGACGCTGGCCCGGATTCTCGACGGGTTTGCCGGTCTTCAGATCGATGTGGCTGGCCCAAGTGATGTTGTCGACGAAGGGAAAGGCGTTCTGCAATTTGCCGTTGTTGCGGTCCACCACGTAGAAGAAACCGTTGCGGTCGGCATGGCCGGTGGCTTTGACCGTTTTGCCGTCCTTGTCCTTGTAGTCGAACAGCACCAGCTCGTTGTTGCCGGAGAAATCCCAGGCATCGTTCGGGGTGTGCTGGTAGAACCATTTCACTTCGCCGGTGCTCGGGTCGACGCCGACCTGGCCCGAGGTGTAGAGGCTGTCGAAGTCGTGGGGGTTGCCGTCCTTGGACGTCCGGGCCCAGGTGTTCCACGGGCCAGGGTTGCCGGCGCCGACAATGATGGTGTTGGTTTCCGGATCGAAGCTCGCACTTTGCCAAGGGGCACCGCCGCCGTGGCTCCAGGCCTCGACCTTGCCGGTTTCAGTGGTCGGATCGTTCGGCCAGGACGGCGCTTTGACGTCGCCGGTGGTGGTGCTGTCCTTGCCGTTCAAGCGGCCCATGTGGCCTTCGACGAAAGGACGCATCCAGACTTCTTCACCGGTGTCCGGGTCGCGGGCAAACAACTGGCCGACCACGCCGAATTCATCGCCGGAACTGCCGTGGATCAGCAGCACCTTGCCGGAGGTTTTGTCTTTGATCAGCACCGGGGCGCCGGTCATGGTGTAGCCGGCGGCGTGGTCGCCGAACTTTTTGTTCCAGACCACTTTGCCGGTGTTTTTGTCGAGGGCGATCAGCCGCGCATCGAGGGTGCCGAAGTAGATCTTGTCGCCATAGATCGCCGCCCCGCGATTGACCACGTCGCAGCACGGACGAATGTTGTCCGGCAGGCGATGGTTGTAGGTCCACAGGCGCTTGCCGGTCTTGGCATCCAAAGCAAATACCCGCGAATAGGAACCGGTGACGTAGACCACGCCGTCGCTGACGATGGCCTGGGATTCCTGGCCGCGCTGCTTTTCATCGCCAAACGAGTAGGACCAGGCCGGGGTCAGCTTGAACACGTTCTTGTCGTTGACCTGGGCCAACGGGCTCCAGCGCTGGGCGTTGGTGCCCATGCCGTATTGCAGCACGTCCTTGGTGGTCAGGTGATCGTTGGCAATGTCTTCCCACGTCACGTTGTGGGTCGGGGTGGCGGGAGCAGTCGCCGCCTGGCTGGCAGCGCTTAGCGACAGGCTGCTTACCAGCAGAAAAGCCTGTATGGCGATAGACAGAGGGGAAAGGGCGGGTAGCGATCTTATTGTCATGGTTGCAGGTCCCAGTGGAGGTTTTGACCTGCACAGGGTGGTGCGCCCGGCGGGTGGGCGGATACGGAAAAAGTCCCGCTGTGGCCGGGAAGAGTTCCCGAACGGCACCTGATTTGGGTGTGCGCCACAAGCCCTACTACCAAGGGACTAGAAGGCGGCCACCAAAGCAGCATGGGGTTGGCGCCAAGCCGTTCCTAAGATGGGTGCCATAGCCTCTGCCAAGAGGTTTTGCGTGCAATCCTGAGGGCATAACAATGACAACAAAACGCAACGCCTTGCTGGTTGCCGGGCTGCTGGCCGGTTTTATCAGCGCAGGTTCGGTCTGGGCCCACGGCAACGTGGTACCGCAAGCGGTGGAAACCCCGGGCCTGACCCCGATCAAGGACGCCGGCGTGCCAGTCGATGCCGATGGCTGGGCGGCGGCGAACCCGTACCGCAATTCTCCGCAGCACGATAAAGCGGTGGAAATAGGCTCTTCGGCCTACAACCAGAACTGCGCGGCCTGCCATGGCCTGGAAGCCAAGTCCGGTGGCATCGCCCCGGATCTACGCATGCTCGATGTCGGCGACGCTGGTGATGAATGGTTCGTTGAGCGGGTGCGCCATGGCGCGGTGCGTGACGGCCGGGTCTACATGCCGAAAATGGCCGATTACCTGAGTCAGGAAGCCTTGTGGGCGGTGCGTACCTACCTGGACAGCGTGCACGTCGAGGAGTAATCCATGCGCCTGCTCGCGGTGTTGATCAGTGCTGTGTTGCTGTGCTGCCAGGTGGTGCAGGCGCAGGTTCGGACCTATGACCAAATGATCGCCGCCGGAGAGCTGAAAGTCGCGGTGTACAAGGATTTCGCCCCCTACAGTTTTGAAGACGCCGGCCAGCCTCGAGGCGTGGATGTCGACCTCGCGCAGGCCTTGGCCACCGCGCTGGGGGTGAAGCTCAAACTGATCTGGGCGCCGGCCGGCGAGAAGCTCGACGACGACCTGCGTGATTACATCTGGCGCGCCAGTCAGTTGCACGATCAGCAACTGGCTGACCTGATGATGCGCGTGCCCTACGACCGCGATTACTCACAAAAACGCAACGAGCTCGGCGAGCTGGAAAACGACCATGTGGTGATGTTCGGCCCGTACCAGAATGAACAATGGCAAGTCGCCTTTGACCGCCGCCGGCTGGATTCGGTGGGCAGCGTCGCGGTGTTTGAACAGCATCCGATTGGCGTTGAAGTCGACAGCGTGCCGTCGTTCTACCTGACCTCGGTGTTCAACGGCATGCTCGCCGGCAAGACCCATCACTATCCGGGCGTGCCCCAGGCCTTTGCGGCGATGAAGGCCGGTGAAGTCGATGCGGTGATGGCGATGCGCGGTGAGGTCGACTGGCAGGTGCATGAAGCGCACGACCCGCAAGTGGCGCTGGCGGAGAACGCCTACCCGAACATGGGCAAGCAGCGCTGGGAAATCGGCATGGCGGTGCATGAAAGCAACCGGCAATTGTCCTATGCCTTGGAAGAGGCGCTGGAAGCCATGATCCGCGAGGGCTCGGTGCAAGCCATCTATGCCCGTTACGGCCTGCAATATGAAGTGCCGGAGATGTACCAATAGTGGGCTGGCGAGCGAGTTGCCTGTTGGCCTGTTGGTTGCCCATGGTCGCGCAAGCGGCAGACATCGATCCGGGCAAAGACCCGGTGCCGTCGGTGATGTGGGCCTTCTATCACAAGCAAATGCTCGGCGACGGGCCATTCGTGTTCGATGAGCGGGTCAAGCTGCTGGCGCCGCCCTTCGCTGAAGATGCGCGCCAGGTGCCGCTGGAAATCGACGCCCGGGCGTTCAAGGGCGAAGTGGTGAAAATCCTCGCTTGGGCCGAGCTTAATCCGTTGCCGAAAATCGTCGATTTCCAACCGCTGGACCGGGTACTGCCATGGCTGTCGATCCGCATCCGCATCGAACAGGCCACGCCGCTGCGTGCGGCAGTGTTGACCCGCGATGGCGTGTGGCACGTCGGTTCGACCCTGATCGATGCGGCGGGCGGCGGTTGCACGGCGCCGAGCGTGGTGCGTACCCAGCCGGGTTGGGAAGACCATATCGGCGAAGTGCTCGGCGGGCGTTATCCCCGTGGTGAATTCAGTCGCGTGCGCTTGCAGGTGGCGCACCCGATGGACAACGGCATGGTCAGCGGTATTCCGGAATTCTTCATCAACCACGCCGAATTGCGCGATCAAAACGATCAACTGCTGGCGACGCTGGAGCTGTTTCCCGCTGTCAGCGAAAACCCCAACCTGGCCTTCGACATCGAAGGAGCAGGGCAGACGCGCCTGTTGTTGCGCGACAACAGCGGCAATCAATTCGATGCGGCCATCCCCTGAGCCAAGGAGCGCGTCATGCGTTGGATATTGCTGTTGTTGATCGGTTTGAGCCTGCCGGCGTTGGCGGCGGAGCTTGAATATTCCCTCAAGCCACGGCTGATCGCCCCGGACACCTGGCTGCTGGAAGGCAGCACCGACAACTTCGCCAAGGCCAACGGCGGCAACATCGTCAACACCGGGTTCATCGTCACCGAGCGCGGGGTGGTGGTGATCGACAGCGGGCCGTCGAAACGCTACGGCGAGGCGATGCGCAAGGCGATTGCCGCGGTCACCGATAAACCGGTGATCGAAGTGCTGCTGACCCACCATCACCCCGATCATGCGCTGGGCAATCAGGCGTTCACTGACGTGCCGATAGGCGCGTTGGCCTGCACCGCTGAACTGCTGAAAAAGCAGGGTGATGCCATGGCCGAGAACATGTATCGGCTGGTGGGCGACTGGATGCGCGGCACCGAAGTGGTATTGCCCACCGAGACGCTGACACCGGGCGTCAAAAGTTTTGGGAACCACGATTTGCGCCTGCTAAGCCTGGGTGGGCATACCGGCGCGGATCTGGCTATTCTCGACCAGCAAACCGGCGTGCTGTTTGCCGGGGACCTGGTGTTTTATCAACGGGCCCTGACCACCCCGAACAGTCCGGGGCTGGCGGTGTGGCTGGCGGACATCGCCACCCTGCAAGCCTTGCCCTGGACCCTGATCGTGCCCGGCCACGGCCCGCTGGCCACGGATGCCAAACCCTTCGAGCAGATGCGCGACTACCTGACCTGGCTCGATCAACTGCTGCGCGACGGCGCCGCCAATGGCAGCGACATGTCCGAGATGATCCGCAGCCCCATCCCCGAGCGTTTTGCTGGCATCAGCCTGAGTCGTTATGAACTGATCCGCAGTGCCAGCCACTTGTACCCGGGCTACGAGCGGGCACAGATGACCCGCGTCGATTCCGCCGCAAACCAGTGACCCGACGGCACACCCTTGTAGCAGCTGGCGAAGCCTGCGTTCGGCTGCGCAGCAGTCGTGAAATCAGAGTTCGCAGTGCATCAGGCAAACCGTGCAAGTCGGGTTTACGACTGCTGCGCAGCCGAACGCAGGCTTCGCCAGCTGCTACAGGTCCAGTTCCAGCCCTTTCGGGTCGGGATCGTCGGACCCCGTACTAAGGAACTAGCAATCTCCACACTGCGGGCAATTGTTGGAAGGGCGGCGGCGCTCAAGAATCTGCACCAGACCGGGAAAATTTCCCGGGTATAACAAAAACCGCAGAGGTAGCCGTCATGACCCACCCCGCACGTCGCCAACCCTTCGTCTTGAGTGTGCTGCTCAGTGCCATGCTGCTGTCCGGCTCGGCATTGGCCGCCGTCACTGACCAGGACATTCTCCAGGACCCCAAGAACCCGGAGCAGATCGTCACCAACGGTCTGGGCGTCCAGGGTCAGCGCTACAGTCCGCTGGACACCCTCAACGCCGACAACGTCAAGGATCTGCGGCCGGTTTGGGCCTTCTCCTTCGGCGGTGAAAAACAGCGCGGCCAGCAAGCGCAGCCGATGATCAAGGACGGCGTGATGTACATGACCGGTTCTTATTCACGGGTGTTCGCGGTGGATGCGCGCACCGGCAAGAAACTCTGGCAGTACGACGCGCGCCTGCCCGATGACATCCGTCCGTGCTGCGACGTGATCAACCGTGGCGTGGCGCTGTACGGCGACCTGGTGTTCTTCGGCACCCTCGACGCCAAGCTCGTGGCCCTGAACAAGGACACCGGCAAAGTCGTCTGGAGCAAGAAAGTCGCCGACCACAAGGAAGGCTATTCAATCAGCGCCGCGCCGCTGGTGATCAACGGCAAACTGATTACCGGCGTGGCGGGTGGCGAGTTCGGCGTGGTCGGCAAGATCTCCGCCTATGACCCGAAAAACGGTGAACTGCTGTGGACCCGGCCCACGGTCGAAGGCCACATGGGTTACGTCTACAAGGACGGCAAAGCGATAGAAAACGGCATCTCCGGCGGCGAAGCGGGCAAGACCTGGCCCGGCGACCTATGGAAAACCGGCGGCGCTGCGCCTTGGCTTGGTGGCTACTACGACCCGGAAACCAATCTGCTGCTGTTCGGCACCGGCAACCCGGCGCCCTGGAACTCGCACCTGCGCCCTGGTGACAACCTCTACTCCTCGTCGCGCCTGGCGTTGAACCCGGACGACGGCACCATCAAATGGCACTTCCAAAGCACGCCTCACGATGGTTGGGACTATGACGGCGTGAACGAACTGGTGTCGTTCAATTACACCGAGGGCGGCAAGGAAATCAAAGCCGCCGCCACCGCCGACCGTAACGGTTTCTTCTACGTGCTCGATCGCACCAACGGCAAGTTCATTCGTGGCTTCCCGTTCGTGGACAAGATCACCTGGGCCACCGGCCTGGATAAAGAGGGCCGGCCAATCTACAACGAAGCCAGCCGTCCGGGCGCGCCGGGCACTGAAGCCAAGGGCAGCTCGGTGTTTGTCGCGCCAGCATTCCTCGGTGCGAAGAACTGGATGCCGATGGCCTACAACAAGGACACCAAGCTGTTCTACGTGCCGTCCAACGAGTGGGGCATGGACATCTGGAACGAAGGCATCGCCTACAAGAAAGGCGCGGCGTTCCTCGGCGCCGGTTTCACCATCAAACCGTTGAACGAAGACTACATCGGCGTGCTGCGCGCCATCGATCCGGTCACCGGTAAAGAAGTCTGGCGTCACAAGAACTACGCGCCGCTGTGGGGCGGGGTGCTGACCACCAAAGGTAATTTGGTCTTCACCGGTACGCCGGAAGGTTTCCTCCAGGCCTTCAATGCCAAGACTGGCGAAAAGGTCTGGGAATTCCAGACTGGCTCCGGTGTTCTCGGCTCGCCTGTGACCTGGGAAATGGACGGTGAACAGTACGTCTCGGTGCTATCCGGTTGGGGTGGCGCCGTACCGTTGTGGGGCGGCGAAGTGGCCAAACGCATCAAGGACTTCAACCAGGGCGGGATGCTCTGGACGTTCAAGTTGCCGAAGGACCTGGTCGTCGCTAAACACTGATTGCCGCCACTGATCGTTCCCACGCTCCCCGTGGCGATCGTTCCAACGCTCCGCGTGGAAATGCCTCTTCGGACGCTCCGCGTTCGGCTCTTGAGGGGGACGCGGAGCGTCCCGGGCTGCGTTCCCACGCAGAGCGTGGGAACGATCACCTACTACCAAATAACGAGAGTCCCCCCTCCAACGGCGCATTCGTCCGGCGTGCGGGGCTCTCTACTATCGGTGCATCGCCTGTTTGCCCGACAGGCACCGACCCAGACAGAGGCCCACCATGATCTACGCACAACCTGGTACACCTGGCGCCATCGTTTCCTTCAAGCCGCGTTACGGCAATTTCATCGGTGGCGAGTTCGTGCCGCCGGTCAATGGCGAATACTTCACCAACACCTCGCCGGTCAACGGTGAAGTGATCGCCGAGTTCCCGCGTTCCAGCGCCGCCGACATCGACAAAGCCCTCGACGCCGCCCACGCGGCCGCCGATGCCTGGGGCAAGACCTCGGCCCAGGACCGCTCCCTGGTGCTGCTTAAAATCGCCGACCGCATCGAGCAAAACCTGGAAATCCTCGCCGTCGCCGAAACCTGGGACAACGGCAAAGCCGTGCGCGAAACCCTCAACGCCGACGTGCCACTGGCCGCCGACCATTTCCGCTACTTTGCCGGCTGCATTCGTGCCCAGGAAGGTGGCGCTGCCGAAATCAACGAGCTGACCACCGCCTACCACTTCCACGAGCCGCTGGGCGTGGTCGGACAGATCATTCCGTGGAACTTCCCGCTGCTGATGGCCGCGTGGAAACTTGCCCCGGCCCTGGCCGCCGGTAACTGCGTGGTACTCAAACCCGCCGAGCAGACGCCGCTGTCGATCATGGTCTTCGCCGAGCTGATCGCCGACTTGCTGCCGCCCGGTGTGCTGAACATCGTCCAGGGTTTCGGTCGCGAAGCCGGTGAGGCGCTGGCCACCAGCAAGCGCATCGCCAAGATTGCCTTCACCGGGTCCACCCCGATTGGCGCGCACATCATGAAATGCGCGGCCGAGAACATCATTCCCAGCACCGTGGAACTGGGCGGCAAGTCGCCGAACATCTTCTTCGAAGACATCATGCAAGCCGAGCCACAGTTCATTGAGAAGGCCGCCGAAGGCCTGGTGCTGGCGTTTTTCAACCAGGGCGAAGTCTGCACCTGTCCGTCGCGAGCGCTAGTGCAGGAGTCGATCTACGACGACTTCATGAAAGTGGTGATGCAGAAGATCGTCAAGATCAAGCGCGGCAACCCGCTGGACACCGAAACCATGGTCGGCGCCCAGGCGTCCGAGCAGCAATACGACAAGATCCTCTCGTACCTGAAAATTGCCCAGGAGGAGGGCGCCGAGCTACTCACCGGTGGCGCGGCCGAGCGCCTCGAAGGCGACTTGTCGACCGGTTATTACATCCAGCCGACCCTGCTCAAGGGCCACAACAAAATGCGCGTGTTCCAGGAAGAAATCTTCGGCCCGGTGGTCGGCATCACCACCTTCAAGGACGAAGCCGAAGCCCTGGCGATTGCCAACGACAGCGAGTTCGGCCTCGGCGCCGGCCTGTGGACCCGCGACATCAACCGCGCCTACCGCATGGGCCGGGCGATCAAGGCCGGGCGTGTCTGGACCAACTGCTACCACCTGTACCCGGCCCACGCCGCGTTCGGTGGCTACAAGAAGTCCGGGGTCGGCCGTGAAAACCACAAGATGATGCTCGACCATTACCAGCAGACCAAAAACCTGCTGGTGAGCTACGACATCAATCCGATGGGGTTCTTTTGATTCGACGTTGGACCGCGTAACGGCTTTCGCGGGCAAGCCTCGCTCCTACAGGTTCAGGTGATCCGCAGGAGCGAGGCTTGCCCGCGAATGGTTGTGTCTGACACCCCGCAACACCCCCTACCAACGCACGCCGCCATCTCCTTCGAAAGTAGCATTCGGGCCCTTGGCGGCCCGTGCATTAATGGCTTTACCGGAATTGCCCGGCACAAGAAGAGGATTGACCCATGTGGACTAAACCCGCGTTTACCGATCTGCGCATTGGCTTCGAAGTGACGATGTATTTCGCCAACCGCTGATTGATCACCCGGCCAGCCGACGCGTTGGCCGGGCCTGCCTTCCGGAGCATTGCTCATGCACATCCGCGTTCTCGGTTCCGCCGCTGGCGGTGGTTTCCCGCAATGGAATTGCAACTGTCGCCAGTGCTCCGGCGTGCGCGATGGCAGCCTGCGTGCCCAACGGCGCACGCAGTCCTCGATTGCGGTGAGCGACAACGGCGTGGATTGGGTGCTGTGCAATGCTTCACCGGACATTCGTGCGCAGCTGGAAAGCTTCCCGGCGTTACAACCGGCACGCCGATTACGCGATACGGCGATTGCCGGTGTCGTCCTGCTGGACAGCCAGATCGACCATTGCACCGGCCTGTTGAGCTTGCGCGAAGGTTGCCCGCATTCGGTGTGGTGCACCGCGCGGGTGCATGAGGATTTGAGCAGTGGCTTTCCACTGTTCAGCATGCTCAAGCACTGGAACGGTGGCTTGCAATGGCAACCGATCGAACTCGACCGCGAGCCGTTCAGCATCGCTGCCTGCGCACACCTGCAATTTCGTGCAATCCCCTTGATCAGCAATGCACCGCCGTACTCGCCCAATCGCGGCAATCCGCAGCCGGGTGACACCCTCGGCCTGTTTATCGAAGACCTGCGCAACGGTGCCTCGGTGTTTTATGCGCCGGGCCTGGGGCAAGTCGATGAAGAAGTGATGAGCTGGATGCAGCGCGCCGATTGCCTGCTGCTGGACGGCACGTTGTGGCGCGACGATGAGATGCGCGTGTGCGAAGTGGGCCAGAGCCTGGGCAGTGAAATGGGGCATCTGCCCCAGAGCGGTCCTGGCGGGATGCTGGACATCCTTGAGGGCTTCGATCGTCAGCGCAAGGTGCTGATTCACATCAACAACACCAACCCGATCCTCGACGAAGACTCGGCTGAGCGTGCGTTGCTGGAGCGGCGGGGGGTTGAGGTGGCGTATGACGGCATGAGTCTTGTGCTGTAGCGGACGGCCCTTTCGCGGGCAAGCCTCGCTCCTACAGAACATCGTCGTTCGTGGATTTCATGGCTTACACAAAACCTGTAGGAGCGAGGCTTGCCCGCGAAGAGGCCCGCCCAGACACCGCAAAAATCCGGAGAGCCGCAATGCCCGACACCCCAATGTCCCCCAGCGAATTCGAAGCCGCCCTGCGCGCCAAAGGCGCCTACTACCACATCCATCACCCGTTCCACCAAGCTATGTACGCCGGCCGGGCCACCCGCGAGCAAATCCAGGGTTGGGTCGCCAATCGCTTCTACTATCAGGTCAACATCCCGCTCAAGGACGCCGCGATCCTCGCCAACTGCCCCGACCGCGACGTGCGCCGGGAATGGCTGCAACGCATCCTCGATCACGACGGCGAACCCGGCAGCGAAGGCGGGATCGAAGCCTGGCTGCGCCTGGGCGAAGCCGTGGGGCTGGAACGCGAGCAAATCCTCTCCCAGGAACTCGTGTTGCCCGGCGTCCGTTTTGCCGTGGACGCCTACGTCAATTTCGCCCGCCGCGCCTGTTGGCAGGAAGCCGCCAGCAGTTCCTTGACCGAATTGTTCGCACCGCAGATCCACCAATCACGCCTCGACGCCTGGCCCACCCATTACCCGTGGATCGACGCGGGCGGCTACGACTATTTCCGTACCCGTTTGAGCCAGGCGCGGCGCGATGTCGAGCACGGTTTGCGCATCACCCTGGCGCATTACGTCACCCTCGAAGGCCAACAACGGATGCTGGAAATCCTCCAGTTCAAACTCGATGTGCTGTGGAGCATGCTCGATGCGATGAGCATGGCTTACGAGCTGGAGCGACCGCCGTATCACACCGTCACCCCCTCGAATGTCTGGCATCGGGGGATTGCCCTGTGAGTTTGATTAACCGCGAAAAAACACCGTCCCTAAGACCGGGATTTCGCCTGCAATGGGAACCCCGCCAGGATTGCCATGTGCTGCTGTACCCCGAAGGCATGATCAAACTCAACACCAGCGCCGGGCAGATCCTCAATCTGCTGGACGGCCAGCGCAGCGTCGCGTCAATCATCGAGCAATTGTCGACGAACTTCCCCGGCGTGCCGGGCATCGACGAAGACGTGCTGACGTTTCTGGAGGTGGCCCATGCTCAATTCTGGATCGAATAAATCGCCGCCAGGGCCGCCGCTGTGGCTGTTGGCGGAACTGACTTATCGCTGCCCGTTGCAATGCCCGTATTGCTCCAACCCGTTGGACTTTGCCCAATCCGGCGAGGAACTGAGCACCGAAGAATGGATTCGCGTCTTTCGCGAGGCGCGTGAAATGGGCGCCGCGCAACTGGGTTTTTCCGGTGGTGAACCGTTGGTGCGCCAGGACCTCGCCGAGCTGATCAAAGCCGCGCGGGACATGGGTTACTACACCAATCTGATTACCTCCGGCATCGGCCTGACCAAGCAGAAGGTCCGCGACTTCAAAATCGCCGGGCTCGACCATATCCAGATCAGCTTCCAGGCTGCCGACGAAGGGGTGAACAACATGCTCGCCGGCTCGCGCAAGGCCTTCGCCCAGAAACTCGCCATGGCCCGCGCGGTGAAAGCCCAGGGTTACCCGATGGTGCTGAATTTCGTCACCCACCGGCACAACATCGACCGCATCGACCGCATCATCGATTTGTGCCTGGAACTGGAGGCGGATTTCGTCGAGTTGGCGACGTGTCAGTTCTACGGTTGGGCCGAACTCAACCGCGTTGGCCTGTTGCCCACTCGCGAGCAATTGCAGCGTGCCGAGCGCATCACCAATGAATACCGCGAGCGGCTTGAGGCCCAGGGCCACCCATGCAAGCTGATTTTCGTCACCCCGGACTACTACGAAGAACGCCCGAAAACCTGCATGAACGGCTGGGCCAACCTGTTTCTCGACATTACCCCGGACGGCACCGCGTTGCCGTGCCACAGCGCCCGCCAGTTACCGGTGCAATTTCCCAATGTGCGCGAGCACAGCATTGAGCACATCTGGACCGATTCCTTCGGCTTCAACCGGTTTCGCGGCGATGACTGGATGAAGGAACCGTGCCGCTCCTGCGATGAAAAACACAAGGATCTGGGCGGTTGCCGCTGCCAGGCGTTCATGCTCACCGGAGATGCCGAAAACGCCGACCCGGTGTGCAGCAAGTCGCCGCACCATGGGGTGATCCTCAAGGCCCGCGAAGAGGCCGACGCGCCGGGGCAGGGCATGGAACACCTGACGTTGCGCAATGAGAAGGCTTCGCGGTTGATCTACCGCGGGTGATACCGGCTACCCATTGGTCTGATTGCATTCACCACCGGATGGGTTAGTGTGGCTTCTACCTTCCAAAACAATAAAAACAGGCTTTCCAATGAGCCACAAAATCAGCCAGCTGCGTAAATTCGTTTCGCCTGAAATCATTTTTGGTGCCGGTTGCCGGCACAACGTCGGCAACTACGCCAAGACCTTCGGCGCCCGCAAGGTGCTGGTGGTCAGCGACCCCGGGGTGATTGCCGCCGGTTGGGTCGCGGATGTCGAGGCCAGCCTGCAGGCCCAGGGCATCGATTACTTTCTGTATAGCGACGTCTCGCCCAATCCCCGGGTCGAGGAAGTCATGCTCGGCGCCGAGTTGTACAAGGAAAACCACTGCGATGTCATTGTGGCCATTGGTGGCGGCAGCCCGATGGATTGCGGCAAAGGCATTGGCATTGTCGTCGCCCATGGGCGCAGCATTCTCGAGTTCGAAGGCGTGGACACCATTCGCGTGCCCAGCCCGCCGCTGATCCTGATCCCGACCACCGCTGGCACGTCGGCCGACGTCTCGCAATTCGTGATCATTTCCAACCAGCAAGAACGCATGAAGTTCTCCATTGTCAGCAAGGCTGCGGTGCCTGACGTGTCGCTGATCGACCCGGAAACCACCCTGAGCATGGACCCGTTCCTGGCGGCCTGTACCGGTATCGACGCGTTGGTGCATGCCATCGAAGCCTTCGTCTCCACCGGTCACGGCCCGTTGACCGACCCCCATGCACTGGAAGCGATGCGCCTGATCAATGGCAATCTGGTGCAGATGATCGCCAATCCGACGGACATTGTCCTGCGCGAGAAAATCATGCTCGGCAGCATGCAGGCCGGGCTGGCGTTCTCCAACGCGATCCTGGGCGCCGTGCACGCCATGTCCCACAGCCTCGGCGGCTTTCTCGATTTGCCCCACGGCTTGTGCAACGCGGTGCTGGTGGAACATGTGGTGGCGTTCAACTACAACTCGGCGCCGGACCGTTTCAAGGTGATCGCCGAGACCTTTGGCATCGATTGCCGGGGCCTGAATCACCGGCAGATCTGCAAGCGCCTGGTCGAGCATTTGATCGCGTTGAAACATGCGATCGGCTTCCACGAAACCCTGGGTCTGCACGGGGTGAGCATGGCGGATATTCCATTCCTGTCGCAGCACGCCATGCACGACCCGTGCATCCTGACCAACCCGCGCGAATCCAGTCAGCGTGACGTCGAGGTCGTCTATGGCGAAGCCCTCTGACGAGCAGCAACGGGCGCTGGCCGGGTTACTGGGGTTAGGCAGTCACTCGGCGCGCAAGAGCCATTACCCGGAACTCAACGCGCGCCTGGACGAACTGGAAGCCGAGCGCAATCGCTATAAATGGCTGTTCGAAAACGCCGTCCACGGGATCTTCCAGGCCAGCCTGCTCGAAGGGATGCGCGCCGCCAACCCGGCGCTGGCGCGGATGCTTGGCTATGACGATCCGCAGGAGGTGCTGTTTTCCTTGGCGGACCTGGCGAGCAACCTGTTTGTCGGCGGTGCCAGGGAGCTGGAAACCATCGGCGAGATCCTCAAGACCGAACGCAGTCTGCACGGCTATGAAACGCAGCTGCGGCGCAAGGACGGCAGCAGCCTCGACGTGCTGATGAACCTGTTGCTCAAGCCCGATCAGGAAGGCCTGGTTGAAGGTTTTGTCGCCGACATCACCGAACGCAAACTCGCCCAGCAGCGCTTGCAACAACTCAACGATGAACTGGAGCAACGGGTCACCGCGCGCACTGACGAATTGCTCGAAGCCAACCGCAACCTGCAACAGCAGATCACCCAGCGCAAGCAGATTGCCCAGGCCTTGCGCGATGCCCGGGACGCCGCCGAAGCGGCCAACCGCAGCAAGGACAAATACCTCGCCGCCGCCAGTCACGACCTGCTGCAACCGCTCAACGCCGCGCGGCTACTGATTTCGACCTTGCGCGAGCGCAAATTGCCCGACGTCGAGCAGGTGCTGGTGGAGCGTACGCACCAGGCACTGGAAGGGGCGGAAGACCTGCTGACGGATTTGCTGGACATTTCCCGGCTCGACCAGGCGGCGGTGAAACCCGACGTCGCGCTGTACCGCCTCGACGAATTGCTCGCGCCGCTGGTTTCGGAATTCCAGTCCGTGGCCGAGGCGGCGGGGCTGAACCTGCGGGTGCACATGGGCGACTTCGCCATAAGCACCGATTTGCGGCTGATGACGCGGATTCTGCGCAACTTCCTCAGCAATGCGTTCCGCTACACCGATGAGGGCTGCATCTTGCTCGGGGCTCGGCGTCGGGGCCAGATGTTACGGCTGGAAGTCTGGGACACCGGGCGCGGGATTGCAGCGGATCGGCTGGATTCGATCTTTCTGGAATTCAATCAACTGGACGTTGGCCGCGCCGCCGATCGTAAAGGCGTGGGCCTGGGATTGGCGATCGTCGAGCGCATCGCCAAGATTCTCGGTTACCGGATTCAGGTGCGTTCATGGCCGGGGCGCGGGTCGGTGTTCAGTATCGACGTGCCGATTTCCCATGAAGTACCGCTGCCGATCACACTGGCCGCGCCGCAACCGGGTACCGGCAACCCGCTGCCGGGCCGGCGTTTGTTGGTGCTGGATAACGAAGTCAGCATTCTGGAAAGCATGAGCGCGTTGCTCGGGCAATGGGGCTGCGAAGTGGTGATCGCCACGGACGAATTCTCTGCCTTGGCGGCGTTGCAGGGACGGGCACCGGAACTGATTCTGGCGGACTATCACCTCGACCACGGGGTGGTCGGTTGTGATGTGGTGCGGCATCTGCGCGAGCACTTCGGCCAGGCGATTCCGGCGGTGATCATCACCGCCGACCGCACCGACCAGTGCCGCCGCTCCTTGCAGCGCCTCGACGCGCCGCTGCTGAACAAACCGGTGAAACCCGGCAAGTTGCGCGCGGTGTTGAGTCAGTTGCTGGGTTAGCCGAGTTTGCGGTATTGCAGGCTGAACCCCAGCGCGGTGGATTGGCCTTGCTCGAGCAATCGCAACCCCGGCCGACCGGGCAAGTGGTGCGCGTTGACTGGGTGGCTCACCGGCTCGATACAGAAAAACCCCAAGTCTACCGGGCAGTACAGCAGGTAATAATCGCTGCCGGTGGCCTGGCATTCCAGTTCATAACCCAGCTCGGGTTGCTGGATCAGGCAGTGTCCGTCCCATTCGCAGAAACCGTTGTCCACCAGGGTGTGCGGTAAATCCTTGAGCTGCTGGAAATCCCATTCGGCCGGTAACGGGCTGAGTTCGGTCGGCAGTTTGGCGCTGTCACAAAACCAGACCTGTCGGGCCTTTGTCTGTAATCGAGTATTGGCGGTGCGCGGGAAGTAGGGGTGCAAGCCGAGGCCGTGCCACGCGGCGTGTTCGCCCAGATGGGTGACCTGCAATTCAATGCTTAACTGACCTTCGCTCAAGTGGAAACGTTGTCGGGCGCGGTAGGCGAAGGGCGTTGTGCAATCGAGTTCCAGGACGGCTTCGTTTCGGCTTTGCGAAACGATCCGCCACGGCTGTTGCCAGGCGCTGCCGTGGATCGGCAAGGGATCGGTGAGGCTGTTCGGCGTCAGGGCCAACCAGCCTTCGGGGCAGTCGAAACCGCCCTCGGAAATCCGGTTGGACCAAGGGGCCAGCGGATAGCAGCCGAGCTTGCCGGGCAGGCCGGTGTTCAAGGCTTGGCTGTCGCTGTGACGCAACAGTGGCTGGCCGGTGCTGCGTACCGTCCAGTTGACGATGCTGGCGCCGAGTTCGGGGGCGAGAGTGAGGTGGGTGAGGTGGTCTTCGAGTTCGAGCAGGGTGGGTGTCATGTTGATCATCAGTCCAGAAACAGCGGTTCAGGCAGACCTTTCACGCCTGGATTAAGCGCAAACACCCCACCGGCCAACGACTGCTCGTCATGGTCATCCCCCGGGCGAATCGAGGTCACGAACAACGTATCCAGCCCACTGCCACCAAACGCGCACATGGTCGGTTTCTTCACCGGCACGGCCAGCGAACGGTCCAGTCGACCGTCCGGGGTAAACCGATGAATCAACCCGGCATCGTTCGCGCAGATCCAGTAGCAACCCTCAGCATCCACCGCCGCGCCATCGGGCCGGCCGCAGAAGTGATTCATGTCGACAAACAGCCGGCGATTGCTCGGTGTGCCGCTCTCGAGGTCGTAGTCGAAAGCCCAGATTTGCTGGGCCAGCGGATGAGAATCAGACAGGTACATCGTCCGGCCATCCGGGCTGAAACCCAGGCCGTTAGGGACGAGGAAGCCAGAGAGGCGTGCCTCAATCGGCCCACGCTGCCCGCTGCTGTAGCGATACAACGTGCCTTCCGCCACGTTGGCCCCCATGTTCAGCACCATGCTGCCGGCCCAGAAACGCCCCTGACGATCACAGCGGCCATCGTTCAGGCGCATGTCCGGACGGGCATGATCGACGTGGGCGAGCAGTTCGCTGTCGAGGCTGCCATCGTTGTGCGGGCGCAAATGGAAGAACCCGCTTTCCATCCCGGCGACCCAGCCACCGTCGCTGTGACGCGCGATGCAGGCGAGCATTTCCGGGGTTTTCCAGGCGTGGACATGCCCGGTTGCGGCGCTCCAGCGCTGCAAGCCACCGGCGGGAATATCGACCCAGTACAGGGCGTTTTCCTCAGGCACCCAGACCGGGCATTCACCGACCGCGTTGCGGGCATCGACAATCAATTCGGCTTGCATGGACGCTCATTCCCTCGAAGGTCGGCTCAATCGCCGAACGGGCCGGAGGCGACAAACGCGCCACCCTGGTAAACCATCGCCGGGTCATCCGCGGCCGGCATCGGTTGTGCTTCGATCTTGTCGCGGAACACTTCGGAGTTGTCCTGCGGCACATAACCCAGGCCGGCGGCGAAGCGGTTGTCCCACCAGACGTTCTTGTTGTCGGACACGCCGTAGACAATGGTGTGGCCGACATTCGGCGCGTACAGCGCGCGTTCGAGCAATTGGGTCAGGTCGCCGAAGCTCAGCCAGGTGCTCATCATGCGGCGGTTTTGCGGTTCCGGGAACGAGGAGCCGATGCGCACGCTGACGGTCTCGATGCCGTAGCGATCGAAATAGAAGCTGGCAATGTCTTCGCCGTAGGACTTCGACAAACCGTAGTAGCTGTCCGGGCGGCGCGGGGAGCGGGCGTCGATCACTTCGTCCTGTTTGTAGAAACCGATGACGTGGTTGGAACTGGCGAAAATCACCCGCTTCACACCATGACGACGCGCGGCTTCGTAGATGTGGAACACGCCGCAGATGTTGGCGCCGAGGATCTCTTCGAACGAGTGCTCGGTGGACACGCCGCCGAAGTGCAGGATCGCGTCCGCGCCGTCCACCAGTTGATGCACGGCTTGCTTGTCGGCGAGGTCACAGATCACGACTTCTTCGCGGTCATCGATGGCCGGGGCGAGGTCGACGATGTCCGACAGGCGAATCACGTTGGCGTAGGGGCGCAGGGTTTCGCGCAAGACTTTGCCAAGGCCGCCGGCGGCACCGGTCAGGAGCAGGCGGTTGAAAGGGGCAGGGGATGTCGTGGTCATGGAAGGTCCTAATACGGAGTCATTGCAGTTGTTGTAAGTTGTCGTATGACTTGAGCGGAGTATCGTTAGCCTTTCCCGTGGTTGTCAACGCGCCAGCGGTGGAAATTGACGGAGGGTCTTGCCACGCCGCGATTGATGTAGCCGCTGGCGACGCCTGCGCTCGACACCTGTAGCAGCTGCCGAAGGCTGCGTTCGGCTGCGAAGCAGTCGTAAAACCTGAGCACACGGTCCTTCTGATACACCGCGTCGCCTGGGTTCACGACTGCTTCGCAGCCGAACGCAGCCTTCGGCAGCTGCTACACGAGTCGGACGCAGCCTTCGGCAGCTGCTACACGAGCCGAACGCAGGCTTCGCCAGCTGCTACAAAGAGCGTGGTGTCGCACAGGTCGGAGTCAGCCTTGAAGCGATCCCAACCTCACAACAACGAAATCGGATAGCTCACGAAGATCCGGTTCTCATCGAACTCATTGGTGCTGAAGTCCTTGCGAATACTCGCATTGCGCCATTTGACGTTGAGGTTCTTCAATACGCCGCTCTGCACGGTATACGCCAGTTCGCTCTCGCGGCCCCATTCCTTGCCGTCGGTGATCGCCCCGGTGTGCACGTTATCGCCGCTGATGTAGCGGTTCATCATGGTCAGGCCGGGAATGCCGAGGGCGACGAAGTTGTAGTCGTGGCGTACTTGCCAGGATTTTTCCTTGGCGTTGTCGTAGCTGGAGTTGTAGCTGTCGTTGGCCAGGGTGCCGCCGCTGGTGCCGTTGACGCGCATCCAGACATCGTCGCCGGAGAGTTTTTGCAGGCCGACGTAGAAGGTGCTGCCGCCGTATTTGGCCGAGAGCATGGCGAACGCGGTTTTGTTGTCGAGATCGCCGGCCAGGGCGCTGCCGTCTTCCTTGCCGATGAAGTAACCGAGGTTGGCGCCCAGGGTCCAGTCGCCGATGGGCTGGCTGTGGCTCAGGTTGAAATACTGCTGCTGATAAATGTCGCTGAGCTCCGAGTACCAGACGCCGACCAGGGTGCGTTTTTCGTTGAAGGTGTATTCACCGCCGCCGAAGTTGAAGCGATCCGAGGTGAATGCGGCTTTGCCGTTCATCGACATGTCATCCATGCTCGAATCGTTGCGCGGGCTGTTGGCGCGGAACTGGCCGCCGTAGAGCTTCAGGCCATCGATTTCGCTGGAGGTAACCTGGCCGCCGCGGAAGGTTTGCGGCAGGGAGCGACCGTCGTCCGAGCGCAGGACGGGCAGCACCGGCATCCATTCGCCGACCTTCAACTCGGTCTTCGACACCTTGGCCTTGAACGCCACGTTGGTGCGACCGAAGTTATCCGCCGGACGCCCGTCATGATCCAGCGGCAGCAGTCCCGTGCCGCCGGTGCCTTGGCCGCCGTCGAGTTTTTTCGAGTACAGGCCCAGCACATCCACACCGAAACCGACGGTGCCTTGGGTGAAACCGGACTTGGCGTCGAGAATAAAACTTTGCGTCCACTCTTCAGCCTTGCCCTGAGGGTAGGCCGGGTTGGTGAAGTTGCGATTGAAGTAGGCGTTGCGCAGGTTCAGCGTGGCGCTGGCATCCTCGACAAAACCTTCGGCGTGGCTGGTCATGGGCAAGGCAAGGGCCAGGCTGCTGCAACCGATCAGGCTCAGGGTGTGGCGGCGGACGAAGGTCGGGCGAGGGGTGCGGACGGAGGAATGACGGACGAGTTTGCTCACTGTGACTTCCCTTTGTTTCTTGTTGTTTTTATTGTTTGTTATACGTCGTCGTACAACATGGCGGCGATTATTTGCGAGGCTTTGCGGGGTTGTCAATCAGAAGTTGTACGATGACATGGGGCGCGCACGACTTGTAGGAGCGAGGCTTGCCCGCGAAGACGTCGTCCCAGTCGATATCGATGTCGAGTGAAAGATGACTGTGGCGAGGGAGCTTGCTCCCGCTGGGCTGCGAAGCAGACCAAAAATACTGGGAGCGCTACGCACTCCAGCGGGAGCAAGCTCCCTCGCCACAGGTGCGATGCCCACAGGGATGTGTGTTTTGCCCGACGATTTTCCGGCAAACTGGCAGCCTCTCAGAACAAGGCCCTTGAATGGATCACTACGCCCCGCGCGACTGGCAGCCCCACGAACGGCCCAGTCTGCCCGGTTCCCCCTCGACCCCCGTGCACTCCAATCCCAAGCGCTTGGCCTATGCGCTGGTGGGTTTGCTGGTGGCGTTGACCGGTGGCCTCGGCAATTCGCTGGTGATCGCCAACCTGCCTTACCTGCAAGGCGCGCTCGGCGCGACCACCGCCGAAATGGCCTGGTTGCCGGCGGCCTATGTCATGACCAACGTCTCGATGAACCTGCTGCTGGTGAAGTTTCGCCAGCAGTTCGGCTTGCGCGCCTTCACCGAAGTGTTCCTGGTGCTCTACGCCCTGGTGACCTTCGGCCATCTGTTCGTCAATGACCTGAGTTCGGCGATCGCCGTGCGTGCGGCCCACGGCATGGTCGGTGCGGCGCTGAGTTCGCTGGGCCTGTATTACATGATCCAGGCGTTCCCGGCGAAGTGGCGGATGAAGGCATTGGTGCTGGGCCTGGGTGCTTCGCAATTGGCGCTGCCGCTGGCGCGGCTGTTCTCCGAAGACTTGATGCAAATCGCCGAATGGCGCGGCTTGTATCTGTTCGAATTGGGCATGGCGCTGCTGACGCTGGGCTGCGTGTTCCTGCTCAAACTACCGCCGGGCGACCGCTTCAAGACCTTCGAAAAACTCGACTTCCTGACCTTCGCCATCCTCGCCAGCGGCGTGGCCTTGCTCTGCGCCGTGCTGTCCCTGGGCCGCATCGACTGGTGGCTGGAAGCACCGTGGATCGGCGTCGCTTCGGCGGCGTCCATCGTGCTGATCCTCGCCGGCCTGGCCATCGAACATAACCGCAGCAACCCGATGCTGATGACCCGTTGGCTCGGCAGCGGGGTGATGATTCGCCTGGCCCTGGCGGTGATCCTGATTCGCATGGTGTTGTCCGAGCAATCCACCGGTGCAGTCGGCTTCATGCAGATGCTGAACATGAGCAGTCAGCAGCTGCACAGCCTGTACGTGGTGATGTTGCTCGGCAGCATCGCCGGCCTGGCCACCAGCGCCCTGACCATCGACCCCAAACACTTGTTCATGCCGCTGATCGTATCCCTCGCTTTGATGGCGGTCGGCTCGGTGATGGACAGTTACTCGAACAACCTGACCCGCCCGGAAAACATGTACTTCAGCCAGTTTTTGCTGGCCTTCGGCGGTACGTTTTTCCTTGGCCCGACCATGGTCCTCGGCACGCGCCGGGTGTTGACCAATCCGCGCAATCTGGTGAGTTTCTCGGTGCTGTTCGGGATCTGCCAGAACCTCGGCGGCTTAATCGGCGCGGCGCTGCTGGGCACGTTCCAGATCGTTCGCGAGAAATTCCATTCCAGCCATATCGTTGAACACCTGACCCTGCTTGATCCGCGCGTCGCGGCACGGGTGCAGAGCGGCGGCAATGCGGTGGGCTCAATGATCGCCGACCCGAGCCTGCGCAACCTGCAAGGCATTCGCAGCCTGGCCACCGCCGCCACTCGCGAAGCCAACGTATTGGCCTATAACGATGTGTTCATGCTGATCGCCGTGATTGCGGTGCTGACCATGATCTGGATTTCCATTCGCGCCCTGTGGCTGATGAGCACCACCCAAGCCGTCGCCCCAGCACCTGCCACGTCTTCCGTTCAACCCAACGGTGCCACTTCTTCATGACCGAACCGACCACCACGACCACCAACGCCATCGCCGCCACCCCCGAAGGCGTGGCGCCACCGTCCTCGCCGGACACCGAACCGCGCTCGCTGCGGGTGCGGATCATCTCGTCCATGGGCTTCGCGGCGATCGCCATCGTCGGCGTGCTGATCGTGCTGTACGCGTGGCAATTGCCGCCGTTCAGCAGCTCGGTGGAAACCACGGAAAACGCCTTGGTCCGCGGTCAGGTGACGATCATCGGCCCGCAACTCAGCGGTTATGTGTACGAAGTGCCGGTAACGGATTTTCAGTTTGTGAAGGCCGGTGACTTGCTGGTGCGCCTCGATGATCGCATCTACAAGCAGCACCTCGATCAGTCCCTGGCGCAACTGGCGGTGCAGAAAGCCGCGCTGGCCAACGTGGTGCAGCAACGCAACAGTGCCGAAGCGACGATCAAGTTGCGTCAGGCTGCCGTCGCCGACAGCCAGGCCCAGCAGCGCAAGAGCGAAGCCGATCTGCGCCGCAACAAGGAATTGATCAACGACGGCTCGGTGTCCAAGCGTGAGCTGGACGTGACCCTGGCCGCCAACGCCCAGACCATTGCGGCGGTAGCCCAGGCTCAGGCCAATCTGGAAATTGCCCGGCAGGATCTGCAAACGGTAATCGTCAATCGCGGCTCGCTGGAGGCAGCAGTGGCCAGCGCCGAAGCGGCGGTGCAACTGGCGCGCATTGACCTGTCCAACACCCGCGTGCTGGCGCCGCGTGACGGTCAGCTCGGGCAGATCGGCGTGCGCCTCGGCGCCTACGTCAACTCCGGCGCGCAGTTGATGGCGCTGGTGCCGAACCAGTTATGGGTGATCGCCAACATGAAGGAAACCCAGATGGACGACGTGCGCGTCGGCCAACCGGTGAGCTTCACCGTCGACGCGCTCGACCATCGCAAATTCAAGGGCAAAGTGCAGCGGATTTCACCGGCCACGGGATCGGAGTTCAGCCTGTTGCAGGCGGACAACGCGACTGGCAACTTCGTCAAGATCGCCCAGCGGGTGCCGGTGCGGATCACCGTGGATGAGGGGCAGGAGCAGAGTGAGCGGTTGCGGCCGGGGATGTCGGTGGTCGTCAGTATTGATACTGCCGCAGAAGGCCACACCGAAACCCCCTGACCACCCCTAACCGGCAATCATCGGCGGCAGGGTGCCCAGTAGCGAAACCGCCGCCACTGCACCCATCCCCAACAACCATTCCAGCATCACACTGGTTTTAAGCGCGCCAACCCGCTGCTCGCAATCCTTGATCCGCAACCGATTGAACAGCGCCAGCCCCAGCATCACCGCCACCAGCACGACCTTGATCAACAGAATCAAGGCAAACCCGGACAGCAACGGCGTCGGCCAGAACGCCCCGGTGAGCACGCGGACGTTGATCAACCCGGTGATCACCAACCCCGCGACCAAGCCATAACCGACTCCACTGAAACGTCGCAGTACCGTGCTCAACGCGTGGCCGTTCGGCTGCCGCAGGATCATCACCAACAGCAGCAACCCGCCCAGCCAGGCACCGACGCAGGTCAGGTGGATGATCTGGTTAAGGATCAGCAATTGGCCGCTGAGTCCGTCGAGCATCGCGCCATGGCCGACCGGCGCCAGGGTCGCGAGCAGCAAGCCGCTCACGACCAGTCTCAGCGACGCATTCGAATGCAATGGCGTCAGCAGCAAAACCATCAGCACGGCATTGAGCAGCAAGTGCCAACTCCACACCTGGCCGAAAAACGTATTGCGCAGCACCAGGCCCAGGGTCGACGGATCGAAAGCCGCGCTCCAGGCCCCGGCCATGCTCGCGGTGATCAGCAGCAGCCAGGTCACACCACTGACCAGTGCCACGGCGGTCAGCCAACGGGTGATGCGCATCAGGCGCCGACCCAGAGTGTCAGCGTTCAACAGCAAGGGCTGGAACACCCAGGCCCCGAACAGCATCAACACCACCACAAAATGCAGGAAGCGGCACAGCACCAGCGCGTCGGTCATGAATTACTGGCCAACCTTGAAGCTGTAGGCGCCTTCGCTTTTGTGGGTGTCGACCGACACCGCGTGCCATTCGACTTTATAGGCACCGGCGGTCAACGGTACGGCCGGTGTGACGATCAGGGTTTTCTTGTCGCTGCCTTCGGTGGTCAGGTTTTTCACCGGGACATCGGCACCGTCCTTTTTGATCGTCACTTTGGTGAAGGTCGCTTCAACGCCTTCGGAAAACACCAGGCGCAATTCAGTCGGCGCGGCCACGGTGCTGTCGGCGGCCGGGGTCTGGCTTTTCAGATGGGCGTGGGCGAACACCGAGGATGCGGCGAGCAGCGAGCCGAGCAGGGCGGCGGAGGTCAGGGCTTTTTTCAGCAGCATGGTCAGTTACCTTCTGGGCAGATTAATGGGCGTCACTTAAGCATGAACGGGATGCGCCGGGGAATGTTTACGCCGGTCGCAGTGCCAGGTGAATGATGGGGAACGGCCGACCTTCGCCATCGGTGGGCGAACGGCCGGTCTGTTCAAAACCATAGTGCAGATAGAAGCCGTGGGCCTGGGGATTCTGTTCGTTGACGTCGACGCTCAGGGTTTTGTGCAGCGCTTTGACATGGTCGAGCAACTGTCGGCCGATGCCCCGGCCCCGTTGCGCCGGTTCGATAAACAGCATTTCCACGGTGTCGCCGCCGGTGGCGATGAAGCCGGCGGGCGTGCCTTCCGGGTCTTCGCCGACCCACACCGTCAGCGCCGGGAGGTAGGCATCGCGCACCAGCGGCAGGAAGAATTGAATATCGTCTTCACTGAGAAAATCGTGGGTCGCGCGCACTGAGCGTTCCCACAGGGCGGCGAGGGCGGCATCGTCGGTGGCGACGCGGGGTCGAATGTTCACGGTGGGTGATCCATTGCGGTGGAAAAAGAGCGGCGGATGCTACCCAATCGGTTTTCCCCGGGAAAGTGAAAAAAGGTCTGTCGCCCCGATCCAGAGCGGATGCTAGTCTTGGACAACGCTGTTGTCAGGGAGCCCTCATGGGCAATCACAAGATCGAGATCCGTCGCAGTAACGTCGAAAAAATCCTGCTCGGGGCCGAAAAGGTCTTCGCCGAAAAAGGCTTCGGCAGCACCGCCATGGCCGACATCGCCGCCGAGGTGCAACTGCCGCGCTCCAACCTGCATTACTACTTCAGCACCAAGGGCGAGCTGTACAGCGCGGTATTGTTTGACCTGCTGGAAGTGTGGAAGCAGGACGCCTTGTGCTTCGAGATGTTCGACGACCCGCGGGTGGTGCTCAGCAGCTACATCCGCGCCAAGATGAACCATTCCCGCAGCCGGCCGTACGGGTCGAAAGTCTGGGCCAACGAGATTATTCACGGTGCGCCGACGTTGGGCGAGGCGCTGGACGCCAGTCTGTATGACTGGGCCAAGATGAAAGAGGCGAAAATTCGCCAGTGGGTCGAGGACAAACGCATTTTGCCGGTGGAACCTTCAGCGCTGCTGTACATGATCTGGGCCTCGACCCAGCATTACGCGGATTTTGATCATCAGGTGAATATTCTGAACGAGCACCAGCCGCTGTCGGACATGCAGTTCGAACGGGCAGTGCAGACGGTGACCAGCGTGATATTGCGCGGGATTGGGTTGGAGCCCTAACCCGATCGTTCCCACGCTCCGCGTTCCATTGGGACGCGGAGCGTCCCGGGCCTCATTCCCACGCAGAGCGTGGGAACGATCAGTTACGGCGCGACGTGGTAGGGATTGCGTGGATCATGATTCCAATCCAGAAACGGCTTGCCGGTATCCATCGGCACCATCTCGATGCAATCCTCCACCGGGCAGGTGATCTGGCACAAATTGCACCCCACACACTCATCATCAATCACTTCATATTTATGCGTGCCATCAGCTTGCTTGATGCTGGCCACGGCCTGGTGCGACGTGTCCTCGCAGGCAATATGGCAACGCCCGCAACCAATACACGCCTCCTGATCAATCTTCGCAATCACCTGATAGTTGATATCCAGGTATTTCCAATCCGTGGTATTGCCCACCGCGCGTCCGGAAAAGTCCGCGATGCTGGCGTAACCCTGACTGTCCATCCAGCGTGATAAACCGTCCTTCATTTCATCGACAATCCGGAAGCCATGCAGCATTGCCGCCGTGCACACCTGCACCGCGCCACTGCCCAAAGCGATGAATTCCGCCGCGTCGCGCCAACTGCCGATGCCGCCAATGCCGCAGATTGGCAAGCCTTGGGTCTGCGGGTCGCGGGCGATTTCGGCGACCATGTTCAGCGCAATCGGCTTCACCGCCGAGCCGCAATAACCGCCGTGGGTGCTTTGGTGGCCGACGGTGGGGATGGCGACCATTTGCTCCAGGTTGACGCTGGTAATCGAATTGATCGTATTGATCAGCGACACTGCATCGGCGCCACCACGGTGGGCCGCTCGGGCGGCGACGCGGATGTCGGTGATGTTCGGCGTGAGCTTGACGATCACCGGCAGCGAGCAATAGGTCTTGCACCAACGAGTGACTTGTTCGACGTATTCCGGCACCTGACCGACCGCTGCACCCATGCCACGTTCCGGCATGCCGTGGGGGCAACCGAAGTTCAGTTCGATGCCGTCGGCGCCAGTGGCTTCCACCAGCGGCAGGATGAATTTCCACGACTCTTCGACACACGGCACCATCAGCGACACGATCAACGCGCGGTCCGGCCAATCCTTTTTGACCTGGGTGATTTCCCGCAGGTTGATCTCCAGCGAACGGTCGGTGATCAGCTCGATGTTGTTGATGCCCATCACTTCGCGGTTGGCACCAAAGTGCGCCGAGTACCGCGAAGACACATTGACCGCCGCCGGGTCTTCACCCAGGGTTTTCCAGACCACGCCGCCCCAGCCAGCTTCGAAGGCGCGGACCACGTTGTAGGCTTTGTCGGTCGGCGGCGCGGAGGCCAGCCAGAACGGATTGGGGGCTTTGATGCCGGCGAAGACAATCGAGAGATCGGCCATTTACGCAGCCTCCACGTTGAGCATGAGTTGGGCGTTGATCGCTTCTGCGGCGAGTTTGCCGTGCTGCACCGCTTGCACGGTCAGGTCCTGATCGAGGCTGGTGCAGTCGCCACCGGCATACACGCCGGGGATGCTGGTGCGCAGGTTTTCATCGACCTGGATGCGCTCGCCCTGACGCTTGAGTTCCCGGGCCAGCGGGTCGGCGAGGGCGCTGCCGTCGAAAGCCTGGCCGATGGCTTTGAAGATCCCGTCGGCGGCCAGCTCAAAGGTTTGCCCGGTGGTTTGCAGGCGACCGTCGACCATGTGCGTGCGAGCGAAACGCATGCCGCGCACGTTGCCTTGATCGTCGAGCAACACTTCTTCCGGTTGCGCCCAGGTCAGCAGACGCACCTGATTGGCCTTGGCGATGTCCTGTTCGTGACCGGTGGCGCCCATGTCCTCGACGCCACGGCGATAGACCAGATTCACATCACGGGCCCCGAGACGGGCCATTTGCACGGCCATGTCGATCGCCGTGTTGCCGGCGCCGAGGACGATGCAACGGTCGGCCAGCGGCAGTTGCGTCAGGTCATCGGCCTGGCGCAGTTCGCGGATGTAATCGGTGGCGGCGACCAGGCCCGGCGCATCTTCGTGGTCCAGCCCCAGTTGTTTGCTGGCGGCCAGGCCAAGGCCGAGAAACACTGCGTCGAATTGCTGGTGCAGTTCGCTCAGGGTCAGGTTCTCGCCGAGCTTCTGCCCGTGACGGATTTCGATGCCGCCGATTTGCAGGAGGAAATCCAGTTCCTTCTGCGCGTAGTCGTCCACCAGCTTGTACTTGGCGATCCCGTATTCATTGAGGCCACCGGCCTTTTCCCTGGCTTCGAAAATCACCACGTCATGGCCGTGCATCGCGCTGCGGTGAGCGCAGGACAAACCGGCGGGGCCGGCACCCACCACCGCGATGCGCTTGCCGGTGGCGGCAGCGCGCTGGAACGGGTGTTCGCTGAAGTGTGCGTTGTCCACGGCGTAGCGTTGCAGCAGGCCGATCAACACCGGTGCGCACTCGTGGTCGTTGTTGCGCACACAGGCCTGCTGACACAGGATTTCCGTCGGGCAAACCCGGGCACAACTGCCGCCGAGGATGTTCGCGGAGAGGATTTTCTGCGCGGCGCCCTGGACGTTTTCCTGATGGATATTGCGGATGAACGATGGAATATCGATCTCGCTCGGACAGGCATTCACGCACGGCGCGTCGTAGCAATACAGACAGCGCGAGGCTTCCAGATGCGCCTGACGGTCGTTGAGCGGCGGCGCCAGGTCGGTGAAATGGCCGGCGAGGGCGGCCGCATTCTCGAAGGGATGCGGGAGGTGGTTCAGGGTCTTGATCACGGTTTAAGGCCTCATGGTTTTTGAGGTGTCTGCCTCTGGTGGGCATTGGGTATTCATGCATGACCTGTGGCGAGGGAGCTTGCTCCCGCTGGGTGGCGAAGCCGCCCCAAATCCAGTCGATTGAATACTCCTGACACTCAGGGTCGACAGGTGTTGGGCCTGCTACGCAGGCCAGCGGGAGCAAGCTCCCTCGCCACAGGGGTCAGCGCTTGACGGCAACCGGTTTGTTCAACTCGGCCCGTTTACTCAGCAAATCAAACACCGCCGGATACGCCGGCCGTTCGACATACCGCCCGGCCCCACGCTCGGCGCGCAGGTCGCCATCGGCCCAGACCACGCGGCCCTGGCTGATGGTATGGCTGGGCACGCCGCGCACGGTCTTGCCTTCGAAGATGTTGAAGTCCACCTGCTGATGGTGGGTCTTGGCGGAGATGGTCCGCGTACCTTCCGGATCCCACAGCACCAGGTCGGCATCGGCACCGATACGGATTGCGCCTTTGCGTGGGTAGAGGTTGAAGATCTTCGCGGTGTTGGTGGAGGTGAGGGCGACGAAGTCCTGCATCGTAAAGCGCCCGGTGTTCACCCCTTCATCCCAGAGCACCGCCATACGGTCTTCGATACCGGCGGTGCCATTCGGGATCTTGCTGAAGTCGTCACGCCCGGCGGCTTTTTGCTCGGCACAGAAGCAGCAGTGGTCGGTAGCGGTGGTGTGCAGGTTGCCCGATTGCAGGCCGTGCCACAGCGCCTCTTGATGACCGCGAGGGCGGAAGGGCGGGCTCATCACGTAACCGGCGGCGGTCTGCCAGTTCGGGTGTTGATAGACGCTGTCGTCCAGCAGCAAATGCCCGGCGAGCACTTCACCGTAGACCTGCTGCCCCTTGCTGCGGGCGTAAGTGATTTCGTCGAGGGCTTCCTTGGTCGAGACATGAACCATGTACAACGGCGTGCCGATGGTTTCGGCAATGCGAATCGCCCGGCTCGCGGCTTCACCCTCCACTTGCGACGGTCGCGACAGCGGATGCGCTTCCGGGCCGGTAATCCCTTGGGCCATCAACTTGCGTTGCAGGTGATAGACCAACTCACCGTTTTCCGCATGCACGGTCGGCACCGCGCCGAGTTCCAGGCAGCGCTCGAAACTCGCCACCAGGGTGTCGTCGGCGGCCATGATCGCGTTCTTGTAGGCCATGAAATGCTTGAAGCTGTTGATGCCGTGATGGCTGACCAGTTCGGCCATTTCCTCGCGCACCTGCTCGCTCCACCAGGTGATCGCGACATGGAAGCCGTAATCCGACGCCGACTTCTCGGCCCAGCCGCGCCACTGATGAAAGGCTTCCATCAACGACTGCTGCGGATTGGGAATCACGAAGTCGATGATCGACGTCGTACCCCCGGCCAGACCCGCCGCCGTGCCACTGAAAAAGTCTTCACTGGCCACCGTGCCCATGAAGGGCAGTTGCATGTGAGTGTGGGGGTCGATGCCGCCGGGCATCAGGTATTGGCCGCTGCCGTCGAGCACTTCGGCACCGGCCGGAACATCGAGGTTTTCACCAATGGCTTTGATCACGCCGTCGGCGCAATACACATCAGCACGGTAACTTTCATCATGGGTAACAACGGTGGCGCCACGGATCAACAGAGACATTCCGAGTTCCTCGCAGGCATGACCGACTTATGCCGGTTCTAAATGTTTTATATGAAGCCGACGCAAACAGGTGTATTCCTGTCAGCGCTGTCAGGAATAGACGCTAGCTGGTGTTGATGGAATGAGCAAGATTATTTTTTATAAGCTTATATCGTAATTAAGTTGTTGATAAATAACGATTAAAAACAACAATCACCAAAATGGTGAGGCCAATCACCATTTTGACGCACTTGACAGGATCGAAAAAAAGACCAGATTTCCTATGTGAAATCAGCCGCTTGAGGATGGTCTATGGTTGATGCGCAAGTTTGAAAAAAAGAGGGATGCACCAGATTGAGTCCTGACGGTTCCGACAACTTGCTGCGCATTCGGCCTGAGTGATGTGGCAAGTAATCGAAGACTCGATAGTTGAATTAATAAAACTGATGAACATCAGTTGTTTAGCAAAGTTTTATGGCACGGCGCGAGGCGCCAGCGGGGACCCCGGCACGTTTATTGATGCCGCCGCTGACACCTTGGCCGGTCCATGAAAGTTGTCAGTTCCTCCGGCCATCGTCGGCTCGTGCCCCCAGGCGCCAGCCCCTGATGAGCAAAAATAATTCAAAGAACAGTGGAGCGGCCATGCAACAGATCAGATCGCAAGTGACCGAGCGCGACGGCTTGTTTGAGCTCGAAGCCGGCACCGACGTCCTCGACAGTCCCCGTTACAACCACGACATGGCACCGACCAAGGTGCACGAACGAACCTGGAACAAATGGCACATCACCGCGCTGTGGATCGGTATGTCGATCTGCGTGCCGACCTACACCCTCGGCGGCGTGCTGACCGCGTATTTCGGCCTGAGTGTCGGCGAAGCGTTGCTGGCGATACTGTTTGCCAACCTCATCGTCCTGATCCCGCTGACCCTCAACGCCTTCGCCGGCACCAAGTACGGCATTCCGTTCCCGGTGTTGCTGCGCTCGTCGTTTGGCATCCTCGGCTCGAACGTGCCCTGTCTGATTCGGGCGCTGGTGGCCTGTGGCTGGTTCGGCATCCAGACGATGTTTGGCGGCCTGGCCATTCACTTGTTCCTGGGCTCGGTTTTCGAAGGCTGGAAATCCCTCGGTGGCACCGGTGAAGTGATCGGTTTCATGGTGTTCTGGGCGCTGAACCTGTGGGTGGTGCTGCGCGGCGCCGAGTCGATCAAATGGTTGGAAACCCTGTCCGCGCCGCTGTTGGTGGCGGTCGGCATCGGGTTGCTGGTGTGGGCGATGCCCAATGTGTCGATGACCGAGTTGCTGGCGATCCCGCCGAAACGTCCTGAAGGCGCGAGCGTGGTCAGTTATTTTGCTGCCGGGCTGACGGCGATGGTCGGGTTCTGGGCCACGTTGTCCCTGAACATCCCCGACTTCAGCCGCTATGCCAAAAGCCAGAAGGACCAGATCCTCGGGCAGATTTTCGGCTTGCCCCTGACCATGTTCCTGTTCGCCGCCCTCGGTGTGGTGATGACCGCGGCGTCGGTGAAACTGGTGGGCGTGACCGTTTCCGATCCGGTCAGCCTGATCGGGCATATCCAGAGCCCGGTCTGGGTTGCCGTGGCGATGGCGCTGATCATCATCGCCACGTTGTCGACCAACACCGCAGCGAACATCGTCTCGCCGACCAATGACTTCCAGAACATCGCACCGAAGGTCATTAATCGGACCAAAGCCGTGATGTTGACCGGTGTGGTCGGGTTGCTGTTGATGGGCCATGAACTGCTGAAAAAACTCGGGCTGATCGTCTCTGACGTGAGCCTGGAAACCGTTTACTCCAACTGGCTGCTCGGCTATTCCAGCCTGCTCGGGCCCATCGCCGGGATCATGGTCGTGGACTATTTCCTGATCAAGAAACAGCAACTGGACCTGGCCGGGCTCTATCGCGATGACGTGTACCCGGCGTGGAACTGGTTTGGCTTTATCGCCTTTGGGGTGCCGGTGGTGCTGACCTTGCTGTCGCTGGGTAGCGATGCGTTCAGTTGGTTCTACAGCTATGGCTGGTTTACCGGCTCGGCGCTGGGCGGGTTGATTTATTACGGGTTGTGTTCGATGCGCCCGAGCCCGTCTGTTGCGAAATCTCCGGTGTAATGATCGTTCCCACGCTCTGCGTGGGAACGCAGCCCGGGACGCTCCGCGTCCCAGAAGCGGACGCAGAGCGTCCATGGATGAATTCCCACGCAGAGCGTGGGAACTATCAAAAATTTGCCTGAAGAAACTCATAAGAACTGCCTGAGGAGATCCCAATGAACGCTGCCGTAGACGTTCTGCAATCCACCCATCAGCACATCAACCGCGACCGCCTGTGGCAGTCGCTCATGGAACTGGCCAAGCTCGGCGCCACGGTCAAGGGCGGCGTGTGTCGCCTGGCCCTGACCGACCTCGACCGCCAGGCCCGGGACATTTTCGTCAACTGGTGCGAGGAGGCCGGCTGCACCGTCACTGTCGACGCCGTCGGCAATATCTTCGCCCGCCGCCCCGGCCGCAACCCGAACCTGCCACCGGTGATGACCGGCAGCCACATCGACACCCAACCCACCGGCGGCAAGTTCGACGGCTGCTTCGGCGTGCTCGCTGGCGTCGAAGTACTGCGCACCCTCAATGACCTCGGCGTGGAAACCGAAGCGCCGCTGGAAGTGGTGGTCTGGACCAACGAAGAAGGTTCACGCTTCGCCCCGTGCATGATGGGCTCCGGGGTGTTTGCGGAAAAATTCACCCTCGAAGAAACCTTGGCCAAGGTCGATGCCGACGGCGTCACCGTTGGCGAAGCACTCAATGCCATCGGCTACGCCGGCCCACGCAAGGTCAGCGGCCATGCGGTCGGTGCTTACTTCGAAGCGCACATCGAGCAAGGCCCGATCCTCGAAGACGAACACAAAACCATTGGCATCGTCATGGGCGCCCTCGGCCAGAAATGGTTCGACCTGAAACTGCGCGGCGTCGAAGCCCACGCCGGCCCGACCCCGATGCACCTGCGCAAGGACGCCCTGGTCGGTGCCGCCGTCATCGTCGGCGCCGTCAACCGCGCCGCCCTCGGCCATCAACCCCACGCCTGCGGCACCGTCGGCTGCCTGCAAGCCTACCCCGGTTCACGCAACGTCATTCCCGGCGAAGTGCGCATGACCCTCGACTTCCGGCATCTGGAACCGGCGCGCCTGGACTCGATGATCGCTGAAGTGCGCGAAGTCATCGAAGCCACCTGCGAGGAACACGGCCTCACGTTCGAGCTGACACCCACCGCTGATTTCCCACCGCTGTATTTCGACAAGGGCTGCGTCGAAGCGGTCCGCGGCGCCGCCCAAGGTTTGGGTTTGTCGCACATGGACATCGTCAGCGGAGCAGGGCACGACGCAATCTTCCTCGCCGAACTCGGCCCGGCCGGGATGATCTTCGTGCCGTGCGAAGGCGGCATCAGCCACAACGAAATCGAAAACGCCGCGCCGGATGATCTGGCGGCCGGGTGTGCGGTGTTGTTGCGGGCGATGCTGGTGGCTTCGGCGGCGATTGCCGATGGTGAGCTGGCGGCTTGATGTCCAATCCATCAAAACTGTGGGAGGGGGGATGCGACGATTCGCCTTGCTCGCGAACAGACTTGCATATTCAACAGCGCTGTTGACTGGCATACCGCTGTCCCGAGCAAGCCCGCCCCCACAGAGTCGGCGTTCAATCAGGATCACGTTGATCCGGCTGCACGATTGCCACCCCCCGCGGTCGTAATCTTCACAGGGCGGCGCTTGAAAGCGACGCCGCACTTTGTGGAGAGCCAATGAGCCAGGACGTCCTGACCACCGAAACCAATCGTCGTCAGTTGCAGCAGATCATCGCCGGTTTGTCCGACGGGGTGATTCTGTTGGAGCTTGACCAGACCATTCTCTGGGCCAATGACGCCGCGCTGGCGATGCACGGGGTCAGTGAGATCGGTGAGTTGGGGGCGAATGCCAGGGAGTACGCCAAGCGCTTCGCCTTGCGCTATCGCAACAATCACCCGGTGCCCGCGGACAATTACCCGATCAACCGCATCGCCCGGGGCGAGATTTTCAGCGATGTATTGGTGGAGGTGATGCCGGCCGGCGATGAAGAGCGCATGTGGGTCCACAGCGTGCGCAGCATGGGGTTGGCCGACAGTGCCGGTGAGCCGGAGTCCCTGGTGCTGATCATGAATGACGTCACCGAATGGGCCAGCGCCGAGCAGCGTTTCGAGAAAACCTTCAACGCCAACCCGGCCCCGGCGGTGATCTGCCGTCTCAGCGATTTGCGTTACATCAAGGTCAACCAGGGCTTCCTGGAAATGACCGGTTACGCCCGTGATCAAGTGATCGGCGTGTCCACCTATGAACTGGACATTCTGCAAGGCGCGGAAAAGAAAGACCTGGCGATCGAACGCCTGCGCCAGCACGCGACGATTCCGCAGATGCAGGCCGAGCTGAAGCTGCCCGACGGCGGCAGTAAACAGGTGGTCGTTGCCGGGCAACCCCTGGAGCTCAATGAAGAAGACTGCATGTTGTTTTCCTTTGTCGACATGGAGCCGCGGCACAAGGTCGAACTTGCCTTGCGCCAGAGCGAGGAGCGCTTCGCCAAGGCCTTTCGCCTGACGCCGGTGCCCACCCTGGTGTGCAGCGCCGAGAGCCAGTTGGTGATCGACGTCAACGAAGCCTTCCTCGATACCTTCGCTTACCCCAGCGAAGAAGTGCTCGGCAAGACCGTGACCGAGATCGACTTCATCGACGACAAGGGCGCGCGCACGCGCTTGTTTGCGGCGCTGGAGAAGGCCGGCAGCCTGGATCGCATCGACGTCCGGGTGCGCAAGAAGGGCGCCGAGCTGATCGAGTGCGCCGTTTCGGCCGACACCGTGAACATTCAGGACAGCCCCTGCTACCTGCTGGTGTTCATGGACATTACCGAGCGCAAACGCACGGAACTGGAGCTGGTATCGGCAATTGAAGAGGTGATGAAAGACGCCTCCTGGTTCAGCCGCACCCTGATCGAAAAACTCGCCAATGTGAAGAACGTCAATTCGCCGAAGTTGCCCAGCGTGTCGTTCACCGACCTGACGGCGCGGGAGCGCGATGTGCTCGGGCTGATCTGCGAAGGCCTGGCCGACAAGGAAATCGCCGCCCGCCTGAAACTGGCGCCGAACACTGTGCGCAATCACGTGTCCACGGTGTATTCCAAGCTGGATGTGCACAGTCGCAGTGAGGCGATTGTCTGGGCGCGCGAGCGTGGATTGTTCTCCACCGAGTGGCGGCCAAAGGCGCAACGATAAGGTGCAAATGCACTAGTCACAGCGGTGCAAATGGATGTTCTGGCACCGTGGCGCAGTTCTTAATCTGTGAGGGTGCGATAAGCGTCTCCGGACCGTTATCGCGTCCCCTTCGAAACAGCTAAAGGAACAGGCACATGAGTCACGAGCAGTTCAACAATGTCTTCGATTTTGCCGTGTCGGTTGGGTGAATCAAGATGATTTATCTGGCGCAATTGCGTACTCAACTGGAACGGAGTTTTTCGCCGCTGGCCTGTGAGTGCACGCTCACGGGGGACAACTCCTTGACCGTGAAGCTCTATCACCCGGTGTCGGGGCAGGTGGATCTGGTGGTCAGTGGTTTGAGTGTGGCCAACCTCAGGACACCGGAGGCGGTGGTGGCGTTGATCGAGGAGCTGCGTTATGAGCTTGAGAGCAATGGCCTGCATCGGCCCGAAACCTCGTAGAACCTCAATTCTCAGTGCCGGCGAGCCCATCATTTGTGATCGACCTATCCGCCTGTTCCAGGGCGTTTACTGGCATTGGCGGGTAGCTAGGCTATAAGAAATGCGTGGTACTTATTTTCTGTGACCGGTCCGCGGCTGCGCGGTGATGTTTGCGTGTCGCGGAAACACGTCGATCAGCCACTGCAGGTCTGTCTATGAAGAGTCTTGGGAAACGCGTTTTGATGCCGCTGTCGCTCGCCTTTTGCGCGGTGATTACAAGTGGTTGTGCCAGTCCGCCGCCGCCGGCCCCCGTCATACCTCCACCGCCGCCTGAACGCACCTGCCAGACCCTGGATAACACCGATGTGATGGGCGATGCGCGCATGGACGAGCAGGTGACTCGAACCACCACGACCACCCGGTGTGTCACTCAATAGATCCAGCAGGCGATGAACAACCCTGTGGCGAGGGAGCAACCTCCCTCGCCACAGGTTCAGTGCCAGTCTTGAGCGGCGGGTATTCCTACACTTCCTCGATCCTGACCCAACGCGATTCGTTCGCCGCCAAGCGAATCGCCGCCGCCAACCGTTCCACTTCCCACGCCTGTTCGAAATCCGTCCCCCCTTGGCTGAGCCCGGCCAACGCCATCACCAGGTCATGCACCTCCAGCGTCTTCAGTTCGTTGTAACCCAGTTGATGCCCGGCCGCCGGGCTGAACGCTGCATAGCCCGGCAGGTTCGGCCCCGCCAGCAAGCGCTGGAAGCCGTCCTGCCCGGCGCGGAACAGGCGCAATTCATTCAAGCGTTCCTGATCGAAGGCGAGGGTGCCTTTTGTGCCGCTGATCTCGAAGCTCAGGTGATTCTTGTAACCGTGCTTGAGCCAACTGCTGCTGAACGTGCCCCGGGCGCCATTGGCAAACCGCAGCAGCGCATGGACCTGATCGTCCACCGCGATGGTGCGTTGCTCCTGGCTGCCGGCAGTGGCGGGGCGTTGCCGGTGCACGGTCTGGGTATCGGCGCACACCGCCTCGACATCGCCCAGCAGATAGCGGGCCATCGACAGCAGGTGACTGCCCAGGTCCGCCAGCGCACCCCCGGCATGCTCGGCATCGCAACGCCAGGACCAGGGCGATGCGGCATCGGCCATGAAGTCTTCGCTGAACTCACCCTGGAAACTGATGATGTTGCCCAGTTCGCCGTTCTCGATCAGCTCCTGCGCCAGGCCGATCATCGGGTTGTGCTGATAGTTGTAACCGACCCGCGTCACCACGCCCGCGGCTTTGGCCGCCAGGCGCATGGCGTCGGCCTGTTGGAGGCTTACGGCCAGGGGCTTTTCGCAATACACCGGTTTGCCGGCGGCGAGGGCGGCCATGGCCATGGGGTAGTGCAGGTGATTGGGGGTGGTGATGGCGATCAGATTGACCTTCGGGTCATCGATCAGCTGTTGCCAGTCGCTGTGGGCGCTGTCGAAACCCCAGGCATCGGCGCATTGCCGGGCGCGCAGCGGATCAGCGTCAGCCAGGGCGGCGAGTTTAAGCTTCAGGGGCAGTTCGAAAACCGCGCTGACATTGCGAAACGCCAAGGCGTGGGCACGGCCCATGAAACCTGTGCCGATGAGTCCGATACCGAGTTCGCGCATAGCCGGGGTCCTTTTGGATTTTTGTTTTCAGGAGGGCTATTTATGGAATAAATATTCGTTATTAGCAAATGGTAGAATTTATATTTCTTCCGGCTGATCGTTCCCACGCTCCGCGTGGGAATGCAGCCCGGGACGCTCCGCGTCCCATCCAGAGCCGAACGCGGAGCGTCCGAAGAGGCATTCTCACGCAGAGCGTGGGAACGATCAGTGAGTGACGGCGTGAAATAAAAAAGGCAGCCCCGAGGCTGCCTTTTTGTGTTCGGGTGAATCGAATCAGGACAGAAAACCGCCATCTACGTTCAGGGAGACCCCCGTGGTGTAGCTCGATGCATCGCTGGCGAGATAAAGCACCGCACCCGCCATCTCACTCGGATCCGCGACGCGTTTGAGCGGGATCTGCTGCAAAGCAGTCTTCAGAATCGCATCGTTCTTCACCAGCGCCGAGGCGAACTTGGTGTCGGTCAGGCCCGGTAGCAACGCGTTGCAGCGAATACCGAATTGCGCGCATTCCTTGGCGAAGACTTTGGTCATGTTGATCACCGCCGCCTTGGTCACCGAGTAGATGCCCTGGAAGATCCCCGGCGAGATGCCGTTGATCGACGCCACGTTGATGATGCTGCCGCCACCGTTGTCGCGCATCAGCTTGCCGGCTTCTACCGACATGAAGAAGTAGCCACGGATGTTGACGTCGACGGTTTTCTGGAAGGCGCTGAGGTCGGTGTCCAGCACGTTGCAGAATTGCGGGTTGGTCGCAGCGTTGTTGACCAGGATGTCCAGGCGCCCGAACTGCTCGCGGATGGCGGCGAAGACTTGGGTGATCTGTTCCATTTCGCCGATGTGGCAGGCGATGGCGGTGGCTTTGCCGCCGGCGGCGATGATCGCGTCGGCCACGTGTTGGCAGCCGTCCAGTTTGCGGCTCGAAACAATCACATGAGCGCCTTGCTGGGCCAGCAGTTTGGCGATGGCTTCACCGATGCCACGGCTGGCGCCGGAGACGAAAGCGATCTTGCCGTCGAGGTCGAACAACTGAGTCTTGGACATGGGATTCTCTTATAAAAAGTCTTGTTTTGAGGCCTGGATCAGAGGCTGGATTTCTGGATGACCTGCAAGCTCATCTGCTCCAGCAGTTTGTTCATGTGAATGAACTGCGCGAAGCGTTTGTCCTGGGTCTGGCCATGGAAGAAGCGGTAGTAGATCTGCTGCACGATGCCGGCCAGGCGGAACAGGCCGTAGGTGTAGTAGAAGTCGAAATTGTCGATCTGGATGCCCGAGCGTTCGGCGTAGTAATCGACGAACTCGCGGCGGGTCAGCATGCCCGGCGCGTGGCTCGGCTGGCGGCGCATCAGTTGCACCGGCGCCGGGTCGCTGGCTTCGATCCAGTAGGCGAGGGTGTTGCCCAGGTCCATCAGCGGATCGCCGAGGGTGGTCAGTTCCCAGTCGAGCACGCCGATGATGTCCATCGGGTTGTTCGGGTCGAGGATCACGTTGTCGAAGCGGTAGTCGTTGTGGACGATGCTCGACGTCGGGTGGTCGGCGGGCATTTTGTCGTTGAGCCAGGCCTTGACCACGTCCCACTGCGGCGCGTCGGGGGTCAGCGCCTTCTCGTAGCGCTCGCTCCAGCCTTTGATCTGCCGTGCCACGTAGCCTTCGGGTTTGCCGAGATCGGCCAGGCCACAAGCCTTGTAGTCGACCCGGTGCAGTTCGACGAACTTGTCGATGAAGCTTTTGCACAGCGCTTCGGTATTGGCCGAATCCAGGCCCAGTTCCGGCGGCAGTTCCGAGCGCAGGATGATGCCGTTGACCCGCTCCATCACATAGAACTCGGCACCGATCACCGATTCGTCGGTGCAGTGCACGTAGGCCTTGGGACAATAGGGGAAGCCGTCCTTGAGCTGGTTGAGAATGCGGAACTCGCGGCCCATGTCATGGGCGGACTTGGCCTTGTGGCCGAACGGCGGGCGCCGCAGGACGAATTCCTGTTCGGGGTATTCCAGCAGGTACGTCAAGTTCGACGCGCCACCGGGAAACTGACTGATCGCCGGCAAGCCGCTCAGGCCCGGAATATGGGCCTTGAGGTACGGATCGATCAGGCTGGCATCAAGTTCTTCGCCGGAGCGGATACGGGTGGACTGATCAGTAAGCGCCATGCTTATCCCTTCTGCTTATTTTGGAGGCCAGACATCATTGGCTAATCTAATGGTGAGACGGGCGTGCCACAAGCGCGGCCCGGTCTTATAGGCTAGCGTGTTGCTGGATAATCAACGTTCCTGATGTGCGAAAAGCGGCGGCGCAGGCTATGGCTCAGGGAATGCTGCGCTGCCAGTAAGGAGCTTTGATTGGGTGAGCTATCCCGACGGCTGTGGGCGCTGTCGGGCGTGCTTTAGGGCGCACTCCGGGCGAGGATCGGAATCGGCAACTCAATCGGCGTCAGCACCGGATGACCGGCAAAGAACGCCAGCAGGTTTTTGCCCACCAGCTCCACGGTGCCTTGGGTGGCCTCCGGGGACAGCCCGGCGACATGGGGCGTCAGAATCACGTTGGTCAAGGCCTTGAGGGCATCGGGCACCTTGGGTTCATGGTCGAACACGTCGAGTGCGGCGCCACCGATCCTGCGTTGCTCCAGCGCGCTGATCAGGTCTGCCGTGACCACGACGCTGGCCCGGGCAATGTTCACCAGGAAACCGTTAGGCCCCAGCGCGTCCAGCACCTGACGATTGATCAGGTGCTGGGTGCCCAGCCCGCCGGGCGTGGCGACGATCAGGAAATCCGAGGCCCGGGCCAGTTCCGTCGGCGTCGAGCAGTAGCTGTACGGCACGTTACTGCGATGCTGACGGTTGTGGTAACTCACGCTCATGTCGAAACCATTGGCCGCACGCTGGGCGATGGCCAGGCCGACCGCCCCCAATCCGAGAATGCCCAGGCGCTTGCCGGCCAGGGATGGGCGCATGATTTTCGGCCATTCGCCACGGCGCACGGCGGCATCGGCCCGGGGAATATCGCGCACCAGCGACAGCAACAAGGCCATGGCGTGGTCGGCCACCGAAGAGGCATTGACCCCGGCGCCATTGGTGACCGTGATGCCGCGGTCGCTGGCGGCTTGCAGGTCGACGTGTTCGTAGCCGGCACCGATCACGCAGATGATTTTCAGGGTGGGCAGGGCGGCGATTTCTTCTCTGTACAACCCCAGCGGGCCGCGAGTCAGCACGGCATCGATGCGCGCACCGTGGGTGGCGATGGCCTGGGCGCGCTCGGCAGGGGTCGGTGCCAGAATCAGGTGAAAGCCCTGATGTTCAAGAATAGGCAGGTAGTCATTGATGGTTTCAACCAATACCAGAACGGTTGCAGTCATGCTGGGCTCCTGTGGGCATCGAAATGTCGGGGCTCGAAAGTCGTTTCAGATTGCTGATTCCAGAGCGGTTTGGCAATCACCAAAGATCGCCGCAAAGATCAAAGATCGCAGCCTGCGGCAGCTCCTGCGGGATTGCGGTTGTCGGCAAAATGTCGACGAATGCAATCAGTGTAGGAGCTGGCGAAGCCGGCGATCTTTTCAATCGATCAAAATTCAATGTCCGCCGTGCAAACGACCTGGGCGAACGCACCGTTCAAGGTCGCATTATGGTGCTCGATGATCGCCCGGGCCGGCAGCGCGGGCGTGTCCATGCAGGTATGGGCATCGGCCACCAGCACCGGTTTGAACCCGAGGTCGGCCGCGGCCCGGCAAGTGCTGTCGATGCAGTACTGGGTTTTCATGCCGACGATGAACAGCTCGTTGATCCCGCCGGCCCGCAGTTGCTCTGCCAGTGCTGTTCCGTAGAAAGCATTGGGTTTGCACTTGTCGAACAGGCTGTCGCTGCTGGCATCCAGCTCCAGGGCGGGCAGCAACTGCCAAAGGGGGCTGCCGGCCTCGATGGGAGAACCTTGCGGCCCGGTGTGGCGGACCGCAAAGATCGATACTTCAAGTGCTCGCGCACGGCGTATGAGTTGCTGGATGTTGGCCAGTATTCGCTCGCCGTCGTGGGGCTGGTCCGGGCCGCTGAACAGGCCCACCTGCATATCAATGATCAAAAGTGCCGATGACATAGGTGTTTCTCCGTGAAGTGCCGAACGGACGGGAGAAACAACAAGGCCCCGTCCATTGCTGGCGGGGCCTTGGGTCTACTGCGCTGGATTTATCTCGGCCAGCCACCCCACGACCCGCCGGAAGCGGTCGTGGTGCTGGTGCGGGTGAGGTTCAGCGCAGCAAAGTTCATGGGGGCGATCATGCTGTCGGCGTTGCAGGCTTGTCAACGGCGTTGTCCGCTGTCAGAAAGGTCCGCGCTGCATCAAGAATCTCATCGGACAAGACGTCCCCACGGGTGGCGCGGGCCAGGGTCAGGGCGCCGACCATCAGTGAATACTCCACCAGCGCCTGGCGTCGATCACTGTCGGCATCGCCTGAATTCAGCAGCGATCCGTAGGATTCCAGCAGGCGGTTGAGGCCGTCCATGAACGTCTGGCGCAAACCGCTATCGGCTGCTTCGTGGCACATGTCCCCGGCAAAGGCGACCACCGGGCAGCTGTCGCCGGGATTGTCGCGGCTGCTGGCCGACAAATACGGTTTGATCAGCGCGTGCCGGGCGGCGTTCTGGTCAGCGTGCTCGGCGATCCTGGTTTTCCAGCGTTCTGCCGATTGCTCGAACGCCCGACCTCCGGCCTCACGGGCCAGGGCTTCCTTGGACTCGAAATGCCCATAGAAACCGCCATGGGTCAGGCCGGCGGCGCCCATCACATCGACGACGCTGATGCCATGCAGGCCGCGCTCGCGAAACAGCCGCGTGGCGGCCTCGACGATGATTTCGCGGTTGAGATCGGCTTGTTTGCGGGAGACTCGAGGCATGGCGGGCTCACATTCTTTAGATGTATCGATGGCCGGCATCTTAGGGAACTACCGGCGCCGTGTCTCCCTGACGGGGGGACTCAGGTGTTCGGTTGCAGCGCGACCGTCGGCGGGATCGTGGGGTTTTTCTTGCCTGATTGCAGCACATAGACGCCGCCAAGAATCAGCAGCATCGCCAACAGGTCGAGGCTCTTGATCGGTTCGCCCACCAATAGGGTGCCAATCAATAAGGCCACCACCGGCGGAATGTAGGTGACGCCAGAAGCGGCGAGGGCGCCCAGGCGTTGCACGATAAAGTAATAAAGGATGTAGGCGATACCGGTGCCGGCCAGGCCTAAACCCAAGATCACACCGGTCAGTGCCACCGGGTCGGCGCTGATTGCGCTCATGCCGTGCATATCGGTGATCAGCGTGATCAACACCAGGGCCAAGCCAATTTGATAGGTCGACAGCGCCAGCGGCGACAGGCCCAGGGGCGTGATGAAACGCCGCGCATACACGAACGAGCAGCCGACGCTCAGCGAGCCGGCAATCATATACAACACGCCGCTGACATCGACCCCCGCCGCCAGGCTGTTCCACGGTCGGGCGATGAGGATCACCCCGATAAACCCGAGGAAAATGCCGAAGGCTGTGCGGCGATTCAGCGGTTCGGCCCGCAGGAACAGCCACGCCGTCACGAAGGAAAACAGCGGGATCGCGCCGCTGAGCATCCCGGCCACGCTCGACAACAGCAGCGACGTGCCTTTGGCGAACGCGTAGTAGTAAATCACCGTCGCCAGTAAAGCCATGACCAGAAAGTGATGACTATGGCGCAAGTGCGACCAGCTGAGGCCTCGGCGCACCAAGGCGAATATCAGGATTGGCAGGAACCCGAATAACACTCGCAGAAAAACGATTTGGGTTGGGGTAATCCAGGCGGCAGCCCACTTCATGAAAATGAAGTTGGTGCCCCAGATCAGGCCGAGCAATGCGAACGCGATATACGCGGCCTGTTTCATGACGGTACTCCCGAGGCGATGTGAAAGGTTAGACCGTTTAAACGGCAAACTGACCGATGCCATTGCCGAACGACCAGTTTTCGCGCTTGACCTCCACCAGGTTGATAAACACATCTTCCAGACGCACGTCCAACTCGGTATTGAGGCTCTCGGCGATGGTCTTGTAGAGCAGTTTTTTCTTCTCTGTCGTACGGCCCTCCATCAGGGTGATCTGGATGATCACCAATCCGTCCGTGCGGTTGATGCCCATGAAGGTCGGGTCGTAGATGAAGTGGTTTTCATCGTGTTCGGCGAGGATCTGGAAATTATCGTTCTCGGGAACATCGATGGCGCTGTGCATCGCCGCGTAGATCAACTTGCCCACACGCTTGGCGAACGTCGGGTCCTGGTGTTTTTTGATGTCGATGCGAACGAGTGGCATGGGAAGACTCCGCGAGTGGGGCTGCCGGTCAGCAGGTGAGATTGAAAATACATGACGTATGTCTTTTATTGAATAGATTTTTTAAAACATCTATTGATTCCCGACGCAAGGTGGATGTAAGAGCGAGCCTGTGAGTAGCTACCACTGCGGGCTCTGGCGCTTTTGCCGTCTGATCCGCATAACCGCTCCTCAGCTAAGTCTTTGCTTCTGCTCATTAATCCCGGACAATCGCGCCCCTGTTTCGGCCAGGGCGCTGCCTGTCGGATTTTTCCGACTCGTCCTGGCCGGGTAGCAACTGACCGGAATGCGGAGATCCCACCGGATGAATGATCAGGCCAATAGCGTCGACGAACGCTATGTAGCGGCGGCACCAGCGACCCTCGAAAGCTGGAATCGCCATGACACCACCTGGATGCTCGGCCTGTTTGGCACGGCGATCGGGGCGGGTACGTTGTTTTTGCCGATCAACGCGGGCCTGGGCGGCTTCTGGCCGTTGATGATCCTGGCAGTGCTGGCGTTCCCCATGACGTTCTACGCCCACCGTGGCCTGACCCGTTTCGTGTTGTCCGGCCGCAAAGGCGCGGACATTACCGAAGTGGTGGAAGAACACTTCGGCATCAGCGCCGGCGCGATGATCACCTTGCTGTACTTCCTGGCGATCTTCCCGATCCTGTTGATTTACAGTGTGGCGCTGACCAACACCGTGGGCAGTTTCCTTGAGCATCAAATGCACATTGAGCCGCCACGCCGATGGGTGCTGTCGCTCGTGCTGATCCTCGGCCTGTTGGGTGTGGTGCGCTGTGGCGAGCAGATGATCGTCAAGGCCATGAGCCTGATGGTTTATCCGTTTATCGTGGCGCTGCTGTTTCTCGCGGTATTCCTGATTCCGCACTGGAACGGCGGCATTCTCAGCACCGCGTCCACGCTGCCGGAGCCGTCGGCACTGCTGCGCACCTTATGGCTGGCGATTCCGGTGATGGTGTTCTCGTTCAACCATTCACCGATCATCTCGGCGTTCGCGGTGGACCAGAAGCGTCGCTACGGCGATCACGCCGAAGAGCGCAGCTCGCAGATCCTGTCCCGTGCCCACCTATTGATGGTGGTCATGGTGCTGTTCTTTGTCTTTAGCTGTGTGCTGACCCTATCCCCGGCGCAACTCGCGGAAGCCAAGAGTCAGAACCTGTCGATCCTGTCGTACCTGGCCAACCACTTCAGCAACCCGACCATCGCCTTCGCGGCGCCGTTGATTGCCTTCGTGGCCATTTCCAAGTCGTTCCTGGGCCACTACATCGGCGCCAGCGAAGGCTTCAAGGGCCTGATCGTCAAATCGGGCGCGCGCCCGTCACCTAAAAACCTGGACCGCATCACCGCTGCGTTCATGCTGGTGGTGTGCTGGATCGTCGCGACCTGGAACCCGAGCATCCTCCGCATGATCGAAACCCTCGGCGGCCCGGTCATCGCGGCCATCCTGTTCCTGATGCCGATGTACGCGATCCGCAAAGTGCCAGCCATGGCACGTTATCGCGGTCAGGCCTCCAACGTCTTCGTGACGGCGGTGGGCCTGGTGGCGATTTCGGCGTTGATCTATTCGCTGACGGCCTGATAGCCACTGATCGTTCCCACGCTCCGCGTGGGAACGATCACGCCCGATTCTCGCAAAGCAGCTGACCCAGCGCATACACCCCACCGGATAAACAGCTACCCTAGAGCCTTCATTGACGCGTCGTAGACGGCCTGTTGATCTTTCTCTGGAGACGCTGCATGGCTCGTGCTCAAGGCGCTTTGGTGCAACCCCGTGCCGCTACCCCCAACCGTTGGCAGGACCTGTTGGCCGGGTTGTCGATTGCCGGTTTGCTGTTGCCGGAGGCCGTGGCCTATTCCAGCATCGCCGCGGTGCCGCCCCAGGCTGGGGTCATCGCCTTATTTGCCGGTTTGCTGTGCTACGCGCTGCTGGGTACCAGCCGTTTTGCCATCGTGTCCGCGACTTCATCCTCTGCCGCCGTTCTCGCCGCCGCCACCGCCACGCTGGCCAACGGGGATTCGGCCCTGCGCCTGTCGTTGGCGATCGGTTTGGTACTGGTGACCGGTGGATTCTTCCTGTTGGCCGGATTGCTGAAACTCGGCAGCGTTACCTCGTTCATCGCCAAACCGGTGCTGCGTGGCTTTGCGCTCGGGCTGGCGCTGACGATCATTCTCAAGCAGGTAGCGAGCATCGTTGACGTGCACCTGAGCAACGGCAACCTGATCCGTTTCGTCCCGCAACTGCTGGAACAGTGGCCGCAGTGGAATCGCGTCGGCCTGTTGGTTGCGGCCGTGGCGTTGTTGGTGTTGGCGCTGTGCGCGCGATTTCGTCGTGTGCCGGGTGGCTTACTGGTGGTGGCGCTCGGTATCGCGGCCAGCCAGTGGCTGAATCTGCCAGCCTATGGCGTGGACCTGATCGGCGTCATCGACCTGAGCCTCGAAGTGCCGCGGTTGCCGGTGTTGCCGTTTACCGACTGGTTGCGCCTGGGGGAGTTGGCGTTTGCCATGGTGATGATCCTGTATGCCGAATCCTACGGCTCGATCAGTGCCTTCGCCTTGAAGCATGGCGACCGCGTGTCGTCGAACCGCGACTTGCTGGCCCTCGGCGCGGCGAACCTGCTGTCCGGCCTGTTCCATGGCATGCCGGCGGGCGCTGGTTACTCCGCGACCTCAGCCAACGAGGCGGCGGGTGCCGGTTCGCGGTTGTCCGGCGTAGTTGCAGCGCTGGTGGTGTTGCTGATCGTTATGACAATGTTGCCCTACATCGCCCTGACCCCCGAGCCGGTGCTGGCGGCCATCGTCATTCATGCCTTGGCGCGCGGCTTGAGCCTGCAGCCGCTGGGCCGCTATTTCATCTGGCGCCGCGATCGGGTGCTGGTGATCTGCGCGGTGGCGGCGGTGTTGGTGTTGGGTGTGCTGGACGGCTTGCTGGTGGCGGTGGTGATCAGCGTGGTGCTGATGCTCAAGCAGATGTCGTCGGCGGATATTCAAGTGTTGGGGCAAATGGGCGGCGGTCACGATTATGTCGATGTGCAACGTCACCCGGACGCCCGGCAAATCCCCGGGGTCTTGATCGTACGGCCCAGCGAGGCACTGTTCTTCGCCAACGTGGAACGCATTCTCGGTGGTGCGCTGCGTCTGGCCCGCCATGCACAGCCGCCGGTGCATACGATTATTCTCAGCCTGGAAGAATCCCCCGACCTGGACGGCACCAGTATCGAAGTGCTGGAAGGCTTCTTTTTGCAGGTGCGGGCCGAGGATAAATTGCTGATTTTGGCGCGGCTCAAGCACGAAGCCAAAGCGGTGCTCTCGACGTTGCCGGTGCAGGAACTGGAGCAGGTCATTCTCAGCGGCCTGAGTGTTGATGGTGCGGTGCAACAGGCGTGCGCGTTGGCGCCGGCATAAAAAAACGCCGCTCATCTCGCGATGGGCGGCGTTTTCTATTGCGTTGCAGCGTTAGGCTTGAACGACCGGAATGTTGGCGTTCGCAGCAGCTTCACGGAACTCGGCAATCTGGTCGAAGGACAGGTAGCGGTAGACATCAGCCGCCATGCTGTCGATCTTGCCAGCGTATTCCATGTACTCCTCGACGGTCGGCAGGCGACCCAGGATCGAAGCAACGGACGCCAGCTCAGCCGAAGCCAGGTAGACGTTCGCGCCGTCACCCAGACGGTTCGGGAAGTTACGGGTCGACGTCGACACCACAGTCGAGTTCGGCTCTACACGTGCCTGGTTACCCATGCACAGCGAGCAACCCGGCATTTCCATGCGAGCGCCAGCCTTGCCGTAGATGCCGTAGTAGCCTTCTTCGGTCAACTGGTGAGCGTCCATTTTGGTCGGCGGCGACAGCCACAGACGGGTTGGCAGCTGACCCTTGACCTGATCCAGCAGCTTACCGGCAGCGCGGAAGTGACCGATGTTGGTCATGCACGAACCGATGAACACTTCGTCGATCTTCTCGCCAGCAACGCTGGACAGCAGACGGGCGTCGTCCGGATCGTTTGGCGCGCAGAGCACAGGCTCTTTGATGTCGGCCAGGTCGATTTCGATGATTTCCGCGTATTCGGCGTCAGCATCGGCAACCATCAGCTCAGGATTGGCAACCCAGGCTTCCATCGCTTGAGCGCGACGTTCCAGAGTACGTGCATCGCCGTAGCCTTCGCCGATCATCCAGCGCAGCAGGGTGATGTTGGAGTTCAGGTACTCGGTGATGGAATCTTTCGACAGCTTGATGGTGCAACCGGCAGCCGAACGTTCAGCCGAGGCGTCGGACAGCTCGAAAGCCTGTTCGATGCTCAGGTTGTCCAGGCCTTCGATTTCCAGAATGCGGCCGGAGAACGCGTTCTTCTTGCCTTTCTTTTCAACGGTCAGCAGGCCAGCCTGGATCGCGAAGTAAGGAATGGCGTGAACCAGGTCGCGCAGGGTAACGCCCGGTTGCATCTTGCCTTTGAAGCGCACCAGAATCGATTCCGGCATGTCCAGCGGCATGACGCCAGTGGCAGCAGCAAACGCTACCAGACCGGAACCGGCCGGGAACGAAATGCCCATCGGGAAACGGGTGTGGGAGTCACCACCGGTACCGACGGTGTCCGGCAGCAGCATGCGGTTCAACCACGAGTGGATGATGCCGTCGCCCGGACGCAGGGAAACGCCGCCGCGGGTCATGATGAAGTCTGGCAGCGTGTGGTGGGTGGTCACGTCGATCGGCTTTGGATAGGCCGCGGTGTGGCAGAAGGACTGCATGACCAGATCGGTCGAGAAGCCCAGGCACGCCAGGTCTTTCAGTTCATCACGGGTCATAGGACCGGTGGTGTCCTGGGAACCGACGGTGGTCATCTTCGGTTCGCAGTAGGTGCCAGGACGAACGCCTTTGCCTTCTGGCAGACCGCACGCCTTGCCGACCATTTTCTGTGCCAGGGTGAAACCCTTGCCAGTGTCGACAGGTGCTTCAGGCAGCTTGAACAGATCGGTAGGACCCAGGCCCAGTTCGGCACGGGCCTTGTCGGTCAGGCCACGGCCGATGATCAGTGGAATACGGCCGCCAGCGCGAACTTCGTCCAACAGCACCGGAGTCTTCATTTCGAAGGTGGTCAGGACTTCGTCGGTGCCGTGTTTGCAGACTTTGCCAGCATGCGGGTACAGGTCGATCACGTCGCCCATGTTCATGTTGGTCACGTCGAACTCGATTGGCAGTGCGCCGGCATCTTCCATGGTGTTGTAGAAGATTGGAGCGATCTTGCTGCCGAAGCAGAAACCGCCAGCACGCTTGTTCGGCACGTTAGGAACGTCGTCGCCGAAGAACCACAGCACCGAGTTGGTTGCCGATTTACGCGACGAACCGGTACCGACCACGTCACCGACGTAGGCGATCGGGAAGCCTTGACCGCGCATTTCTTCGATCTGCTTCATCGGGCCAGTCACGCCTTGGGCGTCAGGCACGATGCCTTCACGGGCCATTTTCAGCATGGCCAGGGCGTGCAGCGGGATGTCCGGGCGGGACCAGGCGTCCGGGGCAGGGGACAGGTCGTCGGTGTTGGTTTCACCGGTGACCTTGAACACGCGCAGGCTGATCTTGTCGGCCAGGACAGGGCGGTTCTTGAACCACTCGCCGTCAGCCCAGGACTGGAGCACGCCTTTGGCGTGTTCGTTGCCGTTCTTGGCTTTTTCCGCGACGTCGTGGAACGCATCGAACATCAGCAGGGTGTGCTTGAGTTGAGCGGCAGCGACTGGGGCCAGTTCGGCGCTGTCGAGCAGGTCAACCAGGGTCACGATGTTGTAGCCGCCCTGCATGGTGCCGAGCAGTTCAACCGCGCGCTTCTTGTCGATCAGAGGGGAAGTTGCTTCGCCTTTGGCCAGGGCAGACAGGAAACCAGCCTTTACATAGGCCGCTTCGTCCACGCCAGGTGGAATGCGATTGGTGATCAGGTCAACGAGGAAAGCTTCTTCGCCAGCCGGGGGATTCTTCAGCAGCTCGACCAGGCCTGCAGTTTGTTCGGCGTTAAGCGGCTGGGGAACGATACCCAGTGCTGCACGCTCTTCGATATGTTTGCGGTAGGCTTCAAGCACAGTTATTACCCTCATCAGTGGTCCCAAATGGGTGTCCGGGACGCTCATCCCGAAATTGCCGTACTCATGCGCTGCGTGGCGTTGTGGGCCACTTAGCCAGAATTACCGACAATTCCTTACAGAAGCTGCTTTCAAAGTTTTACGCCTGCAGAACGGGGAGCTGATGAGGGTTGGCGTTGGGCTTTTCCCCGCTGGAAAAACCCATCGCCAACTCCGCTCTGAAGGAACGACTGTGCTCGTGACGCTTTGAAAACAGCTTCAAACGGACATTGGCGCCTTAAAAGGCTGGCTGATTCTACGGCAAAAAAAAATTAAAGGTAAGTGAGGGGCTATTGGACTTTGGTGGCGAGTCGCGTTGTGTGCCTACGTGTGCGAGGCAAGGCGCGGGATGCCGCTAATGGTTGTTCCCTTGGTAAATCCCGCAACGCAGCCACGCGCTCGTAGGCGCGCAACGCGGCCGGCACCAAAGTCCAATAGGCCCTTCGCCTTTAACTTTGAGGGGTGATCAATGTTAGACAAAGGGCTAACATGCCCACCTGTTTTGCTTTCCCGTGTTTTGCCTACCTATGCCCAATCAGACCATCAAGACCCCCTGCGTCGGCCTCTGCTCCACCGTTTACGGTGATCTGGTGTGCCGTGGCTGCAAGCGTTTCCACCACGAAGTGATCAACTGGAACGGTTACAACGAGGAAGAAAAACGCGCGGTGTGGCTGCGTCTTGAGCAACTGCTGTCCCAGGTGATGGCCAGCAAGCTTGAGGTTTTCGACCCGCAGCGCCTGCGTTTGCAGCTTGAGCAACGCAAAATCCGCTTTGTGCCGCATCAGTCGGAATATTGCTGGGCCTACCAGTTGATCGCTCGCGGGGCACGGGTGATCAACAATCTGGAGGCCTACGGGATGGTGCTGATGCCGGAGTTTCGCGACTGGAACCTGCCGGAACTGCGCGATGCCATTGATCGGGAGTTTTTCCTGCTGTCAGAAGCGCATTACCAGCGCTACATCGCGCCGGGGTTCCTCAAGGACGCCTTTGGCGCCTAAAGTCTAAAAGCTTCGCGGGCACAACACTCTTCAATGCCGCGTCACAACTTCCTCAAGATGATCCATTATCTCATCCGGCTTGAGCACCAGCACATCGCTCTCCACCGCATCCAGCACCACCTCCGCCGTATTGCCGATCAACGCCCCGGACAATCCGGACCGCGCCACCGTACCGATCACGACCACTGCCGCCTGAAGCTTATGGACCATAAACGGAATCAAAACATCCGCCGGACCTTCCTCGATATGCAGGTGTTCATCGTCGATATCGAACTCGGCCTGAAACGCTTTGCACTGTTCGCGATAGCGCGCTTCGATGGTTTCGCTGAGTTGCAACGTCGGGTCGGCCGCTGACAGCATGGGCGACGGATGGGCGCTGACCACGTGCAACTGCGCCTTGGCCAGGCTGGCGATGTCATACCCGTGATCGACAATGCAGGCATGCAGCGTGCGGTGTTCGCCGTCGGTGTTGCCGACGTCGATGGCCGCCAGGATGACCCCGCCGGTCCACGGCTTGGAGGTTTTGACCAGCAGCACCGGGGTCGGGCAGTAGCGCAGCAGCTTCCAGTCAGCCGGGGTCAGCAGGGCTTTTTTCAGTGGGCTGTCGGGGAAATGCTGCTTGATTACCAGCCCACAGCCTTCGGCTTGCTGCACGTCGACGATGGTTTCATGCAGGCTTTCGTTCCAGGCCTGCTCGGTGGTGACGCTGTAGCCGTCCTCCACCAGCGCAGCCTTGAGCACGCCCAGCATGGCGCTGTGGTCATGCTTTTTATCGCAGACCAGCAAGTGCAGGTGGGCCTGGGTCACGCCCGCGATCAGTTTGGCCCGCTTGAGCGCAAGGCTTTCCGAGTGTTCGGGTTCGATGACCACCAGGATGCTGCGGATGGCTTGCATGGTCGGGATCTCCAGGAAGTAAAAAACACTGCGTTGGACAACTATAGTTGCTGCCCGACAATACGGGACTTGATGCATATCAATGGCGGCGACTGGTGGTCTGCCGACAAGCCCGTATAATCGGCGCCCTTCGTTTTGAACCTTTTATCCGTGAGCCCCATGATCCTTCCCGAAATTCACGAGTTCCTCGGCTGCCGCACCCCTGACGGCTGGGTCCAGGCCGCGCTGGCCGATCAGGAAACCTTGCTGATCGACCACAAGAACTGCGAATTCAAGGCCGCCAGCACGGCGTTGAGCCTGATCGCCAAGTATCACTCCCACGTTGACCTGATCAACCTGATGTCACGCCTGGCCCGGGAAGAGCTGGTGCACCACGAACAAGTCATGCGCCTGATGAAAAAGCGCAAGATCGAACTGCGCCAGCTCTCCGCCGGGCGTTACGCCTCGGGCCTGCGCAAGGTGGTACGCAGCCACGAACCGGTGAAACTGGTGGATACCCTGGTGGTCGGCGCGTTCATCGAAGCCCGCAGTTGCGAACGTTTCGAGGCGCTGGTGCCGCATCTGGATGAAGAACTGGGCACGTTCTACTTTGGCTTGCTGAAAAGCGAGGCGCGGCATTTTCAGGGTTATCTGAAACTGGCTTACCAGTATGGGGACGCCAAGGACATCGCTCAGGTGATTGACCGGGTTCGCGCCGCCGAGCAGGAGTTGATCGAGTCGCCGGACGTGGAATTCCGCTTCCACAGCGGTATCCCGACCGCCGCGTAGTTAAATGATCTTACAAACTGTTAAAAACTCTTAAGAGTATGAAACATCACCCAAAACCGGCCCCCATGGCCGGTTTTTGCTGCCTGCCATCTCCGTCTTGCCACCGATTGCCGCCATAATGCCACCCACTTCAAACAAGGGTTGGCACACGGTCGTTATGGATAACCTGGGTTTTGGCAAAGTATTGCTGGTGGAAGATGACGAGAAGCTCGCCGGGCTGATCGCGCATTTCCTGTCCCAACATGGCTTCGAGGTTCGGGCGGTGCATCGCGGCGACCTGGCGTTGGGCGCGTTTCTTGAATTCAAACCGAAAGTCGTCGTGCTCGACCTGATGCTTCCGGGCCAGAGCGGCCTGCACGTGTGCCGCGAGATTCGCAGCGTGTCCGACACGCCGATTGTCATCCTCACGGCCAAGGAAGACGACCTCGACCATATCCTCGGCCTGGAATCCGGCGCCGACGACTACGTGATCAAACCGATCAAGCCACCGGTGCTGCTCGCGCGCTTGCGCGCCTTGCAACGGCGCCAGGTGCCGGATACCGCCGTTTGTAGCGCCCTGGAGTTCGGCCATCTGAGCATCGACCGCAGCTGCCGCGAAGTGCGCCTGGCGGGTGAGGGCATCGAGCTGACCACCATGGAATTCGAGCTGCTGTGGCTGCTGGCGAGCGCTGCCGGCAAGATCCTGTCCCGCGACGACATCCTCAACCGCATGCGCGGCATCGCCTTCGACGGCCTCAACCGCAGCGTCGACGTCTACATCAGCAAACTGCGGGCCAAGCTCAAGGACAACCCGCGGGAACCGGTGTGCATCAAGACCGTGTGGGGCAAGGGTTACCTGTTCAATCCGTTCGCGTGGGAGCTTTAAATGCTGCGGTTATTTCTGGGGTTGTACCTGGTGCTGGCCGTGGGGCTGGTGTTGGCGTTGCAGACCGTCGAACACACCTTTAACGCACTGCTCGACAATCAGATGCAGGCCTATAACCGCGAGGCGGTGCGCGGTCAGGCGTATTCGCTGGTGGAGCAGTTGCGTGGGCTGGAAGGGGCGGGGCGCGAGCAGCAACTGGAGGCGTTGCGTCCGCATTACGGCTTGGGGCTGACGCTGGTCGAGGCTGATCAACTGGCGCTCGATGATCAGGAAAAAGCCCTGTTGGCCAATGGTTTGCTGGTGATTCGCGAGAAGTACACGCAGTTCATTTCCACCATTGATGGCGGCTCGCAACTGCTGAGCATCAAGCTGCCGGCCGAGCCGAGCCTGATGCCGTTCTACATCTCGGCGGCCTACCTGATGCTGGCCGTGCTGATCGGCATCGTGCTGTTCTTTTGGGTGCGACCGCACTGGCGGGATCTGGAGAAACTGCGCCTGGCCGCCGAGCGGTTCGGCGATAACGATCTGTCGTCGCGGATTCAGCTGTCCAAGCGCTCGAACATCCGCGACCTGGCTGAGCACTTCAACCTGATGGCCGCGCGCATCGAAGGGCTTATCGCCAATCAGCGTGAGCTGACCAACGCCGTGTCCCATGAATTACGCACGCCGATAGCGCGGTTGTCGTTCGAACTCGATCAGCTCAAGCAGCAACCCGATCCAACCCAGAACCGCGAATTGATCGCCGACATGTACGCCGATCTTGGTGAACTGGAAGAAATGGTTTCCGAACTGCTGACCTACGCCAGCCTTGAGCGTGGCGCCACGGTGATCAATCGCGAGAACATCCAGGCCAGCAGCTGGCTCGACAGCGTGGTCGGCAGTGTCGCGCTGGAGGCGGAGGCGGCGGGGGTGCAACTGCTGATTGTCGAGTGCCAGATCGATGAGGTGCGCATCGAGCCGCGCTTCATGGCCCGGGCGGTGATCAACCTGCTGCGCAATGCCATTCGCTACGCTGACGGGCGTGTCGAGGTGTCGTTGGTGCGCAACGATGATCGCTACGAAGTGCAGGTCAACGATGACGGTCCGGGCGTGCCGTTGGACGGGCGGGAGAAAATCTTCGAACCGTTCTCGCGGCTGGATGCCAGTCGGGACCGGCGCACCGGCGGTTTTGGCTTGGGCCTGGCGTTGGTGCGGCGGGTTTCGCAGTCCCATGGCGGGCAGGTGGAAGTGGCGGATTCGCCGTGGGGTGGAGCATCGTTTCGCATGACTTGGGCGCATTTGGATTAGTCGCATGATCGTTCCCACGCTCTGCGTGGGAATGCAGCCCGGGACGCTCTGCGTCCCCTTGGAACGCGGAGCGTCCCTTGAGGCATTCCCACGCAGAGCGTGGGAACGATCTTAGAAGGCATAAACCACCTGTCCCGCCACCGATGTCTGCAGCCGCCGCTCGACAATCGGGCTGTCCGCCGCCTCGCTCGCCAGATACTGCACCGCCAGCACCGTGGTAAAACTCCAGCGCTCATCAATCGGCAACGACCAGGTCAGGTCCGCCCCGCGACTGACCAGCCCGCCATGGGTGTCATGCGCCCGGAACTGACTGCGCGACGCCTGCGCGTTGCTCACGCCATACCAGGTGCGCAGGTAGTTGCTGTCGCCGAACTGACTGTTGAGGCTGCCGACCACGCTGCCGTATTCACCCTCGTAAAACGGTGCGCTGATGCTCAGTTTCAAGCGGTTCCAGGCCGAGCCGGTGTCGTGGTCGTCATCGTCCTTTTCCAGCGCATGTTCGAAGCTGGCGCCGAGAATGATCGGGCCCATGTGGTACTTCCCATCCAGACCGATGACCGGCCGCGCCTTGATCGAGCCCATGCCGTTGAGTTCGTCCGAGCCTTTGAAACCGGTCTTGCGGTCCTTGCGCACATCACTGGCGCCGATGTAGACGCTGAGGCCGAAATCGTCTTCGTCAAAGGCCCAACCCAGGCCCTTATCGGTGTCGAGGAAGATCCCATAAGGACTCTCAACCTTGGCGCCCAATAGCGGCGCCACGGTGCGTTCGTCGCTGCCGCTGTAACGCGGCACGCTGGCGGCGCCGGCACGCAGGGTGTAGCGCCAGTCTTCGGCGCAGGCCGAGGTGGAGGGAACGAGCAGGCACAGCGAAGTCAGCGACAGACACATGGAGCGAAACATGAGAGCACCCGAGGGAATTTGGATGCGCCCATGCTAGGCGGCGGGTGACGAGCAATCTTTGAGAGCTTTGTCGGGAAACTGTCAAAGACTGTGAAGGGCGGCGGCAGCCGAAACCCTGTAGCAGCTGCCGAAGCCTACGTCCGACTTGTAGCAGCTGCCGAGGCACGAGGCTGCGTTCGGCTGCGAAGCAGTCGTAAAACCTGAGCACGCGGTCTTCCTGAAACACCGCGTCGCCGAACGCAGCCTCGTGCCTCGGCAGCTGCTACAGGGATCGGGTCAGGCTCAGCCTTGCGGTGTTAGAAATCCCACTTGGTGGTCAACGTCAAATTCCGCGGCTCGCCATAGAACGTCGTATCGAAGTTGCCCAAACCGGTCAGGTAGCGCTTGTCGAAGACGTTGTTGGCATTGGCCGTGAAGCTCAAATGCTCGTTGTACTGATAGCGCGTCATCAGGTCCACAAGGGTGTAGCCGCCCTGTTTGATCTGGGTGTAGTCGCCCACGGTCGGGCTGTAGATCTTGCCGTAGAACGCGCTCTGCCAGCTGATGCCGCCACCGACGGTGACTTTGTCCAGCGCGCCGGGCAGGCGGTAGGTGGTGAAGGTGCGCACCACATGTTCCGGTTTGCTGGTGGACAGCGGGTAACCGAAGATCCTCTGTTCATCGGCGTCGCGGGTGCGGGCGTAGGTGTAGCCGGCCATCAAGTTCCAGCCCTCTGCCAGTTCGCCGGCCAGTTCCAGCTCGATACCTTGGGTCTTGGTGCCGTCGACGGCTTTGTAAATGCCTTCGTTGGTGATGGCGTTGGTGCCGATCGATTCCGCGACGCCGTCCTGCTCGATGCGGAACAAGGCCAGGCTGGCGTTCAGTTTGCCATCCAGGTACGCCGCTTTCAGCCCGGTTTCATAGCTGTCGCCCTCGACCGGGGCCAGGGTCGTACCGTTGCTGTCCTTGTAGGTTTGCGGCTGGTAGATCGAGGTGTAGCTGGCGTAAATCGAGTACACATCGTTCAGGTCATAGATCACACCCGCGTAAGGCGTGACCACGCCGTGTTCCTTGTAGCTGGTGTGGGTGTCGTCCAGGCCGGCGCCGGGGTTGTAGCCGTAATCTTCGTTGTACTTGAAGGTGCTCAGGCGGCTGCCGAGGATCACCGACAGGTCGTCGGTCGGACGCAGGCGCGTGGCCAGGTAAATACCGTTCTGGCTCTGGGTGCGTTCGTATTTGCCGTTCTTCGGGAACTCCTGTTTCGGCAGGTGACCGTTCCAGTCGTAGATGCTCCCCGGTACTTCGGAGAAAGCGCTGGTGTCGTAGGTCGAACCGGTCTGGCGCGAGTGGGACGTCATGACGCCGGCCACCAGTTCGTGCTCGCGACCACCCAGGCTGAACGGCCCGGAGACGTTCACGTCAGCGGTGTTCTGCACCCGATGACCTTCCCAGCGACCCCAGTACATAAACATGCCTTCGCCAGTGGCGCGGTCCGGGTTGCCACCGCTGGCCGAGGCCAGTTGGGTGTCGTGGTCGGTGGTTCTCTGGTCGAGGCTGACCTTGAGTTTCCAGTCATTGGCCAGGGCTTGCTCGAGCGAGGCGAAGTAAGTGGTTTCGTCGAAATCGCGACGGCTCCAGTCGGCAGCCGGGTTGAAGTGACGCGGGAAGTCGGTACGCCCGCCATCAGAGAAATACGTCGGGTTACCGGTCCAGGAACTGCCGCGCGGGGTGGCGCTGGATTTGTCGATGCCGAAGGTCAGCAAGGTATCAGGGGTCAGGTCGGCTTCGAGAATGCCGTAATACAGGTCTTTCTTATGGCTGTAATGGTCCTGGTAGGAATTCTTGTCCGAATACGAGCCGACAAAACGCCCGCGCACGCTGCCCGAATCATTCAGCGAACCGGAAATATCGCCGGTGCTGCGGTAGGCATCCCACGAGCCAACGGTGCCGCTGACCGAGGCCTTGAACTCCTTGGTCGGCTTCTTGCGGATCAGGTTGACGGTGGCGGACGGATCGCCCGAACCGGTCATCAGGCCGGTCGCGCCTTTGATCACTTCGATGCGGTCGAGGCTGGCCGAGTCGTCGCTGTTGTTGGGGTTTTCACCGTATACGCCGTCGTAGGGCTGGTTGACCCCGTCGTACTGGAAGTTGGTGATGGCAAAGCCGCGAGCGGAAAACTCGGTGCGGTCGCTGTCGTACTTCTGCGTCGAGATGCCGGGGGTGTTGCGTAAGGCATCGCCAACGCTCTGCACGCCGCGGTCGTCCATTTGCTGACGAGTGATCACCGTGACCGATTGCGGGGTTTCGCGAATCGACAACGGCAGGCCGGTGGCCGACGACGTCGAGCCGGTGGTGTACGAATGCGTGTCCTCGGTGGTCGCGCCCAAGGCCTGGCCGGCGATGTTGGTGGCGTCCAGTTGCAGTGCTTCGCCCTTGGCTGCGCCTTTTTCTTCGGCATGGGCGGCGGGAGCAAGGCTCAGCAAAGCGGCCGGAAGGGCCAGGGCCAAGGGGCACAAGGCAAAACGAAAACGCGCGGCGAGGTGGTGCGGCATGGCGGTCCCTTTGTATCGAATCGATCGGTAATTGAATGCGTCTGCAGGGTTAACCGAACGAAAAATGCAAAGGGGAACTGTCGTGCGCAAAAAAATCGATTTTCTTTCAGCGGCCCAAACCCAGCCGCTCATGCCATTGGGCGATGGATTCTTCGGGGTAGACGTCAAATTGCTTGTCTTTGGACTGAACCTGGACTTCCACCCACGGCGCTTTCGAACTCAGCATCAAATGCGTGTGCTCCGGTGGCACCGGCAACGCAGTGTCGATGGCCGAGGCAAACGGATGGATCAGCTCCGGCCATTCAGGGCTGAACAGCCATAACCCCGAGCCGCACACCGAACAGAAATGTCGTTCAGCCGTGCTGCGGTGCGCACGTTTGTCGCCTTCATCCTTGAGCCGCGCGTGGTAGATCGCGATGTGCTTGCGCCCACTGACTTTCAGACTGCCCGCATCGCCACTGATGTTGATCGCAAAACCGCCGCCACCCTGGGTTTTGCGGCAGATCGAGCAGTAGCAACGCTGATAAGGGTAGGGGTGGGCGCTGGCCAGACTGAACGACACCGCGCCGCAATGGCAGGAACCTTCGAGCTGCATGACAACCTCCGACTGTTCTTGAATGGGTTCAAGACAGCCTAGACCCTCAGCGGCTTTCGACCGGCACCAGAATCGCGTCACCGGTCGCCACCAGCTTCGACTGATCGCCCGTCTGCGCAAACAGCTCGGCGCGGGCGAACACCTGCTTCTTCCCGGCCTTCACCACCCGGCCCTTGGCGATGAACACTTCACCGACGGCGGGCGCCAGGCAATTGACTGAAAAGTGCGAAGCCAACACGTTGCCGGCCACTGTCCCGGCGGCAAAACCGCAGGCCGTGTCCAGCAGTGCGCCGATCAGCCCCGCGTGCAGGAACCCGGCATATTGCGCCATGTCAGCCTCGCGAAAGGCCATGGACAGGTCCGCTTCGCCGCTGATGGCGTGGGTGACTTCAATGCCGGCCCAGCGGTTGAACGCCGAGGTTGAGTTGATCTGTTTGAGTGCGTTGAGCATGGCGAATCCCTCCGATTGAGGGATCAACATGCACCGGGTGTGCGGGGAAGTCATGGTGGATAAAGGTGGGTGATGGGCCGGGGGATTGGTGGTGAATAAGCTGGCCCCATCGCTGTAGGAGCAAAGCTTGCTCGCGAAGAACGATAGCGCGGTCCCACTGGACGCCCGCGACTGGTCGGGGCAGCATGGGCCCCTCGAAATCGAGGCTCCACTCATGCGACGTCTACCTTCCCTGGCCGCACTCAAAACCTTCGAATGCGCCGCCCGCCACGCCCATTTCGGTCGGGCCGCCGCCGAGTTGTGCGTGACCGACAGCGCCGTCAGCCATCAAATCCGCCAGCTCGAAGAGCAACTGGGCGTGTCGCTGTTTATCCGCGAAGGCCGGCAGATTCGCCCGACCATGGCCGCCGGGCGCCTGATGCAAAGCTTGCAACAAGCCTTCGAACTGATCGGCGAGGCCTGTGACGAGCTGCGCGATCCGTCATCGCTGGCGGTGCTGCGTCTGGCGGTCACCGCCGAGCTGGCGCAGAAGTGGCTGATGAGTCGCCTCACGGATTTTTACGTGCGCTACCCGCACATCACCTTGCACCTTTACGAGCAACCGATCGACGCCACCGCGCCAGGGGAAGATATCGACCTGGCGATCACCTACGGCACCGGTCCGGTGGACAGCAGCGCGTTCTTCGTTCGGCCCTTGCCGGCGTTACAGTTTTTCCCGGTGTGCAGCCCCGGCCTGTTCAACCAGGGCACGCTGAAAACCCCGAAAGACCTGGCGCGCCATTGCCTGCTGCACGACGATCAGGACGGCAAGACCTGGACCGCCTGGCTCACCAGCCATGCCGGCGACCCGCGTCCGGAACGGCAGCTGTATTTCGCCCACGCCGGGTTGGCGCTGGAAGCGGCGGCGCAAGGGCAGGGCGTGGCCATGGGCGACAACCTCACGGCGCAGGAAGACTTGCTCAGCGGTCGGCTGGTGCGGCCGTTCGCGGCCAACATCACCGCGCTGGGCCAATACGCGCTGGTCTGTGAACGTGTTCGCCTGGAGCGTCCGGCGGTGGCGCAGATGCTCGAATGGTTCAACGATCAACTGGTCGATTGATGAGTTGAATTCAACTGTTCCGAAATAATCATCGTTGGCGAGGAGGGCGCTGGCGACCTTAGCCTGTGGTCATTCCAATCCCCGCTGATGAGGTTTGCCCATGGCACGTTTGCTCGATTCCACCCCAAAACAAGACGGCTTCCGTCTGCCCGGCGAGTTCGAAGCCAAGTCCGGCTGCTGGCTCGGCTGGCCGGAGCGCACCGACGTGTGGCGCAACGGCGCCAAGCCGGCGCAGAAAGTCTGGGTGCAGATCGTTACCGCGATTTCCCAGAGCGAACCGGTGACCGTGTGTGCCTCCGCTGCACAGTTCGCCACCGCCCGCCGGCAGTTGCCGCCACAGGTGCGAGTGGTCGAGATGACCTGCAACGACACCTGGTTTCGCGACAGTGGTCCGTGCTTTGTGGTCAACGACGCCAGCGGTGAAGTGCGCGGCGTGGATTTCGAATTCAACGCGTATGGCGGCCTCGACGGCGGCTTGTACTACCCGTGGGACAAGGACGATCAGATCGCCAGCAAGATCCTCGAAATCGAACGCTTCGACCGTTACCGCGCGCCATTGATTGCCGAACTCGGCGGCATCCAGAGCGACGGCCAGGGCAGCATCCTCACCACCGAACAATGCCTGCTCAACCGCAATCGCAACCAGCATCTGGGCAAAGAGGAAGTCACCCGCCGCCTGAGCGATTACCTCGGCGCCGAGCAAATCATCTGGCTGCCCCGGGGCTGCAAGTTCGACGAAACCGACGGCCACGTCGATGACCTTGCGTGCTTCGTCCGGCCCGGCGAAGTGGTGCTGCAATGGACCGACAACCGCGATGACCCGCAATGGGAAATCTACCAGGAGGCCTACGACATCCTGCGCAGCACCCGCGACAGCCGTGGCCGCGAGTTGATCGTGCACAAGTTGCCGCAACCGAACGTGCTGGAATGGACCGCTGAAGAAGCCGAGGGCCTGGATCAGCAGGACAGCACCCACACCCGTCAGGCCGGCACGAAGATCTGCGCGTCGTACATCAACTACTACGCAGGCAACCGCTCGATTGTGGTGCCGTTGTTCGGTGATCGTCAGGATCAGGCCGCGTTAGCCACCCTCGCCGAACTGTTCCCGCAACACAAAATCGTCGGCATCGAAAACTCCCGGGAAATCCTCCTCGGCGGCGGCAACGTCGCCTGTATCACCATGCCGCAATACGCCGGCAAAGGAGTGTGATCGTGAGCCTGCACAAACTGACTCAAGCGTTATTGCTGGTGCTTGCACCCCTGTGTGTGCAGGCCGCCGACTCCGATAAACCGGTGGTAAATCTGTACATCTGGGGCGAGTACCTGGCCCCGGACACCCTGAGCAATTTCGAGAAACAGACCGGTATTCATGTGGTCGCCGATCACTTCGATTCCCTGGAAACCGTCGAGACCAAACTGCTCACCGGTCGCAGCGGCTATGACCTGGTGCTGACGGCGGGGCAGCATCTGTCCCGGGCGATCCAGAGCGGCGCGATCCAAACCGTGGACAAACAGCAACTGCCGCATTTTGCCGGCGTCGGCGAGGAGTTTCGCCAGCACATGGCAGTGTTCGATCCGGGCAACCGCTACGCCGGGATCTACGCCTGGGGCACCACCGGCGTTGGCTATCAGGAGGAGGCGGTCAAGCAGCGCCTGCCCGACGCGCCACGGGACAGTTGGGCAATGTTGTTCGATCCGGCAGTGGTGGCGAAATTCGCCGACTGCGGGGTCAGCCTGCTCAACGATCCCAACGAAGTGTTTGCAGCGGTGATGAAGTACATGGGCCTGGACATCAACCGCCAGAGCCTGGATGACCTGAAACTCGCCGAGCAGCAATTGGCGAAGATCCGGCCCTACATCCGCTACTTCGACAACGACCTGAACATCAGCGACCTGGCCAACGGTAACACCTGCGTGGCGATGTCCTGGAACGGCAACGTCGCCATCGCCGCCGGCCAGGCTACGGCTGCGAACAAACCGTTCAAGCTGAGTTACCGGATACCCAAGGAGGGCACGTTGATCTGGTTCGATGCGATGGTCATTCCCAAGGACGCGCCGCATCCCCAGGCGGGGCTGGCGTTGATGGATTACCTGATGACACCGCAGGTGATTGCGCCGATCACCGACACCATTCACTACGCCAACGCGATTACGGCGGCGGATAGCTTGATTGATCCGGCAATTCGCAATGATCCGGGGACCTATCCGTCGGAACAGGTGCGGGCTTCGTTGTACAGCAAGAATGATAATGGCAAGGCGTTTAACCGGGCGCTGATTCGGGCGTTCAGTCGGTTGAAGTCGGGGTTGTGATGGGCTTTTGAAGGTGTATCGAATGGGCTGACGTCATCGCGAGCAAGCTTTGCTCGGGGTGTGGAACTGTAGGAGCAAAGCTTGCTCGCGAAGAACGATAACGCGGTCTAACGGTTAGGCACCCGCCACAAATACCACGCCGCCACCGTCCGAAACGGGCTCCACTCAAGTCCAATCTCAATCATCTGCCTGCGCGTAGGCTGCACCTCCAACCCCTTCATCCGCCGATACCCTTCACGTACACCAAAGTCATCCGCCGGCAAAATATCGGGCCGCTCCAGGCTGTAGATCAGCAACATTTCCACGGTCCAGCGGCCCACCCCGCGCAAGGTAATCAAGCGCTCGATCAGCGCTTCATCATCCATGGCCAGTGCCGTGGCGTAATCCGGCACCACACCGTCCAGCGTCGCCTGGGCGATGCCCTGGATGGTTGCGATCTTGCTCGCGGAAAACCCGCAACTGCGCATCTGATCAAAGTCTGTTGCCAGAATCTGCTCCGGCCTGGGGAACGCGCTGGAACCAAATAACCCCAATAGCCGCCCGACAATCGCGTCCCCGGCCCTGGCATGCAGTTGCTGATAGGCAATCGCCCGCACCAGCGACTCATAAGGATCACGCGCCGGATGGGGCTGATGCAGGCACGGGCCGATGGCGGCGATATGGCGTTGCCAGTCGTCATCGATAGACGCTAGAAAGGTACTGGCAGACTGATAGATGTCAGGCATGGCGGTCAGGGTTTTTTGAGCAGGGCGTTCACTTCGCCATAGGTGAGCGCCTTCAGGTCATGGCTATCGAGCTTGCCGGTCTCCAGAAAGCTTTTCGCCAAGACGCTCATTGCGCCATAGAGGAATTCGGCAATGCCGGAGCCGGCGCTCAACCGCCGTACCCCGAGGGTTTTCAGCTCGTCGGGCGATGGCAGGCTGGCATTGCCCAGTACGTTCACCGGCAGGGGCGTGCCACGGCAGATTGCGCCGATCTCGTACTCCGCGGTTACGCCCGCGGCGAACAACCCATCGGCGCCGGCCGCCTGATACAGCGCCGCGCGCTTGAGCGTTTCGGCGACGCGATCTTCGGCGGGGACCAGGCCCTTGAGGTACACGTCGGTGCGGGCATTGATAAACAATTTCACGCCCCGGCGCTCGGCGACCTCGCGGGCGACTTCGATCTTGCGCGCCAACAGCTCCGGCGGCGATGCGCCGTCCTCGATATTGATGCCGACGGTACCGGCGGCGATCACCGCGTCGATGACTTCGGCGACCCGCGCCAGGTCGTCGGAATAGCCGGCCTCGATGTCCACGGTCAATGGCACGCTAATGATTCGGGCGATGGACTCGACCGTCGCCACCAGCCGTTCGAGGGGCAGGCTGTTGCCGTCCTGATAACCATGGGCCCAGGCCACCGCCGCGCTGCTGGTGGCCACGGCTTTGCTGCCCAGTTGTTCCACCAGCCGCGCCCCGGTGGCGTCGGCGACGTTGGTGAGGATCAGCAGGCCGTCCTGATGCAGCCTGTGGAACTGTTGGTCGAACGCTTCCATCGAATTGCCTTCCCTATGAAATGATCAGAACGCCAATTGTTGTGTGATCTGCATCGCTGCCTTTTCCAGCCGCAGCAGAAACGCCTTGCGCGGTTGTCCGCCACCATAGCCAGTCAGCGAGCCATCCGCGCCAATCACCCGATGACAGGGCAGCACAATCGCCAAGCGGTTATGCCCGTTGGCCAGTCCGACGGCACGACTGGCACCGGGTTTGCCCAGTAGCGCGGCGATGGCGCCATAGGTGCTGGTGTGGCCGTAGGGGATCAGCGCCAGTTCGGCCCAGACTTGCCGGGCGAATTCGCTGCCCGGCAGGTGCAACGGCACCGTGAATTCGGTCAGTTGCCCAGCGAAATACTGCGCCAGCTCGGTCTCGATTTGCTTCAAGTGACCGTTGTGTCCCGGCGCCACGACGTAGCCGTAACGGTTTTGCAGTTCTTCGACTTCCCTGGTCAGCGCCGGGCGATCAAGAAACTCCAACAGCACCAAGCCGCGCCGCTCGGCCATGGCGATCATCGGCCCCAGCGGCGTGGTCAGCCGGGTGAACAGCAGCGGCTCACTGTTGGCGGCGCGACCCGGGGTGATGTGGAAGGACTTCTGAAAGGCGTCGCGAAAACCGCTCAGGGATTCGTAGCCGGAATCAAAGGCGACATTGTCGATGGATTCGCCTTGCTTGATGCCGCCCAACGCCATCCCAAGGCGCCGGGTACGCAGCCAGGCGTGGAAAGTCATGCCGAAATGCTGCTTGAACCAGCGCCGCAACTTCAGCGGCTCGATGCCCTCGGCTTGCAGCTGGGTGTCGGTCCAGCGCTGGTCCGGTTCGGCGTCGACCAATTTGAGCAAACGCTGCACCCACTCCGGGGCAATGGCTGCCGCGTCCAGCGGTTTGCAGCGCAGGCAGGCGCGGTAGCCGGCGGACATGCACTCATCGGCATGGGCAAAGAACTCGACATTCTCCGGCTTGGGTTTGCGCGCCGTGCAACTGGGACGGCAGAAAATCCCGGTGGTCTTGACCGCGGTAAAGAACACCCCCTCGTAGGCGGTGTCTCGTTCGAGCATGGCGCGAACCATCTCGGCGTGGGGGGGCAGCACAGCGTTTTGTAGGTTCATGGGGTGAGCATAAGGCCGGTCTGCCGACGCCTCCACCGGAAAATCGACAGAGAATTCATCACGCTAATGCCGGTGCCGATGATGGATCTCCGGAAAGTGCGCATGACTATGGTGCAGCGGCGTGTGCTCGTGTTCGTGGCTGTGCAGCAGGAGCCGGGGCGAGTTCCTGGGTGCCGAAAAATCTATGCAAACCCGAGGAACGACAGGACCACCACGACAATCACAACGACCCCGACGATGTAGATGATGTTGTTCATGAATTCCACCTCTCAACCAGAACAGGATGGCGAAACGAAGGCGCTACAAATACAAGGTAGTGCACCTTGACTGGCAATTCCATTCGACGACCCTACATGGATCGCGGGAGTTCAGGCCCTGCGCGCCATCAACAACACCGAAGCCGCCGCCGACAACAACCCCGCGCAGCAACGGTTGAAGATCCGCTTGCCTCGCGGTTCGGCGAACCAGCGACGCATGTGCAAGCCCATGTAGGCATAGGCGCTGATGGCGACCCATTCCAGCATCAGGAACAGTGCGCCGAGCACGGCGAATTGCGGTGTGATCGCTCGCGTCGGGTCGACGAATTGCGGGAGAAACGCGGTAAAGATCAGGATCGCTTTCGGATTACCCGCCGCCACCAGAAACTCCTGGCGCGCCAACGCCAGCATCCCCACCGGCGCACCCGCCACTGCGTTTTGTGCGCCGGGATCGGCCCGCCACAATTGCCAGGCGAGATAGAACAAATACGCCGCCCCCAGAATCTTGATCCCGTAGAACAACAGTTCCGACGTTTGCAGTACCACCGCCAGCCCGGCCGAGGCGAGGGCGATCATCCCGGCAAACGCCAGCAAACGCCCGACCCCAGCCAAACAGGCGCGGCGATAGCCGTAGCGGGTGGAGTTGCTGACGGACAGCAGATTGTTCGGGCCGGGGGCCATGTTCAGGGCAAAACAGGCCGGGACAAACAGGGTGAGGGTGGCGAGGTCCATGGTGCGGGCTCCTGATCCGGGAGTCCTTTTTTATCACGGATGGAAGGGGGTTTTGGCCATACAGTGATGGACGCAAGTCACCGTACACTTGGCCTTCACGCCAAAAACCCAATCCATGACCTACGCTGTCCACAGACGCATGTTCAGTGAGCAGGGCTTGCTCCTGAGCGAGATTCCACCGCCATCCCCACAAAAACAATAGAGGGAGATCACCATGCAGGCCATGTTCCGTCGAATCACCCGCGCCATCGCTGTCGCCATTACATCGGCTGCGCTCACGACATCGGTCTTTGCGCTGGACACCGTCAAGTTCATGGCCCCCGGATCCGTGGGTGGCGGCTACGACCAAACGGCTCGGGATCTGGGCAAAGCCTTGATCGAAGCCAAAGCAGCCAAATCCGTCACCTTCGAGAACAAGGGCGGGGCCGGCGGGACGTTGGGGTTGGCGCAGTTTGCCAACAGCACCAAGGGCGATCCGAATGCGTTGCTGGTGGTCGGTGCGATCATGGTCGCTGGCATTGAGCAGAACAAGCCGCAAATCACCTTGAAGGATGTCACGCCGATTGCCCGGCTGTTTACCGAATACAACGTGATTGCCGTGCGCAAGGAGTCCGAGTTCAAGACCCTGGAAGACTTGCTCAAAGCCTTTAAGGAAAAGCCCTCCAGCATCACTTGGGGCGGTGGTTCCAAAGGGTCGATCGATCACATCGGCATCGCCGACCTGGCCGGCAAAATGGACATCCCGGTGAACAAGGTCAATTACGTCGCCTTCGCCGGTGGCGGGGAAGTGGTGGCCCAGGTCTTGGGCGGCCAGATCAAGGTGATCACCGGGGGTTATGCCGAACTGGGGCAATACATCAAGAACGGCCAGTTCCGGGTACTCGCCATCGGCGCGCCCGCACGCGTTGAAGGCATCGATGCCCCAACGCTGAAAGAGAAGGGCTACGACGTGATTATCGGCAATTGGCGCGGCGTGTACGGCGCGGCCAACCTCACGCCCGAGCAGCGCCAGGAAGTGACCGGCGCCGTGCTGGCCGCCGCCAAGACCAAAGGCTGGCAAGACAATGTCGCCATCAATGCCTGGTCGCCGAGCATCCTGACCGGGGATGACTTCGGCAAGTTCGTCGACGAAGAACACGTGCGACTGCGGGCGATGCTGGTCGAGGTCGGGCTGATTTCGAAATGACCGCGTCGCGCACTATTGTCCCGGCGCAACTGGCGATTGGCGTCGGTGTGATGGTCATCAGCGTCGTGTTGGCGGTCGGCGCCTTCCGGTTTCCAGAGGAGATGGGGTTCGTCATCCTCGGTGCCCACGTGTATCCCTACGCGTTGGCGGCGTTTCTCGGGGTCGTCGGCCTGTTGCTGAGTTATCAAGCGCTGAGCGGTGGCTTTCGCGAACTGGCCGACCACGATGACGACAGTGCCAAGGTCATTCCCGGCGGCAAATTCGGTGCGGCCTGGGTCACCGGCGGGCTGGTGGCGGTGGCCGTGCTGATTAACCTCATCGGCTTCGTCCTGGCGGCCGGGTTGCTGTTTGCCTGTTCGGCCCGGGGCTTCGGCAGTCGCCGGCCGCTACGCGACCTGGCCATCGGGATTGCCCTGACGCTGCCGATTTACTGGCTGTTCAACGCCGGGCTTGGGGTCTCCCTGCCGCCCTTGATCAACGCCTGGATCTGATCCGGGCCGAAGGAGGTCGACAAGGTGGACATTCTCGCAAGCCTAGCCATCGGATTTTCCGCCGCGCTGACACCGATCAACCTGATGTGGGGCTTTATCGGTTGTTTGCTCGGCACCGCGATCGGTGTCCTGCCGGGGATCGGCCCGGCGCTGACCGTGGCGTTGCTGCTGCCGATCACCGCCAAGGTCGATCCGACCGGAGCGCTGATCATGTTTGCCGGGATCTATTACGGCGCGCAGTTTGGCGGCTCAACCACATCGATCCTGCTCAACACGCCTGGCGAATCGTCGTCGATGGTCACGGCGCTTGAAGGCAACCTCATGGCCCGCAACGGCCGGGCCGGGCCCGCGCTGGCCACCGCTGCGATTGGCTCATTTGTGGCGGGTACCATCGCCACGATTTTGCTGACTCTGTTTGCGCCTCTCGTGGCCACCCTGGCACTGAAGTTTGGCCCCGCGGAGTATTTCGCGATTCTGGTGTTGTCCTTCACCACGGTGTCGGCAGTGCTCGGCGCCTCGATGCTGCGCGGGTTCGCCTCGCTGGGGATCGGCCTGATGGTGGGTTTGATCGGCCTCGACGCGACCTCGGGCATTGCCCGCTACACCTTGGGCGTGCCGGAATTGGTCGATGGCATCGAAGTGGTGCTGGTGGCCGTCGGTTTGTTTGCCGTGGGCGAGGCGTTGTACAGCCTGCTCTATCAGAAAGAGGAGACGGCAAGTCGGCACCGCTTGACCTCGCTGTGGATGACCCGCGCCGACTGGAAACGCTCGATCCCGGCCTGGTTGCGCGGCACCCTGATCGGTTTTCCCTTCGGTTCGATTCCGGCCGGTGGCGCGGAAATTCCGACGTTCCTGTCGTATTCCGCCGAACGCAAACTGAGCAAGTACCCGAAAGAATTTGCCGGCAGCAAGGGCGAGGGCGCTATCGAGGGCGTCGCCGGGCCCGAGGCCGCGAACAACGCGAGCGCGACCGGTTCATTGGTGCCACTGCTGACACTCGGCATCCCCACTTCCGCCACCGCTGCGATCCTGTTAGCGGCCTTCCAGAACTACAACCTGCAACCGGGGCCGATGCTATTTCAGACCTCGGGGGAACTGGTCTGGACCCTGGTGGCCTCGTTGTACATCGGCAACGTCATCCTGCTGGTGTTGAACCTGCCGCTGGTGGGGCTGTGGGTCAAGTTGCTGCAAATCCCTCGGCCTTACCTGAACGCCGGCATCCTGGTGTTTGCCACCATTGGCGTGTACGGCATGCGCCATTCTTCCTTCGACCTGCTGCTGATGCTGGCCATCGGCTGGGGCGGGGTGTTGATGCGGCGTTTCGACTTTCCCGTCGCCCCGGTGATCGTCGGCATGTTGCTGGGGCCGATGGCCGAGAAGCAGCTGCGTAATGCGTTATCCATCAGCGAAGGCGACTGGACGATTTTTCTGACCCAACCGATCTCCGCCGCGTTCCTCGCGTTGACCCTGCTGGTGCTGGTAGTGCCGCACCTGCTGCATGCCCGTGGCATCAAATTGCATGAGGACGATTAGGCAGTTTTCTTCAATACGTGGGGGCGGGCGCTCTTTACCTTGAGCGCTGTTCCCACTCAATTGAAGAAGGTCTGTGATGAGTCTGATGATGTCCATGGCGGCGTTTGCATTGGTCGCTTCGATAACCCCGGGGCCGGTGAATATTGTGGCGTTGAGCGCCGGCGCACAGTTTGGATTTCGTGCCAGTCAACGGCATGTGGCTGGGGCAACGCTGGGTTTTGTCTTGCTGCTGGTGTTGATGGGGCTCGGACTGCATGAGCTGTTGCGCGTATGGCCGATGCTGACGCGCGTGGTGCAATGGGCGGGGGTGGCGTTTCTGTTGTTCATGGCATTCAAACTGGCGACCGATGACGGGCGGCTGGATGCCAGGGAATCGGCAAGGGCACCGTCGATGCTCTACGGCGCGGTGATGCAGTGGCTCAACCCGAAAGCCTGGCTGGCCTGTGTCGCGGGCATGGGCGCGTTTGTCGCCGATGGCGAGGCGCGGCTGGTCTGGCAATTTGCAGCGGTGTATCTGGTGATTTGTTATCTGTCGGTCGGCTGTTGGGTGTATGCCGGGACTTTTTTGCGCGGTTACTTGAGTCACCCGGCAGGGATGCGTCTGTTCAATCGGAGCATGGCGTTGCTGCTGGCGGGGAGTGCGGTGTATTTGTTGTATCCCTGAATCGCGCAGAAAAGATCCGTACCCCGTCAAGCGGGGCACGGATTGGTTGGCAGGGAATCAGGCGACAAATATCAGGCCATGCCGCTCAGCAAATTGAATACTTCTTTTGGCATTGGCTTGAATTGGCCGGTCCTCAATTGACTGATGGCGAACAGCGCACTGGCGGTTCGGCCATTGCCATCACCGAAGCCTTGGAAACCTACAACGGTCGCGAGCAAGTGTTTGTCAAAATGCGGATGAGCGGAGTTCAACGTTTTCAGATGCTGTTCCATCAATGAAAAACCGGTGATGCTACTGCCATATTTCGTTGGTGCCCCGGCTTCGCGTATGGAGCCCGCGAGGTCGGGCACCAGTCGGCTGTGCAGCTCTTTGATGACGCCCGGATCGGTCAGGGATTTGTTGCTGCTCGCATATTCGCGCAATACCGAAACGATAGCGTCGAAGTCATTATTGGATGTGGAACCATTCAACATCCAGGCGCCAGCTCGTAGTGCCGGGTCGGTATAGCCCTGCGGATTGAATAAGGATTCCGGCATCACATCGTTGTAAGGAGCCTTACCCAGATCCAGCTTCAGTACGTTTTCCTGGTAGTTCTTCATGTAGGTGACTTTTTTCGTTTCGAGTTCTGCAACAATCGACAACGTGTCGGAATAGCTTTGTGCTGAGTGAAGCGTATTGGTGTAGCTGATGGGCTTGCTGGCCATGTAGGTGGTCAGCACATCATCCAATGCCGCTTGACCGATCAATGACCCCAGATGTCGTACCTGCGGGTTTTGGAGCGCCGCTTCTTTAGCGGCACGATTGAATAGCTGCTGCAGTTCCGCGGGGTCGGCATTCTTTGGCCAGGGGAGCTTCTTGTCGCTCAAACGGGTCACCACCTGTTCGATGGTGGTGATGCTGTCGCTCCTGAACAGTGCCCGCGCATGGGCCACGGTGTCCAGGCTCATGCGAATCTGCGACGCCGCACCGGTGTGGTTAATGGCCCTGATCAGGTCATAGGAGTTGGCGCCAGTCAGATATCGCAACTGCTGGCGGGCGACATGGGCACTGGAAGCGGCGAAGTGACCCACTTTCAGTGCGCCCCTGCCTATCAGCTTGGCGCCGCCCTTGAGCAGTTGCGGGATGCCGTCCAGCGGATTGAACAGGCTGACCACCGTTTGTGCGCCGACTCGCGATGCCGTCAGCAGTTTGCTGGTCAGGGAGGCGCCTTTGGCGGCGGTGCCGGCCACTTTCAACGGGATGGCGGCGAAGGCGACTGCGACGACCAAAACGTCAGTGACGCAACCAAAGAGGGCATTGCGTTGCCGTTCAGCCACACCCGAGGAAAGCTCCTCCACGCATTCCTTGAACGGAATAATCAGGTTGAGAATGACGTTGAACACCGCGTCGGTCTTTTCAATCGCCCGTTCTCGCTCCGTTTGGTCAAGTCCGATTTGGGTCAGCTCCTTTTCAGTGAAGATCGGGGTGTTCCGGGCAACCAGATGGCTGATGGTGTCCAGTCGCTCGGAGTTGAAGTAGCGGATCGGATTGGTTGACTGGGTAGGGTGGCCAGACTCTTCCAGATCGGCGATTCGCGTGAGGTAAACATCGGAATGGATGCCGTCACGCGGGGCTATGTTTTTGACGTAGGCATCCAGGTCGATCGGCGCTTTCAATAGCAGCTCACGCTCACTGTAGTTTTCATCAATCCAATGGCTGATAAGTTTTGAAGCAACCGTTGTACTAAAGTCTTGCCGGAATCGACATTCCAAGCGCATCGGAAATAATTCATAACAACGAATCAAGGGGCCGATCACCGCAAAAATGATGAGGCCATGGCGCGCGGCATCTTCTTCAGGTTTGGTCTGTTGGGGCGGCGTAGTAATTACATTGCCGGCACTGGGTCGATAGTTAGTGTAGTACTTGATTTTGTTGATCTGATAGATCGCCAGGCGACCCTGTTCAATAAACTTTCTGTGTCCTTCCTCCATTTGCGAAAATGCATATTTGATATTGACCGCTAATCCTGCAGTCATCTGGTTGTAATGATTGTGGATGGCCTCTTCATACAGATTGGCCACGGGATACAACGCTGTCAGCCCAGGGTATTGCTGGTAAATATTGGCGCCCCTTGTACGGCCCCAATCCTGAGTATGAAGTTCCTCGCCTATATACAGGTCCAATACGGAGACTTGCCTGCCGGCACCGCCTCCGCTGCCACGGTGTTTGACCAGCCGTTCGGAAGAGACGCTGTCGGGCACGATGGATCGCAGTTCTTTCAACGCAAGTGCCTTGCGGCTGGGGATCGGCTGAGAAATTTGGCTGATCGCGCCCGATAAGGCGCCGACATACTGGTTATATTGCTCGACACCACGCTTTACCGCGGCCTGGCCAAGGCTGCCGTCAGCCTCTCGTGTGATCAGACCGTTCATCAACGCCCAGGTAATGATCGGATCGACCGCTTGCGTGGTGTGCAGCGCTTGTAATTGCGGGGTCAGCACCGAGACCTGGCCGAAGCCCAGCAGGTGCTCATAAGACATGGCCCGGGAGGCGCCGGGAACGAGCGACTCGACTAAATGTACCGCCTGGCTGAGGACCACCCAGCCCGGGGTGCCGAGTTGCAGTTCAGCCGGGACACCGCGCACCAGGTATTCAGGTGCCATGCCGCCAAGCACCAGTTCCGCGACCAGCGGTGCGAAGGTGCGATCAAGAGCAAAACGATCGTACAGATGGTCTTCCAGGCGTTTGCGCACCGCGGATGGTTGAAGCAGTAAGTATTCGGCCGAATAGAGGTTGAAGCCGGCAAATGTGGTGTTGGCGCTGTCCAGAGCGGGATCGAGATCGAGCAGCATGGCCGCAATCAGCAATTGCTCGATCAATACTGGCGACGGTTTGGGCTGGGTCGTGTCGGTGAACCAACCCAGGGCATCGAAGTACGCTTGCCCTTGTTCCGAGGCTCCGACTGTTATTTCGATCAATCGTTGTAAGCGGTATTCAGGGCTGGTGGGCAATCCTGCCGATTTGATTTCGACCGGCAAATGTTTACCCAGGTGTGCCACCAGGGTAGTTTTCCCGCCGCTTGAAGAGTGGTTGACCTTGCGAATGATGGCGCGGTTGTTCTCGGTGAGTCTAAATGGCGAATCCTCTGGCGTGTCCAGAAGTTGCCAATAGTTACCAAACCGTGGTGGCTCGGGCAGGGTCATGAAGTTGAGCAGATCAATCAGCCCTTTGGCGTCTTGTTCAGTGGCGGGTAATGACAAGTCATGGAAGCGCAACCATTGGCTGACGACTATTTTGTTTCCGGTGGTGATCCACCCACCGCTCAACTTGGCCATGTTCGCCAGTAGTTTCAGCTCACCGTTGAAAGTTGCAATGCCTGTGACAAGCGACGTGATGTCCTTGGGCGAAAAAAAAGCGGTGGTGAGATCGTTGTACGTACTGACATTCGGCCAGGAGTAATACAGTCGGCCGCTTTCATCGACGAGGTATACGGCATGCGCCGGTATGGATTGCGAAGTCCGGATCTTCAGAAAGTCGGGGTGCCGGGTCAGAATGGATAAGTAAACGCTGGCGGATCGATGAACCTGATCAAAGTCAGTGCCGGGCACGCTGGTAACTGCGATTCTTGCCCATGACCATCCGAGGTCCGTGATTGTCTCGTCAGCGAGGAAGTTATTGATCGCTGTAATGATTGCCTGTTTTTGACGGCCGTTTGCGGAGCTTTCAGATACATTGTCTTGAGTTTGCATGGTTGGCTTTTAACTGTCTGAGAGTTTTAGAGATGCAGGAACTTAACAAGGTTGTCGCGGGACGAGGCGGATAGTAATGAGTGATCAGGCAGTCAGTTATTCTATTTATATGGCTTTATGTTTCGCTTGTTAGAGGGGCGAATGAAAGAGCGGCTGGCGTGCAGTAATTATCGGATTGGAGTGGGGGTGCAGAGAGTTGTATTTATATATGTGCTTGTGGGGCGAAGTTGCAATGGGTTCAAGCGGGCAGTCAATAACCCGTTAACCACGATACTGCCCCGGCGTCGCCGCCAGATGTTGTTTGAATACCCGCTGAAAGTGCGCCTGATCGGCAAACCCGGCCTCCAGCGCTACATCGGCAATCAACTTGCCGCTGCGTAACCGGTCCCGGGCGAACTGGATGCGCCGGTTGAGCAAAAACGCGTGTGGCGTCATCCCGTAATGTTGCTTGAACGCGCGGATCAGGTAGGACGGCGACAGTTGCGCCGCTGCGCAAATATCTTCCAGCTTGAGCAGTTGCGTGCAGTTGTCGCGGATGTAGTCGGCGGCCCGTTCCAGTTTGAAATTGGGTTCGCGCAATGGCGGGTCGGTGGGGTTGAGGCGTTGTTGCACCTCGGTGAAAAACTCTACCGCGGCGCTGTGTTTGCATAGCAGGTCTTGCTGCTCATCGACCAATACGGTGTACAGATCCTTCAAGCCCGCAAACAGACTCGCGTCGTGCAAGTGGGTGATGGAAAACCGCCGCAATGCCTGGTCCTGGCTAAATCCCAATTGATGTTGCAAGTCGGTCAGCCACGGCGTCTCGACATAGAGCATCAGGTACGACCAGGGCTGATCGTCGATGGGGTTGCAGGCGTGGACATCGCCGGGGTTCATCAGCACCACGGTGCCGGCACTGACCTCGAATGCCGACTGCTCATGCACATACGTACTGCGCCCGGCGGTGATCGCGCCGATGGAAAAATGCTCATGGGAGTGCCGGGCGTAGCAGACCTCACGGCCATCGGCGATGGCCCGGGCTTCGATGAAGGGCAGGGCGTCGTCGCGCCAGAAGCGCGGGGCTTTGTCGGCATCTTTGGCAACCGTGTGTTTCATCGTCGGCGTCCTGGGCAGGTCAGCGTACGAGTGTATTAGCTCTCGTCATTAAAGGCGCGTTGCGATGCCGGATTTTTTGTTGGCAGTGCCGTAGACCGAAGAGTCGTTAAGCAATATCAGCCCGCACCGTTTGTCGCTAGACTGGCCGCCCCGATTTGCCGCAAGGACGCTCAGCATCATGGTTGCCCCTCGTTTATTGGCTGTCGCCTGCCTGCTCGCCAGCGCCGGCGCGAGTGCCGCGCCGCTGACTTATCACCTCACCGATCCCGCGCAGAAATATGCCATCGAGGTGCTGTTCCCGCAGCCTCCCGCCCAGAGCTTCGAAGGCGCGCCGGCGCAGATCACCTTGCGCGACAAGAGCAGTGGCCAGGTGTTGCAGCGCATCGACTCACCGGCGGCGTTTGCCGTCTACAAACCCGGCAGCCAGGAACTGGAAATCAACCAGGCCCCGGCCTATGGCGATCAAAGCGCGTTGTTCTTCGATGATTTCAATTTCGATGGGCAGCAGGATCTGGCCGTACGCAACGGTAGCGAGGGCGGTTATGGCGGTCCTTCCTATGACATCTACCTGTCTGATCCAGCGAGCCTGACGCTGGTCTTCAGCCCGGCGTTCTCCTCCCTGACCCGCGATGAGCAATTGGGCATGTTCGGCGTTGATCCGGTGGCCAAGCGCTTGGACACCCGTTCGAAACAAGGCTGCTGCTGGCATCAAAGCGCGACGTGGAAGATCGAGAACAATGAGCCGGTGATGGTCAGCGAAAAGATCGAAGCGATGCAGATGCCGACGCAAGCAAAGCCCTACATGCCTATGGGCTACCTGGACGTCACCGAACGCGAGCTCAAGGATGGCCAGTGGATCGAACACCAGTCACTGGCGGGCCCCTACGCCGAGCCACCGTTGACGTTTCGCGGCACCCTTAACGACAAGATCGCGTTCGAACTCTGGTGGCAAATCCAGGGCGAGGTATACATCGGTGAAGTGCGTTACGGCAAAACCGGCAGCGGCAAACCGATCCGGCTGGTCGGCGATTACGTTTATGGTCGCGGTGTGTTGCTGCATGAACTGGACGATGACGGGCAGATCACCGGCGACTGGACCCTGAAAGGCGAACCGGACGAACAGGGCAACTACACCGGCACCTGGCGCAGCCCCAAGCGCACGTTCAACACCAACATGCGTCTTGCCGAATTCAAGATTGCGCCGCAGAAACTTGAAGGGGTGGCCAGCAATCAGCGTGAAGGTGACTACCGGATGACCCATTTCGTAGAGCGAATAATCAGCCAGCTGTCGGTGAAGATACTGCCGGGCATCGATGATGGGCCGGAGACTGTCGATATCACTATCGACTACGCCCAGCTCAAGGATCCACCGAGCGAAATCCATTACCAGTCGGCGTTGCTGGCGGGCAATCTGGCCATCGTGCTGGACGCCCAGGGTGGACCGGTCTTGCGCTTGCAGTTGCTCAACGGCGCGGCAGTCGTGACGGGTTACGGCGAGTACCGCAAATACGGCGGCAGCTACGTAAAAATCCCCTGAAGCGTGGCGCTAGAAATCCCACTTGGTCGTCAGCTGCACACTGCGCGGCTCCCCATAAAACCCGGTGCCGAAGTTGCCGAGGCCGGTGTAGTAGGTCTTGTCGAACAGGTTCTTCACATTGAGCAGGGTGCTCAAATGCTCGTTGAAGCGGTAGCGCGCCATCACATCCACCAGGTAATAACTGTCCTGGGTGATGCGCGCATTTTGGCCGCTGCCGCTGGGGTCGGGCTGGAACACATTACCGAAGAATTCGCTCTGCCAGTTCACCCCGCCGCCGACGGTGAGGTCGTCCCAAGCGCCGGGCAACCGATACGTACTGAACACCCGCACCACTTGCGCTGGCGCAGTGGTTTTCAGCACTGAGCCATAGACGTCATCGCCCTGGGCGTCGCGGGTGTGGTTGTAGGTGTAGCCGGCCGAGAGTTTCCAGCCGTCCAGCACTTCACCGGCCACTTCGACTTCGAAGCCCTTGGTGGTCGCGCCTTGCACCGCGCGGTACACCGACTCGGTATCGACGCCACTGACGTACTCGGCGAGGTTGTCCTGTTCGATGCGGAACAGCGCAAAACGAGCGTTCAACCGTCCGCCGAAATATTCAGCCTTGAGGCCGGCTTCGTAGGCGTCGCCTTCCACGGGATCGAGCAGTTGGCGATTGGCGTCCTTGCTCATCTGCGGCTGATAGATGTTGGTGTAGCTGGTGTACAGCGAGTAGGTGTCATCGAGGTCGTAGACCAACCCGGCATAAGGTGTGATCACGCCGCTCTGGCGGTAACGATCGCGGGTGTCCGGAGTGTCGGTATCGGTGTAGTCGAGGTGGTCGCTGCCCTTGAAATCACTGACCCGCCCGCCGAGGATCACGGACAGATCGTCGGTCGGCCTCAGGCGTGTGGCGAGGTAGGCGCCGGTCTGGCGCTGGACGATATCGTCACGGCCGACCTGGGGAATGTCCGGCTTCGGAAATTCACCACGCCAGTCGAAAATGCTGCCCTCCAGGGCCGGGTAGACCGAGCCATAAACCGGAATGTCCTGGCGGGTGTTCATCGCCATGAACCCGGCGATCAACTCGTGTTCGCGCCCAAGCAGGCTGAACGGGCCGCTGAAATTGACGTCGAGGTTGTCCTGCACCTCGTCACCCTTGAATTTGCCCATGTACATGAACATGCCGTCGCCACTGACCGGGTCCGGGTTGCCACCGCTGGCCGAGCCGAGAAAGGTGTCGTGTCGGCGGTGTTTGCGGTCGTAGCTGACCTTGAGTGTCCAGTCGTTGGCCAGTTGCTGTTCCAGCGAAGCGAATAGCGTCTGGTTGCTGAAATCCCGGCGGCTCCAGTCAGTGGCCGGGTTGAACGAACGCGAGAAATTCGTCCGTGAGCCGTCGCTGTTGAACATCGGGAAACCGGTCCAGCTGGCGCCACGGGAGCGGGTGTTTTGCTGGTCGATACCGACGGTGAGCAAGGTGTCCGGGGTCAGGTCGGCTTCGAGGATGCCGTAGGCGATGTCCCGGGTGTTTTGATAGTGATCGGCGTGGGCACTGCGCTCCTGATGGACCCCGACGAAACGTCCGCGCACGTTGCCGCTGTCCGTCAGCGGACCGGCGATGTCGCCCTCGCTGCGGTAACTGTCCCACGAACCGACGCTACCACTGACCGAGGCCTTGAAGGCCTTGGTCGGGCGCTTGCGGATCAGGTTGACGCTGGCCGATGGGTCCCCCGAGCCGGTCATCAGCCCAGTCGCGCCCTTGATGATTTCAACGCGGTCGAAGGTCGCCATGTCGGTGCTGGTGGTGCCGTAATCGTAGACGCCGTCGTAGTCGGTATTGACCCCGTCGTACTGGAAATTGGTGATCGGCAGGCCCCGGCTGGAAAACTCCCAGCGCTCGCTGTCGTAGTTCTGCACGCTGATGCCGGGGGCGCGGCGCAGCACGTCAGCGATGCTGGTGCCGCCCTGATCGTCCATTTGCTGGCGGGTGATGACCGTTACTGATTGCGGGGTGTCGCGCAAGGACAGCGCCAGGCCGGTGGCCGAGGAGGTCGAGCCGGTGGTGTAGCTGTGGGTGTCTTCGGTGATGGCTCCCAAGCCAAGCGCCGCGATAGTGGTGGTATCGAGTTCCAGCAAACCTTCGGGCACGGCTTGCAGGATATAACCGCCACCGGCCTGGGCTTGAGCTTGCAGGCCGCTGCCTTGCAACAGGCGCTGCAAGGCTTGCTGTTCGGTGAAGTCGCCCTCCAAGCCTGGACTGCGTTTGCCGCCCGCCAGGTCGTTGTGGCCGGCGAGGAAAATCCCGGCCTGTTCGGCGAAGCGGTTGAGCACGCTGACCAGCGAGCCGGCGGCAATCGCGTAATGACGCTTCTGACTGGCGGGCTGTTCATTGGCAGCCGGAGCGATGCCTGGCGCAAGACTCACCGCCAGCGCGAGCGCCAACGAACGGGCGTTGCGAATCATGCCCTCGGGCCGACGCTGACCCACCAGCTCATGGTCTTTTGCACCCGGATCGGCAACGCCGCTTCCAGCAGGCGCAAGGCCTGATCGGTGTCCTTGAGCGGGAACGAGCCCATCACCGGCAGCCCGGCAATGGCCGGATCGCACGCCAGATGCCCCGGTCGATAGCGCCCCAATTCCTCGATCAACTGCCCCAGCGGCAGGTTGTCCGCCAGCAACACCCCGCGACGCCAGGCTTCGCGCCCGGCCGCAGCAGGTGTGGCCGCAGGCGTGTGGTGTTCGGTGAAGGCCAGTTGTTGCCCGGCGTCGACGATCTGCACCTGACCGTGCACGGTGCGGACTTCGACCGCGCCTTCGTAGACGTTGAGCAACGTGCGCTGTTCTTCCTGACGCACGCTGAAGCGCGTACCCAGCGCACGCATCTGGCCTTGCTCGGTCTGCACCAGGAACGGTCGACGACTGTCCTTGGCGGTGTCGATCAACACTTCTCCGCAACGCAGTAGCAACAGGCGTTGCGCGCCGTCGAAGCGTACGTTGAGCGCGCTCAGGGCATTGAGCCAGATCCGGCTGCCATCGCTGAGCAGGCTTTCCCGGGTTTCGCCGGTGCCGGTGGCGAGGTCGGCGGTCCAGCGGCCCAGCGTGTCCGGGAGCGAAGTCTGGCGCCAGGCGCCCCAGCCCAACAGGCTGCCCGACGCCAGGATAAGCAAGCTCTTGACCGTTTGGCGGCGGCTGATCGGTGAGCGAGCGGTGTTGCGCAACACCTGCCCGGCGGCGTGTTGCTGGTCATCTTGCAGGGTCGCGAAGCGTTGGCCGACGCGCTCCACGTAGCCCCAGGCTTGCTGGTGTTCGCCGCTTTGCGCCAGCCAGGCTTGCCAGCGTTCGCGGTCCTGTTCGCCGGTCTGTTGATCGTGCAGTTGCACATACCATTGCGCCGCCTGTTCGAGGCTGGCGTGGCTGATGCTGTTCGGGGAAGGGCGGGGCATGGGTTACTCGATCAGCAGGCCGTCGAGCTCGGCCTCCAGCATCGCGCAATGCATCAATGCCTGGGCCAGGTACTTCTTCACCATGCGTTCGCACACACCGATTTCCTCGGCGATGGCGCGGTAAGGCAGGCCATGCACTTGGGCCAGAATGAACGCATCGCGCACCCGCGCGGGCAGCCGTTGCAGCATGGCGTCCACTTCGTAGAGGGTTTCGACGATGATCGCCCGTTGCTCCGGCGAGGGTTGCACGGCTTGCGGACGCGCGGCCAGGGTCTCGAGCCAGGCCTGTTCCAACTGACGGCGGCGCCAGTGATCGATGCACAAGCCCCGGGCGATGGTCGCCAGGTAGGAGCGCTCACGGCTTTCGCAGTCGAACGCCGGCGGACGTTTGAGCACCCGGATAAACGTGTCATGCGCCAGGTCTGCGGCATCGAAGGCGTTATTCAAGCGTCGACGCAACAACTCATGCAACCAGCGGTGATGAGCGAGGTAGAGGTTCTGAACGCTGGAGGAATCGGCGACCGTCATTGTGAGCACATGTCCATGGGCGACGTACGCCCTCGGTGCAAATAAGAATTGGTCGCGATTAAACCAAATGGTCAGTGGCTGCGCAAATGATATTGGTTTGCTTTTAGGCGGTTGGGCGTGATGATTTGGAGAGTTGTAGTCGTTATGACTTTAAGTGGAGTCATTAAGACAATAATGGGGCTGGGTCATATTGACTGCGTGACAGCCAAGCCGTTGATTTAACGCCGTATAAAACATGGCACGGCTTTTGGAAGAGAAAACGTACAACTGATCGACTTCGGGAGTACGGAAAAATGTTCGATTTCTTCAGCCATCCACAACACGTCCTGCACCTGTCGAGCAAAGTGCTCGGCCTCGGCCTGATGCTGCTTTTGGTGGGCATCTACGGCGCTTACCTGCACGTCGGGCCCTTGCCAATTGCGGTACAGGTCTCGATGCACGCCATGACCATCCTCGGTCCGACCCTGCTGAAAATCGGCTACGTGATGCGACTGCTCGCCCAACATCGGTTGGCAACCCACATGATCGGGGCAGTGGCTTGATGCGCACACTGGCGGCGTCACCGGCGTTCAGTCTTGGATTTCGACCGTTCTTTCTCGCGGGCGCCGGGTTTGCCGCGCTGGCCGTGGCGGTCTGGGCACTGTGGTTATACGGCCGCTTGCCCGGTGCGCAACCGATCGGTGGGATGCTGGCCTGGCATCGGCATGAAATGCCTTTCGGTTTCGCCACGGCGATCATCGCCGGGTTCCTGCTGACGGCGGTGCCGAACTGGACGGGAAGGGCGGGACTCAGCGGTTGGCCATTGATCGGCCTGGTGTCGGTGTGGCTGATCGCGCGCCTGGCCTGGTGGCTGCCGATCTCGCCAATGGTTTTGCTGACGATGCAGCTACCGTTTCTGCCCTTGCTGGCGTGGTGTCTGGGACGGGATCTGCTGGCGGCGCGCAAGCGCGAAAACTATCCGATCCTGCTAATGATCACGTTGCTGGCCGGTTGCCAGATGATGACGCTGTGGGGAATCCTGACCGATGACGTCGGATTCCAGCGCCATGGCGTGTTGGCAGCCTTGTGGCTGGTGGCGGCGCTGATGAGCATGATTGGCGGGCGGGTGATTCCATTCTTCATTCAACGCGGTTTGAATCGCCCCGCGCCCGCAGCGACTCATCCACTGGCCACCCGCGTATTGTTGCTGGGCGGGATGCTGGCCGCGCTGTCGTTTGCCGCTGGTTTGAACGATACGCCAAGGGGATGGCTGGCCGCGTTGTACCTGCTGCTTGGCGGTGTGCACCTATTGCGCTTATGGCGCTGGCACGACCGGGGTATCTGGCGAGTGCCGCTGCTGTGGTCGCTGTACCTGGCCTACGCCTGGCTGGTCGCAGGGACACTGGCCATGGCGCTGTGGCATGCCGGGTGGATGCCGCAACAGAGCCTGGCCACCCATGCGCTGGCGGTCGGCGGGATTGGCGGACTGATCCTGGCGATGATTGCCCGGGTCAGCCTGGGTCATACCGGCCGCTTGCTCCAGCCCTCGAAAACTGTGGTGCTGGGGTTTGTCTTGCTGGTGTTCGCCGGCCTGTGTCGAGTGTTGCTCGTTCCGTTCTCGGGAGTCGGGCTCGGGCTGTCGGCGCTACTCTGGTGTACGGCGTTCGGGCTGTTTTTGACGCGTTATACCGGCATCCTGCTCAAGCCAAGGGTTTAGCGCCGAGGCCATCTTGTTCGGCAATCCAGCGAGTGGCCATGTCGATAAACGCCCGTAACTTCGGCTGCGTCTGGGTGCGACTCGGGAAGTACAGGTACAACCCGGAACTGAGCGGCACAAACGGCTGCAGCACCCGTTGCAGGCGTCCATCGGCCAGTTCGTCGGCAATCTCCAGGTCGCAGGCATAGGCCAGGCCTAAACCATCCCGGGCCGCAGCCACCAGCAGTTTGCGGTCATTGACGATCACGCCACCGGCAACCCCTACGGTGAAGTCGCGACGGTCGCGGCGAAACTCCCAGCGATGAGCATTGCCCGAGGTCGAGAAGCGAAAACCGATGCACTCATGGCGGGTCAGTTCTTCAGGGCTGGCGGGTTGGCCGGCCTTGGCGAAATACGCCGGGGAGCCCACCACCGACCATTGCAAGTCCGGCGTCAGGCGCACGGCGACCATGTCTTTCTCGATTGACTCGCCGAGCCGGATCCCGGCATCGAAGCCGCCCGCCATCAAGTCCACCGTGGCGTCGTCCAGGGAAATATCCAGGGTGACCTGCGGGTAGGCCTGGCGAAACAGCGGGATCAGCGGCTCGATCAACAATGCGCCGGACAGCCGTGGCGCGGTGAGGCGCAGGGTGCCCATGGGTTGATCGCGAAAGCCGCTGAGCACTGCCAGCGCTTCATCGATTTCACTGGCTGCCGGGCGCAGTCGCGCAAACAGACTGGCGCCGGCCTCGGTCAACGCCACGCGTCGAGTGGTGCGCTGGAACAACAGCACACCGGTGCGCCGCTCCAGCAGCTTGATCGCATGGCTGACGGCGGTCGGCGTGACCGCCAGGCGAGTGGCGGCGAGGGTGAAGCTTTTGTGCTCGGCCACCGCGAGGAATTCGGTCAAGCCGTCGAACGGGTCATGGTTCATCGAAAGAGCGCCATTATGAAAGAGCGTTTCATAGTGCTTGTAACACGAGGGCATTTTTCCGACCAATCTTCCTGCGTACCTTGAGCACATCCCCAACCCACACAAGGTATCGATCATGAGCGCTCCGCAAACTTTCAAACGTGTCTGGCTGGTCACCGGCGCCTCCCGTGGCATCGGCGCCAAAATCGTCGCCGCCGCGCTGGCCAACGGTGATGCGGTAGTCGCCACGGCGCGTGACGCCAGCACCATCATTCAGCGCTTTGGCGATCAACCGGGCTTGCTGGCCGCCACCCTCGACGTCACCCATGAAGCCCAGGGCGTCGCCGTTGCCCAGGCCGCCATCGAACATTTCGGGCGCATCGACGTGCTGGTCAACAACGCCGGTTTCGGCTTGCTCGGCGCGGTGGAAGAGGCGAGCGGCGATGAGATCAAGCGGCTCTACGAAACCAACGTCTTCGGCCTGCTGAATGTCACCCGTGGCGTGTTGCCGCACATGCGCGCCGCCCGCAGCGGTCATGTGATCAACATCTCTTCGGTGGGCGGTTTTCAGTCGGCGCCGGGCTACGGCGTTTACTGCTCGACCAAGTTTGCCGTCGAAGCCCTGAGCGAAGCCTTGCACGGCGAACTGGCGCCGCTGGGCGTCAAGGTGACGGTGGTTGAGCCGGGCTACTTCCGCACCGATTTCCTTGATACCAATTCCCTGGTCGAATCTCCGGAAACGATTGCCGACTACGCCTCGACTGCCGGGGAGGTGCGCAAACTGGCGAAGGCTGTGAATCAGCAACAGCCCGGGGACCCGGAGAAACTGGCTCAGGCGATGATCACCTTGGTCGAGGCTGAAAACCCGCCACTGCGCCTGCCGTTGGGTACGGATTCGGTGCGTTACATCCAGGCGAAGATCGAGTTCGTCACCGGTGAATTGAACACCTGGCGCAAACTCTCTGAGTCCACCGATTTCTAACAACGCCGCACGTGTAGCAGCTGTCGAGCACCGCGAGGCAGCGTTCGGCGGCGAAGCCGTCGTAAACCCAATGCACACGGTCTACCTGATACACCGCGTCGCTTGATTTCACGACGGCTTCGCCGCCGAACGCTGCCTCGCGGTGCTCGACAGCTGCTACAAAGTCGCATCCGTCTTCAACCTCCGGGTGACCGGTGGTCGCAGAAGCTGGCCGCCAGGTCAATCTGCGCTTAGCTGTATGGATAACCCGAGGCGCGCGTAGGTCTTGTATCACCACAGCGGCGCCCCTTCAGAACACCGTGAGTCTGAGGAAATCCACACATGTTGACCCTCAATATCAATGGCAAGGACCAGGCGCTGGATGTCCCCGCGGACATGCCGCTGCTGTGGGTCCTGCGCGATGTCGCGCACCTGACCGGCACCAAGTTCGGCTGCGGCATGGCCCAGTGCGGTGCCTGCACCGTGCATGTCGATGGCGCGCCAATGCGTGCCTGCATCACCCCGGCCACCGCCGTGGCCCATGGGCAAAAAATCCTCACCATCGAAGGCCTGTCCACCGACGGTACCCATCCGGTGCAGCAAGCCTGGGCCGAACTCGACGTGGTGCAGTGCGGTTATTGCCAGTCGGGGCAGATCATGTCCGCCGCCGCGCTGTTGGCGAAAATCCCCAAACCCACCGACGACGATATCGACCAGGCACTGTCCGGCAATATCTGCCGCTGCGGCACTTACCCAAGGATTCGCGCGGCGGTCAAACGCGCCGCGGAGATCGGTTGATGCCACGTCGAGGGGAGTCATCGCAATGAACAGCCTCAATCCTGTTTCACGTCGCGGTTTTCTCAAGGGCAGCGCCGTGCTCGGCGGTGGGCTGGTGGTGGCGTTTGTCATCCCCGGCGGCCATCGCTTTGCCTCGGGTGCCGAGAACCAGGGCAACGCTTTCGCGCCCAATGCCTTCCTGCGCATCAGCAACGACAACAGCGTGACCATGCTGCTGGGCCATTCGGAGATGGGCCAGGGCATCTGGACCGGCCTGACCATGCTGATCGCCGAAGAACTGGACGCCGACTGGTCGAAAATCCGCGTCGAACACTCCCCGGCCTCGGCCAAGGACTACGGTTTGGCCGGGTTTGGTGGCATGCAGATTACCGGCGGCTCGACCTCGACCTGGATGGAGTTCGACCGCTATCGCCAGGCAGGTGCCGCTGCGCGCCTGATGTTGATCGACGCCGCGGCCAAACGCTTCAATGTCGCCCCGTCCGGGATTCGCACCGAATCGGGCGTGGTCATCGCTGGCGACAAGCGCGCGACTTACGGCGAACTGGCGGACGATGCCGGCAAGCTGCCGGTGCCGGATCCAGCCTCGATCAAGTTCAAGGAAGCCAAGGACTGGAAGATCATCGGCAAACCGACCCCGCGCCTCGACACCCCGGAGAAAATCACCGGCCGTGCCAAGTTCGGCATGGACGTGCAGTTCGACGGCCTGATGACCGCCATGGTCGCCCGTTCGCCAGTGTTCGGCGGCAGCGTCAAATCCTTCGAAGGCGCCGAGGCGCTGGCGGTGCCCGGCGTACACAAAGTGGTGCAAGTGCCCACGGGCGTGGCGGTGATTGCCGATCATTACTGGGCGGCGAAATTGGGGCGCGATGCGCTGAAAATCGACTGGAACCTGGGGCCGAACACCGGGCTCGACAGCGTGAAACTGCTGGAAAGCTTCCGCCAACTCGCCGCTACCCCCGGCATGCCGGCCAGTCAGGCCGGGGATACAGCAGCGACGCTGAAGAAAGCGGCGAAAACCATCGACGTCGAATACAGCGTGCCGTACCTGGCTCATGCGCCGATGGAACCGCTCAACTGCACGGTGAAAATCACCGCGGACAAGTGCGAAATCTGGACCGGCACCCAGTTCCAGACCCTTGATCAAATGATCGCGGGCAAGATCACCGGGCTCAAACCCGAACAAGTGGAAATCCACACCGAATTCCTCGGTGGCGGCTTCGGCCGACGGGCCAACCCGACCTCGGACTTTGTCGCCGAAGCGGTGCAAGTGGCCAAGGCTGCCGGCATGCCGGTGAAAACCGTGTGGTCCCGTGAGGACGACATACGCGGCGGCTATTACCGCTCGATGTTCCTGCATCAGGCGAACATCGGCCTGGACGCCGACGGCATGCCGCTGGCCTGGAAACATGTGATGGTCGGCCAGTCGATCATGGACGGCACGGCGTTCGCCGCGACCATGGTCAAGGACGGCGTCGACAAGACCTCGGTCGAAGGCGTGGCCGACAGTCCTTACCTGGAAAAACTGGCCAATCATCAGGTCGAGCTGCATTCACCGAAGACCGGCATCAGCGTGCTATGGCTGCGTTCGGTGGGGCACAGTCACAACGCCTTCGTCATGGAATCGTTGATCGACGAACTGGCCGAGGCGGCCGGCAAGGACCCGGTGGAGTACCGACGAACGCTGCTCAAGGACCATCCGCGGCACCTCGGCGTACTGAACCTGGCGGTCGAGAAAGCCAACAGGAACGCGCCGCTGCCGGACGGCCATGCGTTGGGTGTGGCGGTGCATGAATCGTTCGGCAGCTACGTCGCCCATGTCGCCGAAGTGTCCGAGGACAACCTGAAGATTCGCGTGCACCGGGTGGTGTGTGCGGTGGATTGCGGCATCGCGGTCAACCCGCAGAGCATCGCGGCGCAGATGGAATCCTGCGTCACCTTCGGTCTGGGCTTTGCGCTGCACAGCAAGCTGACCTTCAAGGACGGCCAGGTGGTGCAGTCCAACTATCACGACTATCAGGTGCTGCGACTCAACGAAATGCCGGTGGTGGAAGTGCACATCGTGCCCAGCACCGACAAACCCGGCGGCATCGGCGAGGCCGGTGTGCCGCCCGTGGCGCCAGCGGTGGCCAACGCGGTGTTCGCCCTGACCGGGCAGCGCCTGCGCGAGCTGCCGTTGCTACTGTCGGGGGTGTGACATGAGACGACATTTGATTCTTGGGGCGGTGGTGCTGGTGGGTCTGTCCGGCTACGCCTCAGACCTGTTCGCGGCGGACAATCAGGCGGCACTGGAAGCCTTCGGCACCGTGCAGAAGGTCTTCCAGAGCCCGCGCTGCCAGAACTGTCATATCCCCGGCGATTCGCCGTTGCAGTTCGACGCCGGCATCCCGCATGCGATGAACGTGGTGCGCGGCATGGACGGTAAGGGCGCCGCCGGTTTGCCCTGCGCCACCTGCCACGCGGAAAACAACCCGCCGGCCAGTTACGGCCCCCACGCACCACCGGGGGCGCCGCACTGGAGCCTGCCGCCGGCGGCGCACAAAATGGCCTGGATCGGACTGCCACCCGACAAACTCTGCGCAATGATCAAGGATCGCTCCAGCAACGGTGACCGGGATTTCGCGGCGCTGATCAAGCACGTCAGCGACGACAAACTGGTGCTCTGGGGCTGGAATCCGGGTGGCAATCGGGCGCCAGTGCCGGTGCCGCACGACATCTTTGTCACGCAATTCAAGCTCTGGGCGGACGCCGGAGGACCGTGCCCGGTAGCAGGCATCTGACCAACGGCGGGTTAATTAGGAGTCAAACCGGGTATGTGCGGCTCTAACGTATATATCCCCACAGGAGTGACACATGCTGGTTCCAGGCAAACCGATCAAACCGGGTACTTGCACTGACACCTTGCACGGCCCGGACACTGCACTGCAGGAGCGCGAACTGCTGCGTGAGCTGGCGCGTCAGGCCGAGCAGGAACTGACGGCGGTGCAGGTGGCAAGCATGGACGAACTGACGCTGCTGCCCAATCGCCACGGCTTCGATGCCTTGGCTCAACGAGGCCTGGACGCCTGCTTGCGGATGGGCAAACCGGCGACCTTGCTGTTTTTCGACCTTGATCACTTCAAACACATCAACTACCTGTACGGTCGCGCCGAAGGCGATGATGCCCTGAAGACCTTCGCCGATGTGTTGCGCATCGCCTTTCGCGAAAGCGATGTGATTGGCCGCATGGGCAGCGACGAATTTGCCGCATTGCTGACCGGTGCCAACGCCGTGGAGATCGGCGCCATCCGCGCGCGGCTCGAAGAGATGCTCGACGAGCGCAACGCCACGGTGCATCGCGGTTATGACATTCGCTTCAGTGTGCGCCAGATCGAGTTTCATCCGGCGCTGCACCAAACCGTGGAAGGCCTATTGGCGGCGGTCGGCGAGCAGGTCGGCGGCCACCCGTTCGGCCACTCCTAACAGCGAGCCGTCATCCCTGAAGCGGCCGATCATCTGTAATCCAATCGGCAACAACCCTTCGGCGCGAGGCAGCGGGATATTCACCTGCGGCCAACCGAACGCCCCCCAGAACTTGATGAAATCCGATGGCCCGGTGCTTTCCAGGCCCTGCGGCGCGACGATCCCGCAGCAAGGGCCGAGCATGGCGTCGAAGGGTTGGCAGCGCTCGTGCAAAAGCGGTGCAAGTGCCGCCAACCGCGCCTTGGCCGCGGACTCCTGCTCCCATGTGGTGGCTGTCGCGCGGTCGAACATCGCCAGCGTCGATGGGCTCAACAGTGTTCGGTGTTGCTGGAACTCCTTCGCCAATGAGCGCGCGCCCTCGCAATCGTTGATCAACTGGTGGTCATCGAACACTCCGGCAAACTCGTCCGGCAGTTGCACTTCGCTGACTTGATGGCCGGCGCTGCGCAAATGCTCAAGGGCCTTTTCCAGAGCGTGGGCCACCTCTGGATCGACTTGGTCCCAACGCGCGGTGCGATAGAACCCCAAACGCAAAGGGCGTTGTTCAATTTCAGGGGCTGCGAAACCGGGAATCAACACCCGCGCCACGAGATTCAAGTCCCGCACCGAGCGACCGTACCAGCCCACGGTGTCGAAGCTCGGCGCCAGCGGTTTCACGCCTTCGAGCGACACCAGCCCGAACGACGGCTTGAGGGCGAACAAGCCGCAGTAAGCCGCCGGTTTCAGCAGCGATCCGGCCGTTTGGGTACCCAGTGCAATGGCAAAAAAATCCGCCGCCATCCCGGCCGCCGAACCGGCGCTGGAACTGCCCGGTGTGCGCGACAGGTCATGCGGATTGCGCGTCGGGCCGGTGTGCATGTAGGCAAATTCGGTGGTGTGGGTCTTGCCCATGATCAGCGCGCCGGCCTCGCGCAGCAGGGTCACCACGTGGGCGTCCCGGGACGGCTGGTGGTCGGCGTAGATCGGTGAAAAGAACTGCGTCGGATGATCGGCCGTGTCGAAGATGTCTTTCACGCCCACCGGCACGCCGGCCAGCAAACCCCGGCCATTGTGCAGCGTGGCTTGCAGGCGCACTTGCAGCGGCTTGAACGAAACGAACGCCTGGATATCAGGTTCCAGGGTTTCAATGCGTTCCAGAAAGGACTGGGCAACGGCCGTGACTTTTGCCTGGCCATCAAGCACCGCCTCACTGAGGGCGGTGGCGTCCAGCGCAGGGCGGATCATTTGGCGAACAACTGGCTGATGTCCTTGAACGCCTTGAACTCCAGGGCATTGCCGCAGGGGTCGAAGAGAAACATCGTCGCTTGTTCGCCCACCAGCCCCTGAAAACGAATGCCCGGTTCGATCACAAACTGCGTACCGAGCGATTGCAAACGCTCGGCCAGGGCTTCCCACTCCGGCATGCCCAAGACCACGCCAAAGTGCGGCACCGGCACGTTGTGGCCATCCACGGCATTGGTGTGAGCGGCTTCTTGCGAGGCGTTCTTCGGCGCCAGGTGAATCACCAGTTGATGGCCGAAAAAGTTGAAATCCACCCAATGATCGCTGGAGCGGCCTTCTTCCAGACCGAACACGTCGCCGTAAAAGCTGCGCGCGGCCGCCAGGTCATACACCGGAATCGCCAGGTGGAAAGGGGAGAGCTGCATCGGTAGATCCTCAACGGTCGGAAGTTGAAGCTGAGTTTAGTCCTGTGCTTTTTGATTAAAAGACGATAATTTTTGCGTCGAGCTCAAATTATTTCGATCAGTGGTGGCGGTTATGTTGCGTGAACTGAAAACCTTTATCGCGGTGACCCGTTACGGCACGTTCGCCGCGGCAGGCATGCACATCGGCCTCACGCAATCGGCGGTCAGCGCGCAGATCCGTAACCTGGAACAGGCGCTGGGCATTCGCCTGTTCGATCGCACTGGGCGCCAGGCGCTGCTCAACGCGGCAGGGCAGCGGGCATTGCCGATGGCGCGGGAGATGCTGGAAACCTTCGCCCGCATGGCGGTCAGTGATGACGTCAGCGAGTATCGCGGCGAACTGAAGATCGGCGCGGTGGCCACGGTGCAGACCGGTTTGCTGCCTCAGGCGTTATTGCGGTTGCGGCAACAGGCGCCCTTGCTGGAACCGAAACTGGTGCCGGGGGTATCGCTGAACCTGCTGAGTCAGGTGGACACCGGCGAAGTGGACTTGGCGATCCTGATCAAGCCGCCATTCGAGCTGCCCAAGGAATTGTCGGCGCAGGTCATTCGCAAGGAGCCGTTTGTGCTGATCGTGCCGGTAGATCTAGAAGGTGAAGATCCGTTACAGATACTCGCCGAGCATCCTCATGTGCGCTACGACCGCAACTCGTTCGGTGGACGCCTGGTGACGCGGTTTCTACGGGAACAGCAGATTGATGTACAGGTTGGGTTGGAGCTGGATGAGCTGGAAGCCATCGTGAAAATGGTCGAATGCGGGTTGGGGGTTTCTTTGCTGCCGGAGTCGGGGTTGTGGGTGGAGTATGGGGCGAAGGTGCGAGTGATTCGGTTGGGCGAGTTGACGTTTTACCGGGAGATTGTGTTGTTGCAGCGTTACAGCCAGCGAACGCAGCCGATTCAACAGTTGTTTGCGCGGTGTTTGATCTTGAACCCATAAAAAAACCCGCCAGAAGAGGCGGGTTTTTTTCAGGCGCTAACCAAAGATCACTCTTCGATATTGCCCATCGCAGTGGTGTTGAAACCACCGTCTACGTACATGATTTCGCCGCTGATGCCGGACGCCAGGTCCGAGCACAGGAAGGCGCCGGCGTTGCCGACTTCGTCGATGGTGACGTTACGACGCAGCGGGGTTTGCGCTTCGTTGGCGGCCAGCATCTTGCGGAAGTTCTTGATGCCGGAAGCGGCGAGAGTGCGGATCGGGCCAGCCGATACCGCGTTGACGCGGGTGCCGTCCGGGCCCAGGGAGCCGGCCAGGTAACGTACGCCAGCTTCCAGGGAAGCCTTGGCCATGCCCATTACGTTGTAGTTCGGCATGGTGCGCTCGGCGCCCAGGTACGACAGGGTCAGCAGGCTGCCGTTGCGGCCTTTCATCATTTCGCGGCCAGCCTTGGCCAGGGCCACGAAGCTGTAGGCGCTGATGTCGTGAGCGATGCGGAAACCTTCACGGGTGGTGGCTTCGGTGAAGTCGCCGTCCAGTTGGTCGCCCGGGGCGAAGCCGACGGAGTGAACGATCACGTCCAGGCCATCCCACTTCTTGCTCAATGCTTCGAAGACCTTGGCGATTTCTTCATCGCTGGCCACGTCGCACGGGAAGCACAGCTCAGGGCTCGAGCCCCAGCCTTGTGCGAATTCTTCAACACGACCTTTCAGTTTGTCGTTCTGATAAGTGAAGGCAAGCTCAGCGCCCTCGCGATGCATGGCGGCAGCGATGCCGGATGCGATGGACAGCTTGCTGGCGACACCGACGATCAGTACGCGCTTACCGGCGAGAAAACCCATGTGTTGCTCCTCTCTTTCAGGTTATTGCGCAGTGGCTGGTGCCAGGAAAGCGGCTTCCAGCAACTGCTGTGTATACGGATGTTGGGGGGCGGCAAAGATACTTTGCGCGTCTCCCTGTTCGACCACTTGGCCATGCTTGACCACCATCAACTGGTGGCTCAGCGCTTTGACGACAGCCAGGTCATGGCTGATAAACAGATACGTCAGGTTGTACTTGGTTTGCAGTGACCGCAAAAGCTCCACCACTTGGCGCTGCACTGTCCGGTCGAGGGCCGAAGTCGGCTCGTCCAGCAGGATCAACGCCGGTTTTAGCACTAATGCCCGGGCAATGGCGATTCTCTGCCGTTGCCCACCGGAAAATTCGTGGGGGTAGCGGTTCCGGGTTTCCGGGTCCAGGCCTACCTCCTTCAATGCCGCAATAATCGCTTGTTCCTGTTCCGCCTCAGTACCCATCTTGTGGATTCTAAGGCCTTCGCCGACGATCTGGCTCACACACATCCGCGGGCTCAGGCTGCCGAACGGGTCCTGGAACACCACCTGCATCTCCCGGCGCAACGGTCGAACTTCATTCTGCGTCAGGCAGTCTAGCTGCTTGCCCTCAAAACGGATGCCGCCTTTGCTGCCGATCAGCCGCAAAATCGCCAGGCCGAGCGTCGATTTGCCGGAACCGCTTTCTCCCACGATCCCCAAGGTCTGGCCTTGAGGCAGGCTGAAATTGATCCCGTCGACCGCCTTGATGTAATCCACCGTGGTTTTCAAGAAGCCTTTCTTGATCGGGAACCAGACTTTCAAGTCCTCGACTTGCAGCAGCGGCGGGCCAATTACGTTGGTTGCCGGCTTGCCGCTGGGCTCCGCTGCCAGCAGTTCCCGAGTGTACGGATGCTGCGGCGCGCGGAACAACTCCTCGCACGATGCCTGTTCGACGATGCAACCGCGCTGCATGACACATACGCGATGCGCAATTCTTCGCACAAGGTTCAAATCATGACTGATCAGTAACAACGCCATGCCCAAACGGGCCTGTAATTCCTTGAGCAATTCGAGGATTTTCAGCTGAACGGTCACGTCCAGCGCGGTGGTCGGTTCGTCGGCAATCAGCAATTCCGGCTCGTTGGCCAGGGCCATGGCAATCATCACCCGTTGCCGCTGGCCGCCGGACAGTTCGTGGGGCAGGGCTTTCAGGCGCTTGTGCGGCTCGGGAATGCCGACCATTTCCAGCAGCTCCAGAGTGCGCTTGGTCGCCACTTTGCCGGTCAGGCCCTTGTGGATGCCCAGCACCTCGTTGATCTGCTTCTCGATCGAATGCAGCGGATTGAGCGAGGTCATCGGCTCCTGGAAAATCATCGCGATCCGGTTGCCCCGAATGTGGCGGATGGTTTTCTCTTTCAGGCTCAGCAGGTCTTGCCCGGAATACTCGATGGTGCCGGACGGATGCCGGGCCAGCGGGTAGGGCAGCAGGCGCAGGATCGAGTGCGCGGTCACCGATTTGCCGGAGCCGCTTTCACCGACCAACGCCAGGGTTTCGCCGCGCTTGATATCGAAGCTCACGCCTTCGACCACCCGCTGCACGCGCTCGCCGACGACAAATTCGACGGCGAGGTCGCGCACTTCGATCAGATTGTCCTGATTCATTTCACTTCCTCGGGTCGAAGGCATCGCGAGCGGACTCGCCGATAAACACCAGCAAACTCAACATCAACGCCAACACGGCAAACGCGCTCATGCCCAGCCACGGCGCCTGCAGGTTGGATTTGCCCTGGGCCACCAGCTCGCCCAGCGACGGACTGCCCGCCGGCAGGCCGAAACCGAGGAAATCCAAAGCCGTCAGCGTGCCGATAGCGCCAGTCAGGATGAACGGCATAAAGGTCATGGTCGAGACCATGGCGTTGGGCAAGATGTGGCGGAACATGATCGCGCCATTCTGCATCCCCAGCGCCCGCGCCGCGCGCACATATTCGAGGTTACGCCCACGCAGGAACTCGGCGCGCACCACGTCCACCAGGCTCATCCACGAAAACAGCAGCATGATGCCCAGCAGCCACCAGAAGTTCGGCTGGACGAAACTGGCGAGGATGATCAGCAGATACAACACCGGCAACCCGGACCAGATCTCGAGGAAACGCTGCCCGGCCAGATCGACCCAGCCACCATAGAACCCCTGCAAGGCCCCGGCGATCACGCCGATGATCGAGCTGAGAATGGTCAGCGTCAGGGCGAACAATACCGAAACCCGGAAGCCGTAGATCACCCGGGCCAGCACGTCGCGGCCCTGATCGTCGGTGCCCAGCAGGTTGTCGGTAGACGGTGGCGCCGGTGCCGGGACTTTCAGGTCGTAATTGATGCTCTGGTAGCTGTAGGGGATGGGCGCCCACAGAATCCACGCGTCCTTGGCCTTGAGCAGCTCACGGATGTACGGGCTCTTGTAGTTGGCTTCCAGCGGGAATTCGCCGCCGAAGGTGGTTTCCGGGTAGCGCTTGAGCGCCGGGAAGTACCAACCGTTGTCGTAATGCACGGCCAGCGGTTTGTCGTTGGCGATCAGCTCGGCGCCGAGGCTCAGGCCGAACAGGATCAAAAACAGCCACAGCGACCACCAGCCACGCTTGTTGGCCTTGAACAGTTCGAAACGCCGGCGATTGAGGGGGGACAGGCTCATCTCAATGCTCCCGGTGTTCGAAGTCGATGCGCGGATCGACCAGGGTGTAGGTGAGGTCGCCGATCAGTTTCACCACCAACCCCAATAACGTGAAGATAAACAGCGTGCCGAACACCACCGGGTAATCGCGGTTGATCGCCGCTTCAAAACTCATCAGGCCCAGGCCATCGAGGGAGAAAATCACCTCGACCAGCAGCGAACCGGTGAAGAAGATCCCGATAAACGCCGACGGGAACCCGGCAATCACCAGCAGCATCGCGTTACGGAACACATGGCCGTAGAGCACTTTGTGATTGGTCAGCCCCTTGGCTTTGGCGGTGACCACGTACTGCTTGTTGATTTCATCGAGGAAGCTGTTTTTGGTCAGCAGGGTCATGGTCGCGAAGTTGCCGATCACCAGCGCCGTCACCGGCAAGGCCAGGTGCCAGAAGTAATCGAGGACCTTGCCGCCCATGCTCAGCTCGGCGAAGTTGTTCGAGGTCAGGCCCCGTAGCGGGAACCAGTCGAAATAACTGCCGCCGGCAAACACCACGATCAGCAAAATGGCAAACAGGAACGCCGGGATCGCGTAGCCGACGATGATCAGCGAACTGGTCCAGACGTCGAAGTGACTGCCGTGGCGCGTGGCCTTGGCAATCCCCAGCGGGATCGACACCAGGTACATGATCAGCGTGCTCCACAGCCCGAGGGAGATCGACACCGGCATCTTTTCCTTGATCAGGTCGATGACCTTGGCGTCGCGGAAGAAGCTGTCGCCGAAATCCAGGGTCGCGTAGTTCTTGACCATGATCCACAAGCGTTCCGGCGCCGATTTGTCGAAGCCGTACATGTGCTCGATTTCCTTGACCAGCGCCGGGTCCAGGCCCTGGGCACCGCGATAGGCCGAACCCGCCACCGAGACTTCGGCCCCGCCACCAGCGATGCGGCTGGTGGCGCCTTCGAAGCCTTCGAGCTTGGCGATCATCTGTTCCACCGGGCCACCGGGGGCGGCCTGGATGATCACGAAGTTGATCAGCAAAATGCCGAACAAGGTCGGGATGATCAGCAGCAGTCGCCGAAAAATATACGCCAGCATCTGATTACTCCGTGCCCGCAGGGTCGGCTTGCAGTTTGGTTTCGACTTCTATCGCCGGTTTTGCATCGGGCTTGACCCACCAGGTATTGATGCCGATGTCGTACTTGGGTGAGGTTTTCGGGTGACCGATGTGGTTCCAGTACGCCACGCGCCAGGTCTTGATGTGCCAATTGGGGATCACGTAATAACCCCATTGCAGCACGCGGTCCAGCGCGCGGGCGTGAGCCACCAGGCTTTTGCGCGAATCGGCGTTGATCAGGCCCTCGACCAATTGGTCCACCACCGGGTCTTTCAAACCCATGGAATTGCGGCTGCCGGGCTTGTCCGCGGCGGCGGACATCCAGAACTCGCGCTGTTCGTTGCCTGGCGAATTGGACTGCGGGAAGCTGCCGACAATCATGTCGAAGTCCCGGGAACGCACGCGGTTGATGTACTGCGAGACGTCGACCCGGCGAATCACCAGGTCGATCCCGAGGTCGCTGAGGTTACGCTTGAACGGCAGCAGCACCCGTTCGAATTCGGTCTGGGCCAGCAGGAACTCGATGGTCACCGGTTTGCCGTTGGCGTCGACCATTTTGTCATCGACGATCCGCCAGCCAGCCTCTTGCAGCAGTTGATAGGCCTGGCGTTGCTGAGTGCGGATCATGCCGCTGGCGTCGGTCGTCGGGTTCTGGAACGCCTCGCTGAACACCTGCGCCGGGAGTTGGCTGCGGAAGGGGTCGAGGATCGCCAGTTGATCGGCGTCCGGCAGGCCGGTGGCGGCCATTTCCGAATTTTCGAAATAACTGCGAGTGCGGGCGTAGGCGCCGTTGAACAATTGTTTGTTGGTCCATTCGAAGTCCAGCAGCAACGTCAGGGCCTGACGCACGCGGATGTCCTGGAACGCCGCGCGGCGCAAGTTGAAGACGAAGCCTTGCATGCCGGTCGGGTTGCCGTTGGGAATCTGTTCCTTGATCAACCGGCCCTCGGTCACTGCCGGGATGTTGTAGGCGTTGGCCCAGTTCTTCGCGGTCATTTCCAGCCAGTAATCAAACTGCCCGGCCTTCAGTGCTTCGAGGGCCACGGTGTTGTCGCGGTAATAATCGGTGGTCATCACGTCGAAGTTGTAAAAGCCGCGGTTGACCGGCAGGTCCTTGCCCCAGTAATCCTTGACCCGCTCATAACGCACCGAGCGCCCGGCTTTCACTTCGCTGACTTTGTAAGGTCCGCTGCCCAGCGGCATTTCCAGGTTGCCCTTGTTGAAGTCGCGGGTGGTCCACCAGTGTTTCGGCAGCACCGGCAACTGGCCGAGGATCAGCGGCAGTTCGCGGTTGTTGCTGTGCTTGAACTTGAACAGCACCGTCAGCGGGTCTTCGGCAACCACGTCGGCGACATCGCTGTAGTAACCGCGGTACATCGGTGCGCCGTCCTTGGTCAGGGTCTGGAAGCTGAACACCACGTCTTCGGCGCGCACCGGATGGCCGTCGTGGAACCGCGCTTCGGGGCGCAGGTAGAAACGTACCCAGCTGTTGTCCGGGGCTTTCTCGATCTTGCCGGCGATCAGGCCGTATTCGCTGAACGGTTCATCCAGGCCCTGTTTGGCCAGGGTGTCGTAGATCATGTCGATGTTGTCCGCCGCCACCCCTTTGCTGATGAACGGGTTGAGGCTGTCGAAGCCGCCGAAACCGGCCTGGCGGAAGATCCCGCCCTTGGGCGCGTCCGGGTTGACGTAATCGAAGTGCTTGAAGTCGGCCGGGTATTTCGGCGGCTCGTTGTACAGGGTCAGGGCATGTTGCGGGGCGGCGCAGGCCAGCCCGGCGAACAACAGACCGCTGGCCTGCAAGAGCAGGGCGCGTACGGGTTTCATTGATCTTTCTCCGAAGACTTCAGCCACCATGCGCTCAAGCCCAGGGTGTAGGGCGGCGTGGTGACGAAGGCCAACCGGTTGCGGTAGGCCAGGCGATGATAATTGAGGTACCAGTTGGGAATGCTGTAGTGCTGCCACAGCAGCACCCGGTCGAGGGCCTTGCCGGCGGCGACCTGTTCGTCGCGCGTCTGGGCGCCGAGCAGTTGTTCAAGCAGATGATCGACCACCGGGTTGGCAATGCCGGCATAGTTTTTACTGCCCTTGACCCCGACCTGGCTGGAATGGAAATACTGCCATTGCTCCAGGCCCGGGCTGAGGGTCTGGTTGAGCGTCATCAGGATCATGTCGAAATCGAACTGATCCAGGCGTTGTTTGTACTGGGCGCGATCCACCGTGCGCAGCCGCGCGTCGATCCCAATGCTGTTGAGATTTTCGACGTAGGGTTGGAGGATGCGTTCCAGGTTCGGATTGACCAGCAGGATCTCAAACCTGAGCGGCTGGCCGTTGGCGTTCTGCACGCGCTGGCCATTGAGCTTCCAGCCGGCCTCGCCAAGCAGGCCCAGGGCCTTGCGCATGGTTTCCCGAGGGATGCCGCGCCCTTCGGTCTGCGGCAGGCTGAAGGGCTCGGTGAGGAGCTTGGCAGGCAACTGCTCGCGGTAGGGCTTGAGCATCAGCCATTCGTGACCGACCGGTAGCCCGGTGGCGGAGAACTCGCTGTTGGGGTAGTAACTCATGGCGCGTTTGTAGGCACCGCTGAACAGCGTGCGGTTGGTCCACTCGAAGTCGAACATCAGCCCCAGCGCTTCGCGGACCTTGACCTCGGCGAAGGTCGGGCGCCGGCTGTTCATGAACAGGCCCTGGCTCTGGGTCGGGATCTGGTGCGGGATCTGTGCCTTGATCACGTCGCCACGGCGTACGGCCGGAAAGTTGTAGCCGTTTTCCCAGTTCTTGGCCTGGTGCTCGATGTAGATGTCGAACTCGCCGGCCTTGAAGGCTTCGAAGGCCACGTCGCTGTCGCGGTAGAACTCGACTTCCATGCGATCGACGTTGTACTTGCCGCGATTGACCGCCAGGTCCTTGCCCCAGTAATCCTTGACCCGTTCGAAGACAATCTGCCGCCCCGGCTGCACCGAGGTGATGCGATACGGCCCGCTGCCCAGCGGCGGCTCGAAGGTGGTGGCCTTGAAGTCGCGACCTTTCCAGTAATGTTGCGGCAGCACCGGCAACTCGCCCAGGCGCAGGATCAGCAACGGATTGCCGGCGCGCTTGAACACAAAGCGAACGCGTTGCGGGTTGAGAATGTCGACCCGCAGCACTTCCTGAAGGTTGGTGCGGTACTGCGGATGGCCTTCCTTGAGCAGTAAGCGGTAGGAAAACGCCACGTCGTAGGCGGTGATCGGCGTGCCGTCGTGGAAACGCGCTTCGGGGCGCAGGTTGAACACCACCCAGCTGCGGTCTTCGCTGTATTCCACCGATTGGGCAATCAGGCCATAGCTGGAGGTCGGCTCGTCGCCGGACGGCGCGTACTGGCCGGTGCCGACCATCAGCGGCTCGTTGAGCTCGTTGATGCCGTATTGCAGGAAATTCGGCGTGGAAACCGGGCTTGAGCCCTTGAACGTGTAGGGGTTGAGCGTATCGAAGGTGCCAAACGCCATCACCCGCAACGTACCGCCCTTGGGCGCTTGCGGGTTGACCCAGTCGAAGTGGGTAAATCTGGCCGGGTACTTGAGCGTGCCGAACTGCGCATAACCATGGCTTTCGCTGATCGTCGCGCTTGCGGTGGAGCTCAAGGCCAGGCTGATCAGGAGAAGGAGGAGGGGACGCTTCAAGTCAGGGATCCGATCCAGGCGGCTTGGGCTTTGTGGGCCGTACAGTAACAGCTTGTATCGACAGGAAAAAGACGGGGCTCTAAAGCGGTGTTTTGGGCACAAAAAAAGATCGCAGCCTGCGGCAGCTCCTACATGGATTAGGTGTCCATCCTGTAGGAGCTGCCGAAGGCTGCGATCTTTTCGGCTTCACACGCCAATTAGCGTGGCGAAGACACCGTCAGCATCTGACCCGGCTTCAGCGCCTGGCCAACCCGTGGGTTCCAGCGCTTGAGGTGTTGCATTTCAACGTTGAAACGTTTGGCAACCATATACAGCGAGTCGCCTTGCTTGACCTTGTACTGGGTCTGTTGCGTCTTGCTGGTGGCCTTGCCGTTGCCCTTGCTGTTCGCGGCGACGACGGTGTTGACGCGACCGCCACTACGCTTGGCAGGCGTGTTGTCCCGCATGACCAGAGTCTGGCCGACCTTGAGGTTCTTGCCGTTCGTCTTGTTCCAGCGCTGCAGATCCTTGACATCGACCTTGTTAGCCTTGGCGATGCTGGCGAGGTTGTCGCCACGTTTCACCCGGTAGGCACGCTTGAGTCTGGCAATTTCGTTGTCGTCGGCGCCTTCGAATACAGGCTTGAGCTGGCGGGTGCTGATCAGCTCTTCGGGACGCATGGTCGACAGGCTGGCAGTCAGCAGTTGCGCCTTGGATGTCGGGACCAGCAAATGCTGGGGACCGTCGATGGTGGTGCGCTGCTTGAAGGCTGGGTTGAGCTGGAACAGTTCGTCTTCGTCGATGTTGGCCACCGCGGCAACCTTGGACAGGTCCATGCGCTGGTTGATTTCGACGACCTGGAAGTACGGTTCGTTGGCGATCGGGTTGAGGTTCACGCCGTAGGCTTCCGGCGCCAGCACCACTTGTGACAGGGCCAGCAACTTCGGCACGTAGGCCTGGGTTTCGGCCGGCAGCGGCAGGTTCCAGTAATCGGTTGGCAAACCGAGCTTTTCGTTACGTTCGATGGCGCGGCTGACCGTGCCTTCACCGGCGTTGTAGGCCGCGAGGGCCAGCAACCAGTCACCGTTGAACATGTCGTGCAGACGCGTCAGGTAATCCATGGCGGCGGTGGTCGAGGCGGTAATGTCGCGACGGCCGTCATAGAAACGGGTCTGGCGCAGGTTGAAGTAACGCCCGGTGGAAGGGATGAATTGCCAGAGACCCACCGCGTCGGCCCGGGAATAGGCCATCGGGTTGTAGGCGCTTTCAATCACTGGCAGCAGCGCCAGTTCCAGCGGCATGTTGCGTTCTTCAAGGCGTTCGACGATGTAGTGAATGTACAGGCTGCCGCGTTCGCCGGCGTTTTCGAGGAAGGACGGGTTACTGGCGAACCACAGTCGTTGTTGCTCGATGCGCGGGTTGACACCCAGTCCGTCCTGCAACTGGAAGCCCTGGCGCATGCGCTCCCAGACGTCCTGTGGTATTTGCGGTGTTGGTTTCTCGCTGAGCCAGATCGGTTTCTGCTTGGCTCGCGCGGCGATATTCGGGGTATGCGTGGCTTCGGTTTGCGGGACATGGCTTGAACAGCCCGCCAATGTGGCGGACACAGCCACCGCAATGGCTTGAGCCAAGCGGGTCAATGCGTCTGAATTGATGGCTTTACGAATAGATGACGACATTGGCTGGAAGTAAGTTCCGGGCAAAAATGTCGGGCGATTCTAGAAAGCGTACCCCTTGCGGTCAACCATTCAGAATTTTTGTACCAACAGGCAGCTAGCTTAGAACTTATCTTTCCAAGCCCGCAAGGCAGCAAAAACCGCACTCGGACCCCGGTTTTGGGTTCCGTTCCGTTCGTCCACTTTTTCTTTAACGGATGTTTCGTCGACCCGCAAAAAAGGGTTGGTCAGCTTTTCAAGCGCCAGCGTAGAGGGCAGCGTCATGATTCCGGCTGCGCGTTGCGCGGTGACTTTTTCCAGACGTGCGGCAGTGTGCGGATTGCCCGGTTCGACCGCCGCGGCAAACTTCAGGTTGCTCAGGGTGTACTCGTGGGTGCAATACACCAGCGTGTCCTCAGGTAACGCGGCCAGGCGCGTCAGCGAGGTGTGCATCTGCTCCGGCGTGCCTTCGAACAACCGGCCGCAACCGGCGGCAAACAGGGTATCGCCGCAAAACAGCAGGCCGTGGTGATAGAAGGCAATATGCCCCAGGGTGTGACCGGGAACGGCGTACACCTCGAAGTCCCAGCCGAGCACACTGATGCGGTCGTTGTCCTTGAGCGCCACGTCCCGTGCCGGGATGGTTTCGCTGGCCGGGCCGTAGACTTTCGCGTCTGTCGCATTTTTCAGCTGCTCGACGCCGCCGACATGGTCATGATGATGGTGAGTGATCAGAATATCGCTGAGCACCCAGCCCGGATGCGCCGCGAGCCAGGCCTGGACCGGCGCGGCGTCCCCCGGATCGACCACGGCACAGCGCTGGGTACGGTGGTCCTGTAACAACCAGATGTAGTTGTCGGTGAAGGCGGGCAGGGCACTGATCTGTATCATCGTCGGATTCGCCAAGCGGAAAACAATGGCGCATCTTAGAACTTCCTGGCGCTTTGGAGAATGCAATGACCGATAAAGCGTTCGCTCAGGCCGATCCTGAGTGGCTGACATTGATCAGCGCCGCCCGTGAATGGTTGTCCAGCCCGATCGGGCAATTTCTGCTGGACGAAGAACGGCGCATGCTCGAAGACGAGTTGGGCCGTTTTTTTGGCGGTTACCTGGTGCATTACGGTCCATCGGCCGAAACGCCACCCTCGGCGCCACAGGTACAGCGCAACGTGCGACTGGGTGCGCCGTTGCCCGGCGTCGAGATCGTTTGCGAGGAGCAGGCCTGGCCCTTGAGCGAACACGCCGCCGACGTGGTGGTGTTGCAGCATGGGCTGGATTTCTGCCTGTCGCCCCACGGTTTGCTGCGCGAAGCGGCGAGCAGCGTGCGGCCCGGTGGGCATCTGCTGATCGTCGGCATCAATCCCTGGAGCACGTGGGGCCTGCGCCATGTGTTCGCCCACGACGCCTTGCGCAAGGCCCGTTGCATTTCGCCGTCGCGGGTCGGTGACTGGCTGAACCTGCTGGGTTTCGCGCTGGAGAAACGCCGCTTCGGGTGCTATCGTCCGCCGCTTGCGTCGCCCAAATGGCAGACCCGTCTGGCCGGTTGGGAACGCAAGGCCGGTGACTGGCAACTGTCGGGCGGCGGCTTCTATCTATTGGTCGCGCGCAAGATCGTGGTGGGCCTGCGCCCTGTGCGTCAGGAGCGACGCGAACCGATGGGCAAGCTGATTCCGTTGCCGATGGCCAAGGTCAATCGTCGTCATATCGAGCCGTAAACACTCTTTATTTTCCCGGCCGGGCTAACCCGGCCTCGGGCATCGTCGATCCTGGATCGGCGAGCCACCGCATTTTTCTGGATAGATTGGCATGAGCGATAGCGTAGAACTGTTCACTGATGGCGCCTGCAAGGGCAACCCTGGCCCCGGCGGCTGGGGCGCATTGCTGGTGTGCAAGGGCGTCGAAAAGGAACTCTGGGGCGGCGAAGCCAACACCACCAACAACCGCATGGAACTGATGGGCGCGATCAAGGGCCTGGAAGAACTCAAGCGCTCCTGCGACGTGTTGCTGGTGACCGACTCCCAGTACGTGATGAAAGGCATCAACGAGTGGATGGCCAACTGGAAGAAGCGCGGCTGGAAAACCGCGGCGAAAGAACCGGTCAAGAATGCCGACCTTTGGAAGTTGCTGGACGAGCAGGTCAACCGCCACACCGTGACCTGGAAATGGGTGCGTGGGCACATTGGCCATCATGGCAACGAACGGGCTGACCAGTTGGCCAATCGTGGCGTTGATGAAGTGCGCGGCTACAAACAGGATTGATCTGTGCTGATCGCTCCCACGCAATGGTCTGCACCCCAAAAGTTGGACACAACCGATGGGGTGTTTCATGGGGAAGTACACGGTTCAAGCGAAGCTGTCAGCGGTACAGGATTACTGCACCGGCGAAGCGGGGCTTAGAGATGTAGCGCATCGTCACGACGTGGATTTTTCGTCGTTGCGCCAGTGGGTCGCGGCCTACAAGGTGCACGGCCCGGCCGCTCTGGAAGTAAAAAAAGTGCAGCACTACAGTGCTGAATTCAGGATGTCCGTCTTGAAGCGGATGCGTGAAGAGCAGCTTTCCTACCGTCAAGTGGCCGCGCTATTTGATATCCGGAAATTCAACATCGTCGGCGATTGGCAGCGCCGCTATGATGAGGGCGGTGAAAATGCCCTGCTCAGCCAACCCAGACGAACTGGATCTACAAAGAAAATGCCCAAACCGCCCGAACCTGCCCAGCCTCTGTTACCTGATGAGTCCCGTTCCCGGGATGAGTTGATCGCAGAACTGAATCAACTTCGGCTGGAAAATGATTATCTAAAAAAGCTCGATGCCTTGGTTCAGAAGAAACGAGCAGCGCAACAGAAAAAGCGCAAATCGTAATTGAACTGAGGCAGCGGCACTCTCTCGACGCCTTGTTGAAAATCACCGGATTGGCGCGCAGCACGTTCTACTATCAGCAGAAAGTGCTCCAGGCGGCTGATAAGTATGCGGAGCTGAAAGCCAAGATATGTGAGGTCTTCAACAAAGAAGAAGGTAAGTTTGGCTATCGCCGCGTAACGCTGGCAGTGCGCAAGGCCGGTTTCTTGATCAACTACAAGACCGTGCAACGCCTTATGGCTGAACTTGACCTCAAATGCCGAGTACGTGTGAAGAAGTACCGCGCCTACAAAGGTGAAGTGGGGCGAGCCGCCCCCAATCTTCTGAACCGCGATTTCCAAGCATCACAACCCAATCAGAAATGGGTAACCGACGTCACGGAGTTTAAGGTGGGAGGACAGAAGCTGTATCTATCGCCAATTCTGGACCTCTATAACGCCGAGATCATTTCCTACGATATCGCCAGACGGCCGTTGTTCAGCATGGTCGGGGCAATGCTTAGTAAAGCTTTTGCGCGACTAAAACCGGGCGAAAAACCCATCTTGCACTCAGACCAAGGCTGGCAGTACAGGATGCCTATTTATGACCAGCGCCTAAAAGAGCACTCGGTCACAGCGAGCATGTCGCGCAAAGGGAACTGTTACGACAACGCGGCCATGGAAAGCTTCTTTGGCACGCTCAAATCCGAATTCTTTTACCTGAACAAATTCAGTAATCTTGACGAGCTTCAGACCGGATTAGTGGACTACATCGACTATTACAATCACCGGCGCATCAAGCTGAGACTAAATGGAATGAGCCCTGTGGAATACAGGACCCAATCCGTTCAGGCCTAGAGCCACAATCGTCCAACTTTTGGGGTGCAGACCACAAAGCGTGGGAACGATCATCACAGCATCAAGATCGCACTTGCCAGTTGTTGATCTGTGTAGGACGTCTCCGGAATCATTTCACGAATCCGCGCAAACGCCGCCTCGATCCGCACTCCTCGGATATTCCCCTCACTGGCCACAAACGCCGCTGCGTCATCCTTGGCCGCCAGCACAATCTTGTCGTCGCTGAACGAGCCGCTGGTGCCTTTGGTTGAACTCATGCTCAGGCTCACGGTGACATCGGTGCTGATCACAAAACTGGTGGCTTGGGCGCCTGGGCCCAGCAAACAGGTACTCAATAGAAACAATCGTGCAGTCTTCATGACGAGGTCAAACCCTTGGAATTCAAGCCCTCCACGCTAACGAACCACTGTCCTGCAGACTTTATGAGCTTTGCTAATGATTGTTAAAAAGTGCGTGAGCGCCGGTCGCCCGGCAGCGCGCGCCGGATCCCGCGAGCGTGTTAAGATCGCCGCTTTTGCACGATTGACCCGTTGAGAGCTGAGCACTGATGGCCACCAGATCCGTTGTACTCGATACCGAAACCACCGGCATGCCGGTGACCGACGGCCACCGGATTATCGAAATCGGTTGTGTCGAGTTGATTGGTCGGCGCCTCACGGGCCGGCATTTTCACGTTTACCTGCAACCGGATCGCGAGAGTGATGAGGGCGCCATCGGCGTCCACGGCATTACCAACGAATTCCTGGTGGGCAAGCCGCGTTTCACCGAAGTGGCCGATGAGTTTTTCGAATTCATCAAGGGCGCACAGCTGATCATCCATAACGCGGCGTTCGACGTTGGCTTCATCAACAACGAATTCGCGCTGATGGGCCAGCACGATCGCGCTGACATCACCCAGCACTGCTCGATCCTCGATACCCTGATGATGGCCCGGGAACGTCACCCGGGGCAGCGCAACAGCCTCGACGCCTTGTGCAAACGCTATGGCGTCGACAACTCCGGCCGTGAATTGCACGGCGCCTTGCTCGACTCCGAGATCCTCGCCGACGTTTACCTGACCATGACCGGCGGGCAGACCAGCCTGTCTCTGGCGGGTAATGCGTCTGACGGCAACGGTTCGGGCGAGGGAGCGGACAACTCTGGCACCGAAATTCGCCGCCTGCCGGCCGATCGCCAGCCGACCCGGATCATCCGCGCGAGCGAAGATGATTTGGCGCAGCACATTGCGCGCCTGGAGGCAGTGGCTAAATCCGCTGGTGCTCCGTCGTTGTGGCAGCAGTTGGTGGAAGCCAAGGCTCAGGCGTAGGCGATCTTTTCATTTCTGGCAACACAGTCATGCCCTGGGGCAAGGTGCCATCCTCGCCACATCCGCCGCAACCCTCTACCCTGAGGTAATTGGCAGGCCACGGTCTGCCGCCTCAGGACACTGAGCCCCATGTATAAAGATTTGAAATTCCCGGTCCTGATCGTCCATCGCGACATCAAGGCCGACACGGTTGCCGGTGACCGCGTGCGTGGCATCGCCCGGGAGCTGGAGCAGGAAGGTTTCAGCATTCTCAGCGCGGTGGATTACACCGAAGGGCGGCTCGTCGCATCGACCCATCACGGCCTGTCGTGCATGTTGATCGCCGCCGAAGACGCCAGTACGAATTCTCATTTGTTACACAATATGGCCGAATTGATCGGCCTGGCCCGGGTGCGCGCGCCGGACTTGCCGATTTTCGCCCTGGGCGAGCAAGTCACCCTGGAAAACGCCCCGGCCGACGCCATGGCCGAGCTCAATCAACTGCGCGGCATTCTGTACCTGTTCGAAGACACCGTGCCGTTCCTTGCCCGCCAAGTCGCGCGGGCGGCGCGCAAGTACCTGGACGGTCTGTTGCCACCATTCTTCAAGGCCCTGGTGCAGCACACCGCCGATTCCAACTATTCCTGGCACACCCCCGGCCACGGTGGTGGCGTGGCGTATCACAAGAGCCCGGTGGGGCAGGCGTTTCACCAGTTTTTCGGGGAAAACACCCTGCGTTCGGATTTGTCGGTGTCGGTGCCGGAACTCGGTTCGCTGCTCGACCACACCGGCCCGTTGGCCGAGGCCGAAGCGCGAGCCGCGCGCAATTTCGGCGCCGATCACACCTTTTTCGTGATCAACGGTACCTCCACGGCGAACAAGATCGTCTGGCATTCCATGGTCGCCCGGGATGACCTGGTGCTGGTGGATCGCAACTGCCACAAGTCGGTGCTGCACTCGATCATCATGACCGGCGCCATCCCGCTGTACCTGTGCCCGGAGCGCAATGAGCTGGGGATCATCGGCCCGATTCCGTTGAGCGAGTTCAGCCGCGAGTCGATCCAGGCCAAGATCGACGCCAGCCCACTGACCAAGGGCCGCGAGCCCAAGGTCAAACTGGCGGTGGTGACCAATTCCACCTACGACGGCCTCTGCTACAACGCCGAGCTGATCAAGCAGAACCTCGGCAACAGCGTCGAGGTCTTGCACTTCGACGAAGCCTGGTACGCCTACGCGGCGTTTCACGAGTTCTTCGCCGGGCGCTTCGGCATGGGCACCTCGCGCAGCGAAGACAGCCCGTTGGTGTTCACCACCCATTCCACGCACAAACTGTTGGCGGCGTTCAGCCAGGCGTCGATGATCCACGTGCAGGACGGTGGTGCGCGGCAACTGGATCGCGACCGTTTCAATGAAGCGTTCATGATGCACATCTCTACTTCGCCGCAATACAGCATCATCGCTTCGCTGGACGTAGCCTCGGCGATGATGGAAGGGCCGGCCGGGCGTTCGCTGTTGCAGGAAATGTTCGACGAAGCCCTGAGTTTCCGCCGGGCCCTGGCCAATCTGCGCCAGCACATTGCCGCGGATGACTGGTGGTTTTCCATCTGGCAACCGCCATCGGTGGAAGGCATCACCCAGGTCATCACTGAAGACTGGCTGCTGCAACCCGACGCCGACTGGCACGGCTTTGGCGGCGTGACCGATGACTACGTGCTGCTCGATCCGATCAAGGTCACCCTGGTGATGCCGGGCCTGACCGCGGGCGGCGCCTTGAGCGAGCGCGGGATTCCGGCAGCGGTGGTCAGCAAATTCCTTTGGGAGCGCGGGCTGGTGGTGGAGAAGACCGGGCTGTATTCGTTCCTGGTGCTGTTCTCCATGGGCATCACCAAGGGCAAATGGAGCACGTTGCTCACCGAGTTGCTGGAGTTCAAGCGCAGTTACGACGCCAATGTCAGCCTGAACACCTGCCTGCCGTGCGTCGCCCAGGAAAATCCGGCGCGTTATCAAGGCATGGGCCTGCGGGATCTGTGCGATCAACTGCACGCTTGCTACCGCAGCAATGCCACGGCCAAGCACCTCAAACGCATGTACACCGTGCTGCCGGAAATCGCCATGAAGCCCGCCGACGCCTATGATCAATTGGTGCGCGGTGAGGTGGAGGCGGTGTCGATCGACGCCCTGGATGGGCGAATCGCCGCCGTGATGCTGGTGCCGTACCCGCCAGGAATTCCGTTGATCATGCCCGGTGAGCGCTTCACCGAGTCGACCCGATCGATCATCGATTACTTGGCATTTGCCCGTACCTTCGACAGCAGCTTCCCGGGATTTGTCGCCGATGTGCACGGATTGCAACACGAAGACGAGGGCAATGGACGGCACTACACCGTCGATTGCATCAAGGAATGAGGACCTTTCCCAGCATGCAACCGGTCATGAATCCGAAATACCCAGGGCTGTCGGTGCGCGTTGCCGACGATGGTTTTGCGGCCTACATCTGGGGCAGCGATTTCAGTTTTGAAGTCGCCGCCTATGGTGCTGCCGAAATCGGCAAGCCGGTGGCGCAGTGGCCGGTGACGCCAATCACCCCTTATCGAAAGTGCTACGGCATCGATCCGGAAGAGTTCAGCAGTTTCCGCGATGCCGCCGACAGTGCGATTTTCATGGCGTACCTGGATGACGAGCCGGTGGGCCATCTGGTGATCAGCACCAACTGGAACGGCTTCGCCCATATCGACGAACTGGCGGTGCATGCGCCGGCGCGGCGGCATGGCGTGGCCAAGTCGTTGCTGGATGTCGCACAGTTCTGGAGCCGCAAGAAAAAGCTGCCGGGCATCATGCTCGAAACCCAGAACAACAACCTGGGCGCTTGTCGACTCTATGAGCGCTGCGGTTATCAGATTGGCGGGATCGATCATCTGCGCTATCGCGGTATCGACCCGAACACCGCCGAAGTGGCGTTGTTCTGGTATCGGTTGTTCGATAACCCGTTGGAAAACCCGCTCAGCTCGCCAACATCGCCGCGGCTTGTTCCGTGATGATCGCCAGCAACGCCTCAACGGCGGGCGAGGGCTCGCCGTTCTTCAAGGTCAGGGCGTAGAGGCTGATCGGCACGGCCGGCGCCAGCGGGCAGGCGTCGAGTCCGGACGATTTGGCGCCGAGGGCGGTGAACGGGTCGACGATGGCCAGGCCTTCACCGGCCTCGACCATGCTGCGCATCATCTGATGAGTCTGGACGCGGGTCTGGATCACCAGGGCCGGACGCAGCGCCTGTAACTTGGTCTCCAGCGCCGGGCTCAACGGGTCGTGACCGTCGAGGCCAACCATCGACTGACCGGCCAGATCCTGTACCGACACATACTTCTGCTTGGGTTGCAGCCAGCCGTGAGGTGCCAGTAACTGGAGTTTGCCCTGGGCAATCACCTGGCAATCGATATCGGCGTGGTCGGGGTCGTGCAGGCTCAGGCCCAGATCGCTTTCGCGCAACAGCAGGCTGCGGACGATTTCGCGGGTGGGTTGGCTCAGGAGGGTGCACGGCGCATCGGGGAAACGTCGGCGCAGGGCCGCAATGCTGTGGGGCAATAACTGTTGGGCCAGCGGCGGCGTGCCGATGACGCGCAGCGGTGGCGCCAGGTATTGCTTGAGACTGTTGGCCAGGCGCTGCACCGGCTCGAGAGCTTCATAGACGTGAGCGATTTCGACCTGCAACTCCCGCGCCTCGCGCGTGGCCTGCAAGCGGCCGCGCACGCTGGAAAACAGCATGAAGCCCAACTGACCCTCGGCGTCGCGCAAAATCCCTTCGACCTCGGTCACCGGCAACTGCAGCCATTCGGCGGCGGTGCCCAGGTGACCGGTCTGCAAGAGCGCCTGGATCACTTCGATATGACGTAAACGCATGCGTGAAGTCCATGTTCAGCAGGTGAGGGAGTCAGTGGCTGAATCCTAACTCAAGTGCGTGCATATGACTTCTGCTCATAACACAGGGTTATGAAGCGACGGTGGTTTCCGGCAGGCTACCGACGTAGGTGTCGGGTTCGCGAACGATAGTGACATCCGACTGGATCAACAGAAACTGGTTGTCGTCGAGCTTTTTAACACGATCGCCAATGGCCAGCTTATAGGTGGTGACAGGCTCCGTGCCGCCGAGCCCGTCTGCCGACGGGGTGGATTCCTGGAACTCATGCACGGAATAAACGCGGCCTTCCGCGTCTCTTGCATGGAACTGACCGACGAGTACTGCTGCCATCTGCTTAGAACCTCTGGAGATAAATCACTCAATTTGCGGTTCTGTAGACCGTGGTTGGGCGAGGTAAGTTTTCCTACAGGAAAAAAATAGTCAGGGGCGGCGATTTTCGCTCGCCCGCTGATCGAATCGTCATCTATAACTACAGGCTCTTTCCATCGGACAGTCGAGAATCTTCCATGAGCAACGTCTATACGATCGCCGTTGTGGTCGGCAGCTTGAGAAAAGAATCGATCAACCGCAAGGTCGCATTGGCCCTGGCTGATCTGGCGCCTGCCAATCTGAAATTGAACATCGTCGAAATTGGCGACTTGCCGCTCTACAACGAAGACATCGATGGCGCTTCACCGCCGGCAGCCTACAGCACTTTCCGACAACAAGTGAGCTCATCCGACGCAGTGCTGTTCGTGACCCCGGAATACAACCGTTCCGTGCCGGCGCCGTTGAAGAATGCGATTGATGTGGGATCGCGTCCTTATGGCAAGAGTGCCTGGAGCGGTAAACCGGGAGGCGTGATCAGTGTTTCGCCGGGCGCGGTGGGCGGTTTCGGCGCCAATCATCACTTGCGCCAGTCCATGGTGTTTCTCAATGTGCCGTGCATGCAGCAGCCGGAAGCCTATCTCGGCGGGGCGGGGACGGCATTTGACGAGGCGGGCAAACTGTCGGAATCCGTAAAGCCGTTTTTGCAGAGCTTCATCAATGCCTACGGGCAATGGGTGGAACAACACAAAAAAGTCTGACAACTGACCTGTAGGAGCGAAGCTTGCTCGCGAAAGCGGTGTGTCAGTCAGCATCGATGTTGAATGGGACGACGCCTTCGCGAGCAAGCTTCGCTCCTACAGGGGGTAGGGCGCTCAAGCAATCGGCTACAAATCATCGTCTCCATTTCCGACAGCCAGGCGGCGGTTTGATGTTCGATCACAAACACTTCATGGTTGAACAGCGGTTGTCGCACGGCGTCCGGCTCGCAGGTCAGGCAGATCAAACGTTTGATCCGGGTTAGCCAGTCCAGGTCGTTGGCCTGTACCACCTGTTCGTCCAGGTGCCGTAACAATTCATCGAGGGAATGCCGGATATAACCGGACAACAAGGCTTCTTTGCTCGGGAAATAATCGTACAGCGTGCCAATGGCCACGCCTGCTTCCAGTGCGACTTCGCGGGTGGTCAGCCCCGACCAGCCGTCGCGCTGCCAAATCCGAACAAACGCCTGGTAAATTGCCTCGACGGTGAAGATCGCGCGCGCCTGACTTGGCCGTTTCAGCGGTTTGGCGCGGGGATTGACGGTTGCCGCGCCATCCTTGGTGTTTCCGAACCCGCTTTTCATGGGCTGCGACTACTCTGGTGCTTCCGCTACTCACTCGCAGCAGGAGTTTGAAAGATGCAAAGCCCGAGCACGGTAACACGGCTCATCACCCGTAAAAATGCCCTTGACCAGAGCCGGATCGAACAGGAACAACGCAGCCTGATCCCGGCACCCGGTGAGATCATCCTGAAGATCGATCGCTGCGCGTTGACCACCAACAACATTACCTACGCGGCGTATGGTGATTCGATGAACTACTGGGGGTTCTTTCCTACGGGGTTGACGGAATGGGGCCACATCCCGGCGTGGGGGTTTGCCGATGTCGTGGCATCGGATGTCGTGGGCATCAAGGTGGGTGAGCGCTTCTACGGTTACTTCCCGATTGCCAGCCATTTGTGGATGCGTCCGGGCCGGGTTACCGAGCGCGGCTTTTACGATTCGGCCGAACACCGCCAGGCGTTGGCCTCGGCCTACAACCAATACACCCGTTGCAGTTGGGATTCGTACTACACGCCAGGCACCGAAAACCTGCAGATTTTGCTCAAGCCGCTGTTCCTGACGTCGTGGATGTTGGCGGACTTCCTACAAGACAAGGCGTTTTTCGGTGCAACCCGGGTGGTGTTCTCCAGTGCATCGAGCAAAACCGCTTTTGGCACCGCAATGTGCCTGGAAAACAGTCCCGGCCTGGAACGGATAGCCCTGACCTCGGCCGATAACAAAGCCTTTGTCGAAACCCTGGGTTGTTACGAACGCACGGTGTCTTATGCCGAACTGGAGAGCCTGCCCAATGATCGTCCGACGCTATATGTGGATTTTTCCGGCGACCTCAAGCTGCGCGACCGTGTGCATCAGCATTTCGCCGCTCGATTGGTCTACAGCTGTTTCGCCGGCTCCGCCCAGAGCACCGATAAGGCGCAACTGACCGCGATCTCCGGGCCGCAGCCGGTGTTCTTTTTTGCGCCGATCCAGATTCGCAAACGCAATGCCGAATGGGGCCCGGAACAGGTCAGCCAGCATATTGGCGAAGGGTTGCAGCGGTTTTATGGGTTGTTGACGGCCACGTCCACGCCGTTGCTCGAGGTGGTTGAGAGTGAAGGCTATGAAGCCGCGCAACGTGTAATATCCCGGCTGTTTCATGGGCAGGTTGCGCCGGGCGAAGGGCATGTCATCAAGTTGTAATTACTGACCCAACAACAATCCCTGTAGGAGCGAAGCTTGCCCGCGAAGGCGTCGTCACATTCAACATCAATGTTGACTGACACGACGCCTTCGCGGGCAAGCTTCGCTCCTACAGGGGATTCAGGTGTGGCGGGATTTTGCGTCCGTCCACGGAATTATCGCCCCGGCCTTTCACTCTGTTGCATGTCCCCCATCCCGATTGTCTGTTCAAGGCTGCTGTGCATGCTCATTGCGTCGTTGATTTTCCTGCTGACCATCACCTTGGTGATCTGGCAACCCAAAGGCCTCGGCGTTGGCTGGAGTGCGGTGTTTGGCGCGGTGTTGGCGCTGCTCTTCGGGGTGGTGCACCTCAGTGACATCCCGCTGGTGTGGCAGATTATCTGGAACGCCACCGGCACCTTTGTCGCACTGATTATCATCAGCCTGTTGCTGGACGAAGCCGGGTTCTTTGCCTGGGCGGCGTTGCACGTGGCGCGCTGGGGCAAGGGCAGCGGGCGCAAGCTGTTTGCCTTTATGGTGTTGCTCGGGGCATTGGTGTCGGCGTTGTTTGCCAATGACGGCGCGGCGCTGATTCTCACGCCGATCGTGATTTCCATGTTGCTGGCGCTGCGCTTTTCGCCCGCCGCAACCCTGGCGTTCGTGATGGGCGCCGGGTTTATCGCCGACACCGCGAGCCTGCCGCTGGTGGTGTCGAACCTGGTGAACATCGTTTCCGCCGACTTCTTCCATATCGGCTTCAATCGCTATGCGGCGGTGATGATTCCGGTCAACTTCGTCAGCGTCGCCGCCACACTGGGCATGTTGATGTGGTTTTTCCGCAAGGACATTCCCAAGGCCTACGACCCCGAACAACTGGAAGACCCGGCCACGGCGATCCACGACAAAGCCACGTTTTATGCCGGTTGGGCGGTGTTGGTGATCCTGCTGGTCGGTTGCTTCGCCCTGGAGCCGTTGGGCATTCCGATCAGCGCGATTTCAGCGGTGTGCGCGGCCTTGCTGCTGGCCATCGCCGCCCGCGGCCACAAGATTTCCACGCGCAAGGTGATGAAAGAGGCGCCGTGGCAGATCGTGATTTTCTCCCTCGGTATGTACCTGGTGGTCTACGGCCTGCGCAACGCCGGGCTCACCGATTACCTGGCCGGTTGGTTGAACGGCTTTGCCGGTTACGGCGTCTGGGGCGCGGCGATGGGCACCGGGGTGCTGACGGCGCTGCTGTCATCGATCATGAACAATTTGCCGACGGTGCTGATCGGCCTGCTCTCCATTGATGCGAGCCAGGCCACGGGCGTGGTCAAGGAAGCGATGATCTACGCCAACGTCATCGGCAGCGACCTGGGGCCGAAAATTACCCCGATCGGCAGTCTGGCGACGTTGTTGTGGCTGCATGTGCTGGAGCGCAAGAACATCAAGATTGGCTGGGGGTATTACTTCAAGGTCGGGATTGTGCTGACGGTGCCGGTGTTGCTGGTGACGTTGGCGGCGTTGGCGGTGCGGTTGTCCATTTAAACCGTGGCGGCCCATTCGCGGGCAAGCCTCGCTCCTACAGATTGTCCGCGCGTCCTTGTAGGAAGCGAGGCTTGCCCGCGAAGAGGCCCGCCCAGACACCACAAATCCTCAACCACTGCCCGGCACATTCGGCCAAAGATCCGCCACCAGAAACAGCCGTTCGGCTTCTTCCCAATCCCCGTTGGCATTCTCGACCAGCCGCACCATCAACTGCGCCGGCGCCAACGGCTCAAGTTCGCCGAGCCAGGTCCGCAACTGTTCGGTGGTCCAGGTCTGCTCCGCCGGATAATGCGCCGGCGCCAGCCAGGCATGGCGGGGCAGGGGTTGCCAGCGTCCGGACGGGCGCTGCACGACAAAGTCCGCCCAATCCTTCTGATGCAGCCAGCTGCCGCGCAAATGCTGCGGATGCGCGCCGCTCGGCGAGTTAGACTGCCCCGGCCACGGATACAGCAGGTAGCCGCCCAGCCACAAATGCGCGCTGAACTGCTGGATATCCAGCGCTGCCAGCACTTCACGACTTTCCGGCCGGGCGGAAATCGGCAGTTGATGCTGGCTCAAGTGCGCCAGTTTGCGGTCCAGCCGATCGTGACAGCCGGGGCCGAGCCACTGGGCGGTGTCGTGGCCATCGCCATTCTGCGGGCCGAGGTAGAGCTTGATTGCCAGCTCCAGGTGATGCACGCCATCGCGATCACGCAGCAGCATGTCCAGCTCACCGAGGGTGTGACCCTCGCGGCGGATCGGCAGGTTGGCGGCGATCAACTCGATACCCGGCGCATGCCGCACCGCGTATTGCCACAAGCGCTCGTAATACAGGCCCAGGCGCCGGGTGCGCGACTGCGCGAGCCAGTGCAGCAAGTCATAACTGTCGCGATCCAGTTGCCGCAACCAGCGTTCCAGGCCTTCCGGCGCCTGCACCCAATCGCTGCCGGCCAGCGGATGACGCTGCGGCCACGGCGGTTCGCCGAGCATCGGCGGTGCGAGGATGACCCACGCCAGGTCGCGCACTTCCGGGTGGCGTAACTGGTGGGGTAGCTGGAGCAAATCCGGGAATAAGATCATTCTGCGAGCATAGCCTCTTAAGTCATGGCTTAAAGGATTTTGTCTATCCCGCGCTTTCGCCCATAATCGTCGCTTTAGCCCGACGCAGAACCTCGCAGGAGCCCCATGGAGCAATTTCGTAATATCGGCATCATCGGTCGCCTGGGCAGTTCGCAGGTGCTGGATACCGTCCGCCGACTGAAACGGTTTCTGCTCGATCGTCACCTGCACGTGATCCTCGAAGACACCATCGCCGAAGTCCTGCCGGGACACGGCCTGCAAACCTCGTCGCGCAAGATGCTCGGCGAAGTCTGTGACATGGTGATTGTGGTCGGTGGTGACGGCAGTCTGTTGGGCGCTGCCCGCGCGCTGGCCCGCCACAACATTCCGGTGCTTGGGATCAACCGTGGCAGCCTGGGCTTCCTGACCGACATTCGCCCGGATGAGCTGGAAGTCAAAGTCGCCGAAGTGCTCGACGGCCACTACCTGGTGGAAAACCGCTTCCTGCTGCAGGCCGAAGTCCGCCGCCACGCCGAGGCCATCGGTCAGGGCGATGCGCTGAACGACGTGGTGCTGCACCCCGGCAAATCGACGCGAATGATCGAGTTCGAGCTGTACATCGACGGCCAGTTCGTCTGCAGCCAGAAGGCCGACGGCCTGATCGTCGCCACGCCGACCGGTTCGACCGCTTATGCACTCTCTGCGGGTGGCCCGATCATGCATCCCAAGCTCGACGCTATTGTGATTGTGCCGATGTACCCCCATACCTTGTCAGGCCGGCCAATTGTGGTCGACGGCAACAGTGAGCTGAAAATCGTCGTGTCCAAGGATATGCAGATCTACCCGCAAGTCTCCTGTGATGGGCAGAACCATTTCACCTGCGCGCCGGGTGACACCATCACCATCAGCAAAAAAGCCCAGAAGTTGCGGCTGATCCATCCTCTCGACCACAACTATTATGAAGTGTGCCGGACCAAGCTTGGCTGGGGCAGTCGGTTGGGTGGTGGAGGCGACTGATGCTCGATCCCGCGCGTAGCTACGACCTGATCGGTGACGTGCACGGTTGCGCTCTGACCCTTGAGCACTTGCTCGACCGGCTCGGTTATCACAAACACGGTGGCGTCTGGCGGCATCCGTCGCGTATGGCGGTGTTCGTCGGTGACATCATCGACCGCGGCCCACGCATTCGTGAAGCGCTGCACATCGTCCACGACATGGTCGAGGCCGGCCAGGCGCTGTGCATCATGGGCAACCATGAATTCAATGCCCTCGGCTGGAGCACCCCGGCGCCGCCCGGCAGCGGCAAGCAGTTCGTGCGCGAACACACCCCGCGCCACGCCCGATTGCTGGGGGAAACCCTGACTCAGTTTGAAGATCATCCGGGCGACTGGCATGACTTCCAGCAATGGTTCTACGACCTGCCATTGTTCGTCGACGCCGGGCGTTTCCGCGTGGTGCATGCCTGCTGGGATTCGGGCCTGATCGAACCGTTGCGCGCGCTATTTCCCGACGGTTGCGTTGATGAACACTTCCTCCAGGCCTCGGCCGTGCCCGGCAGTTTTGCCTGCACCGTGTTCGACCGCCTGCTGCGCGGCACCGACATGCGCCTGCCCGATGGCCAGACCATGACCAGTGGCGATGGCCTGACGCGTTCGTTCTTCCGCACCAAATTCTGGGAAGACGACCCGCAAACCTACGGAGACATTGTGTTCCAGCCTGACGCCTTGCCCGAGCCGGTGGCCCGTACGCCATTGTCTTCCACTGAGAAAAACACCTTGCTGCGCTATGGCATCGACGAGCCGTTGCTGTTCGTCGGGCACTATTGGCGCAGCGGCAAACCGGCGCCGATCCGGCCGAACCTGGCCTGCCTGGATTACAGCGCGGTGCTGTACGGCAAACTGGTGGCTTACCGCCTGGACCAGGAAACCCGGCTCGACCCGCATAAGTTTGTCTGGGTCGACGTTGAGCGGCCGGAGGCCTTGCGATGAGTAAGGTGGCGGTTTTGCGTCTGCCGTTGGCGGTGGACTTGAGCGGCTTCGTCAAGCTGCTGCAACGCATGCAAGTGCCCCATCGCGTCAGCGAAGAGGCGGGCGAGCAAGTGCTGTGGGTGCCGGCCAACATCAGCGAGGACGTGCGTTCGCTGTACGAACGCTTCCCGGCGGGTGATCCGGATCAACAACTGGACATCCCGGTAGCGCAGACCCCACGCCGTCCCGGCCTGGTCGAGCAATTGCGCCACAGCAAGGCGACCGCAGGCATTCTGCTGTTGTGCCTGATCGTCGGCGCGGTGACGGTGCTCGGTGAAAACCTCAACACCCTGCACTGGTTCACCTTCCTCGATTTCCGCGTAATCGGTGACTACATCGAGTTCACGCCGCTGGACGAAGGTCTGGCGGCGGGGCAGTGGTGGCGCCTGGTGACGCCGATGCTGATCCACTTCGGCTTCCTGCACCTGGCCATGAACGGCATGTGGTACTGGGAACTGGGGCGGCGCATCGAGGCGCGGCAGGGCAGCGTCAACCTGATCGGCCTGACGTTGCTGTTCAGCCTGGTGTCCAACTACGCCCAGTACTGGTTCAGCGGTGCGACCTTGTTTGGTGGTCTGTCCGGCGTGCTGTACGGCTTGCTCGGGCACTGCTGGATCTTCCAGCTGCTGTCGCCGAACCCAGCCTATCGTTTACCCCGCGGCGTGCTGGTGATGATGCTGGTCTGGCTGGTGGTGTGCATGTCCGGGCTGATCTCGATGATCGGCTTCGGTGAAATTGCCAACGCCGCCCACGTCGGCGGGTTACTCATCGGATGCTTCACCGGTTTGTTGGGTGGTTTGTACAACCGCCGTAAACTCGCCGTCTAAATAGTTATGTCAATAAAGAGCGCGGAGACCCTGATGTCCTCTTTTAACGAAATGATCAAGAACATCACCCCGGACATCTACCAGAGCCTGAAACTGGCGGTGGAAATCGGCAAATGGTCCGACGGTGGCAAACTCACCGCCGAGCAGCGCGAACTGTCCCTGCAAGCGATGATCGCCTGGGAAATCCAGAACCTGCCCGAGGAACAACGCACCGGCTACATGGGCCCGCAGGAATGCAGTTCCAAGTCGATCAGCGTGCCGAACATTCTGTTCAAGTCGGATGCCATCCATTGATCGAGATTGGCCGCGGTGCAATCAGCAAAATGTCGGCACGCCTGGACGGGCCGAACGTGCAGTACGCTTTTCGTCTGGGCGACACTGAGGTGCCGGTCAATCCCTTGATCGGCTCGACGGTACGCCTGGAATACTTGGGGGCGATTTTCTGCTCCCATTGCGGACGCAAGACCAAAACCAGTTTCAGCCAGGGTTACTGCTACCCGTGCATGACCAAACTGGCCCAGTGCGACATCTGCATCATGAGCCCGGAGCGTTGTCACTTCGATGCCGGTACCTGCCGTGAGCCGGAGTGGGGCCAGACGTTCTGCATGACCGATCACATCGTCTACCTGTCCAACTCGTCGGGGGTGAAAGTCGGGATTACCCGCGCCAACCAGATGCCCACCCGCTGGATCGACCAGGGCGCTCGTCAGGCATTGCCGATCATGCGCGTCTCCACCCGTCAGCAGTCGGGCTTCGTCGAAGATCTGTTCCGCAGCCAAGTGGCTGACAAGACCAATTGGCGTGCTTTACTCAAGGGCGACGCGGCATCGGTGGACCTGGCTGCGGTTCGCGATCAACTATTCGATAGCTGCGCTGAAGGTTTGCAAGGTTTGCAGGAACGATTCGGCCTACAGGCAATCCAGACTATTGCCGATGTCGATGTCCTCGAGATCCGCTATCCGATCGAGCAATACCCGGCCAAAATCGTCAGCTTCAACCTGGACAAGAATCCGATTGCCGAAGGCACGCTGTTGGGAATCAAGGGCCAATACCTGATCTTCGACACCGGCGTGATCAATATTCGTAAATACACGGCCTATCAACTCGCCGTGCATAGTTAAGGACTCCAGCATGCGCACCGAACAACCGAAGATGATCTACCTGAAGGACTATCAGGCGCCCGAGTACCTGATCGACGAGACGCACCTGACCTTCGAGTTGTTCGAGGACCACAGCCTGGTCCATGCGCAACTGGTGATGCGCCGCAATCCCGAGCGCGGCCCGGGCCTGCCACCGCTGGTGCTCGATGGCCAGCAGCTGGAGTTGTTGTCGGTGAACCTGGCCGACCGCGAACTGACCGCCGCCGACTATGTGTTGACCGAGAACCACCTGACCCTGCACCCCAAGAGCGAACGCTTCACGGTCGACACCAGCGTGCGCATCCACCCGGAAACCAACACCGCGCTGGAAGGTTTGTACAAATCCAGTGGGATGTTTTGCACCCAGTGCGAGGCCGAAGGCTTCCGCAAGATCACCTATTACCTCGACCGCCCGGACGTGATGAGCAAGTTCACCACCACCGTGGTCGCCGAGCAGCACAGCTATCCGGTGCTGCTGTCCAACGGCAACCCGATCGCCTCGGGCCCTGGCGAAGACGGCCGGCACTGGGCGAGCTGGGAAGACCCGTTCATGAAACCGGCGTACCTGTTTGCGCTGGTGGCCGGTGACTTGTGGTGCGTCGAAGACACCTTCACCACCATGACCGAGCGCACCGTCGCGCTGCGCATCTATGTCGAGCCGGAAAACATCGACAAGTGCCAGCACGCCATGAACAGCCTGAAGAAGTCGATGCGCTGGGACGAAGAGGTCTACGGTCGCGAATACGATCTGGACATCTTCATGATCGTCGCGGTCAACGACTTCAACATGGGCGCCATGGAGAACAAGGGCCTCAACATCTTCAACTCCAGCGCCGTGCTGGCCCGGGCCGAAACCGCCACCGACGCCGCGCACCAGCGGGTCGAAGCGATCGTCGCCCACGAATACTTCCACAACTGGTCGGGCAACCGCGTGACCTGCCGCGACTGGTTCCAGTTGTCGCTCAAGGAAGGCTTCACCGTGTTCCGCGATTCCGGCTTCTCCGCCGACATGAACTCGGCCACGGTCAAGCGCATCCAGGACGTGGCTTACCTGCGCACCCACCAGTTCGCCGAAGACGCCGGCCCCATGGCCCACGCCGTGCGCCCGGACAGCTTTATCGAGATTTCCAACTTCTACACACTGACCGTGTACGAAAAGGGCTCGGAAGTGGTCGGCATGATCCACACCTTGCTCGGCGCCGAAGGCTTCCGCAAAGGCAGCGACCTGTACTTCGATCGCCATGACGGCCAGGCCGTGACCTGTGACGATTTCATCAAGGCCATGGAAGACGCCAATGGCGTTGACCTGACCCAGTTCAAACGCTGGTACAGCCAGGCCGGTACACCGCGTTTGGCGGTGAGCGAGTCCTACGACGCGGCGGCGAAAACCTACAGCCTGACCTTCCGCCAGAGCTGCCCGGCCACCCCGGACAAAGTTGAAAAGCTGCCGTTCGTGATTCCGGTGGAATTGGGGCTGCTGGACACCAAAGGTGCGGCGATTGCGCTGCGTCTGTCGGGCGAAGCTTCGGCACAGGGCACTTCGCGGGTCATCTCGGTGACTGAAGCCGAACAGACTTTCACTTTCGTTGACATCGCTGAACAGCCATTGCCTTCGCTGCTGCGCGGTTTCTCGGCGCCGGTGAAGCTGAGTTTCCCGTACAACCGCGATCAACTGATGTTCCTGATGCAGCACGACAGCGATGGCTTTAATCGCTGGGATGCCGGTCAGCAACTGTCGGTGCAGGTGCTGCAAGAACTGATTGCCCAGCAGCAGAAGGGCGAGAAACTGGTGCTGGATCAGCGCCTGATTTCGGCATTGCAAACTGTGCTGAGCGACGAAACGCTGGACCAGGCCATGGTCGCGGAAATGCTGTCGCTGCCGGGTGAGGCGTATCTGACAGAAATCAGCGAAGTGGCTGATGTTGACGCTATTCACATCGCTCGCGAATTTGCCCGCAAGCAATTGGCGGAAGGTTTGTTCGAAGCGCTGTGGCTGCGTTATCAGGCCAACCGCGACCTGTCGAAGAAAACCCCGTACGTGGCCGAGGCCGAGCACTTCGCCCGTCGTGCGTTGCAGAACATTGCGCTGTCGTACCTGATGCTCAGCGGCAAGCCTGAGGTGTTGGCGGCGACGCTTGAACAGTTCGAAACCAGCGACAACATGACCGAGCGTTTGACGGCGTTGGCGGTGTTGGTCAATTCGTCGTTCGAAGACGAGAAGGCCAAGGCATTGGCCAGTTTTGCCGAGCACTTCAAGGACAATCCGCTGGTTATGGACCAGTGGTTCAGTGTTCAGGCGGGGAGCACGTTGCCGGGTGGTTTGGCGCGGGTTCGTCAGTTGATGGAGCATCCGGCGTTCAATATGAAGAACCCGAACAAGGTGCGGGCGCTGGTGGGTGCGTTTGCCGGGCAGAACCTGATCAACTTCCATGCGGCGGATGGCAGCGGGTATCGCTTCCTGGCGGATCTGGTGATTGAGTTGAACGGGTTTAACCCGCAGATCGCCTCACGCCAACTGGCGCCGCTGACTCGCTGGCGCAAATATGACGATGCTCGTCAGGCGTTGATGAAAGGGGAGCTGGAGCGGATTCGCGCTTCGGGGCAGCTGTCCAGCGATGTGTTTGAAGTGGTCAGCAAAAGCCTGGCCTGAGTCTGGCTCGCTCCCCCAGGGTTCACCCGGAACCCTTGTGGGAGCGGGCTTGCTCGCGAAGGCGGCCTCACTGCCGACCGGGATTTTTGATCGGGTACATATCCATTGCTGCGGTAACGGCTTCTTATGGTTCCGCTCTTACAGCGGGTCACTTTGGAAGAGCGCCAAAGTAACCAAAACGCTTTCGCCCCTGACGTACGGTGCCTCGCTGTGGCTCGGCATGCCCTCACTCCGGTCCTGCTCCGTGGGCCCGCCGCCATCGGCCATCCATGGCCGGGGGCGGCTACCGCGGCATCCCTGCCGCGGTGCCCACTGCGCAGAACCTCCGCTCGGCCGTCCGACGGGGCAGATCAAAAGCAAGATCAAGATCAAGGTCAAGGTCAAGGTCAAGGTCAAGGTCAAGGTCAAGGTCAAGGTCAAGGTCAAGGTCAAGGTCAAGGTCAAGGTCAAAAGATCGCAGCCTCGTTTCACTCGGCAGCTCCTACGGGGGGTGTGTTTGTGATCGTTCCCACGCTCTGCGTGGGAATGCCGCCGGGGACGCTCTGCGTTCCGCTAACGACGCAAGTCTGAATCCTGCGCGCTGGTGACGCAGAGCGTCACGGGATGCATGCCCACGCGGAGCGTCGGCACGAGCGGTCGCTCGGGTGTACGCGCAGGCGAAACAGGCCGGCCGGTAGGCCGCCTCGCCGTGCGATGCACGCCCCCTCGAGAGGCGGAGTGGAGGTTCTGCGTAGTGGGCAACCCGGCATGGATGCCGGGTTAGCCGCCCCCGGCCATGGATGGCCGATGGCGGCGGGCCCACGGAGCAGGACCGGAGCGAGGGCATGCCGAGCCTAAGCGAGGCACCGAACGAAAGGGGCAAAAGCGCTTTGGTTACTTTCGCGCTTTTCGAAAGTGACTCGCTGTAAGAGCGAAACCGCCAGCCGCCGTTACCGAAGAAACGGATATACACACAAAAATCACCCCACCTGATACCCAACCATTCACCGACACCCCATACCCCTCAGGTTAACAAAACATAACGTGGCGTCGATTGTCAGACCTTTCCAAAGCCCGATAGGATAAGCCAGCTTCCGAAGGGGCTCTGGGTTGCGGGTTTCAGGACTATGCTCCTAACCAGTCAATCGCCACGAGCACCCTTACGGCGCCCTGAAAGGTTGAACGACCTAACAATAATAATGGGGGAAGGTCTATGAGTGAGCCTGTCATGGGTGTGGGTATTTGCCGCCCGCCGGCATTACGCAAGTACGCGTTGCTGGCTACAGCGCTCTCGCTGTTGGGCTGTGCCGCGTTGTCGGCACCGGTGCTGGCCGCCGACGCGCCGGCAGCCGATGCCGTTTATTCCGTTGAGTCCGCCAAGGCCGCCAAAAGCCTGATGCTCGATGTCGTCCACGCCGGCAAACGCCTGGTGGCGGTCGGGGATCGCGGGCACATTCTGTATTCCGATGACCAGGGTTCGACCTGGACCCAGGCCAAGGTGCCGACCCGGCAACTGCTCACGGCGGTGTTCTTTGTCGACGACAAACACGGCTGGGCCGTCGGCCATGACGCGCAAATCCTCGCCAGCGAAGACGGCGGCGTCACCTGGACCAAACAATTCGAAGACCTCAAACGCGAATCGCCGCTGCTCGACGTCTGGTTCAAGGACGTCAACAGCGGCTTTGCCGTGGGCGCGTATGGCGCGTTGATGGAAACCACCGACGGCGGCAAAAACTGGGAAGACGCCAGTGACCGCCTCGACAACGAAGACCAGTTCCACCTCAACGCCATCGCCGCCGTCAAGGATGCCGGGCTGTTCATCGTCGGCGAGCAGGGCAGCATGTTCCGCTCCGCCGATTGGGGGCAGACCTGGGAAAAGCTCGAAGGCCCGTATGAAGGCTCGCTGTTCGGCGTAATCGGCACCGCTCAACCCAACACGCTGCTGGCTTACGGCTTGCGCGGAAACCTGTTTCGCTCCACCGATTTCGGCACCACCTGGGAGCCGGTCGAGCTGAAAGCCGCACGCGGCACCCTGGAGTTCGGCCTGTCCGGCGCTACGCTGCTGGAGGACGGCTCCATCGTCATCGTCGGCAACGGCGGCTCGGTGATCAGCAGCAGCGACAACGGCGAAACCTTCTCCGTGTTCAACCGACCGGACCGGATTTCCGTGTCGTCGGTGACGGCTGCAGGTAACGGCAATCTGATTCTGGCAGGACAGGGCGGCGTTCGCGCCACTTCGCCAACCGGCGCCGAGCTGGGCAAATAAGCCGGGCCACATAATAAGAAGGGCGGAGCTATGACATCCATGACAAGTCATCATCAAGACAAGGCGACGTTTCTCGAACGCCTGATTTTCAACAACCGCCCGGCAGTGATCGTCATCTGCCTGCTGGTGAGCATCTTTCTGTTCTGGCAAGCGACGCTGATCCGGCCGTCCACCAGTTTCGAAAAAATGATCCCGCTCGAGCATCCGTTCATTCAGAAGATGATGGAGCACCGCAACGATCTGGCGAACCTGGGCAACACCGTGCGCATCTCGGTGGAAGCCACTGACGGCGATATCTTCTCCAAGGAGTACATGGAGACCCTGCGCCAGATCAACGACGAAGTGTTCTACATCTCTGGCGTCGACCGTTCCGGCCTCAAGTCGCTGTGGAGCCCGAGCGTGCGCTGGACCGAGGTGACGGAGGAGGGCTTTGCCGGTGGCGAAGTGATCCCGCAGAGCTATAACGGCTCCCAGCAAAGCCTCGACCTGCTGCGCAACAACGTGCTCAAGTCCGGCCAGGTCGGGCGCCTGGTGTCCAACGACTTCAAGTCGAGCATCGTCGACATCCCGCTGCTGGAGTCCTACCCGGACCCCCAGGACCAGGGCAAGTTGCTGGCCCTGGACTACCGCAAGTTCTCCCACGAGCTGGAAGACAAGATCCGCGACAAGTTTGAAAAACAGAACCCCAACGTGCAAATCCACATCGTCGGTTTCGCCAAGAAAGTCGGCGACCTGATCGATGGCCTTGTCATGGTGGTGATGTTCTTCGGCATCGCCTTCGTCATCACCCTGATCTTGTTGTACTGGTTCACCAACTGCATGCGCAGCACCGTGGCGGTGTTGAGTACGACGCTGGTGGCGGTGGTCTGGCAACTCGGCTTGATGCACTTCTTCGGTTTCGGGCTCGATCCGTATTCGATGCTGGTGCCGTTCCTGATCTTCGCCATCGGTATTTCCCACGGCGTGCAGAAAATCAACGGCATCGCCTTGCAGTCCAGCGAGGCGGACAACGCCCTGACCGCGGCGCGACGTACCTTCCGCCAACTGTTTCTGCCGGGGATGATCGCGATCCTTGCGGATGCGGTGGGCTTTATCACGCTGCTGATTATCGACATCGGCGTGATCCGCGAGCTGGCCATCGGCGCGTCCATCGGCGTGGCGGTGATCGTGTTCACCAACCTGATCCTGCTGCCGGTGGCGATTTCCTACGTCGGCATCAGCAAACGTGCGGTCGAGCGCAGCAAGAAGGACGCGCACCGCGAACACCCGTTCTGGCGCCTGCTGTCGAACTTCGCCAGCCCGAAAGTTGCACCGATCTCCATTGCCCTGGCCCTGATCGCCTTTGGCGGCGGCCTCTGGTACAGCCAGAACCTGAAAATCGGCGACCTCGATCAGGGCGCGCCGGAGCTGCGTCCGGACTCGCGCTACAACAAGGACAACAACTTCATCATCAGCAACTACTCCACCAGTTCCGATGTGTTGGTGGTGATGGTCAAGACCAAGGCCGAAGGCTGCTCGCGCTACGAAGCCATGGCGCCGATCGACGAGCTGATGTGGAAGATGCAGAACACCGAGGGCGTGCAGTCGGCGATCTCATTGGTGACCGTGTCCAAGCAGATGATCAAGGGTATGAACGAAGGCAACCTGAAATGGGAAACCCTGTCGCGCAACCCGGACGTGCTGAACAATTCCATCGCCCGGGCTGACGGCTTGTACAACAACAGCTGTTCCCTGGCGCCGGTGCTGGTGTTCCTCAACGATCACAAGGCCGCCACGCTTGACCGCGCGGTGCATGCGGTGCAGGACTTCGCCAAGGACAACAACAAGGACGGCCTGGAATTCATCCTCGCCGCTGGTAACGCCGGGATCGAAGCGGCGACCAACGAAGTGATCAAGGAATCGGAGCTGACGATCCTGATCCTGGTGTACATCTGCGTCGCGACCATGTGCATGATTACCTTCCGTTCCTGGGCGGCGACCCTGTGCATCGTGTTGCCGCTGGTGCTGACCTCGGTGCTCGGCAACGCCCTGATGGCGTTCATGGGCATCGGCGTGAAAGTTGCGACCCTGCCGGTGGTGGCGCTGGGGGTGGGGATCGGCGTGGACTACGGCATCTACATTTATAGCCGCCTGGAAAGCTTCCTGCGTGCCGGTTTGCCGCTGCAAGAGGCGTATTACCAGACGCTGAAGTCCACCGGTAAAGCCGTGCTGTTCACCGGCCTGTGCCTGGCCATCGGCGTGTGCACCTGGATCTTCTCGGCCATCAAGTTCCAGGCCGACATGGGTCTGATGCTGACCTTCATGCTGTTGTGGAACATGTTCGGCGCACTGTGGCTGTTGCCGGCGCTGGCACGGTTCCTGATCAAACCGGAGAAACTGGCGGGGCAGAAGGGCAATTCGTTGTTTGCCCACTGACCTTCAGCGATGGAGCAAAAGCCGCAACCCGAGGGTTGCGGCTTTTTTATGGGCGATGATTCAGCGCGGTTGCAGCGGCAAGAAGTCACGCTCGGCAAGGGATTTGCCGATAACGCCGTGATGAATCGCGATCGCCATCTTCGGATCCTGGGTCTTGGCCAGCGCCGATTCGTAGGTTTCATAGCGCTGCGCTTTGGTTTTCAGATGCGCCACTGTGTAATCGGCCTTGGCATTGTCCAGCGCTGCGTAATGGAAGTGGGCGTACCACCAGGGTTGATTATCGGTTTTCAGCAAGGCGTACTCCTGCATGAAGTCCCGACGTCCGGTTTTCAGTTGCACCCGGGTGCCGACGGCACGCACATACAATTCGTTGTGACGCAGCAAGTACTCGACGCCGTCGCCGGTTGGCGCCTGGTCCAGCGTCATGCGGGTGCGCAGTTCGATGGCCTTGTTGTCCAGGACACGAGCCTTGTCCCGCAGTTCGCCGATAAACGCGGTATCGCGCTCGTTGGCGGGCGGCGCCTCCTCGTGGTTTTCGAGGTCATCGGCATAGCGCTTGAGCTTTTTCGCTTCCCGTTGCAGTTGTTCTTCAATTTCCCTGGGTGAACTGGCGCGCTTGGCGTAGCCCTCGATCTTCTGCACCTGTTCTTCAACCTTCGCCGCCGCCTTGCGGGCGTCACCCTTGAGTTGCGGATAAGGACGCGATATCACCGAAGGTGCCGGCTCCCGGGCTTCAACAATCTCGACCCACACATTGGGCTCATGTTCATGGAAAGAGGCCAATGGCTTGTCATCCAGAGGCCCATTGATATCGACGATGTCACCGCCCTGATCGGCAATCCGCGGACGAATTTCGCCAATCAACGTACCTTTGGTTGTTTTGATGACCTTTTTCCGGCGTGTCGTGGCCGAAGGGGATTTCGGCGGTTTTTTGCTGATACCTGTCGAAGGGCCGGCCGACGAAGAGGTTTGCGCCTGTTCCTCTGTGCTTCGCTGAAGCTCTTGAGCCAGGCGCTGCTCAGCATCGATGCGCAGTTGGTCGATGATTATTCGCAGGCGGTTGAAGGCGTGCATCTCCAGCTCATCGGCGCGGAAAATCCCGATGCTGCCCAATGCATCCTGTGCCTTGTTGTAATGATCGACCAGGCTATCGAGCACATCGATACGATCGCCGGGCTCATAGACGTGGGCGGTTTGCAGCTCGGCATGGGATCGCGACAAGATCAGTAAAGGGTCGACCGCCTCTTCCAGGGCAAGCGTGGTGTCGTTGTTCAAGCCCTTGACGCTGAGGATTCGCAAGATGATCAAGTGATACACCTTGACCCTCAGGGCGGTCATTTCATTTTCCGCTCGGCCGATGGTCAAGCGTTGCCAGGCTTTGGCCCCCAGTAACGGAATCTGTTTCAGCTCTTCCAGCCGCCTGTCTACCTCTTCGAAGGACTCGATCATGGTTTCATTGATGTCGCTGATTCGGCGCATGAAATCGAAGTAACGACCCACCACCACATCGCCCTCGCTCTTCAGGGCTTCATAGACTTGCTCGGTGCCGCTGCTGTATTCGCTGTAACCCACGTTGGCGGCTTCACGATCAAAGTCAGCGATTACGATCCGTTTGCGAACATTGTTGATGATGTTTTCCAGCACATTGCTCAGCAACTGATAGTCGACAGGTTGACCGGTCAACTGGCTCTTCTCCTGGAGTCCGGCAACCAGCGTGACATAACCGTTGGTTTGCTTGTCCAGTTCCAGAACGAAGCGTTTGCGGAATGTCGTTCGCTCCTGTTCGGTACTGGCGGTGTCTTGCAGTTTGAGCAGCATCAAGTCATCCGCGATGTTGACGCGCTGTTGCACCCGAACTTGTTGCTGTACGTGTTCTTCATATTGCAGGTTCAACTCTTCGATGCGCTGTTGTCTTTTTTCGCGTTCGGCGGCGATTCTGCCTTTGCGACCGCCACCGACCAGCTTCAGCCCTTGGTCCAGCGACCAGTGACCGTTGCCATCGGTCTTGAGCTTGATCCCGGGGTGGTCAGGATGGTCGGGGTGCACCACGAAGACCTCGCCAAAGCCGGGCACGATACGCACGCGAAACAACAAGCCGCCAACAGTGGCGTGCCATGGGCCGCCGAGGTTGAACAGGCCTTTGAACGGACCGCTCGCGATTGGCTTCGGCAGCGGCGATGGCCATGGAACGCGTACCGCCTGCAGCTTCTCGAACAATCGGGCCGAGGATGAATCGCGGGCTGTCGACAGGTTGAAGTCGAGCAAAGTGTGGCCGCTGCCCGGTGGTTCGGAGGGTAAACCGGGCGCAGCCTGAGTCACGACGGGGTCGGTAATCATGTTGGATACGGACCGGCGCAGCGGGGCGGCGGCAATGTGGGGGGCTTGAGAGTCGCTGGAAAGCGGCGTCTCCCGGCCCTGCGCCACATGCAACAGGACTAATCCAAGATTGAGCAGCACATCAACCCAGGCCTGCTCCCGAGCGGTGGCGTCCTCACTGTCCAGGGCCGGAAGATCCTGGATCAGGCTGTGGGTGAGTTGCAGCATCCAGCCCACCAGCATGGCCGGACCGCGCAGCAGCGGCAGGACCAGGTTGTTGAACAGCAGCCAGCCACCTTCGAGGATGATCGCCCAGCGACTTTCGGTGTTGGACACCGATTGCCGATCCGCCAGTTCGACCAGCGCGCGGGCATTGCTGTCGAACAACCGGTTCATCAATTGGCCTTTTTCCAGGGCGGCCAACCAGTCTTCAGCGGCTTCGTTACCCAGCAGAATCGCGGGTTCTGGTGTTTCAGGGCGCGCGAATTCATCGCCCGGATGAAAGTGAACGATGTGCGGCTCGTTGAAACCGTTGTGTTGGTAAAGCGGCCGGGCACGATCCGACAGCCAGGTCAGCACACTGGTCTGCACTGGCCCCTCTTGGGCGATAGCACTCATCAGGGCTTGTCGGCTGGGGTATTGCAGCAGGGCCGGCGAATACAGGGGCCGGTAGAGAATGCGCGGACCATCGACTGTCAGGTCGCGGGGTTCGATGATGAACAGGTTGCTGGCCACATCGCAATCAGCCCCGGTTTTGCGTTGGAAGGCCAGCGGGCGCAGGACAATCTGCTGCTCATCGACATAGCGCTCGGCCTCGGTGCGCTGCATCAAGGCTTCGACATAGCGGTAGCCCTGGCGGGTGAAGCCATGCTCAGCCTTGATCGACTGTTCGAGTGCCTGCATCGGCAAGTGGACGGCCAGTTCCAGGCCAAACAGCCGCGCCCGTTCGCGGGCCTCGGGAGTGTCGGCCAGCAACTGCGTGCGAATCAGTTCGGGATAACGTTGGCCGACGTTGACCCGGCTGACCAGGTCCAGCAGATAAGCCTCGGTGGTCCAGGCCTGGATCAGTTGTCCTCCCGTGTGGCGGATAGTCATCCGGCCTTTGGGCTTGCTTGCCAGGTTTTTGATCGCCAACTCGGTCAGGGTCATTTTGACCGGTTCGATGTAACCGCTGCCCAGATCGCCGACGGGCACATGAAAGGTCAGCTCCAGTTCGTCGGCGTTGTAGCCGGGGGCCTGGGGCTGGTCTGCCAGCATCTGCGTGTGCAGCGCTTTTCTGGCGAAGGTGTGCAGGTCGTCGATGCCAGTCTGGAAGGTGCGGCCAGCGGTTTGTTGCTTGAGGCTGGCGAGCGCCAGAACCTGCTTGCGGTAGGCCATGCGATCAACAGCGCCGGCCGTTTGCAACCACTCGGGAAGGCTGGCCTCGATGTGCTGGAAAAGCATCGGGTTGGGTGCCGCTTGGGCCCCCATGAACCGCGCCGCCACATCGGTGATCGCCGCGTAGCGTTTTTCAAGAACCTTCAAAGGTTGGCCGGCTGGCAGCTTGAGCGCGGCCAGGTCTTCCAGTTGCTGGTTCAGTAGCAGGGCAGCCTGAGTATCGAAGAGATTGCCGTCGGGCTCGTAGCGTTTCCAGGTGATGGCATCGGCGACGAATGCCTGTTCAAACCGTGCGCCCCAGACCCGGCCAAACGCTTCCAGAGAAGGGAATGATTCAATGTCGCCGGCCACGCTGCACAGCAGCAGGGTTTCCCCGCAGGACACCAGCAGATCGGGGCTTTGCAACGTGACCGAGCGCTGATCTTTGCGCAGGGTGGTTTCAACAACGAAGGCGTGGATCACGCCGTTTGCCCCAGGTGCCTCAAGGCGCTGTTGTTGATCGGGATAGCGGGTCAGTTCTGTGAGGATATCGGCGTGCAGCGTATGGGTGGATGACCGACGTACCGCCGACGCTTTCAGCACGCCATTGAGCAAATCCCCCAGCCATTGCCAGCGACTGACCCCGGCGTCGACAGGCTCATCCCAGTAATCACGCAGCGCTTCCTGAAAACCGACGAACACCAGCGATGGCATCTCAAGAATGATCTCGGCGATGACCTGCATGTCCGGTTCGTGTCTGCCAGTGCTCAGGTGCACAGGCGCGGTATTGGTCAGGAAGCACGCACGGCCAAACTGTTCGTTGAGCACCGGCGAAACGCCGTTGGCCAGATAGGCCAGGACCACATCCAGCAGCAACGTCAGACGCCAGCCGCCCTCCGGCTGCGGTTGGGCGAGAAGGGTGCGGGTCGGGTCGAAATCCAGCAGCGGGTATTTTTCCAGCAGCTCGTCCTTGAGCAGGCTGGCTGTTGCCGAGCGCAGGGTGTGGCGGGTATTGAATCGGGCACTGATGGTGCGGGCAATGATCTCGGTATACGCCCCCGCAGCGGGCGACGAAGGTACAGGCATGTTGCAATCCTTTGCATGGTTGATGCCTTGAACATAAAGCCTTGGCACGTGATGGGTGCGGTATCCGGTTACCGCACCTTGATCGGTTTAATGGGGTAAGGCGCGCCGCCAACGGACACAAAAAAGCCGCGACCTGTCGGTAGCGGCTTACATGTTTGCAGACTTACCTGTTACTGATTACGAATGATCTGTACCCAGTACCACATTCAGCGCACTGCGCGCGTCATCGAGTTGCACCAGCGTCGCATGCCGCGCGCCCAGCGCATCGCGATTCTCGATGGCGGTCAGAATCGCCTTATGGCGTGGCAGTGCCAGTTCATGCAGGTTCGGCCGCTGGTTGGAATGCTTCAACGCCTCGGCAATCGCCACCGACAGCATGTTGCACAGGTTGGCCAGCAGGTCGTTGTGGGTGGCGTCGGCGATGCGGCTGTGGAAGTCCAGGTCCGGTTGCAGCAGCGCTTCCGGGGTCGGCGCGGCTTCCATCCGTTGGTAGGCTTCGCCGATGGAGGCGATGTCGGCGTCGGTGGCGTACTGCGCGGCGAGGGCGGCAGCGGCCGGTTCGATGATGCTGCGCACGCTGGTCAACAGGCCGAAAAATTCATTCTGCGGGCTGCTTTGCATTAACCAGTGCAGCACGTCCGGGTCGAGCATGTGCCATTCCTTGCGCGCCTTGACCACCGTGCCGACCCGCGGCCGCGAATACACCAGGCCCTTGGCGACCAGTACCCGCGTGGCTTCGCGCAATACCGGGCGGCTGACCGCGTACTCCTCGCACAACAGCGCTTCGGCGGGCAGTTTGTCGTCGGGCTTGAAGCGTCCGGAGACGATCTGCATGCCCAGTTCCTGGACGATGCGCGAATGCATGCTTTTGCGGTCGGAAGGTTTGCGGTAATCCATGGGGAACGGCGCGATCCTGGGCGGGTGGGGGTGGTGCGCATGATAGCAGGCGCGCAGTGATCGTTCCCACGCTCTGCGTGGGAATGCCTCAAGGGACGCTCTGCGTTCCAAGGGGACGCGGAGCGTCCCGGGCTGCATTCCCACGCGGAGCGTGGGAACGATCAGGGGGAGGGGAATTAGTGGGAATGGCGCGGAACTTCGGAGCCACGGCAACCGACCAGGAAGTCGAAATCACAGCCCTGGTCTGCTTGCAGCACATGATCAATGTAGAGCTGACGATAGCCGCCGACGATCAAATTCTCCGGCGGCCGCAGATCCGCCATCCGCGCCGCCAGTTCGGCATCCGGGATGTCCAGGTGCAACCGCCCGCTGGCGCAATCCAGCTCAATAAAGTCACCTTCCTGCACCACCGCCAACGGTCCGCCAGCCGCCGCTTCCGGCGCCACGTGCAAAACCACCGTGCCGTAAGCCGTGCCGCTCATGCGCGCATCGGAAATCCGCACCATGTCGGTCACGCCTTGCGCCAGCAGCTTGGCCGGCAAGCCCATGTTGCCGACTTCGGCCATGCCCGGATAACCCTTCGGCCCGCAGTTTTTCATCACCAGAATCGAGTTGGCATCCACGTCAAGTTCCGGGTCGTTGATCCGTGCCTTGTACATGTCGAAGTTCTCGAACACCACGGCCCGCCCGCGATGCTGCATCAACTCGGCAGTGGCGGCGGAAGGCTTGAGCACCGCGCCCAGTGGCGCCAGGTTGCCGCGCAGTACGCAGATGCCGCCGTCGGCGCGGATCGGGTTGTCGAGCGTGCGGATCACTTCGTCCTGGCCGTAGATTGGCGCGTCCTTGGTGTTCTCGCCGAGGGTCTTGCCGTTGACGGTCAAGGCGTTCGGGTGCGGAATCAGGTTGGCTTCGCCAAGGCGACGCAACACGGCGGGCAACCCCCCGGCGTAGTAGAACTCTTCCATCAGGAAACGCCCGGACGGCTGCAGATCGACGATGGTCGGCATGCCGCGACCGATGCGGGTCCAATCGTCGAGCTCCAGGTCAACGCCGATGCGCCCGGCGATGGCTTTCAAGTGGATCACCGCGTTGGTCGAGCCACCGATGGCCGCGTTCACCCGAATCGCGTTTTCAAAGGCTTCTTTCGTGAGGATTTTCGACAGCCGCAGATCTTCGCGCACCATTTCCACCGCACGCATGCCGGACATGTGCGCCAACACATAACGCCGCGCATCCACTGCCGGAATGGCCGCGTTGTGGGGCAGGGAAGTGCCCAGTGCTTCTGCCATGCAAGCCATGGTCGAGGCGGTGCCCATGGTGTTGCAAGTGCCGGCCGAGCGGGACATGCCGCCCTCGGCCGCGAGGAAATCGTCGAGGGTGATGGTGCCGGCTTTCACCTGTTCGCTGAGCTGCCAAACCACCGTGCCCGAGCCAATGTCCTGGCCCTTGTGCTTGCCGTTGAGCATTGGCCCGCCGGTGACGACGATGGCTGGCACGTCGCAACTGGCCGCGCCCATCAACAGTGCCGGGGTGGTTTTGTCGCAACCGGTCAACAGGACGACGCCATCAATCGGGTTGCCACGAATCGCTTCTTCAACGTCCATGCTCGTCAGATTGCGGGTGAACATGGCGGTGGGGCGCAGGTTCGATTCGCCGTTGGAGAACACCGGGAACTCGACCGGCCAGCCACCTGCCTCGATCACCCCGCGTTTGACGTGCTCGGCAATCTGCCGGAAGTGCGCGTTGCACGGGGTCAGTTCCGACCAGGTGTTGCAGATACCGATGATCGGCTTGCCGTGGAATTGATGGTCGGCGATGCCCTGATTCTTCATCCAGCTGCGGTACATGAAGCCGTTTTTATCGGCGGTGCCAAACCATTGGGCGGAGCGCAGGGTGGGTTTCTTATCAGACATGATCGATTCTCTTATTGTATGACTATATTGTTGCATCTGAGGAATAACATAAGCGCAAATTCGGCGCTTTGGAAGCGTTGTCGCTTAATTAGTAATACTATATAGTCGTTTTCGACGGAGGGATTGGCCCTGGCGGTTTTCCGCGAGAGGCGTCCCCCGAGGTTCTATAACAACAACAATCGGAGACCGATCCCCATGAGCCAGGAACTGCGGCTTATTCGTCGCATCACGCTGAAACTGATTCCCTTCCTGATCCTGCTGTACCTGATCGCCTATGTGGATCGCTCCGCCGTCGGCTTCGCCAAGCTGCACATGGGCGCCGACATCGGCATCGGCGATGCGGCCTACGGCCTCGGCGCCGGGCTGTTCTTCATTGGCTACTTCCTGCTGGAAATCCCCAGCAACCTGATGCTCGAACGCTTCGGCGCGCGGCGCTGGTTCGCACGGATCATGATCACCTGGGGCGCGATCACCATTGGCATGGCGTTCGTGCAAGGCCCGCACAGCTTCTATGTAATGCGCTTTCTGCTCGGTGCCGCCGAAGCCGGGTTCTTCCCGGGCGTTCTGTACTACATCACCCAATGGTTTCCGGTGCGCCATCGCGGCAAGATTCTCGGGCTGTTCATCCTCTCCCAACCCATCGCGATGATGATCACCGGTCCGGTGTCCGGCGGTTTGCTCGGCATGGACGGCACCCTCGGCCTGCACGGTTGGCAATGGCTGTTCATCGTGATTGGCACCCCGGCGATCCTGCTGACCTGGCCGGTCCTGCGTTGGTTGCCGGATGGTCCGCAACAAGTGAAATGGATGGACCAGGCCGAGAAGGACTGGCTGACCGGCGAGCTGAAAAAAGACCTCGCCGAATATGGCCAGACCCGCCATGGCAACCCGTTGCATGCGCTGAAAGACAAACGGGTGCTGCTGCTGGCGCTGTTTTATCTGCCGGTGACGTTGAGCATTTACGGCCTGGGCCTGTGGTTGCCGACGCTGATCAAACAGTTCGGCGGCACGGACCTGGTGACCGGTTTCGTGTCCTCGGTGCCCTACATCTTCGGCATCATCGGCTTGCTGATCGTGCCGCGCAGTTCCGACCGCTTGAATGATCGTTACGGCCATTTGGCGGTGCTCTATGTGCTGGGCGCCATTGGCCTGTTTCTCAGTGCCTGGCTGACCTTGCCGGTGGCGCAACTGGCGGCGTTGTGCCTGGTGGCATTCGCGCTGTTTTCCTGCACGGCGGTGTTCTGGACCTTGCCGGGGCGGTTCTTCGCGGGTGCCAGTGCGGCGGCGGGGATTGCCCTGATCAACTCGGTGGGCAACCTCGGCGGCTACATCGGGCCGTTCGTGATTGGTGCGCTGAAGGAATACACCGGCAATTTGGCCTCGGGGCTGTACTTCTTGTCCGGGGTGATGGTGTTCGGGTTGCTGCTGACGGGGGTGGTTTATCGCTTGCTGGAGCGCAAACACGTGTTGCCTGCCGATCAGTTTGCCGCCAGCGCCCGTGGCGCAACGCGCACCTGACCCCCAACGGTGAAATGTCGATTCACAGGAGAAAATCATGCGTTTAGTTCAGTTCGAATTGCTCAATGGCGAGCGCCGCGTCGGCGTGGTCGAGAACGGTCTGGTTCGTGAAATCCAGGAAGCGCGTACGGTGCGTGACCTGGCGCTGGCGGCAATCGAGGCGGGGATCGGCTTGCAACAGCAAGTCGAGGCCCTCGGCCTGGGCATTAGCCACGACTACGCGGAACTGCTGACTCACCTGCGCATCCTGCCACCCCTGGATCACCCGGACCCGGCGCACATGCTGGTCAGCGGCACCGGCCTGACTCACCTGGGCAGCGCCTCGGCCCGGGACAAAATGCACCAGCAGGTTGGCGACGAAGCGGCGATGACCGACACCATGCGCATCTTCAAGTGGGGCGTGGAGGGTGGTAAACCCGCCGTCGGTCAGGCCGGCGTGCAGCCGGAATGGTTCTATAAGGGCGACGGCAGCATTGTCGTGCGACCGGGCCAGCCGTTCCCGCTGCCACCGTTTGCCGAAGACGCCGGGGAAGAGCCAGAGCTCAGCGGCCTCTACGTTATTGGCCACGACGGCAAGCCCTATCGCCTCGGTTATGCGGTGGGCAACGAGTTCTCCGACCACGTGATGGAACGCAAGAATTACCTGTACCTCGCGCACTCGAAATTGCGCAGTTGCAGTTATGGCCCGGAACTTCGCGTCGGTGAGCTACCCCAACACTTGGCAGGCACCAGTCGCATCCTGCGTGACGGCGAAGTGTTGTGGCAGAACGAGTTCCTCAGCGGCGAGGCCAATATGTGCCACAGCCTGGCGAACCTCGAATACCACCATTTCAAGTACAGCCAGTTCCTGCGCCCGGGGGACGTGCACATTCACTTCTTCGGCACCGCGACCCTGTCCTTCGCCGATGGCATCCGCACCCAACCGGGTGACGTGTTTGAAATCAGCCAGGCCGAATTCGGCGCGCCATTGATCAATGGCATTGCACCCGCCGAATCGGCGTTCGAACCCGGCACTGTCGGCACCCTTTAAGGAGATTTTCATGACCCAGATTCTTGGTCACAACTACATCGGCGGCCAGCGCAGCGCGGCCGGCGCGGTCAAACTGCAAAGCGTTGACGCCAGCACGGGCGAGAACTTGCCCGGCGATTTCTACCAGGCGACACCGGAAGAAGTCGACGCTGCGGCCAAGGCTGCTGCGTCCGCTTACCCGGCTTATCGCAGCCTCAGCGCCGAACGGCGCGCGCAATTTCTGGACACGATTGCCGATGAACTGGACGCGCTAGGTGATGACTTCGTTGCCGTGGTCTGCCGCGAAACCGCGTTGCCGGCCGGGCGCATTCAGGGCGAGCGCGGACGCACCAGCGGCCAGATGCGTTTGTTCGCCAAGGTCCTGCGTCGCGGCGATTTCTATGGCGCACGCATTGATCTGGCCTTACCCGACCGCCAACCGTTGCCACGTCCCGATCTGCGTCAATACCGCATCGGCCTGGGGCCGGTGGCCGTATTCGGCGCCAGCAACTTTCCGTTGGCATTCTCCACGGCGGGCGGCGATACCGCATCGGCATTGGCCGCCGGATGCCCGGTGGTGTTCAAGGCTCACAGCGGCCACATGGCGACGGCTGAGTTCGTCGCTGATGCAATCCTGCGCGCCGCAGAAAAAACCGACATGCCCGCCGGTGTGTTCAACATGATCTTTGGCGGCGGGGTCGGCGAAGCGCTGGTCAAGCACCCGGCGATCCAGGCCGTGGGCTTTACCGGCTCGCTTAAGGGCGGTCGCGCGCTGTGCGACATGGCCGCTGCACGGCCGCAGCCGATTCCGGTGTTCGCCGAGATGTCGAGCATCAACCCGGTGATCGTCCTGCCTCAGGCATTGGCGGTTCGTTCTGAAACGGTTGCCCGTGACCTGACGGCGTCGGTGGTGCAGGGCTGTGGTCAGTTCTGTACTAATCCGGGGTTGGTGATCGGTATTCGTTCGCCGCAATTCGGTGCGTTTGTGCAGCAGGTTGCCGCGTTGATCGCTGATCAGCCGGCGCAAACCATGCTCAATGCCGGGACGTTGGGCAGCTATGGCAAAGGTCTGCAAAAGCTGCTCGCCCATCCTGGGATCGAGCACTTGGCGGGCAGTGCGCAGCAAGGGAACCAGGCGCAGCCGCAACTGTTCAAGGCCGATGTCAGCCTGTTGATCGATGGCGATGAAGTGTTGCAGGAAGAAGTCTTCGGCCCGACCACGGTGTTCGTCGAAGTGGCGGATCAGGCACAGCTCAGCGCCGCTTTGCATGGCCTGCACGGGCAACTGACGGCGACGATCATTGGCGAAGCGGCGGACTTCGAGCAGTTCGGCGAGCTGACGGCGTTGTTGGAGCAGAAGGTTGGGCGAATCCTGCTCAATGGCTATCCGACTGGCGTGGAAGTCTGCGATTCGATGGTTCACGGCGGGCCGTATCCAGCAACGTCCGATGCGCGCGGCACCTCGGTGGGTACGCTGGCCATCGACCGCTTCCTGCGCCCGGTGTGCTTCCAGAACTATCCCGACAGCTTGCTGCCGGAAGCGTTGAAGAACGGCAACCCGCTGCGCATCCAGCGCCTGGTAGACGGCAAGCCATCCCGCGACGCCCTCTAACTCCCCTGCACCCGATCGTTCCCACGCTCCGCGTGGGAATGCAGCCCGGGACGCTCCGCGTCCCCTCCAGAGCCGAACGCGGAGCGTCCGATGAGGCATTCCCACGCAGAGCGTGGGAACGATCACACGATCAGAGGGAGAGGGCGGTGTGATGAGCTATCATTGCGTCTTTCCATTTGAATGATTGATTGCCATGACTGCCGTAACCGACACCTTGCTCAACGCCCTCGAAAACTGCGACATGCTGGAAATCGACGGTTTGCACGCCTTCGATTTCTCCCTCGATGAAGACGATAACCTGCACATCGAATGCATGGATGGCCGTGCGGCCAAGCGCTGGGCGTTCAGCATGGCCCAGATTGAGGCGGCGACTTTCGATCCAACCCTGCAAAGCTGGCTGATCACCGGGGATTCCGGCGAGCACCGGCTGGTGTGCATGGCCGCCATTGGCGGGCATGACGACGAGGAAGAAGAGCATGAAGATGCGTAATTTCTGGCCACTGTTGATGGCGGGCAGCGTCGGCGCCATGGGCGTGCAGGCCGCTACCGTCGATGATTATCAGTTGCTGGTCGGCTCCTACACGGCGGGCCAGAGCCAGGGCATTTATCGCCTGAACTTCGACAGCGCCACCGGGCAGATTGCCGCCAAGCCGCTGCAAGTGGTGAAGAGTGAAAACCCATCCTGGCTGACGATTTCCAAGGATCAGCAGCACCTGTTCGTGGTCAACGAAAACGGCCCAGGCCAGGCCGACCCGGTCGGCAAGGTCAGCAGTTACGCGATCAACCCCAAGACCTTTGAGCTGAAGCTGATCAATCAGGTGCAGAGCCTGGGCAACGAGCCGACGCATTCGAGCCTCAGCGGCGATGCCAGTCACTTGTTCGTCAGCAACTACTCGGTGGTCGAAGATCCGGGCGGCACCCTCGCGGTGTTGCCGGTGGGCGCTGACGGCAAGCTCAAGCCAGTGGTGCAACTGAGCAGCCACCCGTCGAGCCGGGTCAATCCGGAGCGGCAGGCGTCGGCGCATGTGCATTCGACGATCTCCTCGCCGGACGGTAAGTACGTGTTCTCCAATGACCTGGGGGCGGACAAGATTTTTGTCTACCGCTTCAATCCCAAGGCCAATCCCGAACTGCCATTGACGCCTGCGACCCCGGCGTCGGTGTCGTTGCCGCCGGGCAGCGGGCCGCGTCATTTGCTGTTCAGTGCCGATGGCAAACATGCGTGGCTGAGCATGGAAATGACTGCTCAGGTCGCGGTGTTCGATTACCAGGATGGCACGCTCAAGCAAACCCAGATGGTGGATCTGGCGGCGGGGCAACCGACGTCCGACAAGGCCGGCGCGGCGTTGCACGCCTCAAAGGATGGCAAGTTCCTCTACGTCAGCAACCGTGGCACCGCCAATCAGTTGCTGGTGTTCTCTATCGACCCGGCCACCGCCCAGCTCAAGGAAATGCAACGCCGTTCCGTCGAGGGTGATCACCCGCGCGAGTTCAGCCTCGATCCGAGTGGCAAGTTCCTGTTGATCGCCAACCAGAAAAGCAACGAGATTGTCGTCGTCGAGCGCGACGCCAAGACCGGTCTTTTGGGCAAAACCGTGCAGAAATTGCCGATGGATGCCCCGAGCGATCTAAAGTTCTTGCTGCGTCAATAGGTGCGGCAATAGGCCGCAGGCCCCGGTTGATGGGGCCTGCAACCTAGTATTAATGAGACTGATATCGGCTAATGCTACAAAGCATTTCAAGGCGCGGACCCTCGCAGAGTAAGTTTGCTTCACGGCCTAACCAGGCAAGCAAGCCAACTGACTCCGAGGAACACCGCCATGAACTTCAATATCTTCTCCATCATCGCCGCATCCGCTATCTCTGCCACCGTTGCCCTGCCAGCCAGCGCCAACGTTGAAATCAACAGCAAAAAATCCCACACCCAGAGCTACACCCAGAAATACCTGCAGCAAAGCGCCAACTTCTACGCAGCCCTGGATCACAAGACCCAAGCCTGAAATCCGCAAAGTCCGTCGCTTCCTGTAAGAGCTGCCGAAGACTGCGACCTTTTGACTTTAAAAAGCAAAAGATCACAGCCTTCGGCAGCTTTTTTGTGCGCGTGTATTTCCCCGCGTCATAGGTTTTATTCAGCACCGATATAGACGGGTTTAATGATCAACCAGGCTGATGGTCACTATGGAAAACCCTGAGTGGTTGCCTCGGTTTTTTTGATCGATCCTGTGGGCACTGAAACATGCCCACGGAGAACACCATGGCCAGCGCAATCCTCACTTATGCCAAACACGGCGCCTACCTGGCCATCGGTCTCTACGTGGTCATGGTCCTGGTGGTCAGTCTTTCGTCCCAATCGCAGCACGACCGGCAGGCGCCGATCGAAGTCGCCTATCCCGGTATCCAGTTCGAGCATCGCTCGCAAAACGCGGTGATTAATCATGTGGAAGTGGCGGGAGTTGTCGGGTCATGAAAGGACGCAGACTCTGGGTCATTGCCTTCCTGGCGTTCATGACCAATGGCGCTTCATTGTTGGGAGTCGGGCAAGGCTCGGCGGGGTCGGTGGCACGGGCCATCGAATGCAATCACAACATTGCGCACAATATTCAGACAGCCAAGGCGCTGGGGCTGTTGGTGGGTAATCCGCCGCTGAAGGCCCGGGCCGGATTCCTCGGGCCGTTTCAGGTGGATTGCTCGGCGTTGGGGATGTGTTCCGTCCTGGCCTGACGCTAACCCTGTAGGAGCGAAGCTTGCTCGCTCCTACAGGTTCCGGGTTATTTCTTCATGATGGATGTGAACAGGTCCGAATCGAGGAAGCGCTGCAGCCATGCCTGCAACCGAACATACGGCGTCTGCGCAAACCATTCCCGATCAACATGCGCGAATTGCCGTACAAACGGCATCAGTGCCACGTCCGCCCAACTAATGTGCCCGGCGAGCAAGTAATCACGCCCCTTCAACAACTCATCCAGCCTGCGCAAAAACACCTCACCTTCAGCCCGATAATGTTCCATCGGCTGTTCGGGATAGCGCTCGGCATATTTGTAGCGATTCAAATGCACCTTGAACACCTGATCGTTTTCTTCGATCAGTTCAGCAATAAGCGGCTGCCCGGCAGGATCTTCCTTGAGCAACCAATCCTGCGGATCGTTCTGCGCCAACGCCCAGCGCATGATGTCCAGGCTTTCATCAATCACCCGACCCTCAACCTCCAGCACCGGCACCGTGCCCTTGCTCGATAGCGCGAGCATTTCGGCAGGTTTGGCCTTGAGGCTGACTTCGACAATCTGCACCTCAACCCCTGAATAACGCAGGGCCATGCGGGCACGCATGGCGTAGGGGCAGCGGCGGAAGGAATACAGCGTGGTCATTTCACCTCCAGCGTGCTCAGGCCATTGCCCTGGCGACGGACCTGGATCTGCACCGGGATCCGTTCATGCATTTCCTGCACGTGGGAAATCACCGCGACCTTGCGCCCCTGCGCCTGCAAGCCGTCGAGGGCGTCCATGGCCAGTTGCAGGGATTCCGGATCGAGGCTGCCGAAGCCTTCATCGATAAACAACGATTCGATCTTCAATGTGCTCGACGCCATCGACGCCAAACCGAGGGCCAAAGCCAACGACACCAGGAACGTCTCGCCGCCGGACAACGAATGCACCGAACGCAGTTCGTCGCCCATCTCGGTGTCCATCACCAGCAAACCGAGCATGCTGCCGCCGCGCTTCAGACGATAGCGCCGCACCAATTGGCGCAATTGCACGTTCGCGTGATGCACCAGCAGGTCGAGGTTGTAGGCCTGGGCGATCTTGCGGAACGTATCGCCAGTGGCAGAACCGATCAAGGCATTCAAGCGCGCCCAGCGTTGGTATTCGGTATAGGCATCGGCAATCTGCTGGGCCAGGGCTTGATTGGCGTTCTGCCGACGCTGATCTTCAGCCTGCTCGGCGCGCAGTTCGGCGCAGCGGTGTTCGCTGGCGGCAAACAGGTTTTGCAGTTCTGTCAGCGCGCTAGCCAGTTGTTCGGCGTCGAGGTTGCCGTTGTGTTGGGCTTGATGAGCGAGCAGGCGCTTGTCCCGCTCCTGGACCAACACCTTGGCCTGTTCAATGGCTTTTTCGCTGTGCTGCAATTGCTGGCGCAGTTCGCTGACCTGGTGGTCGTCGACGCTCAGCAGTGCTTCCAGGCCACCGTCATCCAGTTCCGGATGTTGCGCGCGCCAATCGGCGATCCTGCCGCTCAACTCGCGATCTTCAGTGTCCAGCGCTTGGGAACGCTCCTGCTGCGCCTTGAGTTCGGCGGCCAACTGCACCAGCCGCGTGCGCACGGTTTGCAGTTCCTGATTGGCGGCGGCTTCGGCGTGGCGCGCCTGTTCGACAGCTTGATCGAGTTGCTGCTGCCATTGCTCGGCGCTGCTGTGTTGGCCAAGCAATTGCGCGAGTTTTTGCTGACAGGCTTGTTGCTGCTCGGCCAACACCGTGAACTGCTGTTGCGCGGCTTCCAATTGCTGGGCGCGCGTCAGTTGTCGATCCTGTTCTTTCTCAAGCTTCTGCTGACGTTGTTGCTGTTCGCCGAGTTCGTCGCGCTGCTGCTCGAGTTGCTCCAGACGCTGGGCGATCTGTTGGTCGAGCTGCATGAAGGTCGCGGCCGGCTCGTTGCGCAAGGCTTTCAACGTATCCGCCGGGAGCAGGCTGCTGAACGCCGACAACTCTTCGTCCAGACGCTGGCGATCATTGCTCAACGCCTGTTGCTGATTGCTCAGGTGCTGGGTCGCTTGATGGCTCGCGGTTTCGGCGCTGCGCAGCTGTTGCGCCAGTCGCGCGGCATCCTGTTGCAGGGTGAGCAGGGCGCTCTGGCGTTGTTCGTCCTGGGTGATGCTCTGGTTCAACTGGCTGTTTTGCTGGGTCAGCCAGGCGTCGCGTTTGGCGGCGTCCTGGTTCAGCAACTGTGCGGACAGTGGATGGGCTTCGAGGCTTGGTGCCAGGCTTTGTTGTTGATTGGCGAGCTGTTCCTGTTGTTGCAACAGTTCTTTTTGCTGCGCGATCAAACCACCCACTTCGGCCCGCAGGTCGGTGAGTTTTTCCTTTAGCAGGTCAACGGCTTTCTGCGCGTTGGTCAGTTCGCTTTCATCATGCCGGCCGAGGCTTTGCAGCAGCGCTTCAGGCTGATGGTAAGGATGATCCGGGCTGCCACAAACCGGGCAGGGTTGATCGTCCTGCAACTGCGCGCGCAGTTCCTCGACACTTTCGCTGCGGGCCAGGCGTTGGCGTTCCAGCAGCTCACGGGTGACGGTCAGGGTCTGTTCGGCGACGGTCAGTTCGGCCTTGGTTTTCACTCCGTCCTGAGTCAGGCGTTCGCGTTCCTGCTGGGCTGCGAGTTGGCGCTGTTGCAGCTCGGCACCGCGCTTGTCCAGATCCTGCTGACTGGCCCACAGGCGGGTCAATTCTTCGAACGCGCGCAGTTGCTTGCGGTTGTCCTGCAGCAGCGTGCTCAGCAGTTGGATCTGCTCGGCCACGGCTTCGGGCTCGGCGCCGGCCTCTTTATAGAGCACTTCCAGATTCTGCTTTTGCGCGGCCAGTTCTTCGGCGGCGCGGGTGGCGCTCTGTTCCAAAGCGGCCAGTTCGTCATGGCCCTTGTTCAGGCGATTGCCGATCAGCATCAGCTGTTGCAGGCGATCACGGTAGGCGTTCCAGGCCTCGCTGAGCGGCGCCAGATGGATGCTTTGCTCAAGCTCCCCGGCGATGCGCTGTAAACGTTGGGCGACCTGTGTTTGTTGTTCGGTCAAATCCTGAATCGTGCTTTGACCCTGAGTACAGGCCAGTTCCGCCTGTTGCTTGAGATCAGCGCTCAGGCTCGCCTCACGCACCAAACGGGCGAGGGTGCTTTGCTCTTCAAACGCCTGGCGCAACAGCGGCGCACCAGCGCTGTGCTGGTTTTGCGCCTCGGTCAACGCGGTGTGGGCGCTGGTCAGGCTTTGTTCCAGTTGCGTCTGGCGCTCGGTCAATTCCAGTTGCTGTTGCGTGTGTTGCTGAATCTGCGCCGCCAGCGGTGTGAGCTGTGCAGTGAGTTCAGTCTTGCGCGCAAACTGATGCCGCTGCGGCGCCAGTTGTTCCAGGCGCGTCAGCTTCAGCCGTTCACCGGCCAGGCTTTCCCAATGTTGCTGGGCGGATTGCAGTTGCTCGGTGGCGCTCTGCTGCTCGTCCTGCAATTGGCGCAGTTGTTTGAGCCTGGTGTGTTGCTCTTCGAGCTGCTTGAGTTGCGCTTGCTGAGTCTTGAGTAGCTGCTGGGCCTCGTTGAAGCGCTCATCCAGTTCGGCGCGCGCTTCGGGGGACAACGGCGTGACACCGGTGGCCTGATCCTGCAGCAACTTGTGGGCCTCGCGGGCCTCTCGGGTCTTGTCGTACGCCCGACGACCCAGACGCGTATAGAGCGCGGTGTCGGTGAGTTTTTCCAGCAGTTCGCTGCGGTCGTTGTCGTCGGCCTTGAGGAACGCGCTGAACTCGCTCTGGGCTAGCAGCACGGCGCGGGTGAACTGTTCGAAGTTCAGGCCCAGCGCGGCTTCGAGCTGGGTCTTGTACTCGCCTTTCTGACTGGCCAGCAATTGATCCTGATCGATATCGCGCAGGCTCTGGCGACTGGCTTGCAGCTTGCCACCAGCCTTTTCCCGGGCGCGATTGGCTTCCCAGCGCGCGCGGTAGCGCCGGCCGTCGATGCCGACGAAATCCACTTCGGCATAACCTTCGCCAGTGCCGCGACGCAGCAGAGTGCGCGGGTCCCCGGTGCCGATTTCGCCGTCGGCGTCCGGGACCTTGGCGTCGCGTCCGGTGTTGTTCAGGCGCGGTACGGCGCCGAACAGGGCCAGGCACAACGCATCGAGCAGGGTGCTTTTACCGGCGCCGGTCGGTCCGGTGATGGCGAACAGCCCCGCGCTGGCCAGGGGCTCGGCGGTGAAGTCGATTTCAAATGGCCCGGCCAGGGAGGCGAGGTTTTTCAGGCGGATCGCGAGGATCTTCATGGCTGTTCGCTCTCCATCTGCACGTCTTGCAACAGCTCGGCAAAGTCCTTGAGGGTTTGCTCATCGACCTCGCTGCCGTAGTTGTCCTGCCAGGCACGGCTGAACAGTTCCTGGGGTGAGAGTTGATCCAGCTCGATCAAAGTGGCGCCGTCGTCTGCACCGTCGTGACTGCCATTGCCGGCGTATTCGGCGGCGATCCGCACCAGTCGCACCGCTTTGCCTTGCAGGGCGGTTTCCACTTGGTAACGCAGATCCGGTTGCGGCTCATCGAGGCGCACCCGGACTTCCAGCCATGGTTGGCGCTGGAGATCGGCCAGCAGATCGATGTTCGGCAAGTCCGCCAGTTGCAGCAGAATCTCCGCCAGCGGTGCAGGGCCGATGCGTTGCAGATCGACGGCGCGGGGAATCAGTTTCGGTTCGACGCTGACCAGGGTTTCGCCGTCGAGTATCACGTCGAGAATCTGATGCTTATAGTTGATCTCCGAAAACGACAGCGGAATCGGCGAGCCGCTGTAGCGAATGCGTTCCTCCCCGTTGACCTTCTGCGGCTTGTGCAAGTGCCCAAGGGCCACATAGCTGATGCTCGGCCCGAACAGGCTGGCGGGCAGGGCTTCGGCGTTGCCGATGATCAGGCTGCGCTCGGAGTCTTCCGACACCGACCCGCCGGCCATGTGCGCGTGACTGATGGCGATCAACGCCTGGCCCGGCGTGCGCTTGGCATTCGCCGCTTCGATCAGCCATTCGTGGACCTGACCGATGCCGCGCAAGTAGTTGTCGCCCAGATGTGCACCCGTGACTTCGGCAGGACGCAGGAACGGCAGCGCCAGGCACCAACCGGCAATCTCGCCTTTGGCGTCGGGCAGCGGCAACAGCAGGCGTTCGGCGTCGAGTTGCCCGTCATCCAGCCACAGCACCCGGCCCAACGCGTGAGTGCGCAGGCGCCGCATCAAAGGCGCGGGCAATTCAATCCGTGAGCCGGAGTCATGGTTGCCGGCGATCATCACGATGGTCAGCAACGGCTGCTGCTCGTGGGCGCTGACGATGAAATCGTAGAGGCGTTCCTGGGCTTTGACCGGCGGGTTGACCGTGTCAAAGATATCGCCAGCGATCAGCAGCACGTCGGGCTGGTCCAGCTTCAGCTGGCGCAACAGCCACTCAAGAAAACAACCGTGCTCGAAATCGCGGTCCTGGCCGTGCAGGTTCTGCCCAAGGTGCCAGTCGGAGGTGTGGAACAGACGCAAGGCGTACTCCGTAGGAAATAAGGTGATGGCCGCGTGGGAAAGGATGGCGGCTAAAGGGGAGGGAGTTTACTGGCAAACGCCGAGGATGTGGTTGGTAACGCCCTCTGTAGCAGCGGTCGAGCCCCGCGAGGCCGCGTTCGGCGGCGAAGCCGTCGTAAAATCGGAGTGTGCGGTGTGTCAGGTAGACCGTGTGCATTGGGTTTACGACGGCTTCGCCGCCGAACGCGGCCTCGCGGGGCTCGACCGCTGCTACAGGGTAGGCGTTACTTCGGATAAAGCGGCGGCAACCCGCTATCGCCCACCGGATCCTGAACCCGTTCGGCGATCGGGATCGCCCGGGTCGCACGCCACAGGTCTTCGCCTTGCCAGTGCTGGCCGGTTTCGCTGTACAGCGCGCCGTTCAAGCCATCCAGGGCATCCGATAGCGGCACGAACCGCGCCGCCATGTCGGCCAGGGTTTCCGGTTGTTGCCGGGCCCAGGCGTCGAGGGCCTGGCGGGTGGCGTGGGGGTCGTTGGCCTGGCAGGCGCGTTTGAGTTCGTCGAGCACGGTGCGCGGGCTCGGGCCGGTTTGCGCGGCCCGCAGGATCGCCGGTTGCCAGCGCGCGCGCCACCACAGGCCGAAACCCAGCAGCGTGGTGCAGGCCAGGATCATCGTGCTGAGTTTCCACCACCACAGCGCTTCGCTGTCGGCGGCGTAATTCACGGGGGCGGTGCTCGCCGGGGTGTCGACCATCAGGCTTGGATTATTGGTCACTTGCAGCGTCCGCGCCGGCAGGCTGCTGTGTTCCAGGTGGTCTTCGAAAGTGTTCCACCAGACTACGTCCACTGTCGGCAACTCGATGGCGCCACTGTGGGAAGGCACCAAGGCTTCACGGTCTTCGCGACTGCCGATCAGCCCGCGTTCGCTGTTCTGATTGCCCAGGACCGGTTGGTCCGGGTAGCGGCGCAAGCCGTTGATGTCGGTGGCGGGCAGCGGCGGTAGCTGCGAACTGGCCAGGCCTTCGGCCTTCAAGGTCAGGCTGCGGGTCAGGGAATCGCCGACCTGGGCGTGATCCGGTTCCGGGCTCCAGCTTTCGCTCAAACTAAGGCTGCGCGCGGGCAGCCACGGCGCATCGGCGGGGTAAGTCTCGGGTTTGGCCTTGACCGTCAGCGGAATCTCGGCGGAGCTGACGCGCATCAGCTTGCCCGGTTTCGGCCCTTGGGACGTAGCGTCCTGCGCCGGTTGCACCAGGGTTGCGCTGAACACCTGGGTCGGAATGCTGAGCACGCCGCTGTGCTGGGGAAAGATCGCGTAGCGCATTTCGATCACGCCATGGCGCAGGCCATTGATGACCTTCTCATAGGTGCGCGAATCGCCCAGTTGTTCGATCCGTGCATCGGGGATTTGCAACGGGGTCAGGCTACTGTCGTCGTACAGCGACACCGAGTGGTAGATGCGCAAGGTCAGGATCGCCTGGGCCTGCACGTACACGCTGCTCTGGTCGAGGCTGGCTTCGATGAAGACCGGCGCCAGGGTGTGCTCGGTGTCCTGGTTTTCGCTCTCGACCACTTGGACAGTGATCGGCTGGCTGCGCACTTCGCCCAGTTGCAGCGATGGAATCTCCACGCTGCCGTTCTGCTTGGGCAGCAAGGTGATGATCCAGCGTGTGGTGGCGCGGTTGTCGCCGTTGATCGTGGTCAATTGGTTGACCTGGCGCGTGCCGCGCACTTCGAACGCGGACTCCAGCGGCGTCAGGTCGGGTTTGCCGAACAGCGTCACGTCAGTGGATTCCAGGGTCAGTTCGACCGTCTCGCCGGAATTCAGGCGACTGCGATCGACACTGGCGACCAACCCTGCAGCCTGGACCTGAAACGTCCAGAACAGCAAGGCGAGCAAGAAAGCGGTGAAGCGGGTCATCGAGTTTTTCCCTGATCCTGATGTTGTTGCTGTTCGTACCAGAATTTGCGCCGCAGCAATTCGCCCGGGTCATCCGGGATCTTGCGCAGCCATTGCTCCAGCGCCTGGGCCTGTTCGCCTTCAAGGCTGTCATTGGCCGGGCGTCGCGGGGGCGTGGTGCTTTGCTCGTCTTCCAGTTCGCTGCCCGGCACCTCATTGGCCCCCGGTTGCGGCGGCGTAGTGGGCGGCTCTTCGCTGCCCGGCGCGTTAGGCTGGGCATCGGTTTTCGCTTCGCCGCTGCTCGACGGCTGGGTGGCGGCGCCGGGTGCCGGGCTATCACTGGCGGTCCCGGGTTCGTCGCCTTCGGATTTGTCCGGTTCCGCCGCCGGTGGTGTGGCTTTCTGTTTGATCAGGCTTTCCACCAGCGCCTTGTTGGTCAGCGCCGGACGCAAATCCGGTTGGCGTTCCAGGGCCTGCTCGTAGGCATCCAGTGCCGCTTCCAGTTCACCGCCCTTGGCCAGGGCATTCCCCCGATTGTAGTGCGCTCGGGCGTCGTTGCCTTGGGCGAAGCGCTGGGCGGCGCCGCTGTAGTCGCCAGCCTCATACAACGCCACGCCTTGCCATTGCGGGTCTGCGAAATGTTGCGCGGCCTCGGCCGGACGTTCCTGACTGAGCAAATGCAGGCCGCGTTGATCGGGGCGCAACCACAAGTCTTCAAAGTCGAAGGCGTAGCTCGGCTGCGGCAACATAAACAGCAGCGGCAGACAGAACAACCAACCCCGGCGCCCGGCGAAAGAGGCGAGCAGCAGGAGGGGCAGCAACAGCCAGTAACCCTGATCGGCCCAGGTATCGAGGCGCAGGGTCTGGCCATCGGTGCGCAGGTTGCGCGGACCATCGAGCAAGCCGAGGGCGCCGAGGTCGGCATCGTCCAGCCGCGCCGCGTGGTAACGGCCACCCAAATCACTGGTGAAGGCTTTCAAACCCGGATTGTCCAGGTGCGGAACGAGAATCGCGCCCTGGTCATCCTTGAGGAAACTGCCGTCCTCTTGCGCGACGGGTGCGCCTTCGGGCGTGCCGACGCCGAGCATCAGGAATTCCGTGGACTTGCCGTTCAGCGCCCGTTCAATGCCGAAGCGTTCCTGTTCGCTCAGGGACGAGCCGATCAGCAGGATCCGCCCCTGGCCAAGTGCGCCCTGATCCAGCAGCGCCAAGGCCTTGGCCACCGCGAGATCGGCGCGATGACCCGTCTCGGGCATCAACGAAGGCTTGAGCGCATCCAGCAGATTGCGGCTGGTGGACAGGTCATCCGACAGCGGCACCAGCGTGTGAGCGCTGCCGGCGTAGACGACGATCGCGGTCTGCGCATCGCTGCGGCTTTGCAGCAAGTCGAACAGCTTGCGCCGGGCTTGTTCCAGGCGGGTCGGCGGGCTGTCGGTGGCGAGCATTTCCGGGGTCAGTTCCAGCACCACCACCAATGGATCGGCGGGTTTCTGACTGGTCTGTTCCACCCGTTCCCAACTGGGCCCGAGCAGCGCGCCGATGGTCAGCACCCAGGCCAGGCCCAAGACCACCCACGGCAATTTGCTGTCGCGACCGTTGCCACCGCTGAGCAGCGCGGCGTGGAAGGCTGGCGGCAGAATCATCTGCCAGCGCCCGGCACGTTTCTGCCGGTGCCACAGTTGCCAGAGCAGCCAGCCGAGCAACGGCAATAGCAGCAGCCACCAGGGCCGGAACCAGTAAGGCCAGAACGCGCTCATCGACGCCTCCGCAGGCGCAGGCGTTTGAGCCGTTGACGCCAGTCCGGCAGTTGGCTTTGCAACAGATCCCTGGTCAGCAAGCGTTGCAACGGGTTATCCGGCCAGCGCTCGCGCATCACCAGCAACATGCTCAGCAGCAGCGCCAGCGCCAGAGGCCAGTGATACAAGGCCTGGGCGGGGCGGGCCTGGGTCGGTTGCTGGGTCACCGGTTCGAGTTTGTCGAGGGTAGCCTTGATCGCCTCCAGCTCTTTACCGTCGCGGGCGCGGAAGTATTGGCCGCCGGTGGCCTCGGCAATGGCTTTCAGCGCCGGCTCGTCGAGGTCCAGGCTCGGGTTGACGCCGAGGAAGCCCAATGTGCCGCTTTGCTCCGGGTCGGCGCCGATGCCGATCGGGTAGATTTTCACCCCTTCACTGGCGGCGAGCCGCGCGGCGGTCAGCGGATCGATTTCGCCACCGTTGTTGGCGCCGTCAGTTACCAGAATCAGCACGCGGCTTTGCGCAGGACGCAGGCGCAAGCGTTTCAGCGCTAGGCCAATGGCGTCGCCAATGGCGGTGTTCTTGCCGGCGATGCCGATCCGCGCTTCATCCAGCCATACGCGCACGGTGCGGCGGTCGAAGGTCAGCGGCGCTTGCACATAGGCCTGGCTGCCGAACAGGATCAGGCCGACCCTGTCGCCTTCACGGCTTTCCAGAAAGTCACCGAGCAAATGCTGCACCAGCGACAGGCGGCTGACGTCTTCGTCCTGCCATTGCATATCAGGGAAATCCATCGAGCCGGAGACGTCCACCGCCACCAGCAAATCGCGACCACTGGCGGCAATCGGCAGCGGGTCGCCGAGCCATTGCGGGCGCGCGGCGGCGATCAGCAGCAACAGCCACAACAGGATGAACGGTGCCTGTTGACGCCACGCCGGCAGGTTGGCCCGGGCACGACGGCGAGTCAGGCCTTCGAGATCGCTTAAGAAGCTAACCTTGAGCGCCGGTTCGCCGCTGTCGGCCACCGGCAGCAGCACGCGCATCAGCCACGGCAACGGCAGCAAGGCAAAGATCCATGGCCAGGCGAACTCAAACATGTTTGCGAATCCAGGTGTCGACGGCTTGTGTCAGGCCGGCGATGGCCTTGTCGTCGAGTTTGCATTCGGGCTTGTACGCGCCTTCGACCAGTACCATCCAACGCGTCAAACCCGCGGCCGGGCAGCGGTTGTCGAGGAAGGCCAGCCATTTGCGGCCGTTGAGGGTGTGGCTCTGGCTGTAGGGGTAATGGTTGCGGCACAAGCGTTTGAGCAAGCCGTTGAGTTGCTGCAACCAGGCACCGGCCGGCGCGCCGTCGTAGGGCTTGGGCATCCGCGCCAGTTCGGCGAGGGCGGCGACACGCACCGGGTCCAGCGGTTGGTCCGCCCGGACGATGGGGCGTTTGTTCGGAATGAAGCGGCGCAACTGCCACAGGCCAAAGCCGATCAGCGGCAGTAATAGAAGCAACAGCCACCAGCCCGGTGCCGGTGGCCAGAAGCCGATCGGCGGCGGGGTCATCAGCGGTTGCAGTTGCTCAATGCTGTTCATCGACCTTTCCCCGGTTTCTGTGGGTTCAGGTATTCGCGCAGTTGCTCGACCATCTCGCTCTGGGTGCTCAACGGCATCAACAACACCCGCAGCTTCTGCGCGAGCAATTCCCAGTGGGCGATGCGCGCTTCGGCTTGGGCGCGGTAGGTCTGGCGCAGGTCGAAATTCAGCGTGTCGAGTTCCAGTTGCGCACCACGTTCGGCGAAACGAAGCAGGCCGGCGGCGGGCAGGGCGTGGTCCAGCGGATCGGACAGCGGCAACAGCAACAGGTCGCAATGACGCGACAACAGGCTCAATTGCTGTTCGGAGCCTTCGGTCAGCGCACGTTCGTCGCAGATCACAATCACCAGGCTGCCAGGACGCAACACTTCCCGGGCGCGGCGCAGGGCCAGGTTCAGCGAATCGCGGTTCTGCTCGCTTTCGGTGTGCAGCGACTGGTTGACCCGGACCAAACGGTTGAGCAATTGCAGCAGGCTTTGCTTGCTGCGTCGGGGTTTGATTTCGTAGTGCTCGTTGTCGCCGAACACCAGCCCGCCGACCCGATCGTTATGCCCCAGGGCGGCCCAGCCGATCAGGCTCGCGGCTTGCGCGGCCAGCACCGACTTGAACATCAATCCCGAGCCGAAAAACAGCCGACGACTCTGCTCGACCATGATGAAAATCGGTCGCTCGCGTTCTTCGTGGAACAGTTTGGTGTGCGGCTCTTGGGTGCGGGCGGTGACGCGCCAATCGATGGTGCGCACGTCGTCGCCGGCCTGATAGACCCGCACCTGATCGAAGTCGACGCCACGGCCACGCAGCTTGGAGTGGTGCAGGCCGATCAGCGGGCTGCGCTGGCTCGGCGTCGAGAACAACTGCACTTCGCGCACCCGATGGCGCATCTCGATCAGCTCGGCGAGGCTGACACGGATGCCCGGCTCGGGCGGCAGGATGGCGTTCATCAGGGTCAAGCGACGGCTACGACGTCGAGAATCCGCTGGACCACCCGGTCCTGGTCGATGCCAGCCGCCTCGGCTTCAAAGGACAGGATGATGCGGTGACGCAACACGTCGAACAGCACGGCCTGAATGTCTTCCGGGCTGACGAAATCGCGACCGGCCAGCCACGCATGGGCGCGGGCGCAACGGTCGAGGGCGATGGAGCCGCGCGGGCTGGCGCCATAGGCGATCCACTCGGCCATCTCCGGATCGAACTTGGCCGGGGTGCGGGTGGCCATGACCAGTTGCACCAGGTATTCCTCCACGGCGTCGGCCATGTACAAACCGAGGATTTCCTTGCGCGCGGCGAAAATCGCCTGCTGGCTGACCCGACGCTCGGGCTTGGTTTCGCCATTAAGAGCTTCGCCGCGGGCCTGTTGCAGGATGCGCCGTTCGACGGCGGCGTCCGGGAAACCGATTTTGACGTGCATCAGGAAGCGGTCGAGCTGGGCTTCGGGCAGCGGGTAGGTGCCTTCCTGCTCGATCGGGTTTTGCGTGGCCATCACCAGAAACAGCGGCGACAGCTCGTAGGTGCTGCGCCCGACGCTGACCTGGCGCTCGGCCATGGCTTCGAGCAGCGCCGATTGCACCTTGGCCGGGGCGCGGTTGATTTCGTCCGCCAGCACCAGATTGTGGAAGATCGGGCCTTGCTGGAACACGAAACTGCCGGTTTCCGGGCGATAGATCTCGGTGCCGGTGATGTCGGCCGGCAACAGGTCGGGGGTGAACTGGATGCGATGGAACTGCGCTTCGATGCCTTCGGCGAGCTCTTTGATGGCCTTGGTCTTGGCCAGCCCCGGGGCGCCCTCGACCAGCATGTGGCCGTCGGCGAGCAAGGCGATGAGCAAGCGCTCGATGAGTTTTTCCTGGCCGAGAATCTGCGTTGAAAGAAAGGTTCGCAGCGCTAGCAGCGCTTCACGATGTTCCATCGATGACTGTTCCTGGAAAGGGTGACCGAAGACGTTCGAATAACGCCAGGGCTGGGGGCGTTACTTTAATGCATCGCGGGGGGTGGCGACTAACGGCATTTTGCGCAAAGTGTGGGAAATGGTTAGGGAAATTGTGATCGTTCCCACGCTCTGCGTGGGAATGCAGCCCGTGACGCTCTGCGTCACCACTCTAAAGCGGGACGCAGAGCGTCCGATGATGCATTCCCACGCGGAGCATGGAACGATCATTGCTGGACCTGTAGGAGCAAGGCTTGCCCGCGAAGGGGCCGGTACAGGCGCCGAAAAATTACAGCTCGCTGATATAAGTCCCGGTCCCCTTGAGAATGTTCTGCAAGGTTTCTTCCACTTCCGCCAGGTCGCTGGCATCGGTGCTGTGGGTGATTTCCAGCGAGTCATCGCCATTCAACGCATCCGCATCCCCTGCCGCGATCTCGATCAGCAGGCGGGTAGGGCTGAGGGTGACTTTCACCCCGTCCAGGGTCGAAGGCTCATCGCCGAGGCTGATGTCCAGCGCGTCCTCGTCCGGGTAGCGGGTCATCAGGAACATGTCGCCCTGATCGCTGTGGCAGCAGAGCATGGCCATGTTGTCTTCTTCGTCATCGCACGGGTTGACGATCAAGAGGGCGGTGGTCATTTGCATGGGGAATTCCTGGCTCGACGAGCATTGTGAAGACGAACAAAGGGCGATTCTGCCAGCCGCCGGGAATTTCTGCTTGCCTGAGTGTCAGAGGATGTGTCGTGAACATCCGGTGTGTTGCTGGTCATTTCGGGTACGGACGTGCCGCAAAACCGGGGTTAAACTCCCCGTTTTACTGTGCGGCTGCTAGTGTTGTTCGATGCACAAGGCGCAAGCTGCGTGCCGATGACCGAATATGTCGCAGCACCGCAAGCAGGCACGTTGTCGCACTCGTTAAGCTGCGCATCGAATGGATACCGCTAAAGGCATTGTGCAACTCATCGTACAGTCGCTTTTGCCGATACCCATTCTTGGAAGGTGAATGTGACCTGAGTGTCTCGTCCAGCTTCACCCACCTGTCACCCTGTTTCCTCTGCCCGAGAATCAGGAACAGGGTGACGGATCGCCCCGAAAGGGGTTTTGCACGCGACGCTTCCATCAATAACAAGCCCAAGCGGAGTACCACAGATGGCGTTCTTCACCGCAGCCAGCAAAGCCGACTTCCAGCACCAACTGCAAGCGGCACTGGCGCAGCACATCAGTGAACAGGCACTGCCACAAGTGGCGCTGTTTGCTGAACAATTTTTCGGCATCATTTCCCTCGACGAGCTGACTCAACGTCGGTTGTCCGACCTCGCCGGCTGCACCCTTTCTGCATGGCGCCTGCTTGAGCGCTTCGATCACGCGCAACCGCAAGTGCGCGTCTACAACCCCGATTACGAACGCCACGGCTGGCAGTCGACCCACACCGCGGTCGAAGTGCTGCACCACGACCTGCCATTCCTCGTGGACTCGGTGCGTACCGAGCTGAACCGTCGCGGCTACAGCATCCACACCTTGCAAACCACTGTGCTGAGCGTGCGTCGCGGCAGCAAGGGCGAGTTGCTGGAAATCCTGCCCAAAGGCACCCAGGGCGAAGGCATCCTGCAAGAATCGCTGATGTACCTGGAAATCGACCGTTGCGCCAACGCGGCCGAACTGAATGTCCTGAGCAAGGAACTGGAACAGGTTCTCGGCGAAGTCCGCGTTGCGGTCGCCGATTTCGAGCCGATGAAAGCCAAGGTCCAGGAAATCCTCACGGGCCTGGACAACAGCCAGTTCAAGGTTGATCCAGAAGAAAAAGCCGAAATCAAAAGCTTCCTGGAATGGCTGGTGGGCAACCACTTCACCTTCCTGGGCTACGAAGAATTCGTGGTCAGCGACCAGGCCGACGGCGGCCACATCGAGTACGACGAGCAGTCCTTCCTCGGCCTGACCAAACTGCTGCGCACCGGCCTGACCTACGAAGACCTGCGCATCGAAGACTACGCCGTGAACTACCTGCGCGAACCGACCCTGTTGTCGTTCGCCAAGGCTGCGCACCCAAGCCGTGTGCACCGTCCGGCGTATCCGGACTATGTGTCGATCCGTGAAATCGACGCCGACGGCAAAGTCATCAAGGAATGCCGTTTCATGGGCCTGTACACCTCCTCGGTGTATGGCGAGAGCGTGCGGGTTATCCCGTACATCCGCCGCAAGGTCGAAGAAATCGAACGCCGTTCCGGCTTCCAGGCCAAGGCTCACCTGGGCAAGGAACTGGCGCAGGTGGTCGAAGTGCTGCCCCGCGACGATCTGTTCCAGACCCCGGTGGACGAGCTGTTCAGCACCGTGATGTCGATTGTGCAGATCCAGGAACGCAACAAGATCCGCGTGTTCCTGCGCAAAGACCCGTACGGCCGTTTCTGCTACTGCCTGGCCTACGTGCCGCGCGACATCTACTCCACCGAAGTGCGCCAGAAGATCCAGCAAGTGCTGATGGATCGCCTGAAAGCCTCGGACTGCGAGTTCTGGACCTTCTTCTCCGAGTCCGTACTGGCTCGCGTACAGCTGATTCTGCGGGTTGATCCGAAGAACCGTTTGGACATCGACCCGGTCCTGCTGGAAAAAGAAGTGGTCCAGGCCTGCCGCAGCTGGCAGGACGACTACGCCAGCCTCGTGGTGGAAAGCTTCGGCGAAGCCCACGGCACCAACGTGCTGGCTGACTTCCCGAAAGGCTTCCCGGCCGGTTACCGCGAGCGTTTCGCCGCGCATTCGGCCGTGGTCGACATGCAGCACCTGCTGAGCCTGACCGAAAAAAATCCGCTGGTGATGAGCTTCTATCAGCCGCTGGGCCAGGTGTCCGGTCAGCGCGAGCTGCATTGCAAGCTGTACCACGCCGATACGCCGCTGGCGCTGTCCGACGTGTTGCCGATCCTGGAAAACCTCGGCCTGCGCGTGTTGGGTGAGTTCCCGTATCGCCTGCGTCACAACAATGGCCGCGAGTTCTGGATTCACGATTTCGCGTTCACCGCTGCCGAAGGCCTGGAACTCGACATCCAGCAACTCAACGACACGCTGCAGGACGCCTTCGTCCACATCGTGCGTGGCGATGCCGAGAACGATGCGTTCAACCGCCTGGTGCTGACCGCCGGCCTGCCATGGCGCGACGTCGCGCTGCTGCGTGCCTATGCGCGTTACATGAAGCAGATTCGTCTGGGCTTCGACCTGGGCTACATCGCCAGCACCCTGAACAACCACACCGACATCGCTCGCGAGTTGACCCGGTTGTTCAAGACTCGTTTCTACCTGGCGCGCAAGCTGACCAGCGACGACCTGGAAGACAAGCAGCAACGTCTGGAACAAGCCATCGTCACCGCACTGGACGACGTCCAGGTGTTGAACGAAGACCGCATCCTGCGTCGCTACCTGGACCTGATCAAGGCCACGCTGCGCACCAACTTCTACCAGACTGATGCGCAGGGCCATAACAAGTCCTACTTCAGCTTCAAGTTCAACCCGCACCAGATTCCAGAGCTGCCGAAGCCAGTACCGAAGTTCGAAATCTTCGTCTACTCGCCGCGCGTCGAAGGCGTGCACCTGCGCTTCGGCAACGTCGCGCGTGGCGGTCTGCGCTGGTCCGACCGCGAAGAAGACTACCGCACCGAAGTGCTGGGCCTGGTAAAAGCCCAGCAAGTGAAGAACTCGGTCATCGTGCCGGTCGGCGCCAAGGGCGGTTTCCTGCCGCGTCGCCTGCCACTGGGCGGCGGTCGCGACGAAATCGCGGCCGAGGGCATCGCCTGCTACCGCATCTTCATCTCGGGCCTGTTGGACATCACCGACAACCTGAAGGACGGCGCGCTGGTTCCGCCGGCCAACGTCGTGCGTCATGACGACGATGACCCGTACCTCGTCGTTGCAGCGGACAAGGGCACTGCGACCTTCTCCGACATCGCTAACGGCATCGCCATCGACTACGGTTTCTGGCTGGGTGACGCGTTTGCTTCCGGTGGTTCTGCCGGTTACGACCACAAGAAAATGGGCATCACCGCCAAAGGCGCGTGGGTCGGCGTACAACGCCACTTCCGCGAGCGCGGCATCAATGTCCAGGAAGACAGCATCACCGTGGTCGGCGTCGGCGACATGGCCGGTGACGTGTTCGGTAACGGTTTGTTGATGTCCGACAAGCTGCAACTGGTCGCAGCCTTCAACCACCTGCACATCTTCATCGACCCTAATCCGCAACCGGCCAACAGCTTCGTCGAGCGTCAGCGCCTGTTCGATCTGCCGCGTTCGGCCTGGACCGATTACGACACCAGCATCATGTCCGAAGGCGGCGGGATCTTCTCCCGCAGCGCGAAAAGCATCGCGATTTCCCCGCAGATGAAAGAGCGCTTCGACATTCAGGCTGACAAGCTGACCCCGACCGAACTGCTGAACGCCTTGCTCAAGGCACCGGTAGACCTGTTGTGGAACGGCGGTATCGGTACTTACGTCAAGGCCAGCAGCGAAAGCCACGCCGATGTCGGCGACAAGGCCAACGATGCACTGCGCGTGAACGGCAACGAACTGCGCTGCAAAGTCGTGGGCGAGGGCGGTAACCTCGGCATGACCCAACTGGGTCGAGTCGAATTCGGCCTCAATGGCGGCGGTTCCAACACCGACTTCATCGACAATGCCGGTGGCGTGGATTGCTCCGACCACGAAGTCAACATCAAGATCCTGCTGAACGAAGTGGTTCAGGCCGGTGACATGACCGACAAGCAACGTAACCAGTTGCTGGCGAGCATGACCGACGAAGTCGGCAACCTGGTGCTGGGCAACAACTACAAGCAGACTCAGGCACTGTCCCTGGCGGCCCGCCGTGCCTACGTGCGGATTGCCGAATACAAGCGCCTGATGAACGATCTGGAAGGGCGCGGCAAGCTGGATCGCGCCATCGAGTTCCTGCCGTCGGAAGAGGCCATCAACGAGCGCCTCGCGGAAGGCCACGGCCTGACCCGTGCCGAGCTGTCGGTGCTGATCTCCTACAGCAAGATTGACCTCAAAGAAGCGCTGCTCAACTCGCAAGTGCCGGACGACGATTACCTGACCCGCGACATGGAAACCGCTTTCCCGCCAAGCCTGGTGAGCAAGTTCTCCGACGCCATGCGCCGTCACCGTCTGAAGCGCGAGATCGTCAGCACCCAGATCGCCAACGATCTGGTGAACCACATGGGCATCACCTTTGTTCAACGACTCAAAGAGTCGACCGGCATGAGCCCGGCGAACGTGGCCGGCGCTTATGTGATCGTGCGCGACATTTTCCATCTCCCGCACTGGTTCCGTCAGATTGAAGCCCTGGATTACCAGGTCTCCGCCGACGTGCAACTGGAGCTGATGGACGAGCTGATGCGCCTGGGCCGCCGCGCGACGCGCTGGTTCCTGCGTGCCCGCCGCAACGAGCAGAACGCTGCCCGTGACGTTGCGCACTTCGGTCCGCACCTGAAGGAGCTGGGTCTCAAGCTCGACGAACTGCTGAGTGGCGAGATCCACGAAAACTGGCAGTCGCGCTATGAGGCGTACGTTGAAGCCGGTGTGCCGGAGTTGCTCGCGCGCATGGTGGCTGGCACTTCGCACCTGTACACCTTGCTGCCGATCATCGAAGCGGCCGACGTGACCGGCCAGAACGCAGCAGACGTCGCGAAGGCTTACTTCGCCGTCGGCAGCGCCCTGGACATCACCTGGTACCTGCAACAGATCAGCGCACTGCCGGTTGAAAACAACTGGCAAGCCCTGGCCCGTGAAGCGTTCCGCGATGATGTGGACTGGCAGCAACGTGCGATCACCATCTCCGTCCTGCAACAGGGCGACGGCACCCAGGACGTGGAAACACGCCTGGCGCTGTGGATGGAAGAGCACGAAGGCATGATCGGACGCTGGCGCGCGATGCTGGTGGAAATCCGTGCCGCCAGCGGCACCGACTACGCCATGTACGCAGTGGCCAACCGTGAGTTGCTGGACCTGGCGTTGAGCGGTCAGGCGGTCGTGCCTGTCGCTGCTGCTGCCCTGGAGCTGGAACCGGCGGCCTGATAGGCGCTGAATGAAAAAGCCCCCGTGTCGTGAGATGCGGGGGCTTTTTTATGCCTCAGGGGTTTATTGTGTCTGGGCGGGCCTCTTCGCGGGCAAGCCTCGCTCCTACAAAATTGACGGGTAATCACGTTATTTGCGAACAACACTAACCCCTGTAGGAGCAAGGCTTGCCCGCGAAGAGGCCATCCGCCTCAATACAACTTCTGACCTGTTTGATTATCAACCATCGATACATTACTTGTCGGTCTGGTCAATAAATTACTGAGCGACTGGTCAAACTTCTGCAGCGCCCGAACTTGCACATCCTGTTGCTGGTTAATATCCGCGACGATCTCTTCGCTGCGTTTAAAGTCCGCCCAGACCGGACTCAATGACTTGGCGTCATGCCCCTGCGCAGTGCCGATGTAATTGAACTTCGCATCATAAAAATCGGCAGTGACGTCAGCCTTGATATCCGAACTGCGTGAAGTCATCAGTTGGCTGTGGGTGTCGACGATGGCCACCACATCCGGTCTGGCGGCGCGCAGGCTTTGCATGTCCGGATAGACCGTCACCGAGCCGAACTGGCGCTGCAACGACGCCTTGACCCCATCCACGGCAAAGTCCGGGTTGGACGTGGCTACGTAGGCATCGTGGATCGGTTGCACCAGCAAGCTCTGGCCGAAACCGGTGCCGGCGTTGGCCTGATAGTGACGCAAATAATCGCGGTTGGCCTGGGTGCTTGGGCTGTAGACGATGCCCAAAGACACATTGCCGCCATTGGCCACACGGGTGGCGCTGGATCGGCCGACCGGGGCGTTCAATAAAGTGTCCAGCGATGAAACGGCTTTGGGCGCGGTGGGCACCGAGCAGCCGGTTAGTAGTGCGGCGATAGTCAATGTGCCGATAAGTGTAAGTTTCATGGTGTTTCTCCAGTGAAACAACGGAAGTTGAGTGACCGGTAATGCCGGCGATGGACTCAGACTAAACCCGTCTTCACTGAATGAAACCGTCCATAAATACACTTATCGACCTGATCCATAGTTTTGTTTGCTGTAAGCGTCTTGATCTAATTGCGCCCGGTAATAAAAAGGCCCGAATCATCCATTCGAGCCTGTTTATTTATGGCTGATGCAACAGCGATCAGTTTTCCAGGGGGATCAACACTTTCTCGTCCGGCGACAACACCATGAACACCAGCAGCTTGGCCGGTTTGGTGGCACTGGCGTTTTTCGAGACCAGATGTTCGGAGCCGGCCGGCTCATACCAGAACTGGCCGGTCTTGTAGGTGATCGCTTTCTGGCCCTTGACCTGAGAGATGACCTGGCCTTGCAGCACGTACGCCATGGCCGTGCCTTCATGTTTATGGGCGATGGACGATTGTCCGGGTTTGTAGTCGACCTCGATCATCATGGCTTTTTTGCCGGGCACGTTTTGCAGCAGTTCATCCTGCAGCACCGTGACCTTTTCCGAAGGGTCGTGGGCGAAGGCCGTGGCCGAAACGGTCAGGGCCAGGGCGGCCAGTACATGCAGAGCTTTCATGGTTGATCACCTGGGGGGTGGTTAGTCGTCAGGGATCACAGTAAGCCGCAAGGCGAGGTAACAAAACGGCCAATTTTCGAGAAGGTGAGGGGACCAATCCAGGTCTCATGATCGTTCCCACGCGGAGCGTGGGAATGCAGCCCGGGACGCTCCGCGTCCCATCAAAAGCCGAACGCAGAGCGTCCGATGATGCATTCCCACGCAGAGCGTGGGAACGATCATCGGGCGGAGGTGTTGTTTTTAGACGATAGGAAAACTATTGAAATCCACGGCATTCGCCAATCGGCTATCAATCAAGCCGATAAAGCCTTGCACTTCGGGGCAGTTGAAATGCGATTGCATGGCCGCTTCCGATTGCCAGCGGGCGCTGACGGTCCAGCGGTTGTCGTCCTCGGGGCAGCGGTCGACCATATAGGAATCGCAACCTGGAAGTTCGCGCAGGGTGTCGACAATCTTTTGCAGTTGCTTGCCCAGTTCTTCCGAGCGGCCCGCAGCCGCCTGCACCTGTACGGTATTGATCACTTCGTTGGACATTGCTCACACTCCTGAATCAGGCCGGACGAATCCTGCTCATTGAGGGATAACGCCCCTGCACAATAGTCCTGCACCGTGGGACCGCCAATAGCCAATCGCCGGATAAACCCACAGACCAATCCTCAGGCCACCTGCTGCAAAATGTCCCGCAGACGGTCCAGCGCGGTGTCGATGTCCAGGGTTTCGATGGCGCCAAACCCCATGAGTAGCCCGGCGCGCGGTGCTCGCTGATAGAAAAAACCTTCGATGGAATAGAGACCGATTTCGACCTTGCGGGCCAACTCGATGATCAGCGCCAGGTCAATCGGCACCTTGCACAGCACCGCCATGTGGAACCCGGCGACGGTCGGCACGGCCTCGAACCACGGCGAAAGATCGCCCGCCATGCGCGCCAGGATCCGCTCGCGGCGCCCGGCGTAAATGGTGTGGCAACGGCGGATGTGCTTGAGCAGGCAGCCCTCGGCGATGAACTTGGCCAGCGCCCATTGCGGCAGGGTCGAGGTGTGCAGGTCGGTCAGTTGCTTGGCGCGGATCACCGCTTCGAGGATCGCTGGCGGCAGGATCGTGTAGCCCAGTCGCAACTCCGGCAGCAGGGTTTTGGAGAAGGTGCCGACATAGGCGACGATGCCGCGCTCGTCCATGCTTTGCAGCGAATCGGTGGGCCGGCCTTCGTAGCGGAATTCGCTGTCGTAATCGTCCTCGATAATGATCGCACCCAGTTCGTGGGCCCTTGCCAGCAAGGCTTCACGCCGTGCCTGGCTCATGGGCATACCGAGCGGGAACTGGTGCGACGGCGTCACGTAGATCAGCCGTGTGCCATCCGGGATCAGCTCCACTTGAATGCCTTCAGCATCCACCGGCACCCCGACCACCGTGGCGCCGTGACTGCCGAACAACAACCGCGCAGGCGGATAGCCCGGGTCTTCCATCGCCACCAGGCTGCCGGGCCGGATCAGCACCCGGCCAATCAGGTCCAGGGCTTGTTGGGCGCCGTTGCACACCACCACGTCTTCGTCCTGGCAATTGACCCCGCGGGAAAACGCGATGTGCCGGGCAATCGCGTTACGCAGCGCCGGCAGACCTTCGGGCAGGCTGTAAAAGCCTTTCGATCCGGCCATCTGCCGCAACGCGTGGGAGGTGCAGCGTCGCCAGTCGTCCTGGGGAAACTGGCCCTTGCTGGTGGCGCCGCCGATAAAGTCGTAGCGCAGCGAACCTTCCAGGGTCGGGTGGCGCAGGAACACCGGCAAGTTGCGCCAGGCCTCGATGACCTCGCTGCTGGCCAGCTCCGAGTGGCTTTGCTTGCGCTGGATTTTCGCCGGCCGCGCGTTGACGTAGGTGCCTTTGCCGGTCACGCCGGTGAGGAAGTTTTCATAGGTCAGTTGCGAGTAAGTGTCGGAAATGGTCTTGCGCGAAATCCCCAGCTGTTCGGCCAGCAAGCGACTGGGCGGCAGCTGTGTGCCGGCGGCCAGGCGCCCGGTTTCGATGGCGCTGCGCAGTTGTTGGTACAACTGGCCTGCCAGGTCCTTGCGGCCGTTGATGACAACGTGAAGTTCCATACCGGCGGGGCTCCTGGGGCGGTTGGGCGACTGTGGGTCGCGCCAGATTACCCTTATTGCGCCGCCGGGTAGAAGTTGCGCAGGCGAAAAGCGCCGGATTGGTCTGCTGCCCGGTGGTCCATGGGTTTTTCGTGGAATTGGATCTGTCACGCGGCTGCAGCAGCGCCTAACGTGGAAGCACCCATTTTCTGCGCTTCGAGGTCCCGCCATGAATCCCCGCCTGGACTACTACAGCGCGTCGCCCAAAGCGATGAAAGCGATGATTGCCATGGAGGCGCTGACCGGCAACCTGAGCATCGAGCCGACCTTGCTGCACCTGATCAAAATCCGCGCCTCGCAACTCAATGGCTGCGCGTTCTGCACCGACATGCACTCGGTGGACGCCCGGCGTTTGGGTGAGACGGATCGACGCCTGTATTCAATCGTGGTCTGGCGCGACAGCAACTTCTTCAACCTTCGGGAGCGCGCGGCTTTCGCCTGGACGGAAGCGGTGACGCTGCTCGCTGAAAGTCACGTGCCGGACGATGTCTATGCGTTGGCGCGAGAGCAGTTCAGTGAAGGTGAACTGGTGGATTTGACCCTCGCCGTGACCACGATCAATAGCTGGAATCGGCTGGCAGTGAGTTTCCGCCAGACCCCCAGCGACTGATGCGGGCGATGGGCCCGTGCTAAAGAAGCAGAACGGTCTAAGCTCCAAGCGCAATGGGCTGAACGTGCCCCACCCGCGCGGCACTGTTCAGCCAAGAAAGCGCCCAGGCGACGCTCGCTCGCTCAACCAAGGATGAACCCATGACGCAATTGATTAGCCTCGTATCGCCGCAATCCCTGACAGACGTGCTGCAAGCCGCCGGTTACCGGGTCAACCAGACCGAACAGAACGGCATCGTGCAACTGCTCAGTGCCAGCCAGGGCATCGGCTACGCCGTGCGCTTCGGCAACCCGGCGACGGAGCAGGGCAGCTACGTGGACTTCACTTTCAGTTGCGCCTTGCGCGTGCAGGGCGAGTTGCCAGCCGGCCTCGCGGAACTGTGGAACGCCTCGCGCCGCTTTGCCCGGTTGTCGGTGCAGGGCGAGTTCCTGGTGATGGAAATGGACGTGGTGGTGACCGCCGGTGTCAGCGCCGATCACCTCAAGGGCAACCTCGAATTGTGGGATCGCCTGCTTCAGGAATTCATCGTTTACCTGCGTGAATACAGCCAGAACGCCGCGAACCTGCAAGCCCAGGCGCAAACCGCCGAGGCGGTGGCGGACGAGGTGCCGGCGCTGTAGTAACGGTCAACGTCATCGCTGCATGTGAGGCCGTCTTCGCGGGCGAGCCTCGCTCCTACAAGGGTTTGTTGTCGTACATAAAATCCATGTGCACCACCGATCCCCTGTAGGAGCAAGGCTTGCCCGCGAAGGCATCCTTTCAGCCAACATCAAATTCGGCGCTTAAACCCGCGCGCGAATCTGCCGCCCCAACACATCCATCACATCACAGCCATCACGCAACAACATCGCCGCCGCCTGCGCCAGTTGCTGCACATCGGCGCCCTTGGCCTGGGTGATATCCAGGCTGGCCAGGCTTTCCATCATCTGCGTCACCGTCAGGAAACGACTGGCCGCGCAGCCGTGCAACACCTCCAATGGCGACTGGGTGGCGACCATCAACACCGGAATGTCGCCTTCATTGCTGGTCATCGGCATATGCGCATTCATGCCTCACCTCCTGCTTGCGCGGCGTGCATGCCGTCAATCGAGGCTTGAACGAGTGAACGGGCAGTGCCGAGCATGTGCTTGCTGGCCCAGCGTAAGGTCACCGTGTGTTCCGCAACGGTGGCGTTGGGGGCTTGCTGGGCGAGGGCTTCCGCGCAGCTGAGAAAGACCGAGGCGTGTTCCAGGGCGTCGAGCAGGGGAATGTCGGGTTGTACGGCGAAGAGGTGGTGGTCGACGTGGTCGCAGGGGGAGAAGGGGGTGGTTTTTGTGGTTGCGTTGGTCATGGTGTAGCTCCTTGGTAGTCAGAGAGCTGCCACTTCATCGCCGTCAAACGAATAGGGTGGCAACTGTGTGCAGGTTGACGGACCGGTCCAAGTACCCGGCGCACTCGAAAGTGCCCCGCACACAGTCACCATTGAAATTTGCGTCGGGCACGAGTGCACGAGCAAGTTGGAGAACTATGCGCGCTTGGAATTACCAGGCCGTCAAACCCGATCACGAATGAGTCGTGACGGGCGTGAGGATAGGGAGTGAGGGCAGGGCAGTCAACCAACGCAACGCCCGAAACAGCTGCTTTGCCTGTAGGCATCTTCCGGACCTGACCCCGACCTCGTAGGCGCAGCCTTCGGCAGCTCCTACCGGGGGCTACGTACGGCATGTTAGATAAACGCGTCCCTTTTTTTCAACTGATTAGATTTTGAAAGAGAAGTTATCGACCATTATAAAATCACTGTTTCCGGTTTTTAGTTCTATGTATTTAAAGCCTTTGGCGGAAGAGTATTTGTAGTAGCCTGCTGGATTGCTAACAGGAAACGACTCTGACGTTATAAAAATACCCTTATCATCGTAAAACGATATTGAAGGGCGGTTTGCGGACTCAAGGGCGCGATACCAAAATCCAACTTCCACATAAGTTGATTTTAACTCCAGTCGAATCACGATCGAGTGATATCTAAGAATCACGCAGTTGTTCTCAAGTTTTCCAGGTGTAGGACCAAAAATAGGTTCCCCTAAATACCCCCATCTGTCAGCACTGACAGCAAAGAGTGTCATGGAGGGCAACTCAATTTTTACCGTTGAAATTGACTGTGAAGGCACGCTATCAAAGTTTTCACTTAAAACTGGGCGTATGACGGTCAGCGTCCGCGCCGGCGACTGGGGCTGCGTACCGTACAACCCTCTGGCCACAAAACTGTAAGTGGCCACGACCAAGTTGGTGAGTATGATGATCCAGCTCCTATCGGCGCCGACCGTGATAATGCCGCCAATGGGACTGCTGCCATTGTAGAGCTGCACCGTCTGACCCGCGCTGGCCGTGCCGGTCAGCGTGAGGCTGGTTTCGGTGGTCTCCTTGCCGTGGGGAATTTCGACCCCGCTGGGCGAGCCTTTGATCGAGGTGATGGCCGGGGTGACGATGGCGGTGACGATCACTGACCTTGCTGGCGACTGGGGCTGCGTGCCGTACAGTCCTCGCGCCACAATGCTGTAGGTAGCCACGCTCAAACCTGTGAGCGTGATCGTCCAGTTTCTATCCGCGCCAACCGTGATGACGCCGCCAATGGGACTGCCGCCATTGTAGAGCTGCACCTTCTGACCCGCGCTGGCCGTGCCGGTCAGCGTCAGGCTGGTTTCGGTGGTCTCCTTGCCGTGGGGAATCTCGACCCCGCTGGGCGAGCCTTTGACCGAGGTGATGGTCGGGGTGACGATGGCGGTGACGATCACTGACCGTGCCGGCGACTGGGGCTGCGTGCCGTACAGTCCTCGCGCCACAATGCTGTAGGTAGCCACGCTCAAACCTGTGAGCGTGATCGTCCAGTTTCTATCCGCGCCAACCGTGATGACGCCGCCAATGGGACTGCCGCCATTGTAGAGCTGCACCGTCTGACCCGCGCTGGCCGTGCCGGTCAGCGTGAGGCTGGTTTCGGTGGTCTCCTTGCCGTGGGGAATCTCGACCCCGCTGGGCGAGCCTTTGACCGAGGTGATGGTCGGGGTGACGATGGCGGTGACGATCACTGACCTTGCTGGAGACTGGGGCTGCGTACCGTACAGTCCTCGCGCCACAATGCTGTAGGTAGCCACGCTCAAACCGGTGAGCGTGATCGTCCAGCTTCTATCGGCGCCGACCGTGATGATGCCGCCGATGGGACTGCCGCCATTGTAGAGCTGCACCGTCTGACCCGCGCTGGCCGTGCCGGTCAGCGTGAGGCTGGTTTCGGTGGTCTCCTTGCCGTGGGGAATCTCGACCCCGCTGGGCGAGCCTTTGATCGAGGTGATGGCCGGGGTGACGATGGCGGTGACGATCACTGACCTTGCTGGAGACTGGGGCTGCGTACCGTACAGTCCTCGCGCCACAATGCTGTAGGTCGCCACGCTCAAACCTGTGAGCGTGATCGTCCAGTTTCTATCGGCGCCAACCGTGATGACGCCGCCAATGGGACTGCCGCCATTGTAGAGCTGCACCGTCTGACCCGCGCTGGCCGTGCCGGTCAGCGTCAGGCTGGTTTCGGTGGTCTCCTTGCCGTGGGGGATCTCGACCCCGCTGGGCGAGCCTTTGACCGAGGTGATGGCGGGGGTGGCCAGCGCAACGGCCTTGACCGTATAAGTCCGGGCCGGAAACTTCACCGACGTTGCTTCATTCGGGAAGCCATCAACATTGACCGCCACAATCACTTTGATTGTCGAACCATCGGCTAGTTGGTCCAGAAAGGCCCGGGTCACGACGCCACCCTGGCTGCCAGTGGAGGTGATGGGGACCCCCCGATGGATCGGCAACGTCACCGGGTCGCCACTGACAGTTGTGCCATCGCCCTGCATCCAGATCGGTTGGTTAATAGCGATCCCCCGCCAAGCGTCAACCAGAACGTTGGTGTTGCCGCTGAAACGGGTCAAATCCAGCGTAACGCCATCGGTCACGGCGGTAATCGTCGGCGTTGGCAGCCGAGTATCGCCATCGGCCATCGGGTTCACCCGCAACCCCAACGGCAACGACTCCCCGACCGGCATTCCTCCACGAATCAACGTCCAGGTCAGCTCAATATCCTTGCCCTGTCGCGCCACCAAAAATGCCGGGCTGAGGATGAAGTCGGACCGTCCTGCGATGAAGTCCTGTTCCGCAAAGGGCATGGCGCCTGGTGCGGGATTGATTTCTTTGAGTAAGGCCCTGTCACCGGGGTTAGCTGCAAACGTCACGCGCGCCGTTACGCCATTCGTGTAGGCCAGTGCATCAATCGGGCTGGTCGCCGGCGCCACCAGTGTTGGCGGGTTCAAGGTGATGGCGCCTTTGCCAATCACCCTGGCGGTGGCTGTTTTTGAAGTGCCCACGTCGATGCCGTTTCTGCGCAACGTAAACGCCGCTCGCGCCTGATCGTCCAGCACCACTTGGTCATTCGGGATTCTCATGATGCAGAGTTTGAAGCCGCCAAAACCGTCTGTTTCGATGGGCCCGGTAAACTCGACATCCATGCCGGACGGTGTCCCGGTGTAGCGCCCCGCAACAAGATCGCCAACCTCGAATTGTGGCTTTTTGGGCACCACCACCACGTTCAAGGGGGCGCCGTTGAGTTTGTCGCGATCAACAATCGAGGCATCGTCACCTGTGTCGGTCAGGTCTTCGCGCAGGATCGGCGCGTCCAGGACCACCCGATTGACATCGACATCAGCCTTGAGGGTTATCGACCAGCGACGTCTCTGCGTCGGGTTGTTCAACTGATCGACCACGGTGTAGGAAATCGCAAAGTCCGCGCTGTTCCCGGCCTGCTCGAACATCGCGCGGGTGAGGGGGATGACCACCGGTTGGCCAACCTGTGCGGGTTGAACGGTAAAAGTGAAACGCTCGCGCCGCAGTTCCACGCTGATGTCGTCGTAGGCCTTCATGAACGGGTAGAACACGGTCAGCGCCACGCCTTTATCCACGTCGTCCTTGCCAATCACCGGCGGGTCGCCCAGTTCAGGCGGCAGGCTGATGTCGAGGTAAGGATGCTCGTCATCGCCGGGCACGGTGTTGCCGCCGGGTAATTGTTCGCTGTAAAGCACCCAGAGAGGTCGCGAGTCGGCCACGTTGCCGCTGGGGCGATGGATCTTGTATTCCAGCCGATTGTTGCGGTCATCCAGTAATGAGGACTCGAACAGGGTGAATTCCGTGCGTTGGTCCCGATCGGCGACCGGAATGGGGCGGTTTTCCAAGGACACACCATTGAGCCGCAGTTCGATGGAAATGGAGTCGTCGCTGGGGGTGTCGCGCGGGGGCGGGTCGACCAGGACTTTCACCGCGTTGGCCAGCACCCCTTGCTGATTGAGCACCGGTTTGAAAAGGGCCAGGGGCGCACCCTCCACCACCTCCTCCGGTGGCACGGGCGTGTAGGGGATCACGTTACGGGTGGCGCCCGGGATCATGGGGGGATAGTTGACCAGGATCTCGGCGTTCGGTTGTTCAATCGCCATGGTGCACCTGTGTGTTCGGTGTGGGCATGGCTAATGAGATACCGGGCGGTGATGGTTCGGCTACTGTCAGAAGTTACAGGTGTGGGGTGGTTTTGGACGAATGGTCCGCCACCCCCAAAGCCATCACTTTTTTTGCACACACTGCAGATCCCTTGTGGGAGCGGGCTTGCTCACGAAGGGGCCTGCACATTCAATATTGATGTTGGCTGATTTACCGCTTTCGCGAGCAAGCCCGCTCCCACCGTTTGATTGGGGTGTTATCCGTCAAAACGCATACGGAATGCTGATCTTCGCCCACAACATCTCGCCTTCCGGCCGGTTTTCCACGTCAAACTCCTTGGCCCAACGGATCTCGGCGCTGGCGTATTTGAGGAAGGTCAGGTGCAGTGCCGGGCCGATGGCGAACACCTGGCCGCGCACACCGTCGTTCACGTCCTCGCCGTTGAACTGCACGGTGCGGCCGAACTGTTTGTCGTCGGTGGTTTGCTTCAGGTAGTAGCCGTTGAGGCCGAGCATCAGGTTGTCGGTGATTTTGTAGCTGGCGGAATAATCGAAGTGGAAAATCTGCCCTGACTTGTAGTCGGTGTCCTTGTTCTTCTCGTTGAAGCTGTAGGTGGTCTTCATCGACACCTCGGTTCGCTCCGTTGGCAGCCAGGTGAAGGAGAACAGCGGTTTGTAGGTGTAGAAGTTGTTGCTGGTGTTGGCCAGGCGATCGGTGCTGTATTCGCCGGTCGGCACGGTGATTTCCACGGCGGCGCCGAGGGTCAGGTTTTTGCCCATGTCCCAAAGAATGATCGGTGCGATGGTGGTGTCGCCCATGCCTTCACGGGTGTCCTGCAAGCCGAACACCGAGACTTCCTGCTTGAGCCAGGGCTGGGCGATGTAACCGGCCAACCGTCCGCCAAAAATGTGCAACGGGCTCAGATAATCCAGGCGCGGGATCACGGCGGTGGATTCGATTTCGACATTCGATACTTTGCCGCCGAGGGAGCTGATGTTCAGCTTCCGGGACTTGTAATGGTTGTAGTAGACGTTGAAGGCCACCATGTTGTCCGGAAGGCTGTCGACCTCCAGCGGCAGCATGAAGAAGCCATCGGTGCCGGTGCCGATATTGTCGACGCCAGCCTCGGTGGCCAGGGCCGGCAAATGAAGGGCAAACACGCCGGCCAGGCTGACGGTCAGGCGCAAGCAGAATGTCGTGCGGGTCGGGTTCATGGGTGTACTCATTATTATTGTTAGGGACGCACCGCCGGCCGCGCGGGCCGTTGCATAGAAATAAGCGCTTCAGGCCTGGCCGGGCAGGGTATTGGCGGCCACATAGGGGGACTTCTGCGGACAGCCGCAAAACCCTGTGCTAAGTTCTTTCGACATAACCGGTAACAAAAATAAGAATTGAAGCCTGATCCGGGATGTCTTGCCCCATGCAAATGAAAGTCGTCGATCCTACTTACGAACTGGCGCTCGTCTCGCCATTCCTGCTGCAAACCCTGGCCGAAGTCGCCGAGCTCAATGGGGTTAATCCCGAAAGTCTTTGTCGAGGTTTGGGCTTTACCCTGGAAGACCTCCAGGACCCGGCGCAGCGCATTTCCTATCGACAAGCCGTGGCGATGATCCAGCGCGCGCTCAAAGTGCTGCCCGATCGCGGGCTGGGTTTGTGGGTTGGCGCGCAGAACGTGCTCGGCACCCTGGGTTTGCTCGGGCATGTGCTGTCGCTGTGCAAGACCTTGCGCGATGCGTTTGAACTCGGTATTCGGCACCAGCACACCTCTGGCGGCATCGTGGTGTCGAGCGTGGAAGAGGCGGGAGACCGGGTGTTTGTCGACATCGAATGTCGCCTGCCGTTTGCCGACGTGCAGTTGTTTGCGGTGGAGGAGTTTTTCGCCAGTTTGCTGGTGTATGGACGGGCGTTGGTGGGGGCCGATTTCAAGCCGATGGCGGTGGAGTTTGTCCACGCGGCGCCGGATTACCTTGCGGAGTATCAGCGCTTACTGGGGCCGGATGTGCGATTCGGTTGCCTGCAAAACCGTATGGTGATTGCTGCGCATTGGCTGGATGTGCGGCTGCCCAATCATCATTCGCTGGCGTTGCGTCAGGCGCTCAAGTTGCTGGAGCTGGAAGCGGCGCAGGTGCATCAGAAGATTGATCTGATTCAAGCGGTGGAGCGGGCGATTGCCCGGGATCTGACTCGGGGCAGCCATATCGAAAAGATCGCCGCTGACTTGAACATGAGCAGCCGCACGTTGCGTCGGCGCTTGACTGAACATGCGCTGACGTTTGAGACGTTGCTGGAGCAGGTGCGCCAGGCCAGGACCTTGAGTCTGTTGGCCAATCCTGAAATGTCCATTGAGCGAATCACCGAAGAAGTCGGCTACAGCGACGTGCGCAGTTTTCGCCGGGCGTTCAAGCGCTGGACCGGGATGAGCCCGACGGCGTTTCGGATCAGTTCATAGAGCGAGCGCCGCCAATCCCTGTGGGAGCGGGCAGTGTCCAGCCGTGGCAGTTTCCTTGCCCTTCATACCCCCGCAACGGTTAAACTCCGTGCTTCTTTCCCAAGGAGTTCATATGAGTTACTACCAGCCGGGCATTCTCGCCACCCCTGTTCCGCCTCAAGCCCGTCATATGTTCTTCGCCCTCGAGTCCGCCGCCGCGCTGCCGGCCGCGCTCGACAAATTGATGCAACTGGTGGACGGCCAGTCGGCGGTGGTCGGTTTCGGTGAATCCCTGGTCAAAGCCCTGCACGGTCAGATCGAAGGCCTGCGCGCATTCCCGGCCATGACCGGCGTCGGCGTCGATAACCCATCGACCCAACATGCGCTGTGGTGCTGGCTGCACGGCGTCGACCGCGGTGAATTGCTCAATCGCAGCACCGCCATCGAAGCTGCGCTGGCCCCGGCGTTTCGCCTGGTGCAGATGAACGAAACCTTCCGCCACCTCACCGGCCACGACCTGACCGGCTACGAAGACGGCACTGAAAACCCCCACGACGAAGCCGCCGTGGCCGCCGCGCTGGTGAGCAACGGCGCCGATGGCACAGTCGGCGGCAGCTTCGCCGCGATCCAACAGTGGCAGCACGACCTGAAAGGCTTCCGCGCCATGCCGTCCCACGAGACGGACAACATCATGGGCCGTCGCCTGAGCGACAACGAAGAACTCGACGACGCGCCGATCTCCGCCCACGTCAAACGCACCGCCCAGGAAAGCTTCGCCCCCGAAGCCTTCGTGGTGCGCCGCTCGATGCCGTGGATCGAAGGCGATCGCGCCGGTCTGATGTTCCTCGCGTTCGGCTTCTCCCTCGACGCGTTCGAAGCCCAACTGCGGCGCATGAGCGGTCTGGAAGACGGCATCACCGACGGTCTGTATCGCATCAGCCGCCCGATCACCGGCGGCTATTACTGGTGTCCGCCACTGAAGGACGGTCACCTGGACTTGCGCGCTTTGCGCATGGGCTAAACCCATCAAGGAGTGAGTATGAACGTGGTGCGCTGGGGCATGATTGGTTGTGGGGATGTCACCGAACGCAAGAGCGGGCCGGCCTTCTACAAGGCACCCGGTTCGGCGCTGGTGGCGGTGATGGGGCGACGGCAGGAGGCGGTGACCGACTACGCCGCGCGCCACGGCATCGCTCGGGTCTACACCGACGCCCAATCGCTGATCAACGATCCGGAAGTGGACGCGGTGTACATCGCCACGCCACCCGACAGTCACCGCGCTTATGCCTTGATGGTGGCAGCCGCCGGCAAACATTGCTGCGTCGAAAAACCGATGTCGCTGAATGCCGGGCAAAGCCGTGAGATGCAAAAGGTCTTTGCCGATGCCGGTTTGCACCTGTTCGTTTCTTACTACCGACGTTCGTTGCCGCGCTTCCAGCAAGTGCGGCAATGGCTGGAGGAGGGGCGGATCGGCGAGGTCCGGCACCTGACCTGGACCCTGACCAAGGCACCGACACCGGCGGATCTGGGCGGCACGGACAACTGGCGCACCGACCCGGTGATTGCCGGCGGCGGCTACTTTGCCGACCTGGCCAGCCATGGTTTCGACCTGTTCCAGTACCTGCTGGGTGACATCGTCGACGTCGCCGGGTTTACCGCGCAACAGGCCGGGTTGTATGCGGCGGAAGACGCGGTCAGCGCCAGTTGGCGCTTTGCCTCCGGAGCCTTGGGCATGGGTTGCTGGAATTTTGTCGCGGACCGGCGTGAGGATCGGGTGGAGGTGATCGGCAGCCAGGGCCGGATCAGTTTTGCGGTGTTTGATGAGCATCCTGTGGTGCTTGAAGCCGACGAAACCCTCAGCCTGCACATCGACCATCCCGAACACATCCAGTGGCATCACGTATTGGGCATGAATGCGCATATCCGTGGTGAGGCACGGTACCCGGCGGTGGCCGAAGAGGCGCTGAAGACCGATTGGGTGATGGACCAGATCCTCAAGCGCTAACACGGTCTTGTAGCGCTGTAGCGCTGTAGCAGCTGTCGAGCACCGCGAGGCAGCGTTCGGCGGCTTTCGGCGGCTTTCGGCAGCGTTCGGCGGCGAAGCCGTCGCAAACCCAGCGCCGCGGTCTGTCTGAAACACCGCGGTGGCCGAACGCTGCCTCGCGGTGCTCGACAGCTGCTACGTCGGTTCGCGTTCGTGCCGCGAATCTATCCTTATGCTCAAACAGTATTTCTCAACCCTCGCATCGGTTCTCTAAGATCACGTCATAACTCGTTATAACAAGTGATCTCCGATGACCGATAACGTTCTATCCCTCAGCAGCGTTCCCCTGCACACCCAACTGCGCGACGTACTGCGTAGCCGCATCCTCGACGGTGAATACCCGCAAGACAGCCAGATGCCGTCCGAAAGCGAACTCGGTGCGTTGTTCAAAGTCAGCCGCATCACCGTGCGCCAGGCCCTCGGCGATCTGCAGAAAGAAGGGCTGATCTTCAAGATCCACGGCAAGGGCACCTTCGTCGCTAAGCCCAAGACCTTCCAAAACGTCAGCACCCTGCAAGGCCTGGCCGAGTCGATGACCGGTCGCGGCTATGAGGTGATCAACCGCCTGCGCAGCTTCAAATTCATCGCCGCCGACAAACTGGTCGCCGAGCGTTTGCAGGTGGCCGAAGGCGAAACCGTGGCGCAGATCAAACGGGTTCGACTGATCAACCGCGAGCCAATCTCCCTGGAAATCACCTACCTGCCCAAAGCCATCGGCGAGCGGCTGGAGAAGGCTGACCTGGTGACCCGCGACATTTTCCTCATCCTCGAAAACGACTGCGGCCTCGCCCTCGGCCACGCCGACCTGGCCATCGATGCGGTGCTGGCCGACAGCGACCTGACCCAGGCCCTGAACGTCGAACCCGGCTCGCCGATCATGCGCATCGAACGCCTGACCCACGATGCCGCTGGCGTTCCCGTGGACTTCGAACACCTTTACTACCGCGGCGATGCTTTCCAGTACCGCTTGCGGATCGACCGGCAAAAAGGGGATCAGGCATGAGCCGAAGCACTTTGGAGCAGGAATACGACATCGTCGTCATCGGCGGCGGCACCGCGGGCCCGATGGCGGCGATCAAGGCCAAGGAACGCAACCGCGATTTGCGCGTGTTGTTGATCGACAAGGCCAACGTCAAGCGCAGTGGCGCGATCAGCATGGGCATGGACGGCCTGAACAACGCGATCATCCCCGGCCACTCGACGCCGGAGCAGTACACCAAGGAAATCACCATCGCCAACGACGGCATCGTCAATCAGGCGGCGGTGTACGCCTATGCCACGCACAGTTTCGAAACCATCGAGCAACTGGACCGTTGGGGCGTGAAGTTCGAGAAGGACGAAACCGGCGACTACGCGGTGAAAAAGGTCCACCACATGGGCGCTTATGTGCTGCCGATGCCGGAGGGGCATGACATCAAGAAAGTGCTGTATCGCCAGTTGAAACGGGCGCGAGTGAGCATCACCAATCGACTGGTCTGCACCCGTTTGCTCACGGACGAAGAGGGCGCGGTCAACGGCGTGATGGGCTTCGATTGCCGCACCGCCGACTTCCATGTGATCAAGGCGAAAGCGGTGATCCTGTGCTGCGGCGCGGCCGGGCGCCTGGGTTTGCCGTCTTCGGGCTACCTGATGGGCACCTACGAAAACCCCACCAATGCGGGCGACGGTTACGCCATGGCCTATCACGCCGGGGCGGAACTGGCGAACCTCGAATGCTTCCAGATCAACCCGCTGATCAAGGATTACAACGGCCCGGCCTGCGCCTACGTCACCGGTCCCTTGGGCGGCTACACCGCCAACAACAAGGGCGAACGCTTTATCGAGTGCGATTACTGGAGCGGCCAGATGATGTGGGAGTTCCATCAGGAACTCGAAAGCGGCAACGGTCCGGTGTTCCTCAAACTCGATCACCTGGCCGAGGAAACCATCCAGAACATCGAAGAAATCCTGCACAGCAACGAACGCCCGAGTCGCGGCCAGTTTCACGCCAATCGTGGCACGGACTACCGCACGCAGATGGTTGAAATGCACATCTCCGAGATCGGTTTTTGCAGCGGGCATTCGGCGTCCGGCGTGTGGGTCAACGAAAAGGCTGAAACCTCGGTCAAGGGTTTGTACTCGGCGGGGGACATGGCGGCGGTGCCGCATAACTACATGCTTGGCGCGTTCACCTATGGCTGGTTTGCCGGCACCAACGCGGCGGAGTTTGTCGCCGGGCGCGAGTTTTCCGCCGTCGATGCCCAGCAGATCGAAATCGAAAAAGCACGGGTCTACGCGCCGCTGGATCGCGAACACGGCCTGCCGCCCGCGCAAGTCGAATACAAGCTGCGACGCTTCGTGAACGACTACCTGCAACCGCCGAAAGTGACCAAGAAGATGCAAATCGGCCTGCAACGCTTCAGCGATATCCAGCGCGACCTCGATCAGATCAAGGCCCACAACCCCCACGAACTGATGCGCGCGATGGAAGTCAGCATGATCCGTGACTGCGCCGAAATGGCCGCCCGCGCCTCGTTGTTCCGCGCTGAAAGCCGCTGGGGGCTTTACCACTACCGGGTTGACCACCCGCAACGCAACGACAGCGACTGGTTCTGCCATTGCCACCTGAAGAAGGGCGACGACGGCCAGATGAGCAGTTTCAAGAAAGCCGTCGAGCCTTACATCATCCCGCTCGATGCCGAAGAAATGCAGGCCTACGACCGGCTGCGGGTCGGCGCGTTTGCGGCCTGACGATCAATCAAAGAGAGTCCGAACCATGGCCTATCAACCCCAGGAAATCTTCTTCCGCTCCAACGCGCCGGTGACGGTCGACGAGGACCTTTGCATCGCCCACAAAGGCTGCACCGTGTGCGTCGACGTCTGCCCGATGGACCTGCTGGCTATCAACCCGGCCACGCAAAAGGCCTACATGGCGTTCGACGAATGCTGGTACTGCATGCCCTGTGAAAAAGACTGCCCGACCGGGGCGGTTAAGGTCGAGATTCCTTATCTGTTGCGTTGAGCTCGTCTTGCATTAAAGCCATCCGGCAACACCGGACGCCTGATTCACACACCCCCTCGTTTCCCACCGCGCCCTGATCGTGGCGGAGACGAACATCCAATAAATGATTCGAGGGGATTCACATGTTATTGCGTGCAGCATTAGCCGGTCTGGTACTGGCCTCATTCACCGTGTCCGCGTCGGCTGAAACCATCCGCATTGCCATCGGCACCCAGGACACCACCATCAACTGCGCCGCTGGCGGTTTGTTGATCCGTGAGCTTGGTTTGCTCGACAAATACCTGCCCCATGACGGCCAGTACAAAGACGCCAAATACGACGTGGAGTGGAAGAACTTCACCAGCGGCGCGCCGCTGACCAACGAGATGGTCGCCGGCAAACTCGACTTCGGCGCCATGGCCGATTTCCCCGGCGCGTTCAACGGTGTGGCGTTTGAAACCGCCGGCAAGCACAGCCTGTTTATCAGCGTGCTGTCGGGCAGTATCAAGGGCAGCGGCAATGGCATCGTGGTGCCGAGCGCGTCCGGCGTGCAGTCGCTGGCGGAGCTCAAGGGCAAGACCATTTCCGTGCCGTTCGCCTCCACCGCCCATGGCATGTTGCTGCGTGCGGTGGCGGCTCAGGGGTGGGACCCGCTGAAGGATGTGAACATCATCGCCCAGCCGCCGGAGGTTGCCGGCTCGGCGTTGCAGGCCGGGAAGATCGACGCTCACGCTGATTTCGTGCCGTTTGCCGAACTGTTCCCGAGCCGGGGTTTTGCTCGCAAGATTTACGACGGCGCCCAGGCCAATGCACCGACGTTCCACGGGGCGTTGGTGGATCAGGCTTACGCGAAGAAGTACCCGGAAATCGTCGTCGCCTACCTGCGGGCGAGCATTGAAGCCAATCAGCTGCTGGCCGCAGAACCCGAGAAATACAGTGAGCTGATCGCCAAAGTCACGGGGGTGGATGCGGAGGTCAATTACCTGTTCCATGGTCCGCTGGGCGTACAGACCCGCGACCTGAGCTGGAAACCGGAATACCGCCAGGCTGTCGGCACGGCCATCGATACCCTCAAGTTGTTGAAGAAGGCTGATCGCGGGCTGGACCTCAATACCTTCATCGACGACCAATACATTCGCGCCGCGTTCAAGGCGTCGAACCTGGACTACACCGCGCAACTGGCCAACTACGCGCAAACCCCGCTCAGCGCGGTGGATGCGCTCAGCGGCAAAGCCATCACCGATGTCAGCCATGTGGCGCAGATTTGGGTGCGCGGTGAGCCGAAAGTCCGGCAATACGCCTCGGCGGAAGCGGCGTTCAGCGCGTTGGCTGGTTTGAAGGCTGAAGGCAAAAACATCCGCGCGGTGTATGCCCAGGCGAGTGACAGCGGCATCAAGTTGCTGGCGGATCAGGCGTGGTTTGCCAGTGATGCCAAAGGGCGGCTCAGCGCCTTCCTGCTCAAAGGCCAGGCCCAGCAATTCGCCACGGCCCAGGGCGGCAAAGTCCTCGACTTCACCGACGCCACCACCCAGGCCGTCGCCACCCGCTGAGTCAGATCGTTCCCACGCTCTGCGTGGGAATGGCGCCAGGGACGCTCCGCGTTCCGCTCTTGAATGTGACGCAGAGCGTCACGGGATGCATTCCCACGCCGAGCGTGGGAACGATCAGAGGTGACACATGTATTCACGCTGGATCCCCCGAGCCGCCTCACTGCTGCTCTGCCTGCTGTTCTGGCAATTCGCTGCGAGTGGTCACTGGAACCTCGGCCTGGTGACCTTCGCCAACGTACCGACGCCACTGGCCGTCATCCACGCTGCGCTGGGCCTCAGTGACTCCGGCAAGCTCGCCCAGCACCTGAGCAGCAGCCTCAGCCGGGTCTTCGCCGGTTACCTCGCGGCGCTGGTCATCGGCATCGCCCTGGGCCTGGCCATCGGTCGCTCGAAATGGGCCGAGGACTTGTTGCTGCCGCCTCTTGAAGTATTAAGACCGATCCCCGCCGTCGCGTGGATCCCGCTGGCCATCCTGATGTTCCCGTCCTCGGAACTGTCGATGGTCTTCATCACCTTCACCGGCGCACTGTTCCCGATCCTGCTCAACACCATCCACGGCGTCGAAGGCGTCGACCCACGCCTGATCGCCTCGGCCCGCAGCCTCGGGGCAGGGCGCCGCGCGATTTTGCTGGAAGTGATCTTGCCTGGCGCCGCGCCGAGCATCATCACCGGTCTGGCCATCGGCATGGGCACCTCGTGGTTCTGCCTGGTCACTGCGGAAATGATCTCCGGCCAATTCGGCATCGGCTATTACACCTGGGAGTCCTACACCATCCAGAACTACGCCGACATCGTCGTCGGCATGTTGCTGATCGGCGTGCTCGGGATGGGCAGCAGCCTGCTGATCAAACGCCTGGGTGGGCTGTTCACGCCTTGGCATCGACCACGAGGAAAAGCCTGATGAGCGTTTTTCAACACCCCGAAGGCCGCATCGACATTCGCGATTTGTTGATCAGCCTGGGCGAGGGCAGTGCGGCGTTCGAAGCCGTGCAAGGCCTGGATTGCCAGATCGAGCCAGGGCAATTCGTGTGCATTCTCGGACCGTCCGGTTGCGGCAAATCCACCTTGCTCGGCGCGTTGGCCGGGCATCTGCAACCGCGCATCGGCACCTTGAATGTCGATGGTGCGCCGATCTCCGGCCCGTCGCCGCAGCGCGGCATGGTGTTCCAGCATCACACGCTGTTCCCTTGGCGCACGGTGCGCGACAACGTCGCCTTCGGCCTGAAAATGCGCGGCATCGGCAAGACCGAACGCCACCAAGCCGCCGATGAAATCCTCGCGTTGGTGGGGCTGGAAGGCTTTGCCGAACGCTGGCCGGATCAGCTCTCCGGCGGCATGCAGCAACGGGTCGAAATCGCCCGGGTGCTGATCAACCGCCCACGCCTGTTACTGATGGACGAACCGTTCGGCGCCCTCGATGCCTTGACCCGACTGAACATGCAGGAACTGCTGCTGGACATCTGGACACGGATTCGCACCACCGTGGTGTTCGTCACCCATGACATCGACGAGGCGCTGTTCCTCGCCGATCGCTTGCTGGTGATGAGTTCGCGTCCTGGTCGAATCATCGAAGACCTGCGCCTGGATTTCCCCCGGCCACGTACCACCGAATTGGTGACCAGCCACGAGTTTTCCCGCTTGAAGCGTCACTGCCTTGAGCTCTTGCGTCACGAGGACGGTCGGCAGCTGCCACGCCTGAACCCCCTCGGACTTCCCCCAGAAAACAAACTGCCGCGATTTGCCCTATGACCTCATTATTTGATGCAACCGAAAACGACGACATCCTCGCCCTGCAACCGCGCTTGACTGATGCAGACCCCGGCGTACGCCGCATTGCCCTGATTGAACTGGCTGATCTGGAGGAGCCGGAAGGCTTGCTGTGGCTGGTCAATCGTCTGGCTGAAGACCCGACTGAAGAGGTTCGCGCTGAGGCGGCGCGATTGCTGGAAGCCTGGGAGGATGAGCCGGTCGTTGAAGCGTTATGCCAGGCGCTGACCGATCCGTCGTCGGCCGTGCAATCTGCTGCCGCGCAGAGCTTGAGTCTGCTCAAGAGCGAAGCGGCGGGTCGGGTGATTTTGCCGTGGGCCGGGCATGCTGATGTCAGCGTTCGTGTCGCGGCGTTCAGGGCCTTGCGCGAGTTGCGCTTCCCCGATGCTGCCGGCGCTGCGTTAAACGCATTGAACGATCAAGACGCCAGCGTACGCCGCGAGGCCGTTGGCGTACTCGGCTGGCTCAAGCAACTGGATGCCCTGTCAGCGTTGGCCCGATTGGCCAGCGACGATCCGGACACCGAAGTGCGCCGCGCCGCCACTGGCGCCCTCGGTCTGGCGTCGGACATTCAAGTCCTGCCGGCCCTGCGCCAGGCCTTGCAGGACCACGCCTGGCAAGTGCGCGAAGAAGCTGCCACCACCCTGGGCAAAGTGGGCCACGTGGATGCAGGCCCGGCATTGGTCGAAGCCTTGAGCGACGATTACTGGCAAGTACGCCTGCGCGCCACCCGCAGCCTCGGCCGCTTGCGGTACGCCCCGGCCCTTGAAGCGTTGATCGAAACGTTGGGCCATCGCATCAGCAATTTGCGCAAGGAAGCAGCGCTGGCGTTGGGCGAGTTGAATGATCGCGGCGCGGTTGCCGCCCTGCAGGCCGCGCAAGACGACGGCGACCCGGAAGTGCGCAAAGCCGTGCGCATCGCCTTGAGTCAACTGCAATGAACCCGCTGGCGGTGGGTAATTCCCAGAGCAAACAGCAATTGCGGCTGAACTGGCCGGATGGGCGCGAGCAGTTGCTCGATCACGCCGAACTGCGCCGCCAGTGCCCGTGCTCGCAATGCCGCGCGTTTCGGCTGCAAGGGCTGGCGGTGAAGGTGGATTCGCGCATCCGTGTGGTCAAGTTGAATAGCCAGGGCTACGGCCTGCAACTGATCTTCAGCGACGGCCACGAACGCGGCATCTACCCGTGGCCCTATCTCTCAGACTTGACCGAAACCCTGTAGGAGCGAGGCTTGCCCGCGAAGGCGGCCTGTCTGACACACCGCTTTCGCGGGCAAACCTCGCTCCTACAGATCACCGGGTCAGAAGGATTTGCTGATGCTCGCCACTACTGTCGCCGTGCACACATCACCAAACCCCCAATTGCTGGCGCATTGGCTTTGCGAAAGATCGGTACCAATGTAGCTGACCCCCAGCAACACCCCGGCCAGTTCATGGGTCAGCTTCACTTCCCATTCGTGGTACGCGTCCTCGGCGTGGCCGTTCGAGGCGTACAGGTGCGGGTCCTTGAAGTCCATTTCGCCGTAGCGCAGTTTCAAACCCAAGCCGTAGGGCAATTCGGTTTCGTAGCCGATGTAGCTGTAGAGCGAACTCTGCTTGCTGTCGATGCCCGGCGCGTCCGCCGAGTAATAGGCGGCGAGCTTCACCCCATAAACGCTGAGAATGCCGTAGGTCTCGCTCTGATTGAACTGGCCTTCCTTGGGGTAGGCGTACTTCAAATAGCCGAGGTCCAGGCTCACGGCATCGGTCGCCTGCCACAGCCAACCGGCGTAGTAATCGATTTCCTGGCGGGTTTTCAGGCCGCCGCCGAAGTCGACATTCGAACTCCATGCACCGGCGTACAAACCACTGCTGTGGGCCAGGGTGACACCGGCCTGCACGGCGGGATCGTTCTGGGTTTGCGAGATGCCGCGGGTGCGGTAATCGCTGGCCAGGGTCAGGTCCACCAGCAAGTTGAAGTCGTCGTTCAAGGGGATGGCCTGGCTCGTCAAGGGCAGCAGGCTTAAGGATCCAAGGGCGAACAGGGTGAACGCTTTCATGGGACAGTGCCTTTGTTGTGATTGTTTTGGGCAGTTTTCGGGCAAGGCTGCGCCACACCCTTGCGACAAGCGCAGGGCGGGGCAGCAAGGGTTTTTCTTATAAGGTCGGTGCGTAGACTTCGCGCCCGGCAAACCAGGTTTGCAAGACTTTGGTGTCATTCAGCGCTTTGTTATCGACCGTGAACACATCGCGATCCAGCACGATGAAATCGGCCTGTTTGCCTGCGCTCAGCGAGCCGATCTGCTTCTCCAGCCCGATGGTCCGCGCCGCGTTGAGGGTGTAGGCGTAGAACAGGGTTTCGCGGTCCAGGCGCTCATCGGCATTCAGCACACCCAGCGGACCTTTGCGAGTAATCGCTTGGGCCATGGCATTAAACGGATTGGGCGTGGACACCGGCCAGTCACTGGCCCCGGCAATGGTCGCGCCCTGTTTGAGCAGTGAGTGCGCCGGGTATTGATAACGGAAGGCCAGGGCGCTGACGTAGGGCTTGATCATGTCCAGGGTGTAATCGTCGGCGGTGGCCCACAGCAGTTGCATCGAGGCGATCACGTTCAGCGGCTTGAACCGCGCAAACTCTTTCGGGTTGACCATTTGCAGGTGGGTGATCGAGTGGGTGATGCCGCTCTGGCGATCCTTGCGCGCCTGGGCGATGCCGTTCAGGGATTCGCGCACCGCGCGGTCGCCGATGGCGTGGATGTGCACCAGCCAGCCGCGCTGGTCGATGGCACTGACCAGTTCGCCGAAATGCTTGGGATCGATCAGCAGCTCACCCTGTTTGTGCGAATTGCTGTAGGGATCGATCATCGCCGCGCTCTGCGCCGGGTATTCGATCACGCCGTCGGCGAAGATCTTGATCCCCGGCAGCGTCAGGTTGGGAATGCCCCGGAATTGCTGGCGCACCTTGTCCAGCACGTCGAGATCGGCCGGCACGCTTTTCGGGTTGGCCACCAGCAGCGCGGCGACGTGGACGCTCATGTCGCCGGTCTCGGACAGCGCTTTATAAGCCGGTAGTACGCCGACGGTTTTCTCGGTGGGCTTGAGCGCGAACACGGGTTCGCCGGGCGCGGCATTGGCGGCGGGGTCCATCCACGCGGTGATGCCAAGGCTGTTGTTGTAGCGCATCGCCGATTGCGCGGCCTTGAGCATGTCGGCGGCGCTCGGCACCGGCATTTTCGAGGCGACCCGGTCCCAACCGGCGTCCACCAGGAATCCGTTAGGGCTGCCATCGGCGCGTTTGCCGATCGTGTCTTTCTCGGCGTCCGGCAGGGTTTTCAGCAGCGCGGCATCGATGCCGGCGCGTTCGAGCATTACGTTATTGGCCCACGCGGTGTGGTGGTCGCTGCCGGTGAAGACCACGGGCACGTTGGCCCATTCGCCGCTGTTGAATTTTTTGCCGAAGGCTTCGGCCTGCGCCCAATACGCCGAACTCATGCCGGCCACGCTCAACACATCGCCGTGTTTGGCCTTGCCATCGTCACGCCAGCCGCGCAGGCGTTTTTCCAGTTCGTCGAGGCTGACCACCTCGTCTTCCATATTCGCCGAAACCATTTCCAGGCCGCCGAACACCGCGTGGGAATGGCTGTCGATCAGGCCGGGCATCAGGGTTCTGCCGCCGAGGTCAACGACTTTGGTGCCGGATTCGATCAGGGCTTTGATCTGAGCGTCAGTGCCGACTTTCAGCACCTTGCCGTTTTCGACCGCCAGGGCCTGCACCTTCGGTTGGGCGCGGTCGGCGGTGAAAATCTTGCCATTGAACAGCACCAGATCGGTGGCGGCCATGGCTTCCATCGAGGCAAAACTAACAGCGGCCATCAACAGATTCGGGATGAATCTTTTCATTGAATGTTTCCTTGTTATTGCGTCTGATGGCCAGATTAGTGGCTGCCCGCGCTCAGCAGAACGCCTGCCTCACGAAAAACGTTTTTGCCGAAATGGAAAAAGCATGGACAAGTTGGGTGCATTAAAAATGTTCGTGGTCACCGCGCAGCTCGGCAGTTTCAGCCGCGCCGCCGAGCAACTGGGCAAGACCCCGTCGGCCCTGACCAAAGCGGTTAATCACCTGGAAGCCGAGCTCGGTGCGCGGTTGTTCGAACGCAGCACCCGGCGGATTCTGCTGACGGAAGTGGGGCGGCTTTACCTGGAAACCGCGCGCCAGGTGTTGCAGCGGTTGGAGGAGGCCGGCGAAGAGGTCGAGCAAATGCAGCATGGCCTGCGCGGCAGCCTGAAAATCACCGCGCCGCTGGCGTATGGGCAGGCGTTTCTGGATCAGGTGTGCGGTGGTTTTCTGGAGCAATACCCGCAGATCAACCTGCAAGTGGACCTGTGCGACGAGTTCGTCAATCTGCTGGAAAGCGGTTACGACCTGGCCCTGCGTGAGGGGCATGACGACTTGCCGGGGCTGATCGCCCGGGTCGTCGGCAGCAATCGCCTGGCGTTGTGCGGCAGCCCGGCCTATCTGGCGCGCAAGGGCGTGCCGGTGACGCCGCAAACCCTCGATGAACATGAATGGCTGTTGTATCGCCATCCGTTGCTCAGCCGCGAATTCTGGTGGGCCGAGCGCGACGGCCAGCGTTTGAGCCTGCCGCAACCGCAGTCGCCACGCCTGCGCAGCGACAACTATGACTTGCTGCTGGCCAATGCCCTGGCCGGACGCGGTTTGCTGCACACGCCGTTATGGAGCGCCGCGCCGTACATCGCTGACGGGCGGCTGGTGCGGCTGATGGCGGATTACGACATCGACCCGGACAGCTTTGGCGCACACATTCTGGCGGTGTACCCGAGCCATCGACGGGCGACGGCGAAGGTGGTGGCGTTTATCGATTACATCGCAGGATTTTTAGCGGATCGCGGTTTGGGTGATGACTGCGGTCGTTACTGACTTGGTTTCCCCCGTAGCAGCTGTCGAGCAGCGCGAGGCAGCGTTCGGCGGCGAAGCCGTCGCAAACCCTACACGCGAGGTTTAGCTGAAAGACCGCGCGTCTGATTTCACGACGGCTACGCCGCCGAACGCTGCCGAACGCTGCCTCGCGCTGCTCGACAGCTGCTACAGGCTTGCCAGGAAAATGCCAAAAGAGTACAAATGTACTCCATGACGACTCTCACTCCCCGCCGTACCGCCATCCTGACCTTTATCCGTGATCGAATCGCGGAGCACGGCCAGTCCCCGAGCCTCGCTGAAATCAGCGAGGCCTTTGGTTTCGCCTCCCGCAGCGTGGCGCGCAAGCATGTGCTGGCGCTGACCGACGCCGGTTTTATCGAGGTCAACCCGAATCAGGCCCGGGGCATTCGCTTGCTCGGGCAACCGGCGCGCCCGGAGTTGCTGGACATCCCGGTACTCGGCCGGGTGGCGGCGGGGGTGCCGATTGGTGCGGATGCCGAGGTGCACAGCCGCTTACTGTTTGATCCTGCAATTTTCTCCCGGGTGCCGGACTACCTGCTGCGGGTCCAGGGCGATTCGATGATCGAGGACGGCATTCTCGACGGCGACCTGGTGGGCGTGCACCGCAACCCCGAGGCACTGAACGGCCAGATCGTGGTGGCGCGGCTCGACGGCGAAGTCACCATCAAGCGTTTCGAGCGGGTTGGCGACACCGTGCGGCTGTTGCCGCGCAACCCGGCCTATAAGCCGATCATCGTTGAAGCCGATCAAGACCTGGCCATCGAAGGGGTGTTCTGCGGTCTGGTGAGGCAAGGGTGATGGGCGCCGTCGTTGCGCTGGATACGCTGTTCAATGGCGGCCAGGTCTGGAAGGGCCGGCCTGCGCCACCGGCGGTCAGCCCGCAACCCACAGGGCATGCCGCGCTGGATGCAGCGTTGCCGAGCGGGGGCTGGCCGGAAGCGGCACTGACCGAAATCCTCCTGGCCGGGCAGGGCGTCGGCGAGTTGCAACTGGTGTGGCCGGCGCTGGCACGGCTGTCGGCGGCGGGCGAGCGCATCGTGCTGATCGCGCCGCCGTACGTGCCGTACCCCCAGGCCTGGCAGAACGCCGGGGTCGATCTGCGCCAGTTGTCGATCATCCAGGCCAGCGAACGCGATGCCTTGTGGGCGGCGGAACAGTGTCTGCGCTCGGGCAGTTGCGGCGCGGTGCTGTGTTGGCCGCACAAGGCCGATGACCGGGCGCTGCGGCGCTTGCAGGTGGCGGCGGAAACCGGCTCGACCCTGGCGTTTGCCTATCGCTCGCTGGCCGAAGCGGTCAACCCTTCGCCGGCGGCCTTGCGCATTGCCATCGACGCCAAGCCTGCGCAGTTGCGGGTCTTGAAGTGCCGGGGCGGATTGGCGCGTACGGCGCCGATTGCCTTTGCCATGGGACATTGAGGTTGCCATGCGCTGGGTGTGCATTCTGTTCCCACAATTGGCGCTGGACGCGGTACTGCGTCAGCGCCCCGACCCCGATGAGCCGTTGGCGCTGCTGACCGGCCCGGCCCAGCGCCGAGTGTTGCAAGCGGTCAACGGTTCGGCGCGGGCGCTGGGCTTGCGTCCGGGCCAGTCAATGACCGCGGCCCAGGCCCTGAGCAAAGGCTTTGTCACTGCCGAGTACGACGCCGCCGAGATCGAACACTGGCAACAGTTTCTCGCGGCCTGGGCTTATCGCTTCAGTTCCCAGGTCAGCGTGCATTACCCGCGCGCGGTGGTGTTTGAAATCGAGTCGAGCCTGGGCCTGTTCGGGCCTTGGTCTACATTTGAGGCACGGCTGCGCACTGAACTCAACGAACTGGGCTTTCGCCACCGGATTGTCGCCGCGCCGAACCCGGTGGCGGCGCGGGTGCTGGCCAATGTGTATGACGGCTTGGTGGTGCCGGACGATCAAGCCTTGCGCTATCACTTGGGGCAACTGCCCGTCGACCGCATCGCCCTGGAACCCACGGTGGCCACGGCATTGTCGCGCATGGGCCTGCGCACCCTGAGCCAGGTGCAGGCGCTGCCGCGACATACCCTGGCCCGGCGTTTCGAGGCCCCGGTGCTCAAGCATCTGGATGCCTTGCTCGGTCTGCGGCACCTGGCCCTGGCGTTCTATTTGCCGCCGGATCGCTTCGATGTGCGCATCGAGCTCAACTTCGACGTGCAATCCCATCAGGCGCTGCTGTTTCCATTGCGCCGGTTGACCGGCGATCTGTCGGCGTTTCTCTGCGGGCGGGACAGTGGCGTACAGCGTTTCGACCTGCACCTGGAACACGCCGGGTTGCCGGACAGCGTGATCAAGGTCGGCCTGCTCAGCGCCGAGCGTGATCCGGCGATGCTCTTCGAACTGGCCCGGGGGCGTTTGGAGCAAGTGCAGGTCGCGGCCCCGGTGCGCGGTTTTCGCCTGCGTGCCGAAGACTTGCCGAGCTTCGTGCCCCAGCGCCAGGAGCTGTTCGACGACCGCCCGCAGCAGTCCTTGCCCTGGGAGCAATTGCGCGAACGCCTGCGGGCGCGGCTGGGGGACGAGGCGGTGCAAGGGCTGCGTTTCCAGGCCGATCACCGCCCCGAGTGTGCATGGCAAACCAGTGTCGACAGCCAGTTCTGCGGCGGATTGCCGGGGGTACATCGGCCGGGTTGGCTGCTGACCGAACCGCTGGCGGTGCACGAAGGTTCGGCGCGCATCCTCATGGGGCCGGAACGCATCGAGTCCGGTTGGTGGGACGGTGCCGATGTGCGCCGGGATTATTACTTGATCCAGACCCGCGCCGGTCAGCAAGGCTGGGCCTATCGCGTGGTGGGTGAGGGCGGTCCGTTGTGGCTGCAAGGCTGGTTTGCATGAGCATTGAATATGCCGAACTGCACTGCCTGTCGAACTTCAGTTTCCAGCGCGGGGCTTCCAGCGCGCTGGAGTTGTTTCAACGGGCCAAACAGCAGGGTTATCAGGCCCTGGCGATCACCGATGAATGCACGTTGGCCGGCATCGTTCGCGCCTGGCAAGCGGCCAAGTCGGTTGAATTGCCACTGATCATCGGCAGCGAAATCCGCATCGAGGACGGACCGAAACTGGTGCTGCTGGTGGAAAACCTTGAAGGCTATCAGGCGTTGTGCCGACTGATCACCCGCGCCCGGCGGCGTACGCAAAAAGGCCAGTACCAAGTGTTGCGCGAGGACTTTAGCGAACCATTGCCGGGCCTGTTGGCGTTGTGGGTGCCGGAGGCGGTGGATGATTTTCCAAGCGGTCATTGGCTCAAGCAGATGTTTGCCGAGCGCCTGTGGCTGGCGGTTCAGTTGCATTGTGGGCAGGACGATAGCCGCCGACTGAACGACCTGTTGATGTTGGCCAGGGAGCTGCGCATCCCGGCGGTGGCCAGCGGCGATGTGCACATGCACGCCCGTGGCCGACGCGCCTTGCAGGACACCATGACTGCGATCCGTCATCACCTGCCGGTGGCGGCGGCCGGGTTGCGCCTGTATCCCAATGGCGAGCGGCATTTGCGCTGTCTCGACGTCGTGGGTGAAATCTATCCGCGCGCCTTGCTCGATGAAACGCTGGTCATCGCCCGGCGCTGCACCTTCGACCTTGGCCAGTTGCGTTATCAATATCCTCGGGAACTGGTGCCGGAAGGTCATACGGCCACTTCCTGGCTGCGGCATTTGACCGAAGAGGGCATCCAGTGGCGCTGGCCACAAGCACCGCAAGCCAAGGTACTGACGCAGATCGACAAAGAACTGGAGCTGATCGCCGAGCTGGGCTACGAAAGCTATTTCCTTACGGTCCACGACATCGTGCGCTTCGCCCGCGAACAAAAAATCCTCTGTCAGGGCCGGGGTTCGGCGGCCAACTCGGCGGTGTGTTTTGCCTTGGGCATCACCGAAATCGATCCGGATCGCACCACGCTGCTGTTCGAACGGTTTCTCTCGAAAGAACGCAACGAGCCACCGGACATCGACGTGGATTTCGAGCACGAACGCCGTGAAGAAGTCTTGCAGTACGTGTTCCAGCGTTATGGCCGCACCCGCGCCGCACTGACGGCGGTAGTCAGCACTTACCATGCGGCCGGCGCGGTGCGTGATGTGGCCAAGGCCCTGGGCCTGCCGCCGGATCAGGTCAACGCATTGGCCGATTGCTGTGGCCACTGGAGCGACAAGACCCCGCCGGTCGAGCGCCTGCTGGAAGGCGGCTTCGACCCCGAGAGCCCGGTGTTGCACCGGGTCTTGAGCCTGACCGGGCAACTGATCGGCTTTCCCCGGCACTTGTCCCAGCATCCTGGCGGTTTTGTGATTTCCGAGCAGCCGCTGGACAGCCTGGTGCCGGTGGAAAACGCGGCGATGGCCGAGCGCACGATCATTCAGTGGGACAAGGACGACCTCGACGCCGTCGGCTTGCTCAAGGTCGATATCCTCGCGCTGGGCATGCTCAGCGCGATTCGCCGCTGTTTCGATCTGTTGCGCCGTCACCGAAATCTGGACCTGAGTCTGGCGACCATTCCGTCCGAAGACAAACCCACCTACGAAATGATCGGTCGTGCCGACACGATTGGCGTGTTCCAGATCGAGTCCCGGGCACAAATGTCGATGCTGCCCCGGCTCAAACCGGTGAATTTCTATGACCTGGTGATTGAGGTGGCGATTGTCCGGCCGGGGCCGATCCAGGGCGGCATGGTGCATCCGTACCTGCGTCGGCGAAACAAGGAAGAGCCCGAGGTTTATCCGTCCCCGGAACTGAAAGCCGTGCTCCAGCGCACCCTGGGCGTGCCGTTGTTCCAGGAACAGGTGATGCAGATCGCCATCGTCGCTGCGGATTACAGCCCCGGCGAGGCCGATCAACTGCGCCGTTCCATGGCCGCCTGGAAACGCCACGGCGGGCTGGAACCGCACAAGGATCGCCTCGCCGCCGGGATGAAGAAAAACGGCTACACGGCTGAATTCGCCGCGCAGATCTTCGAGCAGATCAAGGGCTTCGGCAGCTACGGTTTTCCCGAGTCCCACGCCGCCAGTTTCGCCCTGCTGACCTACGCCAGTTGCTGGCTCAAATGCCACGAACCGGCCGCGTTCGCCTGTGCGCTGATCAACAGCTGGCCCATGGGTTTCTACAGCCCGGACCAGATTCTGCAGGATGCGCGCCGGCATCATTTGCAGATCCGTCCGGTGGACGTGCGTGCCAGCGATTGGGATTGCAGCCTGGAACCGATCAGCGGTGCGCAACCGGCGATTCGCATGGGCCTGCGGATGATCAAGGGTTTTCGCGAGGACGACGCCCGGCGCATCGAAGCCGCGCGATCAAGAGGCGCGTTTGCCGACATCGCCGACCTCGGCGAACGGGCGCAACTCGATGCCCGCGCCCAGGAGCAACTGGCCGATGCCGGGGCCTTGCGCGGGCTGGCCGGCGACCGCCATCGGGCGCGCTGGGAAGTGGCGGGGGTGCAGAAGCAACTCGGGTTGTTCGCCGGGTTGCCGCGTCAGGAAGAGCCTGAGGTGTCTTTGCCCAAACCCACGGTGGGCGAAGACTTGCAGGCCGATTACGCATCGGTTGGCACCACCCTTGGTCCGCATCCATTGGCGCTGTTGCGCGCGGAATTGAAGGCCCGGCGTTGTCGCAGTTCGAAGGAATTGCTCGACGTCGAACATGGCCGACCGGTCAGCGTGGCGGGGCTGGTAACCGGCCGCCAACGACCGGGCACTGCCAGTGGTGTGACCTTCGTCACCCTCGAAGACGAGTTCGGCAACGTCAACGTGGTGGTCTGGCGTGATTTGGCCGAACGACAGCGCCAGGTGTTGGTGGGCTCGCAACTGCTCAAAGTCGACGGACGCTGGGAACGGGAAGGCGAAGTGCGGCACCTGATTGCCGGGCGGCTGAGCGACCTGAGCCCCTTGCTCGACGGCATCAGCGTACGTAGCCGGGATTTCCGTTGAAATACCCATGATCGTTCCCACGCTCTGCGTGGGAATGCAGCCCGGGACGCTCCGCGTCCCATTGGAACGCAGAGCGTCCCGTGAGGCATTCCCACGCGGAGCGTGGGAACGATCATTTGCCCCCCCCCGGTGCCTGCGCCCACGCTTGCACCAGCGACGTCGCCGCCACCCTGAAAACTGGCTACCATCCGCTCAAGCATGTGATAGAGGAGTAGCAGAACCAGCCTCGCCACAAAAAGCCTGGCATGTGTGAATCAGCTATACCTCTATGAAACCATTGGCGCCCACCGTGCTCGAAACAAACGGGCGCCATTACAGGACACAGAATCAGTCAATGCAGTTTCTATCGGATAGTCACGGATGTGCCGGCTGGAATGGCGAAATGGCCGGACGCATTCGCGCGTTCGACTGGAGCCTGACCGAGCTTGGCACTATCGATAGCTGGCCGCGCAGCCTGAGCAGTGCGGTGCAACTGATGCTCGCTTCGCCACTGCCGATGGTGATGCTCTGGGGGCGCGCGGGCTACATGATTTACAACGACGCCTACTCGGTGTTCGCCGGTGGCCGCCATCCCTATTTGCTGGGTTCGCCGGTGGAACTCGGGTGGCCGGAGGTCGCCGACTTCAACCGCCACGTGGTGGACACCTGCCTGGCGGGCGGCACCTTGTCCTATCACAATAAAGAACTGGTTTTGCTGCGTGACGGCGTGCCCGAAGACGTGTGGATGGACCTCTATTACAGCCCGGTCGCCGATGATGCAGGGCGTCCCGCCGGGGTCATGGCGATGGTGGTCGAAACCACCGCTCATGTGATTTCCGAGCGCCGGCGCCAGGAAGCCGAAAACGCCTATCGCGCCGATAACGAACGGGTGCGTCTGGCGCTCAATGCCGGTGCCTTGATCGGTTCGTTCGTCTGGGACATCGAAGCCGACGTGTTGTCCGGTGACGAGCGTTTCGCCCGTACCTTTTCCTATCCCCCGGACTACGACCTGGCCGACCTGCCGTCGAGCATCGCCGAATCACGCATTCATCCCGACGACCGCGCCTGGGTTCAGGAACAGCTCGATCAAGCCGTGCAAACCGGTGCGCCTTACAACGCCGAATACCGAGTACTGCGTCCCGACGGCAACTACCTGTGGGTGCTGGCCAGCGGCTGCTGCGAGTTCAATGAACAGGGTAAGGCGTTTCGCTTTCCCGGGGTGTTGATCGACATCCACGAACGCAAGACTGCTGAAGAATCCTTGCTCAAGTTCACCCGCAACCTGGAACAACGGGTGGCCGATGAAGTCGGCGCACGGCTGGCGGCGGAAGAGCAGTTGCGCCAGGCGCAGAAGCTGGAAGCCATCGGCGGCCTCACCGGCGGCGTGGCCCATGACTTCAACAACCTGCTGCAAGTGATTGCCGGCAACCTGCATTTGCTGGCCCGCCACGAACCGGACAACGCCAACGTACAGCGCCGGGTCAGTGCCTCGATTGCCGCGGTCGAGCGCGGGGCCAAACTGTCTTCGCAACTGCTCGCGTTTGCCCGTCGCCAGCCACTGTCGCCGGCGGTTTGCGACCCCCGGCAGATCTTCGAAGGCCTGGGCGAGTTGCTGCAACGGGCGCTGGGGGAAACCATTCAAATCGATGTGGCGCTTGTAGACGATCCCTGGCGTGTCCATGTCGACCGCAATCAACTGGAAAACGCCATCCTCAACCTGGCGATCAATGCCCGCGACGCCATGAAGGGTGAGGGCACCATTGGCCTGAGCGCCGAGAACATCGTGCTGGACCAACGCTTTTGTGCGGGCAAGGGCATCGTCGCCGGGGACTACCTGCGCGTGACCGTGACCGACGCCGGTGCCGGCATGGCGCCCGACATACTGGCCCAGGCATTCGAACCGTTTTTCACCACCAAGGCCGACGGCCAGGGCACGGGCCTGGGCTTGAGCATGGTGTTCGGCTTCGTCAAGCAGAGCGGCGGGCATATCGAGATCGCCAGCGTGATCGGCGAAGGCACGCGGGTGCAGCTGTATTTTCCGCGCAGCCTGCGGCCGTTGCCCAACGAAACAGCGATCCCGGCAGCAGCGCAGCGCGGCGGGCATGAAACCATTCTGGTGGTCGAGGATAACGATGCGGTACGCGTGGCGGCAGTGGAATTGCTGCGCGAAGAGGGCTATCAGGTGCTGACCGCGAATAATGGCGACATGGCCATGCAGATGTTGCTGGAGGGCGTGGCGGTGGACATCATTTTCACCGACGTGGTCATGCCGGGCCTGATCAAAAGTTCAGATCTGGCGGCGTGGGCCAAAGTCCAGGAGCCGCCGGTGGCGGTGCTGTTCACCTCGGGCCACACCCGCGACATCATCTCGCGCAATCACCAACTGAGCCCGGATACGCATTTGCTCAGCAAGCCGTATGGACCGGAGGCGCTGACGCAAATGGTGCGCACCGTCCTCAATGGCTAACACGCTCCTACAGGGATTTGCGTTTTTTCAGTGATCTAATCAAGGTAATTTCATGACTTCAAAGCGCACCTCAACCCCTCCTTCCGGCATGGTCAGGGTGCGCGGCGCCCGGGAACACAACCTCAAGAACGTTGACGTGGACATCCCTCGTGACGCCTTGGTGGTGTTCACCGGCGTATCCGGTTCGGGCAAATCGTCCCTGGCGTTCTCGACCCTCTACGCCGAAGCGCAACGGCGCTATTTCGAATCCGTGGCGCCGTATGCCCGGCGCCTGATCGATCAGGTCGGGGTGCCGGATGTCGACTCCATCGAAGGCCTGCCGCCGGCCGTGGCCCTGCAACAGCAGCGGGGCACGCCGAGTACGCGCTCTTCGGTGGGCAGCGTGACCACGTTGTCGAGCCTGATCCGCATGCTCTATTCCCGCGCCGGCAGTTACCCGCCGGGGCAGACGATGCTCTACGCCGAGGACTTTTCGCCGAACACGCCGCAAGGTGCGTGCCCCGAATGCCATGGTTTGGGGCGCGTCTATGAGGTGACCGAAGCGCTGATGGTCCCTGATCCGAGCCTGACCATCCGTCAACGAGCGATTGCCTCGTGGCCGCTGGCCTGGCAGGGGCAGAACCTGCGGGACATCCTCGTGACCATGGGCATCGACGTCGACATCCCCTGGCGCAAGCTGCCGAAAAAACAGCGCGACTGGATTCTCTTCACCGAAGAAGCCCCCACTGTGCCGGTGTACGCCGGGCTGACCCCGGAAGAAACCAAAGTCGCGCTCCAGCGCAAGATGGAACCGAGTTACCAGGGCACCTTTACCGGCGCCCGCCGCTACATTCTCCACACCTTCAGCCATTCCCAGAGCGCGTTGATGAAGAAGCGCGTCTCGCAATTCATGCTCGGCAGCCCGTGCCCGTTGTGCGACGGTAAACGCCTCAAGCGCGAAGCGTTGTCGGTAACTTTTGCCGGGTACGACATCGGCGAGCTGTCACAGATGCCGTTGCTGCAAGTGGCCGAGGTGTTGAAACCGGTGGCGGCCCACAGTTACCTCGAACAGGCCGATGAGCCCGGCGAAGTCCTGACCCACGACCAGACCCGCGAGGCTCGCGAACAGCGGGTCGCCCACGGCGCCAGTGGCCACGCCAATGCGCCGGATGTACGCCACACGCCGAACCTGTCGGTGGAAAAACGCCTGGCTGCGCAACGTATTGCCCAGGACTTGCTGGAGCGGGTCAGCACCTTGACCGATCTGGGCCTCGGTTACCTGGCGCTGGAGCGCAGCACGCCGACGCTGTCGTCCGGCGAGTTGCAGCGCCTGCGTCTGGCGACGCAATTGGGATCGCAGTTGTTTGGCGTGATCTACGTGCTGGATGAGCCTTCGGCCGGTCTGCATCCGGCGGATGGCGAGGCGTTGTTCGAAGCCCTGCAACGCCTGAAAGCGGCCGGTAACACGTTGTTTGTGGTCGAGCATGACCTGGAAACCATGCGCCGCGCGGATTGGTTGATCGATGTCGGGCCGGCGGCGGGCGAGCATGGCGGCCATATTCTCTACAGCGGGCATCCTTCAGGCCTGGAACACGTCAGCGCTTCCCAGACCCGTGCCTACCTGTTCGCCGAGCAGGTCACGGCACCTCGCGTTATCCGCAAGGCCAAGGATTGGCTGCGCCTGGAAGGCATCACCCGTAATAACCTGAACAACCTCAGCGTCGAGTTTCCCTTGGGCTGCTTTACGGCGGTGACCGGCGTCTCGGGTTCCGGCAAGTCGAGCCTGGTCAGCCAGGCGCTGCTGGAACTGGTCGGCGCGCATCTGGGCCGCACCGCCAGTGAACCGGAAGAACTGAGCCTGGAAGACGACGCGCCACAAGTCAGCGGCGGTCAGGTCACGGCCGGGCTGGAATCGATCAAACGCCTGGTGCAAGTCGATCAGAAACCCATCGGCCGCACGCCGCGTTCGAACCTGGCGACCTACACCGGGCTGTTCGATAACGTGCGCAAACTGTTTGCCGCCACCCCAGAAGCACAGGCCGAGGGCTACGACGCCGGGCAGTTCTCCTTCAACGTTGCCAAGGGCCGTTGCCCGACTTGCGAAGGCGAAGGCTTTGTCAGCGTTGAATTGCTGTTCATGCCCAGCGTCTACGCCCCATGCCCGACCTGCCACGGCGCGCGCTACAACCCGCAGACCCTGGCCATCACCTGGCAGGGCTTGAGCATCGCCCAAGTGTTGCAACTGACGGTAGACGAAGCGGTCACGGTGTTTACCGAGCAACCGGGGATTCGCCGCTCGCTGGAGGTGCTGCGCGATATTGGCCTCGGTTACTTGAGGCTTGGTCAGCCCGCGACCGAACTGTCCGGCGGCGAAGCCCAGCGAATCAAATTGGCCACCGAGCTGCAACGCAATCAGCGCGGCGCGACCCTGTACGTGCTGGATGAGCCCACCACCGGGTTGCACCCGCGGGACGTCGATCGGCTGCTGGAGCAACTGGATACGCTGGTGACGGCGGGGCACACGGTGATCGTGGTTGAACATGAAATGCGCGTGGTCGCCCAGAGTGACTGGGTGATCGACATCGGGCCGGGGGCGGGGGATCAGGGCGGCAAAATTGTCGTGGCGGGCACGCCGCAGACCGTGGCCAAAAACAAAAAGAGTCGCACGGCGCCGTTCTTGGCCAGAGTGCTGCACTCACGATGATGATCGTTCCCACGCTCTGCGTGGGAATGCCTCAAGGGACGCTCCGCGTTCCACTGGGACGCAGAGCGTCCCGGGCTGCATTCCCACGCAGAGCGTGGGAACGATCAGTAGTGTCAGGCGCCGTCGAGGGAGCGGCGAACCTTGTCCAGCAATTCGCTGATCTGAAACGGCTTGACCAGCATGTCCATGCCTTCACCCAGGAATACCTGGCGATTCAGCGCATTCTCCGCATAGCCGGTCATGAACAGAATCGGCAACCCTTCACGCCAACCCCGGGCAACATCGGCCAGTTCCCGCCCACTCATGCGCGGCAACCCGACATCGGTCAGCATCAGGTCAATCGACGGATCATTCTGCAAGCGCTCCAGCGCGCCTTCGATATCACCCACCTGAGTGCAGCGGTAACCGGCATCCACCAGCACCTCGGCGACGAACATGCGCACTGAAGGCATGTCCTCGACAATCAGCACGTGTTCGCCCGAGCCTTGGGAATCGACGACCACCGATGGCGATTCGGTCGCCATCGGATCGGCGCTGGCCGGCAGCATGATGGTCACTTCGGTACCGCGCCGGGCCACGCTGCGAATATGCGCATCGCCCCCCGACTGCCGGGCGAAACCGTAGATGGTCGACAACCCCAACCCGGTGCCCTGGCCCAGCGGCTTGGTGGTGAAAAACGGATCAAACACCTTGTCGATCACACTGTGCTCGATACCGGTGCCGTCATCGCGCACTGCCAACGCCACATACGCGCCGTCCGCCAGATTGGGGTCACCGTGGGAATAGGCGGCATAGGTGCTGACCCAGATATTGCCGCCCTGGGGCAGCGCATCCCGGGCGTTGATCACCAAGTTAAGCACGGCACTTTCCAGCTGGATCGGATCGACCAGCGCGATGGCCGCCTTGGAGGTCAGTTCCAGCCTCAAGGTGATGCGCTCGCCAATGGTGCGAATCAGCAGTTCTTCCAGGGAGCGGATGTTCTCGTTGATGTCCACCGGCCGGGTATCCAGCGGCTGCTGACGGGCGAAGGCCAGCAGACGATGGGTCAGGGACGCGGCGCTCATGGCTGAGTTCAGCGCCGCCTCGGCGTAGAACTGCACCTTGTCGGTACGCCCATCGGCCATCCGTTTCTGGATCAGTTCCAGGCTGGTGATGATGCCGGTCAGCAGATTGTTGAAGTCATGGGCGATGCCGCCGGTGAGCTTGCCCAGCGCATCCATTTTCTGCACTTGCAGCAGTTGCGCTTCGGTGCGCACCCGTTCGGCGACTTCCTTGGCCAACTGGGTGGTGGCGTCGTCGAGCCGAGCCAGGTGCGAGCGTTCGCGGTGGCGGTGCTCGGTGACGTCCTCGACGAACACCAGGCTCAATTCCGGGGTGCGATACGGTGAAATCTGCCATTCGGTTTCCCGTACCTGACCTTCGACCCGCATGTTCAGCGTGCCTTTCCAGCGCTCGCCATAGGCCAGGCGCAGGCGCAGTTCATCAATCACCGCGCCCTGAGCGTCGGCAAAGCATTCGCGCAGGGTGTCCGGGTCGAGGTTGTCCTGGATCAGTTGGGCGAAGGCGTGGTTGCATTCGTGGACTTTCAGCGCCGCGTCCATCACCGCGATGGGCGCCGAGACATTGGTGAAAATCTCGCGGAACCGCGCCTCGCTTTCACGCAAGGCGTTCTCGGTGTCGCGCACCCGCAGCAGCGTGCGCAGGGTCGCCAGCAACACATCCGGATCCACCGGGTGAATCAGATAAGCGTCGGCGCCTGCGTCCAGGCCAGTGATGATGTCGCCGGTCTGGATCGACGCCGCTGAGACGTGAATCACCGGCAGCAACGCGGTGGCCGCTTCGGCACGCAGTTTGCGCACGATGTCAAAGCCGCTCATGTCTGGCAGGTTGACGTCGAGGATCAGCGCGTCGATCCGTTCGCTGTCGATCAGCGCCAGGCCGTCGCTGCCGGTGCCGGCTTCGAGAATGGCGTAGCCATGCCGTTCCAGGCGCCGACGCAAGGCGTAGCGAGTGGCGACGTTGTCGTCGACGATCAACAAACAGATGTCACGTTTCATCGGCGGGCTCCACGGCAATGGCCAGCGGGATGATCACGAAAAAGGTCGAGCCGGCCCCCGGCGTACTCTGCACCCCGACTTCACCCCCCAGCAGCGCGGCGAAGCGTTTGCACAGCGACAGGCCCAGACCGGTGCCGCGCAGGCGTTTCTGCAACGGCGAGTCAACTTGGGAAAAGTCCTCGAACAATGCGCCATGTAGCTCCGGGGCGATACCTATTCCGGTATCGCTGACGGCAAAGCGCACGTGATCGCTGTTTTCCAGGCGCGCCGAGACCCGGACTTCACCGCGGGTGGTGAACTTCAGCGAGTTGGAAATGAAGTTGCGCAGGATCTGCGCGAGTTTCTTGTCGTCGGTGAACAGTCGCGGGATGCCCTGTGGTTCTTCGAAGATCAGGTCCACCGCGCTGCCATCGACAATCGGCCGGAACATGCCGCGCAGGGCGGCGAACAGGTCGAGCATGTCGAACCAGGCCGGGGAAATGCTGATGCGCCCGGCTTCGATCTTCGCCAGGTCGAGCAGGTCGTCGACCATGTCGCTCAACTCCCGCGCGGCACCGCTGACGAACGCCACTTGTTTGTGCTGCTCGGGGCTCAACGGGCCGTCGAGTTCATCGGTGAGCAGGCCGGTGATGCTCAGGATCGAGCCCAGTGGCGTGCGGAATTCATGGCTCATGTACGACAGGAAGCGGCTTTTCAGGTCGGAGGCCTGGCGCAGTTGTTCGGCTTGCTCATCGAGTTCGGCGTAGAGCGCCAGAACCCCCTGGTTGGTTTCATCGAGTTCGTCGCGCAGCGCTGTGGCTTCGCTCTGCAGTTGCGCGATCAGCGACGCTTGTTCGTCCGGCGTCAGGTTGGGTGACTCAGCCATGGGCGGTCTCCAGGGCAACGACCAATACCGTTACATCGTCCCGCCCGCGACAGAAATCGCGGTGCAGGACAGCGGCAATCACGGCGGGGTGGCGGTGCACCAGGCCGGGGTAATCTTGCAGGTTCCAACGGGACTGCAGGCCGTCGCTGTACATGATCAATAGGTGTCCGTTCACTTGAGCATAGTCAAAGGGTTGGGCCTTCCGGTATTGGCCGCCGACGATGCCGGGGTGGGAGGCCAGGCCACGGGATTTGTCCGGGGCGATCAGGCAGCCGCCGATATTGCCGATGCCGACGTATTTCAGGGCATCGCCGTCGAACTGCGCGAAGGCCGCCGCACCGCCACGGGTGCCGATCATGGCGTGATGCATGTCTTCGAGCAACAGCATCGGCGAGGCGAACGGCGCCAGGGCGAAGGCCTTTTCTCCTGCGCGGGCGGCGAATTCGGCATCTTCGCCATGGCCCAGGCCATCGATCACCAGCGCACTGATGCGCGCTCCGTCAAACGCCAGGTGCCAGACATCGCCGCACGCCGGGTCGTGGTGCAACGAATGCTGACTGACGCCGATGCGCCGGTCCGGCGCCTTGTCGCTGCGTGGGTACAGGCGTGTCAGCAGCACCGCACCCCGTGAGTCGGCATACACATCGAACACTTCCGTCTGGCGCGACACCGCGCCCAAACCGATGCCCTGGGTGCCGCCCGTGGAAAAGCCGTCGGTCAGGCACGCTTGCAAGTCAAAGCCACCGGCACGGTCCACGGCGAGGATTTCGATCCCGGCGCCGGTCGGGCGGGGCAAGGTCCTGATATGCAATTCGCCCCGGGCGGCATGCTTGAGGATGTTGCTGGCCAGCTCGGTGGCGACCAGCGCCACACGCCCGGCGTCGGTGGCATCGAAACCGTGTTTCTCCGCGAGTTTTTGCGTGGTGCGCCGGGCATGGCCGATCTGGCTGCTGTCTTCGATCGGCAAGACGAGCGTCAGGGTGCCGCCAATGTTCATGTCCATCGGGTAATCGTTATGCGAGTGCCTTTGCCAGGCTCGGTGTCCAGTTCGAACTCTTCCACCAGCCGTTTGGCGCCGGTCAGCCCCAGTCCAAGTCCGCTGCCGGAGGTCCAGCCATCGGTCATGGCCAACTTGATGTCGGGGATGCCCGGCCCTTCGTCACGAAAGGTCAGGCGCAGACCGGTGCGCGCGTTTTCGTCGAGGATTTGCCAATCCATGTCGCCGCCACCGCCATAGACCATGGTGTTGCGCGCCAGCTCGCTGACGGCGGTCACCAGTTTGGTCAGGTCGATCAGGCGCATGCCACATTCCTGGGCGAGTTTGCGCGCGGTCTGCCGGGCCAGGACCACGTCCTGCTCGATTTGAATCGGCTGGCTGCCGCTGCTGCGCACGGTCATTGTTCGCCTACTCGGGCCTGGAGCAGTTTCATCCCGCGCTCGACGTTCAACGCCGTGCTGACGCCGGGCAGGGTCAGGCCCAGTTCGACCAGGGTAATGGCCACGGCCGGTTGCATGCCGACCAATACGGTCTGGGCATCCATGATTTTCGACAGGCCGGAGATGGTGCCGATCATCCGGCCGATAAACGAATCGACCATGTCCAGCGCCGAGATATCGATCAGCACGCCCCGGGCGGAGGTATTGCTGATGCGCTCGGACAGGTCGTCTTGCAGGGTCAGGGCGAGCTGGTCATGCATGTCGACCTGGATGGTCACCAGCAGGAAGTCGCCCATTTGCAGAATCGGAATGCGCTCCATCGGCTCATACCGCCTTGCTGACGGTGATTCCCAGGCGGGTCAAGGCCAGTTTCAAGGCGTCGGCCAGGTTGGCCTTGGTGACCACGCCTTGCAGATCCAGTCCGAGGTGGACGATGGTTTGCGCAATCTGTGGACGCACGCCGCTGATGATGCAATCGGCGCCCATCAGTCGAATCGCGGTGACGGTCTTGAGCAGGTGCTGCGCCACCAGGGTGTCGACGGTGGGCACGCCGGTGATGTCGATGATGGCGATTTCCGAGCCGGTGTCGACGATCCGTTGCAGCAGCGATTCCATCACCACCTGGGTGCGCTGCGAGTCGAGGGTGCCGATCATCGGCAGTGCCAGCACGCCATCCCAGAGCTTGACCACCGGGGTCGACAGCTCCAGCAATTCTTCCTGCTGGCGCTTGATCACCGCTTCACGGGATTTCTGGAAGGTGCGAATGGTGTGCATGCCCAGGGCGTCGAGCAGTTCGGAGACTTCCCAGAGTTGTTCGGCCAGCAACGCCGGGTTGTCGCTGTACTGGGTTTGCAGGAGGCTGAACATCGGTCCCTTGAGGGAAAAGATGAAACTGGCGGTTTGTTGCGAGTCCTGGCCGAGCAGGGCGCGGCTGTGGGAGAGCTTTTCGAGGAACTGGCGAATCTCGTCCCAGCCCGGGGCGGCGATGTTCTGCCCGTTGCCACGCTCCAGCCCGCTAATGACCAGTTGCAGGAAATCCGAGGTCTGTTGCTTGAGGTCTTGCTCCTTGATGTTGCGCGTGGCACCACTGGCCTCGAGGCTGTTCGTCCATTCGGCGAGCAATTGCGCCTGGGTTTTCTTCATCGCATCGAGTGTGTTGCTGTGCAGTGCCGCCATGTGTCTTGACTCCTTGAATAGTAGTGACCGATTTCCCAAAAATGATCGGCGCAAATCAGTGACATTTGCCGTGCGCAATAGTTGTTCGCCCACGGCAGCATATTTTCATCCTGAGCAGAACTCTAGTAGGCGCTGCACAAGGCTGCGATCTTTTGCTCCGTGCTTTTTTAGGCGCATGGCTGAACTGCGATGGCGATTTCAAAGACGCCTTCGCGGGCAAGCCTCGCTCCTACAGGGGAACGCGTTTCATCCAACGGGAGGCGCGTTGCATCCAATTGAACCCTGCGCCGCCTATGGCTTCGAATCTTCATGGCCCGACTGTTTCCAGCCGCGCATGTGCAGTGACGAACGAGGTAGCTATGAAAGAGCAATCCCAGCAACAGGATCAATCCGGGGCGCCGGTAGATCGCAATGACCCGGCGATTGACCCGCAGGTCCCGGGTGAAGGTGATCGCAGCCAGGGCGAAAAAACCGCCCAGCCGGACAGCGCCGACGCCGCGGTCGACCAGAAGAACCGCCACACCGACAACGACAACGAGTTCAGCCCCGGCTTCAAACCGCATCCCGACCGGCCAAAACCCGGTGAGGACACCGATGCCGATATCGACACCGATGGCGGCTAGCCGCAGACGAAAAAAAACCGCATCGACCGGATGCGGTTTTTTTTGCCCGGGTTATTTGCTTGGATGCTTCGCTTGCAGGGCTTTGGCCGCGTCCAGATGCTTTTCCAGCGCCGGCAGCATTTTCTGCGCGAAGCCTTTGAGTTCGGTGGCTCCCGGTTTTTTGTCGTCAGTTACCGTTTCGGCTTCTTTCTTGAACAGCGCGATGGTGTCTTCGTGGGCCTTCACCTGATTGTTGGCGTAGGCCGCGTCGAAGGATTCATCGCGCAGGTCGAGGATTTTCGCCTTGGCCTGCTTGACCAGCGTCGTGCTGTCCGGCACCTCGATGTCATGCTTTTTCGCCAGGGCCGCCAGCTCATCATTGGCCTTGGTGTGATCGGTGATCATCATGTTGGCGAACGACTTGATATCCGCCGATGAGCTTTTTTCCAGGGCCAGTTTGCTGGTTTCGACTTCAGCGATGCCGCCGGCTGCGGCGTTGTCGACAAAATCATTGGAAGTGGCCGCAAACGCGGTGCCCATGCTGGTGCTCAAGGCAACGGCCAGGGCGAGGTGGCGCAGGGTGAATCCGTCCATTGGTTATTCTCCACACGGGTTTGATAAGCGATCGAGGTGATCGTTATTCAATGGAGGCCGGGACTCGACGAAAGGTTTGATCGCAAATGCAAAACGACGACGAACGGCCACCGCTGGTCTGACAGGAGGTCGACAGAACCGGGTAACCGAGGCCATTCTGATGGTTGGTGAACGCAATTGATCGCGTTTGCTACCGATCAACAAACGGAGGTGTTCCATGCCGGTGCCACACAACCTTTATCTGGACCTGAACATTCCAAAGGAAGTTATCCAGGAAAAACGCACCACGGATCCGTTACTGGATTCACTGATCAATAAGTATGTGCAGGCGGACAATGAGGTGGTCAAGGCTGAAACCGCCCAATCCGATGCACCCAGCGACGACACCCTGAAAAAGCTCAAGGAGCAGCGATTGCTGGTCAAGGACAAGATCGTCCAGCAACTCCAGACGTCTTCCTGAGCCACCGACGACCGGTGACTGAATAATTGGAACGGCGATAAAGCCCGGCACCTCGAAAGTACAGAGTCTCTCCATCCATGACTCGCTTCTCAGAGGTGCCCTTATGACAGAGCCAAAATTCCCCAGTGAAGAGCAGGGCGGGTACGACCCGATCCCGACCCATCCCGAACCGCTGAGCCCTGGCCGCACGACCGTCCACCCCGAGGACGAACCGGGCATCGACGAACTGCCGAACAACGAAGGCGCCAAGCCGATGGAGCAGCGCGACGGCACCGACCTCGACCCGGAGCGGGTGCGCGAAGAAACCGACAACGCCGAGCATGATGGCGAGATTGATCCGCGTTGATTTGCCTGACCCTCACATAGGCCGACCCCCTGTAGGAGCGGTATGTAGCGAAGATGCTGGGTCAGTTCAAGGCCTTGCTTAGCGGCAATCGCACCATGTGCTGCTCTTTCAACGAGCCAAAATACAACCACTCCCCATACTCACGCACCGAGGTGATCGGCGAATAATTGCCGCTGCCCGCATCCTGCAAATTGGCAATCACCTTGCCGTCCAGGTCCAGCCCCAACGCAAACGCCCGCTTCTCCACCGGAGTGTGCAGCACCATCATCGCCCGCACAATCATCTTGCGCACGAATGGGTGCGGGGCCGTGGCGTCCAGCAGCTTATTGCGCGGGGCATACAGCGCTACCCAGAAGCGATCCCGGCCATTGAACGCCAGGTTATCCGGCAACCCCGGCAAGTTGTCGATAAACACATCATGGGTCCCGGCTTTCGGCCCGCTCAGCCAATAACGGCTGATGCGATAGGCGCCGGTTTCGTTGACCAGTACATAGGCATCGTCGGGCCCGAGGGTGACGCCGTTGGCGAACTCCAGTTTGTCCAGCAATGTGGTGGTCTTGCCGGTCTGGAAGTCATAGCGCAGCAAACGCCCGTCGCCGCCATGCTCGATGATCGCCTCACCGTCCTTGCCGTAGCCCCAGCGGCTCGACGCATCGCTGAAGTACGCATAATGCCCGGGCTTGTCGATGGCCACGTCATCGGTAAAACCGAAGGGCACGCCATTGGCCGCAGTGGTCAAGGGAATCACCCGGCCCTGGGCATCAAGGGACAGCAAACCCTTGACCCCGTCCGCGATCACCAGCAAGCCATTGGGATGCCGGGCCAGCCCCAACGGCCGGCCGCCGGTATCGGTCAGCACTTTAGTGACCTTGCCATCGAGGCTGCTGCGAATCACCCGGCCGTCGTGCAAACCGGTGATCAACAGATCGTTTTCCAGCAAAAACGCCTCTGGCCCGTCGATGTCGGAGGCGCCGACCCGTTCTACGTCCTTGAGCTTTTGATTGTCGGCATACACGCCGCTGGCCAGTGACGGCGCCGGTGTCGGTGTCCAGGCCACCGGTTCGACTTTGCTCGGCATCAGCAGTAAAAACGCGGCAGTGGCGACAATCAGCAACAACAGAAACCTGAAGGCTGTTCTCACGCGCTGACTCCTGCCGGGGCCAGATGTTTTTGCGCCATGTCGCGCAATGCCTGCATCGACGCCGCCGATTCCTGCTCGATCCGCCGCTTGAGCAGCAATTGATTGGCGATGCGCATACCCAGGCCGCTGAACTGGTAATCAAGGGTGCGGACAAACCGCGTGCCGTCGCCGAGCGCCTCGCACTCGTAGGTCACCACCAGCGACAAACCATGATCGCCCCGGGCCTGGGCACTCCAGCGCCGTCCCGGCAAATACTCCTCGACCTCCCAGCTCAAGTGGCCGTCACGCCCGCCGGCGCGGATGTCCTCTTCGAAGCGCGACCCGGCATGCAACGGCCCGCCCTGACCATCGACCTTGAGCGACGACGGATGCCACTCCGGCCAACGGGTCACGGTGCTGGCGTAGGCGAGCACGGCAATCGGGTTGCCGGCAATGTCGATCTGGTGCTGCATGCGGGTCATGGGCGTTCTCGTCGGGTGCGGGTTGGCGTGCTCCGGCTCCCAGTACAGGGTGCCGAACAGGTAGTCCATCAGCGGAAACACGATATTGAAGTTGCGCTCCTGCATCACTTCGCGGCGGTGATGCAGTTCATGCAGATGACGCATCTGGCGGATCCACGGCAGCCGCGTGATCGGGTTGCGCGGCGGCAAATGCTCGCAGGCATGGAACACTTCATAGGTCAGGTAGCCCAGGACCATGCAGCCGCCGAACAGCCCGGCAACATTGGCGTTGACTTGGGAAAACAGCCACCAGAGGGGCAGGGTGATGACCACGGTATGAATCACGATCAACCAGGCCGGGAACAGAATCACCCGCCAGTCCCGGGCGCTGTCGTAGGTCATGTGGCCGGGGGTAAAAAAGCTGTGATGATCGCCGGCATGCCGCGCATAGAACATCCGCGCGAAGCTCTTTTTGTGGTGCCCCAAGTGGCGATGCACCATGTACACGCCGAAGTTGAAGAACAGCAGCGTCAACGGCACCGCCAGCCATTCCAGCGGCTGGACCTGCTGCACGGTGCGCCAGAAACCGCCGATGGCCAGGATGCCGAACAGCAGCACAAAGACGCCGTGCAGCCACGGGTTGTAAAGCCGATGGATGTCGGCACGGTAACGGCTGCGAAAAGCCTGGGTGGTCTGCCTCACTGCGCTCACCTGCGATTGTTGTTATCACAGCAGATTAGCCGATCCGGCCGCGCAGGCTTGGCGAACCTTGAGGGCACAAGCGCCACTTGATGGACTCAGCCCAACGGGTTCCAGCGCTGGGACCAGTCATCGTCGGTCTTGATCACGTTGCGCAGCAGATCGAAGGCCTGTTGCAGGGTCGCCGAATCGCGGTCGCGGGAGTAAACCAGGTAGGTCGGGTAGCTGAATTCCGGGGCCTTGGCCACCGCTTCCAGCACGCCGCTTTCCAGGTAACTTTGCACCACCCGAGTGCGGAAATAACCGCTGCCGCCGTGCTCCAGCAGGTACTGCAAGGCCAGCGGGCCGAGGTTGAAACTCAAGGCAGCCTTGGCCTTTTCCGGCAGGGCGGCGTCGTGTTGGCGGCGGAAATCCGGGCCCCAGTCGATGTAGACGTAGGGATCGGGTTGGCCGGCCAAACGCACGAGGATCAGTTTTTCTTCCAGTATCTGCTCCACTTGCAGGCGCGGCCAGTATTCGGGCTGATAGACCAACGCCGCGTCGAGCACCCCCAGCTCCAGTTGGCGCAGCAGGTTTTCGCCGTCGCGGATTTCCATGCGCAGGGCGTGGCTGGGGATTTTCTCCCGCAGCTCGGCGGCCCAACTGAGCATCAGCGGATTGCACAGGCTGACTTCGCCGCCGATGTGCAACACGTCGCGATAGCCTTCAGGCAATGGCAGGTCGCGGCGCGCGGCTTCCCAGGTTTGCACCAGTTGATTGGCGTAGACCACAAAGGCCTCGCCGTTCGGCGTCAGACGGGCGCCGGCGCGGTTGCGCACGAACAGGGTGCTGCCCAATTGGCTTTCGAGTTTCTGCACCCGGGCGGTGATGGCGGTCTGGGTCACGTGGAGCTTTTCCGCGGCGGCGGCGAGGCTGCCGTGGCGGACGATTTCCAGGAAGGTGCGGGCGAGGTCGATGTCCATGGGGTGGCCGGTGCTGAAGGTGTCCGCATTGTAAGAGCCGCGCCTGTCTACGCCTACCTCACAATGCCCCTGTAGCAGCTGTCGAGCACCGCGAGGCAGCGTCCGGCGGCGAAGCCGTCGTAAAACCAGACACTACGGTGTATCAGGTAACCCAGGTGGCTGGATCGACGACGGCTTCGCCGCCGGACGCTGCCTCGCGCTGCTCGACAGCTGCTACGGGCAATTTGCGGTGATTCCAAGGTGTCAGAGTTTTCACATTCCCCCCAACCCCCGCGCACTACACTGCACCCATCTCCCGCCCCAACGGACGACCTCATGCCGGCAAAACCCACCGCCACTGTCCTCGACACCCCTGAAGGCCAGCGCCTGGCCGGCAGCGAGGCCCCGGACTGGCGCGAGTGGGGGCCTTACTTGAGCGAACGGCAATGGGGCACGGTGCGCGAGGATTACAGCCGTGACGGCGATGCCTGGCGCTATTTTCCCCACGAGCATGCGCGCAGCCGCGCCTATCGCTGGGGCGAGGATGGCCTGGCCGGGTTCAGCGACAAGGCCCAGCACTGGTGCCTGGGCCTGGGTTTGTGGAACGAGCGCGATCCGATCATCAAGGAACGCCTGTTCGGCCTGAACAACAGCGAAGGCAACCACGGCGAGGACGTCAAGGAGCTGTATTTCTTCGTCGACGGCGTGCCGAGTCATGCCTACATGCGCATGCTCTACAAATACCCGCAGGGCGAATTCCCTTATGCCGATCTGGTGGCCGAAAACGCTCGCCGGGGCCTGGCCGACACCGAGTATGAAATCCTCGACACCGGCGTGTTCGACGACAACCGCTATTTCGACGTGACCGTGGAGTACGCCAAGCACACCGCCGACGATGTCTTCATGCGCGTCACCGTGCATAACCGCGCCGAGCAACCGGCGCGCCTGCGCGTGTTGCCGCACCTGTGGGCGCGCAACACCTGGAGCTGGGTCGCCGACGGCCAGAAACCCAGCCTGACCCTCGATGGCGATCAGGTCCTCGCCCGGCACCCGCAATTGGCCGACCGCCAAGCCACCGCGTGGGGTGAGGCCGATTGCGAATGGCTGTTCTGCGAAAACCAGAGCAACTTCCCCAAGCTCGATGGCGTGTCGGCGCAAGGTCCGTTCAAGGACGGGATCAATGATTTCATTGTCGAGGGCGCCACTGATGCCGTGCGCCGTGACAGTGGCACCAAGGTCGCGGCGCATTTCATCCTGAGCTTTGACGCCGGCCAAACCCGCAGCGTCTTCCTGCGCTTTGCCCCGGCCGGTTCCCCGCAAATCAATGCCCGGACCTTGTTCGAACGGCGCCGCGCCGAAGCCGATGGCTTTTACGCCGCGCTGCAAGCCGAGATCACAGACGCCGACGCGCGCAATGTGCAACGCCAGGCCCTGGCCGGGTTGCTCTGGTCGAAACAGCTCTACTATTTCGACGTCAACCAGTGGCTGGACGGCGACTCGACACAACCGGCGCCACCCCCCGAGCGCACGCACATCCGCAACACCCATTGGCGACACCTGTCGAATTTCGACATCGTCTCGATGCCCGACACCTGGGAGTACCCGTGGTACGCCTCGTGGGACTTGGGCTTTCAAGCGGTGGCGTTCGCGCTGATCGATCCGGGGTTCGCCAAGCATCAATTGTTGCTGCTGGTCAAAGACCGCTTCATGCACCCCAACGGCCAGTTGCCGGCCTACGAATGGCGCTTCGACGATGCCAACCCACCGGTCCACGCCTGGGCCTGCTGGCGCGTCTATCAGCAGGACAAGGCGCTGACCGGGACAGGGGACATGGACTTTCTCGAACGGATCTTCCACAAACTGCTGCTGAATTTTTCCTGGTGGGTCAACCGCAAGGACGCCGAGGGCCGCAATCTGTTCCAGGGCGGTTTTCTGGGGCTGGACAACATCGCCCTGTTCGACCGTTCGGCGATTCTGCCGCCCGGTTATCAGCTTGATCAGGCCGACGGCACGGCGTGGGTCGCAGCCTATGCGCTGGACCTGATGCGCATCGCCCTGGAACTGGCCAAGCGCAACAGCGTGTATGTCGACATCGCGGTGAAGTTCTTCGAGCACTTCCTCTACATCGCCGGGGCGATCAACAAGATCGACTCCGAGGCCGAAGGCTTGTGGGATGAGCAGGATCAATTTTTCTACGACGTGCTGCACCGTCCCGATGGGGTGAATGAGCCGCTGCGTTTGCGCTCGATTGTCGGGCTGATGCCACTCTTCGCCGTGCAGGTGCTGGAGCAGCACGAACACGAAGGCTTGCCCGGTTTGCGCGAACGGTTACTGGGGTTTATGCGCCATCGCCCGGACCTGGCCAGTCTGGTGTCGCGCTGGACCGAACCCGGCGAAGGCAATCGCATGTTGCTGGCGCTGTTGCGGGGCGAACGGACCAAGGACTTGCTCAAGCGCATGCTCGACGAGAGTGAGTTTTTGTCGGCGTTCGGTATTCGTTCCCTGTCCAAGGCTTTCGCGGAGCAACCCTTTGGTATTCGGATCAATGGCGACAGCCTGTGCGCGCACTATGAACCGGCGGAATCCGAATCGCGGCTGTACGGCGGCAACTCGAATTGGCGCGGGCCGGTGTGGATGCCGATCAATTACATGCTGATCGAATCCTTGCGTGAGTTTCACCGGTACTACGATCAGAATTTCTCCGTGGAATATCCGACGGGGTCGGGGTTTCTGGCCTCGTTGGAGGAAGTGGCGGACAGCTTGAGCCAGCGATTGACCAAGCTGTTTCTGCGGGATGAAGCGGGTAATCGGCCGTCGATGGCCGGTTATGCGCAGTTGCAGGCCGACCCGGCCAGTCGCGACCTGGTGTTGTTCCATGAATATTTTCATGGCGAGACCGGTCGCGGGTTGGGGGCCAGCCATCAGACGGGGTGGACGGCGTTGGTGGCGCTTCTTTTACAGCCTTGAAGATGATCGTTCCCACGCTCTGCGTGGGAATGCCTCAAGGGACGCTCCGCGTTCCAGTGGGACGCAGAGCGTCCCGGGCTGCATTCCCACGCAGAGCGTGGGAACGATCATTACTCGGTTAACTCGACCTGCCGCGACCACCCCGCGACCAACCGCTGCGGTGTGCCACACGCCTTGCGCTTGAACACGAAATTGCCGCACTTCTCGGCGAACTGTTTGCGGTTTTGCACCATGTCGAGGTGCATTTCTTCCAACTCCGCATTCCGGCAATGCTGCATCAGTTGCGTATCGTTGCGCCCCTTGCGCTCACGGATGGCCGCATACGCCGGATCGTTCAACGCGCCATTGGCCCGTTGCAACAGCCACAGACCAAACTCATCGGGGCAACGCGGGCCGATTTCCTGGACCATGCCCAGTTGCAGGGCCTGGGTCGCGCTGACCGGCAGGCATTGTTCGGTCAGTTGTTCCGCCATGGCCTGGCCGACGGCGCGGGGCAGGCTGTAGGTCCAGTATTCGGAGCCGTACAGGCCCATGGTTTTGTAGTGCGGATTGAGCACGATCTCGGCGCGGGCGAACACGATGTCGGCGGCCAGCGCCAGCATCACACCGCCAGCCCCGGCACTGCCGGTCACGCCGCTGATCACCAGTTGCCGGGCCGTGAGCAGTTCCTCGCAGACGTCGTCAATCGCCTGAATATTTGCCCAGGCCTCCAGCCCCGGCACCTCGGCGGCCTGGATCACGTTCAAGTGCACGCCATTGGAAAAACTGCCGCGCCCGCCCTTGATCAACAGAACCTTAGTGTCCCGGGCCTTGGCCCAGCGCAGCGCCTCGACCAGCCGCTGGCACTGCTCGGTGCTCATGGCGCCGTTGTAGAACTCGAACGTCAGCTCGCCGACCTGGCCGGACTCGCGATAGCTGATCGGTTGATAGGCCTCAAGGTTGAACGGGTGGGAGGCAATCGACCAGTCCAGGGTCGGCACTTCGCTCAACTGCCGACCGAGCACATGCCGGGCCGGGCGCTTGAAGGTTTCTTCACCGGGCAGCGGTTTACGCCGCAACGAGCCGATCCACAGGCTGTGATCACCGGTTGCCACCAGTACCGCGTCGTCATGCACCGCCAGAATCTGCCCCGGCGTGCCGGTACGAGAATCGAGATGTGCGTCATACAAGTAGTACTGACCGCCGGCCAGACTGGCCAGCACCCCTGGTTGACCATCGGCCGCGTCGATGCTGCGTTTGATGAACCGTGAGCAGTCGTGCCAACTGAACGTACGGTCGGCCTGTTTCATGTTCGGCTGCAAGCGGCCCAGTACCTGGTGTTGGCTGTAATCCACCGACACCGGGACATAACCGGCGATGAATTTGTCCACGACTTCGCGAATGCAGCGGATCGCCGCATCGCTGACCCGCCCGTTATACAGCTCGGATTTGCGCAGGCCCTGGGGCAGGTTGAATTCGCTGGTGGCCCAGACCGGCCCGGCGTCCATTTCTTCCACGGCTTGCAATGCGGTGACACCCCAGCGATCGAGCTCATGGGTGATGGCCCAGTCCAGGGCGCTGGCGCCACGGTCGCCGATGATGCCCGGATGGATGATCACCAGCGGGCGCTTGGGGTTGCTCCACAACTGTTGTGGCACACGGTCCTTGAGGAACGGGCAGATCACCAGGTCGGCGCCGGAATGTTCGATCAGTTCGCACACCGCGTTTTCGTCGGTAAACAGTACGACGCTGGGGCTATGCCCGGCCTGGCGCAATTCCAGCCAGGCCCGTTGGGTCAGGCCGTTGAAGGCCGATGACAGCATAATGATCTTCAGTGAACGCATGATTGCCTCTTCCTTGAAACGGGTTAGCCGCTGGCTCCCAATGAGCCGTCCCTGGCTTTCGATGGAAGCGCGATAGTAGAGAGTGCAAGCGCACATCCACCTGACCGGGATCAATCTTGTGTGTGCTGCTTATTCCTGATGGTTAGCAGATCCTGATTTTTTATTACTTCAAATGTATCAAGCCCTGTTGCACAGTCGCTCCCCTAATCCAGAGCCGGACGATCCCGGCAGAACCAGTGATTTTCGAAGCGGGTCGGACCCGTTTCATGAGGGAGCAAGGCATGGGTGGAAATCAGAACCCTCATTACCAGTTGATCGGGCAGATGTTCCAAAAGGACTATCAGTGGTTGTGCAGCTCGGTCAGTCGCACGCTTGGCTGCCATCACAGCGCCCAGGACATTGCCTCGGAAACCTTTTTGCGGGTGTTGGCATTGCCCGACCCATTGGCCATTCGCGAACCCCGGGCCTTGCTCACCACCATCGCCCGACGCCTGGTGTATGAAGGCTGGCGTCGTCAGGACCTGGAACGCGCCTACCTCGAAAGCCTGGCCCTGGCGCCAGCGCTGGTGCATCCGTCGCCGGAGGAGCGGGCGTTGGTGATCGAGGCGCTGCTGGCGGTGGATCGTCTGCTCAATGGCTTGTCGGCCAAGGCCAAAGCGGCGTTTCTCTATCACCAACTCGATGGCCTGACCTATAGCCAGATCGGCGAACGCCTCGGCGTGTCCACCAGTCGCGTGCAGCAATACATGGCGGACGCGTTCAAGCGCTGCTATCAGGCGATGGCCCAGGCATGAGCTTGCCGAGACCGGACGAGGCGGTGGTCGATGAAGCCGCGCAGTGGATGGCGTTGCTGCAATCAGGGGACGTCAGTGCGCCGGAGCGTGAGGCGTTCGAGGCCTGGCGGGCGGCCGATCCGCGCCATGGGCAGGTGATCGCGCAGATGAGCGGCGGGTTGAATGTGCTGCGCAGCAATGCTTTGCGCGGCTTGCCCAGCCAAAGTCTGTTGCACAGTTTGAATGCGCCTTCGAGTCGACGGCGGTTTGTCACCGGCAGTTTGAGTGTGTTGGGGCTGGCGGTGGTTGCCGGTTTGCTCGGGCGTCGGTATGGGCTGCTGCCTCAGGCGGGCGAGCTGTATACCGGCACTGGCGAACGTCGCGATTTTACCCTCGGCGATGGCAGCGCGTTGACCCTGAATGCCCGCAGCCGGGTGATCAGTCGCTTTGATGCCAGTCAACGCTTGCTGGAATTACGTGAAGGCGAGCTGCTGGTGGACGTGGCCAAGGACCCGACACGGCCGTTTGTGGTGGAGACCGAACACGGTCGCATGCGCGCCTTGGGCACGAAGTTTCTGGTGCAGCGGGGTGAGGATTCGACGCGGTTGGTGATGCTGCACTCGCAGGTTGAAGTGGTGACCCGCGGCGGTGCGCGGCAAGTGGTCGAGGCGGGGGAGAGTTTGCGTTTTGACGGGCAGAACATCCTTGCGTTGGAACACACTAACGGCCATGAAATGGCCTGGACGTCGGGGCGCCTGGAAGTCCGCGACCGGCCGTTGAGCGAAGTGATCGACAGCCTGCGCGGTTACCGGCGCGGGGTTTTGCGCCTGAGCCCGGAGGTCGCCGGGTTGCGCTTGAGCGGGATCTATCCGCTGGACGACAGCGACCGCACCTTGCAGTTGCTGGAGCATTCGTTGCCGATTCGGGTGACGTATCACAGCGCCTATTGGGTCAGCATCGAAGCGCGGTTATAACGCCATAACTTCTTGGCCTATCCGCGTCCCTATAAAAATCGCCACGCGACTGCTCATTCCCTGCATACGCCGTCAACAGGGAAGCCTCTCGATGTTTTCACTCAAACAACAATTACCGCACCTGACCCTGGCCGCCGCGCTGGCCATCGGCATCTGTCCGGCGCCGGCCTGGGCTCAGGAAGCGATCGCTACCGTGTTCACCTTCGACATCGCCAACGGCCCGTTGGACGAGGTGCTGCTGGACATCTCGCGACAGACCGGCGTGCCGATTTCCTTCAGCCAGAACCTGGTGCAAGGCAAACGCAGCGCCGCCATTCGCGGTGCGTTGGGCAGCCGGCAAGCGGTGGAGAGGGCCTTGCAGGGCAGCGGGCTGGAAGTCGATCACAGTGAACAAGGTTTGACGGTGAAGGAGGCCAGCACCACGGCGAAAGTCAGTACAGTCGCCCCGACCAGCAACGCCGATTACCGCATGGAAAAAGTCACGGTCACCGGCTCGCGTATCGCCCGTGCGCAATCCGACGGCGCCACACCGGTCAACGTCATCACCCACGAAGAAATGGAAGCCCGGGGCTACAAAAACGTCTACGACGCCTTGGCTACCCAGACCCAAAACACCGGCATGACCCAGGGCGAAGACTACGGCAACACCTGGCAACCGGCCGCCAGTGCGCTCAACCTGCGCGGGCTCGGTCCCAACCACACGCTGGTGCTGATCAATGGCCGGCGCGTCGCCGATTACCCGACGCCGTACGACGGCAAGGTCAACTTCACCAACCTGGCGAACATTCCTTCGGCGATCATCGAACGCATCGAAATCCTCAGCAGCGGCGCGTCGGCGATCTACGGGTCCGATGCGATTGCCGGGGTGGTCAACATCATCCTCAAGAAGCAAATGAACGGCATCGACGTCAACCTCAAGGGCGGCACGACCGAGCGCGGCGGTGGTGACAATCAGCGCCTGCAACTCAGCGGCGGCGGCAGTTGGGGCGACTTCGATGGCTTGTTCGGCCTGGAACTGACCAACCGCGACCCGATCTGGTCCGAGGATCGCGGCTTTATGCAGAGCAGCCCGTTGGCCGATGTCGGCTATCGCCGCGACCTGAGCAGCGGCAAATACCTGGGGCCGGGTTGCGGCGCCTATCAAGGCGTGTTCGACAACAAACTCACCCACAATGGCGGCCGCTGCCGAACCGATCAGACGTACAACGATTACTGGACGATCCAGACGCAAAAGGAAAACTACGACGGCTACACCCGCGGCACCTGGCATTTCAACGACAGCGGCCAAGTGTTCGCCGACCTGATGTACGGCCTCGATCACATCCAGAACAACACCCGTGGACCGACCTTCACCTCGCCGGATTTCATCAACCAGAACAGCGGCAATCTTGAGCGCTGGTACCGGCGTTTTGGCGAAGAGGAAATCGGCGGCCGCACCAGCAACAACAGCAAATGGCGCGACACCTCGTGGACTGGCACCCTCGGCCTGTCGGACAAGATTGCCGACAGCAACTGGAGCTACGAACTGGCGGCCAACCGCTCGGAATACCGCAGCGTGCGCACCACGCGCTACACGCCGCTGTCGACCATCCGCGATTTCTACCTCGGGCCGCAACTGGGCGAGCAGGGCGGTTATCCGGTGTTCGCCCCGGACGCCTCGCGCCTCGACCGGCCGCTGACACCCCAGGAGTGGGAGCAGTTTCGCGGCAACCTGACCCAGAGCAGCAAGTCCGTTTCCCAAAGCTACAACGCTTCGATCAATGGCGAATTGTTCGACTTGCACGCCGGGCCGGTGGGCTTCGCCGGGATTCTGGAGGCCGGCAAGCAGGAATACCGCGTCGAAACCGACGATGCGCTCAACGACGGCACCTTCTACGGCGTCTCGCCATCCCAGAGTTCGGGCGGCTCGCGCAAGCGTTACGCGGCGGGTGGCGAGTTCAGCATTCCGGTCACCGACAGCCTGCTGGCCACCGCCGCCGGACGCTGGGACCAATACAAATTCAGCGGCCGCACCGAGCAGCAGAAAACCTACAACCTGGGCCTGGAATGGCGTCCGCTCAACAGTCTGTTGGTGCGCGGCAGCTACGGCACCAGTTTCCGCGCGCCGGACCTCAACTACATCTATCAGTCCGACAGCAACGGTTACTACCCGGCGCAGATCGACTACTACGGTTGCAGCCAGGGCGTGGAGGGCGCCTGCGATCGCGGTCGCGTCGATTACACCCAAAGCGGAACCCCGGACCTCAAGTCTGAACGTGGTAAATCCTGGACCTACGGCTTCGTCTGGTCGCCGTCGCGCAACTTCGATTTCTCCACCGATTTTTGGCGGGTGGAGATCGATGACCTGCTGACCACCGTCGATGAAAACCGTCTGCTGCAAGACGAAAACGCCTGCCGCAATGGCACCCAGGACATCAACTCCGCCAGTTGCCAATCGACCTTGGCGCGGATTGATCGCAACTTGGCGACTGCAGCGGTTGACCCGAACCAGTTGAACAAAGTGAACGTCAACGCGATCAACGCCGCCAGCGAACGGGTCAGCGGACTCGACTTCAAGAGCAACATTCGCTGGGGCGCTGGGCAGTACGGCGCCTTCAGTTCGGCGCTGGGCTACACCTTGGTGCTGTCGCACTTCTACAAGGAATCCGACGATGCACCGACCCAGGACTGGCGCACGTCGCGGACCAATTTCGACTGGCGCAGCAAGGTCAACGCCAGCCTGACCTGGGAATATCAGAAGGCGACGGCGACGTTGATGGGCATCCGTTATGGCAGCGTCACCAATGGCGCGGGAGATGGCCGTTTATCGCCGTGGACCGTATTCAATGCCAGCGCGCGCTACAAGTTGAATGACCGGGCGAGTGTCGGTCTGACCGTGAATAACGTGCTGAACCAGATCAAGCACGATGACTCGGCCGGCTGGCCGTATTACCCGACCGGCAATTACGACCCGTATGGGCGGCAGTGGTGGCTGGATGTGAGTTATCACTTTGGTAGCTGACCCGCTGCACGCCGATCGTTCCCACGCTCCCGCGTGGGGATGCCTCAAGGGACGCTCCGCGTTCCATTGGGACGCGGAGCGTCCCGGGCTGCATTCCCACGCGGAGCGTGGGAACGATCGCTATGCGACTACAGAAACGGCATAACCTCATCACCCAACGGTCTAACCACCGCTCTATAAAATCCCTCCCGCCAGCCCACAACCCTGCATAAACCAAACGCAGGGATGGCTGTCCATGATTCAATTTCCACCGCTCAAATCCCCTTTGACCCTGGCCTTGCTGCTCGCCATGAATACACTGCCGGCCCTCGCCGCGAGCAGTGTCGATTTCAACCTGCCGGCCGGGCCGCTGGACCAGACCTTGTTGGGGATTTCGCGCCAGACCGGCACGCCGATTTCCTTTGATCAGTCCCTGGTGAACGGCATCAACGCCCCGGCGATCCACGGCCAATTGACCCAGGCCCAGGCGTTGACCCTGGCCTTGCAGGGCAGCGGTTTGAAAGATGACGACGGCGTGATCAGCGCCGCAACGACGACAACGTCCTCAGCCAAAGCATTCGCCGAACCCACCACCCAGCTCCAGCGCGTGGAAGTCACCGGCAGCGCAATCCGCCGCGTGGACGCCGAAACCGCCGTGCCGATCACCATCCTGCGGGTCGAGCAGTTGCGCGAGCAGGGCGTGACCAGCACCGAAGAACTGGTCAGCCGCATCTCCGCCAACCAGTCCTCGGTCGGCTCGGGGCGTTCGGTGGGTTCCAGCAGCGGCGGCGCGTCGTACGCGGACTTGCGCGGCATCGGCCCGAACAAAACCCTGGTGCTGCTCAACGGCCGACGCTTGAGCAACAACGCCACCAGCGCGATCAACGGCTCCGGCGTGGACTTGAACACCATTCCCTTCGCCGCCATCGACCGGGTCGAAGTGCTGCGCGACGGTGCCTCGGCGCTGTACGGCACCGACGCCATCGGCGGGGTGATCAATTTCATTACCAAGAAAAGCCTGACCACCGGCCAACTCACCACCGGTTACGACACGCCGACTCATGCGGGCGGCGGAGACAGCCACAACTTCAGCGGCAGTTGGGGCTTCGGGGATCTGGAGGACGACCGCTTCAACGTGTTCGGCGTGGTCAGCTACGACAAACAAAAACGCCTGGCCGCCGAGGACCGCAGTTACACCTACAACTACCAGCCTGGTCGCGGTCTGGATTACACCTCCGGCACCGCATCGCCGGCCAACTGGAGCCAGGGCAGCAACGCGACCAACCCGTTGGCAGGTTCCGGGTGCAACGCGCCGGGGCTGTTGTCGCGCAACGGCATCTGCCGCCAGAGCCTGTGGAATTACCTCGACCTGGTGCCGGAAACCGAGAAGACCTCAGCCTTCGCCAAAGCCACCGGCAAACTCTCGGACGACCACAACGTCAGCCTCGAATACTTCTGGGCGCGCAACGAAAACCGCACGCAGATCGGCCCCGGCACCTTGATGGGCAATCAGGTCAACCCCGGCATCACGTACTATCCGGGCAACGGCGTCACCCCAGGCCCCAGCGGCTTTGCCCTCGACCCGACGCAACCGGTGGACGTGAACTGGCGTGAAACCGATGTCGGCGCGCGCCAGCACGAAGACGACAACACCAGCCAACGCTTGTTGCTGAGTTTCGACGGGAACCTGGTGGGCTGGGATTACAACGTCGGCGCTTCGTACAACCAGAACAAAGTGGTCAATTCGATCCTCGACGGCTACGTCAACGACCGCGCTGTGAGCCAGGGTATTGCCACCGGCGTGATCAACCCGTTCGGCCCGCAGACGGCGGCGGGGGATGCCTTGCTCGCAGCCAACGCCGTGGACGGTGATTACGGCACGGCGGTCGGTCGGGTCAAGGCGATTGACGGACGGATCAGCCGCGAGATCGGCGACTGGTTTGGTTCGGGTCCAACCGGTCTGGCCTTGGGCGGCGAGTATCGCAAGGAAGACTTCCATCAGGACTTCGCACAGTTTGCCGGCGACATCCAAAGCCTCGGCGTCGATCCCAACGGCAGTGTGGCCGGGGATCGCAGCGTCTCGGCCGAGTACGCCGAAGTCAACGTGCCGGTACTCGACAGCCTGGAACTGTCCGCCGCGGTGCGCCATGACAAGTACAGTGATTTCGGCAGCACCACTAACCCGAAATACTCGTTCCGCTTCCAGCCATTCAAGGAACTGGTGGTGCGTGGCGCCTACAGCGAAGGCTTTCGCGCGCCGTCGTTGTATGAACTGTACAACCCGAATTTCACCTCGTTCACCAACGCCAACTACAACGACCCGCGCCTGTGCGCCGGCGGCAACCCGAGCAACGGCGGGATCGCCAACCGCGACTGCGCGCAGCAGTTCAACCGCACCTCGGGCGGCAACACCGAACTGAGCCCGGAAACCGCGCGTAACGTGACACTCGGCTTCGTCTATCAACCCTTTGATCGCCTGACCACCGGGCTGGATTTCTGGTGGATCAACATTGCCAACCAGATCGCCGAATTCCCGGAATCGGCGGTGTTCGAGAATCCTGAACTGTATCCAGAACGATTGATTCGCAAGCCGGACGGCTCCATCGACCACATCGTGACCGGCCTGGCCAACCTCGGCAAAATCAAAACCAACGGCGTCGATGTCAGCTTCGACTATCGCTTGCCGAGCACTTCGATTGGCGATTTCGGCATCGGCCTGCAAGGCACCTACGTCACCCGCTACGAGTATCAGCAGCAACTCAAGGGCGACTACATCGACAAGCTCGGCGACTTCCGTGGCGGTGACTTTTCCTCGGCCGGTGCCGTGGCGCGCTGGCGTCACAGCCTGACCGGCACCTGGAACCGCGGACCGTTCGGCGCGAGCCTGTCCAACCGCTACACCAGCGGCTACCACGACTCCGACCGCGAGACCCACGACTACGTCGGCTCCTACAACGTGTGGGACGTGGCGGGCACTTACACCTGGCGCAAGACCCTGGGCGTGACCCTCGGGGTAAAGAACCTGTTCGACCGCGAACCGCCGTTCAGCAACCAGACCTACACCTTCCAGAGCGGCTACGACCCGAAGTACGGCGACCCGTTTGGGCGGACGTTGTACACGCGGGTCAGTTACAACTTTTGATTGGAAACCACGTAGTCAGGACCGGTTTTAGGAACCAAGTGTTCTAACTGTCGCCCTATAAAAACCGCAGGTCTGTTGCACATAACAGGCAGGCGGGAAGGGTGGGTGTCCTGATTTGACTGTCACGGTTTGGGGGGGTGGTGATTGCCAGGGCCCTATCGCGGGCCAGCAGCAACACCCACCCGGCCAAAGATAAAAAGGCTGCTTCCCGATGCCATCCCGATTCTGTCTGTTGGGCCTCTGCTTGCTGCTTAGCCCAACCCTTTTCGCCGCACCACAACCCGCCCTCACGGTCTACGGCGAAGCCCCCAAATATACCCCGGGCTTCCAGCACCTCGACTACGTCAACCCGAACGCGCCCAAGGGCGGCAGCCTGCGTCGTTCCTCGCTGGAGGGCGGGCCGTTCGATCATTTGATCCCGTATGTCGACAAAGGCACCGGCGTCGCCGAAATCGACACCTGGCTCTACGCCCCGTTGGCCTATCGATCCAAGGACGAGCCCTACAGCGTCTACGGCTTGGTCGCGCAGCAAATGGAACTGGCCCCGAACCGCACCTGGCTGCGTTTCTACCTGAACCCGGCGGCGCGTTTCGACGATGGTCGTGCGATCACCGCCGAGGACGTGCGCTACACCTTCGAACTGTTCACCACCCAGGGCAGCCTCAAATATCGCCAGCAATTCGCCGATGTCGCTGAAGTCATCGTCGAGTCGCCGACCCAAGTGCGTTTCGTGTTCAAGAACAATGAAAGCCGCACGCTGCCGCTGGATCTGGCGACTTTGCCGGTACTGCCGGAACACTGGTGGAAAACCCGCAACTTCGCCGACGGCGGCGGTTTCGAGGCCCCCCTGGGCAGCGGGCCATATCGGGTCAGCGCCGTGGATGCCGGGCGCAGCGTCAATTTCGAGCGAGTCAAGAATTGGTGGGGCAACGACCTGCCGATCACCCGCGGCCTCTACAACTTCGATGCGCTGCGGGTCGAGTTCTTCGCCGACAGCGACGTTTCGCGCCAGGTGCTGAAGGCCGGCGGCTTCGACTACAACCGCGAATTCTCCGCAACCAATTTCACCATCGGCTACGCCGGCACCGCACTGGATCAAGGACGCCTGATCCGCGAACACCTGGCCCCCGGCGCAGCCCAGGGCGCTCAGGGTTTTGTGTTCAACCTGCAAAAACCGTTGTTCCAGGACCGCCGTGTACGGCAAGCGATTGCCTTGCTTTGGGACTTCGAATGGAGCAACCGGCAGATGATGCGCAGCATGTACCTGCGCCAGCGCAGCTATTTCTCCCACAGCGAGCTCTCGGCCACGCAGCTGCCGGACGCCGAAGAACTGAACATCCTCGAACCGTGGCGCGGCCAGATTCCGGATGAAGTGTTCAGCGACGTGTTCCAGGCGCCGCACACCGACGGCAGCGGCATCATTCGCGGCCAGCAGTTGCAGGCGCTGAAACTGCTGACGACGGCGGGTTGGAAGCCCGAGGGCGATCAGTTGGTGAACGCCAAGGGCGAGCCGTTGCACTTCACTTTTCTCAACGGCCAGAAAGGCTTCGAGCGGTTGTTGTTGCCGTTCAAGCGCAACTTGGCGCAGATCGGTATCGGCTTCGATATCCGCCAGGTCGACACCGCGCAATACACCAACCGCGTGCGCAGCCGCGACTACGACATGATCGTCGCCGGCTACCCGGTGAGCCAGGCACCGGGGCGCGAGCTGTTCAACTATTTCGGTGCCGACGGCGCGGATGATCCCGGCTCCAACAACTACATGGTACTGCGCGATCCGGCGGTGGACGGCTTGCTCACCGGGCTGGTGCATGCCACCGACCGCGCGAGCATGTTGCGTCACGCGCGGGCGCTGGATCGGGTGTTGCAGTGGGGTTACTACTGGATTCCCAACTATTACCCGCCGGGGATTTCCACGGTGTGGTGGAACCGTTTCGGTCGTCCGGCGATTGCGCCGTTGTACGACGCCGGCCTGGAAACCTGGTGGGAAATCAGCCCGTCGGCACTGACCCAGACCCAAATGGAACAACGCACTCAGGAGTATTCCCATGTGGGGTTATAGCCTGCGGCGTTTGCTGCTGATCGTGCCGACGTTGCTGTGCATTCTGCTGGTCAATTTCGTCATCGTGCAGGCCGCGCCGGGTGGTCCGGTGGAGCAGGCCATCGCGCGCTTGCAGGGCATCGGCGTTGGTGGCGCGGTGGGTGGTGGACATGTCGAGACGGTCGGCGGCGAATCCCGCGCCACCCGTGGCCTGGACCCGAAACTGGTGGCGGAAATAGAGCGCCAGTACGGCTTCGATAAACCCGCCGGCGAACGCTTGTGGCTAATGCTCAAGCGTTATACGCGGCTGGATTTCGGTTCGAGCTTTTTCCGGGGTGCATCGGTGATTGATCTGATCCTGCAAAAGCTCCCGGTGACCTTGTCGCTGGGATTGTGGGCGACGTTGATCACTTATCTGGTGTCGATCCCGCTGGGGATTCGCAAGGCCGTGCATCACGGCTCGGCATTCGATGTCTGGAGCAGCGCAGCGATCATCATTGGCTACGCGATGCCGGGATTTCTGTTCGCGCTGTTGCTGATCGTGGTGTTCGGCGGCGGCACCGTTCTGGACTGGTTTCCGGTGCGCGGCCTGGTCTCGGAAAACTTCGCCGAGCTGTCGGCCTGGGGCAAGGTCGCGGACTACTTCTGGCACCTGGTGCTGCCGGTCAGCGCGCTGGTGATCGGCGGGTTTGCGACGCTGACGATCCTGACCAAGAACAGCTTTCTCAACGAGATCTCACGGCTGTACGTGGTGACCGCGCGGGCCAAGGGGCTGAGCGAAAACCAGGTCTTGTATGGTCATGTGTTCCGCAACGCCATGCTGCTGGTGGTCGCCGGATTGCCCCAAGCGCTGGTGACGGTGTTCTTCGGCGGCTCGTTGCTGATCGAGGTGATTTTCTCTCTCGATGGCCTCGGCCGTATGAGCTACGAAGCCGCCGTGGCGCGGGATTACCCGGTGGTGTTCGGATCGCTGTTCATCTTCACCCTGTTTGGCCTGCTGATAAAACTGTTGGGCGACCTCTGCTACACGCTGGTCGACCCGCGCATCGATTTCACCGCGAGGGCTGCCTGATGCTGACATTGTCTCCAATCGGCCTGCGGCGTTGGGCGCGGTTCAAGGCGCATCGGCGTGGCTGGTGGTCGTTGTGGCTGTTTCTGGCGTTGTTCGGCCTGAGCCTCGGTGGTGAACTGGTGGCCAATGACAAGCCGCTGCTGGTGTCGTATCAGGGCCAGTGGTATTTCCCGGCGTTCAAGCGCTACACCGAGCAGGACTTTGGCGGCGAGCTGCCGTTCCAACCGGACTATCGCAGTTTGCAGTCGCGCGAATTGATCGAGGGGCAGGGCGGCTGGTTGCTGTTTGCGCCGATCCCGTTTGGCTTCGACACGGTCAATTACGACCTGACCGAACCGGCGCCGAGCCCGCCGTCGCGGGAGAACTGGCTGGGCACTGACGATCAGGCGCGGGATGTCCTGGCGCGGGTGATTTTCGGCACACGGATCTCGCTGTTGTTCGCCTTGGCACTGACCGCCGCCAGCGCCTTAATTGGCATCGTTGCCGGCGCGTTGCAAGGTTATTACGGCGGCTGGATCGACTTGCTCGGTCAACGGTTGCTGGAAGTCTGGTCGGGGCTGCCGGTGTTGTACCTGCTGATCATTTTGTCGGGCTTCGTCGAACCGAATTTCTGGTGGCTGTTGGGGATCATGGCGCTGTTTTCCTGGCTGAGCCTGGTGGACGTGGTGCGCGCCGAGTTCCTGCGCAGCCGGGGCCTGGAATATGTGAAAGCCGCGCGAGCGCTGGGCGTCGGCGATGTGCAGGTGATGTGGCGGCACATCCTGCCCAACGCCATGAGCGCGACCCTGACCTACCTGCCGTTCATTCTGACCGGGGCCATCGCGACTTTGTCGGCACTCGATTTCCTCGGCTTCGGCATGCCGGCCGGCAGCGCATCGCTGGGCGAGCTGATCGGCCAGGGCAAAAACAATCTGCAAGCACCGTGGCTGGGCCTGACGGCGTTTTTCGCCCTGGCGCTGATTCTGTCGTTGCTGGTGTTTATCGGCGAAGCCTGCCGTGATGCTTTTGATCCCCGCTCTTGAGTCAGGAGAATGAGATGACCGATAACCTGATCGAATTGCGCAACCTGCGGGTCGCATTCAATGGCTGCGAAGTGGTGCACGGCGTTGACCTGGATATCCGCCCCGGTGAATGCCTGGCGTTGGTAGGCGAGTCCGGTTCCGGCAAATCGGTGACCGCCCACAGCATCCTGCAATTGCTCGAACCTTCGACCACCCGGATCGACGGCAGCATTCGTTATGCCGGTGAAGAGTTGCTGGGCACGTCGTCCAAACGCCTGCGGCAACTGCGCGGCAATCGCATCGCGATGATTTTCCAGGAGCCGATGAGTTCGCTGAACCCGCTGCACACAATCGAGCGGCAACTGGGTGAAACCCTGGCGTTGCACAAGGGCCTGGCCGGTGTTTCAGCGCGCAGGCGGATTCTGGAATTGTTGTAACTGGTCGGCATCCAGCATGCAGCAAGTCGCGTGAAGGCCTATCCGCATCAGCTCTCCGGCGGCCAGCGGCAACGGGTGATGATCGCCATGGCCCTGGCGTGCGAACCCGAGTTGCTGATCGCCGACGAGCCGACCACCGCGCTGGATGTCACGGTGCAACGCAAGATTCTGCTGCTGCTCAAGGCGCTGCAACAGCGCTTGGGCATGGCGCTGCTGATCATCAGCCACGACTTGAATCTGGTGCGCAGCATCGCCCAGCGCGTGGCGGTGATGCGTGGCGGGGTGATCGTCGAGCAGGCGTCTTGCGAGCAGTTGTTCAGCGCGCCGCAGCATCCCTACAGCGTTGAGTTGTTGAATGCCGAGCCGGGTGGCACGGCGCTGTGGCGGGACGATGCCGAGACATTGCTGGCGGTCAGTGATGTGAAAGTCTGGTTTCCGTTGGGCGGCGGCTGGCTGCGACCCAGGTCGTATCTCAAAGCTGTCAACGGCATCGACTTGAGCCTGCAACGAGGTAAGACCCTGGGCATTGTCGGCGAGTCGGGTTCGGGTAAGTCGACGTTGGGCCAAGCGATTTTGCGGCTGATTGAATCCGAGGGCAGCATTCGTTTCCGGGGCGAAGCGCTGGAGTCGCTCAGCGGCAAGCAGTTGCGGCCCCTGCGTAAGCGCTTGCAGGTGGTGTTCCAGGACCCGTTCGGCAGCCTCAGCCCGCGCCTGAGTGTGGAACAGATCATCGCCGAAGGCTTGCAGGTGCACAGCGACATGAATGCCGCTCAGCGCGAGCAAGCGGTGATCGATGTGCTGAGGGAAGTCGGCCTCGACCCGGCCACCCGACATCGCTATCCCCACGAGTTTTCCGGCGGTCAGCGGCAACGTATTGCTATCGCTCGGGCGCTGGTGCTTAAACCGGAATTGATCCTGCTGGATGAACCGACCTCGGCGCTGGATCGCACGGTGCAGAAGCAGATTGTCGGTTTGTTGCGCCGGTTGCAGGAGGAGCATGGTTTGACGTATCTGTTTATCAGCCACGATTTGGCCGTGGTGCGGGCGCTGGCCCATGATCTGATCGTGATGAAGGATGGCGAGGTGCTGGAACGCGGCGCTACTGCCGAGCTGTTTGGTGCAGCGCAGCATCCGTATACGCGGGAGTTGTTGGCCGCGTCGTTCGCACAAAGCCCCTTGTAGGAGCGAAGCTTGCTCGCGAAGGCGTCATGTCAGTCAGCATTGATGTTGAATGTGACGACGCGTTCGCGAGCAAGCTTCGCTCCTGCAAGGTTTCGTGTTTAGAAGGCGAAACAGGAACAGCCAAACGCCCCCCAGAACCCCTGGAAGTCACTGACCGGCGCCGACGACAACCGCGCCCGCTGGTGACTATGGGCATGCACCGCGCACGCGCCGACACAGTGGTGAACCTGCGCGGCCAACGGTTTCCAGTGCCCCGGTACTTTGGTGACCGGCGACCACTCGGGCACTACCGGGATCGGCGGTGGCGAGAGTTTTTCAAACTCGACACTGCCATAGACAATCTTGCCGTCGACAATCGTCAGCACCGACTCGATCCACTTGATCCCTTCGTCTTCGATGTGGAAATAGTCCGCCGACAGCGCAATCAAGTCCGCCAATTGCCCGACCTTGATCTGGCCTTTCTGCCCTTGTTCGGACGAGAACCAGGCGCTGCCATGGGTGAACAGTTCCAGCGCCGTGTCGCGGCTCAAGCCTTGCGGGTACAACTCCAGGCCGCCGACGGTGCGGCCGCTGACCAGCCAATACATCGAAGTCCAGGGGTTGTAGCTCGACACCCGTGTCGCATCGGTGCCGGCGCCGACCGGAATGCCTTCGGCCAGCATGCGGGCGATGGGCGGGGTGTGTTCGGCGGCCTTGGCGCCATAGCGGTCAACGAAGTATTCGCCCTGGAACGCCATGCGGTCCTGGATCGCAATGCCACCGCCCAGGGCTTTGACCCGCTCGATGTTCTGCGGGGTGATGGTTTCGGCGTGGTCGAAAAACCATGGCAAGCCATCGAACGGAATGTCGCGATTGACCTTCTCGAACACGTTGAGCATGCGGCTGATGGATTCGTTGTAGGTCGCGTGTAAACGGAACGGCCAGCGCTGCTCGACGAGGTGACGCACCACCGGTTCCAGCTCTTGCTCCATGGTTTGCGGCAGGTCCGGGCGTGGCTCCAGGAAGTCCTCGAAATCCGCCGCCGAGAACACCAGCATCTCGCCGGCACCGTTGTGCCGCAGGAAGTCGTCGCCCTGGCCGTAACGGGAGGTGCTGGTCCAGTTCTTGAAGTCGGTCAATTCTTCCTTGGGTTTCTGCGTGAAGAGGTTGTAGGCGATGCGCACCGTCAGTTGCTTGTCGTCCGCCAGTTGCTGGATGACTTGGTAATCGTCCGGGTAATTCTGGTAACCGCCGCCGGCATCGATGGCACTGGTAACGCCCAGGCGATTGAGTTCGCGCATGAACTGCCGGGTGGAGTTGACTTGCTGTTCCAGCGGCAGTTTCGGTCCCTTGGCCAGGGTCGAGTAGAGAATCATCGCGTTGGGTCGCGCGATCAGCATGCCGGTCGGATCGCCATTCGAGTCGCGGACGATCTCGCCGCCCGGCGGGTTTGGCGTGTCGCGGGTGTAGCCGACCACTTTCAACGCGGCGCGGTTGAGCAGGGCGCGGTCGTAGAGGTGCAGGACGAACACCGGCGTATCCGGCGCGGCTTTGTTCAGTTCTTCGATCGTCGGCAGGCGTTTCTCGGCGAACTGGAATTCGTTCCAGCCACCGACCACGCGCACCCATTGCGGCGTCGGCGTGCGGTCGGCCTGGTCCTTGAGCAGGCGCAAGGCGTCGACCAGCGAGGGCACGCCTTCCCAGCGCAGTTCCAGGTTGTAATTGAGGCCGCCGCGAATCAGGTGCAGGTGCGAGTCGTTGAGGCCGGGAATCACCGTGCGCCCGTGCAGGTCGATGATCTGCGTGCCCGGACCTTGCAGGGCCATGGCCTGGGCATCGCTGCCGACCACCACGAAGCGTCCGTCCTTGATCGCCACGGCACTGGCCTGGGGTTTCTTGCGGTCGACGGTGTGCAAGCGACCGTTGTACAGAATCAGATCGGCCGGGGCATCGGGCATGGTTTTACTCCCTGCGAATAGTGGGCTGACCCAGGCACCGACGGCGCCTGCCGAAAGGCCTTGCAGTACACGGCGGCGATTGAATCCGTCGTGGTCGTCAGGTGGGCTCATGGCAGTGTTCTCCGCTCAGTTCTTCATGAAAAAACCGGGATTGAACAGCCGATGTCTGACGCATGCGGCCAGAAGGAATATAGACCGCAAATCAATTTCCCGATGCCCAAACGCACGAATCCCGCCACAAGGGGCGGGATTCGTGTGCAGCCAGAGAGGCTCCCCGAAGCGGGGAGCCGTCATCTTACGACGGGAACAGCTCGGACAGCTTCATTGCCAGCATCATGTCGCCTTCAGCGCGCAGTTTGCCGCCCATGAACGCTTGCATGCCGTCAGTCGAACCGTCGACGATGCCTTCCAGGGTCTCGGCGTCCATCACCAGCGTGACCTGGGCGTCCGGGTTTTCGCCTTCTTTCAGTTCGCAGGTGCTGTCCTTGACGATCAGAGAGAAGTGCTTGGATTCGTCGATGCGGAAACCGAAGACCAGGTCCAGACCGGCAGCGGCGGCTGGGTTGAACTTGGCTTTCATTGCTTGTACGGCATCAGCTACGGAGGTCATGGTTCGATCCTTTCTTGGGTAATTAGAGCTGGGTGATTACAGCCAGGGTCACAATAGTCCGGACTCAGCGAAACGTGATGAGTTCCGGGGCCTTCAGCAGTTGCAAATGCGCATGACTGTTGAAGGAAGCCAGAGCCACCTCGCGACCACGGAACTTCAGTTGGTTGAGCGAGGTGTTGACGATTTGCCAGTTGAGTTCAAACGCCTGGCGAGCAGGCATTTGTGTAATGAGGTGGAGCAGGGCAGTGATGGTGCCGCCGGAGGTGAACACGGCGATTTTCTGCGTGTTGTCCGCCAGTTCTAGGATGCGGTTCAGCCCGGCCTGGACCCGTTCGACAAAACCCAGCCAGCTTTCCAGCCCCGGCGTGTCGTAGGTGCCGGCCAGCCAGCGCTCGATGATCAGGGCGAAGATACGCTGGAACTCGGCACGGTTTTGTGCGGCGTTGCGCAGGACGTCCAGCGCTTCCGGTTCGTCTTTGAGCATGGCCGGAAGCAGGGCGCGGATCACCGCGTCGGCGTCGAATTCGTTGAAGGCGGAATCGGTTTCCAGGGTCGGCGTCGACAGGCCCACGGCGGCGAATTGCTCCAGCGCGGTGGTGGCGGTGTGCTGCTGGCGACGCAAGTCCCCGGCAAGGCAGCGATCGAAGCTGATACCCAGCCCGGCGAGGTGCTGGCCGAGGATTTCTGCCTGGCGGATACCGGTCGGCGACAGGACGTCGTAGTCGTCTGCACCAAAGGAGGCCTGGCCATGTCGAATCAAGTAGATGCTGCCCACGTCCGCGTCATCCCGGTACGTTGAAGGTTTGGCGAGGTTATGAGGATGACCGTGAGCTGTCAATGAAAAAACATACGCTTGTTTGAAATGCCCGTTACAGGCCTGTTGCCAGAGGTTTCACGGCTGGCCCCAAAGGCGGGGCATGGGTATGCTGGAGCCATCCCGCGCGCGCGTTTTCAAGCGGCGCATTGTATTGAAGGAGTCCTGTGTGGAGTTTTTTGCCGAGTACGCCAGTTTCCTGGCCAAGACCGTGACCCTGGTGATCGCCATTCTGGTGGTCCTGGCCAGTTTCGCGGCATTGCGCAGTAAAGGTCGGCGCAAGTCGGCCGGCCAGTTGCAGGTCAGCAAACTCAATGATTTCTACAAAGGCCTGCGTGAACGCCTGGAGCAATCCTTGCTCGACAAGGATCAGCTCAAAGCCCTGCGCAAGTCCCAGACCAAGACCGAGAAAAAACAGAAGAAGAAACCCGAGGCCAAATCCCGGGTGTTCGTGCTGGATTTCGACGGTGACATCAAGGCTTCGGCTACCGAAAGCCTGCGCCACGAGATCACCGCACTGCTGACCCTCGCCACGCCCAAGGACGAAGTGGTCCTGCGCCTGGAAAGCGGCGGTGGCATGGTGCACAGCTACGGTTTGGCGTCGTCGCAACTGGCGCGTATCCGTGATGCCGGTGTGCCGTTGACCGTGTGCATCGACAAGGTCGCGGCCAGCGGCGGCTACATGATGGCGTGCATCGGCGAGAAAATTATCAGCGCCCCGTTCGCCATCCTCGGTTCCATCGGCGTGGTGGCGCAACTGCCTAACGTCAACCGCCTGCTGAAAAAGCACGACATCGACTTCGAAGTGCTGACCGCCGGCGAGTACAAACGCACCCTGACCGTGTTTGGCGAAAACACCGAGAAGGGCCGGGAGAAGTTCCAGGAAGATCTGGACATCACCCACGCGCTGTTCAAGAACTTCGTGTCGCGCTATCGCCCGCAACTGGCCATCAATGAAGTGGCCACCGGTGAAGTCTGGCTCGGTGTGGCGGCCCTGGACAAACAACTGGTGGACGAACTCAAGACCAGTGACGAATACCTCTCCGAACGCGCCAAGGGTGCGGAGTTGTACCACCTGCACTACGCCGAACGCAAAAGCCTTCAGGAACGCGTCGGCCTGGCGGCCAGCGGTTCCATCGACCGCGTGTTGCTGAACTGGTGGAGTCGCCTGACCCAACAGCGTTTCTGGTAACGCCAACAGCAGCCCGGCCACTCAAGTGGCCGGGCTTTTTTATGCGCGTTAGATAAGTTTTTGATAGGACGGCACAAGTAACAAAAGTGCAGGTGGTATCTATGTATTGTTTAAGTTTGAATTGTTGATTTGAAGATGGAAGTTCCTATCGGCTATTAGCGCTTTTATTTGGAAAGTCGGTCGATAGACTGGCTGTTCTTATCAGTCGCAAGGCTCGCTGAATATGTCTTCAACCGCAAATGATCAAACACCTCAGGCCATGACGCCGGAAGAACAAGGCGTCTTTTTCGAATTCTTCAAACGTAAACAGTTTCCTCAATGGCTGTTCACCGCCACGGCCGAAAGGCGCAAGGCGCTGCACGCCAGCCTGGTGGCCAGTCATCACTCCCGCGCCGATGCGGTCAAGGCCACGGCGGGCTTGAAAAGCCCGGAACAGTTCTGTACGCCGCTGCTGGCTAAAGCCATGTCCGATAAGTTGGGAGAGCCTCTGGATATAAGAGGCATTGTTTTTCAACATGTCCGCTCAACTTCAAGTTTGCTCGGGCTTCGAAAAAAACTCGTATTGCCCATCGATAGAGACTTGTTGGCCGCCGCCTGCGAAAACTTTGAAGCCAGTGAAACACTGGCTGCCAACTACCATGAACAATCCTTGATTTATCAACCGGAACGGGTCAGTGGAAGAGGCAATAAAGCCCTGGCGATCGAGCCCCATGAATTCGCAGAATTATGTCGTACGCTGGACTTGGGCAAGCAATATCAGACGCATCTCGACAGCGTGTTCGAACCGTATGCCGATAACGGTGAAGTTCGTAGAAAATGCGTGGTGCATTGGCGGCGTCGTCTTGATGTCGATCGGCAAATGGCGTTGATGAAGGGGCATATCGATGAACAGGTTTTTCAGATGCTCGGGCAGGTTCTGGAAAACATTCCGTCGATCAAACTCGGCAGTCATACCGTGGCTTGCAAGCGACTGGAGTTGATGGAGCATGCACTGCACGGCGCGGTATTGTTCGTGGCGGTCAGCGACGGGGCGTATGTCGACAACCCCTGCGTATTGTATCTGCCGGGGGATCCGGAGCAGCCGCTCAAGCAATACCCGAGCTACAGGCGAATGGAATTCGCTGTCAGCGAGCGACTTGGCACCGACACTTTCGGATCGTTTATCAGCGGGTCTATTACGCTGTCCGATCGGGTCGGTTTTAAAACCATGCTCAAGACACGTCTGTTGAGAGGTGGCGCGAATTGGCTACTCCCTGCCGCCACGGCCTACATTCCCGTCATGGCCTTCACGATCGCGGCCGATCCGTTTGCCGAACTCTACCGTCAGCGGGTGGTGCAGGTGATGGCGGACGCGCGGCAATTGGTGGTGCCCACCGATGACGAAGACGAGAAAACCCGTTTGGCCCGGCACGAAGCCTACAAGGAACTGGGCCTCGATCTGGCGGTGTTCGGTGCTTCGTTCATCCCGGTGGTGGGTGAAATATTGATGGCGCTGGCCGCGGGCCAATTGTTGCTCAGTGTCTATCACGGCGTCGAGAGCTGGGCCGCCGGGGAGCAGGAACAGGCCACCGACTACTTTTTCGATACGCTGGAGAACCTCATCGTCATGACGGCACTGGCCGCCGGTGTGGGGGCGGCGAAAATGACCTACCTGACCGTCAGGGGTTCGCGTTTTGTCGAACGCTTGAGACAGGTCCGACTGGCCAGTGACAACGAGCGGCTGTGGAAGCCGGACCTGCTGCCTTATCGCCAGAACATGACGCTGCCCGCCTGGTTGAAGGCCGATGAACGGGGGCTGCGCTGGTTCAACGATCAAGCGTATCTGGCTGTCGGCAAGGAGGTGTATGCCGTTCGCCCACAGCCGGATACTGGCTTGTGGGAAGTCATGGGGCCGACCATCCGAGAAGCTTACGCACCGCGACTGGAAACCAACGACGCCGGTGCCTGGCGCCACGATTCCGAATTGCCTCAGGAATGGGATCGACTGCGGCTATTTCGCCGAATGGGGTACCCGGAGCAGGACATTCCGGATGCCCGGGCCCTGCAAATCCTCTCGGTCAGCGCCATCGACGAGCGCATTTTACGTCGGGTACTGATCGACGGCATGAAACCACCGGCCGTATTGACCGACACTGTTCGACGCTTTGCGGTGGATGATCAGGTCATCCGTTTTATCGAGCAATTGAACAGCGCGACAACCTCCGCATTCGCCGATACGGATCTGCAGTTTCGTTTACTGATGACCCTGAAGAAATGGCCGAAACAGCTGCGCATCAAAGTGGTCGATGCCAAAGGGAGGGCCGTTGAGGCGTTCGCCCACGAAGACGCCACGACCACGGCAACCACCCTCACGCTGACTCAGGCGCAGGTTCAGAGTGGGCAATTCTACCCCGGCCTGCTGGCCGGCCTGAGCGCCACAGAACGGGCCAGCCTGCTGGACACGACCACCCTGGTGCCGGCTGAACAGATCGAGGCTCTGGTCAAGGTGCTGGCGGAACAGGCCGATCGCCAACGGATGACGCTGTTCACCTGGCTGTATCAGCGCGGCGTCTCCGCGCAGGGCAGTCGCTCAACGCCGTTGCGCCATCAATTCCCCGACCTGCCGCTCAGCGTGCTTGATGAGTTGGTCCATTATGCCGACACCGTCGAGTGGGATGAGTTGGATGCCGGGAAAGTACCGTTGCGTCTGGCCGAGGAAGCCCGGCGCTTCCAGCAGGTGGTGCGCATCGGCCGGGCCTACGAGGGGCTGTATCTGAGCGCTGCCGGCGGAATTGATACCGACCGGTTGGTATTCAATACCCTCAAGCATCTGCCCGGCTGGACGGGCGATATTTATCTGCGCTTGCTGGAGTGGTCGTTCTACACCGAGGACGTCGCCAGCCTGGGTTCGGAAAATGCCACGCAGAAATTGTTGATGAACGCCCACCCGGATCGCTACGACGTCCTCGACGAAAATTACGATACCCGCAGCTACCTTCCCGGACGGACCCGTGAACATTACTTCCAGGCGCTCTGGGAAGGCCTGACGCCCACGCGTCGCGCGGCGCTGGGCGTGGCGGCGGATGAGCGTGGCGTGGCATTGCGGGAAAAGATCACGGCGCTGGCGCTGGAACGCCGCGGGATGGCCGGTCAGGTCCTGGGCATCGCCTTCCGGCACGCCGGTTATGTCTCGCCCATGCGCCTGGCTGATCCCTTGTTCGGCGCGGCACCTGATGGGTTGCCTTCCGTGCCCCTGACGCCACCGGCCAAATCGTCGGCCTTGATCCATCGTGCCAAGGAGCTGTATCCCACCCATTCACCGGAACAGATTGATCTGTTCCTGACCGGTCTGGGCTCGGTCGAGGTACTGGCCGCCAGGAAGCTGGAGAGCCTCAGGCTCGAGTTTCTGACGATTCGGCAAGTGCTGCAAAACTGGATCATGCGCGACACCTGGTATCACGCACCGGATGGCGCGCGGCTCAAAGTGTCGGCACTCGCCAAAACCAGGGCGTCCCGGGAAATCATCCGTTGCTGGCGCAGGGAAACGCCCAGCAGGCTGAGCCTCGATGGTCAGCTGTATGAGCTGGTGTTGCCGCCCTTGCAAGTGGGAGAGCTGCCGCTCATTACCGGGGATTTCAGCCATGTCGGGACGCTGGTCATGGATCGCGTGGGCGCCAGCGCCGGGCTCAACAGCTTTCTGCATAACTTCAAACAGCTGCGAAAGTTGTCGCTGGTCGGCAATCAACTGACGCGGTTGGCCCAGGCCATCGGCAACATGCCCCTGCTTGAAACCCTCAACTTGAGTGAAAACCAGATTCGGCTGACCAGTGCTTCGGTCGATGAGCTGGCCGGGTTGACCCACCTCAAGACCCTCAATTTGAGCAATAACCCAACCTTGAACCTGGCGCCCAATGTCGCGCAAATGACCCAACTCAAACGCCTGGATTTACGCAGCACGGGCATCAATCAATGGCCGCCCGGCGCCACCGGATTGCCCCGATTGCAAGTCCTGGACCTGCGTTACAACCGCATCAGCCAGATCCCTGAAGATGTCTACGCCGCTTCCAATCGATTGAACAACGGGACGGACATTGCCGGTAATCCCCTGAGCCCCGAGACCGTCCAGCGGGTGGTCAATTATCAACTGACCACGGAAATCAGCCTCGGGCTGGCGGCCACCGGGCAGGCGCAGGCACTGGTCGAGGTCGTGGCGGACATGACCATGAGTTCCACGTGGCTGACCGGCGTGAGCGCTGAGGACGCGGTGCAGAAACGCTTGCTGTGGAGTGCGCTGCTGGCCTACCCGGAAGGCCGCCCCTTTTTTTCACTGTTGGCGCGGCTGCGCTATACCGCCGATTTCCGCATGGTCTACCGCTCGTTGAGCCAACGGGTGTGGGATGTGGTCTCGGCGGCGGCCGAAGACGATGTCCTGAGGCGAGCGCTGTTTCGCATGGCCGACACCGGCCGCATCAGTGTCGACGGCTATACCTTATTGTTCAGTGACCTGCACGTTCGGGTGCTGTGCTACCGGGCGCTGGCCGCCGCCCGGGGCGGGGTCGACACCGTGGAAGGTGAGTTGACTCGACTGTTGCGCGGGTTGTTCCGGCTACAGGCCGTCGAGAAGCTGGCCCTGAAAAACATTATTTCGCGCCGACGCACCGGGCCGGTCACGGATGAACAGGCGATGGAGATCAGCCTGGCGTATCGGATTGGCCTGGCCGAACGCTTGCAATTGCCTGCGCAGCCTCTGGAGATGAATTTCCGCCTGGGTGTCGAGGTCATCCCGCAGACCCTCGATTGGGTGTACAGCGAAGTGGTGAAGGCCGAGCACACCACGCAGTTGATTGACTGGGTCACGGACCAGGATTTCTGGACCGAATACCTGGAAAGCGCCCATCGCGAACAATTTGACGAAATGGTCATACGTGCGGCGGCGGCCTTTGCGCATCTGGATAGCCAGCAGAACTACACCCGTGAGCAGTTCACCCAAAGCATGAACGGTATCGTCACCAACTTTGCCAATGAGCGGGCGGTATTCTACCGGCGTTTAACATCACACGCCCTGCAAAGGCATCCCGGGCTTGCGCTACCGGTTACGCCGGGCGGCTGAGCGCGCACCGGTGATTGGAAAACTGAACAGTGCAAGGATTGCATATGAAGACATTTGAACAACCCGCGCCGATCGCAACCGACCGGCAGGGCATCGCCAGCCTGGCCCTCGACCACATATTGCCCATGACCCCGGCGCAATACGCGGCGAAGTTGATCGAGCAACGCTGGGGCATTGAGCCGGCGAAAGCATTGCTGGTAGATCTCAATTACGATTTTTATGGTTACCCGGCCATTGGGGATGTGCACCTGGGCAAGGTCCGAACTTCGCAAAGCCTGGTTCACGCATTGCTGAGGAACTACCAGACCGTGGGCGCCGGACGCTTCGGCGAAACCGCGTTCGGGCTGTACACCCCGCCCGCGACGGGGCCCATGGTGCGGATCGTCGACATTGACGAGTCGATCAACCCCGGTGGCGGCTTTCGTGACTATGAAGGCATATACCGTCAGACCGCCCCGCAGCGCTACGGCCCGGACACGCAACTGGCCCTGCAACCGGCCGAGTTCAAGCAGTGGGTCTGGAGGCTGGAGTTCAAGGACTTGTACCGCGCTTATGTGCGCGATGCCTGGCCCGAGGACACGGCACTGCTCGCCGCCGATGCCTATCCGTTGCGCACGGCCGTCAAGGCTGCGTTTGTGATGGCGGCCTGGTTACAACACCGGGAAAACAGCTTGAGTGCGGAAGGGCTCGCTCTGGCATTAGGCGCTGCGGGACTGAGCCGGCAACAGACATGGGACAGCTTGACGGTTGGACAGATGCAGGTTCGGGCCGCGATTGATTCATCCATCGAAGCGGCACGCTTGTCGATCTATCGTTACCTCAGCACCGATATCTGGAGCTTCAAAGACAAGGCATCCGGACGAATCGTGCTCTATGTTCCGGGTAATTCATCGCCGTTCCAGGAATTCTCGGATCCGTCGGCCCTGCATCAATGGGTGGTCGAAATCGCTCGCGCCCCGGCCCGGCGCCAAGCGTTGGCCGCGCATTTTGCCGAGGATGACCGCGAGGACGGCACCTTCCACGCCGGGGTGCTGACCGCGCTGGAGGGCATGGCCACCTACCCCCGGCGATACCGGCTGAAAAAGGGCCACGGTTTCTTCAACAACGATGGTTATTGGCCGGCGCATGACTACATTCACCTGGAGGCGCCGACCGAGGTCACTGACCCGTTCACGCACTGGGTGCAAGTGATGAAGCAAGCTGCCGAGGCGAGCGTCGACGATATCCGCGACGATGCCCAGGTCAATCGTGACAACCTCAGTGCCGTGGTCGAACCGGTGGTGCAATGGATCAATCGCTTTGCGCCCCTGGCCTTGTTCGTTCCCGGCGGCGAGAGCTTGCTGGCCCTCGCCGGGTTGATCGATGCCGGTTATGGCCTGGAGCAGGCCGTGGCGGGCAAGACGCCGGATGAGCGCTCTGCCGGGGTCACCCGTACGGTGTTCGGTTTGCTCAATGCGTTGCCGGTTGCTGGCGCGGCTATCAGGACTGAAGAATCTGGCGCTTCGGCCAGTGTCCACGTGCCGGAGGTGATCGAAGAACCGCTTACCGCGACGATCGAAGAATCTGCACCGTCGGTCGCGGCCGACCTGCGGCTGCACCTCCTGCGTGGCCTCGGCCCCGAGGTCGAGTCGTTGAGCGACGAAGCGTTGCGCCAGATTGGCCACGTCTGCGACATCGACAATGAACTGCTGCAACTGATGCAGGAAGGGCGCCGACCGCCGACGCCGATCCTGGCGGACACCATCGCCCGGTTTCGCATCGACCGGGAGGTGCAGAGTGTCGAGCAATTCCAGCAGCGTTATGCGGCGCTCCAACGTTCGGATCATGCCTGGGTCAAGCTGTTCCAGCAGCACTATCCCGGGCTGCCGAAAAACGCGATTGAACAGATACTCGACCGTGCCGGCGTGAACATCGGAACACCCCATACCCCGGCCGATGCCACGCGGGTATTAAGCCAGATGAGCAGCAAGGCCAGGCAGTACGCGTTGCATGTGCGCCTGACCCGTGCCTACGAAGGTCTTTACCTGCGGTCGGTCGCAAGTGCCGACAGCGACGTGCTGGCGCTGCATTCGCTGCAACGATTGCCGGGATGGTCGCTCCAGGCCCGGATCGAACTGCTCGACAGTGCTTCGGCGAAGGTCGTGGACAGCATCGGTCCGCAGGGCATGGGACCTGCCCGTCAACTGTTCAGGCAAGGCAGCTCACTGGATTTCCAGAACTCACTGCTCAATGCGCTTACGCCACCAGAACGCTCTGCATTGGGCCTGCACCCGGACAGCGCACTCCAGGACTTGCAGCTCAAGCTCCGTGAGTCGGCCTTGCCCCGCGCCGAATTCGAGTTGGGGCTACAGCGAATGGAGGCAGGCATGCCGTTCGACAGCCTCGGCTTGCGCGGCGGTGGTTTTCCGAACACGGCTCAAGGCGAAACGCTGTCGTTGGATATCGTGAAATTGCAGTTCAAGGAGCTTTATCCGGGCATGACCGCAGAAGAAGTGGAGGCCTGCATCAAGCGCTGGGGAACCAGCGTCCAGACCCGGCTGGCCAGCCTCAACTTTCAGTTGTACCAGTTGCGTAACGACCTGTCGGAATGGATTGAGCAAGTCGAAGACGATGCCGAGGATTTGGACATCGAGTTGCTGGAGCCGGAGGATGAGGAGGCCCAGGGCATGAGCCTCCACGAGCTTGAATACGAAAATGACACGCGCATCAGTGACGCCATGGCCTATGAACGTCAGTCCAGAGTGGAACTGGCCACTGAGCTGGAAGCGCTGTGGCAGCGGCGCAGCGAGCCGGACACTCACGTGTATGTCGAAGGCGAACTGGTCGGCTTTCGCCTGAACCTGGATTTCGATCAGTTGCACAGCCTGCCGCAACTGAGCGTCAAGCTGCAGGATGTCGTGGAGTTGTCGTTCGCGGATTTCGAGTTGACGCAACGTGAGAGCCTGACCGGGTTTCTGGAGAGTTTCCCCCATCTGCGCACGCTGGATCTGCAAGGCACCGACCTGCGTATTGCGCAGCCGCAGGGTGGCTGGAACACGCAGCCGCCCGAGGTCATCTACCGGTTGACGCAACTCACCCACCTTAACCTCAGGGGGACGGGATTGACGCTGACCGAGCAAACCGCCGGCAAGCTCGGCGAGCTGACCCGCCTTGAAGAACTCGACCTGAGTGAGAACCCGCTCGATGTGCCGCCCATGGTCCTGCAGATGCCGGCCTTGCGGCGGTTGAACCTGCGTTCCACCGAGATCACTGTCTGTCCGGTGGGTGTTCACGATCAGCCTTATCTGCAACGGTTGGATCTGCGTGACAACCTGATCACGCGGATTCCCGAGGCGGTCAGAAAACAGTCCGTGAGCCCGGATATTCTGTTGTTGGCGGGTAACCCGTTGAGTGATGTCGACACGTTGCATTGGGTGGTGGCCCATCGGCAACTACATGGATTTAACGTGTGGATGGGGCCACCGAGTCGCGATGTGCTCCGGCCGGACGCGTGGCTTGTGGGGTTTTCACCCCAGCAAACGGCGCTACAGGCGTCGCATTGGCAAAGCCTGGTAGTGAAGGAGGGCAGTGGGCGGTTTTTCGGGACGCTGGAGGTGATCCGGCGCACCGCCGATTTCCAGGTGGGCTACGCAGCGCTGCAACAACGGGTCTGGCGAATGGTGGAGGCAATGGACGCGTCACCGGCCCTGTGCGACCACATCTTCCTGGAGTCGCTGTGGTCGGCGATTGATGGGAATGACCCGCTTACGTCACTGGCAAAGCTGGAGGAACGCATCGCTGACTTTCAGGCTTCAAATACGACCCTTTAGCACCAGGTTTTACGCCAGGCGAAAAAAAACCTTGAGCCCCGGCACACAGGCCGGGGCTCAAGGTCTTTTCAACGATCAGCGGCGGCGGAACAGTGGCAGCGGCTCATCGGTGGCGGCCTGGTACGTCACCGAGAAGTCCTTGAGACCTTCAAGGGCTTCGTACGGGTCTTTATCGGCGCGAATGGCAAACGCGTCGAAACCGCAGCGGTGCAGGTAGAACAACTGGTCGCGCAGCACATCGCCAATCGCCCGCAGTTCGCCCTTGAAACCATAACGGTCGCGTAGCAGACGGGCGTTGGAGTAGTTGCGGCCATCGGTGAAGGCCGGGAAGTTCAGGGCGATGACCTGGAAGTTGTCCACGTCTTCACCGATTTCCTCGGCTTCTTCATCGGCGTCCAGCCACACACCCAGGCCGCCATCGCGGGCCTTGAGCATACGCCCGTGTTCGCGCCACAGCGCCAGCGGCACGATCAGGTCGTCGCAGTTGCTGATCTCGTCGATGTTGAAATCCTTGGGCAGCAAGTGCCAGGTTTCGTCGACGACTTCGTTGTTCTTAATGATTCGCTGCATAGACGCGCTCCTTGAAGAGGTCGATGCCAATACGCTGATAGGTGTCGATGAAGCGCTCATCTTCGTGACGTTGTTCGATGTACACGTTGATCAGCTTCTCGATCACATCAGGCATGGCTTCCTGGGCGAAGGACGGGCCGAGGATCTTGCCCAGGCTGGCGTCACGGCTGGCGCTGCCACCCAGGGAGACCTGGTAGAACTCTTCGCCTTTCTTGTCCACCCCGAGGATGCCGATGTGGCCGACGTGGTGATGACCGCAAGCGTTCATGCAACCGGAGATGTTCAGGTCCAGTTCGCCGATGTCGAACAGGTAGTCCAGGTTGTCGAAACGACGCTGGATCGATTCGGCAATCGGGATCGACTTGGCGTTGGCCAGGGAGCAGAAATCACCGCCCGGGCAGCAGATGATGTCGGTCAGCAAGCCGATGTTCGGCGTGGCGAAACCTTGCTCGCGCAATTCGCCCCACATCGCAAACAGTTGCGACTGTTCGACGTCGGCCAGAATGATGTTCTGCTCGTGGGAGGTGCGCAGTTGGCCGAAGCTGTAACGCTCGGCCAGGTCGGCCACGGCGTCGAGCTGCTTGTCGGTGATGTCACCCGGCGCAACGCCGGTCGGCTTCAGGGACAGGGTCACGGCCACATAGCCCGGCTTCTTGTGCGCCAGGGTGTTACGGGTACGCCAGCGGGCGAAACCCGGGTGTTCTTTGTCGAGGTCGGCCAGCGCCTGGGCCTGGTTGTCCAGAACCTTGTAGTCCGGATCAACGAAGTGCTTGGCGACGCGATGCACTTCGGCTTCGGTCAACGTGGTCTGGCCACCGCGAAGGTGTTCCATTTCCGCATCGACTTTTTGCGCGAAGACTTCAGGCGTCAGCGCTTTAACGAGGATCTTGATCCGCGCCTTGTACTTGTTGTCGCGACGGCCGTAGCGGTTGTAGACCCGCAAGATAGCGTCGAGGTAGCTCAACAGGTCCTGCCACGGCAGGAACTCATTGATGAACGCGCCAACCACCGGGGTACGGCCGAGGCCGCCACCGACCAGCACACGGAAACCCAACTCGCCTGCGGCGTTGTGCACCGGCTCCAGGCCGATGTCATGGACTTCGATGGCCGCACGGTCGGAGGTCGACCCGTTGATGGCGATCTTGAACTTGCGCGGCAAGTAGGCGAATTCCGGGTGGAACGTCGTCCACTGACGGACGATTTCGCACCATGGACGCGGGTCGATCAACTCATCGGCAGCGACACCGGCGAACTGGTCGGTGGTGACGTTGCGCAGGCAGTTGCCGCTGGTCTGGATCGCGTGCATCTGCACGGTGGCAAGTTCTGCCAGGATATCCGGAATGTCTTCCAGCGCCGGCCAGTTGAACTGCACGTTCTGCCGGGTACTGATGTGGGCATAGCCCTTGTCGAAGTCGCGGGCAATCTTGGCCATCATTCGCGTCTGGCGCGAAGTCAGTTGGCCGTAAGGCACCGCCACCCGCAACATCGGGGCGAAACGCTGGATATAAAGGCCATTTTGCAGGCGCAGGGGGCGGAATTCTTCTTCGCTCAGCTCGCCTGCCAGATAGCGTCGGGTCTGATCACGGAACTGCTTGACGCGGTCCTCGATGATCCGCTGATCGTACTCGTCGTATACGTACATATAAGTCCTGTTCTCAGGCTTGGGCCGGTCGGTTCCAGTTGCGTTTTTCGCTTGCTGAAGTCTCCGATACTGCCTCGGCAATTCTGCGCGCACGGCCGCGCACTCCCTACGGAGCCGGGGCAAGATACCAGTTTGCAGTTATGCGCAAAAGTGATGTTTGAGTATATGTAAAGAACCAAAACGCCTAACGAGAACCGTTATTGCTAAACCCACATTTGTGGTGCGGGCAATCGTCGTCTTTACTGTGGTCGAGTCTTTATGCAATCACCGATAAAACCGACAAGAGGCGATGCAATGAGCAACCCGACCAAAGCACGGAAAAGCGATAGCACGGTGGACGCTTGGGCCATTTTGTTCCTGATCATCCTGGTTGTAGGAACAGCAGTATTCTGGGTCAGTCACCAATAGCGACACCGTCCGGGCCCGGTTCCGACGGATTGTCGGACAAAACCGGAATAATCCCCGTTTTGCGGGCGTTCGCTGGCTATAATGCGCGGCGAATTTCCGGGGCTCGGACCATTAATGTTGAAGTTTCTGTTTGCTGTCTTGCTGACGCTTGGCTCGGTCCTCGGACCCGGTGCCCAGGCGGCGTCGGTGCTGTTTCTCAATCCCGGCAGCACCACGGAAGCGTTCTGGATCAGCTACTCGCAATTCATGCAGGCGGCGGCCAATGATTTGGGCATGGACTTGCAGATTCTCTATTCCCAACGCATGCCCGAGCTGACGATTGCCCAGGCCCGCACCGCGCTGCAAGGGCCTGATCGGCCGGACTATCTGGTATTCGCCAACGAACAATACGTCGCCCCGCAAATCCTGCGGCTCGCCCAGGGCAGCGGGGTGAAGCTGTTCATGGTCAATGCGTCCCTGACCGACAATCAACTGAGCCTGCTGGGTGACCGCCCGGATCGCCTGGGCAGCCTGGTGCCCAACGACGAGGAGGGCGGCTACCTGATGCTTCAGGAACTGATTCGCCAGCATCCGCCCGTGCAACCGGGCCAATCCATCGAGCTGCTGGCGTTTTCCGGGCTGAAAATCACCCCGTCGGCGCAACTGCGGGAAAAAGGCATGCTGCGGGCCCTGGCCGAGCACCCGGAAGTGCGCTTGCGGCAACTGGTCTACAGCGGCTGGACCCGTGAACGGGCCTACGAGCAAGCAAAACTGCTGTTGCGGCGTTACCCGAAGGTGACGCTGGTGTGGTCGGCCAATGATGAAATGGCGTTCGGTGCCATGCAGGCGTTTGCGGAGAACGGGGGCACGCCGGGCAAGGATGGGTGGTTCAGCGCCTTCAATACCTCTCCCGCCGCGCTGAAGGCTGTCGTTGACGGGCGCCTGAGCGTGTTGCTCGGCGGACATTTCACCCTGGGCGGTTGGGCAATGGTGGAACTGCACGATATCGATCAGGGCGTGGACCTGAATCAGTACGGTGGCCGTGACCGGCTGATTCCGTTGTTGCAGGTGATCGACAAGGCCCAGGCCAAGCGGTTGCTGGCCATGGGTGATGCGCCGGATTTCGGGGTGAACTTCCGCCAGCTGTCGGCCAAGGGGCGGCCGACCTCCTATCGCTATCCGTTCAGCCTGCAAACGTTAATGCACTGAATCCGCTTCAAACCCCTGCCAGCAGCAAGATCAGTTTCACGATGCCGAACAGCGACAGCGCAAAAATCGCCGTGAACAAAACCCCGAGAATCACGAAGTGACTCGGCTTGCCATGAGTAAAGTCCCGGGCGCGGTTCTTCCCGCTCTGCACCCCGAACGCTGCGGCTACCACGCTGTGTAGCATCTGCCACAGGGTCGGTGGCTTGTTGTCGACTGGATCGTCCATAAATCCCTCGTCATGTTTGTGTGTCAGGCAAGCATAGACAATCAACGCGAATCCTGTAGGAGCGAGGCTTGTCCGCGAAGGCGGTTGATCGTTCCCACGCTCTGCGTGGGAATGCAGCCCGGGACGCTCCGCGTCCCAAAAGCGGACGCGGAGCGTCCATTGAGGCATTCCCACGCAGAGCATGGGAACGATCATGTGAGGCTTAGTTGTCGTAACCCAGGTTCGGCGCCAACCAGCGCTCGGTCACGCTCAATTCCTGGCCTTTGCGCGACGTATAGCTCTGCACCTGATCCTTGTCGATCTTGCCCACGGCGAAGTACTGCGCCTGCGGATGCGCGAAGTACCAGCCGCTGACTGCCGCCGCCGGGAACATCGCGTAGTGTTCAGTGAGGAACACGCCGCTGCGGCCCGCATGCATTTCGCTGGCTTCAGGGTCGAGCAGCGCAAACAGCGTGCCTTTCTCGGTGTGATCCGGGCAGGCCGGGTAGCCGGGGGCAGGGCGGATGCCGGTGTATTGCTCTTTGATCAGCGCCTCGTTATCCAGCGTCTCGTCCTTGGCGTAACCCCAGTGCTCTTTACGCACTTGTTGGTGCAGCCACTCGGCGCAAGCCTCGGCCAGACGGTCGGCCAGGGCCTTGACCATGATCGAGTTGTAATCGTCGCCCGCGTCCTGATACGCCTTGGCCACTTCCTCAGCGCCGATCCCGGCGGTGGTGATGAAGCCACCCACGTAGTCAGTGATTTCGCTGTCCTTCGGCGCAACGAAGTCGGCCAGGGAAAAGTTCGGCTTGCCGTCGGTCTTGATGATTTGCTGGCGCAAGTGATGCAGCTTGGCAATCGGCTTGCCGTCATCGCCGTAGACTTCGATGTCATCCTCGCGCACCTGGTTGGCCGGCCAGAAGCCGAACACCGCACGGGCGCTGATCAGTTTCTCGTCGATCAGTTTGGCGAGCATTTCCTTGGCATCGGCGTACAGCGAGGTAGCGGCTTCACCGACCACTTCGTCTTCGAGGATGCGCGGGAATTTGCCGGCCAGGTCCCAGGAGATAAAGAACGGCGTCCAGTCGATGTATTCGGCCAGCACCTTCAAATCGATGTTGTCCAGCACGCGGGAACCGGTGAACGTCGGTTTGACCGGCTCGTAAGTGCTCCAGTCAAACTGCGGCTTCTTGGCGATGGACGCCGGGTAGCTCAGGCGCTCGGTGCGCGCACTGCGGTTGGCGGTGCGCTCGCGGACTTCGATGTATTCCAGGCGGGTCTTCTCGATGAAGGCCGGCTTCAATTCCTTGGACAGCAACTGCGTGGCCACGCCCACGGCGCGGGAGGCGTCGGTGACGTAGATCACCGCATCGTTGCTGTACTTCGGCTCGATCTTCACCGCCGTGTGTGCTTTCGAGGTGGTCGCGCCACCGATCATCAGCGGCAAGTGGAAATCCTGGCGCTGCATCTCGCGGGCGACGTGGACCATTTCATCCAGCGACGGCGTGATCAGGCCAGACAGGCCGATGATGTCGCACTTCTGCTCCTTCGCCACTTGCAGGATCTTCTCCGCCGGGACCATCACACCGAGGTCGACGATGTCGTAGCCGTTACAGCCCAGCACCACGCCGACGATGTTCTTGCCGATGTCGTGCACGTCGCCCTTGACCGTGGCCATCAGAATCTTGCCCTTGGCTTCCGGCTTGTCGCCTTTTTCCAGTTCGATGAACGGGATCAAGTGGGCCACGGCCTGCTTCATCACCCGGGCGGATTTCACCACTTGCGGCAGGAACATTTTGCCGGCGCCGAACAGGTCACCGACGATGTTCATGCCGGACATCAGCGGGCCTTCGATCACTTCGATCGGCCGGGTGAACGACAGCCGTGATTCTTCAGTGTCTTCAACAATGTGGGTGGTGATGCCCTTGACCAGCGCATGCTCCAGGCGCTTGTTCACCGGCCAGCCGCGCCACTCTTCGGTCTCGGCTTCCTTGACGCTGCCGTCGCCCTTGTACTTGTCGGCGAGGGCGAGCAGGGCGTCGGTGCCTTCCGGGGTGCGGTTGAGCACCACGTCTTCCACGGCGTCACGCAGCTCGGCCGGGATCTGGTCGTAGATCTCCAGCTGACCGGCGTTGACGATGCCCATGGTCAGGCCATTACGGATCGCATACAGCAGGAACACCGAGTGAATCGCCTCACGCACCGGGTTGTTGCCACGGAACGAGAACGATACGTTGGACACGCCGCCGGAAGTCAGCGCATACGGCAGCTCATCGCGGATGTAGGCACAGGCATTGATGAAATCGACGGCGTAGTTGTTGTGCTCTTCGATGCCGGTGGCGATGGCGAAGATGTTCGGGTCGAAGATGATGTCTTCCGGCGGGAAGCCGACTTCGTTGACCAGAATGTCGTAGGAGCGTTTGCAGATTTCTTTCTTGCGCTTTTCGGTGTCGGCCTGCCCGGCTTCGTCAAACGCCATGACCACAACCGCAGCGCCGTAGCGCTTGCACAGTTTGGCGTGATGAATGAACTGCTCGACGCCTTCCTTCATGCTGATCGAGTTGACGATGCCCTTGCCCTGAATGCACTTGAGGCCGGCTTCGATCACTTCCCACTTGGAGGAGTCGATCATGATCGGGACGCGGGAGATGTCCGGCTCACCGGCAATCAGATTGAGGAAGGTCACCATGGCCTTCTTCGAATCGAGCATCCCTTCGTCCATGTTGATATCGATCACCTGGGCGCCGGCTTCGACCTGTTGCAGGGCGACTTCCAGGGCTTCGGTGTAGTTGTCTTCACGGATCAGACGGGCGAACTTGGCAGAACCCGTGATGTTGGTCCGCTCGCCGACGTTGATGAACAACGAGTTACGGTCGATGGTGAACGGTTCCAGGCCCGACAGGCGGCAGGCCTTCGGGATCTCCGGAATCACTCGCGGTGCGTAACCGGCCACGGCTTTGGCGATGGCTTCGATGTGGCCCGGCGTGGTGCCGCAGCAACCGCCGACGATGTTGAGGAAGCCGCTTTGGGCGAATTCTTCGATGACCTTGGCGGTTTGCGCCGGCAATTCGTCGTACTCGCCGAATTCGTTCGGCAGGCCGGCGTTCGGGTGCGCCGAGACGTGGGTGTCGGCCTTGTTCGACAACTCTTCCAGGTACGGCCGCAACTCGCTGGCGCCGAGGGCGCAGTTCAAGCCGACCGAGATCGGCTTGGCGTGGGCCACGGAGTTCCAGAACGCTTCAGTGGTCTGGCCCGACAGGGTACGGCCGGAGGCGTCGGTGATGGTGCCGGAGATCATGATCGGCAACTCGATGCCCAACTCTTCGAACACGCCTTGCACGGCGAAGATCGCGGCTTTGGCGTTCAAGGTGTCGAAGATGGTTTCGATCAGGATCAGGTCGGCGCCGCCTTCGATCAGGCCTTTGGTGGCCTCGGTGTAGTTTTCCACCAGTTCATCGAAGGTCACGTTGCGGTAGCCGGGGTTGTTCACGTCTGGCGACAGCGAGCAGGTGCGGCTGGTCGGCCCGATCACGCCGGCGACAAAACGCGGCTTTTCCGGGGTTTCCAGGGTCTTGGCGTCAGCGACCTTGCGGGCCAGGCGCGCGCCTTCTACGTTTAACTCGTACGCCAGGCCTTGCATGCCGTAGTCAGCCAGGGACACCTGGGTGGCGTTGAAGGTGTTGGTTTCGAGAATGTCGGCGCCGGCATCCAGGTAGGCTTTTTCAATCGAACCGATCACGTCCGGGCGCGTCAGCACCAACAGGTCGTTGTTGCCCTTTACATCGCTCGGCCAGTCGGCGAAGCGTTTGCCACGGTAATCCTGCTCTTCGAGCTTGTAGCTCTGGATCATCGTGCCCATGCCGCCGTCGAGAATCAGGATGCGCTCTTTGAGGGCGTGCTTGAGAGCTTGAAGGCGAACACTGCGATCGGACATTTGGACTACTCGGAAAGACCATGACGAAGGGCCGGGATAATAGCAAACCTGTGCGCTTTTAGAGCATGTGAAGGTTTTGCATGAATATCGCTCATGTTGGTGGCAGGTCCGGACCGGTAGAATCGCGGCGTTTTTTCATGATCGGGACCAGGGATATGTCGTATCGCGTCGTCGTCAGCCTTTTAGTGCTGCTTTCAAGCTGGGGCGCCGCCGGGCAAAGTCCCGAAATCTCCTATACCCGTGACATTCAGCCGATCTTCACCGAAAAGTGTGTGGCCTGCCATGCCTGCTACGACTCCGCCTGTCAGCTCAACCTGGGCAGTGGCGAAGGGGCGGCTCGTGGCGCGACCAAAGTCCCGGTCTACGATGGCGAACGCAGCGTCGCCGCCGCACCGACCCGGCTGTTTTATGACGCCTTCGGCAAACTCGCCTGGCAGCACAAGGACTTCTATTCGGTGCTCGACGCCCAGGGCAGCCAGGCGGCGCTGATGGCGCGGATGCTGGAACTCGGCCACAAAACCCCGCTGACGCCTAACGCCAAGCTGCCGGAAGACATCGTGCTGGGCCTGAACCGGGAAAACATGTGCGCAATGCCGGCGGAATTCGACGGTTATGCCGGCGCCCATCCGAAAGAAGGCATGCCGCTGGCGGTGACCGGCTTGACCGATCAGCAATACCAGACCTTGCAACGCTGGCTCGCGTCCGGCGCACCGATTGACGAACAAGGTTTGATGCCTTCTGCGCAGGAAGCGTTGCAGGTGGTGCAGTGGGAAAACCTGCTCAACGCGCCGGGTTCTCGTGGCAGCCTGGTAGGGCGCTGGCTGTTCGAGCATTGGTTCCTGGCGCACATTTACTTCAAGGATGGCGAGCCGGGGCATTTCTTTCAGTGGGTGCGTTCGCGCACGCCGACTGGTCAGCCGATCGACCTGATCAATACTCGCCGTCCGAACGACGATCCAGGCACCCAGGTTTATTACCGGTTGTGGCCGGTGCAAGGGGTGATCGTGCAAAAAACGCACATCACCTATCCGCTGAGCGCGGCGAAGCTGTCCCGGGTCAAGAGCCTGTTCTTCAGCGGCAACTGGCAGGTCAACGCCTTGCCGGGTTACGGCCCCGAGCGTCGGGCCAATCCGTTCACCACGTTCGAGGCGATCCCGGCCCAGGCGCGCTATCAGTTCATGCTCGATAACGCCGAATACTTCGTCCGCACCTTTATTCGCGGCCCGGTGTGCCGGGGCCAGATTGCCACCGACGTGATCCGCGATCACTTTTGGGCGTTGTTCCAGGCGCCGGAGCACGACCTCTACATCACCGACCCGAACTACCGTGGCCAGGCCACGCCACTGTTGGCGATGCCAGGGCAGAACGACGATGTCGGCAGCGTCCTGAGCCTGTGGCACGACTACCGCGACAAGCGTAACGAGTACGAAGCCTTGCGCCGGGACAGCTACGCCGACGCGCCGGCCCCGAGTTGGTCGACGTTGTGGGCCGGGAATGACAACGCTTTGTTGAGCATTTTTCGGCACTTCGACAGCGCCTCGGTGAATAAAGGGCTGATCGGTGACGTGCCACAAACCATTTGGCTGTTCGATTACCCGCTGCTGGAACGTACGTATTACCAGTTGGCGGTCAACTTTGATGTGTTCGGCAACGTCTCCCACCAGGCCCAGACACGCCTGTACTTCGACCTGATCCGTAACGGCGCCGAGCAGAATTTCCTGCGCCTGATGCCGGCCGATTCCCGGGACGACTACCTCGATGATTGGTACCAGAGCGGTGGCAAGTTCAAGATGTGGCTGGATTACGAGGCCATCGACAACGACAAGCCGACCGCGCTGAAACTCGATGAAAAAGACCCGAAACGCGATTTTGCCATGCAGTTGCTGGGCCGTTACGGCGAGCTCAATGCCAAGCCCGATCCGATCAACCGCTGCGATGGCGCGTATTGCTCGCGGCCGAACATCGACCCGGCATTGCAGAACGCCGAACAGGCCCTGAGTCGTCTGACGTCGCGTCCGGCGGCGGGGTTGAAGGTGATCGATCAGTTGCCGGAAGCGACCATGCTGCGCATCGAAACCGCGAGCGGCAAACGCGAGATCTACAGCCTGTTGCGCAACCGTGCCCACAGCAACGTGGCGTTCCTGCTCGGCGAGTCCCTGCGTTATCAGCCAGGGCTCGACACCTTGACCATTTACCCGGGCGTGCTCAGCAGCTACCCGAACTTCATGTTCAATATCCCGGCCGAGCAAGTGCCGGCGTTTGTCGACGCGATGGAAAACGCCAAGGACGCCCATCGTTTCGAGAAAATTGTCGAGCGCTGGGGGATTCGGCGCAGTCATCCGCAGTTCTGGTTTTACTTCCACGACTTGAGCACCTACGTCCACGAAACCGACCCGGTGGAAGAGGGCGTGCTGGATATGACCTTTGAAGATCGCCAGGTGTCCCACCTGTAATGCACCGCCAATCCCGTGTAGGAGCGAAGCTTGCTCGCGAAAGCGGTCTGACAGTCGACATCAATGTTGAATGTGCCGGCCTCTTCGCGAGCAAGCTTCGCTCCTACAGGGATACGAGGTGATTTGACGGGAGGGCGGTTGATGTTGATTTCGGTACAAGCCCTGCGCTTCATCGCTGCCTGGGCGGTGGTCGGCCACCATTTCATGCAGATTTTCTTCGACTTCCAGGCCCGTGGGCCGGTGGGGCAGGCGTTTATCGACAAGGGTGCGGTGGGCGTTGATGTGTTCTTTGTTATCAGCGGCCTGGTGATCTTCCTGTCGACCGAGGGGAAATCGCTGCCACCCGCGCGGTTTCTGTTGTATCGGCTGTTCCGGATCGTCCCGGCTTACTGGCTGTACACCGTGCTCATGGCGCTGGTGGTGGTGTTTGCCCGGCCGGTATTGCCCGATCAGAGCGTGGATTGGTCGCATTTCCTGTTGTCGCTGTTGTTTATTCCTACGGAAAACCCCGGCGGTTATGGGATTTATCCGACCTTGAATGTCGGCTGGACGCTGAACTACGAAATGCTGTTTTACCTGCTGTTCGGCTGGGCGTTGCTGTTCCGGTTGCACTTCAGGTTATTGATCGTTGCGGCGCTGTTGTTCGCGGTGTGCCAGGCCTGGACCGGTTATGGCTGGGTCAGCGAGTTCTACCGTTCGGACATCGTCTATGAGTTCTTGCTCGGGATCGCCATCGGCATGGTTTATCGCCGGGGCTGGATCAAGCCGGGGTTATGGCTGCCGTTGCTGGGGATTGTCGGCGCGTTGCTGGCGATTTATCACCTGGCCCCGGAGCCTCGATTCCTGGCCTGGGGCCTGCCAAGCGCCGTGCTGGTGATGGCGTGCATCTCGCTGGAACGCTATGTCGAGAATAACCGGGTGTTCGAACTGCTCGGTAATTGTTCCTACTCGGTGTACCTGATGCACGTGCTGGTGCTGTCTGCCGGTGGGTTTATCGCACAGCGTTATGGCGTAAATCCCTACGCGATGTTCGCCGTTTGCGCGGCGACCATCGGCCTGGCGTCCTGGGCAAGTTACGAATGGGTGGAAAAACGCAGCTATCGGTGGCTTAAAGCGCGGATTGACGGCGAAACGGTTGCGCAACCGGTGCTGGCGCTTTCCCGACAAAAATACTAGGACTTTGTGCCGCGCGATGATTGGCGTAAACTGCGCCCAAGCCTGCGAGGAGTTTCCATGACCGCTATTACCATCACTGACGCCGCCCACGATTATCTGGCTGATCTGCTCTCCAAGCAGAACACCCCAGGCATCGGCATCCGCGTCTTCATCACCCAGCCTGGCACCCAGTACGCCGAAACCTGCATTGCCTACTGCAAGCCGGGCGAAGAAAAACCTGAAGACACCGCGCTGGGGCTCAAAAGCTTCACCGCGTACATCGATTCGTTCAGCGAAGCGTTCCTGGACGACGCGGTAGTCGACTACGCCACCGACCGCATGGGCGGTCAGCTGACCATCAAGGCGCCAAACGCCAAAGTACCGATGGTCAACGCCGACAGCCCGGTCAACGAGCGCATCAACTACTACCTGCAAACCGAGATCAACCCGGGGCTCGCGAGCCACGGCGGTCAGGTCAGCCTGATCGATGTGGTCGAAGACGGTATCGCCGTGCTCAAGTTCGGCGGCGGTTGCCAGGGCTGCGGCCAGGCCGACGTCACCTTGCGTGAAGGCATCGAGCGCACCTTGCTCGAGCGCATTCCCGAGCTCAAGGGTGTTCGCGACGTGACCGACCACACGCAGAAAGAAAACGCCTACTACTAAGGTGTTCGTCTGCTGAAAGTAAAAAACGGCACCCGTGAGTGCCGTTTTTTTATGATCGTTCCCACGCGCAGCAAAGGAATGCAGCCCGGGACGCTCCGCGTCCCCTCCAAAGCCGAACGCGGAGCGTCCGTTGAGGCATTCCCACGCAGAGCGTGGGAACGATCATCTTACGGACGATACAAATGCGCATGCCCGGCACGGTATAGGGACGACTCACTAAAGTGATCGCTCCCCAACACCCGACCCACCAGAATCAACGCCGTGCGCCGAAACCCCTTGGCCTCAACCTTCTCGGCGATATCCGCCAATGTCCCCACCACCCAATCCTGATCCGGCCACGTCGCCCGGTGAATCACCGCGATCGGGCAATCCGCGCCGTAATGCGGCAGCAACTCCACCAGGATCTTCTGCAGATGATTGACCCCCAAATGAATCGCCATGGTCGCCCCATGCTGGGCCAGGCTGCCCAGCTCCTCGCCGGCCGGCATCGCGGTCTTGTCGGCATAGCGGGTCAGGATCACGCTTTGCGAGATGTCCGGCAGGGTCAGTTCGGCACCCAGTAGCGCCGCGCACGCGGCCGTAGCGGTGACACCGGGGATGATTTCAAACGCAATACCGAGCTCGCGCAGATAACGAATCTGCTCACCAATCGCCCCATACAAACTGGGATCGCCCGAATGCACCCGCGCCACATCCTGTCCCTTGGCGTGGGCGGTCTTGATCAGGTCGATGATCTGTTCCAGATGCAACTCGGCGCTGTTGACCACCGTTTCTGCCTGATGGCCTTCCAGCACAGCAGCGGGCACCAGCGAGCCGGCGTAGATGATCACCGGACAGCTGCGAATCAGTCGCTGGCCTTTGACGGTGATCAGTTCCGGGTCGCCGGGACCTGCGCCAATAAAGTAGACGGTCATCGTCGGTTCCTGTCAAAAAAAGGGCTTGGGCAAGACTTCAGATGAAGATTGCTCATGATCGAGGCGGGGATTATCGGGGATTTTACGCAGCACTGGCCAATGCGAGGGTGGCCTGAGCGTATTTCTGTCGGGAAATCAGCAGCTTCGCCGGCGCCTGGGCCAGGTGTTCGGCCAGGGCCAGAGCGGCACTTTCCGCAACGCCGTAGCAACCGGTGCGCTCGAAGGCGATCTGCGATTGGTGGCTGAGTTGTGGTTGATATCCGGCCAATTGCTCGCTGCTGAAATACATCACTTGCAGCCCAAGTTGCGCGGCCAACTCGATCAGGCCAGGCTCATCACGCTTCAGGTCGATACTGGCCAGGGCCTTGATCTCATGAAGTTCGATTTGATGCGCCTGCAGCGCCTGATCGAGCAGCGCCCGCAGCGTGCTGGCGGGGCAGCCGCGCTGGCAGCCCAGGCCGACCACTAGCGTCGGCGCTGCGCTGGTATCGGTCATGCGTGGTATTGGCCGTCGCTTTTGCGGCGGAACAACCAGGCGCTGATCAGGCCCAGGGCCAGCCAGAACACCACGTTGGTCAGCTGCGAAGCGATTTTGAACTGCGATTCCAGGGCTTCCGGCGCCAGCATCGAGTGGACTTCCGGTTGCGGTGCGCCAATGACATGCGGAACCGCGAGGATCGCCACGCCGAGGATCTTCATCAGCCAGTGACGGCTGAACACGATCAGCGCGATGCCGACAGCGGTAGAAGCCGCAGTGCCGATCCACCAGATCTGCCGTTGCGCCAGGTCGGCGGCGGCAGTGCCCGGCAGTTCCGGCGGTAGGCCGAGGGTCGGCGCCAGTACGAAGGTTGCGTAACCGGCCAGGCCCCAGAGCAGGCCCTGAGCGGTTTTGGTCGGCGCGCGCAGGGTGTAGAGACCGGCGAGCATCAACGCGAAACCAACCGCGACCACCAGGTTACCGCCGGTGGTGGACAGCACGCGCTGCCAACCGTTTTCCGGCTCCCAGGCTTCGGCGTCGTGGGTGTGGGCGGCCATGGCGCCTTCGGTGTGCTCGTGAGCAACCACTGCGGTAGGCTCGGATTTTTCATAGGTTTCCGCCTGCAGAATCAGCGGGGCGACCCAGAAACTTTGCAGCAGGGTCAGCAGCAGGGCGGCCAGCAGGCCGGTGAAACCTGCGGTTTGCGCGATACGCTTGATCATGTAGGCAGGTCTCAGTGGCACGGGAACGCGGAGCTGTGACGGGTATCGTGGGCGGCGTTGTGCACCGCTTCGATGTGCGAGAAACCGGCGAAATACACCAGGCACGCGCCAAGGATCGACGCGCACACGGCGGCGGTCAGGCGTTGGCTCAGGGTCGTGGTGGTGCTGGCGGTGCTGCTGTGGTCGGTGCTGCTGATGATCGACATGGCGCTTCCCTCTGGTCTGTCAGCGGGTGAATAGAGCGCATGAAAACCCTGCGAGCGTGCACGCAGAGGTTCAAACAGCGCCCGCCCACCGCGGGTTTGTCATTCAGTGATCGTAGTGGTCACTTTGTGTTGCGGGCCGGTCTCCGGGCTCACGAGGGGTCAAGGCTTGCGCCGAAACCTGCAAGAATCGCCTTCCCATGCCGAACTGCCGGCACAGTGGATCTGATTCTTCGCTCGCTTACCGTTGCGGGGGCAGCACCGGACTGACATGGCTTTGAGTAAAGCACATGATTCACCGGTTTCCCGTTTCACCCTGTGAAGGGCACCCGTAACAAGGCGTGTAGGAGAGCATGGGCGGGGGCGGGGCGTCAATTGGCAGGGGTTCTCGTTTGACCTGATCATTCCCATGCTCTGCGTGGGAATGCAGCCCGGGACGCTCCGCGTCCCATCCAGAGTCGAACGCGGAGCGTCCGTTGAGGCATTCCCACGCAGAGCGTGGGAACGATCATCGCCCCGCGGACATTGACCCGCCCCCAACCGATGCGTAGCCTTGCGCTTTCGAGGTTCTTCGGCGTCTGTCGAGGCTAAGAAGGGAACGCGGTCGATGCCGCGGCTGCCCCCGCAACTGTGAACGGTGATGTTCGCTGCCACGCCACTGCAAACCCTGGCAAAGGGTTCGCGGGAAGGCGCAGCGAATGCCAGGCCCCCGAGGCCGGCGCACCGAAAGCCAGGAGACCTGCCTCGAAACGAATTCTCACTACAACCGGGCGGGGTGATCCGGTGGCGAAATCTTCCGCGCTTTCATCGCTGCGGTCGTCGTCCCGTATGCCCGCCACCTTGCCAAAGGGCATCCGATGAAAACACTGGCCAAACTCCCCGTCACCATCGTTACCGGCTTCCTCGGCTCGGGCAAAACCACCTTGCTGCGGCACATGCTGGACAACGCCCAGGGCCGCCGCATCGCGGTGATCGTCAACGAGTTTGGCGAGCTGGGCATCGACGGCGAAATCCTCAAGCAGTGCTCCATCGGCTGCACCGAAGAAGAAGCCAACGGCCGCGTTTATGAACTGGCCAACGGCTGTCTGTGCTGCACTGTCCAGGAAGAATTCTTCCCCGTAATGCGCGAACTGGTCGCCCGTCGCGGCGACCTCGACCACATCCTCATCGAAACCTCGGGCCTGGCCCTGCCAAAACCCCTGGTGCAAGCCTTCCAGTGGCCGGAAATCCGCAGTGCCTGCACGGTTGACGCGGTGATCACCGTGGTCGACAGCCCGGCCGTCGCCGCCGGCACTTTCGCCGCGTTCCCGGATCAAGTCGATGCCCAGCGCAAACTCGACCCGAACCTCGATCACGAATCGCCGCTGCACGAACTGTTCGCCGACCAACTGGCCAGCGCCGACCTGGTCATCCTCAACAAGGCCGACCTGATCAGCCCGGAAGACCTGGCCCGCGTACGCCTGGAAGTCGCTGAAGAACTGCCGCCGGCGGTGAAAGTCATCGAAGCCAGCAGCGGTCGCGTGCCGCTGGACGTGCTGATTGGTCTGGGCGCCGGTTCCGAAGAACACATCGACAGCCGTCACAGCCATCACGATCACCACCACGGTGACGGTGATGACGACCACGATCATGACGCCTTCGACTCCATCTCCATCGAGCTGCCGCAAGCCGACGAAAGCCTGTTGATGGACGCCCTGACGCAACTGGTGGTCAAGCACGGCATCCTGCGGGTCAAAGGCTTCGCCGCGATTCCGAACAAACCGATGCGCCTGCTGATCCAGGGCGTGGGCACCCGTTTCGACAAGCACTTCGACCGTCAGTGGGGCGCCGAAGAAGCACGTACCACCCGTTTGGTGCTGATCGGCCAGGAACTGGACGCCGCGCAACTCGAAGCGCAATTGCGCGCCGCGCTCAGCGTTTAAGCCATGCACCTGCTCAGGACCCAGCCCGGCGGTTTCGTGTCGGACGACAACATCGCCGACCTTGGACAAACCCCCGCCGAGCTGGTGATCCTGTGCAGTGGCGACTCCAGCCTCGCGTTGCTCGCCGAAGCCGCGCAGCAGTTGCCCGATAACTATCCGAGCGTGCGCCTCGCCAACCCGATGCAGGTGCAGAATCACGCGTCAGTGGATTTGTACGTCGATGAAGTGTTGCGTCACGCCAAGGTGATTCTGATCTCGCTGCACGGCGGTATCGCCTATTGGCGTTACGGCGTCGAGCGCTTGGTCGAGTTGTCCGAGCGCGGCGTGCAACTGATTCTGGTACCCGGCGATGACCGTCCGGACCCGGAGCTCAGCGACCTCAGCACCGTCAGCGCCGAAGATCGCGACCGGCTTTGGCAGTTTCTGCGCCAGGGCGGCATGGGCAATGCCCTGGACTTTTTCCGCTGTCTGGCCACGCGTTGGCTGGACCGCGACTACGTCTGGGCCGAGCCGCAAACCCTGCCGCGCACGGCGATTTACCACCCCCACAACAGCCCCGCTGAACTGAGCGATTGGCAAGCCGACTGGCTGGCCGATCAACCGGTGGCGGCGGTGCTGTTTTACCGCTCGCATTTGCAGGCGGCGAACACTGGTTTTATCGATGTTTTCTGCCAGCGCTTGCAAGCGGCGGGATTGAACCCGTTGCCGATCGCGGTGGCCAGTTTGAAAGAGCCGGGCTGCCTGACGGTGGTCGAGGATTGGCTCGATGAAGTGGAAGCGGCGGTGATTCTAAACACCACCGGTTTCGCCCAATCCAGCCCCGAAGCGCCGCACTTGCGGCCGTTTCGTCGCAACATTCCCGTCATTCAGGCGATTTGCGCCCAGGACAACGAACCCGGATGGCGCGCCAGCGAACAGGGCCTCGGCCCACGGGATCTGGCAATGCACATCGCGTTGCCGGAGCTCGACGGGCGCATCATCAGCCGACCGATCAGCTTCAAGGATCTGGCCTGGCGCAGCGAGCGCAGCCAGTCCGACGTGGTCTGCTACCGGCCGCAACCGGAACGCATGGACTTTGTTGCCGAACTGGCGCGGCGCTGGATCGATCTGGCGCGGGTGCCCAACGGCGAAAAACGCATCGCGCTGATCCTGGCCAACTACCCGACGCGTGATGGTCGTATCGGAAATGGTGTCGGCCTCGACACCCCGGCGGCGGCGCTGAACATCCTGCGTGCCTTGCATCAGGAAGGTTATCCGCTGCCCGCCGAGTTGCCGGACAGCGGCACCGCGTTGATCCAGCAGTTGCTCGGCGGCGTCAGCAATGACCTCGACACCCTCGACCAGCGTCCGTGCATGCAAAGCCTGGCGCTGGATGCTTACTTGCTGATGTTCGACGCGTTGCCCGAAGCCAACCGCCAAGCGGTGCTGGAACGCTGGGGCCCGCCGCAAAACGATCCGATGTTCCGTGGCGGGCGGATGATGATTGCCGGTCTGCGCTTCGGCCTGACGTTTGTCGGCATTCAACCGGCCCGGGGTTATCAGGTCGATCCGAGCGCGGTTTATCACGACCCGTACTTGGTGCCGCCCCACGGCTATCTGGCGTTTTACTTCTGGCTGCGCAACACCTACGGCGCCCACGGCGTGATCCACGTCGGCAAGCACGGCAACCTTGAGTGGCTGCCGGGCAAAGGCGTGGGGCTGTCAGAAAACTGCTGGCCGGACGCATTGCTCGGGCCGCTGCCGAACATCTACCCGTTTATCGTCAACGACCCGGGCGAGGGCGCCCAGGCCAAGCGCCGCACCCAGGCCGTGATCATCGACCACCTGATGCCGCCGCTGACCCGCGCTGAAACCTACGGTCCGCTGCGTAACCTGGAGTTGCTGGCGGACGAGTATTACGAAGCGCAACTGCTCGATCCACGGCGCGCCCGGGAGTTGCAGCGCGACATCTTGCAACTGGTGCGCGACACCCACATCGACCGCGAACTGCAACTGGACGAAAAACTCGACAGCGATGCGGATGCGGCGATCTGGCTGCCGCGTCTGGACACGTACCTGTGTGATTTGAAGGAATCGCAGATTCGCGATGGCCTGCATATTTTTGGCGAATCGCCGACCGGGCGCTTGCGCATTGATACGTTGCTGGCGTTGCTGCGGATTCCTCGGGGCGATGGGCGCGGCGCGCAGTCGAGTTTGTTGCGGGCGTTGGCCAAGGCCTTTGCGCTCGGGTTTGATCCGCTCGATTGTGAGTTGGCTGAGCCGTGGATCGGTGCGCGTCCTGACGAGTTGGAAGCGGTCAGTGATGAAGTCTGGCGTACGGCGGGGGATACCCGGGAGCGTCTGGAGTTATTCGCTGCGCAATTGATCGAGCAGGCGTTGATCGCCGAAGTCGACCAATTGAGCGAGCCAGGCTGGTCGGAGGTGAAAGCGATCATCGACAGTCTGCGTGAAGTCGTCGCCCCGCGCCTGGACGCCTGCGGCCCGGCAGAAATGCGCGGCTTGCTCGACGCCCTCAACGGCCGTTTCGTCCCCGCCGGCCCCAGCGGTGCGCCCAGTCGCGGTCGCCTCGACGTGCTGCCCACCGGGCGCAATTTCTATTCGGTGGACGTGCGCAACCTGCCGACCACGACCGCATGGCGTATCGGCTTCCAATCAGCCAACCTGATTCTCGAACGGCACTTGCAGGATCACGGCGACCACTTGCGTCAGCTCGGCCTGTCGGTGTGGGGCACGGCGACCATGCGCACCGGCGGCGACGACATCGCCCAGGCCATGGCGCTGATGGGCGTGCGTCCGGTTTGGGCCACGGGCAGTCAGCGGGTCGACGATTTCGAAATCCTGCCGATCAGTTTGCTCGACCGTCCGCGCGTGGACGTGACCTTGCGTGTGTCCGGGTTCTTCCGCGATGCCTTTGCCAACCTGATTCGTCTGTTTGACGCCGCCGTGCAAGCGGTCGCCGCGCTGGACGAACCGGATGATCTCAACCCGCTGGCGGCGAAGGTTCGCGCCGAGCGTGAGGCGTTGCTGGCAAGCGGTCTGGATGAAGATGCGGCGCGACGCCAGGCAGGCTGGCGGATTTTCGGGGCCAAGCCCGGTGCTTATGGCGCCGGCGTGCAGGGCGCCATCGACGGTCGCCTGTGGCAAAGTCGCGAGGACCTGGCCGAGGTGTACCTGAACTGGGGCGGCTACGCTTACGGCGGTTCCGACGAAGGCACCGCCGCCCGCGAACAATTCGCCCAGCGCCTGAGCCAGGTGCAAGCGGTGCTGCAGAATCAGGACAATCGCGAGCATGACGTGCTCGATTCCAACGATTACTACCAATTCCAGGGCGGCATGCTCGCCGCCGTGGAAACCCTAAGCGGTGAGGCGGCGGCCAGTTATCACGGTGATCACAGCCAACCGGACTTGCCGAAGATCCGCACGCTGAAGGAAGAGCTGAACCGGGTGATTCGCTCCCGGGCGGCGAATCCGAAGTGGATTGATGGGGTCAAGCGCCATGGCTATAAAGGTGCGTTTGAACTGGCGGCCACCGTTGATAACCTGTTTGCCTTCGACGCGACCACGCAGTTGATCGATGATCACCAGTACGCGTTGCTGGCGGATGCGTATCTACTAGACCCGGCGACGCGCGATTTTGTGCGCGAGCATAATCCACACGCCTTGCGTGATATGACCGAGCGGATGCTGGAGGCGCAGCAGCGCGGGATGTGGCAGGAGCCAGGCGAGTATCGCGAGGCGCTGGAGAATTTGTTGCTGGATATAGAAGAAGATACTTGAGGACCTGATCGTTCCCACGCTCCGCGTGGGAATGCAGCCCGGGACGCTCCGCGTCCCAAAAGCCGAACGCGGAGCGTCCGCTGAGGCATTCCCACGCGGAGCGTGGGAACGATCACCACCGACCATGATGAGACAACCCGACATGACCGACACCCCCCATTTCCCGCTCTCCGCCGTGGTCGGCGCCGATGACTTGAAGCTCGCCCTGTACCTGACCGCCATCGACCCGAAAATCGGTGGCGTGCTGATCGAAGGCCCGCGTGGCATGGCCAAGTCGACCTTGGCCCGTGGCTTGGCGGACCTGCTTGCCAGCGGCCAGTTCGTCACCTTGCCCCTGGGCGCCACCGAAGAGCGCCTGGTCGGCACCCTCGACCTCGACGCCGCCCTCAGCGACGGCCGTGCGCAGTTTTCCCCCGGCGTGCTAGCCAAGGCTGACGGCGGCGTGCTGTACGTCGATGAAGTCAATCTGCTGCCCGATCACCTCGTCGACCTGCTGCTCGACGTCGCCGCCAGCGGCACCAACCTGATCGAGCGCGACGGCATTTCCCATCGGCATTCGGCCCGGTTCGTGCTGATCGGCACCATGAACCCGGAAGAGGGCGAGTTGCGCCCGCAACTGCTCGACCGCTTTGGCCTGAACGTCGCCCTCAGCGGGCACACTGCGCCGACGGAGCGCGGCCAGATCATTCGCCGACGCCTGGATTTCGACAGCGATCCCCAAGGTTTCTGCGCCGATTGGGAAAGCCAGCAACACGCATTGCGCGAACGCTGCCAGCAGGCGCGCGGTACATTGGCAAATATTCCCCTGGATGACGCCGCACTGGCGCAGATCACCGAGCGCTGTTTTGCCGCCGGCGTCGATGGCCTGCGCGCCGATCTGGTCTGGCTGCGTGCCGCCCGGGCCCACGCCGCCTGGCGCGGGGCCAGGGCGATCACTGCAGAAGACATCGACGCGGTCGCCGAGTTTGCCTTGCGCCATCGCCGCCGCGAGCATTCCCACCCGGCGCCGCAACAGTCGCAACCCCCCGCGAGCCAAAACGCCAACCCGAGCGAAGGCCAGGGCCAGTGGGGCGAAATGCCCGCCGAGGCGCTGCCGGTCGGCGCCCGACGTGAAGTGCCGAGCTGGCCAAAAAAGCCCTAGGCATTCGCCCTCGATCTGACGCGGGGGCGAATGCCAGACCCCGGGCCGGACGGCTGGACCATGGCCGACAAGGCAAGCGCCGTGCGGCACCGCAAGGCTCGATCAACTGGCCCGGTACTTTGCTCAACGGCCGTCCGCGCCAGCATGAAGACCTGCTGTTTCACCTGCGCACCCGTTCGCCCCATGAACTGTGGCTGGTGATCGTCGACGCCTCGGCCTCGACCCGACGTCATCAGGCGTTGAGCGACGCCAAGGGCCTGCTGGCGCAACTGTTCGACGATGCCTACCGCCAGCGCGCGCGGCTGGCGTTGTTGACTGCCAGTGGCCACACGCCGAAATGGCAAGTGCAAGGCTTGAAGGCTTCCAGCGGTTTGCGCAACTGGCTCGACGACCTGGGGGCGGGCGGTGGCACGCCGTTGCTGGCGGCACTCGGCGAGGCGGGACGTTGGCTGGGCACGCGGCGCAAACGCTACCCGGCGGAACAGCAGCGCTTGTTGCTGGTGACCGATGGGCGACTGAAGGAATGGTCCGGCCTGCCGGTGCTGGACTGTCCGGGGCTGCTGATTGATATCGAGCGCGGGCCGATTCGGCTCGGACGGGCTAAGGTGTTGGCTACGCAGTTGCAGGCGGAGTATCGGCATATCGATGACGTGTAGCGGGCCGAAGGCTGCGATCTTTTGATCTTCACAGGAGTGAACCATGCGCGTTCTAGCCGCCAACCATCAGGATGATTTCCGCGTCAAAGCCTATGCCGGCACCAACGGCGTGTTGTTGGCCATGGACCTGGCCGAACCCCGGCGCAAAGGCTTGCTCGGTTTTGCCATCGAAAAGCAGGTGGGAAGCAAACCCTGGCTGTTCCTGTTCAACAGCCTGACCTTCCCCGGCAAACTCCACACCTTCCCCCAATACCACGCCACCCCGAGCGATATCGCGCCGCTGCAGAAATTTCGCTGGGCCGATTACGCGGTCAACCCGGGCATGACGATGCACTACCGCGTGCACCTGGCCTATGGCACGCCCGATGCGCCGCAACTGGGCGAGTTCCTCGAACTGACGATCATCTCCGACGACGGTCATCCCACCCATCAGAGCGTGATCTTCAACCGCGCCGTGGCGGCGAGTCAGGCGTTCCAGCGCAAATTTCCCGACCTCGACGCGCAGATCAGCGCCAACAAGAACATGCCCATCGAAGCCTGGCCGTTGGCGGCGCAGCAGTGGCTGGAGAACGGTTTGCTCGGGCGTTTGCTGGGGTTTATCCAGCGCGCCGTGGACGACCAATGGGCGCTGGACATCGCCATCTACGAATACCAGTTGCAGTCGATTGTCGATGAGGTCAACGCCGCGTTCGCCCGCGGGGTCAAGGTGCGGGTGCTGTATCACGCGCAGCCGAACGATGACGACACGACGATGAACGAAGCCAGCCTGGAAAAGCTTCCGGCGGCCAACAAGCGCGGGCGAATCACGCACAACATCTTCCACAACAAGTTCATCGTCCTGAGCAAACTGGAGGGCGGCGAACATCGGCCGCAAGCGGTGCTCTGCGGCAGCACCAATTTCACTCCCAACGGCGTCTATCGCCAGGCCAACGTGGTGCATGTGCTCGACGACGCGCGGATCGGCGCCAGTTACCTGCAAACCTTCGAAGCGGTCTGGGCGAACCCGGCAGACGTTGGTGCGACGCGCACCTGGCTGACGAAAAACAACCCCATGGACCCGACGCAAGCGCTGTTCGCCGGGTTCTCACCGCGCACCGGCCAGGGCGACTTGCACGAGTTTGTGCAGATCATCAACGGCGCCGAAAAGGACATCCTGTTCGTCACCGCGTTCGCCTTGCCCAACGACATCCTCAACGCCTTGCTCGGCGAACCCCACGACGACATCCTGCGCTACGGCCTGCAAAACACCGTGAGCCGCATCACCGGTTTTCACGCCGACCGCACCGCCGAGTTTGCCGCCACCGCGCTGCTCAATACCGGGCTGGAAGGCTGGCTGCGGGAGAATATGAAAGGCCAGAAGGGCAACCTGCTGGTGCACACCAAAGCCATCGTCACCGACTTCACCACCGACACGCCGACCATCATCAGTGGCAGCCACAACCTCAGTGCGGCGGCCAGTAATGGCAATGATGAGAACTACCTGATCATTCGCGGCGATACCGATCTGGCGGACCGCTATGGGTTGGAGTTGTTGCGGTTTTATGAGCATTACCGGTTCAGGTATTTTGCGAAGAAACTGGCGTTGAAAGAGGTTCAGCCGCTGGCGGCGGATGACCGCTGGACCCATGATTATTATGTGGAGGGGGATTTGCGGCAGCTCTCCAGATTGCGCTTCTCCGGCCGATAGAGAACCTCCTGCAGGAACATGGCTTGCCCGCAATGGCGCCTTCGAAATCGCCATCGCGGGCAAGCCTTGCTCCTACAGAATGGGGTCTGCTATTTCAGCGAAACCAGTTCGTCCGCGCCAACTCAATCACCTCATCCCCACGCCCGCTCATCACCGCTTTAAGCATGTACAGGCTGAACCCCTTGGCCTGCTCCAGCTTGATCGTCGGCGGCATCGCCAGTTCCTGGGTCGCCGTGATCACATCCACCAACACCGGCCCGGCATGCGCCAGCGCCCGGCGCAACGCCGGTTCCAGGTCTTCCGACTCTTCTACTCGAATCCCGAGAATGCCCATGGCATTGGCCATCGCCGCAAAGTCCGGGTTGTGCAGGTCGGTGCCGGTGTCGAGCATCCCGGCGGACTTCATTTCCATCGCGACGAAGCCCAGGGAAGCGTTGTCGTAGACGATGATCTTCACCGGCAACTTCAACTGGGCCAGGGAAATGAAGTCCCCCATCAACATGCTGAAACCGCCATCGCCGGACAACGAAATCACCTGCCGATCCGGGAACGTCGCCTGGGCGCCGATGGCCTGGGGCATGGCGTTGGCCATCGAGCCGTGGTTGAACGAACCGAGCAACCGGCGCTTGCCGTTCATCTTCAGGTATCGCGCCGCCCACACCGTTGGCGTGCCCACGTCAGCGGTGAAGATCGCATCGTCATCCGCCAGTTCGCTAAGCAGGCGGGTGAGGTATTGCGGGTGAATCGGCCGGCCCGGCGCGGAGGGCTGGGCCAGGTCATCGAGGCCCTGACGCGCTTTCTTGTAGTGTTCGAGGGACGACTCCAGGAAGTTGCGGTCGCCGCGATAGGGCAGGCGCGGCAGCAACGCGGCGAGGGTTTCGCCGACGTCGGCGGCGATGCCCAGGTCCAGCGTGGTCCGGCGGCCGAGGGCTTCAGGGTTGTGGTCGATCTGAATAATAGTGGCGTCGGTGGGGTAGAACTGGCGATAAGGGAAGTCGGTGCCGAGCATCACCAACGTGTCGCAGTTGAGCATCGCGTGATAACCGGAGCTGAAGCCGATCAGCCCGGTCATGCCGACGTCGAAAGGGTTGTCCCACTCCACGTGCTCCTTGCCACGCAAGGCGTGCACCACCGGCGCGCCGAGGGCATCGGCCAGCGCCACCACTTGATCATGAGCGCCAGCGCAACCGGCGCCGCACATCAGGGTTACGGCTTTGCTTTGGCTCAGCAGTTCTACAAGTCGATCCAGGTCCTGAGGTGCCGGCAGAGTGCGCGGCTTGGACAGGGCCGGCCAAGGCTTGAGGTTGTCTTCGACTTCCTGCAACGCCACGTCACCAGGAATCACCACCACCGCGACGCCACGATTGAGGATTGCGCTGCGCATCGCCCGGTGCAGCACCTGCGGCATCTGCGCCGGGTTGCTGACCAGTTCGACGAAGTGGCTGCACTCCTTGAACAGCTCCTGCGGATGGGTTTCCTGAAAGTAGTTGAGGCCGACCTCCGACGAAGGAATCTGTGCCGCAATCGCCAGCACCGGCACATGGTTGCGGTGGCAGTCGAACAGCCCGTTGATCAAGTGCAGATTGCCCGGCCCGCAACTGCCGGCGCACACCGCCAGCTCGCCGGTGACGGCTGCCTCCGCGCCGGCGGCAAACGCCGCGACTTCTTCGTGGCGCACGTGCATCCATTCAATGCTGTCCATGGTACGCAGGGCTTCGGTCAAACCGTTGAGGCTGTCGCCGGTCAGGCCCCAGATGCGCTTGACGCCGGCCTGTTCCAGGGTGGTTGCCAGTTGCTGGGCAATGGTGATTTTCGCCATGGGGTGCTCCAGTGATCGATGAGTTGTCCTTGGGATAGAAAAAGGGACAACTCAACGGCTGGCATGACTCAACCCGATCTGCGATTTCGGCCCGTAGCAGCTGCCGAGGTACGAGGCTGCGTTCGGCTGCGAAGCAGTCGTAAAACCTGAGCACGTGGTCTTCCTGATACACCGCATCGTCTGATGTCACGACTGCTTCGCAGCCGAACGCAGCCTCGTACCTCGGCAGCTGCTACGGGCATCAGACAGTCATCGCTTTTTTGTATTGGCGGGTGCGCCGGGCGATGTACAGCTGATCGCGGATCAACGCCCAGAGCGCCGAGACCTGCGGGCGGGTCTTGAGTCCACGGCTCAAGCGATGCAGCTGGAATTTCACCACTGCCATGTTCGCCAGCGCCGCCAGGGGTTTGCGCTTCCAGAGGATCGGCGGCAGTTGCGGGTGGCTGTTGCGACCTTCGCGCCAGTGCTTGACCAGCTGCGGTTCAATCGCCATCGCCGTGCCGATCCCGGCCATGGCGATGCCGCTGTCGAGCACCTGTTCGACGATGGCCAAGCGACGGATCCCGCCGGTCACCATCACCGGCATCTGCGCCACACTGGCCAGTTCGCCGGCCATTTCCAGAAAGTAGGCCTCGCGGGCGAGGGTGCGGCCGTCCCGGGCTTCGCCTTGCATGGCCGGGGCTTCGTAGCTGCCGCCGGACAATTCGAGCAAGTCGATCTGCTGCTCGTTGAGCCATTGGATCACTTGCTTGGCATCGTCGGCGTCAAAGCCGCCGCGCTGGAAGTCCGCCGAGTTGAGCTTCACCGAGACGCAGAACTGCGGCGACACCGCGTTGCGCACGGCACTGACTACGTTGAGTAGCAAGCGTGCGCGATTCTCCAGGGAGCCGCCCCATTGATCGGTGCGGCGGTTGGTCAGCGGCGACAGAAACTGGCTGAGCAAATAACCGTGGGCGGCGTGAATCTGTACGCCGGTAAACCCGGCTTTCTCCGCCAGGGCCGCGCTGGTGGCGAAGCGCTGGATCACTTCATTGATATCGTTTTCGGACATGGGTTTCGGTTCAGCGAACATTTTCGAGAAGCCCCCAAGGTCCAGCGCCACCGCTGATGGCGCCAAGGCCTGCTGGCCGAGATTGGCCATGGTCTGGCGCCCCGGATGGTTGAGCTGCACCCAGAACTGCGCACCACCGGCCCGGCCAACGGTCGCCCATTGCCGAAAACGTTCAAGGTGCTGCTCATCTTCCAACACCACGCCGCCGGGGCCGGTCATGGCGCGGCGATCGATCATCACGTTGCCGGTCAGCAACAACCCGGCTTCGCCCTCGGCCCAGGCTTGATACAAGCGCAATAAGGCATCCGATGGTGCCTGGCGGGTGTCTGCAAGGTTTTCTTCCATCGCGGCTTTGGCGATGCGATTGCCGATGGTCTGGCCGTTGGGCAAATTCAGGGTTTGAAAGGGCGACATGCTTGACTCCTCATCAGTAATGAGTGGAGGCTAAGCTTAAAGTTAACTTTAATGTCAAGCAGGCAATTGAGGCACAGATGAAGATTGGTGAATTGGCGGAATTAAGTGGCTTCAACCCGTCGCGCATTCGATTTTACGAGGCGCAAGGGCTGATCCAGAAAGTCGAGCGCCGGGCCAACGGCTACCGGCACTATCCGGAGCAAGTGCTGCAAACCCTGTACCTGATCCAGTGCGCCCAGCAGGCCGGGTTCAGCCTGGAAGAGTTGAAGCAGTTGATGCCGGACACCGCCACCGGTGAATTCAAGCACGACGAACTGCTGGCGGGGCTGACGCGCAAAGTCGAACAGATCGAAGAAATGCAGCAACACCTGGCGCAGAGCAAGGCGAAGCTGCTGGCAGTGATCGACGATATCCAGGCGAAGCCCGAAGGCATGGGCTGCGATGCCAATGCCGAGCGGGTGCTGGCGTCCTTCAAACAGCCGCGCTGATTGCCGCATGCAGTTGAGACTGACACCCTCGCCACAAGAAGCTTCCTTTGTCAGAAATTACGGGTTGGCGACGGTTCCCGATAAGTGGTTTGAAGGACTCGGTATCGGATTACGCATCAACGTACCCACCACCAACGCACCCAGCAGCGCCAATAACCCCGCGACCAACAGCAACAAACTGAAACCACCAACGAACGCTTGCCGGGCCAACGGTTCGACAACGCCACGCGCGGTGTCCGGCAGCAGGCCCAACGCCGCGGTCATGTCCCCAGCCACCACCCGCGAGGCGATACCGCGAGTCTGCTCAACCCATTGCCCCGACAAGCCATTACGCAACAACAGCTCGGTATGACTGGCCAGCAACGCGCCGTACACGCCGATGGCCAGCATGATTGCGCTGAAACGCATGGTGGTGCTCATGCCCGAGGCCATGCCTGCGCGGTCTCGGGGCACGCAGGCCATGATGTTTTTCTGGGTGTCGCCGTTGAGCAACCCGGCACCGGCGCCGGTCACCGCAATCGCCAAGGCGAAGGGTATGTAGCCGCCGCTGTTGACCGCCCAGGCGCTGAGCAGGTTGCCGCCGCCGACCAGCGTCAGGCCCGCAGCCATCAAGGTCGCGGGAGTAAAACGGCTCGCCAGCCGCGCTCCGATACGTGGGCAGATCAGCATCGTCACGGCAAATGGCAACATCCCCAGCCCGGAGGCAATGGCCGAGAAACCCAAACCGTTTTGCAGGTAGAACGGCAGCATCGTCATCATTACCTGAGCGCAACCGGCGTAGGCGAACATCCCCAGCAGGGCGCCGATAAAACGCGGATGCTTGAATAATTGCAGATCAACCATGGGCCGCTGCTGCATCCGTTCGATCACCACGAACAATCCCAGCAATAAGGCCCCGCCGATCAGCCGGGCGTAGGTCAGCGGATTGCTCCAGCCGATGCGGTTGGCTTCGATCAGGCCCCAGATCAGGCACAACAAACTCGCACTGAACGCCAGACTGCCCCACGGATCCAGGCGCGCGGCTTGGGCGTCCCGGGATTCCGGCACATTGCGCCAGACCATCGCCATCAGCAGCGCACCCACCGGCAGGTTGAGGTAGAAAATCCAGCGCCAGCCGATGTATTCGGTGATCAAACCGCCCAAGGTCGGCGCGGCGGTCATCGCCACACCCATGCACGCGCCCCAGAACGCCCAGGCCTTGGCCCGTTCGACTTCATCGTGAAAGGCATGGCCGATGGAGGCCAGCGCCGAAGTCAGCAGCAACGCCGCACCCACACCTTTGATTGCCCGTGCGATATCAAGGACCAACGCTGTCGGCGCCGCCCCGCAACCGAGGGAGGCGAGGATGAAAATCCCCAGGCCCCAGAGCAGGGTTTTCTGCCGGCCGAAGCGATCGGCGATGCTGCCCGCCGGCAGCAACAACGCAGCGAAGGCCAGCATGTAGGCGCTGACCACCCACTCGATGTCGGCAAAATTGGCGCCCAGGTCCCGGGCGATGGTCGGCAAAGTGACGGCGACGATGTTGGTGTCGAGGACGATCAGCGAACACACCCCGGAGGCGGTCAGCAGCGTCAGGCGGGGGCTGACCTTGCTCATGATGGGATTGCCTTTTGAGTAAGGTGTTTGACGGGCATGGTTTTGCCTCTCTACTGTGGGTGCCTCGACAGCGTATCCCGGTCCTTGGCAGGTTTTATTAGCTGTCAGTCGGGACTTCATTACCTTTGAGCTAACACGCCATGGATATACGCCATTTCCGCTACTTCCTGGCCGTTGCCCGGCAACGCAACTTCACCCGCGCCGCCGAGCAATTGGGCATCGCGCCGCCGACCTTGAGCCGGCAGATCCAGGACATGGAAACCGAACTCGGTACGCGGCTGTTCCTGCGCCAGCAACGGGAAGTCAGCCTGACCGAGGCCGGCGCGGCGCTGGTGATCGAGGCCGAAGCCACGGTGCGCCAATTCGAGTACGCCCAGCGCAATGCCCAGCGCGCCGGTCGCGGTGATATTGGCCATATCGAACTGGGTTACGTGGCCTCTGCGGTGTATTCGGGGTTGCTGCAAAAACAGGTGCAAGCCTTTAGTCGCGAGTGCCCGGACGTCAGCCTGAATGTGCGGGAAAGCCCAATGGCAGCGTTGCCGGGCATGGTGATCGAGGGCCGATTTGATATCGGTTACGTGCGCTCGCCGATGACCTTGCCCGATGGGCTGGAGGCGATAAGGCTCGATGCGGAAGGTTTTGTGCTGGCGCTGTCGAGTGAATCCTGGCTGTGTCGCTTGCCGCAGATCAGCCCGGCGCATTTGCAGAACGAAACCTTCATCCTGCCGGAGCAGATCAACGGTACGTTGCAGGTCGCCGCTGAGGGCGGATTCGCGCCTGTTTTAGGGCACCAACCCGGTGGGTTGGTGGCGGTGATTGCGCTGGTGTCGCTGGGGCAGGGCGTGGCGGTGGTCCCGGAATCGGTGGTCGGGCATGTAGGGTTGCCGGGAGTGGTGTACCGGGAAATTGAAGGGTGCGAGGCGAGTTCGTGGTTGTCGATGATTTATCGGCGGTTTGAGAAGTCGCCGGCGGTGGCCAGGTATATCGAGCACGTGAAGAGAGGGCGTTAAAAGCGAAAAGATCGCAGCCTTCGGCAGCTCCTACGCGCCTGTGGGCGCCGCCGAAGGCTGCGATCTTTTGATGTTTCTACAGATCTTGTAATGATTTCCCGCTGTGGGGATTGTGACTTTCACCTGTACGCTCCAAGTCCTTTTTCCCCTTCAGGACCCGCATGAACACCCTCTCGGAGCCCCCCAGTCAGCCCTCCCTCTCGCGCCTTCGCGCAACCCTGACGCACGTCAAACACCCGGTTTTCCGACCTCTGTCTCTTTTTGCTTCTACGCCCCCACGGCCCTCGCGCCGCGCCTTGCCGTGCCCGGCATTCTGAATTCGCTGAACAGATCGAGATATTTTTATGGAATGGATAGCTGACCCCACCGCCTGGCTGGGCTTGTTGACGTTGATCGTGCTGGAACTGGTGCTGGGCATCGACAACCTGGTGTTTATCGCAATCCTGGCGGACAAGTTGCCGCCGCATCAGCGCGATCGTGCACGGATCATCGGTTTGTCCCTGGCGCTGCTGATGCGCCTGGGCTTGCTGGCGAGTATTTCCTGGCTGGTGACCCTGACCCAGCCGCTGTTCGAGGTGTTCGACAAGAGCTTCTCGGGCCGTGACCTGATCATGTTGTTCGGCGGTGTGTTCCTGTTGTTCAAGGCCACCATGGAGTTGCACGAACGGCTCGAAGGCCATGTCGGCCAGCGCGCGGGCAATGCGGCTTATGCGATGTTCTGGCCGATCGTGGCGCAGATCGTGGTGCTCGACGCGGTGTTCTCCCTCGACGCGGTGATTACCGCTGTGGGCATGGTCGATGAACTGGCGGTGATGATGATCGCGGTGATCATTTCCATCGGCCTGATGATCGTCGCCAGCAAGCCGCTGACCCGTTTCGTCAACGAACACCCGACGGTGATCATGCTGTGCCTGGGCTTCCTGATGATGATCGGTTTCGCGCTGACCGCTGAAGGCCTGGGCTTCCACATTCCCAAGGGTTACCTGTACGCGGCCATCGGTTTCTCGATCCTGATCGAAGTGTTCAACCAGATCGCCCGGTCCCGGCGCAAGCGCTCCATGCAGGGGCTGCGACCGATGCGTGAGCGTACGGCCCATGCGGTGTTGCGTTTGTTGGGTGGTCGCCGGTTGGCGGCGGAAGAAGTCGGCGAGGAGATTGCCGACCTGCTGGATAACGGTGAAGCCCCAAGTGAAGTGCTGTTCGACCGCCGTGAACGGGTGATGATCAGTGGTGTGCTGCAACTGGCCGAGCGGCCGATTCGAACGCTGATGACGGTGCGGGCTTACGTCGATCACCTCGATTTGGCCGACGATGCCGAGACCATTCGTACACGCCTGATGCATTCGTCCTACTCACGCCTGCCGCTGGTCCGGGACGGCGTGGTGGATGAACCCCTGGGCTTCGTGCACAAAAAGGAGTTGTTGAAAGAGTACCTGGCCGGCAATGACCCGGACCTTGAAGACCTGGCGCGCACGACCATCAATCTGCTCGACAGCTACTCGATCCTCAATGCCCTGGAACAGATGCGCCAAGCCTCGACCCACATTGCTTTTGTGGTCAATGAATTCGGTGATTTTGTCGGCGTTCTGACCATGACCGATATTCTCGAATCGATTGCTGGCGAGCTGCCGGATGCCAGCGAAATCGAAGGCCCGGATGTGCTTGAGGAGCAGGGCGGGTTCATGGTCAGCGGCGCGTTGAACCTGGCGCGGGTGCGACAGTTGACCGGTTTTAGCGCTGAACCGACCGAGGATTACCAGACACTGGCCGGGTTGGTGATGAGTGTGCTGGATCGGTTGCCGATAATCGGTGACAGCCATGAACGGGAAGGCTGGACCATGACGGTAATGGCGGTTGAAGAGCGGCGGGTGGTGCGGGTGTTGCTCCAGCGTATGGGCTAGTGATTTGGGTTGGATATCAGGGCCTCATCGCGAGCAAGCTCGCTCCCACATGGAACGGTGTACGCAAGTCCATTGTGGGAGCGAGCCTGCTCGCGATAGCAATCTACCTGACAACAAAAACCTCAAGCCCCAACCAAGGACCGCGCCCGAGGCACCATGCACAGCGAACGCAACGTCCGCCGCAGCCAAGCCCGATCATGCCCCGGTTTCCGAGCCACCTGCCGGGGCTTCACCTTCCCGACATGCGCCACAAAATCCTCCGCCAGCGATTGTGGACTACCAATCCCCTTAAGCTTTTTAACCAGTTTCCCATCCTTGTAAAACAACACCGTCGGCGTCCCCGTAACCTCCGGATGCCGCGGCGATTCGCGGGTACTCAACATATAAACATCCGCCCGATGCCGAAACGCCTCGGCAATCGCCCGAAACACCGGTCCGGCTTCTTCGCATGCCGGACAGTGCTGATTGCCAAAGTACAGGATCACCGGACGCCAGGTTTTCAGGGCTTTGCGGTAGGTCGGGGCCAATGCCGTTTGAGGGGTGTTCGAAGTCATTGAAGTCTCCTTTTCACAACGATCAGTGAAGGCTTGTTGACGGTAAAGGAGGGTGGCGGGTGGGTCTACTGTCAGAAATTACAGGTGGGTCCGCAAACGTCACGGTGCCACATTTTGAATCGCCACCCGCCGAATGTGGTGCAAGTACCCGCCCACGTGTGTCCCCCGGTAGCGCTCTCCCGCCCATGCGTTCGGTAACGCTTTTCCCGTGCAAAACCGCATCCCTTTGATTCAAAACACCTTTCAATCTCTCCACCACAGTCACCCTATCCTATGGCACACTTTCTGCTGTCTATTCCGTTGTTACACACTTATATCCGGTATAACGGAATACACAACAATCTGGAGTGCTTGCCATGCATCGCCGACCTTCCATGTTCAAAGCGTGTGTTTTTCTCTTTGCGGCTACGGCTGCTGCCGTGGGTGTTGCCCAGGCGGCGGACAGCAAGCTTGATAGCGTGCTGGCCCGTGGCAAATTGATTGTCGGTACAGGCAGTACCAACGCGCCGTGGCATTTCCAGGGAGCGGACGGCAAGTTGCAGGGTTTTGATATTGATATCGGCCACATGATCGCCAAGGGTTTGTTCAACGACCCGAGCAAGGTCGAGTACGTGGTGCAGTCATCCGATGCGCGGATTCCGAACCTGCTGACGGACAAGGTCGACATCAGCTGCCAGTTCATCACCGTCACCGCCAGCCGTGCGCAGCAAGTCGCCTTTACGCTGCCGTACTACCGCGAAGGTGTCGGCCTGCTGCTGCCAGCGAACAGCAAATACAAGGAAATCGAAGACCTGAAAGCCGCCGGCGACAGCGTGACTGTGGCCGTGCTGCAGAACGTGTACGCCGAAGAACTGGTGCACCAGGCGCTGCCTAAAGCCAAGGTCGACCAGTACGACAGCGTCGACTTGATGTATCAAGCCGTGAACTCCGGCCGAGCCGACACCGCCGCCACCGACCAGTCCTCGGTCAAGTACCTGATGGTGCAGAACCCTGGCCGCTATCGCAGCCCGACCTACGCCTGGAGCCCGCAAACCTACGCTTGCGCGGTCAAACGTGGCGACCAGGATTGGCTGAACTTCGTCAACACCGCGCTGCATGAAGCCATGACTGGCGTCGAGTTCCCGGCTTACGCGGCGTCGTTCAAACAATGGTTCGGTGTTGACTTGCCGACCCCGGCTATCGGTTTTCCCGTCGAATTCAAATGATCCCGTGAGAGCGGGGCGGCTGTAAAAGCGCCCCGTTCAAGGTATTGCTGACCATGAACTATCAGTTGAACTTTGCCGCCGTGTGGCGCGATTTCGACACCTTGCTGGCAGGGCTCGGTCTGGGCCTGGAGCTGGCGCTGGTGTCGATCGCCATCGGTTGCGTGATCGGCCTGATGATGGCGTTTGCTTTGTTGTCCAAGCATCGCGCGTTGCGGGTGCTGGCGTCGGTGTACGTGACGGTGATCCGTAACACGCCGATCCTGGTGTTGATTCTGTTGATCTACTTCGCCTTGCCGAGCCTGGGCATTCGCCTGGACAAGATTCCTTCGTTCATCATCACCCTGTCGCTGTATGCCGGGGCGTACCTGACCGAAGTGTTCCGTGGCGGGCTGTTGAGCATCCCAAAAGGGCAGCGTGAAGCCGGGCTGGCGATCGGTCTGGGCGAGTGGCAGGTCAAGGCCTACGTCACCGTGCCGGTGATGCTGCGTAACGTGCTGCCGGCGTTGTCGAATAACTTCATTTCGCTGTTCAAGGACACCTCGCTGGCGGCCGCGATCGCGGTGCCGGAGCTGACCTATTACGCGCGCAAGATCAATGTCGAGAGCTACCGGGTGATTGAAACCTGGATGGTGACCACAGCGCTCTATGTTGCGGCCTGTTACCTCATTGCCATGATCCTGCGTTACCTCGAGCAGCGTCTGGCGATCCGCCGATAGGAGCCTCCCATGTACGAATCCCCAAGTTGGTTGCATGAGTTGTGGGTGGCGCGGGAAGTGCTCTGGCAAGGCTTTCTGGTCACGGTGCAGTGCTCGGCCCTGGCGATTTTGCTCGGCACGCTGATCGGCATCGTCGCCGGACTGGTGCTGACCTACGGCAATGTCTGGATGCGCGCGCCGTTTCGCTTCTACGTCGATCTGATTCGCGGCACGCCGGTGTTTGTGCTGGTGCTGGCCTGTTTCTATATGGCGCCGGCGCTGGGCTGGCAGATCAGTGCGTTCCAGGCCGGTGCCTTGGGGCTGACGCTGTTCTGCGGCTCCCACGTCGCCGAGATCGTACGCGGTGCGCTGCAAGCTTTGCCACGCGGGCAGATGGAAGCGAGCAAGGCGATTGGCCTGACGTTTTATCAATCCCTGGGCTATGTGTTGTTGCCTCAGGCGTTGCGGCAAATCCTGCCGACCTGGGTCAACTCGTCCACCGAGATCGTCAAGGCCTCGACCTTGCTCTCGGTGATTGGCGTCGCCGAGTTGCTGCTCAGCACGCAACAGATCATCGCCCGGACCTTCATGACCCTGGAGTTCTACCTGTTCGCCGGTTTCCTCTTTTTCGTCATCAACTACGCCATCGAATTACTCGGCCGGCACATTGAAAAGCGGGTGGCTTTGCCATGACTCAGACTTCTGTTGCACCAAACGGCCAGGCCCTGCTGGACATTCGCGGCCTGCACAAACAATACGGCAAGCTTGAAGTGCTCAAGGGCGTCGACCTGACCATGCAGCGCGGCAACGTCGTCACGCTGATCGGTTCCAGCGGTTCGGGCAAGACCACGCTGCTGCGCTGCGTGAACATGCTCGAAGAATTCCAGGGCGGGCAGATCCTGCTCGACGGCGAATCCATCGGCTATGACGAGGTCAACGGCAAACGCGTGCGCCACGCGGAAAAAGTCATCGCCCGCCATCGCGCGATGACCGGCATGGCGTTCCAGCAATTCAACCTGTTCCCGCACCTGACCGCGTTGCAGAACGTCACCCTGGGTTTGCTCAAGGTCAAGAAGCTGCACAAGGATGAAGCCGTGGCGCTGGCCGAAAAATGGCTGGAGCGCGTCGGCCTGTATGAACGCCGCGATCACTATCCCGGTCAGTTGTCCGGCGGTCAGCAACAGCGCGTGGCGATTGCCCGGGCGATTGCGATGAACCCGAGCCTGATGCTGTTCGATGAGGTCACCTCGGCCCTCGACCCGGAGCTGGTCGGCGAAGTGCTGAACGTGATCAAGGGCCTGGCCGATGAAGGCATGACCATGTTGCTGGTGACCCACGAAATGCGCTTTGCCTTCGAAGTCTCGGACAAGATCGTGTTTATGAACCAGGGCCGGATCGAAGAGCAGGGGCCACCCAAGGAATTGTTCGAACACCCGAAATCGCCGCGTCTGGCGGAATTTCTCAAGAACACCCGTTTTTAATTTTATTAGCAGGAGAAACACTCATGAGCATTACTCGTTACGGCGCCGGCAGCACCGCCGGTGGCGGCCAGCCTCGTCCTTTCGCCCGTGCCGTTGAAGCCGATGGCTGGCTGCATGTGTCCGGGCAGGTGCCGGCGCTGGATGGCGAAATCATCGTCGGCGGCATCGTCGAACAGACCCACCAGACCATGAAGAACCTGATCGCGATCCTCGAAGAAGCCGGTTATGGCCTCGAAGACGTGGTCCGCGCCGGCGTGTGGCTGGAAGACCCGCGGGATTTCTGGAGTTTCAACAAGGTCTTTTCCGAGTACTTCAAAAGCGAACACGCCCCGGCCCGGGCCTGTGTGCAGGCGAACATGATGGTTGATTGCAAGGTTGAGATCGACTGCATCGCGTACAAGAAAAAGGCCTGACCCCGTACACATGATCGTTCCCACGCTCCGCGTGGGAATGCCGCCTGGGACGCTCCGCGTTTCGCTTCGGATGTGACGCAGAGCGTCACGCAATGCATTCCCAGGCAGAGCGTGGGAACGATCATTAGCGGTAAACTCCCGGCACTTTGAATGGGAACCTGAAACATGACCGAAGACACCATCAAGCGCCGGGCACGTGGTCTGGACCGGGCGTTCGATATTCTCGATTTCCTCAAGGAAATCGGCCAGCCACTGCGCCCGAACGAAATCGCCAGCGGCATCGGCAGCCCGAAATCCACGGTCTACGAACTGGTGGCCTCGTTGCTGGAACGGCGCATCCTCGAACCCGTGGGCAAGGACGGTCACGTCTACCTGGGCCGTCAACTGTACTTCCTCGGCCAGGCGCACTTGCGCCATTTCGACCTGACCCGCGAGGCCGATCACGCCTTGCAGGAAATCGTCAGCCAGACCCACGAAACCGCGCAGATGTGCCTGCTCAACGGGCGCAAGTACACCGTGGCGCTGATGAAAGAGGGCGAACGGCATTTCCGCATCTCCTCGGACATCGGCGAAAACGCGCCGATTCCCTGGACCGCGTCCGGGCGCCTGTTGCTGGCGCACTTGAGCGACCAGTCCATCATCGACCTGATCGACCACGACGACTTCATCCTGCCCAATGGCGAACGTTTGCCGCTGGATCAGTTTCTCCAGGAAATCCGCCAGGCCGGTATCGACGGCTTCTTCTCCTTCGATAGCGTCGCCGACACCTTCACCCATTGCTTCGCCGCCCCGGTCAAAGACCCCAACGGCGTGGCCATTGCCACCCTGTGCATCGTCGCCCCACGGGCCGATGCCAAGAACAACTACAACGACTATCGCCGGGTGCTGATCGACAGCGCCAACAACCTCGCCCGGCGTATCAACGAATAACCGCGGCTGCTGGCGGCCGTGAATGTAAGGAGTTCGATCATGTCTTCTGCTGCCGTAGAAAAAGGCTTTGCCCACACCGGCGCGCACTTGGTGCGCGATGTCAGCCTGCCGGCGCTGGTGCTGCACCGTGAAGCGCTGGAACACAACATCCGCTGGATGCAGGCGTTCGTCAGCAACAGCGGCGCGGAACTGGCGCCCCACGGCAAAACCAGCATGACCCCGGCGCTGTTTCGCCGGCAACTGGACGCCGGCGCCTGGGGCATCACCCTGGCCAGCGCCACCCAGACCCGTGCGGCCTATGCCCATGGCGTACGCCGGGTGTTGATGGCCAACCAACTGGTCGGCACGCCGAACATGGCGCTGATCGCCGATTTGCTGGCTGATCCAAGCTTCGATTTCCATTGCATGGTCGATCACCCGGACAACGTCGCTGACCTGGGCGCGTACTTCGCCTCGCGCGGCGTACGCTTGAACGTGATGATCGAATACGGCGTGGTCGGCGGTCGTTGCGGTTGCCGCACGGAGCAGGAAGTGATCGCACTGGCCAAGGCCATCGCCGCGCAACCGGCATTGGCGCTGACCGGTATCGAAGGCTACGAAGGGGTGATCCACGGTGACCACGCCGAGACCGGCATCCGTGAGTTCGCCGCCTCCCTGGTGCGCCTGGCGGTGCAGTTGCAGGACAGCAGCGCGTTCGCCATCGCCAAGCCGATCATCACTGCTTCGGGCTCGGCCTGGTACGACCTGATCGCCGAATCCTTCGAAGCGCAGAACGCCGGCGGACGCTTCCTTAGCGTGCTGCGCCCCGGCAGTTACGTCGCTCACGACCACGGCATCTACAAGGAAGCGCAATGCTGCGTGCTCGACCGTCGCAGCGATTTGCACGAAGGCCTGCGCCCGGCGCTGGAAGTCTGGGCGCACGTGCAGTCGATGCCGGAGCCGGGATTTGCGGTGATCGCCCTGGGTAAGCGCGACGTGGCCTATGACGCCGGTTTGCCGGTGCCGTTGTTGCGTTACAAGGCGGGTGTCGTGCCGGCGATTGGCGATGACGTGAGTGCCTGCAAGGTGACGGCGGTGATGGACCAGCATGCGTTCATGACCGTGGCGCCTGGGGTTGAACTGCGGGTGGGGGACATTATTTCGTTCGGCACTTCGCACCCGTGCCTGACCTTTGATAAATGGCGCACGGGGTGTCTGGTGGATGAGCAGTTGCAGGTGATTGAAACCATGGAAACCTGTTTCTAACCCCTAATTGATCGTTCCCACGCTCTGCGTGGGAATGCCTCACTGGACGCTCTGCGTCCGCTTCGGCATGTGACGCGGAGCGTCACGGGCTGCATTCCCACGCAGAGCGTGGGAACGATCAACACCAGAGAACCCTAAATCCATGAACACCATTAACACCCTCGGCCCCAACACCCCACGCATCGCTCTGATCGGCGAGTGCATGATCGAGTTGCAGCAACGGCCCGACGGCAGTCTGCAACAAAGCTTCGGCGGTGACACCTTGAACACCGCGGTCTATCTGTCCCGGGAACTGGGCGAAGGTGGCACGGTGGATTACGTCACGGCGCTCGGCGATGACAGCTTCAGCGACGCCATGTGCCAGAGCTGGGCCGCCGAGAACATCGGCCTGGACCTGGTCCAGCGCTTGCCCGGCCGTCTGCCGGGTTTGTACTGCATCCAGACTGACGCCGCGGGCGAGCGCCGCTTCCTGTACTGGCGCAACGAAGCGGCCGTGCGCAGTTGCTTCACCACCCCGGCGGCCGCGCCGATTCTGGCGGCGTTGCCGGATTACGACGTGCTGTACTTCAGCGGCATCACCCTGGCGGTGCTCGGTGAGCAAGGTCGCGAGAAATTACTGGAAACCCTGATCGAAGCCCGACAGCGCGATGCGCGGATCGTCTTCGACAACAACTACCGACCACGTTTGTGGGCGTCGCTGGAGGAGGCTCGGGCGGCGTATCGCAGTGTCTTGCCATACGTGGACCTGGCGTTGTTGACCGTTGATGACGAGCAGGCGCTGTTTCATTTTTCCGATTGCGACGCGGTGTTTGAAGCGTATGAGCAGATCGGCACGCCGGAAGTGGTGCTCAAGCGCGGCGCCGAGGCGTGCTTGATTCGTTGCGCTGGTGAGTCGTTCGAAGTACCGGCACGGAAGGTCGAGCGCGTGGTCGATACCACGGCGGCGGGGGATTCGTTTAGCGCGGCGTATCTGGCCAGTCGGCTCAAGGGCGGCAGCCCGGTTGAGGCGGCGCAGGCGGGGCATCGGTTGGCGAGCAGAGTGATCCAGGTCCCCGGAGCGCTAATCCCCAAAGATTGAAATGCGACCCTGTGGCGAGGGGGCCCTCAAGCCACCCCATCAATCCCGATAAAACACCTGCACCAGGTGATACCCGAACTTGCTCTTGATCGGCCCATGGACCACCCGCAGCGGTTTCTTGAAAATCACTGCATCGATCACCCCGACCATCTGCCCCGGCCGCACTTCACCCAGATCGCCGCCGCGTTTGCCGGACGGGCAGGTGGAGTACTTTTTGGCCAGCACATCGAAGGCTTCGCCCTTGGCGATGCGTTGTTTGAGCTGCTCGGCTTCTTCCGAGGTTTTCACCAGAATATGGCGGGCTTGAGCTTTCATGAGGCAGACCTTGTAACGGTGGTGACAACTGGGCGCGGGATTATGCCTCAACTCACTCCGGTTGGCCGATCATCGTGCGAATCTTGTTGGCCAGCAGGTCGATGGAAAACGGCTTGGCCACCATGTCCATGCCTTCCTCCAGGAAGCCCTGGCGTTCGGCGGCTTTCTCCGCGTAACCGGTCATGAACAGCACTTTCAGGTCCGGGCGATGCTGACGGGCGATTTCCGCCAGTTGCCGGCCGTTCATCCCCGGTAACCCGACATCAGTCACCAGCAAATCAACCCGCAAATCGGATTCGAGCAAGGGCAGGGCGGCCCGGGCGTCTTCGGCTTCGTGGGCGTGATAACCCAGCTCATTGAGCAAATCGAGCACCAGCATCCGCACCGCCGGGTCGTCCTCCACCAGCACCACGGTTTCCCCGGCAATCGCCGAGGGCGCTTCGCCGGTGACTGGCAGCAAGGTGTCCTGCGGCGCGCCAAGGTGCAGGCGCGGCAGGTACAGGCGCACGCAAGTGCCTTGGTCCGGCACGCTGTCGAGGCTGACATGGCCGCCCGACTGCTGGGCAAAACCGTAGATCATCGACAACCCCAGGCCCGTGCCCTGGCCGATGGGTTTGGTGGTGAAGAACGGATCGAACGCCTTGGCCAGCACCGACGCGCTCATGCCGGTGCCGTTGTCGCTGACCGCGATCATCAGATAGTCCCCGGCCTTGACCGCTTCCAGGGGGGCGAGGTCGTTGCCGTCGAGGTAGACGTTGGCGGTTTCGATCAGCAGCCGGCCACCATCGGGCATTGCGTCCCGGGCATTGATCACCAGGTTGAGCAAGGCGTTTTCCAATTGGCTGACGTCGGTGCTGACCGGCCACACTTCGTCGGCCAGTTGCAGCGCGAGCTCGATATGATCGCCCTTGGTGCGGCTGAGCAGGTCTTCCAGGGAATGGATCAACTCATTGGCGTTCAACGGTTTGCGGTCCAGTGACTGGCGCCGGGAGAACGCCAGCAGGCGATGGGTCAGGGCGGCGGCGCGGTTGGCCGACGACACAGCGGCTTCAGTGAAGCGGCCGATCTCGGCGCTGCGGCCATCGGCGATATAGCGTTGCATCAAATCGAGGCTGCCAATAATCCCGGTGAGCATGTTGTTGAAGTCATGGGCGATGCCGCCGGTGAGCTGGCCGACCGCTTCCATTTTCTGCGCATGACGCAACGCGTCTTCGGCGCGCTCGCGCTCGAACATCTCGTTTTGCAGGCGCTGATTGGCTTCGGCCAATTGCTGGGTGCGGGCGATCACGCGTTCTTCGAGGGTTTCATTGAGGTTGCGCAGGGCTTCTTCAGTCTGTTTGCGCTCGGTTTCATCGATCACGAAGATATAGAAACCGTTGACCGCGCCGTCCGCACCGTGGCGTGGCAGGTAATTCATCAGGGCACTGCGGATGCTGCCATCGCGGTGCGCGGCGTCGATGCTGAACGAACAGGGCCGCCCGGCCAGCGCCTCGGCGATGTATTCGGCGCGCAAGGCATAGGCGTCGTCGCCGAGCACTTCATGGATGGTTCGACCGAACAGTTCCTGAGGCGTGAGGCCGTACCAGTCGAGGTACGCGGCGTTGTTCAGGCGAAAGCGTTCTTCACGGTCGACGTAGCTGATCAGGATCGGCATCGCATTGATGATCAGCTGCAGCTCGGTCTGGCTCTGGCGCAGGGCCTGTTCGGTGTGCTTGCGCTCGGTCAGGTCCAGCGCGGCGCCAAGAAAGCGCATCGGCCGGCCATGGTGGTCCTTGTAGCAACGACCCCGGGCAAATACCCAGCGCAGTTGGCCGTCGGGTTGCAACAGACGGTATTCCTCGGCGTACTCGGTGCCGTGGGTGATGCAATGCTTGATGCTGCGCGCCACCATGGCGCGGTCTTCCGGGTGTACGCCGTGCAGGTATTCGCTGATCGGTAACTGGCTGGCCATCTCCGGATCAACCCCGTGCAGTTGCGCAAAGTGCGCGTCGGCAATGAAGCGGTCTTCGCCAATGTCCCAATCCCAGGTGCCGACCGCATCGGTGGCGGCCAGGGCCAGTTGCAGGCGCTGTTCGGTTTCGTGCTGGGCCTTGAGGCTGGCGGCGGAGCGCTGTTCGAGTTCGAGGGCGATGCGTCGCCGTTCATTGGTTTCGATGGCGGTGACCAGGATCCCGGCGACTTGGGCGCTTTCATCGCGAATCGGGCTGTAGGTCAAATCCAGCCAGAAGTCGGAATCCTGCCCGTCCCGCTGCAAGGAAAAGCGCTGCTCGCTGTAGGTCCGCACCTGGCCTTGTAGGACGGCGCTGTAGATCGGGTCGGTAAAGTCTTTTAATTCAGGCCATATCTGGTGCGTGGGCTGTCCGAAAGCGTGCGGATGCTTGCTGCCGGACAGCAGGGCGAAGCCGTCGTTGTAGATTTGCGTGAGCTGCGGGCCCCACAGCAAGAGCATGGGCATCGGCGAATGAATCACGATGTCCACCGCGGTGCGTAGGCTCTGCGGCCAGGAACTGGCGGCGCCCAAGGGGCTGCGGCTCCAGTCCAGTCGGGCGATCAGGGCCTGGGCATCGCTGCCGGTCGGTGATGCGTTCATCAAAATGTCCTGCACGTCAGTCGGTGTGGCTACGTCTACTATCCTTGCAGGGCGGTAGTCGCTGGATGACCCGAAGCGTCACGCGGTCGGGTCATATTTGCTCATTGAATGCTTCGCGGGTGCTTTTTGCCATGGAAATCGATTTATTGTTGCGGCAACTGGCCAGCCAGGAAGGCTCTGATCTTTACCTTTCTACCGGTGCGCCACCCAGCGCGCGGTTCGACGGTGTGCTCAAAGTCCTGTCTGATCAACGGTTCAAACCGGGGGAAATCGCAGCCATCGCCGAGTCCATCATGGACGCCGAACAGCGGCTGGAGTTCGATCGGGAACTGGAAATGAACCTGGCCATCTCTCTCGCCGGGGTCGGTCGTTTCCGGGTCAATATCTTTAAACAACGCAACGACGTATCGATCGTGGCGCGCAACATCAAGCTCGACATCCCGCGCTTCGAAGACCTCAACCTGCCACCGGTGCTGCTGGAAACCTTGATGCTCAAGCAGGGGCTGATGCTGTTCGTTGGCGCGACCGACTCGGGTAAATCCACGTCCCTGGCGGCCCTGATCGATTACCGCAACCGCCACAGCAGCGGCCATATCATCACCATCGAAGATCCGGTGGAGTATATCCACCGTCACAAAAAATCGATCATTAATCAGCGCGAGGTCGGCGTCGATACCCGCAGTTTTCATGCCGCGCTGAAAAATACCCTGCGCCAGGCGCCGGATGTGGTGCTGATCGGCGAGATTCGCGACCGCGAGACCATGGAACATGCCCTGACGTTTGCCGATACCGGCCATCTGGTCATCTCCACGTTGCATGCCCACAACGCCAACCAGGCGCTGGACCGCATCATCAATTTCTTTCCCCAAGAGCGCCGCGAGCAGTTGCTGCACGACCTTGGCAACAACCTCAAGGCCTTCGTTTCCCAGCGGCTGGTGCGCACCCGCGACGGCCAGCGCCGGGCAGCGGTAGAGGTAATGCTGGGCACACCGACCATTGCCGACCTGATCCGGCGCAATGAGTTTGATGAACTGAAGGGGATTATGGAAAAGTCGGTGGAACTGGGGATGCAGACATTTGACGGGGCGCTTTATAAGTTAGTCGTGGAAGGTGTTATCAGTGAGGATGAAGCATTAAAGCATGCCGATTCCGTTAACAATTTACGACTGCGGTTAAAGCTTTATGTCGACTCAACGACGACTCAACAACTGCCGCCAGGCGAATGGGGGTTGGTTGAGTAATGATTTTTTATTTAATAAGGCTTTGTGAGTGTGTTGGGTCTTTACAGTGTCAGAAACTTTAAATAAAACTTTGGCGATTGATGGTTTTTGATTTTGCATTAGAGTTCCTTCCTCGTGATTAATGCATTGGATGCTGGAAGGATTAATAATATGAAAGTCAGAAATAATTTTGATAAGTCTGCTGTGTTCGTAGCAGAGGAATATTTGTCTTGTGTGAACGCTGATACGACGGAGCGCCGCGCGTTAGTGAGTCAGCTTAAAAATTATATTAAAGGTCGGCGCGATAATGAAGTTGTTAATTGGGGGCTCTTTTTTATCACGCTGCAGATGAGGTCATCGCTTCACTATGTGCACCAGCCCGTCAGTAGATTGCTGAGTGAAATGCGTGGTTTGAAGGAGGTTAAAGCTGTATTGGACAGGGAGGAACTAGATGGCTCTGACGAGATCTATGTGACCGGCAATGGCTATATGGCGCTATTGTTGGATTCTGTCAGGCTGAATGTCACTCATCACTTCGTCTCCGATCCAGTGGTCGGCCCGCGACTACGCAACTTGATCGAGGCTGCAAAAGAGACAGGTGGAGAAGTGTGGCAGGGTGATAAGGCGAGTTGCTCACAATGGATGCGGTTTCACGGTCTGGAAGTTCCAGAAGATGTGGAGCAAACCAAGAATCTGTTGGCCTTTTTAGAATGGGAGTGGCCTAAAACTGATGAGTTTGGTAATTACTGGGCGCACCTGACCGGTGATTTCGATGAGGCCATTGTGTTGACGCCCGCTCAGTATGCGGAGATTCGCGCATTGACTGCAAAATTTGTCGCCAAAGATAAGAGCTTACTGGATACGCTGTGGGAAAATGCGCAGCCAGCGCTATCTGGGAAAGTTGATTGGGGGAATGCGAATGAGACAATAGGGCTGCTGGTACGTCATAAGTCTTTTAGGCAAATGGCAAGAAAATACCTGGATGGTTTGGGTTGGTATGGTTCGGCTGACGATGAAGACGTCACCGCGCACGATCGCGCACAAATCCTGATAACCGCCGTTATTCTCGATATCAATCCCTTTATTGGCACGGAAGAGAAACGAAATAGCGTCGGCACATATGATATTTATGAGCCGCGAGAATCTGTTGATAAGCCATTGGCTGATATTCGTCAGGGCCTGGAGCGCCATCTGGTGAGTAGCCAGCGAGTTTCCCTCGCGATGGCACCATTGGCGTCGCATTTGCTGCTGGCTTCCATGGCGCCCGGTTTTCTGGTCAAGGACCTGCCCTCCGAACTCAAAGCGGGTTCGATAGGTTGGGTGAGTTTTACTCAGGCAGTAGCGTTGGTCGAGCAAACATTCAGAGGGGTTTCTCGTTTCATGACCTATGAGCAGGTCATGAAATTCGGCAATGTGGATGCAGTCAGTTCGTCGGTCTCCCAGTTGCAAAGTGTGGTGGCTATTAAATCAATTATCGACTGGGCTTTAATCAACGAAGTCATTACGCATGAGGCCCTTGCGGTATCTGTCAAGGACGCTGCTGAAAAGGCAATGTTGGCGTATCAGGAATACGTAAAGCACTTTGTTCAGGGGGCAGAGGCATTTACTACGCCGTTGCCGAGCCGACAAAAGATCGCATTGGCGGCGCTGGAAGAGGCGGCACCCGGCTGTGATTTCCTGAAGGATCGGGTGCTCAGACACTACAGTGATAACCTGTCACATTCCTACAAAATGTCCATGCTTGATCTCCATATAGAAGGTGAGCTGGCAAGCGGAGACTGGGATTGGCGGGAGGAGGGGAGCCTTTATGAGCGCTATCCATACCTGTATGCGCTGGCGCCTAATGAACCAGTGTTCGAAGCGCAGGTGTCCGACCATCACCGTGAACTTCATAAAGCTTTGGCCACCAATATAAAAGTGGCGATGGCGCAAATGGAAAACGATGATCGCGAGATCTTCGAGAACAACGCAATCACCTTTTTCACGCTTCGTCCATCCGTTGCCGAGCGGATTCCAATGCCTGAAGGCAGTGTTGGTTACACCGGGGCAAATATTAAGAACCCCCCGCCGACGGAAAGCCAGGCCAAAAAAGACGAGGCTACCGGCCGTTATAGTGTCGTGATGTGCGCATCACACAGTAACGGCAAATTTGTCTGCTATGAAATGTTTAGCTTGCGCGCCAAGTGTCGGAAAAATATTCGGTTGGGTGAAATGATTCATGGTTCAGGGAAAATGAATATGCCCGCCAGAATCGATTTCAACGGGGGAATGACAGATCCTAAGCCACCCGTCACGCCGTTTTATCTGCCGATCGATCTGCGGAGCTATACCAATGGGACTGAGCCTCGGAACGACTACAGTAGTGAGGCGGTTATCGAGAAACTTGGCACTCTGCCGGCGCCCACATCCAGACCCAAGAAAAGACGCAACGCTTATCAACACTTCTCCAATCCGCGGATCAACGATGTTGCCCAGTTCATTGTCGTTAATCGCCCTTTAGCCTCGGTCAAGGAACTCACGGAAGCAGCGACCGAGTACACAGAGCGGGAGCAGGGTAAAGCGACGCTGGACAGGATCACGACCTATGTTGTTGATCTGGTGGTACCGTTCAAGAAATGCATTGAGGACATTGCCTCAGGAGAACGCAACAGAGTTGTAGACGGGGTATTCGGCTGCACGATGGATGCTATCGGTATTCTCTTTGCCTTCGTCGGTGTGCCGGGCAAGGTACTGAGTATTGCCGGCAGGGCCGCCTCTCTGTCGGCGAAGTTTAAAAGTTTTGCGAAGTTCGGATTGAAACTTACGTTCTCGATATTTAATCCGCTCGACGGCGTGGGCACCGGTGTTTATCGAGGCTCGAAAGCACTTTATAAAAGCGGATTGCGATTGGGGGGGCAAGGGGCTCATTTGGTTGAAACTGCGTCATTTCAGTTGCGCAGACTGACTGGCAAAGCCGATTCTGTGGCGCTGCTACGTGTTGAAAATTTTCCGCACCTTGGACAAGGTACATGGCGTCCTCGAGGTAGTTCGGTAGACATAGTGGACATTTGTGCTTTGCGTAAAAACAACGACTGGTTCGCTGTTAATCGAAACGGCAATGCTTGGGGTAAACGGCTCACCGACTTCGTCCAGTACCAGGAGTTTTCTTTCCCCGGTTTCCGTGGGCCACTACCTGCGAGCTACAGTCGCCAGATTATTCAGCAAAGCTTGCCAATAGCGAGTCGTAAAATTGACGACGCAATCTCGGTGTTGTCTACGCCGGCGCTCAATAATGAAACCAATCTTGCAATCGGCCTGCTTCTGGGCAGCACGCCTCAGTCACGTGACGACTTGTTCTTCTTTTTGAGACTGATCAAAACAGACTTTAACGGCTTTTCCATCAGTAATTTTATTTTGGACGGCGCGAAGGATAATACGAACCTCGTCGAGGTAAATCCTCTCCAGTACGACTTATGGAAAAAGTCTGTCAGTACGGGGGCGGCCGATCATCAGTTTTTGACCATTAACACCCAAAACCTGGTTGATCGTTTCAGCTCGACAGGTTCCAGCTACGGTGCGGTTGCTGATGATCTGATTCATGAAGTCTTCCGTGCCGGGCCTAAAAAAATCGACGTGGTGTGCGCCAAGGCAGCAACGCAGGGCCAAGGCATGGACGTGGCTCCGCTGTTAAACCTTGCTGCCGGTCGCCTGCCACTGGCTGCCAATGAAAGGCCAGTTCGTTATCACAATAGCCAAAAAGCACTTGCAAACGCGGACTCTTTTGCGTTGATAACAGCGTTACTCAGTCAAAGTAAAACTGACAAAGCCGGGTATCTGAAAAACATCGGCATCATGAGCGCAGCCATTAACGGCAGTGCAGGCCGCCCCATTGACACTGAAGTGCTGGTGAATCTGAATACCGATTAAAGTTGCTCTCGATGCCGCAGATCGTCCTGCGGCATCGGCGGTCATTGCCCATTCTGACGAGCTCAATCTTTCAACTCTGGTCGATCTCGGAACTGCTCAAGCGCTTCGGGGTTGGCCAGGGCATCGGTGTTTTTCACCGCCTGCCCATGCACCACATTCCTCACCGCCAACTCCACCACCTTGCCGCTGATCGTGCGCGGAATTTCCGTCACGCTCAGGATCTTCGCTGGCACATGCCGCGGCGTAGTGTTGGCGCGGATGACCTGGCGTATCTGCTGTTGCAGGGTTTCATCCAGAGTGACGCCATCCTTGAGGCGCACAAACAGCACCACCCGCACGTCATCCTGCCATTGTTGACCAATCGCCACGCTGTCCAGCACCTGTGGCACTTTTTCCACCTGACGGTAAATCTCTGCGGTGCCGATGCGCACGCCGCCGGGGTTGAGCACGGCGTCGGAGCGGCCGTGTATCATCATCGCGCCGTGGTGCAGTTGTTCGGCGTAGTCGCCCTGGGCCCAGACGCCGGGGAACAGGCTGAAATAGGATTTGCGCAGCTTTTCTCCGTCCGGGTCATGCCACAGCCCGACGGGCATCGCCGGGAAGTGTCGGGTACACACCAGCTCGCCTTTTTCGCCGATCACCGGTCGGCCTTCGTCATTCCACACCTCGACCGCCATGCCCAGGCTCTTGCCCATGATCTCGCCCCGGCGGACCGGTGACAGCGGATTGCCATTGACGAAGCACGAGACGATATCGGTGCCACCGGACATCGAAGCCAGGCACACGTCTGCTTTCACATCGCGATAGACGAAGTCGTAGCTTTGCGGTGACAGCGCCGAGCCGGTGCAGAGCAAGGTTTGCAGGCTGCCAAGGTCATGGCTCTGTCGAGGTTTCAGGCCGCTGCTTTCCAGGGTCGCGAGGAACTTGGGGCTGGTGCCGAACACGTTGATGCGCTCGTCGTCGATCAGGTCGATCAAGCGTTCCGGGCCAGGGTGAAACGGCGAGCCGTCGTACAACACCACGGCGCTGCCGACGGCCAGGGCTGACACCAACCAGTTCCACATCATCCAGCCGCAGGTGGTGTAGTAGAACAAACGGCTGCCGGCACCGAGATCGCCATGCAGACCGTGTTCCTTGGCGTGCTGCAACAACACACCGCCGGTGCTGTGGATGATGCATTTGGGCACGCCGGTGGTGCCGCTGGAATAGAGGATGTACAGCGGATGGGCGAATGGCACCGGGACAAAATCCGGTTCGCCGCCGATGTCGTAAAAATCGTCCCAGAGCGTGACGTTGGCCTGGGTGTGGAATTCGTCGATGTGCGTCTGTGGCCGGGCGTAAGGCACGACGATCAACTGCTCCAAGGTGGGCAATCGTTCGAGGATTTCGTTGACCTTGGCGCGTTGGTCGATGTCCTTGCCGGCATAGCGATAACCGGCGCAGGTGATCAGCACTTTCGGCTCGATCTGGCCGAAACGGTCGATCACCCCTTGGGTGCCGAAATCCGGCGACGAACAGGACCAGATCGCCCCGAGACTGGTGGTGGCAAGCATCGCCACCAGGGTTTGCCAAGTGTTGGGCATGCACGCCGCCACCCGATCGCCGAGGCCAACACCGGCGGCTTGCAGGCTGTTCTGGAAACCAGCGACATGGCTGGCCAGTTCGGCCCAGGTCAGCTGTTCGCGCTGACCGTTTTCAGCGACCGCGACCACCGCCACCGCATCGTCGCGCCGACGCAGCAAGTGCTCGGCAAAGTTCAGGGTTGCGCCGGGGAACCACTCGGCGCTGGGCATGTGCGGGCCTTCGCGCAGCACCTCGTCGGGTTGATCGTGGAAGCGGATATCGAAGCAGTCGACAATCGCCTGCCAGAACGCCTCCCGCTGATCGATGGACCATTGGTGCAGGGCAGGGTAGTCATCGATCTTGAGGTGATGGCGCTGATTGATGAAGCGCCGAAAGGCTTCCATGCGGGTCTTGCCGATGCGCTGGGCGCTGGGTTGCCAGAGGATGTCGGACATGGTTTGCCTCTCTTCAGTCAGATCGTTCCCACGCTCCGCGTGGGCATGCAGCCCGGGACGCTCCGCGTCCCCAAAGCGGACGCAGAACGTCCATTGAGGCATTCCCACGCAGAGCGTGGGAACGATCCGGGTGGCGGGTTACTGCGCCAACCACCCACCATCAATATTCCACGCCGCGCCCCGCACCTGGCTGCCGGCCTCGCTGCACAAGAACAGCACCAGTTCACCCAGTTGCGGTGGGGTCACGAATTCCAGGGACGGCTGCTTCTCGGCCAGCAAATCATGCTGCGCCTGCTGCGGGTCGATGCCGGTGGCGGCGCGGTCATCGATCTGCTTTTGCACCAAAGGCGTCAGTACCCAGCCCGGGCAAATGGCGTTGCACGTGACCTGGGTGGTCGCGGTTTCCAGGCCGACCACCTTGGTCAAGCCGATCACTCCATGCTTGGCCGCCACATAAGCGGCTTTGCCTACCGAACCCACCTGGCCATGAACCGAGGCGATGTTGATGATCCGCCCCCAATTCTTCGCCCGCATACGCGGCAGGCACAGGCGCGTGCCGTGGAACACCGAAGACAGGTTGATCGCAATGATCGAATCCCAACGCTCCAGCGGAAAGTCTTCCACCGCCGCCACATGCTGGATCCCGGCGTTGTTCACCAGAATATCCACGCCACCGAATTCGCGCTCGGCGTAGGCAATCATCTCGGCGATTTGCTCGGGTTTACTGACGTCTGCCGGATGATGCCCGACCTTGCCGCCAAATTGCTCAACCTCGGCAATCACCTTCGAGGCGTCGCCGAACCCGTTGAGCACCACGTTGGCACCGGCCTTGGCCAGGCTGAGGGCGATGCCCAGGCCGATGCCGCTGGTGGAACCGGTGACCAGTGCGGTCTTGCCTGTAAGAGTCGTCATGAATACCTCACACAATGCCAGTGGCGTAGAAAGTGCCGATTACCACGAAGACCGCCAGGGTCTTGATGATCGTAATACAGAAAATGTCTTTGTAGGCTTCGCGGTGCGTCAGGCCGGTGACCGCGAGCAGGGTAATCACCGCGCCGTTGTGCGGCAGGGTGTCCATGCCGCCACTGGCCATCGCCGCCACTCGGTGCAGCACTTCCAGCGGTATGTTCGCGGCATGGGCTGCGGCGATGAAGTCGTTGGCCATCGCCGCCAGGGCAATGCTCATACCGCCCGATGCGGAACCGGTGATGCCGGCCAGCAGGGTCACGGTAATCGCTTCGTTGACCAGCGGGTTGGGAATGCTTTTCAGCCAGTCGGCCAGCACCAGGAAGCCTGGCAAGGAGGCGATCACCGCGCCGAAACCGTATTCCGACGCGGTGTTCATCGCTGCCAGCAATGCGCCGCTAACCGCACTTTTACTGCCTTCGGCCAGTTTGCTGCGGATCGCCTGGAAGCCGAACACCAGCACCATGATGATCCCGACCAGCAACGCCGCTTGAACCGCCCAGATCGCCGTGAGCTTGGCGATTTCGGTGGTCACCGGCGTGGTCATGCCCGGCAGCGAGAGGCTGTGGGTCTTGCCGTACCACTGCGGGATCCACTGGGTGAACAGCAGGTTCATGATGCCCACCGCCAGCAGCGGCGACAGGGCAATCCACGGATTCGGCAGCTTGATGTCGGCAGCGGTTTCCGGCTCGTTGCGCAGCTCGGTGCCATAACCTTCGCCGGCGCGCTGAGCCTTGTTGCGTTGACGCTGCAGGAACAGCATGCCGGCGCAGAACACGAAGATCGTGCCGATCAGGCCCAGCCACGGCGCCGCCCAGGCGGTGGTGTTGAAGAAGGTGCTGGGGATGATGTTCTGGATTTGCGGGGTGCCGGGCAGGGCGTCCATGGTGAAGGAAAACGCACCGAGGGCGATGGTCGCCGGGATCAGCCGTTTGGGGATATTGCTCTGGCGGAACATCTCGGCGGCAAACGGATACACCGCGAACACCACCACAAACAGCGACACGCCGCCGTAGGTCAGCAAGGCGCAGACCAGCACGATCACCAGCATCGCCTGGCGAGTGCCAAGCAAACGAATGGCCGCCGCAACGATAGAACGCGAGAAGCCCGACAGCTCAATCAGCTTGCCGAACACCGCACCGAGCAGGAACACCGGGAAATACAGTTTGATGAAGCCGACCATTTTCTCCATGAACACCCCGGTGAAGGCAGGGGCGACGGCGGAAGGGTCGGTGAGCAGTACAGCGCCGAGGGCGGCAATCGGGGCAAAGAGGATAACGCTGTAGCCACGGTAAGCAGCCAGCATCAGCAGCGCGAGGGCTGCCAAGGCAATGATCACACTCATGGGTGTGTCTCTCCTGAATTGTTATTTTTGTAAGGTGGATCTTTTGTGGGAGAGGGCTTTAGCGGGAATCGTGCCAGATAGCTAAGGTGTTGAAATATAAAGAGATATCGTTTCTTTTTGGCGGTGCTTCGGACTTTATGTCTCTGTTTTGAGATAGGGGGGGATCTGGCGGGCGCCTTCGCGGGCAAGCCTCGCTCCTACATGGGGAGGTGGCGCTCGGGGGTGACGCGTACACTTCGCACCTGTAGGAGCGAGGCTTGCCCGCGAAGAGGCCGCATCTACCAATAGAGATCCATGTCTCGTTATTGAGACTCGGCAATCCCTAACGCCACCATCTTCTTGTACAGCGTCGACCGCCCAAGCCCCAACCGCGCCGCCGCTTCAATCACCTTGCCGCCACATTGTGCGAGTGCCGATTCAATCAACTGCCGATCAAATCGCTCCCGAGCCTCACTGAACGTCTCATGGCCGACGGCTTCAATCGCCTGCGCCGCCACCCGCGTCACCGGGGTAAATGTCCCAATCGCCGCGCGGATATCCGCCACATTCAACATCAAGTCATCACTGAGCAACGCCGCGCGTTCCAGCACATTACGCAGTTCGCGGATATTCCCCGGCCAGGCGTGTTGGCCCAGCAGCTCCAGTGCTTCACGGTTCAACTCATGCTGACTGCGCAGTTCTTCCAGGATCGCTTCGCTGAGGGCCGGTATGTCGTCGAGGCGGTCACGCAACGGCGGCACCTGGATCGGCAGCACGTTGAGGCGGTAATACAGGTCGGCGCGAAACTCGCCGCGTTTGATCGCCGCTTCCAGATCCGTCGAGGTGGCGGCAATGACTCGCACATCGCTCTGGATCACTTCGTTGGAACCTACCGGTTCGAACTCTTTCTCCTGCAACACCCGCAGCAACTTGCTTTGCAGGGGCAAGGGCATGTCACCGATCTCATCGAGAAACAAGGTGCCACCCTGGGCGATCTGCAACTTGCCCACGCGTCCCTTGCGATCAGCGCCGGTAAACGCGCCGGGGGCGGTGCCGAAGAACTCGGCTTCGAGCAATGCCTCGGGAATCGCCGCACTGTTAATGCTGACAAACGCCTTATGCGCTCGGGGCGAAGCACCGTGGATCGCCTGGGCCAGCAACTCCTTGCCGGTGCCGGTTTCGCCGAGCAGCAACACCGGGGATTCAGCACTGGCACTGCGCCGGGCGCGGCGTTTGACTTCCAGGCTGGCGGCGCTGGTGCCGATGAAATGGGCGAAGTTGTACTTGGTTTGCCGCGCCCGCAGCAGCGAGCGGGTGGAGGCCAGTTCTTCCTGCATGCTCAGGTAGCGCTTGAGCATCGGCGACAGGCTGCGCAATTCGTCGAACAGCGCGAAGCCGATGGCGCCGATCACCGCGCCGGCATCGTCGTGAATCGGCAGGCGCATTACCACCAGTGGTTCCTTGGGCGTGTCCTGCATGTCCAACAGGATCGGCCGGCCGGTGCGCACCACGTCACGCAGCAGACTGCCGGGGATCACGCTTTCACAGGCCTTGCCGATCGCGACCTCCGCCGATTCCAGGCCGAAACGCCGGGCGTAGCGTTCATTCATCCAGACGATATTGGCGTCGCGGTCGACAATCACCGTGCCTTCGCTCGATTGCTCGATGATCTCGAACAAAGAGCGGATCGCCAGCAGGCGCACGCGCTGGTAGTCCTTGAGGCTTTCGGTGGTGTTCATGTCTGTCATGTCCAGAGTGTGGTTGTCTGTGAGGGCCTCTTCGCGGGCACGGCTTACCCCGGATGCGCCGCCGCCAACAGTTCCTTGGTATACGGATGCTGCGGCGACTCGAACACATCATGGCTGGCACCGCTTTCCACCACTTTGCCGTCCTTGATCACGATCATGTCATGGGCCAGCGCGCGCACCACCGACAGATCATGGCTGATGAACAGATAGGTCAGGCCGTGCTTTTTCTGCAGGTCGCGCAGCAGCGCGACCACTTGTTTCTGCACGGTGCGGTCCAGGGCTGAGGTCGGTTCGTCCAGCAGGATCAGCGCCGGCTTGAGCACCAGCGCCCGGGCGATGGCGATACGTTGCCGTTGGCCGCCGGAAAACTCATGGGGATAACGGTGACGGCTTTGCGGGTCGAGGCCGACTTCTTCCAGGGCCCGAATCACCTCGGCCTTGCATTGCTCGGCGGTCAACTGGCTATGCACTTCCAGGCCTTCGCTGATGATCTGCGCCACCGACATCCGTGGGCTCAGACTGCCAAACGGGTCCTGGAACACCACCTGCATCTTCTTGCGCCACGGCCGCAGCTGCTTTTGCGTAAGGCCGTCGAGCGCCTCGCCCTGGAAGCGAATGCTGCCTTCGGAATCGAGCAACCGCAGGATCGCCTGACCCAAAGTGGACTTGCCCGAACCGGACTCGCCAACGATACCCAAGGTCTTGCCACGCTGGACGTTCAGGCTGATGCCATCCACCGCGTGTAACCAGGTCTTGCGCTGGAACAGACCGCCGCCAAGGGCGAACTTGACCCGCAAGTCGTCCACTTCCAGCACTTTCTCGCGTTCGTCCCGGGGCAGGGCTTCGCCTTCCGGCTCGGCATTCAGCAGCACGCAGCTGTAAGGGTGCTTCGGTTCGGTGAACAGCTGCTCGCAAGGAGCCTGCTCGACGATTTCCCCGGCCTTCATCACGCACACGCGCTGGGCGATGCTGCGCACCAGATTAAGGTCATGGCTGATCAGCAGCAGTGACATGCCGAGCCGCCGTTGCAGTGATTTGAGCAGCAACAGGATCTTGCGCTGCACCGTCACATCCAGCGCGGTGGTCGGTTCGTCGGCGATCAGCAGTTCTGGCTCACAGGCCAGGGCCATGGCAATCATCACCCGTTGCCGCTGGCCGCCGGACAGTTGATGCGGATAGGCCTTGAGTCGTTCCCTGGGGTGCTTGATGCCTACCAGCTCCAGCAATTCGAGAATCCGCCCTTGCGCCGCTTTGCCGGCCAGGCCTTTGTGCACCAGCAGTGTTTCGCCAATCTGCTTTTCGATGCTGTGCAGCGGGTTCAGCGAGGTCATCGGCTCCTGGAAGATCATCGCGATCCGGTCGCCGCGCAACTTGCGCAGGACCGAGGCGTCGGCACCGACCAGTTCCTGGCCGCGATAACGAATGCTGCCGGAGGTTTGAGTACCGGTTTCCGGCAGCAATTGCAGGATCGAATGGGCTGTCACCGATTTACCGGAGCCCGACTCACCGACCAGCGCCAGGCACTCGCCGGGGCGGATATCCAGGCACAGGTTGCGCACCACCGTCTGGCCACTGAACGCCACGCTCAGGTCACGGATTTCGATCAGGTTGTCACTCATATCTAATGTCCGCTTCATGATCGAGGGTCGAAGGCATCACGCAATGCCTCGCCGATGAACACCAATAAAGAAAGAATCAGCGCCAGGGTGAAAAACGCCGTCAGGCCCAGCCACGGTGCTTGCAGGTTCTGCTTGCCCTGACCGATCAGCTCACCCAATGAGGCGCTGCCGGCCGGCATGCCGAAGCCGAGAAAGTCCAGGGCCGTGAGCGTCGAGATTGCGCCGGTCAAAATGAACGGCAGGTAACTCAAGGTCGCGTTCATCGCGTTGGGCAGGATGTGCCGCACGATCACTTTGCGGTCGGTCAGGCCCAGCGCCCGAGCCGCCTTGACGTATTCCAGGTTGCGCCCGCGCAGGAACTCGGCGCGCACCACGTCCACCAGGGCCAACCAGGAAAACAGCGCCATGATCCCCAGCAACCACCAGAAATTAGGCTCGACGAACCCCGACAGAATGATCAGCAGGTACAGCACCGGCAACCCCGACCAGACTTCCAGCAAGCGCTGGCCGAGCAAGTCGACCCAACCGCCGTAATAGCCTTGCAGCGCACCGGCGGCAATGCCGATCAGCGCACTGACAAACGTCAGCATCAAGGCAAACAGAATCGACACGCGGGCGCCGAAAATCACCCGGGCCAGCACGTCCCGCGCCTGATCGTCGGTGCCCAGCCAGTTGACCTTCGACGGTGGGCTCGGCGCCGGTTTGTTCAAATCGTAGTTGGGCGTGTCGTCGCTGAACGGAATCGGCGGAAACAGCAGCCAGCCGCCGTCCTGCTTGATCAGCTTCTGCACGTAATCGCTGCGATAGTCGGCCTGGAACGGCAGTTGCCCGCCGAATTCCTGCTCGGTATGACGCTTGAACACCGGGAAGTACAGCGAACCCTGGAAGCTGACGATCAGCGGCTTATCGTTGGCGATCAGTTCACCGCCGAGGGTCAGCAGGAACAACCCGATAAACAACCACAGCGACCACCAGCCCCGGCGGTTTTTCTTGAAGCGTTCGAAGCGACGAAGGCCCAGGGGCGAGAGCTTGAACATCAGGCGTTCCTCGCGGCGAAGTCGATACGCGGGTCGACCAGGGTGTAGCAGAGGTCCCCGACCAGTTTTATCAAGAGGCCGAACAGGGTGAAGATGAACAGCGAACCGAAGACCACCGGATAGTCCCGTGACACGGCCGCTTCGTAGCTCATGCGGCCGAGGCCATCGAGGGAGAAAATCACCTCGATCAGCAACGAGCCGGCGAAGAACACGCTGATGAAGGCCTGGGGAATCCCCGACACCACCAGCAACATCGCGTTGCGGAACACATGGCCGTACAGCACGCGACGCTCGCTCAAGCCCTTGGCGCGGGCGGTGACCACGTACTGGCGGGTGATTTCATTGAGGAAGGAGTTCTTGGTCAGGATCGTCAACGTGGCGAAGCCGCCGATCACCAGCGCAGTAACCGGCAGTACCAGGTGCCAGAAGTAATCGGCGATCTTGCCCACGGTCGACAGCGACTCGAAGTTGTCCGAGACCAGACCGCGCACCGGGAACCAGTTCAGCGACGTGCCACCGGCAAACACCACAATCAGGAACATCGCAAACAGGAACGCCGGCATCGCATAGCCGATGATGATCGCGGTGCTGCTCCAGATATCGAAGTGGCTGCCGTGATGCACCGCTTTGCGAATCCCCAGCGGGATCGACACCAGATAGGTGATCAGTGTGGCCCAGAGCCCGAGGGAAATGGTCACCGGCATTTTTTCCAGGATCAGGTCGGTCACCGTGGCGCCACGGAAGAAGCTCTTGCCAAAGTCCAGTTTCGCGTAGCTTTTGAGCATCAGCCACAGGCGTTCCGGCGCCGGCTTGTCGAAGCCGTATTGTTTTTCGATCTCTTTGATCAACTGCGGGTCGAGGCCACGACTGGCCCGGGAACTGCCGTGCATCGTCTCGCTGGAGCCACCGCCGATCGTGGCGCCGCCGATGCCTTGCAAGTGCGCGATGGCCTGTTCCACCGGACCACCGGGCGCGGCCTGGACGATCACGAAGTTGACCAGAAGAATGATCACCAGGGTCGGAATGATCAGCAGCAAACGCCGCAGTATGTAGGCCCACATCAGCGCGGCCCTCCGGATTTGCCGCGCTTGATCAATTCGGCGGTCATCTGTTCGTTGGTCAAGGGCGTGGAGCTCACTTCCCACCAACTCTCGATGGCTTCGTCATTGCTCGCCTGCACGCTCGGAATGCCGAAGCGATTCCACCAAACGGTGGAGCTGCCGGGCGGGTAATAGTTGGGAATCCAGTAGTAGTTCCATTGCAGCACCCGGTCCAGGGCATGGGCGTAGCGCAGCATGTCGGCCTGGGTGTTGGCGCGGATCAGGCCGCTGATCAGCGTATCGACCGCCGGGTTCTTCAGCGCCATGTAATTGTTGGCGCCGGGATCGTTGGCCGAGGCCGAACCAAAGTAGTTGACCAGTTCGCCGCCGGGGGAGGTGGTGACCGGATAGCCGGTGATGACCATGTCGTAATCCCTGGACATCAGGCGGTTAACGTATTGGGACGAGTCGATGCGGCGAATGTTGAGGTCGATACCGATCTGTTTCAACGTGCGCTTATAAGGCAGCAGCAACCGATCGATGCCGTTCTGGCTGGTGAGGAAGGTGAAGCTCAGCGGCTCGCCCTGGGCATTCACCAGTTGATCGCCATCGGGTTTCCAGCCGGCCTGTTCGAGCAGCTCCAGGGCTTGCAATTGTTTGTCGCGGATCACGCCGCTGCCATCGGTCTTCGGCGCTTGGAAGACCTGGGTAAACACTTCATCGGGAATCTGCCCGCGCAACGGTTCGAGAATCGCCAGCTCCGCCGCATCGGGAAGCTTGCGCGCAGCCAGGTCGGTGTTGGAAAAGAAGCTCTGCTGGCGGATGTACAAGTCGCGCATCATCTGCCGGTTGCTCCACTCGAAATCCCAGAGCATGGCCAGGGCCTGGCGCACACGGCGGTCCTGGAATATCGGATTTTGCAGATTGAAGACGAACCCCTGGGCTGTTTGCGGTGCGTCAGTGGCCAAGTGGGCCTTGCGCAGGCGGCCGTCGCTCAGGGCCGGACTTTCGTAGCCGATTGAATAACCGGTGGCGGAGAACTCGCGGTTGTAGTCGTAGGCGCCGCCGCGCAGCACCTGGCGAGCGACGTCGGTATCGCCGAAGTACTCGATGCTGAAATGGTCGAAATTATAGAGGCCGCGGCTGACTGGCAGGTCCTTGCCCCACCAGTCGGCGTTGCGCTCGAAGGTAATGCTGCGTCCGGAGTCGACCTTGCCGACCCGATACGGGCCGCTGCCCAGTGGTGGTTCGTAACCGCCGCCGCTGGCGAAGTCGCGGGTTTTCCACCAATGCTCGGGGAATACCGGCAGGGTCGCGATGTCCAGGGGCAGGGTGCGGTTCTCGTTGCTTTTGAAGTCGAACCGAATGGTCAGCGGCGACTCGACTTCAGTGCCTTTGACGTCGGCAAACTGAGTGCGATAGCGCAGGCTGCCCTGGGTCATCAGCAGATCGAAGGTGTAGCGCACGTCTTCGGCGGTAATCGGAGTGCCATCGGCGAAGCGCGCCTTGGGGTTCAGATAGAAGCGCAGGGACAGACCGTCCTCGGAGCGCTCCATCTTCTGCGCCACCAGGCCATAAACCGTATAAGGCTCGTCCAGCGAACGCTGGGCCAGGGGGGAGTAGAGCAGGCCATCGATCTGGTTCACGCCGATGCCCTTGTCGATGTAGGGCAGGATGTGGTCGAAATGACCGATTTCCATGGCTGAGCGACGCATCGTGCCGCCCTTGGGGGCTTGCGGGTTGGTGTAGGCGAAATGACTGAAGCTCGCGGGATATTTCGCCGGTTCGCCATACACGGTCAACGCGTGTTGCGGTGCTGCATTCACACCAGCGCCACTTAGCAGCAGGGCCACGGCAGTGAATATCAAAGTGGGGAAAGCCAGTCGCATTGTCAGCCTTAGAGCCGGGTGATCGATAAGCACAATTTGTACGCTAGCGGCGCGTCCCTCGCCAGTCGAAACACGTAACCAAAACACAACGGCCCACCAAAAGGCGGGCCGTTGTGCAGAAAACTCAGGCGTCAGATCAGTCCTGGCGGCTGGTCACTTCCAGCAGGTGGTACCCGAACTGGGTTTTGACCGGGCCTTGCACCACGTTGATCGGTGCGCTGAAAACCACGGTGTCGAATTCCTTGACCATCTGGCCTGGACCGAACGAACCCAGATCACCGCCCTGGCGGCTGGACGGGCAAGTGGAGTTAGCCTTGGCAACTTCGGCGAAATCAGCGCCGCCTTCAATCTGGGCCTTGAGTTCGTTGCACTTGGCTTCGCTGGCAACAAGGATGTGACGGGCAGTGGCTTTAGCCATGGGAAAATTCTCCATTCAATGTTCAGTAAAGTGCTGAGCCTACCGGATTCAGTGGCCTATTTCTTCTCAAAGTTCCATCTGAAACCGGTCGGGCATGGGGACATTTATATAAGTGAAGGGTTTACAGGCCAGCATGTCTCAAGCGCTCGGCGTGCTGTACATACAACTCGATCGGGTTGACACCTTTGCGACCCCGTCCGGCTGTCTGACCGAGACTGTCCATGTGATCCATTGGATAGTCGGAGCGGATCACTTTACCCAGGTGAGAACTGTATCGCCCGACCAGCCCGTCGTTTTGCCCGGCCTCGGTGATGAAATACTCGGAAAACGCCCGGCAAAAAGCGTGTGCCGGGTCGAAACCGCTGAGCCCTTCATCAAGGATGGTCCCTTGCAGGGTGCCGCTCCAGGAGTAATAGCGCACACCATTGACCAGCTCTCGACCCTTGCCGCCCCAGGTTTTCGGCAGCCCCTGAGGGTACTTGTCGTTGAAGGCGCCAACGCCCTCGGTGGTCAGCGCGTTAAGCGCGGCGATTGCGTTTTGTGGCAACTGCTGGTTGCCGCTCAACAACGACAGGAAGTCAGCGAACGAGGTCGCGACTTTTCTGGCTACATGCTCCGGCAAGCGTCCGGGCGTAAGGGCCTTGCGCAAAAAATCCGCCAATTCCGATCCATGATTCGGGCCGCTGACGGACGTCACTGACGCTACCCATTGCGGCGCGACAGCGGCCGCGTAACGTGCGGCGAGTGCGCCCTGGCTGTGGCCGATCAGATTGACCTGGCTTGCGCCGGTTCCTTCCAGGACCCGTTCAATCTGTGCCAATAGCTGGTCGCCGCGCACTTCGTTGCTATGGGTAGCCGACAGGTGCGGTACGAAGACCCTGGCGCCATAGCTTCTCAATGCCTGCTTGACGTCATGGAACAGTTCGAACCTGCCGATGCGGTCGAAACCGAAGAGGCCGTGTACCAGAAGGATTGGATGCTGAGTTGTTGCATTCCGTTGCATGTTCGTACCTTTTTCGCGGAAGTTCGTAGAGGTGACCCGGACGCCACTCTAAAACACTCCCGCCGCCAGGCGATGTCTGAAAAATCCGCTGTGCTTGAAGGAAAGCGGTATAGGAAAAGTATGAAAATTCGGAACAGGACGAAGTCTACGTCGGAACATTTCGACATCTTTTTAAGCGGTCAAGAGAGATTCTCAACAGTGGCCTACCCAGTGATCGGCATTTGTCCCGGTCATCTGAAGCAATTACCTGACATCGCCGCGCACAGCGATGGGCTTAAATAGGCTTCGTTCGACGCCGACCTGCGGGCCGGTACGTATGTCCAAGGACTGGAGTAAATGAATGAGCACATTTGAAATAGATACAGCGAAGCGAGTGTTGTCGGCTCCACAGCTGGTACAGGCTGAAAATGCCGTTCTGGATCCGGCCAGCAAGAAAGCCGTGGTCAATATCTTGCCTTATCCAGGTATGGCGAGCGGAGACAGGCTGGTACTGCACTGGTCCGGGCTCGACGCCGAAGGGTTGGCCTATCGGCATGAGGTCGCGCATTTTGTCAGCCAGAGGCAGGTAGGCAAGGACGTTGTCTTTATCGTCGCCAGTCCCCACATCGGTGCGCTGGATGGCGGTTACCTGGAGGTCTACTACACGCTTACCAGTCGTTGTTTGCCGGAACCCGTGCAGTCTCGACGTTTGCAGTTGAATGTTGGTGATACCCCTTCCGGAGTGTTGCCGTTGTTCGTGAATGATGCCGTGGGCGGTACGCTCGACCCGGTCCGGGTGGGTGAAGGCACACGCATAACGATTCGACCTTACGCCCGGATGGCATCCGGCGATCGGGTGGTGCTGTTCTGGGAAGGTACTACACCCGAAACAAGCTTCAACGACAGGTTGAATATCGAATCCTTCGCGGTGGGGCACGAACTATCGTTCTGGGTGAGTCCGGAGTTCATTGTCTCAGGCCTCGGATCGTCGGTAACCCTGCGTTACTGCATTGAACAGCATGGGCAGGCGCCGCTTTATTCGGAGCCAATGCAGTTGTCCATCGGACCGCTGGAGCGAGCGCCGCTGTTCGCCCCCATCGTCCTGGAGGCCGATGAAGGCTGGCTGGATCTGCAGGACTCGATCGATGGTGTCACGATCGTGATCGATGGTGCTCGAACCGAGGAAGGTGAGCTGGTGTATCTCAAGTGCGACGGCACTGAATTCAGTCACCGGGATGAGCGTGAGATCTCCCGGGAGATGGCCGGTGAACCTCTGGTGTTCATCGTGCCTTACCGGTTCTGGAGAGAGCATCAAGGCTCGACAGTTCGGGTCGGTTATTCGGTCGAACGACTCGATGATGTCAGCCAGTTGTCAGAAGTGGTGCTGGTGCTGGTGCAGGTGCAAGGGTAAGCAGTGCCGGGTCTTCCAGTCTTCGAGCGAAGACTGGAAGGAGGCTGTCTGTCACGCTGGTTGCTGTGCGCGGTACGGTGTCCGCAGACGGTCGGCAGCCTGGCGCAGCAATTGTTCCGTGCCTGTCCAGCCGAGGCAGCCGTCTGTTACCGAAACCCCGTACTGCAAGGACGAGCTCAACGGTTGGCAGCCTTCGAAGAGATGACTTTCAATCATCATTCCGATCAACGAGCGATCACCTTGCAGGCGCTGTTCGAGCACATCGTTGAACACGGCCGGCTGACGCAACGGGTCTTTGCCGCTGTTAGCGTGACTGCAATCGACCATGATTCGCGCGGGGATCTTCAGCCTGGTCAGGTCATGGTTGATCCGTGAAACGCTATCACGGTCGTAGTTGGGGCCGTGATGTCCGCCACGCAATACCAGATGGGTATCCGGATTGCCGGGGGTTTGAATGATTGCAGGATGCCCCTGGCTATCGACCCTGAAATGCCGATGGGGATGGGCCGCCGAGCGCATGGCGTCACTGGCGACCGTGACGCCGCCATCGGTGCCGTTCTTGAAGCCTACTGGCATGCTCAGGCCGCTCGCCATTTCCCGGTGGATCTGCGATTCGGTGGTGCGCGCGCCGATGGCGACCCAACTGAGCAAGTCGTCGAAGTAACCGGCGGCCATCGGTTGCAGCAATTCGGTGGCAATTGGCAAGCCGAGGCCGAGCATTTCACGCATCAGCTCCCGCGACAGGGTCAGGCCACCGACCATATCATCGCTGCCATCCAGTCGCGGGTCGTAGGCCAGGCCTTTCCAGCCGACGGTGGTGCGGGGTTTTTCGACGTAGGCGCGCATCACCAGGAGCATTTCATCGCTGACCTCGGCGGCCAGGCGGGCAAGATTGCCGGCGTATTCGAGTGCTGACTGGGGATCATGGATAGAGCAGGGGCCGACGATGACCAACAGCCGGGAGTCTTCACCGTTGAGGATCGCGCGAACCGCACGGCGCTGGGTAGCGACTTGCTGAGTCAGGGCGTTACTGAGTGGCAATTGCTGTTTGAGTTGCAATGAGCTGGGCAGGCGCAAGGTCAGCGCTTCATTGGCCGGGCTCAAGGTGGACACTGGCAAAGCAGAGACGGACGAGTTCATGTTCAGGCTTCCTGGGCTGGCAGCGGGTTCGTTCCCGCGTGCTCGGCCCTACTGGGGTGTTCGACAATTGGCCGGATTGGCTGCGTGTGTGTGCTTGCCACCTGTGGGTGACCGATCGGAGGCGGCAGGCTGTCCCGAGCGGAGGCTGGTAAATCGCCAGGCGGTAAAACTGTCGTGACGGTAATAAGTGGCGTAGTTCATGTCGTGAATCCTCAAGTTGTCTGGTGTGTCGCTAAAAATGTATGCAACTGAATACCGGGCGCTGAAAAAACAAAACCCCCGGTCGGGAGGCCGACCGGGGGTTGAGAATTCTCTGGTGGCGACCCGTTTAAAGTGGGCGCCGTGTGGGTATCAGGCGCGCCAGTGGCTAAACCAATACCCAAAATAAAAGCTGACCGGAGCACAAACACCGTTCGCCCGGGCAGCCGCCACCGAGCGCGGTGCGCTGACGGTACGAAGCTGTGAGAGGGTGTTGAACATGGCTTGTCTCCGATGAATGCGCCGAGCTTACTAGAGGGCGGCAGGCGGATTCAATCAGAAAATGCTATCGGGCACCGGCGGCGGTTTCTATCGGTTGAGTGCCTAGTGGGTTGTGACACACTCGATGCTTCGTTACATACGGTCATCATCACGGGGCTTGAATGATTTACCAATTACGTCCGGCGACCTCCCGGGATCTGGGTTTTGCTCGGGAACTGACCTGTCAAAACATGTTGCCTTACTACATTAAGTACGAACTGCCGTGGCTGGATGAGGCCTTCGATGTGGCCTGGGCGGGGCGCGAAAACTGGCTGATCGTGCAAGACGATGTTCCGGTGGGGTATGTCAGCCTCAGTCGTGATGCCAGAGCCTTGTACATCCGTGAGCTGCACTTGTGCGAAGCCTTTCGGGGGCAGGGTGGCGGTTCCTGGGCGATCGATCAGGTATTGGCGATGGCCCGGACGGAAAGACGGCCAGCCTTGCGCCTGACCGTCTTCAAAAATAATCCGGCGCAGGCGCTGTATCGGCGAATGGGCCTGGAGGTGGTTGGTGAGGACGAGTGTTTCCTGAGAATGCAGCGCGAAGTCGATGCCCCCCGTCGCTGAAACATGCAGAGGGCAAGCCTTGAAAGATGAATTGAAACTTTTTATATGACGCTTGCCGCTAGGTCTGCCAGTCGCTTTTTGCTAAGGTGTCGGCAACCCAATACGACCATATCGCGAGGTGTCTGCTTGATTAGGGTGCTAGTAGTCGATGACCATGATCTCGTTCGTACAGGCATTACACGAATGCTGGCTGACATCGATGGCCTGCAAGTAGTCGGCCAGGCCGAGTCAGGGGAGGAATCCCTGCTCAAGGCGCGTGAGTTGAAACCCGATGTGGTTCTGATGGACGTCAAGATGCCCGGGATCGGCGGTCTTGAGGCCACGCGAAAACTGCTGCGCAGTCATCCGGACATCAAAGTCGTCGCGGTCACAGTGTGCGAGGAGGATCCGTTTCCTACGCGGCTGTTGCAGGCCGGGGCGGCGGGTTATCTGACCAAGGGCGCAGGTTTGCCGGAAATGGTCCAGGCCATTCGGCTGGTGTTTGCCGGGCAGCGCTACATCAGCCCGCAGATCGCCCAGCAACTGGCGATCAAGTCCTTCCAGCCGACCAACGATTCGCCTTTCGACGCGTTGTCGGAGCGCGAGATCCAGATCGCCTTGATGATTGTCGGCTGCCAGAAGGTCCAGATCATTTCCGACAAACTCTGCCTGTCGCCGAAAACCGTGAACACCTACCGTTATCGCATCTTCGAGAAGCTTTCGATCAGCAGCGATGTCGAGCTGACACTGTTGGCGGTTCGTCATGGCATGGTTGATGCCAATCTCTGAAAATGACTGAAGTCTTCGATCCGAGTGCATTTCTGTCGACGGTGAGTGGACGCCCCGGCGTCTATCGCATGTTCGACAGCGACGCGCGCCTGCTCTACGTCGGCAAGGCCAAGAATCTCAAGAAGCGCCTGGCGAGTTACTTTCGCAAAACCGGTCTTGCACCCAAGACCGCTGCGTTGGTGGGTCGTATCGCCCAGGTCGAAACCACGATCACGGCCAACGAAACCGAAGCCCTGTTACTTGAGCAGACGCTGATCAAGGAATGGCGTCCGCCCTACAACATCCTGCTGCGCGACGACAAATCCTATCCTTATGTCTTCCTCTCGGATGGCCAGTTCCCTCGGCTAAGCATCCACCGTGGCGCGAAAAAGGCAAAGGGCAAGTATTTCGGCCCCTATCCCAGTGCCGGCGCCATCCGGGAAAGCCTGAGCCTGCTGCAAAAGACCTTTTTTGTTCGTCAGTGCGAAGACAGCTATTACAAGAACCGCACGCGACCTTGCCTGCAATACCAGATCAAGCGTTGCAAGGCGCCGTGTGTCGGTCTGGTAGAGCCGCAGGTCTATGCCGAGGATGTGCGGCATTCGGTGATGTTCCTCGAGGGGCGCAGCAACGCACTGACGGACGAGCTGTCTGCCGGAATGGAAGAGGCGGCAATCAACCTTGAGTTTGAGCGCGCCGCCGAATTGCGCGATCAGATTTCATTGCTGCGTCGGGTCCAGGACCAGCAGAGCATGGAAGGCGGGACCGGTGATATCGATGTGATCGCCGCGTTCATCAACCCGGGCGGTGCCTGTGTTCACTTGATCAGCGTTCGTGGTGGCCGCGTGCTGGGCAGCAAGAACTTCTTCCCGCAAGTGGGGATTGAAGAGGACGTTTCTGAAGTCATGGCGGCGTTTCTGGGCCAGTACTACATCAGCAGTCCCGAACGGGATTTGCCGAGCGAGTTGATCGTCAACGTGGTCCACGACGATTTCCCGGTGCTGATCTCGGCCATCGACGAGCTGCGCGGTCGCGAATTGTCGATCAGTCACCGGGTTCGCGGTACGCGCGCGCGCTGGCAGCAACTGGCGGTCACCAATGCCGAACAGGCGCTGAGCGCAAGGCTGGCCAATCGTCAGCACGTTGCGGCGCGTTTCGATGCGCTGGCCGAGGTCCTGAACCTGGATGAGCCACCGCAGCGCCTGGAGTGCTACGACATCAGTCACTCCAGCGGTGAAGCTACCGTGGCGTCCTGCGTGGTGTTCGGTCCGGAAGGCCCGATCAAATCAGACTACCGCCGTTACAACATCGAAGGCGTAACGCCGGGCGATGACTATGCGGCGATGCACCAGGCCCTGACCCGACGCTTCAGTAAGCTGAAGGACGGCGAGGGCAAGCTGCCGGACATCTTGCTGGTGGACGGCGGCAAGGGCCAGTTATCCATGGCGCGTGACGTCCTCAACGAACTGGCAGTGCCCGACCTGATTCTGTTGGGCGTGGCCAAGGGGGCGACACGCAAGGCCGGTTTTGAAACTTTGTACCTGAATGACGCCGCACACGAATTCACGTTGCGCGGTGATTCCCCCGCGCTGCATTTGATCCAGCAAATTCGCGACGAAGCCCACCGTTTCGCCATTACCGGGCACCGGGCGCGGCGGGGCAAAACCCGTCGCACGTCCACGCTGGAGGGCGTTGCAGGCGTCGGACCGACACGTCGGCGCGATTTGTTGAAACATTTTGGTGGATTGCAGGAGCTGTCTCGTGCCAGCATCGAAGAGATCGCCAAAGCACCCGGGATCAGTAAAAAGCTCGCAGAGTCGATTTATGCAAATCTGCACAGCGAGTAGAATGCCAACTCACCTCGTAGCCAGTTGTGCCGATGAATATCCCTAATCTGATTACCGTTCTACGCGTCCTGCTCATCCCAATCTTCATTTTGCTGTTTTACCTGCCTTACCAATGGAGTTACCTGGCCTCCAGCTCGGTCTTCGCGTTCGCCGCTGCCACTGACTGGCTCGACGGATACCTGGCCCGCCGCCTGGAACAAAGCACACCGTTCGGGGCTTTCCTCGATCCGGTGGCTGACAAATTGATGGTTGCCGTCGCGCTGGTGTTGCTGGTGCAAGAACATGGCAACCTGTGGCTGACGTTGCCGGCTGCGGTCATTATCGGTCGCGAGATTGTGGTCTCGGCGCTGCGAGAGTGGATGGCCGAACTTGGCGCCCGCGCTCATGTCGCGGTGTCGAACCTGGGCAAATGGAAAACCGCCGCGCAAATGCTGGCGCTGGTGATCCTGCTGGCCAACCCGTCGGACTTCACGTTCTGGGTGCTGTTCGGTTATGCGTTGTTGCTGGTGTCTGCAGGCCTGACATTGTGGTCCATGGTCCAGTATCTGCGGGCTGCCTGGCCGCATCTGAAGACTGATGTAGAAAAGAAATAAAACTTTTTTGAATCAAAGGGTTGACGGGGCTTCTGGATTCTATAGAATGCGCCACACCAAGACGCGGGAATAGCTCAGTTGGTAGAGCACGACCTTGCCAAGGTCGGGGTCGCGAGTTCGAGTCTCGTTTCCCGCTCCAAATATAGAAAAAGCGCCACTCATTGAGTGGCGCTTTTTTTGCGCGCGTTTTTTGTGGTCGGCATTGAAGATAGAGGCATCGCTCCACGTTGCCTTCTCATCCATAACTATCTTCGGAGGCATTTGAACGGGCCACTTGCCGGCTTGCACCTGGTGGCTGGCCGGTGATGCGTTTGAAGGCGCGACTGAAGGCCGCCTGCGAGGTGTAGCCCAGGCGCAGCGCCACGGCCTCAATAGGCAGTCGATCGAGGCTCAGCCATTGACTGGCGAGGCGCATCCGCAGTTCTGTCGCATAGCGCAACGGGGGGATGCCGATTGTGGCCTGGAAGCGTTCCGCGAAGACCGAGCGAGAGGTATTACATTGCGCTGCCAGTTCCGCCACGGTCCAGTCACGCGCCGGCTCTCGGTGCAAGGCCAGTAGCGCGCGGGCCAGCCGGGGATCGCGTAACGCGGCCACCAGGCCAGAGGCGTTGCCGCAGGCGCATTCAACCCAGCCGCGTACGATCATTGCAGCCACTACATCGGCGAGGCGAGCGAGGATGCCTGCGAAGCCGACGCGTGCGGAGCGAACTTCGCGCTCCATGGCGGTGAGAATCGGCATCAGTCCAGGGTAACGCTGCCCTCTGGCATCAATCAGCATCAGGTCCGGCATCAACCCGCCGAGACCCTGCATGCTTCCAAGTTCAAACTCCATGCAGCCGCTGAAGATGATGCTGCTGGGGCTGCCATCGGCACCGGGCGAAGCATTCACCGCGCAGACTGCGTCGCCGAGAGGGGACGCGTCAAAGCTACCGATGTCTTGAGCAGGAACGTCCGGGCTTGAGAGAAGCTGATGGGAATCACCCTGGGCGATGAACACGGCATTGCCAGCCGACAACTCGTATAACGCGCCATCCTCCGCACGCAGAACGGCAGTGCCGACGGCGAGGAAGTGGAAGTAGGCGTGTCCTGGTTTGGCAGCAAAGCCCAGTCCGAAAGCGGGACCGGCCTGGATGCGACGGTACTCGACGCCCCGCAGGCGCATGCCGCGCAACAGTTCGTTGATGAGATCGGACGATAAGGCGAACTGATCTAGAGAGGTCATTTCGGGGTTTCGGTCAAAAACTAAAGAGTTTGCATCATAGAACATCCGGTTCTGCGTCCATAGACTTCTGGTTGAGATAATTTCCAGAGGTGGTGAGTGATGAACAATGGGGTGTGTGAGGTTGCAGGCGATGTGCGATTTGGCAACGAGGCTTGTGCAGAAGCACAGACACCGGCCTGGATGGCCGTATTTTCGCTGGCGATGGGCGTGTTTGGATTGTTGACGGCGGAATACCTTCCGGCCAGCTTGCTGACGCCGATGGCCGTTGAACTGGGGGTGTCGGAAGCCTTGGCAGGGCAGGCGGTAACCGTGACGGCGGTGGTGGCGCTGTTTTCCGGACTACTGGTGCCAGGCTTGACGCGAGGGATCGACCGGCGTGTGGTACTGCTGTGCTTTTCCACACTGATGATTGCCTCCAACCTTCTGGTGGCTTTCTCTTCCAGCCTGGTGGTGTTGCTGATCATGCGGATCCTGCTGGGCATCGCACTGGGCGGCTTCTGGAGCATGGCGGCGGCCGTGGCGATGCGCCTGGTGCCGGCGGCGCTGCTGCCGCGGGCCCTGTCGATTATTTTCAGCGGGATTGCCGTGGGCACTGTGGTGGCGGTGCCGCTTGGCAGCTATTTGGGCGGGCTGTACGGCTGGCGCAGTGCATTTGTGGCGGCCGCCGCCGTCGGGGTGGTGACGCTGATTTTCCAACTGTTCACGCTGCCGCCTCTGGCGCCGCGCAAAACGGCGCGGTTGAGAACGGTGCTTGAAGTGCTGCTGCGTCCGGGCATTGCCGTGGGCATGTTGGGCTGCGTGCTGGTGCACACCGGGCACTTCGCGCTGTTCACCTACATCCGACCGTTTCTGGAAAGCACAACCGGCGTGGGGGCCGAAGGACTGGCGCTGATGCTGCTGGGTTTCGGCGCGGCTAACTTCGTTGGCACGCTGCTGGCCGGCTGGCTACTTGAACGTAGCCCGCGCGGGACAATGGTCCTGATGCCTGCGCTGGTTGGCGTTGCGGCGTTAGCCTTGGTGTTGCTGCCCGCTTCTGTGCCGTGTCAGGCGTTGTTGTTGGCACTCTGGGGCATGGCTTTCGGCGGCGTGCCAGTGGCGTGGTCAAACTGGGTGGCCCGTGCGGTGCCCGATCAGGCGGAAAGCGCGGGAGGAATGGTGGTGGCCTCGGTGCAATCCGCAATCGCAGCAGGTGCCGCAGCAGGGGGCGCCATGTTCAGTTTCAGTGGCATCGCCGGCGTATTTGTCGCCGCAGGCATCCTGATGCTGCTCGCAGCGTTGTTGATTGGGATGCGGGTCAAGGTTGAAGCACCAGCGTACGGCGCTGATGCCGGTCCGGTGCTGCATCTTTAAGGCGTGATCGCTTGTACTCTGCACCGGGAGGTTCTGAAGTAACGACTCGATCAAGGACGGCAGTGACTCAATCCGTCAGGCTTACTCTTTCTCCCGCCGCCGGTTGTGCATTGCCCGGACTGTCGGCCAATTCCAAAGGAATCTCCAGGGTGAACACGGCGCCCAGGGCCGGCCCATCGCTCTGGACGTTCAAGTGTCCATTCATCTCCACCGCCGCGAGCGCACAGCTGTGCAGGCCGAAACCGTGACCTTCCTTGCGCGTGGTGAAACCGTGATTGAAGATGCGCGACAGGTTCTCGGCGACGATGCCTTCGCCCTGATCCTTGACGCTGAAACGCAAGGTTGAATGATCGGTAACGCTGACGCTCAAGGTCATTTCCCGCTGTTGCTCGGTGACGGTGGACATCGCGTATTTGGCGTTGCTGATCAGGTTGATCAGGATCAACAGCAGCCGATGTTTGTCGCCAATGATGGTCGGGACGTCCTGGTAGTCCTTGATCACCGTGACATGGTGACGGCTCAAGGCGCCGGAGTTCATGCGCAGCGCATCTTCGAACAGATTGATCACGTTCAGCGGCTCGACCACCCGCGCCGCGCCGGCGTAGGCCTGCTGCGTGGACACGATGTCCTTGATGTGATCGATGCTCTTGGTCAGTTGCTCCAGCTCTTCGACAATCCCCGATTGTTCGACCGCAATGGAATCGACCAGTTGATTGAAGTAAAGCGGCAGCAGTTTGCCTTTTTCATCGTGGGTGATGAACTGTCCTAAGTCCTCGGGATGATCGTTCATCATTTTCACGGCTTTACCCAGGCCTAAAGTCTTGCTGGTCGACAATCGGCGTGCGATCACATCGGCGGAGACGTTTACGCTGTTCAACACATTGCCAACGTTGTGCAGCACGTTGGTGGCGATTTCCGCCATGCCGGCCATGCGGGCGGCATCCACCAATTCGCGCTCGGCTTCGATCAGTTCTCGCGTGCGCTCCTCGACCCGCTGCTCAAGCCGCTCGTTGGCCGTTTGCAACTCGCCGTTGATTTTGTTGATCACGGTATAACTGCGAATCAAGCGCGCGGCCAGGTACACCAACAACAACGCCAGGATGCTGGCGCAGACGGCCAGGTAGATATGGTATTGGCGGTCCTGGGCTTCCGTTCGGCGCTGGGTTTCATTCAGCAACTCATTGATGCTGTCCAGTTGCTGGGCGACGGGAATTACATTAATCCGGTCAAGCAGGTCATTGACGATGGGTTGTTCGCGCATGATTGAGTTCACATGAGCGACGAAAGTATTGAAAGGCGGAAGGCGTTCAGAAGGGAGCTGACTCATGTATTGGCTGAGTACGCTCAGTTGGTCGTCAATTTCCTTGGCTTTATCGCTGGAGGCATAAAGGGCATATTCGAGGGTGCTCAATGAAAGATTCAATATATTTGAGGAATGGGTCAGGTATTCCAGCGGTTGTTGGGCATTGATATCTTTCAGCGAGCCTTGAATGATGTTTTCTACTTCGGGCAACGCATCAAGGGCGGCGCGCAGTACTGTGTTGTGCTGTTTAAATTGATCAACCAGTAGCGTCTTGTTTTGCACCGCGTTCAGATAGCCTTGTCGGCGATCATTCCATAAGGCCGGCAGCGGGCCGGAATTGTTCAGTTTGTCCAGTTGATCCCAGCGGTTACCGGATTCGGCGGGCGCTCCCAGCAGCAAGCTGCTGTTGATGCCGATTTTTGCCCTGAGGATCTTGACCCCCCAATTGGCATCCAATTGTTTTAATTGACGAACGAAATCGCGGGATTCGAAGTAGGTCGACGTTTCATAGGCGTACGACTTGTACAAAAGGAATAATAACGCCGCCAATGTGGTGAGGGCGATTGCCGAGAAAGTGACCCATTTATAACCGCTGCGAATTTGCATAATGTTCTTCCGTTCCCTGAAAGTTGAAAATACAGGCATCATGCAAATATCTACGTACTCGGATTCTAGTCGTACGCCGGGAAACTGCTCACAAAAACGCCACTCAATGGAGTGGCGTTTTTATTGGCGTGGAAGGTGTGTGCAGTGATGTTCAGCCAGCAACTTGTTGCTGCAATTGCAGATTCCCGTCCACGTCCTTGACCAGCCCACTGGCCAGGAACAGCGGCTGCAATCGCTTGTGCAACTGCGGCTCGACAAATTCCTTGACGGTCGCCAGCGCCAGGCTGCCGTAAACCTCCAGTTCCACCTTGGTATACGACAGCCAGGCTTTCTTCAGCGCCATCAGCACATCGCTGCCGGCGGTGGAGGCGAAGCGGCGGTTGAGCACTTGCCCTTCCAGGTTGAAGGTGTGTTGGTACTCATAACCGGTCTCGTCGCCCTGGCTGTCGACACAGCGGATGCAGGTGCATTGACCGTCGCCGAAGGCCGCGAGCAGGTAGGCGTTGAAGTCGACGACAGGCTTGAGCCCCAGGCGTTTATCGACTTCGAACAGATCCCCGGTCATTTTTTCTTCAGTACTCAACGTTCATTCCCTCACAGTCATACGGTGCATTTCACAGCGCTGCACAATACGCGAAAAGGTGAGGCCAGGCTCAATTAGCGCCGCTCGCAGTGTGTCCTCAACTCATCCAGTTACCGCCATCAACGTTATAGGTCTGCGCCACGATGTAGTCACTTTCAGTCGAAGCCAGGAAAATCGCCATTCCCACCAGGTCCTCCGCCGTCGCCATGCGTCCAAGCGGCACTTCGGCGCCCACCAGCCTTTTCTTTTCCCCGAGCGGACGATTTTCATACTTCGCGAACAGGGCATCGACGCCGTCCCAATGCTCGCCGTCGACCACGCCGGGGGCGATGGCATTCACGTTGATCTTGTGTTTGATCAGGTCAAGACCGGCCGATTGCGTGAGGCTGATAACGGCAGCCTTGGTCGCACAATAGATCGCCACCAGCGCTTCACCGCGGCGACCCGCCTGGCTGGCCATGTTGATGATCTTGCCGCCATGGCCCTGGGCGATCATCTGTCGGGCGGCGGCTTGCAAGGTAAACAGCGTGCCGGCCACGTTGATCGAGAACAGGCGTTCGTAGCTGTCGCGGGAGATCTCGGTGATCGGCGCGAGATCGAACAGCGCCGCGTTGTTGATCAGGATATCGAGCTTGCCGACTCTCGCGACCACCGCAGAAATGGCGCCGTCTATCGACGCCTGATGGGTAATGTCCATCTCGACCGCATACGCTTGCGGGCCCAGCTCGGCGGCCGTGGCTTGCGCCCGTTCCAGGTTGATGTCGGCAATCGCGACGGTCGCGCCTTCGTGGATATAGGCTTGGGCGAAGGCCCGGCCGATGCCTCTGGCCGAACCGGTAATGAGCGTGCTTTTTCCTTCCAGACGTTTCATCTTTTTCATCCGTTCGTTAATGCTGAATGTCATGGCTTTATTTCGGATACCCGGCGCGCTTCATCTCGCGCTCGGTGCTCTGCTGGGCATTGGCCAACGCTTGCTCCACCGACATCTGCCCGGTGAGCGCTGCGGATAACTGCTTGCCGACCGAGGTGCCGATGGCCTGGAATTCCGGAATGGTCACGTACTGGATGCCGACGTAGGGCACGGGCTGCATGGAAGGGTGCGCCGGGTCGGCGTTCTGCATCATTTGCAGCGTGACTTTGGCAAAGGGCGCGGCCTGCAAATAGGCGTCGCTGTAGGTGGACATCCGCGTGCCCGGCGGCACGTTGCTGATGCCGTCCTTCTGCGCGACCAGCTGGATGTATTCCTTGGAAGTGGCCCAGGTCACAAAGGCCTTGGCGGCGTCCTTGTGTTTGGAACTGGTGGGGATCGCCAGCGACCAGGCATACAGCCAGGACGAGCCTTTGTCCGTGACCTGCGTCGGTGCGGCAACGAAGCCGACCTTGTCCGCGACATTGCTCTGGGTCTTGTCCGTGATGAAGGAACCGGCGACGCTGGCATCGACCCACATCGCGCACTTGCCGCTGTTGAACAGCGCCAGGGTTTCGTTGAAGCCGTTGCTCGACACACCGGGCGGGCCGTAGCGCTTCAACGTATCGACGTAGAAATTCGCGGCGGCGGTCCATTCGGGACCGCTGAGTTGCGGTTGCCATTTTTCGTCAAACCAACGCGCGCCAAAGGCATTGGCCATGGTCGACAGCAGCGCGATGTTTTCCCCCCAACCGGCCTTGCCCCGCAGGCACATGCCGTATTGTTCTTTGTCCGGCTGGTGCAGCTTGCCGGCGAACTCACCGAGCTGGGTCCAGGTCGGGTGTTCGGGCATGCTCAGCCCGGCGTCCTTGAACAGGTCGGTGCGGTAATAAGTGACGGTGCTTTCGCCATAGAACGGCAGGGCGTAGAGCGTATCGTTGAGTGAAAGCCCCTGGCGCACCGAAGGGAAGATGTCCTCGACGTCATACCCGGCGGGCAGGTCCTTCATCGGTTCCAGCCAGTTTTTTGCCGCCCACAACGGTGTTTCGTAAGTGCCGATGGTCAGCACGTCGAACTGCCCACCTTGCGTGGCGATGTCAGTGGTCAGGCGCTGGCGCAGGACATTTTCTTCCAGCACCACCCAATTGAGCTTGATCTGCGGATGGGCGGCCTCGAAGGTTTTCGACAGCTTTTGCATGCGGATCATGTCGCTGTTGTTGACGGTAGCGATGGTCACGGTATCGGCGGCCTGGGCGAGCAGGGCGCAGGAAAAACTGGCGGACAGCAACAGCGCGTGGGGCAATAGCTTCATGGTGTTCTCCGCTCTGCGGCATGGGCAGCAGAATCTTTTATTGTTGTAATCCGGGATGGCGAAGCGATTACACCAGCTCCCCAGAGGCCTCACAAATCAACGGCACACGCCCCACTGATACTTTTTTAACCGGGTGCAGTGGCGGCAAAAAAGTATCAGTCGCGGCCGATCATTGCGCTAGGCAACCCCTGCGCCTTAGTGTGAATCTTGCTTGACCTACAAAAACAAGAAGGACGCGACAGTGATGAGCCAGTACGCCACCGCGGACAAGCAGCCCGCGCTCGAAGTCATCCTCAACGAGCCGCAGCACAGCTTTCGCTGGTATCAGCATGACTATCCGTTCGACCTGGCGCGCTGGAATCATCATCCCGAATTCGAGATTCACTTGATCCGCGAAGGCAGCGGTCGGTTGTTGGCGGGTGACTACATCGGCCTGTTCGAGGCTGGCCATGTGGCGCTGATCGGGCCTGGCTTGCCCCACGACTGGATCAGCGACCTGGGCAAAGGCGAGGTGATCGCGGGGCGTGACGTGGTGTTGCAGTTCGATGGCCAGGCACTGATGCAACTGCGCAACCTGGTGCCTGAACTCACTGAGCTGCAAGGCCTGTTTCGCCAAGCGGCGCAGGGGATCGAGTTCAGCGGTGCGACCCGCAAAAAAGCCGCCGAGCTTCTGGAACAGATCGGCCAGAGCCAGGGGTTTGAACGGTTGTGCCTGTTCCTGTCGTTGCTGCAACTGCTGGCCTCGGCGCCGGACAGCCAACGAAAAACCCTCGCCAGCCTGCAATACGCGCCAATGCTCGATGCCTTGACGGCCCAGCGCATGAGCATTGTCTTCGATTACATCCTCAACGACCTCGCCGACGAACTGCGCCTGTCCGTCATCGCCCAGCGCCTGGACATGAGCGAACCGGCGTTCTCCAAATTCTTCAAACGCGCCACCGGCCACACCTTCGTCGACCTGACCCGCAAACTGCGCGTGCAGCGGGCCTGTCGCTTGCTGGCGCAAAGCAGCCTCAGCGTTGCCAACATCTGCTTTGAAGTCGGCTACGCCAACCTGTCGAATTTCAATCGGCACTTCCGCCATGAAATGCAGGAAACGCCGAGCGAGTATCGGCAGCGGTTGCAGGCTGGTTAACGAATCACACTGCGTTGTTCCATAAATCCGTCACCAGCATGCAACCCGGCGCATGGGTAATGCACAGCGGTGGGCGTGAAGCTTGCACCACCGATTGCGGTGTCACGCCGCAAGCCCAGAACACCGGGATTTCATCGGCGGCGATCGGTACCGCATCGCCGTAATCCGGCGTGTCCAGCGAGTGAATGCCAATCAGCGCCGGATCACCAATGTGCACCGGGGCGCCGTGGACGTTGGGCATGCGCGCGGTGATCTGGATCGCCTGGATCGCCGCGGCAGCTTTCATCGGGCGCATGCTCACCACCAGTTTGCCGCCCAGGCGAGCAGTGGGGCGAGTGTCGATGTTGGTCTGGTACATGGCGACATTGCGCCCCAGATCAATGTGCTTGAGCGCAATGCCGGCATCGAGCAGTGGTTGTTCGAAGGAGAACGAGCAGCCGATGGCGAAGGCAACCAGGTCGTCTTGCCACAGGGACTCGATGTCCAGCGGCTCATCGCTCAACTCGCCGTGGCGATAGACCCGGTAGCGCGGCACGTCATGGCGAATGTCGATGGCAGTGCCGAGGTTGCGGAAAAACGGATCCCCGGGCTCGGTCACGTCAAGCAACGGGCAGGCCTGGCGATTGAGGGTGCAATAGCGCAGGAATTCGTTAGCCCAATCGCTGGGCAGGATCACGATATTGGCTTGCACCCGGCCCTGGCCGAGGCCGCTGGTGTGTCCTTGATAGTGCCCGGCGGCGATGGTCTGGCGCAGGGCCAGCGGCGCGCGCTGTTGTAATTGTTCGAAGGACAGGGCGGGTTGGTTCATCACGGCATCTCCACAGGTTTGTGGGTTCTTTTTAGAAAACCGTGGCGACGGCGTCCAACCAGGAATGTTGTTACCCCCAGACAACAAAAAGTTATTCGACGGGCCGGTGGCTGTTCAGGCCCGGTACCGCGACCATGCGTTGCGGGCCGACATCGATGGCGTATTGGCCGACCACCTGGCGACTCATGTCGACGATGCTTTCGATCAGTTCCAGGCCGACGCCGGCGCGCCACGAGGCCACGACATCCAGTTGCGGCAGGCGCGTGCCGGGCTCTAGCTGAATCAGTTCGCCGCTGGCCAGGGGCTTGGCCACCAGCGCCGCCGGCAACGCGCCAATGCCGAAGCCGTCACGGATCAGCCGGGTCATGGCCGACACCGAGTTGACGCAGCTGACCCGTGGCGCGCTGATGCCGTGGGCGTGCAGCAGGTTGAGCACATCCTGGTGCGGGCGCGAGTGTTTGACGAAGGTGATGAAGCGCTCGCCGGCCATCTCCATCAGCGATGCATAGGGCCGGGCATAGATCGAGTTGCTGGCGGCGATCCAGTGCATGGGGTAATGCGCCAGTTCGAGGTTGCGCACGCTTTCGTGGCGGATCAGGTCGGTCTGGAACACGATGTCCAGATAGCCCTTTTGCAGTTGCTCGCACAGATTGCGCGCGGCGTCGGCGGTGATCTCGATTTCCACGGCGGGGAAGGTCTGCATCAGGGTCGACATCAACGGGCTGAGCCAAGTGTGGATCACCGTGTCCATCACGCCGATGCGCACCAGGCCCTGCTGCGGGCTAGTGGTGTCCAGCGAGTGCTTCAACGCGCGCTGGACCTCAAGCATCTGCTCGGCATAGTCGAGCACCTTCAGGCCCTCGGGCGTCAACGAAACCCCGCGAGAGTCGCGCACGAACAGGCGCAGGCCCAACTCTTCTTCCAGCGAAGCGATCCGGCTGGAGATGGCGGCCTGGGTGCTGAACATTTTCTCGGCGGTCAGGCTGAAGCTTTGCAAGCGCGCGACCCAGACGAAGGTTTCGAGGAACTTGAGGTTCATGGCGGCTCTCTTGGCGTTTGTGGTTCTTATGAAGAGGACTGGTTGCAATTGTTACTCCAGATCCGGCCAATGAGCGCATCAAATTTTCTTATGCCCGACCTCGCTTTTTTCCCGTTTGACGGCGCCGGGCCTCGACCCGAAGAATCCGCTCCCGACGCAGGTCACTGCGTTCGCTCCCCCCACGACACCTTTATAAAAACAAGATCGGACGCGACCGCCACGCCCCCGAGAGGGTTCGCTCGTGTCTGCAAAAGGAGCACGTCATGCGCCATTTCATCTACACCCCGCTCGGCACCTTGCTCGGCTTGGGCCTGATCGGTGTGCCCAACGCCCAGGCGGATTTCATCGCCGACAGCAAAGGCAGCCTGGAAGCTCGCAATTTCTACTTCAACCGCGACTTTCGCCAGGAAGGGGCGCGGGACAAGGCCGAAGAATGGGCGCAGGGGTTTCTGTTGCGCATGGAGTCCGGCTACACCGCGGGCACCTTGGGTTTTGGCCTGGACGCCTTGGGCATGGCCGGTTTCAAACTGGACTCTGGCGGCGGCACGGCGGGCACCAATCTGTTGCCGCCGGATTCGTCTGGCGGTTCGCAGGACCAATATGGCGAGTTGGGCCTGACCGCCAAGGTGCGCTTGTCCAACAGCACCTTGAAATTGGGGACGTTGCAGATCAAGGACCCGGTGGTGAGTTCCAACGACACGCGGCTGTTGCCGGGCACCTTCAAGGGCGGCTTGCTCAGCGTGCAGGAAATCGAGCGGTTGAAGCTGACCGCCGGGCAATTCACCCAGATCAATTTTGTCGACTCCACCGATTATCAGGACATGAGCGCCAACCGCATCGGCGGCAGCAGCGACAAGTTTCAGTTCGCCGGCGCGGACTATCAGTTTCTGCCCAACCTCACGGCGCAATACCGCTACGGCAAGCTGGAAAACATCTATCAGCAGAATTACCTCGGCTTCGTCCATGCCCTGGACCTGGGCGCTGGCCAATCGCTGAAGAGTGACGTGCGGTATGCGCGCAGTACCGAGGACGGCAACTTTCGCAAGATCGACAACCAAGCCTTCGGCGCGCTGTTTACCTACAGTCTCGGCGGGCATGCGGTGGGTTTCGGCTACCAGCGCATGAGCGGCGACGATCCGTTTCCGTACATCGGTCGTAGCGATCCATATCTGGTCAACTTCGTGCAGATCGGTGACTTCGCCAACATCGACGAACATTCCTGGCAGGCCCGCTACGACTACAACTTTGCCGCACTGGGTATTCCGGGTTTGAGCTTTATGACTCGCTACATCTCTGGCGACAACGTGCAGCGCACAGCGCCGGGCGAAGGCAAGGAATGGGAGCGCAACACCGACATCGCCTACGTGGTGCAGGACGGCACGCTAAAAGGGCTCGGGTTTAAATGGCGCAACGCGTCGGTGCGTTCGAACTTTGGCAATGATCTGGATGAGAATCGGTTGATCGTCAGCTATACCGTGGGGCTTTGGTAAAGCCCGCTCATTTTCCAGTCCACCGAAAACCCAGTGGCCCAACCCTCTCTATGTAGCAGCTGGCGAAGCCTGCGTCTGACTGCGCAGCAGTCGTGAATCCCGTACACGCGGTGTGCCTGACAGACCGCGGCGTCTGGTTTTACGACTGCTGCGCAGCCGGACGCAGGCTTCGCCAGCTGCTACGGGATCGCCAACCACTGGCCCACAACTTTCTGATAATTCCCAGTCACCTTGCTCAGATGCAACCACTGATCCACATACTGCTTCCACGCCATGTCATCTCGGGGCAGCAGATAAGCCTTCTCGCCATACTGGAAATACTGGCTCGGATTGACCGCACACAACCCGGGCTTGAGTTTCTGTTGATACAACGCCTCGGACGCGTCGGTAATCATCACGTCGGCCTTCTTATCCAGCAGCGCCTGGAACAGCGTCACATTGTCGTGCAGCAGCAACTGCGCCTTGGGCAGGAAGGCATGCACAAACGCCTCGTTGGTGCCGCCCGCCGGTTCAATCAAACGCACTGATGGCTGGTTGATCTGCTCGACTGTCTGGTAACGCGCCTGATCTTCGCAGCGCACCAACGGCACCTTGCCATCGACGTCGAGGGTGCTGCTGAAAAAGGCTTTTTTCTGCCGTTCCAGCGTCACCGAAATCCCGCCCATCGCGATATCGCATTTACCCGCCAGCAGGTCAGGCATCAGGGTTTTCCAGGTGGTTTGTTCCCATTTCACCTTGGCGCCCAGGCTGTCAGCCAGCGAGCGGGCCATCGCGATGTCGATGCCTTCGTATTCGCCGTTTTCAGTTTTGTAGGTGTAGGGCTTGTAGTCCCCGGTGGTGCACACCGTCAGCACACCTTGCTGGATGACGCTATCGAGATGCGACGGTGTTTCCTGTGCCTGCACGCCCCAGGGCAGGGCTAGCAGTCCACAGAAGAGCAGTGTGTGTTTTTTGTTGTTCATCGGTTCGGCGCTCACTTTCAAATCCTATGAGAGGTGCGCCGAGTATCGCTGAAAGTTTCAACGATTGGGCAGCGAAAGACAGCCCAAACCCTTCAGGGTGGTTTCGACCGCTTGCTCCAGCGGCGTGTGCGGCTCGGTCCCGAGCACCGCGAGCAAACGGCTGTTGTCCATGCGCAGCGATTGTTGCCACAGGTAGCGCATCTCCAGCAGTTCACGCAGGGTGGTCACGAACGGCGAGACCAAGCGCGCCAGCCACCACGGAAATGGGCGCAGTTTTGCCTGTCCGCCATGGCGATCGACACAACGCGCTACAGCGGTAGCGAGCTGCGTACCATCAGCGTCCCAATGCCCGTCCATATGGAAGGTAGAGAAGGGCGCCAACTGCTCGCGATGATTGAGCAATTGCACGACGGTTTGCGCCACATCCGGTAAATACGACCACTGATGGCCAACACCAGGATCGCTCGGCAAATGGATGCGTTTCACCGCTTGCCCAGGCTTGACCATCCCTTGGGAAAACCAGCTGTTGCCGGCCTGCGGACCAAAGAAATCCCCTGCCCGCAGCACAATCGCCCGCGCTCCTTGCTGCGTTGCGGCGAGCAAGCGTTGTTCGAGCTGGACGCGGATCTGGCCTTTGCGGGTCAGTGGATGCTGGGGGGAATCTTCGGTCAACACGGGGAAGGCGTCCGGGCCGAAGTTGTAGACCGTGCCGGGCAACACCACCGTGGCGCCTTCCTTCAGGGCGGCGGCGATGGTGTTGTCGATCATCGGCAGCACCAGCTCGTTCCAGCGAAGATAGCCGGGGGGATTGACCCCGTGGATCAGCACGCTGCAACCCTGCGCGGCGCGCATCACGTCATCGCGATTCAGTGCATCGCCACGCAAATAGAGAATGCCGTCACGGGTTTCGCTGCTTTGCGCGAGCCCGCGTTGCAGCGCTTGGACCTGCCACCCCGCGTCGCGCAACTGCCGCGCCACTTCACCGCCGATGCCGCCCGTTGCACCCAGTACCAGAACTTTCTGCGCCATATCACGTTCTCCCGAATCGAGATCTATTCTGGTACCGCAGGCGGGATCAAAGAAATTGCTGAATATCCACCACTAGCTATACATTTATGTATGACTAAAAATATCGGTTGGGAACTCTATCGAAGCTTTCTGGCGGTGCTGACCCACGGCTCACTGTCTGCGGCTGCGCGAGCGCTGGGCATTACCCAACCCACGGTGGGCCGGCACATTGCCGAACTGGAAGCTTCGTTCAAACAGACGTTATTCACGCGCTCAAGAACCGGCTTGATGCCGACCGAAGCCGCGTTGACCTTGCGCAGTTACGCCGAGGCCATGCACAGCAACGCGGCGGCGCTGGAGCGGGCAATGGCCGGGCAGGGGCAAACGACCGGCGGCACGGTGCGCATTACCGCCAGTGAAGTGATTGCTGTGGAAGTGCTGCCGCCCGCACTGGCGCAACTGCGTCAGGCGCATCCACAACTCACCATTGAGCTGGTGGCCACCAACCGCGTGCAGGATTTGTTGCAACGTGAGGCCGACATCGCCGTGCGCATGACCGCGCCGAAACAGGAGCAACTCATTGCGCGCAGTGTCGGCCACGTCAAGGTCGGACTTCATGCCCGGACCGATTACCTGCAGCAGTTCGGCACGCCGGCACTGCCGGCGGATCTGGCTCGGCACACCGTGATTGGCTTCGACACCGAGACGCCGTTCCTGCGCGCCGCCAGCAAACGGGTGCCAGGCTGGGGCCGTGAAGGCTTTTCCCTGCGCTGCGACAGCGACCTGGCGCAACTGGCCTTGATCCGCGCGGGCGCGGGCATCGGTTTTTGCCAGTCGGCCGTGGCCAGGCGTGACGCGAGTCTGGTGCCGGTATTACCCGAGCACCTGACCTTCCAACTGGACGCCTGGGTCACCATGCACGAAGACCTGCGCAACAGCCCGCGCTGCAAAGTGGTCTTCGACGCCCTGGTCCAGTGCCTGCTGGCGCATACCGCTATCTGACCGCATACACCTTGCGCACATAGCGCGTGCTTTTCCACGCGCACGGCGCACCTTGCGGCACGAACACGCTGTCACCGGGGTTGACCGTTACGCTTGAGCCATCGGGCGCGAGCAAGGTCACGCTGCCTTCGAGCAAGTGCATCAGCTCATTGAGCTTGTGCGCACGGCCATGGCGTTCGTAAGGCGTGGAGTCCCAGACGCCGACGCGCAGATCGGTGGCCTCGTCTTCAAAGGCATTGCGTGACCGGCATTGCGGCGTCGGGCCGATCAGGATTTGCGGCTCCGGTGCCGCCGAAGGCGAGAGCATCGCCAGAGGATCAAGCAGGGTCAGGCCGGGCGTCGGCACGGCGGTGGTCATGGCACAAAAGGCCCATTGTGTACCGGCGTGCGCTTCGATCCGCAGGGTGGTGCCGCGACCGATCACCGCGCTGTCACCCACACCCAGCTCCAGGGTCTGCTCCGGGGTGTTCAGCCGCACATGGCCGGCGTGAACCACGAGCACTTCGGTGTGCGGGAAATCCTCGATCGCAAACACTTCGTCAGTTTCGACAATGCCGGCAGACACGCCGTCAATACCCGTCCAGGCAACCCGACGCTGGTCCATAAACGGATCGGCAGCACTCAACGGCAGCGTTTTGAAAGGCGTGACAACGCGGCTGCCGTCGGCGCGCGCCAACAGCAGAACAGTGGGTTGGGACATACGGGTGACGCTCCATGCAAATAAAGGTGTGGGGTGACGCAGGTTTGATCGGGCCAAGCGATCAGCCGATGGCTTGGGTGACCACGGCAAATTGGCGCACGCCGTCGGCCGCTTGTGGCGGGGTGCCACGGGCCATCTGCGCGACGGTGTCGACCTGCTTGAGGCCGGCCGTTTCCAGCCAGTCGCTAAGGCCGCTGTCCGCCGGAATGTCGATACGCACGAAGGTATCCGGCACCAGGGCCAGTAACACGGCGATCAGGTGTTGGGCCTGTTCGAGGTTTTCGGCGACCACCGGGCCGACACCGCGACCTCGGCCGTAGGGGCGCAGCATGGCGAAGCCGTGCACTTGGCCGTCGCGCTCGATGACCACGGCGTGCTCGATGACATCGAACAGGTCGTTGAGCACGGTTTGTCGATCCATGCCGGTGCTGGTGTTGGCCAGTTCCAGCACCCGCGCCTTATCGGCGTCCCGCAGCGGGCGACAGGTTTCGCCCTCGGCCAGCGGCGCCGGATCGGGCGCTTGCACCAGGCCTTGGCGCTGCTGAATCCGTCCGAACTCGACAAAGCCCTGACTGACATACAACGGCGCACCGGCGAGGGTTGCGTTCAACAATGGCGTGCGTTTCTGGCAAGCATCCAGTGCCTGTTCCATCAACTGGCGACCGATGCCCTTGCCTTGATAATCGTCGCTGACAATCACCAGGCCAATGGTGGCGAAATCCCCTTGCGGGCAGGTGAACGCCGTGCCGATCAGACGCTCGCCATCCAGCGCGACAAAGCCATCGCTGAGCCGCAGCACCATCGCCCAGTCGTCCAGCCGATGCGGCCATTTCAACTGCACGGACAAGGCATGGGCCGCCGGCAGATCGGCAGCGGTCATCGGGCGATAAAGGTAAGGGGCGGACATGGCGAGTCTCCGTTGAACAATGTGCACGAACGGCCGGTTTTCCGGCGTGATGGAGCCTGTATCCCATCTGCATGAAGGCCTGACAAGAGGGCCCGGAACATTCGGCAGATTCCGCGAGGCAAAGGCCACAAGACCACACTTACTACTTAATTGCACGGCAAGGTCGGCAGCAAATGCTTGGGCTTTTTTTCTACGATGGAAGCCTGAATCAATGACTCGCCAGCCCTATTTTGGAGTGCTCCATGGATAGCTTCGATCCTCGTCTTATCGCTGTGCGCAGCGCTCACTTTATCGGCGGCCAGTACCGCGATGCCCAACCCGGACTTGAGGTCGTGCGGCCGTCGGATGGCCAGGTCTACGCCGAGTTACCGATCGCCGATGCCGACCTGGTGGATGAAGCGGTCAACAATGCCTGGCAGGCGTTCAATCGCAGCGATTGGGCCAGCCGTCCGCCCCGGGAGCGGGCGCGGGTCATGCGCCGTTGGGCTGATTTGATCGAAGCGGATGCGGAGATTCTTGCGCCGTTGGAAGCCGTCGGCTCGACCCGCCCACATAAAGATGTGATCGCTTGGGATATTCCTTATGTCGCCGAAGGCATTCGCTTTTTCGCCGAACTGGCGGACAAGCACGGCGGCCAGGTCGCGGCGACCCAGACTGATCGGCTGGGCATGCAGATCGCCGAACCCTACGGCGTGATCGCGGCCATCGCACCGTGGAATTTCCCGTTGAGCATGGCGTCGTGGAAAGTCGCCCCGGCCTTGGCCGCCGGCAATGCCGTGGTGCTCAAGCCTTCGGAGTTGACGCCGTTCTCCAGCCTGCGTTTTGCCGAATTGGCGTTTCAGGCCGGCATTCCAGCGGGGATTTTCAACGTGGTGCAGGGCGATGGCCGCGTCACGGGTGACGCCTTGTGCCGGCACCCGCGCGTGGGCAAGGTGACCTTTACCGGTTCCACCGCGACCGGGTCGAGCATCATGTCCACCTGCGCGTTGGTGGGGCCGAAACCGGTGACCCTGGAACTCGGCGGCAAGAGTCCGCAACTGGTGTTCGCTGATGTGCCGGACATCGCGAAAACCGCACGCACCGTGGCGCTGGCCATTACCGGGAATGCCGGGCAGGTTTGCGTGTCCGGTTCGCGATTGTTGATCCAACGCTCGATCATGGAGCCGTTTATCGCGCACTTGCAGGCGTACTTCGAGGAGTTGCGCCCCGGGCCGACCTGGTCGCCTGAAAGCACGCTGTCGCCGATCATTTCCCGGCTCCAGGCCAATCGCATCGACGGCATCGTCCAGCGCTCGCGCCAGGCCGGGGCCGAAGTGCTGACCGGTGGCGGATTGTTCGAAGGACTGGGCGGTGCGTATTACCAACCGACGCTGCTGGCCGGCCTCGACAACCAGAACCCGGCGGTCTGCGAAGAAATCTTCGGCCCGGTACTGACGGTGCAGGCGTTCGATGACGAAGAACAGGCCCTGAGCCTGGCCGCCCATGCCACTTACGGGTTAGCCGCGGGCGTGCACACCGCCGATATCAATCGCGCCTTGCGACTGGTGCGCAAGCTGGAAGCGGGGACGGTGTGGGTGAACCGTTACGGTCGCAGTAACGACTACATCCTGCCGACCGGTGGCTACAAACGCTCGGGGATCGGCAAGGATTTGGGGCGAGAAGCGTTTGAAGCCAACCTGCGCTTCAAGAGCGTTTTGATCGATATCCTCCAATAGATACCCCATAGCAGCTGCCGAGCCTGTGTTCGCTTGTAGCAGCTGCCGAGCCTGTGTTCGCTTGTAGCAGCTGCCGAGCCTGCGTTCGCTTGTAGCAGCTGCCGAGGCACGAGGCTGCGTTCGGCTGCGAAGCAGTCGTGAATTCAAGCGATGCGGTGTTTCAGTTACACCGAGTGCTCAGGTTTTACGACTGCTTCGCAGCCGAACGCAGCCTCGTACCTCGGCAGCTGCTACAAGCGAACGCAAGCTCGACAATCTCAGCCAAACGGGCGCTTCCTCAGGGACGCGCCCGTTTTCATTCCGCCCGGCGCAGTTTCTGCGGCCAATCGCGGCACACGCGGGCCGCACAGGTCTATAAAGGTCCATAAGAGCGCACAAATACGGGGTTTGCCCAAGGCTGGAGCGGGCCGCAAAGTCTGCTGAGGGGGGCGGTCAAAACGGTGGTTTGTATCGAGCAGAGGTCGCTTTTAACGCCATCTGCTGATTTCACGGTGTTGTAATGACGGTGTGCTGCAGCGTTGCATCTGAGCCTTACCCACGACGCGAATGCCAGTCACGCCATGACCTCAACGAACTTCAGGACCGCACTCAATGAGCTTTCTTCGCCCCAAATTCATTACGTTCGACTGCTACGGTACGCTGACCAATTTCCACATGGGCACGATGACCCGCGAGCTTTTCGCTGATCGCGTCCCTGCCGAGCAGATGGACCAATTCGTCAAGGATTTCTCGGCCTATCGCCTGGACCAGGTCATGGGTGACTGGATGCCTTACGACGAAATCCTCAAGACCGCTCTGGCCCGGACCTGCAAGCGTTGGGGCATCGAATACCGCGACGAAGGTCAGCTGTATTACGACGCCGTGCCGACCTGGGGCCCGCACCCGGACGTCCCGGCCGGCCTGTCGAAAATCGCCGACAAGATCCCCCTGGTGATTTTCTCCAACGCCAGCAACAGCCAGATCATGTCCAACGTCGACAAGCTCGGCGCGCCGTTCCACAAGGTCTTCACCGCCGAGCAGGCCCAGGCCTACAAGCCGCGCCTGGCCGCGTTCGAGTACATGCTCGACAACCTCAACTGCGGCCCGGAAGACATCTTGCATGTGTCCTCCAGCTTCCGTTACGACCTGATGCCGGCCCACGACATGAAGATCAAGAACAAGGCCTTCGTCGCCCGAGGCCATGAAGTGCCGGGCAACGCGTTCTACGGCTACCAGCAGATCACCGATATCGGTGGGCTCGCGGCACTGGTCGGTCTCTGAGTCATCACCGCATAAGGGGTTGGACATGGGCAGTGAATCCTACTGGCTCGACACCGCACCGGCCTTCACCGGTGCCCAGCTCGGCGCGTTGCCCGGGCAGGTCGACGTGGCCATCGTCGGTGGCGGTTTTACCGGTTTGGCGGCGGCCCGGGCCTTGGCCTTGAAGGGCGCCAGTGTGGTGGTGCTCGAAGCCGGGCGGGTGATCGGCGAAGCCTCGGGGCGCAACGGCGGCCAGTGCAACACCGGGGTGGCCCAGGATTACGCCGGGCTCAGCGCCAGCCTCGGTGCCGACAAGGCGCGGGCCTATTATCAGGCCTACGAAAGCGCGGTGCAGAGCGTGGTGTCGCTGGTGGAACAGGAACAGATCGCCTGCGACCTGATCCGCAACGGCAAGCTCAAATTGGCCGCCAAGCCGATGCACTACGAAGGGCTGGCGCGCACCTGCGAATTGATTCGCAAGGAAGTCGATGCCGAGGTCGAGTTGCTGTCCGCCGAACAGACCCGCGCCGAAGTGAATTCGGCGCAGTTTCACGGCGGTTTGTTGCAGCGCAACGGCGTGCAAATGCACGTCGGGCGCTTCGGCGTCGGACTGGCCGAGGCTGCGGCACGCCACGGTGCGCTGATCCACCAAGGCACGTCGGTGCTGGACTGGAGAGCCCAGGCCGGCGGTTATCAGGTCAACACCAGCAAGGGTTCGTTGCACGCCGGGCAAGTCTTGCTGGCGACCGGCGCGTGTCAGCACGGCGGCTTGGGCTGGTATCGGCGGCGGATCGTGCCGGTGGGCAGTTTTGTGATTGCCACCGAAGTGCTCTCGAAAGAGTTGATTGAGCAACTGCTGCCGGGTCGCCGCGCGTACGTCACCAGCCGCATGATCGGTAACTACTTCCGCCTGACCCCGGACAACCGTTTGCTGTTCGGCGGCCGTGCCCGGTTTGCCATGTCTGACAGCGTGAATGACGCCAAAAGCGGCAAGGTCCTGCAAGCGGCGATGGTGCAGATGTTCCCGCAATTGGCCAACGTGAAAATCGATTACTGCTGGGGCGGCCTGGTGGACATGACCTCCGACCGACTCCCAAGGGCCGGCCAGCACGGCGGCGTTTATCACTCCATGGGCTACAGCGGCCACGGCGTGCAGATGTCGGTGCACATGGGCCAGGTCATGGCCGAGGTGATGGCCGGCAACGTCGAAGCCAACCCTTGGCGCGAACTCGACTGGCCGGCGATTCCCGGGCATTTCGGCAAGCCGTGGTTCCTGCCGTTCGTGGGCGCTTATTACCGCTTCCAGGACTATTTGCATTGAGTTGATGTTGTGGCGTCACCGTCGTTTGCGTTTCAACGCCCCGGACAACCGGAGCCTTCTCCTTCTCGACAGGTACAACTGATATGACTGACAACAAGATCGACTCACCCCTGATTTCCGGCCAGGACAGCCTGCGCGTATTCGAAGGCCTCAATCGTGGCATGTCGCGCCGCAACGCCCTGCAAATGCTCGGTGTGGCGGGTGTTGCAGCAGCGGGCGCCGGCAGCCTGTTTGGCGCCGCTGGCAAGCTGTTTGCCGAGGAAGCCGCAACACCGGGCAAAGGCAAACCCGGCGGGCGCATTCGTGTCGCCGGCATGTCCAGTTCCACCGCTGATACGCTCGACCCGGCCAAAGGCGCGCTCTCTACCGATTACGTACGCCACTTCATGTTCTACAACGGCCTGACCCGTTTCGACACGCACCTGGTGCCGCAACTGGAACTGGCCGAGCGCATCGACAACACCGATGCCACGCTGTGGACCATCACCCTGCGCAAGGACGTGACCTTTCACAACGGCAAGACCCTGAGCGCTGCCGACGTGGTGTTCTCGCTGTCACGGCACAAGGACCCGCTGACCGGTTCCAAAGTCATGCCGTTGATGGAACAGTTCGCCGAGATCAAGGCCACCGGCACCAACGAAGTGCAGATCCGCCTCAGCGCGCCGAATGCCGAGTTGCCATCGATCCTCGCCGTGTCGCACCTGTTGATCGTTCCCGAAGGCACCACTGACTTCAACCAGGGCATCGGCACCGGGCCGTTCAAGGTCAAGGAATTCAAACCCGGCGTGCGCTCGATTGCCGCGCGCAACACCGGCTACTGGAAACCGGGCCTGCCGTACCTCGACGAGATCGAGTTCATTGCGATTGGCGACGAGGCATCGCGGGTCAACGCGCTGCTGTCCGGCGACGTGCACATGATCAACGAGGTCAACCCGCGTTCCACCTCCCGGATCAAGGCCAGCGCCAAGCACCGGGTCGTCGATGCGCCGTCGGGCAACTACACTGACTTGATCATCCGTCAGGATCAGATGCCGGGCAAAAGCGCGGAATTCACCCAGGCCATGAAGCACCTGTTGGACCGCGAACAGATCAAATCCGCCGTATTCCGTGGCTTTGCCGTGGTCGGTAACGACCATCCGATTGCCCCGGGTTCGCGCTACTACAACGCCGACCTGCCGCAAACCGTCTACGACCCGGAAAAAGCCAAGTTCCTGCTGAAGAAGGCTGGCATGGAAAGCATCAGCATGCCGCTGGTCGCATCCCCTGCGGCAACCGGATCGGTGGACATCGCCGTGCTGTTGCAGCAATCGGCGAAACAGGCCGGGCTCAAGCTCGACGTCAACCGTTTGCCGAGCGACGGCTACTGGTCCAACCACTGGATGAAGCACCCGCTGAGCTTCGGCAACATCAACCCGCGACCGAATGCCGACGTGATGTTCTCGCAGTTCTTCCAGTCGAAGGCGCCGTGGAATGAATCCGGTTGGCAGAACGACCAGTTCGACCAGTTGCTGATGCTCGCTCGCGGTGAAACCGACGACGCCAAGCGCAGCAAGATGTACGCGGACATGCAAACCCTGGTGCATGACCACTGCGGCATCGGCGTGCCGGTGTTCATCAGCAACATCGACGGCGTCGACCAGCGCATCAAAGGCTACGGCAGCAACCCGCTGGGCGGGTTCATGGGCTACATGTTCGCCGAACAGGTCTGGCTGGATGCTTGATGGGTGGTTTCGCAGTACGTCAGGGACAGTGCAGGAGGGTAGGCGATGAATAGCAACACACTGTGGTTGATCGGTAGGCGCCTGGGCGCCGCGATCGTGACTTTGTTGATCGTGTCCATGGTCGTGTTTGCGATCACGGCGGTATTGCCGGGGGACGCGGCGCAACAATCCCTCGGGCAGTTCGCCACACCGGAACAGGTGGCGGCACTGCGCCTGAAACTGGGGCTCGACCAGCCCGGTGTGCTGCGTTACCTGCACTGGTTGATGAACCTGCTCAGCGGCGACATGGGCCTGTCGGTGTCCAACGCGATGCCGGTCACCGAGTTGATGGCGGGCCGGGTGCCGAACACCCTGATGCTGGCGGCCGCCACGGCGCTGGTGTCGGTGCCGGTGGCGTTGATCCTCGGCATTGGTTCGGCGATGGGCCGTGGCGGGCGTATCGACAGCTTCCTGAGCTTCTTCACCCTGGCCATGGTCGCCGTCCCGGAGTTTCTGGTGGCGACCCTGGCGGTGCTGATTTTCGCGGTGAACCTGGGCTGGTTATCGGCGCTGTCCTACGCCAGCGACATCACTTCACCGTGGCAATTCATGCGCACTTACGCCTTGCCGGTGATGACCCTGTGCTGCGTGATCGTCGCGCAAATGGCCCGGATGACCCGCGCCGCCGTCATCGATCAACTCGACAGCCCCTACGTGGAAATGGCCCGGCTCAAAGGCGTCAGCCCGATGCGCATCGTGCTGCGCCATGCCTTGCCCAATGCGATCGGGCCGATTGCCAATGCCATCGCCCTGAGCCTGTCGTACCTGCTGGGCGGGGTGGTGATTGTCGAGACGATCTTCAACTATCCCGGCATCGCCAGCCTGATGGTCGATGCCGTGACTAACCGCGACATGGCGCTGGTCCAGGCCTGCACCATGTTGTTTTGTACGGCGTACCTGGGGTTGGTGCTGATTGCCGACCTGTGCGCGATTCTGTCCAATCCGAGGCTGAGAAACCAATGAACAATCTCATTGTGAAATCGACGCCTGCGACCCCCGACCTGTCGGTTGGCAAGGTGTCCCATGGCCCGGCGTGGCTGGGTCTGATCGGGGCTGCGATGTGCGTGATCTGGTTGCTGGTGGCGATCTTCGGCCCATGGCTGGCGCCGCACCCGGTGGGGGAAGTGGTCTCCGACAATGTCTTCGACAGCATCAGTGCCGTGTACCCGTTTGGCACCGATTACCTGGGCCGCGACATGCTCAGCCGCGTTCTGGTCGGCGCGAAATTTACTGTCGGCCTGGCGTTGATCGCGGCGGTATTGGCCAGTGGTTTGGGCACCAGTTGTGCGCTGCTTTCAGTGGTGTCGCCGAAGTGGCTCGACGAAGTGATCAGTCGCTTGATGGATGCGTTTATCTCGATCCCGAGCAAGATGCTGGCGCTGATCATGGTCTCGGCTTTCGGCTCTTCGGTGACCTTGCTGATTTGCACGGCGGTGCTGAGCTTCACCCCCGGCGCGTTCCGCATTGCCCGCAGCATGGCGGTGAACATCGAAGCCCTGGAATACGTGCAAGTCGCCCGTACCCGTGGCGAACGCCGCTTGTACATCGCCTGCGTGGAAATCCTGCCGAACATGCTTAACCCGGTGCTGACCGACCTGGGCCTGCGCTTTGGCTTCATCGTCTTGCTGCTCAGCGGCATGAGTTTCCTCGGCCTCGGCGTGCAACCGCCGGACGCCGACCTCGGCTCCTTGGTCCGGGAAAACATCGGCGGCCTCAATCAGGGCGCGCCGGCCATCGTGATTCCGGCGCTGGCTATCGGCACGCTGACGATTGGCGTGAATCTGTTTATCGACAGACTGTCGTCCCGACGTAGTCGCCGTACGGGAGGTCATTGAGATGAGTGAATTGATTCGAGTCGAAGACCTGCGCGTGGTCGCCTGTGGCGAGCGCGGCGAGGTGGAAATCGTCAAGGGCGTGAGCTTCGCCCTGGAAAAAGGTGAAGTGCTGGCGTTGATCGGTGAGTCGGGCTCTGGCAAGACCACCATCGCCCTGGCGCTGCTGGGTTATGCGCGGCGCGGTTGCCGGTTGTCCGGCGGGGTGGTGCAGGTCGGCGAGCACGACATGCTCGCACTTAGCGAAAAGGAATTGCAGGGCCTGCGCGGCAACCGGGTGTCGTACATCGCGCAAAGCGCGGCGGCGGCGTTCAACCCGGCGAAGAAGTTGATCGACCAAGTGGTGGAGGGCGCATTGATTCATGGCCTCGGCAGCCGTGCGGTGCTTGAAGCCAAAGCCATCGAACTGTTCCGCGACCTGGCATTGCCGGATCCCGATCGCATTGGCCAGCGCTACCCGCATCAGGTCTCGGGCGGGCAACTGCAACGGGTGATGGCGGCCATGGCGCTGATCAGCGATCCGTTGCTGGTGGTGCTCGACGAACCGACTACTGCCCTCGACGTGACTACTCAGATTGATGTGTTGAGAGCCTTCAAACGCGTGGTCCGTGAACGTGGGGCGACGGCGGTCTACGTGTCCCACGACTTGGCGGTCGTCGCACAAATGGCCGATCAAATCGTCGTGCTCAATGGTGGCCAGATCTTTGAACAGAGCGCCACCGCGCCGCTGCTCAAAGGTCCGGCCCACGAATACACCCGAAGCCTGTTGGCAGCGGCGCGGCCCGACACGACCATTCGCCCTCCGTGCGGCGTGGCGGAAGAGACGCCGTTGCTGACGATCCAGGGCCTGACGGCCGGTTACGGCAACAAGAACATGCAAGGCATGCCGGCGATCCGCGTGCTGGAGGACATCGACCTGACCGTGCGCCGGGGCCAGGCCATCGGCGTGATCGGTGAGTCGGGTTCCGGAAAATCGACCTTGGCGCGGGTGGTGGCGGGGTTGCTGACCCCGGCGTTGGGCGGGCTGACCTTCGACGGTCAACCCTTGGGCGGCAGCCTCTCGGAGCGCACCGACGAACAGTTCCGCCGCATCCAGATGGTGTTCCAGAATGCCGACACGGCACTGAACCCGATGCACAGCGTCAGCACCATTCTCAGCCGGCCACTAAAGATGTATTTCGGCCTCAAGGGCGCGGCGTTGCGAGAGCGTATCGGCGAGTTGCTGGACCTGGTGCGCCTGCCGCGGACCATGGCCGAACGACGCCCGAATGAACTGTCCGGCGGGCAAAAACAACGGGTCAACCTGGCCCGTGCCTTGGCGGCCAAACCGGATCTTATCCTCTGCGATGAAGTGACCTCGGCGCTGGACACGGTGGTCGGTGCGGCGATTCTCGAATTGCTGCGCGACCTGCGCCAGGAACTGGGGGTTTCCTACCTGTTTATCAGCCACGACATCTCCACCGTTCGGGCGCTGTGCGATGACATTGTGGTGATGTACAGCGGCCACAAGATCCAGGCCGGCACTCGGCAGTCGTTTGCCCAGGCACCGTTCCATCCGTACACCGACCTGTTGATCCATTCGGTGCCGGAGTTGCGCCAAGGCTGGTTGGAAAACTGCGGCACCACCTGCGGTGAGCTACCGCCGATTGGTCCCAAAGCGAACGTGCCGGAACTCTGTACTTTTCTCAGTCGCTGTCCGGTGCGGGTCGATGGCTTGTGCAATCGCACCGCGCCGAGCCGCCGGATCATCGACGGCGGCAGTGAAATCCTCTGCCACCACGACAGCGCCGAGTTGCTGAAAACCCAGCAGGATCTGATCACCATGACCCAGGGAGCCTATGCATGAAGGGGCGTTTTGTGAGGCTGGCCGAGCAGGGCCGGCCGACCGTCAGTTTGCAGGTGGACGGCACGGCCATCGAGGCGTTGCAGGGCGACACCTTGATGGTGGCGTTGCTGACTCAGGGCAACGCGTTGCGCCAGTCGGAATTCGATTCGGGCCGTCGCGCTGGTTTCTGCCTGATGGGTGCCTGCCAGGATTGCTGGGTCTGGACCCGCAGCGGCGAGCGTCTGCGTGCCTGTTCCAATGAAGTCCGTGAAGGGCTGGACATCGTCACCACACAACCGGAGGCGACATGGCCACTGCACGGATAGTTATTGTCGGCGCCGGGCCGGCGGGTATTCGCTGTGCCGAGACGTTGCTGGCGGCGGGTTTCAAACCGATTCTGATCGATGAAAATCGCCGGGATGGCGGGCAGATCTATCGGCGGCAGCCGGAAGGGTTTACCCGTAATTACGCCACGCTTTATGGAACCGAAGCCGCCAAGGCTAAAGACCTGCACCTGAGTTTCGATCGCTTGCGCGGCTCGATTGATTACCGCCCCGACACCCTGGTGTGGAACCTGACGCCGGGACAGTTGTGCTGTGTCACACAAGGCAAGCACACGACGGTGGATTACGACGCGCTGATCCTCTGCACCGGCGCCACCGACCGCTTGATGCCGATTGAAGGCTGGCAACTGGCGGGGACCTACAGCCTCGGCGGGGCGCAGATTGCGCTCAAGTCCCAGGCGGTTTCCATTGGTCACAGCGTCGTGTTTATGGGCAGCGGGCCGTTGTTGTATCTGGTCGCCAGTCAATACGTGAAGGCGGGCGCGAAGGTGGCGGCGGTGCTCGACACCTCGCCGTTCAGCAAGCGCATCGGTGCCTTGCCTAAATTGCTGGCGCGACCCGGATTGCTGTTCACCGGAATGAAACTGTTGGCGCAGTTGTATCGGGCGAAGATCCCGGTGCACCTCGGCATTAAACCGCTGCAAGTGAAGGGAGACGCGGCCAACGGTGTCAGTGGTGTGCGGGCATTGACGGCGCGTGGCGAGACTATAAATGTGGATTGCGATGCCGTGGCCCTGGGTTATCACCTGCGCCCGGAAACCCAATTGGCGGATCTGGCCGGTTGCCGCATGCGCTTCGACGAGGCGTCCGGCCAATGGTGGCTGGCGGTGGATGAGGAAGGCCGGACTTCAGTCAGCGGCGTGTATGCCGCCGGTGATGGCTCGAAGATTCGCGGCGCGGACGCCGCCGAACACGCCGGTCGCCTGGTGGCCATGGCGCTGCTGGAAGACCTGCAGAAACCAGTGAACGCCGGATTGCGCGACGAAACACGTCAAGCATTGGCGGTCATGGACCAGTTTCGCCTCGGCCTGGCCCAGGCGTTCCCTTGGCCTGCCGAACAAGCCAAAGCCTTGCCCGATACCGCCATCGTGTGCCGCTGCGAGATGATCAGCGCCGGTGAATTACGTGCGGTCGTCAGCGAAAAGGGCGCCTGCGAAGTCAACCGGGCCAAGGCCTTCAGCCGGGTTGGCATGGGTCGCTGTCAGGGGCGTTATTGCTCCCAGGCTGGCGCTGAGGTGATCGCCGCAGCGGCGGGCGTCAGCGTGCAACAGGTTGGCCGCCAACGCGGACAGGCGCCGGTCAAACCGCTTTCGATGCTCACCGAGGAGGTGTCGCCATGACCGTACAGAAAGCCGATGTGCTGATTGTCGGCGGCGGCCTGATGGGCTCGGCGGCGGCGTTTTTCCTGCGCAAGCGCGGGCAGTCGGTGATCCTGCTGGAGCGTGACCAGATCGGTCAGTACGCCAGCGGCGTGAACTTCGGCAACGTCCGGCGTCAGGGGCGTTATCTCGGGCAACTGGAACTGGCGAATCGCTCCTGGGCGTTGTGGAAACGCTTGCCGGAGTTGATCGACGATGATCTGGAATTCATCGCCAGCGGGCATATGCGTGTGTGTTATCGCGAGGACGAAATTGCTGAGCTTGAGGCCTATGCCGCGGCACCCGAAGCCGCGCAACTGGACCTGAAGATTTATCGCGGTGCCGAGCTGCATGAGCGTTTCCCATTCCTTGGGCCGGATGTGAAGGGCGGCTCTTACGCGCCTCACGATGGCCACGCCAACCCGCGTCTGGCCGCCCCGGCATTTGCCCGCGCGGCCCGGCGTATCGGCGCGCAGATCGAAGAACAGACCGAAGTCGCCGAAGTGCAGAAGGTCGGTGGCGAGTTCAGCGTCACCACCACCGACGGTCGCCAGTTCAGCGCCGCACAACTATTGATTACCGCTGGAGCCTGGGGGCAGAAGCTGTCCCAACAATTCGGCGAACCGGTGCCCCTGGACACCCACGGCCCGCAAATGGCCGTGACCGAACCCGTGCCCTACGCCTTGCCCACGGTAATCGGCGTCTACACCAAGATTCCCGAAGAAGTGATCTACTTCCGCCAGATCCCCCGAGGCAACATCGTCATCGGCGGTGGCTATCGCAGTAAACCGGACATGCTCAATCGCCGGGCCTATGTCGAGCCGCGCAGCATCCTTAATCAGATGGATCAAATGCGCCGTCTGCTGCCGGGTGTCGGCAACCTCAACATCATCCGCGTGTGGAGTGGCATCGAAGGTTATCTGCCGGATTCCTTGCCGATCATGGGGCCAAGCGGTACGGTCGATGGCTTGTTCTATGCGTTCGGCTTCTGCGGTCATGGCTTCCAGCTCGGCCCTGGTGTCGGCGATGTGATGGCCGAACTGATCAGCACCGGCAGCACCAGCACTTCGATTGAGCCGTTCTCCATTCGCCGGTTCGCCCATTTAGCCGAGCAACGGAGCAAGGCCTCATGAAACCCCGTGTACTGGACATTCTCAAACGCCTGATGGCCTTCGACACCGTCTCTTCGGAGTCGAACATGGCCCTGATCGACTACGTGCGCGACCTGCTGCTGAGCAAGGGCATCGAGTCGCTGATCGTCAAGGATGAAACCGGCAAGAAAGCCAACCTGTTCGCCAGCACCGGCCCGAAAGAGCTGCCGGGAATTCTGCTGTCCGGCCACACCGACGTGGTGCCGGCGGCGGGGCAGGCCTGGACCGTGCCGCCGTTCCAGGCGACGGTGCAGGATGGCAAGATCTACGGGCGCGGCAGTTGCGACATGAAGGGCTTCATCGCCCTGGCCATTGACGCCATGCTCGACGCCGCTGACCACTCCCTGAGTCGACCGTTGCAATTGGCGTTGTCCCATGACGAAGAAACCGGTTGTGTCGGCGTGCGCCGCTTGCTCGACGTATTGCACCTGACGCCAGTGCGGCCGTTTTTGTGCCTGATCGGTGAGCCGACCAACATGCAGTTTGTGTTGGGGCACAAAGGCAAGGGCTCCTATCGCACCTACTGCCGGGGGCTGGAGGCGCATTCTTCGTTGGCACCGCGTTCGGTCAATGCGATTCACGTCGCGTGTGACTTCATCGCCGCGCTGCGGCAGAGCCAGCAGCAACTGCAAGAGCAGGGCGCCCAGGATGCCGACTACGACGTGCCTTACAGCACCGTGCACGTCGGGCAGATTGGCGGCGGCCGCGCACTGAATATTGTGCCGAACCTCTGCACCCTGGATTTCGAAGTGCGCAACCTGCCGGCGGACAATCTGGATCAGTTCCTGGAGCAGATGCAGGAACGCGCCGAACTGATCGTGCGCGAGGCGCGGTTGTTGTCGAGCGTGGCGGCGATCGAGATTGAAACCATCAACGTTTACCCCGGCCTCGATACGCATCCGAGTGTTGAAGCGGTGCGCTTTCTGAAGAACTTCGCCGCGCCGGATACCGGCACGGCCAAGGTCTCGTTCGGCACCGAGGGCGGGTTGTTCAAGCAGCGTCTGGATGTGCCGGTGGTCGTTTGCGGCCCGGGCTCGATTGAACAGGCGCACAAGCCGGACGAGTTTATCGAGATCAGCCAGATGGAGGCCGGGGAGCGGTTTCTTGAAGGTTTGCTCGGTTCCCTGAAGTTGTAGAGATGATCGTTCCCACGCTCCGCGTGGGAATGCCTCAACGGACGCTCCGCGTTCGGCTCTGAATGGGACGCGGAGCGTCCCTGGCTGCATTCCCACGCAGAGTGTGGGAACGATCATCTGCCGTTCCACCGCCAATTTCAGCATCCGACACTGTCCTCAAATCGCTTTCAGCATCCTCATCCGCCACACCTCCCTAGACTTGAGCATGTCTCGGATCAGGACTCGACCATGCTCAAGAATCGTTTGAAAGACCCCAGCCTTCTGGCAGAACTCGCGTATGTGGACGGGCAGTGGATCGGCGCTGACAGCGCCGCGACCCTGGACGTCATCGACCCGGCCAGCGGCCAGTTACTCGCCCGCGTCCCCGCCATGCAAGGCACGGAAACCCGGCGTGCCATTGAGGCTGCCGATAAAGCCTGGCCAGCCTGGCGCGCACGTCCGGCGGCGGAACGAGCGGCGCTGCTGGAGCGTTGGTATCAGGCCATGATCGACAACCTTGACGACCTGGCACTGATCATGACCTGCGAACAGGGCAAACCGCTGAACGAAGCCAAGGGCGAAATCCGCTACGGCGCCGGTTTCGTCAAATGGTTCGCCGAGGAAGCCCGGCGGGTCTACGGCGAAACCATGCCGGCCCCCAGCGGCGACCGCCGATTGCTGACGCTCAAACAACCAGTGGGTGTCTGCGCCGCGATCACCCCGTGGAATTTCCCCAACGCAATGATCACCCGCAAATGCGCGCCGGCATTGGCGGCGGGTTGCCCGATCATCGTCAAACCCTCTGACCTGACGCCGCTGTCGGCCCTCGCGTTGGCGGTACTGGCTGAACGGGTCGGCATTCCGGCCGGAGTCTTCAACGTGGTAACCGGCATGCCCGCCGGCATCGGTGAAGAGCTGACCGGCAACCCGACGGTGCGCAAGATTTCCTTCACCGGTTCCACCGCCGTGGGCCGCTTGTTGATGCGCCAAAGCGCCGAGCACATCAAGCGCTTGAGCCTGGAACTGGGCGGTAATGCGCCGTTTATTGTGTTCGACGACGCGGACCTGGAGCAGGCCGTGGCCGGGATCATGCTCAGCAAGTTTCGCAACGCCGGCCAGACCTGCGTCTGCGCCAACCGCATTCTGGTGCAGGACGGCATCTATGAACGCTTCGCCCAACGGCTGGTGGAGGAGGTCGGCAAACTCAAGGTCGGCAACGGCCTCGACGCCGACATTACCATTGGCCCGCTGATCAACCCCGCTGCGGTGAGCAAAGTCGCCCGGCACATCGACGATGCCCTGAGCCAGGGCGCGACACTGCTTTGCGGCGGCATTCCCGAAGGCGACAACCAGTTCGTGCAGCCCACGGTCCTCGGCGATACCCACGCCGGCATGCTGTTGGCCAACGAAGAAACTTTCGGCCCGGTCGCGCCACTGATGCGTTTTACCGATGAAGCCGAAGCCCTCGCGCTGGCCAATGCCACGCCTTATGGCTTGGGCGCCTACTATTTCACTCAGGATCTGCGCCGTTCATGGCGTTTTGGCGAGGCATTGGAGTTCGGCATGGTCGGCCTCAACACCGGGATCATTTCCATGGAAGTCGCGCCGTTCGGTGGCATCAAGCAATCGGGCCTGGGCCGCGAAGGCAGCAAGTACGGCCTCGACGAATACCTTGAAGTCAAAGCCTTCCACATTGGCGGGCTGTAATTCACAGACACTGGGGAGGCACGATTGATGAGCAAGACATTCAGAATCGCCGCGATTGCCGGCGATGGCATCGGCAAGGAGGTGCTGCCGGAAGGCTTGCGCGTGCTGGAGCAGGCGGCGAAGAAATGGCAGCTCGATTTGAGCATCGAAGTGCTCGACTGGGCGCACTGCGATTACTACCTGGAACACGGGCAGATGATGCCCGACGACTGGTTCGAACAGCTCAAGGGTTTTGATGCGATCTACTTCGGCGCCGTGGGCTGGCCGGACAAGGTGCCGGACCACATTTCCCTGTGGGGTTCGCTGCTGAAGTTTCGCCGCGACTTCGACCAGTACGTGAACATCCGCCCGGTGCGGCTGTTTCCGGGTGTGCCGTGCCCGTTGGCCGGACGCAAACCGGGGGACATCGATTTCGTGGTGATTCGCGAGAACACCGAGGGCGAGTACTCCTCGGTCGGCGGCAAGATGTTCGAAGGCACCGAGCATGAGTTTGTGCTGCAAGAATCGGTGTTCACCCGCCGTGGCGTCGACCGGATTCTCAAGTTCGCCTTCGAACTGGCCCAGACCCGCCCGCGCAAACGCCTGACGGCGGCGACCAAGTCCAACGGGATCTCCATCAGCATGCCGTACTGGGACGAACGCACGGCATTGATGGCGGCGAAGTACCCGGAGATCACCTGGGACAAGCAGCACATCGACATTCTGTGCGCGCGCTTTGTGCTGCAACCCGATCGGTTTGATGTGGTGGTGGCGTCGAACCTGTTTGGCGACATCCTCTCCGACCTCGGGCCGGCGTGTGCCGGGACCATTGGCATTGCGCCTTCGGCCAACCTTGATCCGGAGCGGCGCTTTCCTTCGTTGTTTGAGCCCGTACATGGCTCGGCGCCGGATATTTACGGGCAGAACATCGCCAATCCGATTGCGATGATCTGGTCCGGGGCGTTGATGCTCGACTTCCTGGGCAATGGCGACGAGCGCTATCGCGCAGCGCATGACGGGATTTTGCAGGCGATTGAGCGGGTGATTGCGGACGGGCCGATCACGCCGGATCTGGGCGGGAAGGGCTCGACGCAGGATGTTGGTAAAGCCATCGCGGACATTCTCTAGAGCGAATGATCGTTCCCACGCTCCGCGTGGGAATGCAGCCTGGGACGCTCAGCTTCCCATCAAGAGCCGAACGCGGAGCGTCCGAAGAGGCATTCCCACGCGGAGCGTGGGAACGATCTACCTGTAGGCGCGAGGTATGTTCAGTAGCCCTGAGTGCGGTCGATCTGGCCCACCATCGGCTCCCCCCGCCCAAACCGCCGAATATTCTCCAACAACACCCCAAACGCACTCTCCGGCTGAGTCATCGCGGCAATATGCGGTGTCAGCAGAATCTGCGGATGTCCCCAAAACGGATGATCCGCCGGTGCCGGTTCTTCCTGCAGCACATCCAGCACCGCGCCACTGAGTTGCCCGCTCTCCAGCGCCTCCAGCAGATCACTCTCCACCAGATGCCCGCCACGACCCATGTTAATCAGCGCCGCACCCTGTGGCAGTTGGCGAAACAGCTCCCGATCAAGAATCCCCTGGGTCTGTTCAGTCAGCGGCAACACGCACAACAAAATATCGCACTGGCTGAGAAACGCCGGCAGTTGCTCCCGACCGGCAAAGCAATCCACGCCAGGCACCTGATGCGCACTGCGCGCCCAACCCTTCAACGCAAACCCCAACGGTTGCAATGTCGCCAGAATCTGCTGCGCCTGCGCACCCAGTCCCATCACACCCACTCGACGCTTGCTCGCCGGTTGCAGCAGATGTGCCTGCCAACACCGCGCCATCTGCTGCTGCCGATAACGCAGCATGTCGCGATGCAGGCTCAGCACGGCAAAACTGGCGTATTCGCACATGCCGCGGGTGATGCCCGGATCGAGCAAACGCACCACCGGCAAACTTTCAGGCAAACGGCTGAGATCCAGTTGATCAACCCCGGCGGACAGCGCAAACAGCACTTTCAGATTCGGCAGCAAAGCCTCCAGATCGTCGGGCGCCTGCCACGCCGCCAGATATTCAATCTGCGACGGATCGCCAATGTCCGGCCAGGCGCGCCATTCGATATCGGGGGCGTGTTCGGCGAACAGCGCTTGCCACTGTTCGCCGCGCACAGGGTCAGCTTTATAAAGCAGGGCCATGGGCAATTCCTGATAAATGAAGGTGCTCTCATCATCGCCCAACGCCAGCGCAGGATCTGTCGAAAGGGCCGGGTTAAACGGCTTGCGCCATGTTGTATCGGCGAAGTGGCGGCAGATTCGGCGGGCAAAAGGAATCTGCCGTTTGGCAGGGTGAAAACAGTCGATCCGAATTTCTCAGGGGCCAAGTTCGGCGTAGTTCGTTTCGCCCAAGCCTTAACCTGAACACCATCGCAACCACCTTCCGGTTGCCGGACTCACGATGGGAAATGCCATGAATAGCAAAGTCGACGACACCCCTCTTTTGCTCCGTCAGCGCGATCAATTCGTGCCGCGTGGCCTGGTTACCGCTCACCCGTTGGTGATCGATCGCGCCCAAGGCGCCGAATTGTGGGACGTGGACGGCAAGCGTTACCTGGATTTCGTCGGCGGCATCGGTGTGCTGAACATCGGCCACAACCACCCCAAAGTGGTCGCGGCGGTGCAGGCGCAACTGCAAAAGGTCTCCCATGCCTGCTTCCAGGTAGTCGCCTATCAACCTTATCTGGATCTGGCCCAGCGCCTGTGCGAAATGATCGGTGGTAAAGACCCCTATAAAGCGGCGTTCTTCACTTCCGGCGCCGAGGCTGTGGAAAACGCGGTGAAGATCGCCCGGGCGCACACCAATCGTTCGGCGGTGATCGCTTTCCGCGGCGGCTTCCACGGACGGACCTTGCTCGGCACCACACTGACCGGCATGAGCCAGCCGTACAAACAGAACTTCGGGCCGTTCGCACCGGAGGTGTTTCACACGCCGTATCCGAATGCTTATCGCGGGGTCACCAGCGACATGGCGCTCAAGGCACTGGACGAACTGCTCGCCACTCAGGTTGCGCCAGAGCGGGTCGCCGCGATCATCATCGAGCCGGTGCAGGGGGACGGCGGTTTCCTTTCGGCGCCTGTGGAGTTCCTCAAGGGGCTGCGGGCGCTGACCGAAAAACACGGCATCGTGCTGATCCTCGATGAAATCCAGACCGGTTTCGGCCGTACCGGCACGTGGTTCGGTTTCCAGCACGCCGGCATCCAGCCTGACCTGGTAACCGTCGCCAAGAGCCTGGCCGGTGGCTTGCCGCTGTCGGGTGTGGTCGGCAAAGCCGCGATCATGGACGCGCCGTTGCCCGGCGGCCTCGGTGGCACCTATGGCGGCAACGCCTTGTCTTGCGCGGCGGCACTGGCGGTAATCGATGCCTTTGAAGAAGAACAACTGCTGGCGCGCGGCGAAGCGTTGGGCGAGCGCCTGCGTCAAGGACTGCTGCGCTTGCAAACCCGTCACCCGCAAATCGGCGACGTGCGCGGTACCGGGTTCATGCTCGCCATCGAGCTGATCAAGAACGACGAGGCCCGCACCCCGGACGCGGACCTGAACCAGCGGCTGATCGATGAAGCGCGCAAGGGTGGTTTGCTGGTGATCAAGTGCGGCGTGTACCGCAACGTGCTGCGCTTCCTCGCGCCGTTGGTGACCACCGAAGCACAGGTCGATGAAGCGCTGCAGATTCTCGAAGCGGCTTTGGCACGGGTCTTGAACTGAGCTCCAGCCGGCTCGGGGCGCTGCTGCAAGGCAGTGCCCGTGAGCCTTTATGGAGCATGGATGGATGGAATGCATCATTGGAGGCTTTGCACACCATGGGGCTGACTGATTACCGAGCGCTGCTCATCGATTGCGATGCAGTCCTGGTCGACCGCGACTCGGGCGTCTGGGCGGCGTTGCAACCGTTGCTCGACAACCGGGGCGGGCACCCGGACAAGGAACAGGTGCTGGCCGAGTACGGCGAAGTGGTGCGTGCGCTGTACCCGCGCTTCGGTGAGCTAGGCTTCAGTGGACTGCTGTGTTTCGCCCATCGCCAGTTGGCCGAGCGCTGGGGTCTGAAAGCCAGTTGGGAGGAGGGCATGAGCTTCGCCCGTTCGGTGGCTGGATGGTCGCTGTTCGAGGACGCGCCGGGAGCGATGTTGTACCTGCGCAAGTTCTATCGCCTGCTGGTGCAGGGTGATCGGGATGCCGAGGATCGCGGGTTGCTCTGCGAGCGCCTGGGGATCATGCCCGATGACTTTATCTCCCTGGCCAGTGACCCTTTGCAAGACACGCAATGGCTGCAGGACAACGGGTTCAAGCCCGGCGACATCCTGCAAGTGACCCGGCCTTCCGCCAGTGGTCAGGCGAGTCGCGATGTGTGCCTGATCTGCCGCGGCCGGGTCAAACCCCCGACACCGTGCGCGGCGGATTACTGCATCAACAGCATGGCGGATCTGGTGGCTCAGCATCAGCTGTCTTTACGGCGCTGATTTTGCTAGAAGATTGTCTTACAAACGGCAGTCAAGAGGTACGTAATGGAAGGTTTAGTCAAACTGGACCGGATCGACATCAGCATTTTGGTTGAGCTGCAAAAGGACGGGCGCATGACCAACGTCAGCCTCGCCGATGCCGTGGGATTATCAGCCAGCCCCTGCCTGCAACGGGTCAAGCGGCTGGAATCGGCCGGGTATATTTCCAGCTACAAGGCGCACCTGAACCTGGCGAAAATCACTGATTCGGTGACGGTCTTCACCGAGATCACCCTCAGCGACCACAAGCGCGAAGACTTCGCCAAGTTCGAGTCCAACATCCGCCTGGTGGATGAAGTGCTCGAGTGCCATTTGATCAGCGGTGGCTACGATTACCTGGTGCGCTTCATGACCCGCAGCATTCAGCATTACCAGGAAGTGATCGAAAGCCTGCTGGACAAGAATATTGGCATCTCGAAGTACTTCAGTTACATCGTCATCAAATCCCCCGTGCTCAAGGACGGCGTGCCGTTGCGCAAGTTGTTGCGGCACTGAAGCCCCCCCATCACTCCTGTAGCAGCCTGCGTTCGGTTGCGTTCGGCTGCGAAGCAGTCGCAAATACGGTTTGCCGGTGTGCCTGAAAGACCGCATTTTCTGATTTTACGACTGCTTCGCAGCCGAACGCAGGCTTCGCCAGCTGCTACAGAGCGTGCGTGCTGCGAATTCTTCAATGCACCGCGTTTGGACATTCCCCCGCTAGATCCCGTCTACCCGCCTCATCCTGGCGCAAGCCGCATAAATAGCTGTTTCGAGCCCTCAAAACAGTGTCCAGGTACCCCTTGAGTCATGAATTCGCAACAAAGCGCAAAAGTCTCTGCGCTGTAATGCGTACAGAGAGAGGGGTGCGGTTTGTTGAGTCGCTGATTTCGAGGCGGCGTTAGCGAATCGCTGAATAACACCAATCGGAGCCAAAAAAATGCGAATGAGCAACGCAAAAGCACTGTTGGGTTACGGCGCGTTCCTGCTGGCGGGCAGCAGCGAAGCGCATCAGATCTGGTACGAACAGCCACCGGGGCAACCCTTGGCGTTGTACTACGGCGAATATGACAAGAACATCCTGGAAGTCACACCGGGCGGGATGGACCGGTTCCAGCAACTCAAGGGTTGGTCGATTGGCAACAATTCGAAACCATTGAATCTGACCTTGCAACGCCAGGCGTTTGCGGTGGCGCATCAGGCCAAGAGTGATGACTCCCTGTTGGCTCAGGACCCGCATTATCCGATCTTCGACCTGCACGAAGCGGATAAAACCCTGAAGGCCCACTGGACGCCGGCGACCCGTTGGGTCGGCGATTTGCGCGCCCGAACCCCGGAACTGACCCTGGACATCGTGCCCACCGGCCTCGTCGACGGCAACAAAGCGCAGTTCCAAGTGTACTATTCGCAAAAACCGCTGGCGGATCAGGACGTTATGCTGGAAACCGGTTCCGGTGAAGTCTTCACCCAGCGCACCGATGCGACGGGCAAAGTCAGCTTCGAGTTGCCCTGGCAGGGCACGTATGTGGTGGCGGTCGAATACAAGGACCGAACGCCGGGTGAACGGGTCGGTCCGCAAGGCAAGACCAAGCCGTACGACCTCAAGAGCTTCAGCTCGACGCTGTCGTTCTATCGGGCCCAGGGCAAGCCGCCATTGCCGCGGGCACCGTCGCAGCTGCCGGCCTCCGAAGTCGCCCGGTTGAAGAAACAGGCCTGATCCATCGTCCCCACAGGAGTCACCACTATGTCCCAATCTTCAGGATTGGCCGGGCAGGCGGGAAGTGTTTCCGCTGCGCTGGCCACCCCCGCGGTAAAAGCCAACACCCGGATGCTGGCGATCGATGCCCTGCGCGGTTTTGTCATGCTGTTGATGCTGATCGACCACGTGCGCGAAACCTTTCTGCTGCACCGTCAGGTCACCGACCCGATCGACGCCTTGAGCGTCACGCCGGACCTGTACTTCACCCGCATGCTCAGCGAAATCTGCGCGCCGGTGTTCATCTTCCTCACTGGCCTGTCAGCCTGGCTCTACAGCCAGAAACACACCGCCAGCGAAACCTCGGTGTTCCTGCTCAAGCGCGGGTTCTTTCTGGTGTTTCTGGAGATCACCTTTGTCTGCTTCGCCTGGAACGCCGAGTTCCCGCCCAAGACCCTGTGGCTGCAGGTGATCTGGTGCATCGGTATCTGCATGATCGTGCTCGCCGGGTTGCTGCACTTCAAACGCAGCTGGCTGATTGTGCTGGGGCTGGTCATCGTCGCCGGGCATAACCTGTTCGATAACGTCGTCGTCGGGCCGGAATCGCCGTTCTATGTGCCGTGGTCGATCCTGCATCAGAAGGTGTTTATCGACATCACCGAGTTCACCCGGGCGCGCACGACCTATCCGGTGCTGCCGTGGATCGGCGTGATTCTTCTGGGGTGGGGCATCGGGCCGTGGTTCGGCAAGGACATGGAACCGGCGGAGCGGATTTCCCGCCTGGTCAAGCTCGGCGCGGGCTTGCTGGTGGCCTTTGTGTTCATCCGTTACCTGAACGTTTACGGCGAGAAGCCGTGGGTGCAGACCGGCGATTCGTTGCGCACCTTCATGAGCTTCATGAGCGCGAAGAAGTACCCGCCGTCGCTGATGTTCCTGATGCCAACCCTTGGTCTCGGTCTGCTCCTGCTGGCGTTGTTCGAGAAGCTGCAGGATCGCTGGTCCACCGCGACACTGGCGATCTACGGCGGGGCGCCGATGTTTTTCTATTTGCTGCACCTGTACGTGCTCAAAGCCATGTACCTGGTGGCCGTCGCGATCTGGGGCGCCAATCAGGGTGCGTATTACGGCTTCGACAACCTGCCCACAGTGTGGCTGTGGAGCGTGATCCTCGGCGTGTTGCTGTTCTTCCCGACGCGCTGGTTCGCCAGCCTCAAGCAGCGCCGTCGCGACATCGCGATCCTCAAATACCTCTGAGTTGCCCAATGGTGTCCCCCGGTTGGCGGGACACCTTGCAGACCCCGAATGCTGTGGAGTTGCCCTGTGAAAACCCTATCGACACACACCCTGCTACTGGCCTTGGGCGGGCAGTCCTTGCTCGCCCTGGCTTCGGAACAAGACAACGCCAAAGGCTTTGTCGAAGACAGCCAGTGGAGCCTGCTCAACCGCAGCGTCTACGACCGCCGCGACTATGAACACGGTGCGCTGAGCAACGGCGCGCGCAATGCCTACAAACCCCGCGCCCAACGTAGCGACCTCGCCGAGGAATGGGCCTACGGCCTGATGGCCGATTTCACCTCCGGCTACACCCGTGGCACCGTAGGATTTGGTGTCGACGCCCATGTCTATTCCGGCTGGAAACTGGACAGCGGAGGCGGGCGGGCCGGCAAGGCGCGGTTGCTCGGCGTGGATAACGACGGCCATCCCAAGGATGAATTCAGTCGTGGTGGCGCGGTGGCCAAGCTGCGCTTTTCTTCCACCGAACTGCGTTACGGCGAGCAACGGGTGAAAACCCCGGTGTTCGGCTCCTCCGACAGCCGCCTGCTGCCGGAAACCGCCACCGGCTGGCTGCTGACCAGTCGCGAACTGCCCGCGACCACGCTGTATGGCGGTCACTTCAACGAAAGCACCGATCGCAACGCCACCAGCCACGACCAAGGCTTTGTGGTCAATTACTCCAACGGCAAGCAGGGCGACAGCTTCGACCTGGTGGGCGTGCGCAACACCACTGTCAAAGGGCTCAATGCCAGCCTGTTCAGTGCGGTCTACGCCGATACCTGGCGCCAGCACTATTTGGGCGCGGTCTACACCCAACCTTTGGCCGAAGGTCAGGACCTGACCTTCGATCTCAATCTGTATCGCACCCAGGACACTGGCAAAGCCTTGTCCGGCCGGATCGACAACACGACATGGAGTTTTCTCACGACATATAAGGCCGGAGCCCACAGCTTCGGCCTGGGTTATCAGAAAGTCGACGGCGACACGCCCTACGACTACGTCACCCGCGGCGCGATCTACTTGAGCAACGCCGTGGCCCTGTCCGACTTCAACGCCCCGCAGGAGGCGTCCTGGCAGGCGCGCTACGACCTGAACATGGCCGGCTACGGCATCCCCGGCCTGACCTTCGGCGCACTGTATGTTCGTGGCAGCGGGATCGATGGCAGCCACATGGACCCGAACGGCGGTTACAAATGGTTGGGTTACGGGCAGGGCGGCAAACACTGGGAACGTGATCTCCAGGCCAAATACGTGGTGCAATCCGGCGCAGCGAAAAACCTCGCGTTCACTTTGCGCCATGCGGTGCACCGGGGGAATGCGGCGCAGGCGGAGCTGGATGCCAACCAGATTCGGCTGGCAGTGGAGTATCCGCTGGGTGGGAAATTCTGAATTGCGAACGTGACGTAGCGTGAAACCGGGGGCGATCAGCCGGGCAGAAATTTTTTTGAAATCAAGGGGTTGCCAGCCTCGGGAAATCAGTACATAATTCACGCCATCGAAAGCACTGACGGCTGAAAAAGCTCAATGTTTTCAACGAGTTAGAGAATGATTTAATCAACTCTCGAAGCTCAGCGTTTGTATGCATTTGGTGTCGTGCTACTGACATCAGATGTTTGAGGCCGAGTAGCAAAATGGTTATGCAGTGGATTGCAAATCCACCTACGCCGGTTCGATTCCGACCTCGGCCTCCACTTTAAACGAGCTCCGTAGATCCTTGATCTACGGAGCTTTTTTATTTTCGCTGTCCTGCAAGATTTAGTCTTGAAAAGGCCATCTGCGAACTTGCTTCACGGGGGAGGGATGTATATATTTCCACCTCTGCTGCACAAGCGTCAGAACTGCCAGGTTGTATCTCCGCAGTGTTCAGACCGCTTCACCGCGCTACCGCCCGAATGGCGAAACTGGTAGACGCATGGGACTTAAAATCCCCCGCTCGTAAGGGCGTGCCGGTTCGATTCCGGCTTCGGGCACCATCTAAAATCAAGGGTTTGCGGGCGAAAGCTGATGCAAACCCTTGTTTGTTTCTGGTCCATTCATTTTGATCATTCCTGCCTAAAGCACTCAAGAAACCGACCTGTTTGGCCGATACGTTTTCGGGCCAGGCATTGATGCCAATCAACTTGAGTAAGGGAGTTTCAAATGGTTCTGCGTAAAATGTTCGCACGTCTAGGCATTGTGATGATCGCGGGTGGGTACGTTGTTTCAGCCCAGGCTACTGGTGACGCTGCCAAGGATCACAACACGGCCATTGCGCTGGTCGCTATGACCCAAGCGTGTGCTGAGCAACATCCCGACGCGGGAATATCCCTGGAAAAAAACGTGCTTAAAGAGAAGGCGAGCCTGACTCCCGAGATGGAGAAAACCATCAAAGAGTCGGGGACAAACCCTGTGTACGCCAGTGAAGTGAAGGAATCGTACGATTTCTTCACTACGCCCGACGGCCTAGGCCTTCTGAAAAGCATCTGTAAAGAAATGATCGCTACGGAGTAGTGGTGCTTTAAGTTATATATCAAAGGCCTGCGTGAGGTTTCTCATGCAGGCCTTGTTGTTTCTGCTGCATTATTTTTGACAGGCATGGAGCTTGGATTTTGATTTCATTGATGAAAAAGACAGCCCTCGTACTCAGCATTGCGCTGGTGGGCTTGAGTGGTATTCCGGCGGCAATGGCCCAGGAGCCTACCAATCGCGAGGTCGCGGTGATGACTGTTGCGATGAAGAGGACGTGCTCACACTTGAACCCTGCCGGGAAATATTCCCTTCGCAACGTCATGGATGACCCGCAGTCGGGGCTGACGGAGGAGATGAAAAAAGAAATTCTCATCGCCGACAAGTCCCCTGACTACGAACAGGAAATTCAGTTGGCCCGGGATAAGACCGAGGGCGACATAACAGGCAGGGCGGCAGTTGCCTTGGTATGCAGGAATTTTGAACCGCCCAAGGGTTTCTGGCCCTGGTAGGGCAATGCGGTGCTAATCGCCCAGTTTCATGACGGTCTTGCACCGGATGCATTGAGCTTCGCACTCGGTGTAAACCTGATAGGCCAGGAGGCGGCGGCTGTTGAGTGATTCGTCTCCAGGCCGGTAAAGGAATTCCATGAACTTTCTGCACTCGGGGCAGCGCACAAAGCAGGACAGCAGAAAGAACACGCAAACGCCGCTGATTTGCAGGACCGCGAAGATTTCAAAATGACGCTTGGCTGAGTGATCGAACCAGAACCAGGCCATGTAGATAAGGCTACCCCAGAAGCTGGCGGAGCACAGAAGGGCCGCCACGAAGGCGACCCAGCGATTTTTTAGTGTTTTCAAGTAAGAGTCCATTCTGAAAATGCCGCGCCATTATGCGGGGACGGGCGGTAATTTTCAGCTTTGGCGTGTTCTTGGGGGGTGCTTCAGAAAGGAGTCGGGCCGATCAGATCGGCCCGACGGGAATATCAAACGAATGCCTGTCCGCGGAATCCTCGCGGCAATCTCTGTCGCCCTGGCATGGCCGTCAGCCGCTGAACCCACTCTGCCCGCCAATCATTGGCGGTATGAGTCACCTTGGCCTTGCGCGCCGCACGACGTGTTGCGTTGCGTTCTTCTTTACGTGCGTCCTTGAACGCATCGGTGTTGCGGCAGCTTCTGCATTTCACCTGGTTCAGTATTTTGCTCGAAACCAACTGGGTACCGGTATGACCGCAGGCCAGATGCCCGCCGACTTTGAAGTGAGTAACCATGTGGAACGTCTCCTTCGTGACGTGTGTTTGTTTGACCTCCAGCCGTCGTCAGCGTTCGTAATGGGAACATCAGGCAAAAAAAAAGCCCGCATGCGGGCGGGCCAAGGGATTCTTCAAAGGAGTGGTTCCACAGTAGGCCGTCGATTGTGAACAGGATGTGAAAGGACTCGGGCAAAAAAAACCCCAGCGCGTGGCCGGGTTGCGGGTATGGCAGGAGGCTATCAGGCAGGCAGGGTCTCGGTGACACGGTTGTCGCCGTTCATGCTTCCTGAATCAGGCCTGTCCTTGAGTCGGATGTTATCTAAACCGTGGCAGTGGCGGTTCGACGGGGTGGAGCGACGACAGCGTGCTGCGAATCAGCGGTGCGTCTTTCTCGATGTCGTTCAGCCGGTCACGGATTTTCAGGGCCGTAGGGTGCCCGCCTTGGTGGTCGACCCAGTCGGCGATTTCCTTGCAGGCGGCCGCGAGGCGGGCCTGACGGGAGTCGAGCAGGGTGAGCAGGGTGGTGATGGACTCTTTTTCGGACATGACAAACACCTCCTTGAAGGAATCTGACAAGTGGCAGCAAAAAGCCCGCTGGTGCGAGCTTTCTGCCGATGGGGTCGCTGGTCCTTCAGCTTTTTTCAGTATAGACCCGGTTGGCAATCATGAGCCTTTTCAGCTTTGCCGGGCTGTCACTTGTGAGCGTGCATTGAGCTGTTGGCACTCACGTTGGGCATCTTTTTCAAGGTCGAAGCCGTCGCCGATAAAGCCGCGGGTGCGGGTATCGGCGATGCGGTACCAGACTTCGGCGTCGGGCGGTGCGTGGTCGATTTCTCCGGCGCGGCGGCCATGAATGATGATCTTGTTGCAACGTTTCACAACGAAAATGTCTTCCATGGCACCACCGTAGCTGATTCGTGTTGAGATCAACTATAGAAGCCCTTTGCGATCGTGCAAAAAATAGACAGGTCAGTTCGTCGGTTAGCACGCTGATCCAGCGCTGAACGGTCGTAATTGCCAGCCTGACCCGTGCCATTCCAAGGTGTGGGTCGGTGCCAGCGCCGTGAGAAACGCCTGGTCATGGGATACCGCGATGATCGCTCCGGGAAAGTCGCCCAACGCCTGTTCAAATGCCTCGATGGACTCAAGGTCCAGGTGATTGGTGGGCTCGTCGAGCAGCAGCAACTGCGCCGGTGTTTTGCGCCAGAGTGCGATGGCGATGGCTGCTTTAAGGCGTTCGCCGCCACTGAGCAAGCCGCTCGGCCGGGTGACCCGGCTTGCGTCCAGTTGCAGCTGAGCCAAGTGACTGCGCAACGTGCCTTCGTTCAACGGCGTGTCGAGCAAGCCCAGTTGCTCGACGATGGAGCGTTGATCATCAAGCAAGGCCAGTTGCTGATCGAGAAAAGCGCTGGACACGTGGGAAGTGCATTGACCCGAGCGCGGTGGAAAATCCCCGGCCAGCATGCGCAACAGGGTAGTTTTGCCACAACCGTTCGGCCCGCTGACGGCGATGCGCACCGGACCTGCTAATGCCAACGTCAGTCGGGTCGCAGACCAGGGCAGTTGCGCGTCAACCAGCGTCAACACCTGCCGGGTTGCCGGTACAGCGGTGCCTGGCAGGCTCACCACCACACAGGCTTCAGGAAGGACCTTGGCATTGGCTTCCCGGACTTGGGCATCGAGCCCGTTTTTGCGGGTTTGATGCGCCTGGCGCACCGGCCCCATGGCGTCCCGGGCTGCGCCTTTCATCTTGGCCTTTTCAAAGCCTGACACATTGGCGCTGTCGGCCTTTTTCAAGGTGCTGGCGGCGTGGCGCTGAATTGTGTCGTGCTCGCGCTGCAAGCGGTTTCGTTCGCGATGGCGCTCGGTTCGGGCCTGATTGACGACCATTTGCGCAGTGGCCTGGTCGATGTCCCGTTGGGCCTGGAACGCCTGGTAACTGCCGCCAAAGACTTTAGCACCGTGGGGTGTCAGTTCGACGATTCGTGTCATGTGGTTCAGTAGCTGCCGGTCATGACTGATCACGATCAAGCCGCCGCGCCATTGCTCAAGCCTGTGCATCAGCCAGCGACGTCCATCGGTGTCCAGGTGGTTGGTGGGTTCATCCAGCACCAACAGTTGCGCTTGGCCCAGGAGGGCGCCGATCAGGGCGATTCGCGCTTGTTGTCCTCCGCTCAAGTGTTGCGTCAGGTCTTCGGGATCGATATCCGCCAGCCCCGCCTCATCCAGTAACAGGCGCAAGCGTTCAGGCAGGTCCCAGCGATCCGCCAGGGTGTCGAAGTCTTCGCTTGAGGCATGGCCGAGATTCAGCCTGGCGAGGGCTTGCAACGCCGGTGCGCAACCGGTGGCGTCGGCAACGGTTTGTCCTTCAAGGGCTGAAAACGTTTGCGGGACATACGCAACGTGGCCCTGGCAGGTCAGGCTGCCAGCGGTGGGATTGAGTTGCCCGGCAATCAATCGCCCAAGCACGCTCTTGCCGACGCCATTACGGCCGACGATAGCGGTGGGGACGCGGTCGAAACTGAGGTTCAGTGAATCGAAAATCGTCTCGCCATTGGCGAACTGAAAACCCAGTTGGTTCAGGGAAACGAGTGCAGGCAGACGCGTGACGTGAGTCATCGGCACCTCCGAAAAATGTCGAAAAACCAACAAGCGCCGTAGGCGGCTTGTCGCGGAAACATTTTGGAAGGCTTAGTTGTTCACGTTGGCAGTCGTCCTGCGAGATGAGTAGGTCGCAAGCCTAGTCGAGTCACGCGGTTCGATCAAGGTAAGGTTTTTTCGGCAGCCTCGACCATTTGTTCGAGAAAAATCGCCAGCCCAACCTCTTCGGCCCTGAGGCCTTTGCGCACCCTTGGCCGCGGTAATTGAGCCAGCGCACCCAGCATAAAACCATCCAGGACCGCCGGGTGGATGTAGCACTTTCGGCACACTGCCGGGGTGTTGCCCAACTGTTTGGCGACGTTCTTCACCATCTCCACCACGTGCCGCTTGGCGTCGGATTCCGGTTCCCATTGCAGCTCGCGCAACACCGCCAACGCCAGCGCGCTGCCGGCCCAGGTGCGGTAATCCTTGGCGGTGAAGTCGGCGCCGGTGAGAGTTTGCAGGTAAGCGTTGACGTCGGAGGAGCTGACGGTGTGGCGCTCGCCATTTTCGTCGAGGTACTGAAACAGGTTTTGCCCGGGGATTTCCAGGCAACGCTTGATGATCCGCGCCAGGCGCCGGTCTTTCACGGTGATCTGGTGCTCGACGCCGCTCTTGCCGCGAAACTGGAACATGATCGCGCTGCCGTTGACCTCGACGTGCCGGCTGCGCAGGGTGGTCAGGCCATAGGAGCGATTGTCCCGGGCATATTGAGTGTTGCCGACGCGGATCAACGTCGCATCGAGCAAGGTAATGACCGTGGCCATGACCTTGTCCCGGCTGAATCCCGGGGCCTCCAGCAGGGCTTCCAGTTGTTTGCGCAGTTTTGGCAGGGCCTGGCCGAAATCCCTTAGCCGTGAGTATTTGTCGGCATCGCGCACTTCGCGCCAGCGCGCGTGATAACGGTATTGCTTGCGGCCCCGGGCATCACGGCCGGTGGCTTGCAGATGGCCGCGCGGGTCGGCGCTGATCCACACGTCGGTGTAGGCCGGCGGCACCGCCAGGGCGTTGATGCGCTTGATTTCGTCGGCATCGGTGATGCGCTGGCCCGCCGGATCGAAATAACAGAACTTGCCGCGCAGTTTCCTGCGGGTGATGCCAGGCTGGGTGTCATCGACGTAATGCAGGTCGGGCGGCAACACATCGGTCAGCGCGGTATCGGGCATGGCAGTAGTCCTTGGCAGCGAATCAGGGGCTTGTACTGCCATTGACCGCGTGCCGTCGCCGTGGTGCCAACAGATTCAGGCCAGCACCGCCACGGCCTTGATTTGCGCCCAGAGTTGCTGGCCGGGATGGATGCCCAGTTGATCGCGGGAGTAGCGGGTGATCCTCGCCAGTAGCGGCGTGCCGCCAGCGTCCAGCCGAATCAGAACGTGGGCGGCATTGTCGGCACCCAATTCACTGATGACCATGACAGGCAGGCGATTGAGGATGCTGCTTTGCTCGATGCTTTGCAGACTCAGGCTGACATCCCGCGCCTGCACCTTGCAGCGCAAGGCCTGGCCTTCGGTCATCGGCGAATGGGTTACGCGGATGCTCAGGGCGGTGTTCGGCAGTTGCAGGGTCAGCAGTTGATAGTCGGCGTCGTAGGCGCTGACATGTCCTTCAATCACCACGCCCGCGTCGTCACCCAATGCCAACGGCAGGTCGAGGCGAGCCAGGGTTTCGCCGATCGGGCCGCTGGCCAGGGCCTGGCCATCACTGAGCAGGACAATGTGGTCGGCCAGTCGCGCCACTTCATCCTGGGAATGACTGACGTACAACACCGGAATATCCAGTTCATCGTGCAGTCGTTGCAGGTACGGCAGGATTTCGTTCTTGCGCTGGCTGTCGAGTGCCGCCAACGGTTCGTCCATCAGCAACAGTTTCGGGCTGGTAAGCAGGGCGCGGGCAATGCCGATGCGCTGGCGTTCGCCACCGGACAGGTGCTGCGGATGACGGTCCAGCAGATGGCTGATGCCTAGCAGCTCGGTGGCGTGGGCCATGTCGACCCGGCGCTGATGTTTCGGGATGCGCTTGAGGCCGAACTCCAGGTTGGCCAGTACCGACAGGTGTGGAAACAGGCTCGCTTCTTGAAAGACATAACCGATGGCGCGCTTGTGCGGCGGGATGAAAATCTTTTTGGCGCTGTCCTGCCAGACTTCATCGTTGACCTGGATAAAGCCCTCTTCGGCGTGTTCCAGGCCGGCAATGCAGCGCAGGCAGGTGGTTTTGCCCGAGCCGGAATGGCCGTAAAGCGCAGTGACGCCACGGCCGGGCAATTGCAAATCCACATCAAGGGCGAACCCCGAATAGTTCAGTTTCAGGCGGGTATAAATCATCAATCAGCTCCAGCCCGCTTTGGTTTTACGGCTGGAGTAGAGCGCCAGCAACACCAGGAAAGAGAACACCAGCATGGCCCCGGCCAGCCAATGGGCCTGGGCATATTCCATGGCTTCGACGTGATCGTAGATCTGCACCGAGACCACGCGGGTCTTGTCCGGAATATTGCCGCCGATCATTAGCACCACGCCAAATTCGCCCACCGTATGGGCGAAACCGAGAATCGCGGCGGTGATGAAACCGGGGCGGGCCAGGGGCAGGATCACGCTGAAAAAGGTGTCCCAAGGATTGGCGCGCAACGTGGCGGCCACTTCCAATGGGCGAGTGCCGATGGCGGAGAAAGCGTTTTGCAGTGGCTGCACCACGAACGGCATCGAATACAGCACCGAGCCGATCACCAACCCTGCAAAACTGAACGTGAGGGTGCCCAGCCCCAGTGATTGGGTGAACTGGCCGACGAAGCCGTGAGGCCCGAGCGCCAGCAGCAAATAGAAGCCAATCACCGTCGGTGGCAGCACCAGGGGCAGGGCGACGATCGCCCCGACCGGGCCGCGCAACCAGGAACGGGTACGCGACAGCCACAACGCAATCGGAGTGCCGATAATCAACAGGATGACGGTCGTCAGGGACGCCAGTTTCAGGGTCAGCCAGATGGCGGAAAAATCGGCACTCGTCAGCGTCATTTAGAGTTGGTAACCGTAGGACTTGATGACAGCGGCGGCTTTCGGCCCTTTGAGGTATTCAACCAGTGCCTTGGCGGCCGGGTTGTCTTTGCCTTTGTTGAGGATCACCGCGTCTTGTTTGATCGGGTCGTGCAGGCTGGCGGGAACGATCCAGGCCGAACCGCTGGTGACTTTGCCGTCTTTGTAGATCTGCGACAAGGCCACGAAGCCCAGTTCCGCGTTGCCGGTGGAGACAAACTGGTAGGCCTGGGTGATGTTCTGGCCTTCGACAATCTTGTCCTTGACCTTGTCGGTCAGGCCTTCTTTGGCCAGTACCTGGGTTGCGGCCAGGCCATAAGGAGCGGCTTTCGGGTTGGCGATGGACAGGTGCTGGTACTCGTTCTTTTTCAGCACTTCGCCCTTGGCGTCGACGTAACCTTCCTTGGCCGACCACAGCGCGAGGGTGCCGGTGGCGTAGGTGAAGCGCGAGCCTTTGACGGTGTCGCCTTCGGTTTCAAGTTTTTGCGGGGTAGTGTCGTCCGCCGAGAGGAACACTTCGAACGGCGCGCCATTCTTGATCTGGGTGTAGAACTGCCCGGTCGCGCCATAGGCTGCCACCAGTTTGTGCCCGGTGTCTTTTTCGAAGTCGGCGGCGATCGCCTGGATCGGCGCGGTGAAGTTGGCGGCGACAGCTACCTGCACTTCATCGGCTTGGGCCGAGCCGAAAGCGAAGACCGCGAACAGGCTCGCCAGGCAAGTAGGGGCAAAACGTGAGGCACGAATGGTCATGGAACGGCTCCGTGGTAGGCAAGTGCAGGGGCAGTTTTTATAGGGGTGAACTGCGCCGATGCGAGGGGTGAAACGCTATATATCGGAATATATAGCGAAATGCCTGTAAACGGAACTTGTTGGGCATTGCTCTGTGGTGACGGAGCTTTTTGTGGCGAGGCCCCTCGCCACAGGCGTTTGCAGTGTTCTCGGGTCAGTGGTGAGTCAGTTTCGCCAACGCTTCCTCGGCCAAGCGCCGGGTCAATTCAGCGGTGGGCAACTCGATGCCCAGCCTGAACGCCTGTCCGGCCCACAGGTTGGCAAAATCCGCCGGATCCTTGGCCCGCAACGGCATCAGCGCACCGCCGGCCAACGGAAAGGCCGGGGCTTTGTCGCTCATGGGGCCGATTTCACGCATCACCCGATTCAGAATTCCCCGCGCCGGACGCCCGGTGAAAAGATTAGTGAGCGCTGTCTCGCTTTCCTTGGCTGTACGCAACGCCTTGTGATGCGCCGCGCTGATCTTGGCTTCCGGCGTAAACAAATACGCCGTGCCCACTTGCACCGCCGAGGCGCCCAGGTGAAACGCGGCGGCAATCCCCCGGGCATCACCAATGCCGCCCGCAGCAATCACCGGCACTTGCACCGCATCAACAATCTGCGGCACCAGCGCGAAAGTCCCCACCTGACTGCTCAAGTCATCGCTGAGAAACATCCCGCGATGCCCTCCGGCCTCGTAACCCATGGCGATGATCGCATCGCAGCCGTGTTGCTCCAGCCAGACCGCCTCTTCTACGGTGGTAGCCGAAGACAGGATTTTTGCCCCGGTGGCTTTCACCCGATCCAGCAGGGATTTCTCGGGCAGCCCGAAGTGAAAACTCACGACCTCGGGGCGAAACTCCTCGACCACGGCGCACGTCGCGTCATCGAACGGCGCACGATTGGACACTGGCGTCGGTGCATCGAAATCAACACCCAGTTCGCGGTAGTAAGGCTCCAGCAGGTTCTTCCAGTCACGAGCCTTTTGCTCATCCGGCGGCGGTGGCTGATGGCAGAAAAAGTTGACGTTGAATGGACGCTGGCTGTGTTGGCGGATGGTTTTCAGCTCGTCGCGCAATTGCTCAAGACTCAGTAGCGCAGCGGGCAACGAGCCCAGGCCGCCAGAGTTACTGGCCGCAATCACCATGGCTGAATCGTGAGCACCGGCCATGGGCGCCTGGATGATCGGCAACTCGATGCCGAGCAGGTCAAGAATGCGGGTATCTGGCCATTGGCTCATTTGAATGCTTCTCCGACGTCGACGGTAATGTCCGTTTTGTAGCAGCAATGAAGGGGGGCGGACCAGTTTGTTTTTCTGAATGGCCAGCGTCGGTTTTGCTGAAAGGTGTTTACGCCTGCGGCAGCCAGGGTGCCGCGAGTGCCACCACGGTGAGCAGCGTCACCCCGGCGACGCTGTACTCGGCAAACATCGGCAGCAGTTTATGAAGTGGTTTTGATAAAACGAAACATGGCAGCCCCTTCAGCGATGAATCAACGATCAACTCAACGGCGATGCAGCCCGCCGCCACCTCCGCCAAACGAACGATTCATGACCCGGGACGAATCGTGGAAATTGTTGAAGCGTTCGTTGCCGAACGAGCGTGCCGCCGATTCACGATTGAGGTTCTGCAACTGCGCAGTGTTGGCCGGATTGACCCGTGTCCCGCCGCCCTTGACCATCGACTGCCAGCCATCATCGGTCTTCTTGTAGACGTTGCCGTCATGCCCGGCGTAAACGTTGTCACCCACACGAGCGGCGCCGCTGTTGCGTCCGCGTACGCCGCCGTACTGAGTGGTGTTACCGGTGTTGGGGTTGTAGACGGCGCCACGATTGGCGGTCACCTGAGTGCCGTTGCGCACGTTGCCTGCCGTCACTTTTCCGCCTGCAATCGCGCCGCCATTGGGGCCGACAATCTCGCCGCTGCGTCCGGCGGCGTAGTTGCCGGTGTACACGTTGTGCACCGCGCCACGCTGGCCGGCCGTGGCGATACCGGTGCGCGAGTTGTAGGAATTACCGACCTGACCGGCCCAGCGATTGCCGGTCCAGGCGTTGTAGCCGGCGCCGTAACGGCTGACCGAAGCACGATCACCCCATTGGCGATAGATGTTGCCGGTGCTGCCAGCCCAACCACCTGGACCCCAGGCGACTGCGCCACCGTGATAACCATAAGCCGCGCCACCCCACGGCATCGGCGCCGGGTACAGGCGAGGGCCCCAGGCATAACCCCAGCCGTAATTGCCCCACCAAGGGTAAGCACCCCAACCCCAGCCCATGGCCACGGTGCTGCCGCCCCAACTCCAGCCAAAACCGAAACCGAAGGTCCAACCGGTCCAGGGCGTATAACGAATCGCGACGCCAAACCCGTAGGTGACCGGAGGCCCGTACCAGACACTGCCGACCCACGGCGTATACGGATAACCGGTGCCATACACCACCACGCCGCTGGCCGGATCCACTGTCGAGCCTTGATATCCCGGCGTGTAACCGACGACCACGGTATCGCCGTTGGCTTCATAGACTTTCACGTAGGTGATGTAGTGCATCGGCGAGCTGGGCGGAATCGAATAAATCACCGCTGGCACCGACGTTGCGACGGACCAGGGCCCTTGAGCCGAAGTGGCGTTGAACCAGATTCCGTTCTCCACCGCATACCAACTCTTGGCATCAACCATGATGATCGGCGTCGGCGTGTTCACCACGTATTGCAGCGGCGTCCCGCTGATGGCCTTGAGCTGCGGTTGCCCGTCGAACTGCGGCGCGGTCATTTTCACTTGGCTTTTCTTGATTGCCGAGGTCTGCGGGATGGTTGCCGCGATCGCCGCTTCGCGGGCCTGGGGCGTACCGGCCACCGAAGCTTTGACGTTTTCTTTGGCACTGTCATCGGGAATGTTGGCGAAGTCGGCGGGCAATTTATCCGCCGGAGCGAAGGTCCATGGGCCTTTCATATCGGTCGCTTTGAACCAGCGCCCGGAGATCAGCACGTAGCTGTCCTGGTCGCCGATTTCCTTGAAGATATGCCCGGTGGTGTTGGTCACATACAGCAGCTGCGTGCCCTGGATCGGCTGCCATTGCGGCGCGCCATCGGTGACGATCAGCTCGGTGGGCGTCGTGGCGATATGGATCTGTGGGATTGGTGGTTTGGTCAGCGTAGGAATTTTATCCTTCGGGTCGCTCTGGCCGGTCAGCAAGTCGACCTGACGACTCTGGATCGCGGCCTTCTTGGCTTTTTCCAGATCGGCTGAAGGCGAGGTCAGCGGTGCGTACAGCCCGTCCAGTTGATCGGCGACCATCCAGCCGTCGAACACATGCAGGTAATGTTTACCCTGGGCATCCTTGAGCAATAACGGACGGGTGTTGATGACCCGCTGCAACGCCGTGCCGTCCACCGGCCGATAAGCTGGCTCGCCGTCGATGTACACCAACAGCGCCGGTACGTCGGAGGTGATGATGATCGGCGGAGTGTTTTCGATCGGATCGCCGCTGGATTTCTGCTCGGCCGCGAGCACGCCGACCGCGGCCTCGAGTTGGTCCAGGGAAATGGTTTTCTTGCGGCTCGCCGCGTCTTTTTTCAGCGCGGCGACCCAGGTCTCGGCCTGCGCTGCGCTGGACGGGAAATCCGCTTTGGTCAGGGTGTATTGATCGAGGGATACCCAACGCGTTGCCTTGTCCACGAGGGTATGAGCACTGAATTGCACGATGCCGTACGTGGATTTTCCGTCGGTCCCGGTGGCCTCAACCGCCGCCCGCGCTTGCAGGGTATAGCCGTCCCAACTATCAAGTTGTGGCTGATAGATCGTCAGTTTGGTCTCGCCGGCGGTCAGCACTTGCGGCCACGTCGGGACCGCTGCGGTTTGAGCGGCAGGGGCGGGCGGCTGCGCTGCCTGGACGTTGCTGAGTGCCAACAGGCACAGCATCAGCAAAACGCTTAACGAGCGAAGGTAAGGCATTGTCAGCTCCATCGACAGGGCGGCTTTTCAGGCATTTCAGGGCCGCGAAAAAAAGCATAGCCGCCGGTCAGGGAAACGCTCGCCGGAAATCGGGATTGGATGAAAGTCGGGTAGGGCAATGTGTTGCTTTGTGTTATTTCAATGACTTCACAACCTCAGCGAACCCATTGGGAGGCAGCGATGTTCAAAGGCATTTTGATCGACAAAGACGACAGCGGTTACCGGGCCACACTGCAAGAGATCAATGACGATCAACTGCCCGAGGGCGACGTGACGGTGCGCGTGGCGTACAGCACGCTGAATTTCAAGGACGGCCTGGCGATTACCGGCAGCAGTCCGGTGGTGCGAAAATTCCCCATGGTGCCGGGGATTGATCTGGCAGGCAGCGTCGAAGTCAGTGGGCATCCGGACTACAAGGTTGGTGACCTTGTCGTACTCAATGGCTGGGGCGTGGGTGAAGGGCATTGGGGCGGATTGGCGCAGAAAGCGCGGCTCAATGGCGATTGGCTGATCCCACTGCCGAAGGCGTTCACCACGGCGCAGGCCATGGCCATCGGCACGGCCGGTTACACGGCGATGCTGTGCATCCTGGCGTTGGAACACAACGGCGTGACCCCGGCACAGGGCGAAGTGCTGGTGACCGGCGCCAATGGCGGGGTCGGCAGTTTCGCCATCGCACTATTAAGCAAACTCGGTTATCGAGTGGTGGCGTCGACCGGACGCACCTCGGAACACGATTACCTTAAACAGCTAGGCGCCAGCGAAATCATCGACCGCGCGACCCTGTCCGAGCCGGGTAAGCCATTGGCCAAGGAGCGTTGGGCTGCGGTAATTGATTCGGTGGGCAGCCACACCTTGGCCAACGCCTGTGCCAGCACCAAGGCCAACGGCACGGTCGCCGCTTGTGGTCTGGCCCAGGGCATGGATTTCCCGGCCTCCGTCGCACCGTTCATTTTGCGCGGTGTGACCCTCGCCGGGATCAACAGCGTGACCCAGCCAAAAGCCAAGCGTGTACTGGCCTGGAGTCGCCTGGCCGAGGATCTGGACTTTGCCCTGTTGCCGCTGATCAGCCACGAAATCGGCTTGAGCGAAGCGATCGATGCCGCGCCGCGCTTGCTCGCCGGTCAACTGCGGGGAAGGGTTGTCGTCGACGTCAATCGCTGACAAGGTGGGCGCCATTGCGGCTCGTCAGGGCCGCAGATCTCAATCAAGGGAATGGCGTCGCAATGGAAGTCAAACAAGTCTACGTAGCCCGTTCACTGTGTCCGGGCTGCGGGTGCGTACCCGCAACAGCGCGGAACTAACCGCTGAAACGGCGAAGTTTGCTACCGACTTTGAAGCCTATACCGGCCCCGAGTCAGTAGCGGTGCACATCGGCATCGTCTAAGGCTGGGTTTCACGCTCCAGCAACTGCCGCTTGCGCTCCACGCCCCAGCGATAACCCGACAGGTTGCCGTCGCTGCGCACCACCCGGTGACAGGGAATCGCCACGGCAAGGCTGTTCGCGCCACAGGCCTGGGCCACGGCGCGCACCGCTTTCGGCGAACCGATACGCAAGGCGATATCGGCGTAGCTGGCCGTGCTACCCGCCGGAATCTCCCGCAGGGCTTGCCAGACGCGCTCTTGAAACGCGGTGCCGCGCACGTCCAGGGGCAAGTCCAGGCCAATGGCCGGCGTTTCGATAAAGCCGACCACCTGGGCGATCAATTGCTCGAAGCCGTGATCGGCGCCAATCAGGTTCGCACGCCGAAACTTGTCCTGCAGATCGCACACCAGTTGGTGCGGATCGTCCCCCAACAGGATCGCGCAAATCCCCCGTTCACTTTGCGCCACCAGAATTGCCCCGAGGGAGCACTGACCAACGGCAAAGCGAATGTCGTTGTTCTGGCCTTCGGCGCGGTAATCGCCGGGTTTCATGCCCAGCAACTGATCCGCGGCCTCATAAAAACGGCTGTTGGAATTGAAGCCCGCGTCATACAACGCCTCCGTCACCGAGCCGCCGTCGCTTAAACGCTGGCGAACCTTGCGTGAGCGGTGGGCGCTGGCATACCCCTTGGGCGTCAGGCCGGTCACGGCTTTGAACACGCGATGGAAATGGAAACTGCTTAAGCCGGCGGCCTCGGCCAATTCACTCAATGTTGGGAGTTCTTCTGCCGATTCAATCTGACGGCAGGCAGCCGCCACGGTCGCGGCATGTTGTGCGGCGACCTCGCTTTGATCCTTCGCCGCCCGTTTGCTCGGGCGATAACCGGCGGCCTGGGCTTGCTCGGCGGTATCGAAGAATTCGACGTTCTGCGGTTTCGGCAGACGCGCCAGGCTGCTGGGGCGGCAATAAATGCCGGTGGTTTTCACTCCGTAGACAAACTGCCCGTCAGCCTTGGGGTCGCGCGCGACGACGGCGGCCCAGCGTGGGTCGTTCTCGGTCGCGATGTTGGTCGAAGAGAGGGTCATGGCTTCAGGTCCGTTGACGGGTTTCAGACAGGTTAAGCCGCGAGCCAGGCTGCAACACTCCGGGTCTTGCGGTCAAACTCGGCCAGCGGTACGAAACGTAAAATTGATCCGCTGTTCGCCCAGTCGCGGATGCTGCCCCTCCTTGATAGGCAATACGCCGTGGTAACGCAAACGGTCGACGCCGCCCCACACCACGATATCACCATGAAACAACGGCACTCGCTGGCTCTTGTCGCTGCGCTCGAAACCACCAAACAGAAACATTGCCGGCAAGCCCAGAGACACGGAAACGATGGGCGCCGCGTAGGAACCTTCGTCTTTGTCCTGGTGCAACGACATCTTGGCCCCTGGGACATAGCGGTTGATCAGGCAGGAATCCGGCACGAAATCGGCAAATCCGGCTTCCCGCGCCGCCGCTTGCGCCAGCTCGAAAAACACCTCGGGCATCGCTGGCCAGGGTTGTCCGGTTTGCGGGTCGTGGCGGGTGTAGCGATAGCCGCTGCGGTCAGTTGTCCAGCCCAGCGTGCCGCAACTGCTCAGGGCCACCGACATGGTGAAACCGCCGGGCGTGACCATTTGCCGAAATGGCGCGGCCAGGAGAACAGCCTCCAATGCCGGCAACAACCGGTCGAGCAGGGGCAGGGCAAAGCCCCGGAGGACGTAGGACTGTTCGCCGATCTGCTCGCGCCGGGGCGGTTGCTCGGGTTCGACGTCATCGAACAGATCGAGGGTGGTCGGGGTCATGGTGTCATAACGCATCGTGAAAGATGATTCCAAGGGTATGCCGTTTTCCGCTGTGCAGGCGACTGACTCCGTGGCGCAGCGTCACGCGGTAATAGCCGCGAACGCCTTTGACCGGACGCTGGCTGACGGCAAAAATCAGCCCGTCGCCTTTCTTCAATCCGACCACCTGAGGCCGCGACTGCATTCGCGGCCGCTGCTCGGTCAACACGAACTCGCCACCGGTGAAGTCTTCGTCCGGCTCAGACAGCAAAATCGCCACTTGCAGTGGGAAAACGTGTTCACCGTACAAATCCTGATGCAGGCAGTTGTAGTCTTGTGGGCCATATTGCAGCAACAACGGTGTCGGTCGCTCCTGACCAGCGGCATGGCAACGCTCAAGAAAGGCATCGTGGCTGTCGGGGAAGCGGGTCGGCAGGTCCATGTGCTCGTACCAGCGATTAGCGATGGGCACCAATCGCGGGTAGAGCACCTTGCGCAATCTGGCCACGGGTTCCGGCAACGGGTACTTGAAGTACTTGTACTCCCCGCGTCCGAAGCCGTGGCGGGCCATTATGACTTGTGAGCGAAAGGGCTCGGGTTGGGCGTACAGCGCGCTGATTTCATCACAAGTCTGGTGGCTCACCAACGACCGGATAATGGCGCAACCATCCTGGTCCAGCTGTTGCTCCAAGAGCGCCCAATCCAGCTTGCTCATGGCTGCGCCTCACGATCCAGCAACTGCTGTTTGCGTTCCAGTCCCCAGCGATAACCGCCAAGGCTTCCATCCTGGCGCAACACCCGATGACACGGCACGATCACCGCCACCGGGTTCGCCCCGCAGGCATTGGCCACCGCACGAAAAGCCTGGGGCTGGTCGAGACGTTGTGCGATTTCGCGATAGCTGGCGGTCTGTCCGACCGGGATTTGCCGCAGGGCTTCCCAGACTTGCCGTTGAAAGGCGCTGCCCGCCAGATCCAGCGGCAGATCCAACGCCAGGTGCGGATTGTCGAGATGGCGCAGGGTTTGCTCAAGTGCAGGCGCCAAACCCTCATCGCGCTGCAACTTGCCGGCAAATCGCCGCGCCAGATCCTGTTCCAGGCTGGCCAGGTCATCGCCCAGCAACAGCGCACAAAGTCCTTTGTCACTGAAGGCCAGCAGCACATCGCCCAGCGCGCACGTGCCATGGATATAGCGAATCGAGGAAGTAGACATGTTCTGACTCCTGAACCCAAGGTTGAGGTAGCCAGACTAGGGCGCGTTGGTCGAGCGAACACTCCGGCGCTTGCGGTCAAACTTTTTCAGGCGGGGGAGCCGACATCCCTGTTGTCGCTCCCGGTCGCGTTACAGCGCTTTGCTGACGGCGATGTCGCTGATCACGTCGTCGCTCTGGCCATGAATGGCGTCCAGTGCGGCCTTGGCTTCGGCTTCGGTGCCGTTTTCAAGCTGGGCGAACTCGAAGCGGCGCTCGCCGTTGAGTTTGTATTTGATGACGTACTTGGTCGTTTGGGCCACGGTCATGACTGCCTCTTTACGTGTAGGGCGTTGCTCAGCTCAGTTTTGTGCTGGAGCGGCGCACGATCTTGATCGAATGGGTCAGGGTCGGCTTGCGCGTAACGCTGATGGCCTTGCGGCTGTTGACCATGTCGATGGTGATGTTCCAGAAACCGGTGCTCGGTGCAGTGATGCGCGCCGGGAAGGTGTCGAAGGCGCCGCCGTGGTAAGTGTGACGACCGCCATTCTTGAAGCTGCGGAAATTGGCGTCGTTCATCAAGCGGATGTTGCACATTTGGGAGCACTGGATGACGACAATGTCGTCCTCATTGAGGTGCTCGCGCTGGTGGATAAATTTCATGAGGCGCCTCCAGAAGGGCTTTTTCTACAAAATCAAAACGATAGCAGGGCAATTGGCACAGTTTATCAGCCCGAACGGGTTATTATCTGGCTGTCGGCGTCGTGTTTGACAATTAAAAACGGTTATTCGGAATTCTATGAGCGATAAATGCAACGAGCCTCGGAGAAAAACAGTCATTACGCTGTCGGAGGGTCTTTATCGGAGGTTTTGTATGAAATGGGGTGTCCTGGTCCTGCCGCTAGCGCTGGCGGTGAGTGGTTGTGCCAATGTCGCAGAAATCAACGAGACACTGCCGACCATGAGCGTGATCTCAGGTAAAAAGCCCCATGAGTATGCGCAGTGCCTGGTGGAAAAACTGGCCTCCAGCCGCGGAGCCTTGCAGCTTGAGCCGCACAAGGAAGGCGTGCGGGTGATCGTTCCAGGCAAACTCTCCTCGGGTCCGGCAGCGGTCTTCGAGATCGAAGATCGCTCCGGCGGCAGCAGCATCAAGCTCCATGAGCGCATGTCCAATGTGCCGGTACGTCCCAAGGATATACAGCGCGCCGCCACCGCGTGCATTTCCGGCTGATAGACTGTCGTTGTTAGCCTCGATGCCGCCAAACACTGCTTTGGCGGCATTGTCATTTCTGGAGCCGCGCATGAAGCGAGAGCAAGTTCGGGAGCGCCATGCAGAGGGCCATATCTCTGCCACCCACGTGATTCAGAACCCGGCGAATCCGGGGGAATGGATCGTGTTTTTCAAGAAGAGCGCCGGGCGCAGTTATTTCCTGGTGGATGACAACGATGAAGTCGAATCCTTCAGTCGCCTGGATGATTTGATCGAGACCGTGCGCGGCCTCGGGATCAAGTTTGCCGAAATCCACATGTAGGGCAGGGCGCCTTACTTGCAGACCACCACCACGCTGCGGTTCTTGAAGTTGCCCACGTCGACGCCCAGCGTCTTGTCGCTTTCCCTGGTGGCCGGGGTGCCGTCGGTGCCAACGATCCGGTAGCCGGTGCCGGCACACGAGTCATCGGCCTTTTCGTAGCAGGTGGCCCAGGAATTGGCTTCCCCGGAGCAATCGATGGTCAGGCCTTGCTCGCCGTTGTTCAGGTAAATCTTTTCGGAGGTGGCGCAGCCAGTGAGCGCCAGTACCGCAATCAGTGCCAGAAGTTTGTTCATGTCGTTGTCGTCGTCAGATGATGGGGCTAAGCCTGTGACCGCAGCGCTGTCAAAAGGTTATAGCGATTGGCCACTTTGTTGCGGGCAAACATAAAAAAGCCCTGCGCAATGGCAGGGCTGCTCGAATCAGCTGCGTGTCAGGACTTGTCCTTGCCGCGCCGCTTCGGGCCTGCGGGTTGATCTTGCAACACCGATGCCACCTCGATCGCCAACGCTTCGGTCGGGAAAGGTCCGGCGATATTCTCGCCAGCGACGCTGTCTACCCACCATTGGCCGTCTTTCGCCTGATTGATCAGGTACCCGTTGACGCTTTTTGCTACCGACATCTATCTGCCTCGTTGGCTGGGTTCAATCGCGCCATGATACCGCCAAATGCACTCAACGGGGGCTGATGGGCGTATGGTGGTGCGATTGCCGGTCGGCGCAAAGCCGGTGGTCTGTGCTATCAATAAAAGCTTATGGGAACTATCCGCCAGAATATTTCTCTATGATGGCATCGGTTAGCCAGTGCGGGGCATTGTAAGGTGCACGCCGCCTGATTAGACTGCGCCGAAACTCGTACACACAGCCCTTTCAAGGACTTATATGATCAAGAAATGCTTGTTCCCAGCAGCCGGTTACGGTACTCGCTTCCTGCCAGCGACTAAAGCCATGCCCAAAGAAATGCTGCCGGTGGTAAACAAGCCACTGATCCAGTACGGCGTCGAAGAAGCACTGGACGCTGGGTTGACCGAAATCTCCATCGTGACCGGTCGCGGCAAACGCGCTCTGGAAGACCACTTCGACATCAGCTACGAGCTGGAAAACCAGATCAAGGGCACCGACAAGGAAAAATACCTGGTCGGCATCCGTAAACTGCTCGACGAGTGCTCGTTCTCCTACACTCGCCAGACCGAAATGAAAGGCCTGGGCCACGCGATCCTGACCGGCCGTCCGCTGATCGGCGACGAACCTTTCGCTGTGGTACTGGCGGACGACTTGTGCGTCAACCTCGACGGTGACGGCGTCCTGACCCAGATGGTCAAGCTGTACAAGCAGTACCGCTGCTCGATCATCGCGATCCAGGAAGTCGATCCGCTGGAAACCAACAAGTACGGCGTGATCGCTGGCGACTTGATCGGCGACGACCTCTACCGCGTGCGCAACATGGTTGAAAAACCAGCGCCGGAAGATGCACCGTCGAACCTGGCGATCATCGGCCGTTACATCCTGACCCCGGACATCTTCGACCTGATCAAGCAAACCGAGCCAGGCAAGGGCGGCGAAATCCAGATCACCGACGCCCTGATGAAACAGGCGCAAAACGGTTGCGTGATTGCCTACAAGTTCAAAGGCAAGCGTTTCGACTGCGGTGGCGCTGAAGGCTACATCGAAGCGACCAACTTCTGCTTCGAGAACTTCTACAAGACTGGCAAGGCTTACTGATAGCGCCTGACCCACTTGTACTGAGAAAACCACCTTCGGGTGGTTTTTTCGTTTTCCGGCCCCATATTGTCCGCAGCGTTTGCCCAGCGGGCGTCTGCGGGTATGCTGATGGCCTGCCGAGGAGATAGAAATGGCCTACGATTTTGACCTTTATGTGATTGGCGCCGGTTCCGGCGGGGTGCGGGCTGCGCGATTCGCGGCCGGTTTTGGTGCGACAGTGGCCGTGGCCGAAAGTCGCTACTTGGGCGGCACCTGCGTGAATGTCGGCTGCGTGCCGAAAAAACTGCTGGTCTACGGGGCGCACTTCGCCGAAGACTTCGAGCAGTCTTCCGGTTTTGGCTGGACATTGGGTGAAGCGAAATTCGATTGGGCGACGCTGATCGCCAACAAGGATCGCGAGATCAATCGCCTGAACGGCATTTACCGCAACCTGCTGGTCAACAGTGGCGTGACCCTGCATGAAGGCCACGCCAAGATCATCGACCCGCACACGGTCGAGATCAATGGCGAGCGCCACACCGCCAAAAACATTCTGATTGCCACTGGCGGCTGGCCGCAGATCCCGGAAATTCCGGGGCACGAACACGCGATCAGTTCCAATCAGGCATTCTTCCTCAAAGAATTGCCCAAGCGTGTACTGGTGGTTGGCGGCGGTTATATTGCCGTCGAGTTCGCCGGGATTTTCCATGGCCTGGGCGCCGAAACTACGCTGCTGTATCGCGGCGATCTGTTCCTGCGCGGCTTTGATGGCGCGGTGCGCAAGCACTTGCAGGAAGAGCTGACCAAGCGCGGTATGGATCTGCAATTCAACGCCGACATCGAGCGTATCGAGAAACTGGCTGACGGCAGCCTCAAAGCCACCCTCAAGGATGGTCGCGAGCTGGAAGCCGATTGCGTGTTCTACGCCACCGGCCGGCGTCCGATGCTCGACAACCTTGGGCTGGAAAACACTGGCGTCAAACTCGACAAGAAGGGTTTCGTCGAAGTGAACGAGCAATACCAGACCGCCGAGCCGTCGATCCTTGCCCTGGGGGATGTGATCGGTCGCGTGCAGCTGACCCCGGTTGCCCTGGCTGAAGGCATGGCCGTGGCGCGTCGCTTGTTCAAGCCTGAGCAGTATCGCCCGGTGGATTACAAGATGATCCCGACGGCGGTGTTCAGCTTGCCGAACATCGGCACCGTCGGTTTGACCGAAGAGGAGGCCCGGGAAGCCGGGCACGAAGTGGTGATCTACGAAAGCCGTTTCCGGCCGATGAAGCTGACCCTGACCGAGTGTCAGGAGCGCACGCTGATGAAACTGGTGGTGGATGCCAAGACCGACAAGGTCCTGGGTTGCCACATGGTCGGCCCGGATGCCGGGGAAATCGTCCAGGGTCTGGCGATTGCCCTGAAGGCCGGCGCCACCAAGCGCGATTTCGATGAAACCATCGGCGTGCACCCGACGGCCGCCGAAGAGTTCGTGACCATGCGTACGCCAGTCGCCGGTTAATCGTCCTTCGCTGTGTCTGGCGCGGTCGCAACGATCGCCGCCAGGCGCACGCTTTCATCCAGGCTGGCCTGGGTCTTCGCCAATTCGATTTCCAATGACTGATTGATCTGCGACTGCTCGTCGACGTTCTGCTTGAGCGCCTGGCTTTCCAGCAGCGCAATGCGCAGACGTTCCTGGAGGAGGGTGCGTTCGCTGTCGACGCGGTTGGCTTGCTCCAGCAGTTGATCCTGGCGAGTATTGGCCTGTTTGAGATGCTCCTGCAACAGACTCAGCTCGCGCAGCGTTCCCCGGTTCTCGGTCAGCACACGCTCGTTGTCGCGGTGCAGCTGGGTGATCTCATCCTGGCGAACGAGGGCGCTTTGCTGGGCCTGGCGCAATTCCATCTGAATCTGTTGCACCTGGCCTTCGTGACGGCGCTGATCCTGCTCGCGCTGTTCCTTGACCGCATTGCGATAGTGCTCCAGCGCCTCCCGGGCGTGCAGGTGCTTTTCTTCAAGGGAGCGGATCTGCTCGTCCTTGTCTTTCAAACGTAATTCGAAATCTGCCAGCGCCTGATTCAGCCCGGCGTTGCGGGTCTGCTCGGTCTGCAGCATCGAGCGGGTTTCCAGCAACGCATCGGATTCCTGGGTCAGTGCCAGGCTTTGAATCTCGTATTGCTGATGCAGTTCGGTGTTGGCCTCGCGGGCTTCTTCGAGCTGAGACTCGAGCGCCTTGCGCTGGCGATCGAACTGCTCGCGCGCCTGATCGATGGGCTCTTGCGCCTGTTCCTTGAGGCGTTGCGCCAGGCGCGCCACCAAGCCTGCCAGCTCATCGTCAATCGGTTCGGCCGTTTCTTCAGCGCGTTCCGCGCCGCCATCCAACTCTTTCAAATAGCGATGAATCGTGGTTTTCGAGCCGGTATTGCCCATCTCGATCCGTACAGCATCGATGCTTGGGTTTTCGCCGCGGGCGAGGATCGCCGAGCGGGCCGCTTGTACTACCGCTTTATTTACGCCGCCACGAGCCATGAGTTCTCCTACGATTTCGTACTGTGGTACATATCATCAAGTACGCAGTGTACCATTCCACAATAAAAGTTAAATACTTTAAGTTTTTGACGCGGGATATACTGGTATTACCCCGTGTGATGAGCTGATCGCCGGGTTTTCACCCGCCAAAGCGGTACGTTTTCAAGAGTTGAGCCCATGACCGATCTGGATCGCTACCTGCAAGCCGCCACCCGCGACAACACCCGCCGCAGCTACCGGGCGGCCATCGAGCACTTCGAAGTCAGTTGGGGTGGGTTCCTGCCGGCGACGAGCGACAGCGTCGCGCGCTACCTGGTCGCACATGCGGGCGTGCTGTCGATCAATACGCTGAAACTGCGCCTCTCAGCGTTGGCGCAATGGCACAACAGCCAAGGCTTTGCCGATCCGACCAAGGCGCCGGTGGTGCGTCAGGTGTTCAAGGGGATTCGCGCGTTGCACCCGGCCCAGGAGAAACAGGCCGAGCCATTGCAGCTTCAGCACTTGGAACAAGTGGTGGCGTGGCTGGAGCAGGAAGCTCAAACCGCCCGCACTGAAGGTGATCAACCCGGCTTGCTGAGAGCAAGGCGCGATACGGCGTTGATCCTGCTGGGCTTCTGGCGTGGCTTTCGCAGTGATGAGTTGTGCCGTTTGCGAATCGAGCACGTAAAGGCCATCGCCCAGTCCGGCATCACGCTCTACCTGCCACGCAGCAAGAGCGACCGCGAAAACCTCGGCAAGACCTACCAGACCCCGGCGTTGCAGCGTTTGTGTCCAGTGCAGGCCTACATCAACTGGATCACCGAAGCGGCATTGGTTCGCGGGCCGGTGTTCCGCGGTATCGACCGTTGGGGCCATCTGAGCGAGGAGGGTTTGCACGCCAACAGCGTGATTCCGCTGCTGCGCCAGGCGCTGGAGCGCGCCGGAATTCCCGCCGAGCACTACACCAGTCACTCCTTGCGACGCGGTTTTGCAACATGGGCCCATCAAAGTGGTTGGGATTTGAAGTCGTTGATGAGCTACGTGGGCTGGAAGGATATGAAATCCGCCATGCGCTATGTTGAAGCCAGCCCGTTTCTCGGGATGACACCCCTCGCGGAAAAAACCATTGGCGCTGCTCAGTAAGTTTTCTTCTATTAATACTGTCGGCTAATAGCGAAAACCAATGAGCAGCATGAGCTTTGCCAATGAGCCATCCGGCCATCGAGTGGGTAGGATTCACCACATCAACTTCTCAACCCAAACTTTTCAACCCTGACGGAGAGTCACCGATGCCTATCATCAACAGCCAAGTAAAACCGTTCAAAGCTACCGCTTACAAAAATGGCGACTTCGTACAAGTGTCGGACGCTGACCTGAAAGGCAAGTGGTCGGTCGTGTTCTTCTACCCAGCCGACTTCACCTTCGTTTGCCCAACCGAACTGGAAGACCTGGCCGACAACTACGGCGCGTTCCAGAAACTGGGCGTCGAAATCTACAGCGTTTCCACTGATACCCACTTTGCTCACGCTGCCTGGCACAACACTTCGCCAGCCATCGGCAAAATCGAATACACCATGATCGGCGACCCGACCCACGCCATCTCCCGCAACTTCGACGTGCTGATCGAAGAAGTTGGCCTGGCTGATCGTGGCACCTTCGTGATCAACCCTGAAGGCCAGATCAAAATCGTCGAACTGAACGACGGCGGTGTTGGTCGTGACGCTTCCGAGCTGCTGCGCAAAATCAAGGCCGCTCAGTACGTTGCTGCTCACCCGGGCGAAGTCTGCCCAGCCAAGTGGAAAGAAGGCGAAGCCACCCTGGCTCCGTCCCTGGACCTGGTCGGCAAGATCTAAGTCTGTGACACCAGCAATATCAGGGCGGGTTTCCGCACCTCAGTAAGCTGCAACCGCCCAATAAAAACGCCCGGGCGAGATTCGCTCGGGCGTTTTTTTTCGCCACAAATAAAGGAAATCGCCCGTATGTTGGACGCCAATCTTAAAGCCCAGTTGAAATCGTACCTGGAACGGGTCACCCAGCCGATCGAGATCGTTGCCTCCCTCGACGACGGTGCGAAATCCCAGGAAATGCTTGAACTGCTGAAAGACGTTGCCAGTCTTTCCACTCAAATTACTTTGCTCGACAACGGTGATGATGCTCGCAAACCATCGTTCTCGATCAACCGCCCGGGAGCTGACATCAGCCTGCGTTTCGCTGGCATCCCGATGGGCCACGAATTCACGTCGTTGGTGCTGGCCTTGCTGCAAGTCGGCGGCCACCCTTCGAAAGCCAGCGTTGAAGTGATCGAACAGATCCGCTCACTCAAAGGCCAGTTCAGCTTCGAGACGTACTTCTCGCTGTCCTGCCAGAACTGCCCGGACGTGGTCCAGGCGCTGAACCTGATGGCTGTGCTGAACCCGAACATTCGCCACGTCGCCATCGACGGTGCGCTGTTCCAGGCTGAAGTCGATGACCGCAAGATCATGGCCGTGCCGAGCATCTACCTCAACGGCGAACTCTTCGGCCAGGGCCGCATGGGCCTCGAAGAAATCCTCGCCAAGATCGACACCAGCGGTGCCGAGCGCCAGGCCGAAAAAATCAGCGCCAAAGAAGCCTTTGATGTATTGATCGTCGGCGGTGGTCCGGCCGGTGCTTCGGCGGCGATCTACGCGGCTCGTAAAGGCATTCGTACCGGTGTGGCGGCTGAGCGTTTTGGTGGTCAGGTGCTGGACACCATGGCCATCGAGAACTTCATCTCCGTGCAGGAAACCGAAGGGCCGAAACTGGCCAGCGCCCTGGAAGAACACGTCAAGCAGTACGACGTTGACATCATGAACCTGCAACGGGCTACCGCGTTGATCCCGGCGAAGAATGTCGGCGAGTTGCACGAAGTGCGCTTTGAAAGCGGTGCCAGCCTGAAAACCAAGGCGCTGATCCTCGCCACCGGCGCCCGCTGGCGCGAAATGGGTGTGCCGGGCGAGCAGGAATATAAGGCCAAGGGCGTGTGCTTCTGCCCGCACTGCGATGGTCCGTTGTTCAAGGGCAAGCGAGTGGCGGTGATCGGTGGCGGTAACTCCGGCGTCGAAGCAGCCATCGACCTGGCGGGTATTGTCAGCCACGTTACGCTGCTGGAATTCGACAGCAAGCTGCGCGCCGATGCCGTACTGCAACGCAAGTTGTACAGCCTGCCGAACGTCAACGTCATCACCAGCGCGCTGACCAGCGAAGTGAAAGGCGATGGCCAGAAGGTGACCGGTCTGGTCTACAAGGATCGCGATTCGGGTGAGTTCAACACGGTCGAGCTGGAAGGGATCTTCGTGCAAATCGGCCTGTTACCTAACACCGATTGGCTCAAAGGCACCGTCGAGCTGACGCCTCGTGGCGAGATCATTGTCGATGCGCGTGGCGAAACCTCGCTGCCAGGTGTGTTCGCCGCTGGTGACGTGACCACCGTGCCGTACAAGCAGATCGTGATTGCGGTGGGCGAGGGCGCCAAGGCTTCCCTGAGTGCATTCGATCACCTGATCCGGACCTCGGCCCCGGCTTAAACGCCAACGCTGAAAACACAAAACCCCATGAGTGATCATGGGGTTTTTTTGTGCCTGATGCTGATCGTTCCTACGCCGCTGATCGTTACCACGCAGAGCGTGGGAACGATCGGCGGTGGTGTATTTTTACATCGGCGCCGGCTGAATGATCTCGACCCAGTAAGCATCCGGGTCCTTGATAAACGCCAGGCTCTTCATGCAGCCATCGTTCAAGCGCTTCTGGAAATCACAGCCCAGCGCTTCGAAACGCTCACACGCGGCGCGGATGTCCGGCACCGAAATGCAGATATGACCGAAGCCACGCGGGTCGGTGTTACCGTTGTGGTAAGCAAATTCCGGATCGTTCTCGGTGCCGTGGTTGTGGGTCAGTTCCAGAATGCCGGGGATCGACTTCATCCACTCGGTACGTGCCGCCGCATCGGCCGGGATCTGGTTTTTATCGACCAGTGCGAGGAAGTACAGGCTGAACTCGGCTTCCGGGAAGTCGCGCTTTTCAACCAGCGAGAAACCGAGGATGCGTGTGTAGAAATCCAGGGATTTGGTGATGTCCTTGACCCGCAACATGGTGTGGTTGAAGACGAACTTCTGGGTAGCGGTATCAGGTTGGGCGGTGACGCCGGGGAAGGTGTTCAATTCGTGCAGGCTCATGGGCCCTCCGGAAAATAAGTGGGGCTGGCGATGGTCGCAATGATACGCAAGCGGCCCGGCATCGCCAAACCAAAACGCCCGGCTATTGCCTGTCGGGCGGGTGAGGCTCAGACTTTGTGGCTCAATCTGTGAGTACCTCTCGTAATGATCCGACCGTTTGCATCGCTATTCGTTTTCATGGGTTTGTTGGCGCTGGCCACGGCGTCGCAGGCCGACACCCCGAGCATTACCTGGCCCAGTGGCTGGGAGGTGGAAGTCATTACGCCAAATGACGCCACGCCGCAGGTGTCCCGCCAGCGCGCAGTAAAAAACGACGCCGATGGCAATCAGGTGCTGGTGATGGAACTGACGATGACCCCGGTGGAAAGCGACCACCAGGTGAACTTGCAGGGTGTGTTGCTGGAAATGCGCAAGTCGTTGCAAAAGGACTTTTTCCAGGGCGGGTATCAAAGTGTCTGTAACCGGATTCACCCCACGATGTTGAGCCGACTGTCAGCGCTTGAAACCACTTGTACGGTCACTCAGAACGGTCGACATGTGCTGTCTCAAACATTGGTCGCGGCTGTGGAAGCGGACAGGGCCTATGTTCTTTCCTACGCGGGGCAGGCTGAGGTTTATAAGGCAAGTCAGGACGAAATAGCGGCTGCCCGCAACAGCTTGAAACTTTAGATGAAGAATTGAGCGGCAACGGGTTTTGGCAGGTCCGGCTTTTACATGCCCAAAGGGATTAAACACAAAGTTTGCCGGCAAGTATCGAGCACCGGCGGAGGTGGCTGTCCCCGTTACTAGGCGTTTCCAACTTGATGGGCGACTATCGTTGCATTTGTTAGATATTGTCCATAAAAAAGCCCTGCATTAGCAGGGCTTTTCTTTGTTGCCGCGAAGGGTTAGCCACGCAACCAGGAATCGACGGTGGCGGCACCGTACTGTTCTTTCCAGGCTTTCAGGCCGCGGTGGTTGCCGCCCTTGGTTTCAATCAGTTCACCGGTGTGCGGGTTGTGATAGACCTTGACGACGCGGGCACGTCGGGTTTTAGGCGCTGCTGCCTGTTGCAGGCCCGATTTAGCCGGGTTCGGATCGAGAATGGCGATGATGTCGCGCAGGCTTTTGCCGTAGGTTTTCATCAGCCCCTGGAGCTTTTCTTCGAATTCGATTTCTTTCTTGAGCCCGGCATCGTTCTTCAAGGATTCGAGCTGCTTGAGCTGTTCTTGAAGAGCCTTTTCAGCTGCACGAAATTCAGCGAGTCTGGACAATATCTTTACTCCAATAGTGTGTTTGGCTGATACCAACCGCAAACAAAGCTATAAGCCAAGAGCCTTGAAGCGACTCGGTGATAATGGCTCGCCTGCCAATCTTGCGCAGGCATGAAAAATTGTAGTAGTTAATGGCCCAAGAGTAAATCATGTCTTTTTCTTCATGTAACAACAGCAGTCTTTTGATGCAATTTGGTGCAACGTTTCGTTATTTACCCAGCCAGTTAATGGTGACTTAATGCATTAATGAAGTCCGCACCGGGCATGGGTCGACCGAACAGGTAGCCTTGCAGGAAGTTTACGTTGTGCGCCGTCAGGTAATCGCTTTGCTCTTGGGTTTCCACACCTTCGGCAACAATTCCCAGGTCCAGCTTGGCCGAGAGTTCGATGATGCTGTCCAGAATATGCCGGGAAAGCGCATCGGCACCGATCATGGCGATGAAGCTTTGATCGATTTTCAGGAAGTCCACGTTGAACTGGCGCAAGTACCCCAGGCTTGAATGGCCGGTGCCGAAATCATCGATCGCAATCATCACGCCCAAGCCGTGCAGTTGCTCGAATAGCTGATGAGTCAGGGCCGTCGGTTCGATCAGTTCGCGCTCCGTCAACTCCAGCACCAGGCTGACGCTGCCCGGCGCAAAAGCGCTGAGAAACGTTCGGCAATCCTCCACCAGTTCCAGGTCCTGGCAATGGCTGGCGGTGATGTTGACACCGATATGAAACGGGCGGTCGAACGAGGTCGATAGCGGTGCCAGCAGCGCGGCAGTCTGCTGCATCAAGGAACGGGTCATCGGCACGATCAGCCCCGAGTGTTCGGCAAACGGGATAAACAGATCCGGCCGCACCAAACCTTCCTTGGGATGATTCCAGCGCATCAGCACCTCGGCGCCGCTCCATTTTTTAGTGTCGCCATGCACCACCGGTTGAAAATACGGAATGAACTCACCGGCCTCCAGCGCGCGCTGCAGTTCAACGCTGGGCGACGAAGCACGCTTTTGCAGGACATGCCCGATCGAGCCCGACACCACGCCAAAGAAGATCAGCAGGCTGAACAGCGGCGGGTACTCGCTGCTCATGTAGCGCCAGGTTTCACCCTCGGGAAAACCGGCGGCCACGGTAAACGCATAGTGCTCGGAAACCCGCACACTTTGCGCCACCGGCAAGACGGGCAGGGCACCGTCCTGGACCTTGCCGTCGGCGGACAACCAGTGATTGCCTACCTGCAGCAACAACGAAGTCTGGCGGCCGATCAGCCGCAGCACATTGCTCAAGTGGTAGCCGTCGAGGGTGGTCAGCGCACCCTTTTTTTCATCACTGAGGCGATAGACCAACAACGCGGTGTTGGGCGTCACAGGGTTGCCACTCATCAACCACAACTGGCCTTGGGTGTAGTCGCCGGGGTTGACCTTTTCCTGATAGTCGCCGAACAACGAACTGCAATAGAGGTTGTTGTCCCACACCAGATTGGTCGAACGCACGAACGGCCGGCGCGTCACCTGTTCGCGCAACGCCAGTTTGGCGTCGATGCAACTATCGCCCGCCAGTGGCAGCAACACCCGCGCCGCCTCAGCGGTGTTGTCGAGCATCAGGTTGAATTGGCGCAAAGCTTCGTCGGCGGTTTGTTCGGTACTTTGTTTCAGCGCGCGTCCGGCTTGCATATATAGGATGGCGAAGCCCAGCAGAACCGGGAGCACCCCGCTCAAAATGGTCACAGCAATCCGGGTGCTGCGCTTGCGGCGGGATTTGACGGTCAGTGGCATTGGCGAAACCTGTGGCGATGAAATTAGGAGAATAGATGGCCGTTCGCGCTTATGCCGTCATCAATAGCTCAGGCCCGAGGCCAGTTGGATAAAGGCCAGTGTCGCCGGCGAAGATTGACGCTGATCCAGCACCGCCAACCCGACCTGGCGCTTGACCGCGGGTGACAGCGGCCGTTTCACGTAGCGGCGGTCGTCGTCTTCCGGCAATGAGCTTTCGGCAACGACCGTCAGCGCATCGCCACGGCCCACGGTGTCGAGGGTGCTGAGCAGTTGCGAGCAGCGAAAGCGAATGTTTGGCGTCAGCCTCGCGGCGTTGAACAGCCGGGACACCAGCTCCGAAGAACCGGCCTCGGTCAGCACGAAAGGGTCCTGGCACAAGTCGTTCAAACTCAAGCTCGCGTGCGCCGTCAGCGGATGATTGGCGGGCAGCAACGCCACCATCTGGTCCTCGATCAGCGCAAACGTGTCGAAACGCTCCTCGGGCAGCACCACAAAACCCACATCGATGCGCCGCTCTTCCAACCACTGAATCACCTGACGGTCAGGGCCTTCGTCAATATGCACTTCAATGCCGGGATGAGCCGCGCGGTAGTTTTCCAGAATCTTTGGCAGCAACTTGATCGATGACGTCGGGCCGAATGAGCCGATGCGCAGCGTGCCGCGTTTCATTCCACGGGCATCGGCGGCTTCCTGGCGCAGGGTGTTGGCTAACCCGAGCATTGCCCGGGCGCGCAGCAACAGTTGCTGGCCGATATCGCTGAGTTCGACCTGGGACTGATGCCGACGCAGCAACTCGACACCCAGTTCTTGCTCCAGCGCCTTGAGCGCATGGGACACCGCCGATTGCGAGATTCCCAGGCGATTGGCGGCGGCGGTGAAACCGTGCAGTTCGGCGACGAGGGAGAAGATTTCCAGTTGGGTCAGGGTCATGAGTGTTTACTCATTTTACGATGATCAGATATTAGCCGGATCATACGGCATCTGTTCTTCGGGTGACCTATGACTAGCTATGAACCAAACCTGACGAAACCGTCGGATATGCCGGTATATCTGAAGCTGGCGGCGGTAACGATGGTCTGGGGCGGGACTTTCGTGGCGGGCCGGTTTTTGACCGACAGCCTCAGCCCGTTGTTTGCCGCGAGCCTGCGGTTTTTACTGGCCAGCGTGGCGTTGCTGCTGTTTGTGCTGCTGGCCCGCGTGCCGCTGGTGCGCCCCAGCCTCAGGCAATGGCTGCAGTTGGCGTTATTGGGGTTCTTCGGGATCTTCTTCTATAACCTGTGCTTCTTTTACGGGCTGCATTACATCAACGCGTCCCGGGCGTCGCTGATTGTGGCGTTGAATCCGGCGGTGATTGGCCTGGCATCCTGGCTGCTGTTCAAGGAGCGCTTGAGCCGGGCGAAAGTGGCGGGGATCGCGATCTGTATCGCCGGGGCAGGGCTGGTGATTGTCAATCGCAACCCACAATTGCTCGCGGCCAATGCCGATGCGTGGATCGGCGATCTGCTGATCTTCGGCTGCGTGCTGAGCTGGGGTGTTTATTCGCTGTTCTCCAAGGGCCTGAATCAAACGCTGGGGCCGGTGCAGACGGTGACGTATTCGATTCTGCTGGGCACGGCGATGCTTTGGCTCACCAGCGCTGTGCGCGGCGAGTTGAGTGTCGAGGCGCTCCTCAACCTGGGTCCGCAACAATGGCTGAGCCTGATGTACTTGGGTGTACTCGGCTCGGCGCTGGCCTACATAGGCTATTACGACGGCATTCGTAAAATCGGCGCGACCCGTTCCGGCGTGTTCATTGCCTTGAATCCATTGACCGCCGTGATCCTCGGTGCGCTCCTGCTGGGCGAGCAGTTGACGCTGGCCATGTGCCTGGGTGGCGGGCTGATCCTGGCGGGGATTTACCTGTGCAACAAACCGCTTGCGCCGCCTGGGAAAAAGGGGATTTGATACAGAAGGCGGACAAACCGTTTTACGCTGTGTAGAATCGGGTTACGCATACAATAATAAACGCCTTCTGACACCAGAAGCCTCGCCCGCAAGAGCCTTGGGTCGATAATGAAGAGTTTTGGGTTTCAACTGATCTACGGTGACTTCCTCGCCCGCAGCGTTCGGGGCATCTCCTGCGCGCCACCCGTCAGCGTCAGCATTGCTAGCAACTAACGATCCGTTAATTCTAAGAATGATGATGAGGCGCCAACCATGGCAGATTTATACGAAAACCCAATGGGCCTGATGGGCTTTGAATTCATTGAGTTCGCATCGCCGACCCCGAACACCCTGGAGCCGATCTTCGAGATCATGGGCTTCACCAAGGTCGCGACCCACCGTTCCAAAGATGTGCACCTGTATCGCCAGGGCCAGATCAACCTGATCCTCAACAACGAACCCCATAGCGTCGCTTCGTACTTCGCGGCCGAGCACGGTCCGTCGGTGTGCGGCATGGCGTTTCGCGTCAAGAACGCGCAACAGGCGTTTGCCCGTGCCCTGGAACTCGGCGCGCAGCCGATTCATATCGAAACCGGCCCGATGGAGCTGAACCTGCCCGCGATCAAAGGCATCGGCGGCGCGCCGCTGTACCTGATCGACCGTTTTGGCGAAGGCAGCTCGATCTACGACATCGACTTCGTGTTCATCGAAGGCGTTGACCGCAATCCGGAAGGGGCGGGCCTGAAGATCATCGATCACCTGACCCACAACGTCTATCGCGGACGCATGGCCTACTGGGCCAACTTCTACGAGAAGCTGTTCAACTTCCGTGAAATCCGCTACTTCGACATCAAGGGCGAATACACCGGCCTGACCTCCAAGGCCATGACCGCGCCGGATGGCATGATCCGTATCCCGTTGAACGAAGAATCGTCCAAGGGCGCCGGGCAGATCGAAGAGTTCCTGATGCAGTTCAACGGCGAAGGCATCCAGCACGTCGCGTTCCTCAGCGACAACCTGATCGACACCTGGGATCGCCTGAAGAAAATCGGCATGCGCTTCATGACCGCGCCGCCGGAAACCTATTACGAAATGCTCGAAGGCCGTTTGCCGAACCACGGCGAACCGGTCGATCAACTGCAATCGCGGGGGATCCTGCTGGACGGTTCGTCCGAGTCGGGCGACCGCCGCCTGCTGCTGCAGATCTTCTCGGAAACCCTGATGGGCCCGGTGTTCTTCGAATTCATCCAGCGTAAAGGCGATGATGGTTTCGGCGAGGGTAACTTCAAGGCGTTGTTCGAATCGATCGAGCGTGATCAGGTTCGTCGTGGTGTGTTGTCCACGGACTAAACCACCGCAGATGTAAAAAAGCCCGGTCAGCAGCAATGCTGGCCGGGCTTTTCTTTGGCTGACACATTCCCTTGTAGGAGCGAGGCTTGCCCGCGAAGGCGTCCTTGAGGGTGCCAAAAGCTTCGCGGGCAAGCCTCGCTCATACATTTACATAGGCTTGCGGCGCTGCCGGACCAGGTGCTTGAACCCTTCAAACACCAGCACCACCACCGCCAACCAGATCGGAATATACGTCAACCATTCCCCCGGCTTGATGCTTTCCCCCAGCAGCAACGCCACACCCAGCAACAGCACCGGTTCGACATAGCTCAGCAAGCCGAACAGGCTGAACGGCAACAGGCGGCTGGCGATGATGTACACCACCAGCGCCGATGCACTGATCAACCCGAGTAACGGGATCAACAGCGACAGCCACGGGTATTGATCGAACACGGCGAAACCTTGCTCTCCGCCCCAGACGAACCAGAACGCCACCGGCAGCATCAAGGTCATGTCCAGCCACAAACCGCCGAGGTTGTCGGTCGCCAGCCATTTGCGCAAAACGAAGTACAGGGGATAACCGACCACCACCAGTAACGTCGCCCAGGAGAAACCGCCCACCTGATACAACTCGTTGAGCACGCCGAGGGAGGCGAAGAACACCGCGATCTTTTGCAGGTAGGACAAACGCTCGCCATAGGCAATGCGCCCGGTCAGCACCATCGACAGCGGCAACAGAAAATAGCCCAGGGATACATCGAGGCTGTAGCCGTTAAGTGGCGCCCACATGAACAGCCAGAGCTGCAAACCCAGCAGCGTCGCCGAGACGACCAGGCCGGCGAACAATTTGGGTTTACCGCCCAGGCGCTTGAGGATGTCGAGCGAGCGCCGCCATTCACCGGACACCAGCATGAACACCGACATGCAAGGCACTGTCAGCAGCATCCGCCAGCCGAAGATTTCTACGCCGCTCAGGGGCGTGAGCAGCGAGGTGTAGTAATACATGACGGCAAACAGCACCGAAGCTGTGACCGATAGAGCGATACCTTTAGACAAACTGTCCTCGCGGGGTTGAACGTGAAACGGGGGGCGGAGGATACGTGGTTTTAGCGTAGAACATTGAAGATCGTTCACAGATGATCGTTCCCACGCTCAGCGTGGGAATGCAGCCAGGGACGCTCCGCGTCCCAAATCGGACGCAGAGCGTCCATTGAGGCATTCCCACGCTGAGCGTGGGAACGATCACGGGTCGCGTGGGAACGATCAGTCCGAGTCAGTTGTTGCGGGGGTTACGACCCGGGACGAAATGGCTCACGTCATTGAAGCCCGGTGTCGAGGAGTGGCCCGGCGTCACCAGCGAGTCGATAAACGCCTCATCTTCCGCCGTGATCTTCACCGCTTGCGCCTTGGTGTAGGCATCCCACTGTTCCTCAGTGCGCGGCCCGACGATGGCCGACGTTACGGCGCTGTTGTTCAGCACCCAGGCGATGGCGAATTCGACGATGCCGACGCCACGGCCCTGTGTGTATTGCTGGATCTGCTGGGCAATGCGCAGCGACTCGACGCGCCATTCGGTTTCGAGGATGCGTTTGTCCTGGCGCCCGGCGCGGCTGTTGGCGTCCGGCGTGACGTCTGGTGCGTATTTGCCGCTGAGCACGCCACGGGCCAATGGGCTGTAAGGCACTACGCCCAGGCCATAGGCGTGGGCGGCGGTGATCTGTTCGGTTTCAGCCTGGCGATTGACGATGTTGTACAGCGGCTGGCTGATCACCGGCCGGTCGACGCCAAGCTTGTCGGCCACCCGAATGACCTCGGCGATGCGCCAGCCACGGTAGTTGGACAGGCCCCAATTGCGGATCTTGCCTTGGCGGATCAGGTCGCCGATGGCCGAAATCGTCACTTCCAGCGGCGTGTTGTGGTCTTCGCGGTGCAGGTAATAGATGTCGACATAATCGGTGCCCAGGCGCGTCAGGCTGGCGTCGATGCCGTTGAAAATGTGCTTGCGGCTCAGGCCGCTGCGGTTCGGCACGCCGTCCACCGGGCCGAAACCGACTTTGGTGGCCAACACCCATTCGTGACGGTTGCCGGCGATCGCCTCACCGACGATCTCTTCGGAGCGGCCACCGGTGTAGACGTCCGCGGTGTCGATGAAGTTGATGCCCTGGTCCCAGGCCTTGTCGATGATCCGCAGGGAATCTTCGGTGCTGGTCTGTTCGCCGAACATCATGGTGCCCAGGGTCAGAGTGGACACCTGTAATCCGGAATGGCCGAGGGTGCGATAGCTCATGAACGAAATCCTTTTGTCAGTGAGGAAAAGGCTTCAATCAAATACCAGAACGGTTGCCGGGAGCAACCGGAATATCGACTTGGGCCTGATCGTTCCCACGCTCTGCGTGGGAACGCCTCAATGGACGCTCCGTGTCCGCTTTGGGACGCGGAGCGTCCCTGGCTGCATTCCCACGCAGAGCGTGGGAACGATCATCAAACCTTCAACGTTCGCGTCATCCGCAGCGCCAGCACGCTGCCACCGACAATCACGCCCGCCAGCAGATACAACGCCGCATCGGTCGACCCGGTGCTGTCCTTGACCCAACCCACCAGGTACGGACTGAGGAAACCGGCCATCTGACCCATGGAGTTGATCAACGCCAAACCGCCCGCCGCCGCACCAGCACTGAGCAGCGCAGTCGGCACCGGCCAGAACATCGGCAGGCCGGTGAGGGCGCCCATGGTCGCAATGGTCAGGCCCAGAATCGCAATCGCCGGCGTGGTGGCGAAGTTCACCGCGATCAACAGGCCAACAGCGCCCATCAACATCGGCACCACCAAGTGCCAGCGCCGCTCTTTGCGCAGGTCCGCCGAACGACCGACCAGCAACATGAACACCGCCGCCAGCAGATACGGAATCGCACTCAACCAGCCAATCACCAGGTTATCGCTGAAGCCCAGGTTCTTGATAATCGACGGCAACCAGAAGTTGATCGCATAAACGCCGCTCTGGATGCAGAAATAGATCAAACCAAAGGCCCAGATCGCCGGGTTCTTGAACACTGCCAGCAGCGAATCAGTGGTAGTTTTCGGCTTGTTGGCCAAGTCTTCAGCGTGGTCCGCTTCCAGTACTTCACGCTCGAACGGCGTCAGCCACTTGGCATTGGCATAACTGTCGCTGAGCAGAAAGTAGGCGAGGGCGCCGAGGATCACGGTCGGAATCCCTTGCAACAAAAACATCCACTGCCAGCCCGCCAAACCCGCTTGGCCGGCGCCGAAGTGGTTAAGGATCCAGCCAGAGAACGGGCTGCCGAGCAGGCCGGACACCGGGATCGCTGACATGAACAGCGCCATGATGCGACCACGGCGGAAGGTCGGGAACCACTGCGAAAGATAGAGCACTACGCCCGGAAAAAACCCGGCTTCGGCCGCGCCGGTGAACAGACGCAAGGTGTAGAACTCGGTCGGCGTGGTGACGAACAGCAGGCACGTCGAAAGCGAACCCCAGACAATCATCATCAGCGCAATCCAGCGCCGTGGGCCGAATTTGGTCAGGGCCAGGTTGCTCGGCACGCCACACAATACGTAGCCGATAAAGAAGATCCCGGCGCCGAGGCCGTACACGGTTTCGCTGAATTTCAGGGCGTCGAGCATCTGCAGCTTGGCGAATCCAACGTTCACCCGGTCGAGGTAGTTGAACAGGTAGCAGATGAAGATGAAGGGGATCAAACGCAGGGTAATGCGTTTGTAGACAGCGTTTTTGTCGTCTGCAATGGTCTGGGTAACGGCTGCGCTCTGTGACATGGCGGGCTCTCTCTTTATTATGATTTTTTGCGATGCAAAGGGTAACGTTGATCGCCCTGTGAGTCTCGGCCACCGCTTGGGTGGTTGTCTTTGTGCCTGAGCACAGGGTTTGCCGACAAGGCCTGTGCGGGTGAACAACCCGTCCCACCACGCTTTCAAGGATCTGCCCAATGTTTGAACTCGATCACGACCTGGCCCAGGACATCGTCGACCGGGCCATGGCCATCCTGCCGTACAACGTCAACGTCATGGACAGCCAGGGGCTGATTCTCGGCAGCGGCGAGCCGGAGCGGATCAACACCCGCCACGAAGGCGCGCAACTGGTACTGGCCAACGGGCGCGTGGTGGAGATCGATGCGCAAACGGCGATTCACCTCAAAGGCGTGCAGCCGGGAATCAACCTGCCGCTATTGCTCGATCAACGGCTGATTGGCGTGCTCGGCATCACCGGCGAACCCGAGCAATTGCGCACCTACGCCGAGCTGGTGCGCATGACTGCGGAAATGCTGGTGGGCCAGCGTAATCAGCAGGCTGAGCAGCAATGGCGGCGCCAACGTTGCGATGATTTGCTCGCCTTGCTGCTGACCGACGCCGGGGATTCGCCACGGCTGGTGGATGAGGCGCAGCAATTGGGACTCAAACCTCAGCTATCGCGGGTGCCGTACCTGTTCGAGTTGGGCCTGGAGCACGGGCCGGGGCAGACCGTCGAAGCCCTCAGCGCCTGGCTGATCAGTCGTTACCCCGACAGTTGGTGCGTGAGTTCCGCCAAGTCGTCGCTGCTGTGGTGCCGGCCGGCGAGTCAGGCGATCGAGCATGAGCGGTTGCTGGAAAAACTCGACGGCCTGGGCTGGAACATTCTGCGCATCGCGGTCGGCGGCCAGGCCGATGGATTGCCGGGTTTGCGCCGCTGTTATCGGCGGGTCGGGGATTTGCTGGCCTACGGACGCGATGTATTGCCGCGCTCGCGGTTGTTGACGCTGAACCGGTATCGGCTGCCGGTGATGCTCTGGCGGCACCGCAACGACGATGCGCTGGACGAGTTGCTCAAGCCGCTGCGCAAAGTCATCGCCAAGGACAACAACGGTCAATTGCTGGCGACCCTGCGTTGCTGGTGTGACCACGATGGGCAGAGCCAGGCGTGTGCGGATGCGTTGGGCATTCATCGTAATAGTCTGCGCTATCGCATGGAGCGGATTGCCGAGTTGAGCGGGGTTGATCCGTTGCGGCTGGATGGGATGTTGGCGCTTTATCTGGGTGTGCAGCTTCTGCCGCAAACTGATTAATGATCACCGTCCCGTAGGAGCTGCCGAAGGCTGCGATCTTTTGACTTTGACTTTTAAGAACAAGATCAAAAGATCGCAGGCTTCGCCAGCTCCTACAAAAGCGGTCCCGCATCTGCAACGCCCACTTTGTAGAAATGAACAATAAACGCCACCCGGGCTTGTGCAGCGGACAGGCGTCATCACTCCGGGCAACTGGCAGCATGGATGCATTGAAAACGGAGAATTCTCATGAAAATCGTCATCGCCCCCGATTCGTTCAAGGACAGCCTGAGTGCCCAAGGCGTAGCCGATGCCATCGCGCTGGGATTGGCCGAGGTCTGGCCGCAGGCGCAGTTGGTCAAGTGCCCGATGGCTGACGGCGGAGAAGGGACGGTCGAGTCGATTCTGGCAGCGTGCGCGGGCGAATTGCGCCGCACCACCGTGCGCGGCCCGTTGGGCACAACGGTTGACGCAGCCTGGGGCTGGCTGCCGCACAATCACACCGCAATCATCGAAATGGCCGAGGCCAGCGGCTTGCAACTGGTGCCGACGGGGCAGCGCGATGCCTGCATCAGCAGCACCTTCGGCACCGGCGAACTGATCCGCGCCGCGCTGGATGCCGGGGCACAACGGGTGATCCTGGCGATTGGCGGCAGTGCCACCAATGACGCTGGCGCCGGGGCGATGCAGGCCTTGGGCGTCAAACTGTTTGACGCCCAAGGCCAAATCCTCGCGCCCGGTGGCCTGGCGCTGGCGCAACTGGCCCGCATTGACCTGAGCGACATCGATCCGCGCTTGAACGCGGTGCGCTTCGACATCGCTGCCGACGTCAACAATCCATTGTGCGGCCCTCATGGCGCCTCAGCGATTTTCGGCCCGCAGAAAGGCGCCTCTGCGGCGCAAGTCCAGCAGTTGGATCAGGCGCTCGGGCACTTTGCCGATCTGTGTGCGCAGGCATTGGACAAAGACGTGCGCGATGAACCGGGCAGCGGCGCGGCGGGTGGCCTGGGGTTCGCGGCCAAGGCGTTTTTGGGTGCGCAATTTCAGGCCGGTGTGGAAGTGGTCGCGGAACTGGTCGGCCTGGCCGAAGCGGTGGAGGGCGCGGACCTGGTGATTACCGGTGAAGGCCGCTTCGATGCCCAGACCCTGCGCGGCAAGACGCCGTTTGGCGTGGCGCGGATTGCGCGGCAGCAGGGTGTGCCGGTGATTGTGATCGCCGGAACCCTGGGTGAGGGTTATCAGGAACTGTACGAGCACGGCATCGACGCCGCGTTTGCCCTGGCGAGCGGGCCGATGACGCTGGAGCAGGCTTGCGCCGAAGCACCGAGATTGTTGCGCGAGCGGGCGAGCGATATCGCGCGGGTGTGGCGCATTGCAGCTCGCAACGCCTGACCTGTAGCAGCTGCCGAGCAGCGTTCGGCGGCGAAGCCGTCGTAAACCCTGCAATCACGGTCTGCCTGAAACACCGCGGTGGCTGATTTTGCGACGGCTTCGCCGCCGAACGCTGCCTCGCGGTGCTCGACAGCTGCTACGAAACTTGAGTTCGCACCATTAAGGTGGTGTTTCACCGTTGAAACACCCCTAACCCCTTGAAATATATTTCCACTCCCCCCGCAAAAAACCTCAAGCCCGGCCGATAACCCCAATAGGCGCGCACAAACCTATTACAACAGTGTCGCCACGCTATCCGGCCGGCCTTCATGCCCCTCGGAAAGTGATTACGGCACGGATGCTTCGACGCTCACCCACCCGAGAATCATCCTATGTCCCTGCGTAATCTGAATATCGCGCCTCGAGCGTTCCTCGGTTTTGCCTTCATCGCCTTGCTGGTGATCGTGCTGGGTGTGTTTGCGGTCAATCGCATGTCGATCATCCGCCAGTCCTCGATTGACATGGGCAGTACCCAACTGCCCAGCGTCAGTTTCTTGGGCAATGTCACCGAAAACATCCTGCGCATGCGCATTCTCTCGTTCCGCATCCTGGTCAACCGCGAGCCGGCCAGCCTGCAGGAAGCCGAAACCCGCATTGGCGTGCTCACCGATAAGGCCCGCAAGGCGCAGGCCGCTTATGCCAACTTGCCGGCAGGCCCGGAGGAAGCGGCGCTGTTCAAAGTGTTCAGCACCACCCTCGACAATTACATGCAGGCCCAGCGGGAAATGCTCGACCTGTCGCGCCAGAACAAAGTCGATGAGATGCGCAGCCTGATCAACACGCGGATCAAGGAAGGCACCGACCTGATGGGCGAACAGCTCAACAAACTGGTGGCGTACAACATCGACGGCGCCAAAAACGCGGGGGTTATTGCTGAAGACAACTACAACACCGCCGTGAACGGCATCATCGTCGTGTCAGTGGTGGCGGCGCTGATGACTGTGCTGCTGGCCTGGTTGTTGACTCGCAGCATCGTCACACCGTTGAACCGCGCGGTGCAGGCAGCGGAAACCATCGCCGGCGGCAACCTGACCAAAGCCATCGAAGTCGATGGCAAGGACGAACCGGCCCGCTTGCTCGGCGCCTTGTCCACCATGCAGGACAACCTGCGCAAAACCATTGAGCAGATCGCCGGTTCCGCCACCCAGTTGGGCGCTGCCGCCGAAGAACTGAGCACCGTCACCGAAGAAGCCTCGCGCGGTCTGCAACAGCAGAACAACGAAATCGAACAAGCGGCCACCGCAGTCAATGAAATGACCGCAGCCGTGGAAGAAGTGGCGCGCAACGCCGTGTCGACCTCCGAAGCCTCGAACCAATCGACCCTGGCCGCTCGCGAGGGCCGCAACCGTGTGGTGGAAACTGTCGACGCGATCCAGACCATGACCCACGACGTACAAAACACTTCGGTGATGATCGAAGGCCTGGCCGCGCAAGGTCGCGACATCGGCAAGGTGCTGGACGTGATCCGCGCCATCGCCGAACAGACCAACCTGCTGGCGCTTAACGCGGCCATCGAAGCCGCCCGTGCCGGTGAAGCCGGGCGTGGTTTTGCGGTGGTGGCGGACGAAGTTCGGGCATTGGCCCATCGCACCGCGCAATCGACCCAGGAAATCGAAAAAATGGTCGCCGGCATTCAAAACGGCACCGGTGAAGCGGTGTCCTCGATGCAGCAAAGCAACCAGCGCACCCAAAGCACCCTGGAAATGGCCCGCGCCGCCGGCGTTGCCCTGGAGCAGATCACCCAATCGATCCACCTGATCAACGAACGCAACCTGGTGATCGCCAGCGCCTCGGAAGAACAGGCTCAGGTGTCCCGCGAAGTCGACCGCAACCTGGTCAACATCCGCGATCTCGCCACCCAGTCCGCCGCCGGTGCCAACCAGACCAGCGCCGCCACTCATGAACTGTCGCGATTGGCGGTGGATTTGAATGCGATGGTGGCGCGTTTTGTAATTTGAGATAGGGTTGAGTCTGGAACACGCGCGATAGGAGAAGTACATGCGCTATTCAGCCCTGACCCAACGCATCGCCGGTGACGGAGCGGCAGCCTGGCAGATTCATGATCGAGCGCTGGAGTTACGAGAGCAGGGCGTTGATGTGTTGCTGCTGACCGTGGGCGATCCGGATTTCGACACGCCCAGACCGATCGTCCAGGCCGCCATCGACAGTTTGTTGGCCGGCGACACCCATTACTCGGATGTGCGCGGCACTCGGGCGCTGCGCGACAGCATCGCCAGCCGTCACCGGCGCCGCAGTGGTCAGGCGGTGGATGCCGGGCATGTGATTGTCTTGCCGGGGGCGCAATGTGCGGTGTACTCGGTGGCGCAATGCTTGCTCGATCCGGGCGATGAAGTGATCGTCGCCGAACCGATGTACGTCACCTATGAAGGCGTTTTCGGGGCCTGCGGGGCCAAAGTGGTGCCCGTTGCGGTGCGGCCGGAGAACGGCTTTCGCGTGGACCCGGCCGATGTCGCGGCGCTGATCACGCCCAAAACCCGGGTCATTTTACTCAACAGTCCGAACAATCCTTCCGGCGCCAGTCTTTCATTGAAGATCTGGCAAGAGCTGGCGCAGCTGTGCGTTCGTCACGACTTATGGCTGATCAGCGATGAGGTCTACAGCGACTTGCTGTACGAAGGCGAGCATGTCAGCCCCGCCAGTTTGCCCGGCATGGCCGAGCGTACCGCGACCATTAATAGCCTGTCCAAATCCCACGCCATGAGCGGCTGGCGGGTTGGTTGGGTCATCGGCCCCAAACCCTTGGCCGAGCACTTGATGCACCTGTCGTTGTGCATGCTGTTTGGCATTCCGGACTTCGTGCAGAAAGCCGCACAAGTGGCGCTGGATGGAGATTTGCCGGAAGTGGCGCAAATGCGCGAAGAGTATCGCCAGCGACGCGACCTGGTGTGCGCACGGTTAAGCGCATGCCCGGGTATCCGGCCGATCGTGCCCGATGGCGGGATGTTCGTGATGGTCGACATACGCCCGACCGGGCTATGTGCCCAGGGGTTTGCCGAGCGGTTGCTGGAAGGGTATGGCGTTTCGGTGTTGGCGGGTGAAGCCTTCGGGCCGAGTGCGGCGGGGCATATCCGGATTGGCTTGGTGGTGGATCAGGTGAAACTGGCGGATGCGTGTCGGCGGATAGCCCTTTGTGCGGCGGATTTGCTGGAGGCGCGTAGAGCCTGATCGTTCCCACGCTCTGCGTGGGAATGCCGCCAGGGACGCTCCGCGTTCCGCTTTTGAATGTGACGCGGAGCATTACGGGATGCACTCCCACGGGTCGCGTGGGAACGATCACCGTTCAGGCCTTCCAGGCCCCGGCATTCACCAGATTCACCGGCCGCTCACCCGCCAACGCCATCAGCAGATTGTCCACCGCACACCTGGCCATCGCCTCCCGCGTCTCATGGGTCGCCGAGCCAATGTGCGGCGTCGCCACCACGTTGTTCAACTGCATCAGCGGCGAATCGTGATTCAGCGGCTCACGCTCAAACACATCCAGCCCCGCCGCACGAATCTGTCCCTCACGCAGGGCCTGGATCAGCGCCGCTTCGTCCACCACTTTGCCCCGGGAAATGTTGATGAAGATTGTTTCCGGGCCCATCAAGGCAAATTGCTCGGCACCGATCAACCGTTCGGTTTCAGCGGTCAGCGGCAAGGTCAGGCACACGAAATCCGCCTCTTGCAACAGCTGCGGCAGGCTGCGGTATTGCGCATTGAAACGCTGTTCCACCGCCGGTTTCGGCGAGTGGCTGTGATAGATCACCGGCATGCCAAAGCCGAAATGGCCACGCTGGGCCAACGCTTCACCAATGCGCCCCATGCCGATGATGCCCAGGGTCTTGCCATGCACATCGGTGCCGAACTGCGCCGGGCCGACGTTACGATTCCACTGGCCGGCGCGAACCATATTCGCCAGTTCCACCACACGCCGCGCGGAGGCCAGGATCAGCGCGAAACCGGTGTCGGCGGTGGTTTCGGTAAGCACATCCGGGGTGTTGCTGAGCAGGATCCGGCGCTCGGTCAGGTAGTCGATGTCGTAGTTGTCGACGCCCACCGAAACGCTGGCAATCGCTTCCAGGTTTGGCGCCAGGTCGAGCAAGCCAGCGTCCAGTTTCAGACTGGCGCCGAGTAAACCCTGAGCGCGGGGCAAGGCATCGCGCAACTTGGCCAAACCCTCGGCATCGAGGCTGTCGATCAGGGTCACGTCGGTCTGCTCATGCAGGCGAGCCATCAGCAACGGCGAGAGTTTCTTGTACAGCACGACCTGCTTTTTCATCGTCATCATCTCAACTTCAATTCAAGGGTGAGCAGGCACCGGCCGTTTCGCAACGGCTTTGGCCACGACCCGGTCACTCGCACCGGGCTTGAGGAAAATCGTCAGCACGACCGAGAGCATCAATGCGCCGCTCATCAACAGATAAGAAGCGCCGGGCGAACCGGTGGTGCTATTCAGGTAACCGACCAGATAAGAACCGCCAAACGAACCGAGGGCGCCCATGCTGTTGATCAGGGCCATGGCGCCACCGGCAACGTTGGCCGGAAGGATTTCCGGGACAATCGCAAAGAACGGCCCGTAAGGCGCATACATGCAAGCCCCGGCGATCACCAGCAAGGTGTAGGACCACCAGAAATGTTCAGCGCCCAAGGCGTAGGAACCGTAGAACGCAATTGAGGCGATCAGCAGTGGAGGCCAGACGAAGCGTTTGCGCTTCTGCAATTTGTCCGAACCCCAGGACACCGCGAGCATGCCGATCACCGCCGCCAGGTACGGCAGCGCCGAGAGCCAGCCGGCTTCGACCATGTCCATCTGCAAACCGGCCTTGAGGATCGATGGCAGCCACAGCACGAAACCGTAGACGCCAATGCTCCAGCAGAAAAACTGCAAGGCCAGCACGATCACTTTGGGTGAGCGGAAGGCTTCGGCGTAGTTTTTCACCGCTTTGATCCCGACTTGTTCGGCCGCCAGGGCGCTTTCCAGGTCTTGTTTTTCCTGGTCGCTGAGCCACTCGGCCTGGGCTGGACGTTCATCGGCCAAACGCCACCAGATAAAGGCCCAGAGCACCGCCGGCAAGCCTTCGATGATGAACATCCAGCGCCAGCTGAAATGCTGCACCAGGTAGCCCGAGACCACCGACATCCACAGCATGGTCACCGGGTTGCCGAGGATCAGAAAGGTATTGGCCCGCGAGCGTTCGGCGCGGGTGAACCAGTGGCACAGGTAGACCAGCATCGCCGGCATCACCGCGGCTTCAACCACGCCGAGCATGAAGCGGATGACAATCAGCCAATAGGCGCTGGAGACGATCCCGGTCAGGGTGGCGAGGCCGCCCCAAAGGATCAGGCTGACGAAAATCAGTTTCTTCACGCTGTGCTTCTGCGCATAGATCGCGCCTGGCACCTGGAAGAAAAAGTAGCCGAGGAAGAACAGCGCCCCGAGCATCGACGACAGGCCCGGAGTGATCATCAGGTCTTCGGCCATCCCGGAGGCGGCGGCGAACCCATAGTTGGCGCGATCCAGGTACGCCAGGCTATAGGTGATGAAGACGATGGGCATGATGTACCACCAGCGGCGGGTGGCGAGTGTTGCGGTTTTCATGTTTGGTGCTCCTGAGCTTGTTGTTTTTGTCGCAGCAGGTAACGGTCTAAATCTTCATTGATCGTTCCCACACTCTGCGTGGGAATGCCTCTAGGGACGCTCCGCGTCCCATGTGACGCAGAGCGTCACGGGCTGCATTCCCACGCAGGAGCGTGGGGACGATCGGGTATGTGGCTCGGCAGTTCCATTCGGGTCGGCAATCCTTCCATATCCCCCCGACTCTGCACCGCCCGGCTGCCAATCCAGTTGGCGCGCTGCACGGCGTCGGCAAAGCTGTGGTTTTCCAGCAGGGCGCTGATCATGCCGACGGCAAACCCGTCGCCGGCGCCGACGGTGTCGACAACGGTTGCCACCGGCACGCCGGCCACAAAACCCTGATCCAGATGCGTGCGGTAATACGCACCGTGGGGCCCAAGCTTGATCGCTACCGCTTCCGCCCCTTGATCGAGGTAAAACGCCGCAATGTCGGCCGGGTCTTCAAAACCGGTGAGCAAGCGACCCTCGCTCAAACCCGGCAGCACCCAGTGGGCGAGGGCGGCGAGGCGGTTGATCTCGCTGATCATCTGTTGCTCGCTGGCCCACAGGCTCGGGCGCAGGTTCGGGTCGAAGGACACGCTGCGTCCGGCATTGCGCATGCGGCTCATCAACTCGAAAGACATCTCACGGGCGCTTGCCGAGAGCGCCGGAGGAATGCCGGTGGCGTGCAAGTGCCTGGCGCTCAACAGCTCAGGTTTGATCGACTGCACCGACAAGTGACTGGCCGCTGAACCTCGACGGAAATACTCGACCACCGGATCGCTGCCATCGTCGGTGCGCGACTTGAGTTGAAAACCGGTTGGGTGGGCCGAATCGAGCTCGACATGGCGGCAATCGAGGCCTTCTTTTTCCAGCGTATCGATAACAAACCGACCCAGGGAATCAGCACCCACCCGGCTCAGCCAGGCGACGTTGAACCCCAACCGCGATAAACCAATGGCCACGTTGTTGTCGGCCCCGGCAATGCGTTTATGAAAATGCCCGACCTCGGCCAGGTCACCGTTCTGCTCGGCGACGAACATCGCCATGGTTTCGCCGAACGACAGAATATCGATCTCAGACATGCGCGCTCTCCAACCGTGATTGACCGAGGCGGGCGAGGGTGGCCACGTGTTCGCTGGTCAGTTGCACCAGGTCATCGCCCTGCAACGGATATTCCGCCGCCCGCATGATGCCTTGGGTCATGTGCCGCAGCAGTTGTTCCCACAGATGCAGGTCGGCGGCGCCGGGTGGTATCGCCACCAGTTTGCCGTCGGCGCGGCGCGCTACCGCCTTGCAATGTACGTAGCCAACGTGCCGACCCAGCAACCGCGCGGCGCTGGCGGCGGACTGGTCCTGCCATTGCCAGTTGCCGATGTCGAAGGTCATTTTGATCGGCAAGTTGTGCTGCTCGACTTCATTGAAGAAACGCTGGAACGGCTCAATGCGGCCGCCGTGCAAGGTCTGGTCGTTTTCGACCAACAGTTGCACCGGGCACTGGCTCAGTTGCCTGGCCAATGCCTGGAGATCGTTGTTGTCGGTGAAGTAGCCGAGCGAGACTTTCAGCCACTTGGCGCCGAAGGTCTGAGCCCGTTGCAGGGTCCTGGCCAGTTCAGCGTTGGGCCGGGATTGACCGGCCAGCCACAGTTCCATGGGTGAGGAGTAGACGCTTTCCAGACCTTGAGCCTGAGTGGCATCGGCCAGTTGTGCCGGGTCCTCAACCGTCAACAACTCTTCACGCCATTCGATGCGTGTAGCGCCGGCGGCGGCCAATACGTCGACAAAACTGCCTTGACCGCGCTGGCGCACCAGGTCGGCGCCGTAACTCGACAGGCTGATGGAAACGGGTGGTTTATTCATTGTTATTTACCTCTGAAACCGGTTTCATTTTTGTTCAAAAAAAAGGGCCGCTTGTATGGTGTGCCCGCGAAGGCGCCAGCACAGTCAACCCAAAACCCCACGGGTCGACCCACGTACAATCAACCGCGCCGCAAAATCCACCGTACGCACCGCCCCGACATCCCCGCGCAACCGCTTGAGCAAACACTCAAACGCACTCGCGCCAATCTCCGCCGTCGGCTGGGCCAGGGCGGTGATCCCGCTGCCCACCAACGGATACCAATCCAGATCATCAAGGGCGATCAGGCCGATGTCTTCAAACAGATTGCACCCCAGTTCGCGCAACGAATGGGTGCTGGCCAGCGCGGCAATCCCGTTGGCACAGAACAGCGCTTTCGGCCCAGGGCCAGGTGTATCGAGGAAGGTTTTCAAACGAGAAGTCAGCTCGCCGCCGGTTTCGACCACTGCACCTTGCAGCGCCGAACGTTGCTCAATTTGCGCCTTGAAACTGCTCACCCGTTCAATCCGCGAACTGGTGCCGTCAAACGGTTCAGTCACCAACAGCACATCGCGATAGCCGCGCTCTTCCAGGTGGGCGAGGGCCATGGCGACAGCAGCCGGATTATCCAGGCCCACCAAATCGCTTTCGAGCTGCTCGACCTTGCGGTCCACCAGCACCAGCGGCATTTCCCGATGCAACTCGCGCAGTTCATCGCGGTGATGGCCCAGGGTGTTCACGATCAAGCCTTCGATGTTGTACGAACGCAACAGCGCCAAATGCTGACGTTCCTGCTCGTCATCGCGATCGGTATTGCACACCACAAGGCTGTAACCGTGTTGGCGGCAAGCGGTTTCCACGCCATGCATCACGGCAATCGAATAAGGGTTACGGATATCGGCCACCAGCATGCCGATCAGGCGGGTGCGTCCGCGTTTGAGGCCGCGGGCCATCTGGTTCGGGCGGTAGCCCAATTCACTGATGGCTTGTTCGATGCGCAGGGCAGTGGCGTCGGAGAGCAGGGCGCGGTCATCGCCAATGAAGCGCGAGACGCTGGCCTTGGACACGCCGGCGTGTTCGGCGACGTCGAGCATGGTGACGCGGCTGCGCTGGGCGGCGGAGAAATCGTTCACATCGATAGACCTTGTTATTCGTGTTGTCCGATGTTTCGTCAATGGTGACTGAAACCGGTTTCAGGGAAACCTATAACTCCATTGGCGTCAACTATATTTCGGCGGAGGTCGAGCCTGGATATAGGCCTTTCCAGACAGACGGTCGACAAACCTGTCAGATCTGACAGTAGCCAGATTTGGCGTACGAGCGCTAAATTTTCTTCAAGCGGAATGTTCAAAATTTCACATGAAGAGCTACTTAAATGTCTATGCATAGCGACCCAGAGCAACCCGTTGCTGCGAGTACCTCCGATGCAGGTATTTTGCTTGATCAACCACGTGTACTGGGTGTCGATCCCCTGGACCCTTCAGGAACCTTGCCAGCCGATGCCAGACTGAACGGGATCACTGTAATCATTCCGCAGTGGCCGAACTTTCCGACGGGCGTCCAAGTGCATACCGTGGATATTTACATTGTGGGCATTATAAACGCCGTCGCTCAGCGCAGTTATCGCGCTGCCGACGTTGCGCCGGAGTTCTTTATCCCGATTCCGGCAGCCTTGTTACCCGTTACACCATCGTTTGAGATTTTTTATAATGTTCGCACCCCGAATCCAACAACATCTCCTATAAGACGTTTGACATTCCGGGTCGCCCCCCCGCCGCAAGAACTTGCAGCCCCCATTTTTCCCGATGCCACCATCTATGGATACATAAACTGCAACAAGGTAGTAAGAGAACCTCCCGATCCGGATGCATTATTTGTTTGGGAGGGTATTCGGATATCGATTCCATTTGATGATCGTTTTCTTGCAAACGATGTCATTCAACTGGTTTGGCAGTGCTGGACGAATTTAAACGGTTCCGGCCCGGCTTTGACGCCTCCAGGAACCTTTTTACAGCAGATCACTGCGGCAGATATCAGCGGCAGGAATAACATTCGTATAGTCATACTGCCGTTCAACACCTGGATCGAACCGATGACGACTAACAATTCCGCGGATGCGACTTATACGTTGGTACGCAACGGTGTTCCGCAACTAACTTCCTTCAAAGGCATAGTAAAAGTTGACCGGAAAATACCCGGCGAGTCAGGGTTTTGCAAGAGCGCACCCTGAATGAGGTAATTATCTATCTGTCTGTTGTGGTAGATGCTTGATTGCAGTTGTCAAGCCAGCAATCGGTTGTTTGGGTGGTCGCTTGTTGTTTTTCAAGAATCTATTGTTGCTGTCCTGCAAGTTTAGTTGTCTGGAACGTGGCGGTATTGCTAGTTCTATTCCCTTCGTTCATTACGCTGACTTGTTTTTTTTATTGAAGTTCACATCGTTATGGAGAATCAAAAATGACCATTGTTCAAGATAGTGAAGTAGGTGCGTCGGGGGGTGGGGTTCTTGTTGCACCGACACCCACATTGCCGGACGGTCGCGGGGCAGCGGGCAATATCATTCCAGTGACAGCCATTCCGCCTGGGCGGGATTTGGTGCTCAGGATAGCGACAACGACGTGGGTCACTCCAAATGATAACGACACATACGAGGTACAGGTAACGCGCACGCAGCCTTCAACACCTCCTGTTGATTCGGATTTTTTGCCACGTCTGCCGATTGTCCGGTTTGGCCCAGTGGCTGCGCGACCAGCAGAAATTGACATCACAGTACCGGCCGGGTATCTGGGAGAAAATGCTACACCAGCAACCCCGACTCCCATTTGGGTACGGCTCAAACTCAGGGAAAGAGGTTTAAACGCCTTGACATCTCCCACAGTGCAGTTTTTTGTCGACCGCACTGCACCTTATCAGGCGAAGCCGTCACAGACCGGGACACTTCCGGGGACGCAACCCGGCGTCAAAGGCACTCCAGCCGTAACATTTCCCAACGCTCCCGTCGGCACAAGACTGGACGATGCCTGGGCATCGATACCAGCCAACGCCGCGGGGCTGAGGGTGGTGCCTGGCGTTGCCTACGCTAATCCGCAGCCAGACGATCGACTCACGCTGTATGCAGACGGAACTCGCACCGACCCTCCGGCAGTGCCGCCGCCATGCCCGTCGGTGGTGAAGTAGTGATCCCTATGAGCACCATACGCAGTGTTACCACTGGCAGGCTTCAGGTGTGGTTCCGTATAACGGATGTTGCGGGTAACTTCAGCAACTACTCGGTGAACTTCAGAGATGTATTGTTTCTGCCACTGCCGATATTGGCCCCGCCTATCGTCCTTTTGGCCAGCACTCCTGCGGACAACGTTATTGATCTGGACGATGTGCGTAGCCCGCAAGGGATTCAAGTACGCGTTAACCGCCCGACCAATTCGCTAAATACTGACGGAATCAGTCTTGCCTGGGGCGACGAAGCTGCTGAGGATTTGCTGTTTGGTACTGCCAATTTTCTGCTATTTACCATTCCCTGGTCGAAACTGTCGAGTGAATATCTTGATAAGCAAAGCGGTACGAATTGGGTTGTTCCGGTCACGGTGACGGCTGATTTGATGCGGGGTGGTTCGTCCATCAGCACCTCTGATGTTACTGTTGATACGGACTACTCAGTGCCCGGTAATCCTTATCCGATTGATCCGGTCAATCCGCCGCCCGATGTCAATCCTGAACTGAAACCGCTGATTGTACGCGGACAGGCGCCAGTGATAGATAACCAACTCGGTCCGCAAGATATCAATCAAACCGCCAGAGTCGTTATTGATCTCACACCTGTAACGCCTGGAACATGGCCAGACCCTGAGCCAGGTGACCAGGTAACCGTGCACTATTTTGGTGATGGTGGTGACGTTGTGGTTGGCTCAGCAGCTTTGACGGTGGGGAACATCAATACAACGATCGAAATCTTGTTGTCCTGGAACATCGTCGACGCTGGGGGGCAGGGATTGAAACAGATGTGGTGGGTAGTGGAGAACCCCAATCGCACTAATAGCCAGAAAGCTGCAGAAACCACGGTAACGGTCAATACGGTGGCTCTTGACCTTCCTGTTCCGGAACTTGTCCGGGACCCACTGGATGTTGGGACGCCTGATGGTTTCATCATTTGTAATACGTTGATTGCTCCTAATCGAGTGGCCCGATTCCGTATCCCGCCAAGTGTGGATCTCCCGACCGATACAGAAGTGACCTTTACCTGGCGCGGATGGCGCGATGCTGCCAAAACGATCCCGGCTCCCGCCAATACAGAGTTCACTGCTACGAGGAGGATAACGGCCGCTGAGACAGTTTCCGGGATGCTTTTTGATGTTGGACCTTATGATCCAGTCATTCGGAATGTTCCTTTACCGCCTCCCGCCACGCCTGATCCAGCAGTCGATTATTTTGGCTATGTAGAAGTCCAGTACACGATCCCTCTTGGGGGGTCATTGCCGGAGGACTTTACCATTTATCTACTTAATGCTGACTTCCTGTATTGCGAATCAGAACCTGGATGGATCCCATAGCATAGTGAGGAGTACGGCGCGTGAGCGCGATTGCGGGGAGAGGGGCTACCTCTCCCTGCAGTTTTTTTGGGTGTGCAATAAACGGGTGGCTGTTTATGGTTGTCGGTAATAAATCCCGAGAAAAACAGGATTATTCCTACATAGTTGTCACTGAGATATCGGTAATCTCCGTTGCCGTAGTTGACCCTGTATCAATGGGGAAACGGTCGATTATTATCTCTCTCCTTGACCGGGGATATATGTGAGTCGCTGACCATGAAATATGAAAAGCTGCATTATCTGAAATTAAACCGGCCTGTCGGTGTGGTTTCATGTTTGTTTATATTGATGATGGCGGCTGCACCAGCCTATTCAAGAGCACTGCTTCCAGGAGAGAGTGCCACTGTTGCGGTAGGTTCTACCCCGGAGTCATGGGCTGTTCCAACAGGCGCGACACTCAATATAAACGGCACCGGCGCACTGGATATCGATGTCGCTGCGGGCACACTGAATACCAATAATGCAACTACATCAGGCATCAACGGATCGACGGCAGCTAATATAAATTTAGTCAACTCTACGGTTACCAGTACGGTGTTTGATGCTGCTTTAGTCTTGACAGACAGTACTGGCACAGTGATGGGCAGTACGTTGATCAGTCAGGAGATTGCGCTGAAACTCGTACGCGATCTACTCGCGCCGGTGGGGTCCTCGGCAACCCTCACTAATAGTACTTTGCTCGGGAATCTTGGTGGCGCCGCAGTCACTTCTCTCAGTACGCTGAACCTGATCAATACTCGGGTTGAAGGCACCAGCGCAAATGCAGTTGGTTTGAGCTTGCATGGCGGTCACGCCAATGCCAGTGCCGGCAGTCAAATCTTCGGCGGGTTCAATGGTGTGAGCTTCGAAGCAGATACTTTCGCAGATCCTTCGACGATTACCCCCGCAAGCCATCTGACGCTGGACAACTCTAGCGTCCAGAGCGGAACTGGCGCGGCAATCAGTGTCAACGTCGTGACACCGGCAGGTCAGCCGGTACTGATCGATGTGCTCAACGGCTCATCCCTGACCGGAGGCAATGGCAACCTGCTTGAGGTTACTGAGGGAAGTGCGGCCCAATTACGCGTTAACAACAGCAAACTGGTGGGTAATGTCGATGTCGCTTCCGGTGGTTCAGCCGGTGTGCAACTGCAAAATTCCGCCAGTTTGACGGGCAATCTCACTCGCGTTGATTCGGTGACGGTCGATACACAAAGTACGTTGATCGGCAATGTGCAAGGCACAGGTGCCGGGGTGGTTACGCTGGACAACAATTCGGTATTTCAGGGCGCTGTTAGCGGCGTCAGTGACATGTCTGTCAGCCGTGGTGCCGAGTGGAACATGGTTGGCAACAATGCGCTGACCACACTGAACATGAACGGCGGCAGTGTTCGTTTGGGGACGAACGAAGCGTTCACTCGACTGGATGTCGTCAACTTGTCCGGCAATGGGCAGTTTCAGATGGGCACCAACCTGGCCACCGGTCAGACCGACTTTTTGAATGTGACCGGGTCGGCTACTGGCAACCATCAGTTACTGGTGGCTGCCACCGGTAGCGAGCCGGTCAGCGGCACTCCGGTTCAGATCGGCAACATCGCCTCAGGGGATGCCGCCTTCGCTCTGCAAAATGACCGTGTTGATGCTGGAGCATTTACCTACAAGCTGGTGAAAGATGGCGAAGGTCTTTACTTGCAACCCGACAAGGATACCCCCAGCAGTGGTACCCAAACGGCACAGGCCATTTCGGCCACGGCTATTACTGCGATCTATGGTGATATGTCGATGCTCAATACTCGTCTCGGGGATCGCCGCATGACCGGCACTCAACCCACGAAGCAGTCTGTCAACGCATTGGATACGGATGCCAATACCTCAAAGTATGGCGTGTGGATGCGTACCTACGGTAATCAGTACAACGTTAAGGACGCGTATGGTGGTGGTTACACGCAAAATCAGACTGGGGTCTCGGCGGGCGTTGATGGTCCCCTGGCAATCGGGGATGGTCAATGGTTGATCGGCGCCTTCGCTGGCTACAGCACGACCAACCTGAATTTGAAACGCGGTAGTTCGGGTTCGATCGATAGCGTGTATCTCGGCAGCTACCTGACTTGGTATGACGAAGCTACGGGTTACTACGTGGATACCGTTGCCAAAATCAACCGCTTCAATAACACCGCCAAAGTCTCGCTAAGCGATGGTACTCAAACCAAGGGCGACTTCAGCAACATGGGAGTCAGCGGCTCTGTTGAAGTGGGTAAACACATTATGCTGGACAAGGGGTTCTTCATTGAGCCATCGGCGCAACTCAATGCAGCGGTTGTCGCAGGAAAAGATTACACGCTGGATAACGGTCTTCGCGTGGATAACGACGAGACACGTTCCCTGCTCGGTAAGGTCGGCATGACTGTGGGGCGTGAGATTGTTCTGGACAATGGCAGCAAGCTTCAGCCGAGGCTCCGCGCTGCGATCAGTCACGAGTTTGTTAACAATAATCGTGTCAGCGTAAACGACACTGATTTCAACAATGACCTGTCCAATACCAGCCTGGAGTTGACCGGTGGACTGAACTGGGCGCCCGTCAACAAAAAATGGCAGGTTTATGGTGAGTTGGGTACTAGTCGTAGCAGTACAGTCACGCAGAACCTGGGAGGAAGTATGGGGGTCAGTTACAGTTTCTAAATCATGATTTGAAGGCTGTTTTCATTCAGATGGTCGTCATAAAAAAGGAAGCGTTCAGCTTCCTTTTTTATATCTACTGCTTATCGAATATCGACATTAACCTCGCGTAGAACTATCGCTTTCGCCAAAGAACCTGCCGTCGATCGGAAAAAATGCATTTCCATCTGCACCGCCAGAACCAAATACCCCATCAAAACTTCCTTCGATGCTTTCATCATCAAATTGTTTAATAACGAGGTAGCCACTGGTTGCACGATGCGAAACACCATTAACAGGATCCGAGTAATACGTGATTGCGAGATCATCATTCTCCGCTTCAAGGTCATGTATGCCGGGAGTTGGTCTTGTGGAAAAAATCATTTCGAAAAACTTGCTCTGCCCTTGCTCGGTGTGAGTGGCTCTCAAACGCAACACTTTTCGGGATGGATAATCCACGTATTCCAATGCCACTTTCGCCGTGGCATTGAAGTCAAAAGGTACAGGTAATGAGGGAAGTGGACCGCTACCTTTATTAACGGCTGCATAAAAATACGTTTGCGCAGGGGCTTGGTAGGTTGCCACGTAAGCATTTCGCGCTGCTTGGCTCATGAGCTTATCTCCGGGCTTAGTGATAAAAAATATCCAAAGACTGTTAAGTCCTAATTCTGGAAGTACTATCAAAGCCGAAACGGCAATGGCTTGTAAACTGGCATAGTTGACAGTTTACAAGTTGTGCTTTATGTGCCCTCTGTGATTTTTTGTTTATTGCATGCGTCACGCATATTCCTAAACTGAATATCTTTAACTGAAGTTGTGTGCCTGGGTTGTTAATAAAAAATTAACCAAGAGGAAAATAATAAAAGCAGCGCCATGAACCGGTTAAATCTGCGCTGGTTTTTTAACGACCCGAAAAACCCTTGGGCACTGACTCCCATGAGTGCCCAAGTTGTCAGGCAAGGCAATGAAATACAGAAAAAAATCCCGGCCAAAAGCAATATCTGTTTTTGGCGATCACATTCATCTCCCGCAAACACGCTGACCACCGTCACCGCCATCACCCAGGTCTTTGGATTGACCCACTGCAAAGCTGCGGCCCCCCAAATTCCCAGCCGTCGACGAGGCTGCCGTGGATCAATAATGTCCATCGGCGCTTTGAACAATGCCCATGCCAGATAACTCAGCCAAAGCACACCCGCCCATTGCATCGCACGTTGCAGGCTTGGGTGGTGGCTCAGAGCGTGACCAAAACCACTGCCCACCAGCAACACAATTAATGCTGCGCTGGCACACGCCCCGAAAACAATCGGCAACGCAGCCTTGAATCCATAACGGGCACTGTTACTCAGCACCAGAATATTGGTCGGCCCCGGCGTGATCGACGCCACGAACGCAAACAACAAAAACGGCAGCAGGGTAGGGAAAGTGGACAACATGATCTTTGAGCTCCTGTGAATGATCGATGGGGTCGATATTCACAAGCCACAGGTCACGCGTCTGGAAGATTTGAGCAGCGCTTGCGGTACATCGCAGGGGTCAGCCCATAGGCCCTAACAAACCAGCGACCTAAATGGCTTTGATCAGCAAAACCCAACTCCACGGCCACCGCCGCCGGTTGCACACCGCCAGCAAGCATTCGTCGGGCCTTGGACAGGCGCAGTTGCACCAGATACGCATGGGGCGCCAGTCCGTAGGCAGCCTTGAATGCGCGGGTCAGGCGAAAGCGGTCAACACCGGTAGCAGCGGCCAATTGATCGAGGCCGATGTCCAGATGAGCGTTGGCGTGCAGGTATTCCCGGGCTTTTTGCGCCACCAGCGGCAGGCGCGGGTCTTCGCGGTAGCGGGTGCGCCAGTGCAAGTGGCTGGTGAGACGTTCGAGCAAACCGTCGAGGGCGGTCTGGCGCACGATCTTCAACTCGCCACCGTGCAAGGTCTGGAACGCCAGGCTGGTGGCCTGGGCCAGTTGCGGGTCGGTGGTCAGGGTGTTGGCGAAACTCAATTGGCTGTTGAGCGGTGCGTCTTCGAACACGGCGTTCAGTTCGCGTTCCAGCCAGTGCGGGTCGAGGTACAGCATGCGGTAGGTGAAGCCGCTCTCGGTCGGCGCATCGCCATCGTGGATGTCGCCCGGCTCCAGCAGAAACACCTTGCCGGGTGTGCTTTGATGCATGGCGCGGCGGCAGTTGAATTGCTGCACGCCTTGCTCGGTAACGCCTACCAGATAGCTGTCATGCCAGTGCGGGTCGTAGGCGTGGCCCTCGTTAAAATGCGCCCGCAGGGTTTCGATTCCGGTGTCGGCGTCCTGGGTCAGGTCGATCCAGTTATGAGGGGGCATACGGCACCTGTCAGTCGGTTTGCCGACTTATTTAACGTCTGCAGTACGGGCGATGACTAGAACGTTTGTGCAGCTCATTGATCCCACATTAGCTGAAGAGTCCCGCCGCGATGTTGATCGAGAACCCGAGAATCGCCGTGTTGAACACAAACCCGATCAGCGATTGAGCCAACACAATCTTGCGAATACCCCTTGTCGCCACGCCAACGTCCGCCGTCTGCACCGCGACGCCGATGGTGAAGGAGAAGTAGAGGAAGTCCCAGTAGTTGGGAGTGGTCAGGCCTTCGGCAAAACGCAGCGCCGGCTCCTTGCCGTCCCAGGTGTAGAACAGGCGAGCATAGTGAACGCTGAAAATCACCCCGATCAGCAGCCATGAACCAATCACCGTCGCCGCGGTGAAGGCGTAGTGCAGCAACTTGCGGGAGGTTTCCAGGTCTTTGCTGCCGGCCAGTTCGAAGGTGATGGTCGCCAGGCTGGCAATCGCGGCGATGCAAACGACGAACAGCACCAGCCCGGCGTTTTCGTCTTCGATCTCGGCAAGGCGTTTGACGTCCGGTGCCTTGGCGCGTGTCGCGAGCCAGACCATCAACACCAGATAAGTCCAGACGCCAGCGTTCCAGCCGATGAGGATTTTACTGATGACTGAGTCGGCGGGGGCCAGAATACCCACCGCGATGCCGAGCGTGGCAGCGGCGGACAGGCGAGGGTGGGTGCGGGCGAGGAGGGGCATGGAGGCTCGTTGGGTCAGGGTTTTGATTACCTTAGCCCAGCGGGGTGTGTTGTGACCACATACCTGATAACGACGCCATTCCCCTGTGGGAGCGGGCTTGCTCGCGAAAGCGGTGTGTCAGACAACATTAATGCTGACTGACACGGCCCCTTCGCGAGCAAGCCTGCTCCCACAGTTGATTCGAGTTGGGTCAGATATCCTTGTGGCGCTTACCCACCAACTTCATCACCACCACAAAAAACACCGGCACAAACAGCACTGCCAGGGTTGCCGTGATCATCCCGCCGATCACCCCGGTGCCAATGGCTTGCTGGCTCGCCGAGCTGGCCCCGGTGGCAATCGCCAGCGGCACCACGCCGAGGATGAATGCCAGCGAGGTCATGACAATCGGTCGCAAGCGCAACCGCGCGGCTTGCAGGGTGGCGTCGATCAGGTCGTGGCCTTCGTCGTACAGGCTCTTGGCGAATTCGATGATCAGGATCGCGTTTTTCGCCGACAGGCCGATGATGGTGATCAGCCCGACCTTGAAGAACACGTCGTTGGGCATCCCGCGCAAGGTCACCGCCAGTACCGCGCCGAGTACGCCGAGCGGCACCACCAGCAGCACTGAGGTCGGGATTGACCAGCTCTCATACAACGCCGCCAGGCACAGGAACACGATCAGCAGCGACAACCCGAGCAGAATCGGTGCCTGACTGCCGGACAAACGTTCCTGCAACGACAGACCGGTCCATTCCTGGCCCAATCCCGCCGGGCCTTGCGCCACCAGCCGTTCGATTTCCGCCATGGCTTCGCCGGTGCTGTGACCGGGCGACGGTTCGCCGGAAATACTGATCGCCGGATAGCCGTTGTAGCGGGTCAATTGCGTCGGGCCCTGGGTCCATTTGGCCTGGACGAAAGCGGACAATGGCACCATTTTTCCGGCGTTGTTGCGCACGTGAATTTTCAGCAGGTCTTCGACCTGACTGCGCCGATCACCTTCGGCTTGGACGACGACGCGCTGCATCCGCCCTTGGTTCGGGAAGTCATTGATGTAGGCCGAACCCACGGCGGTGGACAGCACGCTGCCGACATCGGCAAACGAAACCCCCAGCGCGTTGGCTTGTTTACGGTCCACTTCCAGTTGCACTTGCGGGGCTTCGGCCAGGGCGCTTTCGCGCACATTCATCAGGATCGGACTTTTCTCCGCCGCCGCCAGTAACTGCGTGCGTGCCTCCATCAGCGTGGCATGGCCGAGGCCGCCGCGATCCTGCAGGCGGAACTCGAAACCACTGGAAGTGCCGAGACCGTCCACCGGTGGCGGCAATACGGCAAACACCACGGCGTTCTTGATCTGGCTGAGGGCGATGTTGGCGCGGTCAGCAATCGAGCTGGCCGAGTCATCGCTGCTGCGCTCGGACCAATCCTTCAACGTGGTAAAGGCCAACGCCGCGTTCTGCCCACTGCCAGAGAAGCTGAAGCCGAGAATCACCGTGCTGTCGCCTACGCCGGGTTCCGAGGCGTTATGTTTTTCGATTTGCTCTACCACCTGCACCGTGCGGTTCTTGCTTGCGCCCGGTGGCAGTTGGATGTCGGTGATGGTGTAACCCTGGTCTTCCACCGGCAGGAACGAGGAGGGCAGGCGACTGAAGCACAGGCCCAAACCGATCAGCAGCACGCCGTAGATCAGCAGGTAACGCCCGGTGCGTTTCAGCGCATAGGCGACCCAGCCCTGATAACGCACGGTCAGCTGTTCGAAGCGACGGTTGAACCAGCCGAAGAAACCACCCTTTTCGTGATGCTCACCCTTGGCAATCGGCTTGAGCAGCGTTGCGCACAGCGCCGGGGTCAAGGTCAGGGCGAGGAAGGCCGAGAACAGAATCGAGGTGGCCATCGATAGCGAGAACTGCTGGTAAATCACCCCCACCGAACCCTGCATGAACGCCATCGGAATAAACACCGCCACCAGCACCAGGGTGATGCCGATGATCGCACCGGTGATCTGCTTCATCGCCTTGCGCGTCGCTTCCTTGGGCGACAGACCCTCGGTGACCATGATCCGCTCGACGTTCTCCACCACCACGATGGCGTCGTCCACCAGAATGCCGATGGCCAGGACCATGCCGAACATGGTCAGCACGTTAATCGAGAAACCCAGCGCGAGCATGGTGGCAAAGGTGCCCATTAACGCCACCGGCACCACCAGCGTCGGGATCAGCGTGTAGCGAATGTTTTGCAGGAACAGGAACATCACCGCGAACACCAGCAACATCGCCTCGCCCAAGGTGTAGACCACTTTGGTGATCGAGACTTTGACGAAGGGCGAGGTGTCGTACGGGATCTTGTATTCGACGTTGGCCGGGAAGTAGCGCGCCAGGTCGTCCATCTTCGCCCGCACGGCGGTGGCGGTGTTCAGGGCGTTGGCCCCCGGTGACAGCTGCACGCCGACGGCGGTGGACGGCTTGCCGTTCAGGCGGGTGCCGAACTGGTATTCCTGGCTGCCGATCTCGACCCGCGCCACATCGCCGATACGCACCGTGGAGCCGTCGGGACTGGCCTTGAGCACGATGTCGGCAAATTCTTCCGGCGTCGACAACTGGCCCTTGACCATGATGGTCGCGGTGATTTCCTGGGTGCTGCGGGTCGGCAAGTCACCGATGCTGCCGGCCGACACCTGGGCGTTCTGCGCGACGATCGCGGCGTTGACGTCAGCCGGGGTCAGGTTGAAACCGATCAGCTTCTGCGGGTCGATCCAGATCCGCATCGCCCGTTCGGCGCCGTACAACTGGGCCTTGCCGACACCGTCGAGGCGCTTGATCTCGTTCATCACGTTGCGCGCCAGGTAATCGCTGAGCGCCACGTCGTCGAGCTTGCCGTCGCTGGAGGTCAGGGTGATCAGCAACAGGAAGCCGGAGGAGACTTTCTCCACCTGCAAGCCTTGCTGGTTCACGGCCTGGGGCAGCCGCGACTCAATGACTTTGAGGCGGTTTTGCACATCGACCTGCGCCATCTCGGGGTTGGTGCCCGGTTGGAACGTCGCCTTGATGGTGGCGCTGCCGAGGCTGCTTTGGGATTCGAAATACAGCAGGTGATCGGCGCCATTGAGCTCTTCCTCGATCAGGCTGACCACGCTCTCATCGATGGTCTGCGCCGAGGCGCCCGGGTACACGGCGTAGATTTCGATCTGCGGCGGCGCGACATCGGGGTACTGCGCCACCGGCAGCTGCGGAATGGCCAGGGCACCGGCCAGCAGGATGAACAACGCGACCACCCAGGCGAAAACCGGGCGGTCGATAAAGAACTGCGGCATAAAAAAGCGTCCTGCTTACTGACCAGAAACCTGGGCAAGTGGAAGAGGGGTGTCGTCGATCTGCACTTTCTCGCCGGGCTTGGCGTGTTGCAGGCCTTCGGTGACGATGCGGTCGCCGGGCTTGAGGCCACCGCTGACGATCCAGCGATCGTTCTGCACCGCGCTCAGTTGCACCGGTTGCAGGCCGACCCGCTGCTCGGCATCAAGCAACATCACTTGGGCAACCCCAGCGCTGTCACGCTGGATAGCCCGTTGCGGCACGCTGATGCCTTGCTGATTGACCGCTTGTTCAATCCGTACACGGACGAAACTGCCAGGCAGCAAGTCGAGGTCCGGGTTAGGGAACTCGCTGCGCAGGATGATCTGGCCAGTGCCCGGATCAACGCTGATTTCGGCGAACAGCAGTTTGCCCGGCAGCGGATAAAGGCTGCCGTCATCCTGGATCAGCGTGGCCTTGGCCTGATCCTGGCCGACCTGCTGCAGGTTTCCGGAACGGAATGCCCGACGCAGGTCGTTGAGTTCCCGGGTCGACTGCGTGAGGTCGGCGTGAATCGGGTTCAATTGCTGGATCAACGCCAGCGGGGTGGTTTCGTTCTGTCCGACCAGTGCGCCTTCGGTGACCAGGGCGCGCCCGATACGCCCGGAAATCGGCGCGGTGACGGTGGCGTAACCGAGGTTCAGCTTGGCCCGGGTGACGGCTGCCTTGTTGGCCGCCACATCAGCGGCGGTCTGCCGGGCATTGGCCCGGGCGTTGTCGTAGTCCTGGCCGCTGATGGCATTGCCTTCGATCAACTGCGAATAGCGCTGCTCCTGCAATTTGGCCTGGAACGCATTGGCCTCGGCCTTGCGCAACGCCGCTTCGGCGCTGTCCAGATCGGCCTTGAACGGTGCCGGGTCGATGCGGAACAGCACGTCGCCCTGTTTCACGTCGCTGCCTTCGCGGAAGGTGCGTTGCAGCACCACGCCGGCGACCCGGGCGCGGACTTCGGCAATGCGCGGCGCGGCAATCCGCCCGCTCAGTTCGCTGCTGATCGACAGTGGCCGCGCTTCGATGGTTTCGATGCGCACGGTGGCCAGTGGCGCCGCTTCTTCAGCGGTCGAAGACTTGTCACATGCGCTCAGTGTCAACGCCAGTGCAATCAGGCTGAGCGTGGCAAGCAGGTTCTTTGACATGTGAATACCCCAATAATGACCCCGGCATCCTACGGGGAGTCGGCGAGAGTAGCGGTGAAGCTTTGTAGGCGCTGTGTGAAATTGTGTAAGGGTTTTACTCGCGGGTGCGTGAGGGCGTATATCCTTGGGCCCTTGAATTTCTCAGCGACCGTTCGGGCGCCTTCGCGGGCAAGCCTCGCTCCTACAGGGGAATGCGATACCTGTGTAGGAGCGAGGCTTGCCCGCGAAGAGGCCCGAAAGATCGCCACAGCACTTTTTCTGGAAACACCCCATGCCCAACATCCTCCTGGTCGAAGACGACACCGCGCTCTCCGAACTGATCGCCAGCTACCTGGAACGCAACGGCTATAGCGTGAGCGTGATCAGCCGCGGCGACCATGTGCGCGAACGTGCGCGGGTCAATCCGCCGGACCTGGTCATCCTCGACCTGATGCTGCCGGGCCTCGATGGGCTGCAAGTCTGCCGCTTGCTGCGCGCGGACTCGGCAACGTTGCCGATCCTGATGCTCACCGCCCGGGACGACAGCCACGATCAGGTGCTGGGCCTGGAAATGGGCGCCGACGACTATGTCACCAAACCCTGCGAGCCGCGCGTATTGCTGGCCCGGGTGCGCACCTTACTACGGCGCAGCAGCCTCGGCGAACCGCAGACCGCCAACGACCGCATCCTGATGGGCAACCTGTGCATCGACCTGTCCGAGCGCACCGTGACCTGGCGCGAACAATTGGTGGAGTTGTCCAGCGGCGAATACAACCTGCTGGTGGTGCTGGCCCGGCATGCCGGCGAAGTGCTGAGTCGCGATCAGATCCTGCAACGCCTGCGTGGCATCGAATTCAATGGCACCGACCGCTCGGTGGACGTGGCCATTTCCAAGCTGCGCCGCAAGTTCGACGACCATGCCGGCGAAGCGCGCAAGATCAAGACCGTGTGGGGCAAGGGTTACCTGTTCAGTCGCTCCGAGTGGGAATGCTGAGGCGATGTTCAGAATCCTCTTTCGCCTGTACCTGGTGACGATCGTTTCCTACAGCGCCGCGATTTATCTGGTACCGGACGTGGTGATCAAGCTGTTCCATGAACGCTTCGTCACCTACAACCTCGATTATTCCCGTGGCTTGCAGACCCTGATCGTCAAGCAATTCCACGCTGTGCCGACTGAACAATGGCCAGCGCTGGCGGCGGAAATGGACAAGGAGTTCCAGCCGCTGGACATCGTCTTGAGTGGCAAGGATGACGAGGATTTCACCCTGGATGAGCGCGAACGTTTGCACCGTGGCGAGAACGTGGTGCGCATCGGCGACTGGGGCTGGCGCACCTTGGCGGTGGCGCCGCTGAACGAGCAGACCGTCGTGCAAATGGTGGTGCCGCCGGACCCGCTGGACGTCAATCTGTTGTACTGGAGCATCAACGTGCTGATCGGCGCGATGATGCTCGCATGTCTGCTGCTGTGGCTGCGCCCGCACTGGCGCGACCTGGAACGCCTGAAAGGCACGGCGGAGCGTTTCGGCAAAGGGCACTTGAGCGAACGCACGAAGATCTCCCACACGTCCAATATCGGCAGCCTGGCCAACGTGTTCGACACCATGGCCGGCGATATCGAAAACCTGCTCAATCAACAGCGCGATTTGCTCAACGCGGTGTCCCACGAACTGCGCACGCCGCTGACACGCCTGGATTTCGGCCTGGCCCTGGCCCTGTCCGACGACATGCCGACAGCGAGCCGCGAGCGCCTGCAAGGGTTGGTTGCGCACATCCGTGAACTGGATGAATTGGTGCTGGAGTTGCTGTCCTACAGCCGCCTGCAAAATCCGGCGCGCTTGCCGGAGCGGGTTGAAGTGTCGCTCGATGAATTCATCGACAGCATTCTGGGCAGTGTCGACGAAGAGTTGGAATCGCCGGATATCGTGATTGATGTATTGCTGCATGGTCAGCTTGAGCGCTTCACCCTCGACCCGCGCCTGACCGCGCGGGCGCTGCAAAACCTGCTGCGCAATGCGATGCGCTACTGTGAAAAGCGCATTCAGATTGGCGTGCAGGTGTGTGCCAAGGGCTGCGAGATCTGGGTCGATGACGATGGGATCGGCATTCCGGAGGATGAGCGGGAGCGGATTTTTGAACCGTTTTATCGGCTGGATCGCAGTCGGGATCGTGCCACCGGTGGCTTCGGACTCGGGTTGGCCATCAGCCGCCGCGCCCTCGAAGCGCAGGGCGGGACGTTGACGGTCGAGGCTTCGCCGCTGGGTGGGGCGCGGTTCAGGTTGTGGTTGCCAACCCCGACCTGACGCTCGGATGGTCAGACACGGTGTTCGCTCGTAGCAGCTGCCGAGGCACGCGTTCGCTCGTAGCAGCTGCCGAGGCACGAGGCTGCGTTCGGCTGCGCAGCAGTCGTGAAATCAGGCGACGCGGTGTTTCAGAAAGACCGTGCGCTCAGGTTTTACGACTGCTTCGCAGCCGAACGCAGCCTCGTGCCTCGGCAGCTGCTACTAGCGAACGCTTGCCTTGGCAGCTGCTACGGTCGTGCGGTGTCAGTCGAGTATCGCGGTGGATTGAATCAACCCGACCCCAGCCACCTGCATCCGCTCAATCGCCGCCGCCAGCGAACCGTCCAGATCAATCGCCCGACACGCATCCAACACCACAATCGCATTGAACCCCGCCGCCCGCGCATCCAGCGCGGAATACATCACGCAGAAATCCAGCGCCAACCCGACCATATAAACCGTGTCGATGCCGCGTTCCTTCAAGTACCCGGCCAAGCCCGTGGTGGTCGTGCGATCGGCCTCCAGAAACGCCGAATAACTGTCGATATCCGGATTGCAGCCCTTGCGGATGATCAGTTGTGCGTGGGGCAAGTCCAAATCTGCGTGGAGTGCCGACCCAGGGGTATCCCGCACACAGTGCACCGGCCACAACGTCTGCTCGCCGTACGGCAATTGAATCATCTCGTAAGGCTGGCGCCCCGGGTGGCTGGACGCAAACGAGGCATGCCCGGCGGGGTGCCAGTCCTGGGCAATGATCACCTGCTTGAATTGGCCGCCCAATTGATTGATCAACGGCACGATCAGGTCACCTTCAGGCACCGCCAGTTGGCCGCCGGGGATGAAGTCGTTCTGAACATCGATCACCAGCAACGCGGTACGTGAAGGGTAGAGCGAGGGATGCGGCATGGGGTGTTTCCTCCTTGGAAGTCAGGCGCCAAGCATAGTGATGATTGGCGTTATACGCTCAGCCGACTTCTCAAGACTTTGGCCATGTCCTCAAGATCCGCCACGGGGTTGTGCCCGATCAGCATCCAGGCGTGCTCCGTGTCGGTCCAGAACACGACGTTCATGTCGTGCCGACGTTCATGGGCAAACGGCCGGCTGCCTTTGTTGGAACGGGTGACACACAGCGCCATCGGGCCGTGGGTGGGGTCGAGATAGGTGATCTGGGCGATGGGGACGCCTTCGTACTCGAGGATTTGCGCGCGTTTGAGCTCCAGGCGCGGCAAAGCCAGTTTTGCCGGCGCGAGGCTCAGGCCCAAACGGCTGTCGATGGTGCGCAGTTGCGCGCGCTGAGTCGCCTCATCGCCAGGCAAGTGTTCGAGGGTTTGCGGCACGTAAAGCGACATGTAATCGGCGACCAGCCCGCGCCAGTTGCTTTTCTTTTGACTCAACTGCCAGCCGAGGAACAATCGATCGGCCACCACGCTGCTCACCACCAAACCGGCGGCTGCCGCCAGAAACCAGCGACGGTTCAGCGCCGGACGGGCAGGGCTGGGCAGGGTGTCGAGCATGGCTTGCAGGCGATCCGTCGGCGCTTGCTTGCCCAGCTCTTCATAAGCGTCCTTGAACGGCAGGTTGCTGCGGGCCAGCCACTGCAGGCGCAGGCTGAGCGCCGGGTCATCGTGGAGGGCGGCGTCGATGTGGCTGCGTTGTTCGGTGTCGAGCTGGTCGTCGAGGTAGGCCACCAACTGTTCATCGGTCGGGATCGTCGGGCGTAGGGGGTCGGTCATCGACGTTCTCCAGTGGTGGGGCTCGGTACGGCGTGCAAGGGCGGGTACTCCGCCAGTTTCAGGCGGGCGGTGGCCAGGCGGCTCATGACCGTGCCAATCGGCACTTGCAGCACCTCGGCCACTTCGCGGTAGGACAAGCCTTCGACATAGGCCAGGTACACCGTTTCGCGCTGGGCTTCGGGCAGGGCATCGACGCGCCGGATCACCTGGGCGGCCAGCACATGGGTTTGCGCCGCGTGTTCGCCGTCGAACGACAGCGCCTCGTCGGCGTTCACCAACCCCTGGCCCAGGCGCACACGCCGGGCGCGCACTTCATTGAGCCAGATCGAGTGCAAGATGCTTAGCAGCCAGCGGTCCATGCGCGTGCCCGGCACAAATTGCCCGGCCCGTTCCAGCGCCCGCACGCACGTGGCTTGCACCAGGTCTTCGGCCACATGCCGTTGCCGGGACAGCAGCAAGCCGTAGCGCCATAACCGCGCCAGATGCTGGCCCAACTCTGCTCGTATTGCTTGATCGCTGGCGATGGCGACCTCCGTCCGTTCGGTGTCAGGTTTTCGATGAATCGTGGATGGCTTCGGCCAGGTCCTGGTATTCCTCGCAAGTGCTGCCACAGATCGATTTGATCTGCTGCAACTGCTCCTGGGCAAGGTCCAGTCGGCCCTTGATCACATAAGCCTCGCCGAGGTATTCGCGCACTTGCGCATACTGCGGGTCGAGTTTGACCGATTGCAGGTAATAGCCGATGCCTTCATCGGTTCGGCCCAGTTTACGCGTGGCGTAGCCGCGATAGTTGAGGGCTTTGGCGGTGTTGGGCTCTTTGAGGGTATCGAGCACCGCCAGGGCTTCTTCGTAGCGCCCGTCCTTGGCCAGGCGATAGGCGTAATCGGTACGGTCGGCGTCCGGCACCAGGCGGCTGGTTTGCAGCGCGCATTTGCCCGACTTGCTGTCGAACACCTGGCCTTTGGGGCAATTGGGCTTGGCCGGGGCGTCGTCGTCGCCATTGGCCCATGCGTGAGCGCTGGACAGCGCGGCGACCAGTAGCAGCGGGGCGGTCAAAACAGCAAAACGGAGAGTCATTGGGGCAGTCCTCCACAAGTTGATACGTTTCAGTTCGAATCGCGTCCTGGCAGCATCCGGCGCAGGGTGCCGTCACGCAGGCCGTAATGATGGACCAGCGCCATCACCGCATGCAGCCCGGCCAGAATCACGATGGCCCAGGCCACGTTTTCATGCAGGCCACCAAACACCGATTTTATGCTTTTATCGAACGTCATCAGTGTTGGGACATCGAACAGCCCGAAGAAGTTGAACGGTTCGGCCTGGGCCCAGCGAAACAGAAAACCCAGCACGATCTGGCTCAGCAACAACAGGTACAACGCCAGGTGCGCGGTTTTCGCCGCAATGTTCATCATGCCTTGATTGGCGGGTGGCAAACGCCGGCCACGGGACAAGCGCCAGAGCAGCCGCCCGATCACAATCACCGCCAACAGAATGCCGCAGGAGATATGTACCGACTGCAAACCCTTGCGCAGCGGCGTGCCTTTGGCCAGTTGCTCCCAGATTTGCGCGCTGGCGAACATGAAGATCACCAGCGCGGCGGTCAGCCAGTGCAAAGTCATGGTCAGGCGGTCATAACGTGTCGGCGAATCGGCGTTCGTGCGGGTCATGGGCAATCCTCTTGGGCGATGTAAGGTGAACACCGCTGTGTGAACAATTATTCATTTTTTTGTGCGGGTCTTTGCAAGGAAAGCCCAAGCCCAGACGCTATGCTCGACAGCATCGCTGATGAGCGGGAGAACTGTCATGAGAGAGCACATTCACCCTGCCGCCGCCGATGGCTATAGAACCGGCGCCGACACCTACGTGCGTGGCCGCCCGGACTACCCGCCGCAAGTGGCCGACTGGCTGACCGGCACCCTGGGCTTGAATGCCGACAAAACCGTTATCGACCTCGGCGCCGGCACTGGCAAGTTCACCGGACGGCTGGTGGCCACCGGCGCGCAGGTGATTGCCGTGGAGCCGGTGCCGGAAATGCTGGAAAAATTGTCCGCCGCATTGCCCGACGTGCTGGCGGTGAGCGGCACCGCGACTGATCTGCCGCTGCCGAATGCCTCGGTGGATGTGGTGGTCTGCGCCCAGGCGTTTCACTGGTTCGCCAGCCCTGAAGCGCTGAGCGAAATTGCCCGGGTGCTCAAGCCGGGCGGCAAGCTTGGCCTGGTGTGGAACCTGCGCGATACCCGAGTCAGTTGGGTGCCGAAGCTCGATGCGATCGTCAATGCGCTGGAAGGTGACACCCCGCGTTATTACACCGGCGCCTGGCGCCTGGCCTTTCCGCATACGGCTTTCGGGCCGTTGCAGGCCGAGCATTTCGGGCATGGGCACACGGGTTCGCCGGAAGATGTGATTTTCAATCGGGTACGGTCTACCAGTTTTATTGCGGCGTTGCCCAAGGTGCAGCGGGACAGGGTGGATGCGCAGCTCAGGGCGTTGGTTGAGGGCGAGCCGGAGTTGTGCGGCAAGGAGATGATTACTGTGCCTTATGTGACGGCGGCGTTTGTGGCTGTTAAAGGCAGTTAAATGGGTGGTGTGCCCGCCCAGACACCACACCTCCCGGACCAGTCCCGCATTTGGCCGAACCGCTGCCTTACTCCCACCCGCGATGCCTTGTTATAGTTCGGGCCTCATTTTCCGTCCGGTCAAGGATCACTGCCATGTCTCAGTACACTGCGTTCACCGTCGAACTCGCCGACAAAATCGCCCATGTGCAGATCAACCGCCCGGACAAGATCAACTCGATGAACGCCGCGTTCTGGAGCGAGATCATCGATATTTTCCAATGGATCGACGACACCGACGAAGTGCGCGTGGTGGTCCTCAGCGGCACCGGCAAACACTTTTCCTCGGGCATCGACCTGATGATGCTGGCCGGCGTGGCCAACGAACTGGGCAAGGACGTCGGCCGCAATGCGCGCCTGCTGCGACGCAAGATCCTCGCCCTGCAAGCCTCGTTCAATGCGGTCGATAACTGCCGTAAACCGGTGCTCGCAGCCATCCAGGGTTACTGCCTGGGCGGCGCCATCGACCTGATCGCCGCCTGCGACATGCGCTACGCCGCCGACGACGCGCAATTCTCGATCAAGGAAATCGACATCGGCATGGCCGCCGACGTTGGCACCCTGCAACGCTTGCCGCGGATCATCGGTGACGGCATGCTGCGTGAACTGGCTTACACTGGTCGCCAGTTTGGTGCCGAAGAAGCGCGCGGCATGGGCCTGGTCAATCGGGTCTACAACGACCGCGACAGCCTGCTCGATGGCGTGATGGGCATTGCCCGGGAGATCGCCGGCAAGTCGCCGATCGCCATCACCGGCACCAAGGAAATGATCAGCTACATGCGCGACCATCGCATCGACGACGGCCTCGAATACGTCGCCACCTGGAACGCCGCCATGCTGCAATCCACCGACTTGCGCGTGGCCATGGCCGCCCATATGAGCAAACAGAAACCCGAATTTCTGGACTGATTAAACATGACTTCACGCTGGACCACCGCAGTACTGGACACCGATCAACCCGGCGGCTGGGCCGTGGCACGCAGCCCTGAAGGCTTTCTGTTCGATGACAACGGCGCGCTGTTCCCCCGGGAATGGCTCAAGCGCCAGGACTTGTCGATTCTTGCCGAGCATGGCATCGGTCACTTGGATGGCGAACCGGTTTACCTGCTGGAATTGCGCAGTGCCAGCGAAGTGCCGGGATGCAACTGGAAAGGCCTGCGGGCATTTATGCTGGAGGGCGATCACACCGTCTACAAGGTGCTCGGTTACGCCGCGCAGATTGGCACTTGGTACCGTGAACACCGTTTTTGCGGTAACTGCGGGCAGGCGACCCATCAGGTTCCCCGCGAGCGGGCGATGTACTGCGAGCCGTGCGATATCCGCTATTACCCGCGGATTTCGCCGAGCATGATCGTGCTGGTCACCCGTGGCGACGAAGTCCTGCTGGCAAGGTCGCCACGCTTCGTGACCGGGGTCTACAGCACGCTGGCGGGGTTTGCCGAGCCGGGTGAGTCGGCCGAGGATTGCCTGATTCGTGAGGTCCGCGAAGAAGTGCAGATCGAGGTCAAGAACATCCAGTACATGGGCAGCCAGTGCTGGCCGTTCCCGCATTCGATGATGCTGGGGTTTCACGCCGAATACGCGGGCGGCGAGATTGTCTGCCAGGAAGACGAGATCGAAGACGCCCAGTGGTTCAACATCCACGCGATGCCGCCATTGCCGGCCTCGCGCTCGATTGCCCGTTACCTGATCGACGTCTATCTGGCGCGGCGTTTAGGCCACGCTGAACCAGTGTTGCCAGGCTAACCGCACGGTCAAGCCCAGCACCACGGTGATGAACACCGGGCGAATGAACTTGGCTCCGCCGCTGATGGCGGAGCGGGCGCCGAAGAACGCGCCAACCATCACCGACAGGCCCATGCTCAGGCCGATCACCCAATCCACTTGCCCGGAAAACACGAACACCGACAGCGCCGCAATGTTGCTGACGAAGTTCATGCTGCGCGCCACGCCGCTGGCCTTCACCAGGTCGATGGGGTACATGAGCATGCTGCTGACGGTCCAGAACGCACCGGTGCCGGGGCCGGCCACGCCGTCGTAGAAACCCAGGCTGAAGCCTTGGGTCGATTGCCACTTTTTCTTGATCGGTGCGTCGCTGTCCAGCGGCGCTTTCGGCGTGCCACCAAACAACAGGTAGACGCCACAGGCGAAGACAATCACCGGCAGCATCTTGTTCAGCCATTCGGCGGGCAGGTAATGGGCGACCACGGCGCCGGTCAGCGCGCCGACCAATGTACCGACGATGGCATGCACCCATTGCCTTGGGTGAAACAGCTTGCGCCGGTAGAAGGTGAAACTGGCGGTGGCCGAGCCGAAGGTCGAACTGAGTTTGTTGGTGCCCAGCACCAGGTGCGGCGGCAGGCCAGCGGTCAGCAGCGCAGGCGTGGTCAACAGCCCGCCACCGCCGGCGATGGCGTCGATGAAACCGGCAATGAAAGCGACAACGGCCAGAATGGCCAGGGTGGTGAGGTCAACGCTGAGTTCGAAAGGCATGGAATCGGCTTATTCGGCGGGGCGCAGAAAGGGCTGCGGGGAAGGCCGGTATCTTACCTAGAAAGCCGGCTTCTTACAGCTGAACGTTCCCACGCAGAGCGTGGGAACGATCAAATTCTTGCGGCGACCCGTCTGGCCTCATCGCGGGCAAGCCTTGCTCCTACAGATCGCGCAACCTGTAGGAGCGAGCCCCGAAGAACGATAACGCGGTCTTTTAATCTTCCTCGCGCACCGTCGCTACATCATTGGCATTGACCTTCACTTTCGCTCCGGAAATATCCTCGAACTCGTAGAAGCCATCTTTGGTTTTGGTTTTCGGCATGTCCTTGGTCAAATACTGGGTGCCGTTCTGCAGGGTCACCACCGTTGGCGTCGAGCAACCGGCCAGGGCCAGAAAGGCTGCTACTGCCAGGGGCAGGCCCAGGGTCTTGATATTCATACATACCTCTCATGATGCTGAAAAAAACAGTGTGACGGCTACTGTCATCACTGTGACTCTATGGTGGTTGGTGCCATGGGTGCTCGGAAAGTTCGATGGTCACCGCAAAAATGCCCGATTGGCTGCGCCGCCCATCCTTTTCCGTTTGCACCGGACCGGGCAGAGCTGGTATCTGTACGCATAACCAGTACTCGCTCGCCATGGCCCTTATTTCCTGTGACTGCAAACCCGCTCGACAATCCGTTCTATTACTTGAACAACTTCATGCAAGTGCTTGATTGGCTTGAGCATCGCTATGCCGACGTGTTGAGTGTAGAGGAGCAACGCTTCATTGCCGAATTCAATCGGCTGCCCCGTGAGTCTCGGGCACTGCTGGTGCGGATGGTGATGCGCAAGGGCCTGCATTTCCGGGCCGGTAAGCTGCATTACATCGAGATCGGCGATATCGCCATTGCGGCTGGCCCATTGCTGGAATTGGGCTGGATCGATGAGCAGGCACCGTTATTAATAGAAGAACTGTTCGACGTATTGCTCAAGGCCGAAATCCTGCAATGCCTGGGGCACGCTATCGACCAGCCCAAAGGCAAAAAGACCGATTGGTTGCCGCTTTTGAGCGAGCAATTCCCCGAATCCCGCCATTTTGCGCAGTGGTGCCCGACCCTGGATGACCGCTTGTTCAGCCTGACCATCATGGGTCTGTGTGACCGCTTGCGGCTGATGTTCTTCGGCAATCTTTACCAGGATTGGTCGGAGTTCGTGTTGGCGGATCTCGGTATCTTTACCTATGAAAAAGTCGAATTCTGCGCCGACTCTCGAGGCCTGCGCAGCCGTGAAGACGTGGACGCCTGTGTGTTTCTGCATGAGTGTCAGCAGCGTTTCGAGGCCGGTGAAGAGGTCGGTGCCGTTGTCGAGCAGATCAATGCTTTGGTGCTGAGCAATCCCTGGCTGCAACGGCGGCGGGGCAAGTTATTGTTCCAGATCGGCCAGTACTGCGAACGCGTCGCCGATTTCTCCACGGCGTTGGGCATCTACCGTGAATGTGCTTACCCCGGCGCGCGCCTGCGCTTGATCCGGGTGCTGGAACGTTGCGCTGAATACGCGTTGGCCCTGGAATTGGCGATCATCGCCGAGTCATCGCCGGAAAGCGCCGCCGAACAGCAGCAATTGCTCCGCGTGCTGCCAAGGCTGCGGCGCAAACTGGGTGGGCCGCCGATCAAACGCGCAGGCCCGCGGGCCATGGAGCGCCTGGATTTGCAATTGCCGCGCACCGATCTGGCGCTGTCAGTGGAATATTACGTGCAGGCGCACTTGGCCGAAGAGGCGGCGCCGGTGCATTACGTCGAGAACAGCCTGATCAACTCGCTGTTCGGCTTGCTCTGCTGGCCGGCGATCTTCGCGCCGTTGCCGGGGGCGTTTTTCCACCCGTTCCAGCGCGGGCCGGTGGATTTGCTCAATGAAGACTTTCATCCGCGCCGGGCCAATTTGTTCCAGGCCTGTCTCGCCGAACTGGATGACGGGCGCTACCGCCAGACCATCCGCGAGCGTTACCTGGCCAAGTGGGGCGTGCAGTCGCCGTTCGTGTTCTGGGGCGCGCTGACCGAGGACTTGCTCGATCAGGCGCTGGACTGCCTGCCGGCCGAGCACCTCAAGCACTGGTTCAACCGCCTGCTGCTGGACATCAAGGCCAATCGCGCCGGCATGCCGGACCTGATCCAGTTCTGGCCGCAGGACAAGACCTACCGCATGATCGAAGTCAAAGGCCCCGGCGATCGCCTGCAAGACAATCAACTGCGCTGGCTGGAGTTCTGCCACGAACACCAGATGCCGATTGCCGTGTGCTACGTGCAATGGGCGGAGCAGAGCGCTTGAGCTACAGCATTGCGGTGCGGGCGCTGTGTGAGTTCACCGCCAAGGTCGGAGACCTCGACCTGCGCTTCACCCCATCACCGACGGCGCTGGAAGGCATCGTCGGCCATCGCACCGTGGCATCACGCCGTAACGACAGCTACCAAAGCGAAGTCGCGCTGGAAGGCCTGTACCAAACCTTGAAGGTCAAGGGCAGGGCGGACGGCTACGACCCGGCGCAAAACTGCCTGGAAGAAGTCAAAACCTATCGCGGTGACCTCAGCAAACAACCGGCCAACCACCGCCAGTTGCATTGGGCTCAGGCCAAGGTCTACGGCTGGCTGATGTGCCAGAAGCTGCAACTGCAACAGATCAACCTGGCGCTGGTGTACTTCGACATCGTCAGCGAAAAGGAAACCTGCCTGGTCGAGGGGTTCAGCGCCGATGTACTGGGCGAGTTCTTCGAACACCATTGCCAGTTGTTCCTGTATTGGGCCGAGCAGGAAATGGCCCATCGCGACGCACGCAATCAAGCGGCGCAGCAGTTGGCGTTTCCCCATGCCGGGTTTCGTCCGGGGCAACGCCATCTGGCCGAGTCGGTGTTCAAAGCCGTCAGCACCGGCCGCTGCCTGATGGCGCAGGCACCCACCGGGATCGGCAAGACCGTCGGCACGCTGTTCCCGATGCTCAAGGCCCTTGCGCCGCAGGAACTGGACAAGGTGTTCTTCCTCACGGCAAAAACTCCGGGACGCAAACTGGCGCTGGACGCGGCACAGGTGATCCTCGACAGCGCCGGCGCGCCACCGTTGCGCGTGCTGGAGATGATCGCCCGGGACAAGGCCTGCGAACACCCGGACAAAGCCTGCCACGGTGAGTCCTGCCCGTTGGCCCAAGGCTTCTACGATCGTTTGCCCGCCGCACGTCAGGCTGCCAGCCAATTGAGTTTGTTGAACCAGAGCGCCTTGCGTGAAGTGGCGCTGGAACACAACGTGTGCCCGTATTACCTGAGCCAGGAAATGGCCCGTTGGGCGGACGTGGTGGTTGCTGACTACAACTATTACTTCGACTTCAGCGCCTTGCTGTTCTGCCTGGCCCAGGCCAATAACTGGCGGGTCGCGGTGCTGGTGGACGAGGCGCACAACCTGGTAGAGCGGGGCCGGCAGATGTACAGCGCCAGCCTTGATCAAGCGACGCTCAACAGCGTGCGCAAAACCGCGCCGGAGCCGCTGAAGAAATCCTTGCAGCGGGTCAATCGCGAATGGAACGCCCTGCATGACCCGCAACTCAGCCCGTATCAGGCTTATGACAAGGCCCCGGAAAAGCTTCTGCAAGCCTTGTCCTCGTGCAGCGCGAGCATCGGCGACTACCTGAATGACCATCCCCAGGGCCTTGACAGCGCCTTGCAGAATTTCTACTTCGACATGCTGCAGTTTGGCCGGGTGGCGGAGTTGTTCGATGAACAGTTCCTGTTCGACATCAGCAAGCGTGACCTTGAGCGCAAGCGCAACCTGTCGCAGCTGTGCCTGCGCAACGTGGTGCCAGCCGGGTTCATCCGCCCGCGCCTGACCGCAGCGCGCAGCACCGTGCTGTTTTCCGCGACCCTGAGCCCGCGGCATTACTACGCCGACCTGCTCGGCACGCCGCCGAATACCGTGTGCATCGACGTTGAGTCGCCGTTTCATGCGGACCAGTTGCAAGTCAGCATCGTCAGCCAGATTTCAACGCGTTTCGTCCATCGTCAGGCGTCGCTTGAACCGATTGTCGAGCTGATTGCCCGCCAGTTCACCGAGCGCCCCGGCAACTACCTGGCGTTTTTCAGCAGCTTCGATTATTTGCAGCAAGTGGCGCAGTTGCTGGCCGAGCGGCATCCGCGCATCACGCTGTGGTCACAGTCCCGAGGCATGGCCGAACGTCAGCGCCAGGATTTCCTCGACCAGTTCACCAGCCACAGCCAGGGCATTGGTTTCGCAGTGCTGGGCGGGGCGTTTGGGGAAGGCATCGATTTGCCGGGCGCGCGGTTGATCGGCGCCTTTATTGCCACCTTGGGATTGGCGCAACTGAACCCGGTCAACGAGCAAATGAAACACAGGATGGCGGCGATATTCGGTGCGGGTTACGACTACACCTACCTGTACCCCGGCGTGCAGAAAGTGGTGCAAGCCGCCGGGCGGGTGATTCGCACCCAACAGGATCAGGGCGTGGTGATGTTGATCGATGACCGCTTTGGTGACAGCAAGGTCAAGCAGTTGTTGCCGCGCTGGTGGTCGGTTCACTCAGCATCCGCACCCATTGCGCCGCGAAGCGATGACAATCGCCTGGCCAGCGAGCGGTAAGCAATTGACCGTCGCGTACCACAAAGCCGCGTTCCGGCTTGTCTGCTGAATCCCGTTTGGAGAACAACGGGCCACGCTGGAAATCCGCCGGTTGGCGCAGGGCGGCGCGTACTTCGGCTTCGACGGTCTGCCGATACGTCCGGTAATAGCGTCCCAGCCACAACCCGGTGAGCAGCCAGGCCGGTTGTTCCATGGTGCCGGCCACCAGCGCCGTGACCTTGTGCCCATCCAGCACCGGACGCCCGGTGTCAGGGTCAAGGGTGCGCGCCAGCAACAGCACGCCATGGCAAACCGCGGCCACCGGTTTGCCGGTCTGGAAAAAGTGCCGGGCGATGCGCCGGGCCTGGCCGGATTCGAGCAGGCTGCGCATGCCTTTGGCGTGGCCGCCGGGAATCAGCAGCCCGGCAAATTGCGTCGGGTCGACATCGGCGTAGGTCAATGGCTGGTGGAATGCTTCGTCCTCGATCATCCGGGCGTAGCTGGCCAGGTCAGGTTTGCGCGTCATCAGTACGGGATTCAACAGGCCGAAACCGCCGTCTACCAAGCGCGGGTCGGCGTAGGCGGGCAGGCCCTCGGGCGTGGCGAAGCGCACGTCGATTCCGGCCTGGCGCATGGCCTGCCAGGGCACGCTGCTTTCAGTCGGATCGTAATCATGGGTCGGCAACAGCATCAGAATCATCAAGGCAGCTTCCTTGGCCAGCAGCGGCAGGTGGCATCGAGAATAGGTGTTCTGTGACCGTCGCTCCACCACAACCAGCCATGGCTCGGTGATTGCGGCTGTCCTATCCTGTGGTTTGTCGCATACTCCACACATCTAAAAGCCGGGAAAGTATCAATGAGCGTCGATCGGACCAAAACCAGTGCTTTCGAGGACAGCCGCTTTCGGCAGTTGATCGATGCCGTGGTGGATTATGCGATCTACATGATTGACCCCGATGGCATCATCACCAGCTGGAACGCCGGCGCCAAGCGCTTCAAGGGCTATGAGGAAGCGGAGATTCTCGGCGAGCATTTCTCGCGCTTCTATACCGAAGCGGATCGGCTGGCCGGGTTGCCCCAGCGCGCGTTGGATACGGCGCGAACGGAAGGTCGTTTCGAGGGTGAAGGCTGGCGGGTGCGCAAGGACGGCACGCTGTTCTGGTCCCATGTGGTGATCGATCCGATTATCGATCCATCGGGCACGTTACTGGGTTTTGCCAAGATCACCCGGGACTTGACCGACCGCAAAATGGCCGAGGAAACCCTCAAGCAAAGCGAGCAGCAGTTCCGCTTGCTGGTGCAAAGCGTCACCGACTATGCCATCTACATGCTTTCGCCGGACGGGCATCTGACCAACTGGAACCCGGGCGCCCAGCGCATCAAGGGTTACCGCCCGGAAGAAGTCATCGGCCGGCATTTTTCCATGTTCTACACCCCGGAAGACCGCGAAGCTGGCGAGCCGCAGCAGGCGTTGGAGACAGCGGCACGGGAAGGCCGCTTCGAAAAAAAGGCCTGGCGCGTGCGCAAGGACGGTACGCGGTTCTTTGCGCATGTGGTGGTGGACCCGATCTGGGGCGAAACAGGCACACTGCTCGGTTTCGCCAAAATCACCCGGGACATTACCGAGGTGACGCAAGCCCAGCAGGCCCTTGAGCAAACCCGTGAAGCGCTGTTCCAGGCGCAGAAAATGCAGGCCATCGGCCAACTCAGCGGCGGGATCGCCCACGACTTCAACAACCTGCTGACGGTGATCCTCGGCAATCTGGAAATCGTTCGTAAACGCATACCGGATGACCCGAAGATCGGTCGCCTGCTCGACAACGCGACCCAAGGCGCCATGCGCGGTGTGTCCCTGACCCAGCGCATGCTCGCGTTCGCCCGGCGCCAGGAACTCAAGACCGAACCGGTCGAAATCCCGGCGCTGATCCAGGGCATCACCGGGCTGTTGCGTAGCTCGCTGGGGCCTTCGGTGACCCTTGAAACCCGTTTCGCGGCAGATCTCGAGCCCGCAGCGGCAGACCTTAATCAGCTCGAACTGGCAGTGCTGAACCTGGCAACCAACGCCCGTGATGCGATGCCCGACGGCGGCAAGATTGTCATCAACGCTAAAATCGAGGAGGTCAGCGATCCGGCCCGCTCAGCCTTGCCGGTCGGCCGGTACGTGTGCCTGAGTGTCGCCGATACCGGGGAGGGTATGGACCCGGCCACGCTGTCATCGGCGACCGATCCCTTTTTCACCACCAAAGGCGTCGGCAAAGGCACCGGCCTGGGGTTGTCGATGGTGCATGGCTTTATCGCGCAACTGGGTGGGCGGTTTATTCTCAAGAGCCAGAAGAACATCGGCACCACCGCCGAACTCTGGTTGCCGGTCGCCACGCCGGGCACGATGGCCGCGCCGGTTATCGAGGCGCCGGCCCTGTCGCCCATGCCCGGCCTGTGTGTACTGGTGGTGGATGACGACAGCCTGGTGTTGACCAGCACCAGCCTGTTGCTCGAAGACCTGGGGCATCGGGTGATCAGTGCAACCTCGGGGAAGCAAGCGCTGGAAGCGTTCAATAGCGGACATGCGATTGATCTGGTCATCACCGACATGGCCATGCCGCATATGAATGGCGCGCAATTGGCACAGGCAATTCGGGGCTTGAAGCCAGACCTGCCGATCATCCTGGCCACCGGCTACGCCGAGCGCCTGGACGGCTTCGTCACCGAACTGCCGCGCTTGTCCAAACCATTCACGCAACTGCATCTGGTAGAAATCATTGCCCAGGCGCTGAAGTAACCCTGGCGACCAGGCTGAGGCAAACAGGCTGAACTTTGCCAATCGACGCTTCTTCTAAATGTTTTCCACTCTGTGTGAGAACGCCGTGCCCAGAATATTGACCGATACCCTGGCCGAAGAAGCCTTGACCGAACACAACGCCAAGATGTTCGGTTCGCCCAAGGAACGCCTGGATTTCTATCGCCGGGAAATCCAATACGAAACCAGCATTTTGGCCAACCGCACCGATGCTTACCTGGCGGCGCAATCGTTCCTGGTGATTGCCTTCGCGTCCTGCATGGCCAATCTCAACCCCGAATGGGGCAAGCTGTTCACACTGGTAGTGCCACCGTTTCTGGCGCTGTTGGGCGTGCTCAGTTCATTGAATGCCTGGCCGGGGATTCGCGCGGCGTACGACATCATCGATCACTGGCACTTCAAGCAAAGCCAGTTGCTGAGCAGCGAACCGCTGATGGGGCTGGCTTACGATGAGTCGCCGCTGTTCGCTGAAATGGAGTCGAGTCATAAGGGCTATCGCAAGTCGCTGCTGTTCTCGGTGCGCACGCCGTGGATCTTTGCGACGTTCTGGATGTTGCTGGGAAGTTATGCGGTTTACATACAGGTGACGAATCCCGGGGCATAAACGCGAGGCCCGGTATTGACCGGGCCTCTTGCCTCACACTTCAGACTCATGCCGCGATAGTGGCCGCCGTCATTTCCTTCTTGTATTGCGCTTTGAGTATCTCCATCTGCTGCCCCAATTCCTCAAGCGTCGCTTTGCCCAGCAGCTTTTTGGCCTGGGGGAACATCTCGGTTTCTTCTTCCTCGATGTGGTGCTCCAGCAGCTCCTTGACCACTTTCACCCGGCCGGCGAATTCGGGCGTCGAAGGGTCGGTGACTTTCAAGTCCGGTAGCACCAGGGAGTCCACGGTGCGGTGCTCTTCCTTGGCTTCGTAATACATGATGTCCTGCTCCTTGCCACCGGCCTTTTTATACGCGGGGTACAACACTTCCTCTTCCAGACGCGTGTGAATGGTGATCTCCATTTCCAGCTTGCCGATCAACTCCACGCGTTTTTTCAGCGCGCGCTCGGTGGACTCGCTCAACTGGCTGAGGATGCCTTTTACGCGTTCATGGTCGGCTTTCAACAGGTCAATGGCGTTCATGGTCGAACCTCTTGTTTAGTCACGGGACAGCGCAGACGATCGCGTTGCCGTCAGTCGCTTACTGTGCAAGAGCATTTCTTGTGCCGGATTTCGGTTGCGATGAAGTCTCGATAAAACAATGAGTTGGCGTGGCTAATGGCAATATATACCGTGCAAGGTGCATGAATTGACGACGGTGTTTATTGCAGATCGCGGCATTGGTTTTTACCGCCAAAAAAAATGATCGCAGCCTTCGACATCACCCCCGTAGGAGTTGCCGAAGACTGCGATCTTTTGATCTTTCAATACAACCAATACAACTCAAACCCGCGAATCGAAAGCCCCACCCGCCGATTTCGAGCGCAGCGACGCCAGGGTCTCCGCCGACGGAAACTCCTCTTCAATCAACCGCAGATGATCAATCGCTTCCTGAAACTTCAAATCTGCCTTGTGGCGCAATGCCTGATAACGGGTGAATAACTCGGCATCCAGCTCGGACTTTTCCAGTAATTCAAACGCCTCTTGGCTCAACTGTTGCGCGTCTTCGAACAATTGACGATTACATTCGAGCGCGAAGTCGCGGCAAGCCTGAGGGTGTACTGGAGGGGCCGAGTAGTACGTCATTGCGATCACCTTTTCTGGGGAGGAGCCATGCAGGCCGGATAAGGTTGTGACTGCCTGCCCCTACGGGAATTTCATAATTTTTAGGCGAGAAAATGGATGGATGCATAGGAGGCTATCGTAAAAATAAATCAGGAATCCTGATGATTTAGCCGTTCATACCGGGCCAGCATGGGTTGGGTGCTGATGCCATGAACCAGGATGCTCAACGCCACGATCGACAACGTCAGGTCAGTGCACAGGGTCGCCACGGAAGGCGGGAGGTCGTGGTTCAGGGCATAAAACAGGTAGTAGAAACTGCCGATGCCGCGAATCCCGAACCAGCCGATCAACGAGCGTTGGCGCCCATCGAGCAATTTGCCCCAGGGGATGAGCCACACACTCAATGGGCGGATCACGCAGAACAACAGTGCCGCAATCACCAGGGCCCGCCAGTCCCAGTGTGTCACCAGCACCACCCCGAGCATCGTCACAAGAAACACTTCCATCGCGCGCTCCACCAGGCTGCCGAAGGACAGCATGTCGCCCATCATGATGCCGGCCGCGACCTGGGTGTCTTCCAGGTTATTGACGTCGCCATGCACCGCCGCTTCGGGCTCGACGTTCTGATGACCGACTACCGGCTGCACCAGGTGCTCGGCCGGGGTCTGGGTATCGCCGGTGGATTTGACCTCGGCCTGGCGCAAGCCGAGGCCGGCGGCGAACACAGACAGGAAGCCATAACCATGAATCGCTTCCGCCGCCACATACGCCAGTGCGATCAGCGCCAGGGTCAGGTAATCATTGGGGGAGAGGGTGCTGTCGGCATTGCGGATGCGCATCGACAAAGTCACTCGACCGATGCCGTGGCCCATCCAGTAACCGGTCAGCAAACCGGCAGGCACTGCCCACAACAGGCTTTTCAAGGCCCAGTCAGTGAGCCAGGCGCTGGAACTGCCGGTCTGTTGCAGAAACAGTAAACCGAGGATCACGAAAGGAAACGCCACCCCGTCGTTCAAACCGGCTTCACCGGACAGCCCGAAACGCACCGAGTCGTAATCCTTGGCGTCGTTGACTTGCACCAGCGACGCCAGGACCGGGTCGGTCGGCGCCAGGATCGCGCCGATCAGCATCGACGGTCCCCAGCCCAGGTCAAAGCCGTAATGCAGCAACAGGCTGACGCCGAGGATGGTCAGCACCATCACCGGCCCGGCGAGGCCAAACGCGATGCGCCACTTGCGATCCTTGAACGGCAGACGCAATTTCAGCCCGCAGACGAACAGCGAAAACAGCACCGCGACTTCCGTCAGGTGCTCCATCCAGTTCGCCGCGTCCTTGATGTCCAGCTTGAGCAGGCCCATGCCCGCCGGGCCAATGGCGACACCCAACGCCAGACACACCGCCGAAGTGGTCACCGGCATCCAGCGCAAAAACGACGAGGTCAGCGCCAGTGTCAGCAGCACCGCACCCAACACCGCCACCCATAAAATGAAGCTCATGCCGGACGCTCGCTGGGTGGGTGCATGCTCAAGCTCAACCGACGGTTGCGCGCAGGTATTCAGGGGCCAGCACGTTGGTCCAGAGCAATATCATCTCGACCAGAATCGTCACCAGGACCAGCAGGCCGACGCCCCAGACACTGGCGGCGTACAACAGGCCTTGCTCCTTGCGCTCATGCATGAAGGTCGGCAAGCCGACGAACAACAGGAATGTCGCATAGGCGCAAGCAGCCCCCAGCACGATGACCGCCAACCACAGGTTCGGGTACAGCCCGGCGAACCCGGCGATAAAAAACGGCGTCGCGGTGTAGGCAATAAAACCAATGCACTGATTGACCGTCGGCCGGGCGTCGAAAGTGCGCGACATCCAGCGGATGAACAGCCCCATCAGGGTGATCCCGGCCAGGATAGTCAGGTACAACAACCCGCAGAGTTGCAGCGCGCTAGCGGGGCTGAGTTTCACCACTTCATTTTCGGCCAGGCTCCAGCCGACATAGGTGGTGCCGATGAACAGACACACCGCCGGAATCAACGCGAGTAGCAGCAGATGCGCGAGGTAGTGCCGTGGATGTTCTTCTTCCTCGTGACGAATATCCGTCCAGGCGAAGTTGGGTTGGGTAAACAGCTTGATAATAGGTGCGGACATGACGACCTCCAGATATCAAAGGCCCGCCATGGGCAGGCCTATGAAGGGTTGAGTTCTGGAATCGGTGACAGGTTCAATTTTAAAGAATCGGTTTGCCGCCCGTGACGCCGTAGCGCTGGCCGGTGATGTAACTGGCTTCATCCGAAGCCAGTAGCACATAGATCGGCGCCACTTCCACCGGTTGGCCGGGGCGACCAAGCGGCGTCTCGCCACCAAAGTTCTGCACCTCTTCATCGGTCATGGTCGAGACGATCAGCGGCGTCCAGATCGGCCCGGGCGCGACGCTGTTCACCCGAATGTTCTTCGGCCCGAGCATCTGCGCCAGGCCGCCAGTGAAATTGGCGATGGCGCCTTTGGTCGTGGCGTAGGGCAGGAGCGTCGGTTTTGGCATGTCGGAATTGACCGAGCTGGTGTTGATGATCGAACTGCCAGGCTTCATGTGTTTCAGCGCGGCCTGGCAGATCCGGAAGATGGCGGTGATGTTGACGTCGAAGGTCATCACCCATTCGTCGTCCGGGATGTCTTCGAAGTTTTGGTGGGTCATCTGGAACGCGGCGTTATTGACCAGCACGTCGATGTGGCCGAAGCGCTCGACGGTCTGGCTGACAATGGCCTGGCACTGGGCTTTCTGCGCCAGATCCCCCGGCAGCAGCAGGCACTGGCGCCCGGCCTGTTCGACCCAGCGCGCGGTTTCTTTGGCGTCTTCGTGTTCATTCAGATATGAGATGGCGACGTCGGCGCCTTCCCGGGCGAAGGCAATGGCCACGGCGCGGCCGATGCCGCTGTCGCCGCCGGTGATCAAGGCGATCTTGCCTTCCAGCCGGCCGGAGCCCTTGTAGCTTTGCTCGCCACAGTCGGGGTACGGGTCCATTTTCTTCTGCGAGCCAGGGACGGGTTGCGGCTGCTTGGCGAAGGGCGGTTTGGGATAGTCAGTCATCATCGATCTCCGTTCTCAAGGGAAAAAGGCGAGGGCGGATGCCGCTCATGGTGGGTTGACCCCGGCCTTTTGCGATGAGTTCGGTTGGATTTCAGATGGCAAATATCACACGTGATTTTGCTTTTGTAGGAGCGAGGCTTGCCCGCGAAGGCGGCGGTCCAGTCGCTATTTAAGTTGACTGACACACCGCTTTCGCGGGCAAGCCTCGCTCCTACAGGGTGGCGGTCAGGCTTTCAGGCTGCGCTCCATCCGCGCAATCCCTTCTTCGAGCAACGCCCGCGGGCAGCCGAAGTTCAGGCGCACGAACTGTTTGCTGTGATCGCCAAAATCCAGGCCAGCGCTTAACCCGACCTTGGCCTGTTCCAGGAAGAACCGCTGCGGATCCTCCAGCCCCAGCGCCGAGCAATCGAGCCACGCCAGGTAGGTGCCTTGGGGCACGTTGATGGTCACGCCCGGCAGCCGCGTACGCACCGCGTCCACCAGATAATCACGGTTGCCGTGCAGGTATGCCATCAACCCGGCCAGCCACGGCCCGCCCTCGGTGTAAGCCACGCGGGTGGCTTCCAGGCCCAGCGGGTTGACGCTATCGACCAACCCGCAACGGGCGTGATTGACCCGCGACAGCAGCGCCGGATCCTGGATGATCATGAATGAGGTCTTCAAACCCGCGATGTTGTAAGCCTTGCTCGCCGACATCAGGGTGATGGTGCGTTTGGCGACTTCCGGGCTCAGCGACGCCGTAGGAATGTGCACGCGCCCGTCGTAACACAGCTCCGCATGGATCTCGTCGGAGATGATCCAGGCATTCTGTTCCAGGCAGATATCGGCCACGGCTTGCAGTTCTTCCCGGGGGAACACCTTGCCCAGCGGGTTGTGCGGGTTGCTCAGCAGCAGCGCGCCGCCACCGTTCAGGGATTGGCGCAAGGCGTCGAGGGGTGTGGCGTAGGAGCCGTCGGCCTGGGCGACGAATTCCAGCTCAACCTTGTTCAAACCCCAGTGCCCTGGCGCATGGCGCAGCGGCGGGTAGTTGGGGGTTTGCACCACCACGTTTTGCTGCGGCTCGACCAGCGCGTTCAGCGCCATGTTGAACCCCGATTCCACCCCCGGCAAAAACACCAGCTCCGAAGGGTGTACCCGCCAGGCGTATTTGTTCCAGAGGTCGGCGACGATGGCGTCGCGCAGGTCGTCCGGGGCCACGCTATAGCCGAGCAACGGGTGTTCCAGGCGTTTTTGCAGGGCCTGGATAATCACCGGCGGCGCGGCGAAATCCATGTCTGCGACCCACATCGGCAACACGTCGGCCGGGTAACGGCTCCATTTGGTACTGCCGGTTGCGTGGCGGTCGAACACCTGATCGAAATCGAAGGTCATGCTCAGTCTCATAAAGGGCGGGGATTAATCACGGCGGCCATGATAAGCCCCAACCCTCACTGAGCACACCATTCTCCTGTAGGAGCGAGCGGTGCGGGCAAGTCGGATCGCCGCACCGCTCGCTCCTACAAGGGATCTGCGGGGTGCCGACGGTCGGTTTTCATATTTGAACTCATCACCTTGGCCTAAAGTTTGAAGTACCGGCAGCCATGCTGCCGCGACCGTGTCTGTCCAGAAAAACCCGGCAAAGCACCGGGTCTTCACCTGATCAGGAGTGCACGATGGACCTCAACCGTCGTCAGTTCTTCAAGGTCGCCGGTATCGGCCTTGCGGGCTCGAGCCTCGGCGCGCTGGGCATGCTCCCCGCGACAGCCTTCGCCGAGCAAGTGCGTCATTTCAAACTCGCCCACACCCATGAAACCCGCAACACCTGCCCGTACTGCTCGGTGGGTTGCGGCTTGATCATGTACAGCCAGGGCGACCAGGCCAAGAACGTCGCCCAAAGTATCATCCACATCGAAGGCGACTCCGATCACCCGGTCAACCGCGGCACCTTGTGCCCCAAAGGCGCGGGCTTGCTGGATTTCATTCACAGCCCCGGCCGCTTGCAGTACCCGCAGGTGCGCAAGCCGGGCAGCAGCGAATGGACGCGCATCTCCTGGGATGAAGCCCTGGACCGCATCGTCGACCTGATGAAGACCGACCGCGACGCCAATTTCATCGAGAAGAACGCCAAGGGCGAAACGGTGAACCGCTGGCTGACCACCGGGTTCCTCGCGGCCTCGGCGGCGTCCAACGAAGCGGGCTACATCACCCACAAGGTGATTCGCAGCCTCGGCATGCTGGGGTTCGATAACCAGGCGCGTGTCTGACACGGTCCGACGGTGGCAAGTCTTGCCCCGACGTACGGCCGTGGTGCCATGACCAATACCTGGACCGATATCGCCAACGCGAACCTGATCCTGGTGATGGGCGGCAACGCAGCAGAAGCGCACCCTTGCGGATTCAAATGGGTGACCGAAGCCAAGGCGCATAACAAGGCCCGGCTGATCGTGGTCGATCCGCGCTACACCCGCACCGCGTCCGTGGCGGACTATTACGCGCCGATCCGCACCGGCACCGACATCGCCTTCATGGGCGGGCTGATCAGTTACCTGCTGACCGAAGACAAGATCCAGCACGAGTACGTGCGCAACTACACCGACGTCTCGTTCATCGTCAAAGCCGGGTTTGGCTTCGAGGACGGGATTTTCAGTGGCTACGACGCGGAAAAACGCCTGTACACCGACAAGTCCGGCTGGGGTTATGAACTGGGCGAGGACGGTTTTGCCAAGGTCGATCCGACCCTGCAAGACCCGCGCTGCGTCTATCAGCTGATGAAAACCCACTACAGCCGCTACAACATCGACCTGGCCAGCCAGATCTGCGGCATGCCCGTGGACGCCATCAAGAAAATCTGGGAAGAAATCGCCACGTGCTCGACACCGGGCAAGACCATGACGATTCTCTACGCGCTCGGTTGGACCCAGCATTCCATCGGCTCGCAAATCATCCGCAGCGCGGCAATGGTGCAACTGTTGCTGGGCAACGTCGGCATGCCCGGCGGCGGGGTCAACGCCTTGCGCGGACACTCCAATATTCAGGGGCTGACCGACCTCGGCTTGCTCTCTAATGCATTGCCCGGTTACCTGACGTTGGCCACTGACGGCGAGCAGGATTATGCCAACTACATCAACAAACGTACGCAAATGCCGTTGCGGCCAGGGCAGTTGTCCTACTGGCAGAACTACAGCAAGTTCCACGTCAGCCTGATGAAGTCCTGGTACGGCAACAACGCCACCGCCGAGAACCATTGGGCCTTCGACTACCTGCCCAAACTCGACATCCCCAACTACGACATCCTGAAAATGTTCGACCTGATGGGCCAGGGCAAGGTCAACGGTTACATGTGCCAGGGCTTCAACCCGATTGCCGCGTTGCCGGACAAAAACCGGGTGATGGCGGCGCTGGCCAAGTTGAAATGGCTGGTGGTGATGGACCCGCTGTCCACGGAAACCTCGGAGTTCTGGAAAAACGTCGGGCCGTATAACGACGTGACCACGGCGGACATTCACACCGAAGTCATCCGCCTGCCCACCACCTGTTTCGCCGAAGAGGACGGTTCGCTGGTCAACAGCAGCCGCTGGCTGCAATGGCACTGGAAGGGCGCGGATGGGCCGGGCGAAGCGCAGACCGACATCAAGATCATGGGCGAACTGTTCCTGCGCCTGCGCAAGCGTTATCAAGCCGAGGGCGGGGCGTATCCCGATCCGATCCTCAAACTGTCGTGGCCATACAAAATCCCTGACGAACCGTCACCTGAAGAATTGGCCAAGGAAATCAACGGCAACGCCACGCTCGATTTCACCGATGCCACCGGCGCGGCGATCAAGGGCAACGCGCAACTGGCCGGGTTCGGCCAGCTCAAGGACGACGGCAGCACCGCGTCCGGCTGCTGGATTTTCTGCGGCAGCTGGACCGAAACCGGCAACCAGATGGCCCGCCGCGACAACAGCGATCCATACGGCATGAAGCAACACCTGGGCTGGGCCTGGGCCTGGCCGGCCAACCGGCGAATTCTCTACAACCGCGCCTCGGCGGACCCGCAAGGCAAGCCGTGGGATGAGAAAAAACGCCTGGTGTGGTGGAACGGCAAGGCCTGGGCCGGCACTGATGTGCCGGACTTTAAGGCCGATTCGCCGCCAGAAGCCGGGATGAACCCGTTCATCATGAACCCCGAAGGCGTGGCGCGTTTCTTCGCCGTGGACAAGATGAACGAAGGACCATTCCCTGAGCACTACGAGCCGTTCGAAACCCCGATCGGCATTAACCCGCTGCACCCGAACAACAAGAAAGCCACCAGCAACCCGGCGGCGCGGATCTTCGATTCAGTGTGGGACACCCTCGGCGTGGCCAAGGATTATCCATACGCGGCGACGAGTTACCGGCTGACCGAGCATTTCCACTTCTGGAGCAAGCACTGCAAGCTCAACGCGATTGCGCAGCCCGAGCAGTTTGTCGAGATCGGCGAAGTGTTGGCCAAGGAGAAAGGCATCGTTGCCGGCGACAAGGTGCGGGTCAGCAGCAAGCGCGGCTTTATCGAAGCGGTGGCGGTGGTGACCAAGCGCATTCGGCCGCTGCAGGTCAACGGCCAGGTGGTGCACCACATCGGTATCCCGCTGCACTGGGGTTTTACCGGGTTGACGCGTCACGGTTATCTCACCAACACCCTGGTGCCGTTCCTCGGCGATGGCAATTCCCAGACCCCGGAATCCAAGTCATTCCTGGTCAACGTGGAGAAAGTCTAAATGGCCAGCCAAGACATTATTGCCCGCTCGGCCACCACCACCGTGCCGCCGTCGGCGCGCAACCAGGAAGAAGTGGCGAAGCTGATCGACACCACCAAGTGCATCGGCTGCAAGGCGTGCCAGGTGGCCTGTTCGGAATGGAACGAGTTGCGTGACGACGTCGGCCATAACCTCGGCACCTACGACAACCCCCAGGACCTGACGGCGGAAACCTGGACGCTGATGCGCTTCACCGAACACGAAACCGACGCCGGCAACCTCGAATGGCTGATCCGCAAGGACGGCTGCATGCACTGCGCCGAGCCCGGTTGCCTGGCGGCGTGCCCCAGCCCGGGGGCGATCATCAAGCACGCCAATGGCATCGTCGATTTCGACCAGGACCACTGCATCGGTTGCGGCTATTGCATCACCGGTTGCCCGTTCAACATTCCGCGCATCTCGCAAAAGGACCACAAGGCCTACAAGTGCACGCTGTGCTCGGACCGGGTGGCGGTAGGGCTGGAACCGGCCTGCGTGAAAACCTGCCCGACCGGCGCCATCGTCTTTGGAACCAAGGAAGACATGAAGGAACACGCCGCCGAACGTATCGTCGATCTCAAGAGTCGCGGTTTCGAAAATGCCGGTTTGTACGACCCGGCCGGGGTTGGCGGCACCCACGTCATGTATGTGTTGCACCACGCCGACACGCCGCAGATCTACGCCGGGCTGGCGAAGGACCCGGAAATCAGTCCGTTGGTGGGCCTGTGGAAAGGCGTGAGCAAACCCCTGGGTTTACTGGCCATGGGCCTGGCAGTGGTGGTCGGATTCTTCCATTACGTGCGCGTCGGGCCGCAGATTGTCGAAGAGGATGAGCTGCCACCGCTGAAAGATCCGGCGGTGCACGAAGTCGATCCATCGGTGCACACCTTTGATCCGCGCGGGGAGGACAGACCATGATCCGCAAGCAGATCCTGCGCTACACCGCCAATCAGCGGACCAATCACTGGCTGGTGGCGATCCTGTTCTTCATGGCCGCGCTGTCGGGATTGGCGCTGTTTCACCCGGCGTTGTTCTGGCTGAGCAATCTGTTTGGCGGCGGGCCGTGGACGCGGATTTTGCATCCGTTCATGGGGGTGGTGATGTTTGTGCTGTTCCTCGGCTTGGTGATCCGCTTCTGGACGGCCAATTTCTTTATTCGCAACGATGGACTGTGGCTCAAGCGAATAGACAGGGTGATTAAAAACGAGGAAGAGGGCGTGCCGCCGATTGGCAAGTACAACCCCGGCCAGAAGCTGCTGTTCTGGACGTTGCTGTTGTGCATGTTAGGGTTGTTGTTCACGGGGTTGGTGATCTGGCGCGCGTACTTCAGCGAGTACTTCGGCATCACCACCATTCGCTGGGCCATGCTGCTGCACGCGCTGGCGGGGTTTGTACTGGTGTTGAGCATCATCGTGCACATCTACGCCGGGATCTGGATCAAGGGCTCGGTCAGCGCCATGGTCCACGGTTGGGTCAGCCGCGCCTGGGCGAAAAAGCACCATGAACTGTGGTACCGGGAAGTGACCCGCGACGAAGACCCCGATCCACCGATCAGAAAAGGATAAGCACTTGGCGACGATTCTTGAGCCTGGCGAAATCGAAGCGGCGGCGAGTTCTCCGCCGTTTCTGCATTTGCCACCGCGTAACCTGTTCACCCTGCGCGCGCTGGGGCTGGAGCGGTTGGCCGAGGGGCACCCGCTGGCCGATTACCTGCGGCTGGTGGCCGGGTTGTGTCATCTGCAACAGGAAATGCTGGATGACCTGCCGGTGGATGAGATGCCCGATTCCGAACGGCTGAAGGTCTGCCAGCAACACGGTTTGCCACCGTTCGCCGCTGACACTCTGGTGCGCGAGGCGGATTGGCTGCCGTTTCTGTACGCGCTGTTGCTGCGCTATAAGCCACCGCCACAGGCGGCGGTCAAAAGCGCGATCAACATACTGCTAGGCGCCAATCCCGGAGAGCTCAAGGCCTGGGGTGTTGCGTTGGTCAGCGGTCAATACTCTTTATTGCCCGCCGAAGTGGTGCCATTCCTCGGCGCAGCGCTGCAAGTTGCCTGGAGCCACTGGCTGCTGGACACGCCGAACCTGGAGCTCAAGCCCGGCGACAGCCTCAGCCAATGCCCGGCCTGTGGTTCACCGGCCATGGCCGGGGTGATTCGCCATCGCGGCAAGTTCAACGGTCTGCGTTATCTGGTGTGTTCGCTGTGTGCCTGTGAATGGCATGTGGTGCGGGTCAAGTGCGTGTATTGCGAACAGAGCAAAGGCCTGGAATACGTCAGCCTCGACGATGATCGGCACGCGGCGAATCAGGCGCCGTTGCGCGCAGAAGTCTGTCCGGGCTGCAACAGCTACCTGAAATTGCTTTATCTGGAAAACGACGCTGAAGCCGAAGCGCTGTCGACCGACCTGACCAGCCTGCTGCTGGACATGCGTCTGGAGCAGGAAGGTTATCAGCGCCTGGCGCCGAATCTGCTGTTGGCCCCCGGAAGCGATTAAGCCCAGCGTCTACACTCAGGCGCGACGGTCCATTGCTTTCGGGTGCTGCTGATGTCCAACCTGCGTCTGCCTTCCATCGACAGTCTATTGCGCCATCCGGCGTGCCAGCCGCTGGCCGAGCGCTACGGACGCGATGCCTTGCTCGCCAGTTTGCGGCAGTTGCTGGATGACCTGCGCGAGCCAGTGTTGTCAGGGCAACTGACGGCGGTCGAGATTGCGCCTGAAGTGCTGGCGGGCAGGGCGGGAGAGCGGCTGATTGCGCAACATCGCAGCCAGGTGCGTCGGGTGTTCAACCTCACCGGGACCGTGCTGCATACCAATCTCGGGCGGGCGTTGTTGCCGGAAGAAGCCATTGAAGCGGTGCAGATGGCGGCACGTTATCCGATCAATCTTGAATTCGATTTGCACAGCGGCAGGCGCGGTGATCGTGATGATTTGATCGAAGGCCTGATCCGCGAGTTGACCGGCGCTGAAGCAGTCACCGTGGTCAATAACAACGCCGCCGCCGTGCTGCTGACCCTCAACAGCCTGGGCGCGCGCAAGGAAGGCATCATCTCTCGGGGTGAACTGATTGAGATCGGCGGCGCGTTTCGCATCCCCGACATCATGGCCCGCGCCGGGGTGAAGCTGGTTGAAGTCGGCACCACCAATCGTACCCACGCGAAGGACTATGAAGCGGCTATCGGACTGCGCAGCGGACTGATCATGCGCGTGCATGCGAGCAACTACGCGATCTCGGGTTTCACCACCAGCGTGCCGACGGCGGAACTGGCCGAGTTGGCGCACAAGCATGCCTTGCCGCTGCTGGAGGACCTGGGCAGCGGCAGTTTGCTGGACCTGACGCGCTGGGGCTTGCCGGCCGAGCCGACGGTGCGTCAGGCGCTGCTCGATGGTGCGGATATCGTGACGTTTAGCGGCGATAAGTTGTTGGGTGGTCCGCAGGCCGGGTTGATCGTCGGGCGCAAGGATTTGATCGCGAAGATCAAGAAGAACCCGCTGAAACGGGCGTTGCGGGTCGACAAACTGACCTTGGCGGCGCTTGAAGCGGTGTTGGGCTTATACCGTGATCCGGATCGGCTGGCTGAGCGCTTGCCGAGTTTGCGGCTGTTGACTCGGACTCAGGCTGACATCCTCGCGCAGGCTGCACGCCTGCAACCTTCATTGGCGCAGGTGTTGGGGGAAAACTGGAATGTCAGCGCAATTCAGGCGCTGGGCATGATCGGCAGTGGCAGCCAACCGGTGGCGCGTTTACCCAGTGCGGCGTTGTGCTTGCGGCCGCTGGTGTCAAAGCGTCTGCGTGGCCGGTATTTACATGGATTGGAAGCCACGTTTCGCGCCTTGCCGATTCCAGTGCTCGGGCGCATTGACGATGACGCGGTATGGCTGGATCTGCGGCAGCTGGACGATGAAGCCGCATGGCTGGCGCAACTCGATCAGTGGGTCGGAGGGCAGGGGTGATCGTCGGTACCGCCGGGCACATCGACCACGGCAAGACGTTGTTGCTGGAGGCGTTGACCGGCCAGCAAGGGGATCGTCGCCGCGAAGAGCGTGAGCGGGGCATGACCATCGACCTCGGTTATCTGTATGCGGCGCTGGAGCCAGGTGCGGCGTTGACCGGGTTTATCGACGTGCCGGGGCATGAGCGCTTCACCCACAACATGCTCGCCGGTGCGCAAGGAATTGATCTGGTGCTGTTGGTGGTGGCCGCGGATGACGGGGTGATGCCGCAGACCCGTGAGCATCTGGCGATTGTCGAGTTGCTGGGGATTCCTCGGGCGTTGGTGGCGATGACCAAGTGTGATCGGGTTGAGCCTGCCAGAGTCGAGGAGGTTCGAGCGCAGATAGAAGCATTGTTGGCGCCCGGGCCTTTTGCCGCTGCACCGTTGATTGCGTTATCGAGTGTGACGGGCGCGGGTGTCGAGACCTTGCGTGAAGCCTTGCTCAAGGTGCAAAAGGACGTTGTTCAACGCAGTACCCTTGGCGGGTTTCGCCTGGCGATTGACCGTGCCTTCAGTGTCGCGGGCGCCGGCATCGTGGTCACCGGCACGGCGTTGTCAGGGGCCGTGGCGGTGGGCGATACGTTGCTGCTCGGGCCGTTGGGCAAACCGGTGCGAGTGCGGGGTTTGCATGCGCAGAATCAGGCGGCCGATCATGCTTTCGCCGGGCAACGAGTCGCGCTGAATTTGAGCGCTGATCGCTTGAACCTGGAGCAGATCCACCGTGGCCACTGGTTACTCCCCGAGTGGCTGCACGCGCCGACCCAGCGCCTGGACATCGACATGCAGCTGTTGCCCAGCGAAATAACCGCATTCCCGCATTTCCACCCGGTGCACGTGCACCTCGGCACTCAGGACGTGACCGGACGCGTAGCGTTGCTCGAAGGCCCGAGCCTGGCCCCCGGCGCGCGCATGTTCGCGCAACTGCTGCTGAATGCGCCGGTACACGCGGTGAAGGGCGATCCGTTGATCCTGCGCGACCAGAGCGCCCAACGCACGATAGGCGGCGGCCGCGTGCTCGACCCCTTCGCACCGAGCCGGCATCGCCGCAGCCCCGAGCGACTGGCGCAGCTACACGTCCTCGCCAGCACCGACAGCCTCGAAGCCGTCATGCCCGCGCTGCTGGCCCACAGCGACACTGGCCTCGATCCGCAACGTCTCGAACGTCAGTTCAATCGCCCACGCGATAGCTGGGTTTTGCCCGATGACGTGCGCCTGATCAACACCCGACAAGGCCCGCTGTTGTTCAGTGCGATTCGCTGGGACGCCTTGAAGCCGCCGTTACTGGAGCACCTCGCACGCTTCCATCAACTGGAACCGGACCAAATGGGCCCGGACCGCGATCGCCTGCGTCGCTTCACCGGCACTGCGCTGGATCGCCCGACCTTCATCAGCCTGCTCGACGAATTGCTCGTCAGTGGCGCCCTCGTCAGCAGCGGGCCGTGGCTGCATCTGCCGGATCATCAAGTGCGCCTGAGCGCCGAAGACGAAGCCTTGTGGGAGCAATTGCAGCCAACCTTCGAACAGGCCGGTTTCAACCCGCCGTGGGTGCGCGACCTCGGGCATGACGAAGCGGCGGTGCGCGCGCTGCTGCGCAAAATGGCGCGGCTGGGGTTGTTGCATCAAGTGGTGCGCGACCTGTTCTACACCGACGCGGTGCTGCGACGATTGGCGGCTATGCTGATGCAACTGGCCGGGGAAAATCCGGTGATCGAGGTGGCGGCGTTTCGTGATGCGGTGGGGCTGGGGCGCAAACGCAGCGTGCAGATTCTTGAGTACTTCGACCGGATCGGCCTGACTCGCCGCATGGGTGATCGCCGCCAGATCCGTCTCGACAGTGCATTGGCTCAGGCCAACGAATAAGGAAGGCAATCGCGCCCGGTGGCGCGGCCGGGCTTCAAACCCGGTTGGGGACGGCATCCGTTCCCGGGCAGGTTCGACTCCGGCTGCCTTCCGCCAGTTTCACCGTGGCGCCAGTTCCTTGATCAGGAAATCAATAAACGTGCGGGTCTTCTGCGGCACTCGCCGCGCCGATGGGTACACCGCGTTGATGGTGATCGGTGGCGCTTGCCATTCGCACAGCACCGGCACCAAACGACCGGCGGCCAACGAGTCTTCAACGATGAAATCCGGGAGCAGGGCGATGCCCATCCCGGCCTCGGCAGCCTGGGCGAGCAAGTCGCCATTGTTGGCGTGCAGCGGGCCGGTGACGTTGACCCGTTGCGAGTCCTTGCCATTGCTCAGTTGCAGGCTGACGCCGCTTTGCAGATAGCCATAGTTCAGGCATTGGTGAGTGGTCAGGTCCTTTGGCACTTGGGGCGTGCCGGCACGTTTCAGGTAGGCCGGCGAGGCGACCATGATTCGTGGGGCCGGGGCTATCAGGCGGGCGATCATCGATGAGTCCGGCATGCTGGCAATCCGCAGCGTCACATCAAAACCACCGCGCACCGGGTCCACTTGCTGATCGCTCAACACCAGCTGCAACTCGATGTTCGGGTGCTGTTCATGGAACAGCGGAATCAGCGGCCCCAATCGCCGCAAGCCGAAGGACATTGGCGCGTTGATCCGCAGCACGCCGCGCAATTCCCCGATACCGTCCCGCGCCCGTTGCTCGGCCTCGTCCAGTGAGGCGATCAGTTCCCGCGCGGCGTCGTAATACTCGGCACCAGCCTCGGTCAGGTGCAGGCTGCGGGTGGTGCGTTGCAGCAACTGCACGCCGATGGCTTCTTCCAGCGCCTGAATCTGTTTGCTGACTTTGGAGCGCGGCACATCCATCGCCCTGGCTGCGGCGGCGAAGCCGTTTTCACCCACGGTGACGATAAACGCGCGCATGCATTCGATACGATCCAAGGATTGTCCCCAATTTGGAATCAATGATTCCCGATTCTAGGGAATTGTTCCTTTAATGGCCAGGACCTACATTAGCGCCAAGCCAAGCAAACAACGGCTAACCCATTAAACACACCTCATCGACATCAAAAGGAACTCGCCATGTCCATCCGTGAATTGCTCAACCCAACCAACTCCACCCTGATCCTGATCGACCACCAGCCGCAGATGTCCTTCGGCGTGCAATCGATCGATCGCCAGACCCTGAAGAACAACACCGTGGCCCTGGCCAAGACGGCGAAGATCTTCAACGTGCCGACCATCCTGACCTCGGTGGAAACCGAAAGCTTCAGCGGTTTTATCTGGCCGGAATTGCTCGGCGTGTTCCCGGACCAGCAGCCGATCGAGCGCACCTCGATGAACTCCTGGGAAGACAAGGCGCTGGTCGCCGCAGTGAAAGCCACCGGGCGCAAGAAGCTGATCATGGCCGCGCTGTGGACTGAGGTCTGCCTGAACTTCCCCGCGCTGGAAGCCCTGGCCGAAGGCTACGAGGTGTACATCGTCACCGACGCTTCCGGCGGCACGACCAAGGAAGCCCATGACATGTCGGTACAGCGGATGATTCAGGCCGGCGCGGTGCCGGTGACCTGGCAGCAAGTGTTGCTCGAATACCAACGCGACTGGGCGCATAAAGAAACCTACGATGCGGTGATGGAACTGGTGCGCGAACACAGCGGCGCCTACGGCATGGGCGTGGATTACGCCTACACCATGGTGCACAAGGCACCGCAGCGTCAGGTGAAGTAAACCAACAGCGACGACAAAGAAGCCCACTCATGCTCAGCATGAGTGGGCTTTTTTGCTTTATGACTGGGCCATTCACCGCAACGCTTGTAGCAGCTGCCGAGCCTGCGAGGCTGCGTTCGGCGGCGAAGCCGTCGCAATCCCTGTGCACACGGTCTAACTGACACACCGCGTCGTTTGGTTTTACGACGGCTTCGCCGCCGAACGCGGCCTCGCGGGGCTCGACCGCTGCTACGGGGGGCATCACTTATGCTCAGCATGAGTGGGCTTTTTTGCTTTATGACTGGGCCATTCACCGCAACGCTTGTAGCAGCTGCCGAGCCTGCGAGGCTGCGTTCGGCGGCGAAGCCGTCGCAAACCCTGTGCGCACGGTCCACCTGACACACCGCGTCGTCTGGTTTTACGACGGCTGCGCCGCCGAACGCGGCCTCGCGGGGCTCGACCGCTGCTACGGGGGGCATCACTTATGCTCAGCATGAGTGTTTTTTTTCATTATGACTGGGCCATTCACCGCAACCGCTTGTAGCAGCTGCCGAGCCTGCGAGGCTGCGTTCGGCGGCGAAGCCGTCGCAATCCCTGTGCGCACGGTCTAACTGACACACCGCGTCGTCTGGTTTTACGACGGCTGCGCCGCCGAACGCGGCCTCGCGGGGCTCGACCGCTGCTACGGGCCGTCAATGGGTTAAAGGTGGCCGAAGGCCAACGGGTACTGGACCACGACATACACCCGGTCAATGTCATCGCCCGCCTGGGCGGTGTTGCCCCGGTGCGAGACATGGGACAACTGCAGCGACAAGCCCTTGGCCGAACCGGATTGCACGACGTAGCGCAAATCGATGTCACGCTCCCAATGCCGTCCGCCATCCCCTTGTTGCGGCACGTACTCGCCGCTCGCTTCGTCGAACGGGTTGTAAGCACCGCCCTTGGGCGCATGGCTGCCGTCGATGTTGCTGCCCCTCACGTAGCGGGTCATGAAGTTCAGCCCCGGAATGCCGAATGCCCCCAGATCAAGGTCATAGCGAGCCTGCCAGGAACGTTCATGGGCGCCGTTGAAGTCGGCGTATTTGATGGAGTTGGCCAGGTAGATGGAGTCGCCACCGACGAAATCGAACGGGGTATCGCCGTTGATTTGCTGATAGGCGAGGGTGAAGCCATGGGCGCCGCGGCTGTATTTGCCCGACAGGCTATAGGCGGTGTTATCGATGGCGCCCGCCAACGCCCGGCCGGTGTCCTGCGTGTGGTACAGATTGGCGTCGAGGAACACATCCGATTGCTTGAAGTGCAGATTGCCGTAGTACTGGTGCCAGGTGTCGCTCAGCTGCGAGGCATACAACGCGCCGCCCACCGGGCTGTTGGTGAACAGATCGGCACCGAGAAAGGACATTCCGCCAGCCTCGGTGTTGGCGCCGTAACCGTAAAAGTCGCCCTTGCTCGAAGAGCTGTCCTGGTTCTTGAACGCGGTGAAGTGTCCGGCCACCAGGTTCATGCCGTCGATTTCCTTGCTGTTTAACAGAAAACCCGTGGCGTACTCCGGTTGCAGGCGTTTGTCCGAAGTATCGAACACTGGCGTTTCCACGGTCATTTCACCGAAGGCCAGGGTGGTGCGGGAGGCCTTGAACTTGAGCGCGCCGCCGCCACTGGAGTAGTTGCTTTCGCTACGGCCGTCATCATCGACCGGCAGCAACCCGGTGCCGGAATGCCCTTTGCCGCCATCGAGCTTGAGCCCGAGAAAGGCATGAGCATCGAGGCCAAAGCCAAGCGTGCCTTCGGTGAAACCGGATTCAAAAGAGCTGATAAACCCTTGAGCCCATTCGGCTTTGTAGCTTTTGCCTGAGGGCGAGGGCGTGCGGTAATCGCTGTTGAGGTAAAAGTTGCGACTCAGCACACCCAGCGTTGCGCCGTCGAGAAAACCCTGGGCTGCGGGCGCCGATTCGTCCGCCAGGGCGGTGCCGGCAACTGATATCAATAACCAAAGGGAGTGCGAGGAAAGCTTCATGGATCAATCACCACCGGACAGCGCCTGCGCAAGACCCGCGGGCAGGGGCTGTGATGGTGGCGCAGTTTCAAGCGGGGATATTGAGTCGATGTGCTGTGTTTGGCGTTGTTGTCAGCCCCGCGCGATGTTGATTCATCGCGCAGGGCTTTGGCTCATTGCTTCACGTACCGCCCCGGTGCCGACTCGATCGCCGGGTACTCGGTATTCCCGGCGTGCAGCGCCGAAGGCTGACGCTCCCCGGCATGCTCGGCCAGCCAGACAAACCAGTCGTTCCACCAACTGCCCGGATGCTGTTCGGCTTCCGAGAACCAGGTGTCCGGGTTTTCGCTGACGCGGTTGTTGGTCCAGTAATGACGTTTCTGATTGGCCGGCGGGTTGATCACCCCGGCGATATGCCCGGACGCGCCAAGCACAAAGCGCTTGTCCCCGCCGAGCAATTCGGTGCTGGCGTAGGCGCTGCGCCACGGCACGATGTGGTCGTCATGGGTGGCGAGGATGTACGCCGGGGCCTCGATGGCCCGCAGATCCAGCTTGACCCCGCAGCAATCCAGCTCACCGGATTTCAGGTCGTTTTGCAGGTAGGTGTGACGCAAATACCAGCAATACATCGGGCCAGGCAGGTTGGTGCTGTCGTTGTTCCAGAACAGCAGGTCGAGGGCTATCGGCTTTTGGCCCTTGAGGTATTTGTCGACGTTGTAGTTCCACCACAAGTCATTGGGCCGCAGCAGCGAGAAGGTGTTGCCCATGTCCTCGCCTTTGAACAGGCCGATGGGGCCGTCCAGGCCGCCGATGGTGCGCTCGCGGTAGGCCACCAGTTGTTCGTCGACAAAAATGTCGATGGGGCCGGTGTCGAGGTAATCGAGGAAGGTGGTCAACAGGCTGACGCTGGCGATGTCTTTGTCGCCGCGCGCGGCCAGTACCGCCAGTGCGCTGCTCAACAACGTGCCGCCGATGCAGAAACCGACGCAATTGGGCCGTTGCTCGCCGCTGATCTCACGGGTCACTTGCAGGCCTTTGATAATGCCGGTTTCGATCAGGTCATCCCAGGTGGTGTTGGCATGTGCCTGGTCGAAGTTGCGCCAGGACATCAGAAACACCGGATGCCCTTGTTGCAGCAGGTGGCGGATCATCGAGTTGTCGGGGCGCAAATCGAGGATGTAGTACTTGTTGATCGACGGCGGCACCACGAATACCGGGCGACGGTACTGGGTTTCGGTCTGCGGGTAGTACTGGATCAACTGGAACAGTTCGTTCTCGAACACCACTTCTCCGGGTGTGGTCGCCAGGTCCACGCCGACCTTGAACGCATTGCTGTCGCACTGGCGCATCTTGCCTTCTTGCAGGTCGCTGGCCAGGTGCAGCAACCCCGTGAGCAGGCTGGCGCCCTGGGTATCGATCACCCGTTGCAGGGCATCCGGATTACTCGCCAGGAAATTGCTCGGCGCGCCGGCGGCGATGGCTTGTTCCACCAGGTACAGCAGGCGCTGGCGTGGTTTCTTGTCCTTGATCGGCAGTTTGTCCAGCAGCTTCAGCAGGAATCCGGCGTTGAGCAGGTAAAACGCAGCGAGGGAACCAAACAGCGGCTGGCTCCAGGCGCCGCTGGCGAAGCGTCGATCGTCGAAGGTGAACGGCTGGCCGGTCATCAGGCGCTGGCCGAGATCGCCCCATTGCAGTTGGTAGTCGGACTGCAAACTGTCGAGGGTGCCCCGGGGCAGGTCGAACCATTCGTTATATTCTTGCCCTGTAAACCACGGATTGGTGCTGACCCACAGGCGTAATTGTTGCACTGCAAATGAAGCAATGAACGGAACCTGGCCAGACCAGTAAGTGTTGAAGGTGTGTGCGTTGTTATCCATGGAACTCCTTGCCCACAAAGGTCAACCGGGCAGAAAAAAGCGCGACACCGCGTACGGTGCCGCGTCAGTAGCTAAGGCAAGCAGTTCAGTGTGACTAGCGCTCGATGACCAGGCTGACGCCTTGCCCGCCGCCGATGCACAACGTGGCGAGGCCTTTGTGGCCATCGCGACGAATTAATTCGAACAACAGCGACACCAGAATCCGCGCACCCGAGGCGCCGATCGGATGACCGAGGGCAATCGCACCGCCGTTGACGTTGACTTTGCTGGTGTCCCAGCCCAGTTCCTTGCCGACCGCCAGGGACTGCGCGGCGAAGGCTTCATTCGCCTCGATCAGGTCCAGGTCGGTGAGATTCCAGCCAGCCTTTTCCAGCGCCAGGCGAGTGGCCGGCACCGGGCCGATGCCCATGATCGACGGGTCGACACCGGCGCTGGCGTACGCCTTGATCCGCGCCAGTACCGGCAACCCGAGGGCCTGGGCCTTGGCGGCGCTGGCCAGTATCAGCACGGCGGCGCAATCGTTGAGGGTCGAAGAATTACCCGCGGTCACGCTGCCGTCTTTCTGGAACGCCGGCTTCAGCTTGCCCAAGGATTGGAGGGTGCTGTCCGCGCGTGGCTGTTCATCGGTGTCGAAGGCCAGCGGTTCACCCTTGCGCTGGGGAATCAGGATCGGGGTGATTTCACGCTTGAAGTAACCGGCTTCGATGGCGGCCGCGGCTTTTTGCTGCGAGGCGGCGGCGAAAGTGTCCTGTTGCTCACGGGTGATGCTGTACTTCTCGGCCAGATTCTCCGCGGTGATGCCCATGTGGTAATCGTTGAAGGCATCCCACAAACCGTCCTGAATCACGCTGTCTTGCAGTTGCGCATGACCCAGGCGCAAACCGGTGCGGGCCTTGGGCAGGACGTAAGGCGCCAGACTCATGTTTTCCTGGCCGCCGGCAATCACCAGTTCGGCGTCGCCACAGCGGATGGCTTGAATGGCCAGTTGCACCGCCTTGAGCCCGGAGCCACAGACCTTGTTCAGGGTCATGGCAGGGGTGGTGAAGGGCAGGCCGGCCTTGATGGCGGTCTGGCGTGCCGGGTTTTGCCCGGCACCGGCGCTGAGCACCTGGCCGAGGATCACTTCATCGATCTGTTCGCCGTTGATACCGGTCTGTTCCAGCAAGCGGCGAATCAGCGCCGCGCCCAGTTCGGTGGCCGGAATCGCGGACAAGGCACCCTGGAAGCTGCCAATGGCGGTACGAGTAGCGGCAACGATTACGACTTCGTTCATGCGTGACCTCATTAAGAATATGTCGAACGGCAGCAGGGCCTCCTTGCCCTGCGCGGGTTACTGCATGTTCATGCCGCCGTTGACCGAGAAGTCGGCACCGGTGCTGTAGGCCGACTCATCGGACGCCAGCCAGGCGACGATGGAGGCGATTTCTTCCGGTTGGCCGAGGCGACCGACCGGTGTGGCGGCGATCATGCCGTCGAGGATGTCCGGGCGAATGGCCGCAGTCATGCTGGTCTGGATGTAGCCCGGCGACACGGTGTTGACGGTCACGCCCTTGCCCGAGACTTCCCGCGCCAGGGCCATGGTGAAGCCGTGGATGCCGGCCTTGGCCGCGCTGTAGTTGGTCTGGCCGAACTGGCCGCGCTGACCGTTGATCGAGGAAATATTGATGATCCGGCCCCAGCCTTTGGCCAACATGCCTTCAATCACCTGTTTGGTGGTGTTGAACATGCCGCTGAGGTTGGTGCCGATGACCGCGTTCCAGTCTTCGGGGGTGAGTTTGCGGAACGAAGCATCCCGGGTGATGCCGGCGTTGTTGACCAGCACATCCACCGGTCCGTAGGTCTCCTTGACCCACTCAAAGGCGGCGCGGGTCGATTCCCAATCGGTGATGTCCCCGTAAACAAAATCGAACTCGAACCCAGCGGCCGACTGGGTGGCGGCCCATTCTTCCTTGCGGCTGGAGTTGGCGCTGCAACCCACTACAACCTTGAAACCTTCCTTGGAAAGACGCTGGCTGATCGCCGTACCAATCCCACCCATACCGCCGGTTACCAATGCAATACGACCAAGCGACTTCATAGACTTCTTCCCTTTTTTATTTTGCGCTGCAAGATGCAAGGATTGTTCGGTATGGGCGGGGGTTGCGGGAAGTGTTGTGAGGTGACTGTGTGGTGTCCATCGGTGACAGACATGGCTAAAAGCGAGGAGTACCTATACTGGAATCAACACTCGACACTGAGCGGCCCGTTATTCTTTGATTCAACGCAGATCCGTATGGCCCGAACAGGATGTTCGGCACCACAGGTCATTGAGGACGCCATGTACAGAATGAGTTCAGGCTATGCCAGCGTGCTGGTGAATACGCTCTCGGCTCAAGGGCTGGATGTTGCCAGTCTGTGTCGGGAGGCTGGACTGGACGTCCATCTGGCGAAACTGCCGGGCGCCTTTTGCGAGCGCCGGGCGATCTATCGACTGTGGGCCCTGGCCGCACAAGCCAGCGCCGACCCGGACATCGGCCTGAAAGCCTATGGCAACTTTCATCCCGGCAGCTTCCAGATTGTCGGCTACACCATGATGTCCAGCCTGAACCTGAAACGGGCGATAGAACGGCTGGTGCGTTTCAGCCCGTTGATCGGCACCGGTTTCAGCCTGTTCTTCACCGCCGAGCAGCAGAACTACCGATTGGTCGCGCTGGATCATCAGCAGGCCGGCTCGGTCAAACCCCGGCAATACGTCGACGCCGCGCTGGCGTCGCTGATGGGGTTTTGCCGATGGCTGGCGGGCGGCAACTCGCCGCAACCGTTGCAGGTGCAGTTCAGCTATCCGGAACCTGCTGACACCTCGGAACATCGGCGCTTGTTTGGCTGCAACCTGGAGTTCGATGCGCCCTACGACAGCATTCTGTTCGACGGCCAGGAAGTGCTGCGCCCATTGAGCATGGCCAATGAAGCGCTGGCGGTGCTGCACGACAGTTTTGCCGAAGCGCAACTGGACTTGCTGTTTGGCTTCTCGATTGTCAGCAGGATTCGCGCGCTGATCAGCGAGCGGCTGAGTCAGGGCCAGGGGCAATACGACATGGAATCGATTGCTGCGGCGCTGAACATCAGCAAACGTACGCTGCAGCGCTCGCTGGAAAAGGAAGGGACGCAATTCAAGGATGTGCAGAATGCCGTGCGCCGGCAATTGGCTGACCACTACCTGCGCCATTCTCATTTCAACATGAAGCATGTGGCGTATCTCCTTGGTTTTCATGACCACAGCAGTTTTAACAAGGCGTGCAGCCGGTGGTTCGGGATGACGCCGGGGCAGTATCGGGCGGATGAATCATTCGAAGTCGCGAAAGCCGCATCGGCCTGATCTGGCCGATGCGGTCCGGTTTTATTTCTTGGGTGGTTTCTTCGAGGTTTTGCGGGGTTTGGTGGTTTGTGGCGTCGGGACTTCAACCTTGGCGACAGGCGCGGGTTGTTCAAGAACTGCATCAGCTTCGCTGGGCGGTTGAGTCAGGTCAAAACCCGGTAGCGGCACTTCAAGCAAGGTGTGCAACTCGCACCAGAACCCGTGCCCGGCGGCATTCTCGTTCAACAATTCCGGCAATAGATTGGCCACAGCCGCCAACACCTGCTGGCGCTCCTCCGTTTCAGTCAGCAGCAGCGGCAGGCTTTGCAGGCTTTCCTGCGGATGAGTCAGCACCAGCATTTTCTGCGTTTGCAGGGTCTCACGCAGGTCCAGCGGTTCGGCGCTGTGGTCTTGCAGCAATAGCTGCAATTGCTCGAGCAGTTTGTCGACGTTGGCCTTGCCCGGCGCGTCGCTGTCGCGTTCCAGCAGGAACAGGATGCGCACCAGCGCTTCCATCAGGCCACCCAGGGGCAGGGCGTTTTGCAGGCGTTCGAGCAGCACTTTGTCGTGGTGCTCGGCGTGCGCTTGCAGATCGCGCTGCGGCACCTTGGCACCGAGGCTGTTGAGTGCGCCGTAGACACCGTAGAAACACAGTTCCTGGGTGGCATCGCGCAGATCGCGGTAGCCGTTCAACGCGTCTTGAACCTGGTTGGAGAACAACGCCTGCCAGGCCAGCAACGGATTGCTCGCGGCGGCGGGGCGACGCTCATGGCGCACCTGCGCGGCGCTGCCGGCCAACCACCATAACGCCGGGTTCAAACTGCTCCAGAGCACCTGCTGCTGATGGAACGGATGCGCCTTGCGCAGCAGTTCGGCGGTCGGTTCGTTGATCAACGGGCGTAGCCACGGCCGAATGAACGCGTCGTACAGGCTGTTGTTGACGTCCGAGGCGCGTTCAACGAGGGCGAACTCGCGATCATCATCCCGGGGCGGCGGCACCTCGCCATGGATGTCGGCGATGCGCCGGGGTTCGAAACGCACGGCGTATTGCGTGTCGGGCAGATCGTCGATCAGCATTTCATAAAGCCCGGCGGGCAGGGCGTTGATGGTCTCGACTGCACCCAGCAGCTCTCGGTGTTCACGTCGGGCCACCTCACCCGAGACGAAAATCCCCAGGTGACCGATGCTGGCGTGACGCAGGTAGACAATGGTCCGCCCGGCGTTTTGCAGGGCCAGATCACTGGGATAAACGTCGGCGATCCAGTCCAGCGCCTGTTGCGGCGAGGTGATGTTGTCGCCATAGGAGCAGAACACCACCACCGGCACTTCAATGCGCTTGAGGTCGAGCCCGCCGCTCTTGCGCCCAAGGCCGCCGGACAGCTGATTGCCGATAAACAGGTCGTCGACAATCATCTCGATTTCTTCGCTGTTGAGCAGGGTCGGGCTGCCCCACCAGCGCTCGAAGTCGAGGAAGCGCGCGGCTTCGGTGTCGACTTCACTGAACAGGTGGTAGTACTTGCCCCAATAGGTGTTCGCCGGGTCGAGGTTTTCGAAATTGCTCACCAGCCAGGTGCCGTCGAACCGTTCGTTGCCCAGGTCACTGCCCAAACGCGCCATCCAGCCACCACCGAGCAAGCCGCCGGTGTAGCGCATCGGATTGCGTCCGTTGACCCCGGCCCAGTACGACAACGGTGCGCCGTTGACGATGATCAACCCTGGCAGCTCTGGCCGGGTGGCAGCCAAACCCATCAATGCCCAACCCGCCTGACAGTTGCCGATCACCACCGGTTTGGCGCTGGCCGGATGCCGGGTGCTGACCGCTTCGATGAATCGCGCCTGGGCCTCGACAATGTCGGCGAGGGTTTGCCCGGGAGCCGGCGAGTGACTGAAGGCGATGAAGTAGGTGGGATGGCCGGCGCGCAGGCTTTCACCGATCAGCGAATCCTGCTTGAAACCGCCGATGCCGGAGCCGTGGCCGCCGCGCGGGTCGATGATGATCACCGGTGGCTGGCTGTCGATCGATTGCTCGGGGTTGCCGAGGATGCGCAACAACGAATAGTTGACCGGGCGCGGCAGGTCGGCGCCGTTGACCAGGGTTTCATGCTCGAACTTGAGCAGCAGCGGAAAGCCTGCACGCTCGTGGGCCAGGGTGTTGTCGCCGCGCTGGCGCAAGGTGTCCCAGAACAACAGGCTGCGTTGGCTGAGGTCGGTGAAGTATTCCTGCCAGTCAGCCGCCGTCGGTGGTTTGAGCTGGCCCTGGCTGAGCGGCGCGAAGGTTTTTGCCTGGCGCTGCTGCACCGCGTCGAGCACGTTGCGGGTATTGAGCTGTTGCAGGTGATTCAGGTGCTCGAACAAACCGGCCGCCGGGGAAAGCCCTTCATCTTGCAGCGCAATATTTTCTTCCTGGCCCATGGTGAACTCCTGACACGGTGCGGGGGAGTCGTCAGCCAGACTAGCGATTGCTAGGCCGATCATCGGATTTTCTCGAGTCTATAGGGAAAAACCACTTAAGGCGTACCGATTATTTTGCAGCGCACAAAATATCCGTTGCCAAACGGTTTTGTGCACTGCAATATCAAGGCTAACGCGACGACTGCCCCGATCGCTGTCGCGTCCTCAGGCCTGAATGGGCCTTCCAGTACCAGGAGATTTCAGCATGTCTTTTTTCAACTCGGAAAAACTGCAAGCCACTCAGAAAGCCAACCTCGACCTGTTGCAGCAGATCAGCGGTAAAGTCTTCGCCAGCGTTGAACAGCTGAGCCAGTTGCAGTTCAAGGCACTGCGCGACTCCACCGAAGAGCACTTTGAAGGCGTGCGCAAGCTGCTGGCAGTGCGTGATCCACAAGGTTTCGCCGATTTGCAGGCATCGTTCACCCAACCGAGCGCGCAAACCGAACGCCTGGCTGAATTCAACCGTCAGGTCCAGGCGCTGATTGTTGGCACCCAGTCGGACATCGCCAAACTGACCGAAGGTCAAGTCCAGGCGGGCACCCAGCAGGTGAATGAGTTCGTAGAGTCGATCAGCAAGAATGCACCGGCTGGCTCCGAGCCAGTGGTCGCGGCCTTCAAGTCGGGCCTGGCGAATGCCGGCACCGTGTTCGAAAGCGCACAGAAAGCGGTAAAGCAGGCATCTGATGTGGCCCAGAGCGGCTTCGACGCTGCCACGGCTGCCGCCGGCAAAGCCGCTCCAGAAGCGAGCGCCAAGGCTACCAACGGCAACAAATAAGTCAGATCAGGCCAGCAGCACCGATGGCGATGGGATTATTCCCCATCGCCATTTTTTTTCGTCCCGTTATCGGTGCCCGGCTTGGCGCCGAACAGGCCGAACATGTTTTGGGTGTTGAGGTACAGCGCCTTGGATTGATCGACGTATTGACGCATCAAGTCCTGCATCACCGGCGCCTGCTGATGCATGAAGGTGCTCCAGGCCTCGGACGACTGGGCGCCGGTCTGGGACTGGATGTCGATCACGGTCTGGATGCTTTTATCCAGGTAGCTGCCGAGCACGCCCTGGTACGGGCCGTAGAACTGGATGATGCCCATCAGCATGTCGCTGCTGAAGATCGGCTCACCGCCGCTTTCGGCTTCGAGGATGACTTGCAGCAGAATACTGCGGGTCAAGTCCTCGCCACTTTTGGCATCGACCACCTGGAACGGGACCTTATCGACCACCAGTTGCCGAATGTCGGCCAGGGTCAAGTGGCTGCTGGTATGGGTGTCGTACAGGCGGCGATTGGGGTACTTCTTGATCAGGCGGGGGGTGTTGCGATTGTTATCGGTCATGCGGGGCGTCTCGCGGCGAGCCTGATTTACAGGCATCTTAACCTACTATCGCCGGTGCTGCGGAGAGGGTGATCGTTCCCACGCTCCGCGTGGGAATGCATCCATGGACGCTCTGCGTCCGCTCTTGGAACGCGGAGCGTCCCAGGCGGCATTCCCACGCGGAGCGTGGGAACGATCACTACGGCTTACCAGATCGGCAGGGAGTAGCTGACAATCAACCGATTCTCATCCAGGTCACTGCCAAAATTCGTCGAGCGCACGGTCGCATTGCGCCATTTCACTCCAACGTTCTTCAACGGGCCACTCTGCACGACATAACCGATATCGGTATCGCGCTCCCATTCCTTCCCCTCCGGGCGATTGCCGCCCAGATCGATATTGTCGCCCGTCAGGTAGCGGGTCATGAAGGTCAACCCCGGCACGCCAATGGCCGCGAAGTTGTAGTCGTAGCGCGCCTGCCAGGACTTTTCGTCCTTGCTGGCAAAGTCGCCGATCTGCACAAAGTTGACCAGGAACGCATCGGTGCCATTGATGTAGGCAAACCCGGTGTCGCCGCTCATGCCCTGATAACCCAGACCGAACGCATGCCCGCCGAGGCTGTAGGTGAACATTGCCCCTAACGCTTTGTTATCGACGTTGCTGCCGCCATCGTCGGTAGAACGGGCGAAACGCAAATCGCTCTTGAACGACTGGCCCGCCGTCACCGGCAACACGTAGGTCAGATTGACCATATGCTGGCTGTAGAGGTTATCGAGATGGCCATAGCTGTAGCCGGTGGCGAGGTTGCCGGTCCATTTGTAGTTGAGGCTGGCGAAGTCGAAGCTGTCGCTGGTGGCGTGCGGCGTGATGATGCCTTTGGCGCCGGTCTTGGTGATGCCCATGTCTTCGTAGTCGGAGGAATCGCGCTGGTTGACCTGCTTCAGCCGTCCGCCGTCCACGGTCAGGCCTTCGACCTCCAGCGACGTCAGCTGACCGCCCTCGAACGTCTGCGGCAACAGCCGTGAATCGTTAGCCAGCACCGTTGGCAACTTCGGCAGCAAAGTGCCGAGTTTCAACACCGTTTTCGAGGCGCGAACCTTCGCCGTCACGCCCAAGTCGCCGTACTCGTCCTGAGCACCCTTGCTGGTGGTGCGATGGCGTTGCAGCAAACCGGAACCGGCGCGATCCGGGCTGGAATCGAGTTTGACCCCGAGCATCCCAATGGCATCCACACCAAAACCAATCAACCCGTCCGTGAAGCCGGATTCATAGCGCAGCAGAAAGCCCTGGGCCCATTCCTCTTGCTTGGATTGCGCGGCGTTGTCCTGGCGAAAGTCGCGGTTGAAATAGAAATTGCGCAGCTCGAGGCTGGCCTTGCTGTCCTTGATAAAGTCAGCGGCGGCGGGGGCCGAGAGGCTGATGACGCCGCCGGCCAGTAACAGTCGGGTAGCGAGAGTGCAGGTGTGACGGTCCATGGTGAAGCCCCTGTGTTTTTATTTTTTTTTTGAAAAGCGATTCACACACCCTCGCCAGACGGGCGAGGGCTTGTTCAGTAAAAAACGCGAACGCCCAAAGAGAGGAGCGGGGCGGGCGCCGCGTGCGGTTCAATCGTTAGAACTGTTCGGCGCTCAGGCCGTACAACGAGCCACTGCCGGCGCGAATGGATTGCTCCAGGCTCAAGATGCGCGGTAGCAAACGCTCGATATAGAAGTCCGCGGTGGCGATCTTCGCCCCATAAAAGGCCCGATCTTCACTGCGTTTTTTCTTCGCGACCTGGGCCATCCGCGCCCACAGCCAGGCGTAGGCGACGTAGCCGAACAGGTGCAGGTATTCCACCGACGCGGCACCGACTTCATTACGGTTGGTCGCGGCCTGGTCTTGCAGCCAGTCGCTGAGGTTTTCCAGGCGCAGCACGGCATCGAACAGTTGGATGGAGTAGGGCGCGTCCGGTTGATGGGCGAAGTGGCGGATCTCGCCGGTGAACTGGCGCAGCGCCACGCCACTGTCGGCCAGCACTTTGCGCCCGAGCAGGTCCAGGGCCTGGATGCCGTTGGTGCCTTCGTAGATCTGCGCGATGCGCACGTCACGCACCAGTTGCTCCTGACCCCATTCGCGGATATAGCCATGGCCGCCGAACACTTGCTGGCCGTGGATACAGCTTTCCAGGCCGGTGTCGGTGAAAAACGCCTTGGCCACCGGCGTCAGCAGCGCCACCAGGGTTTGCGCGTTGTCACGCTCCCGGGCGTCGTCGGAGAACTTGGCCAAATCCAGTTGCTGGCCGACGTAACTGGCAAACGCCCGGCCGCCTTCGGTCATGGCTTTCATGCTCAGCAGCATGCGCCGCACATCCGGGTGGACGATGATCGGATCGGCGATCTGGTTCGGTGCCATGGCGCCGGTAGGGGAGCGGCTCTGCACCCGTTCGCGCGCATATTTCACGGCGCTTTGATAGGACGCTTCTGCGCAACCGATGCCCTGAATGCCAATGGACAAGCGTTCGTAATTCATCATGGTGAACATCGCCGCCAAGCCTTTGTTGGCTTCACCCACCAGCCAACCGCTGGCGCCGTCGAAGTTCATCACGCAGGTGGCGGACGCCTTGATGCCCATCTTGTGTTCGATCGAGCCGCAACTCACGGCGTTGGTATGACCAAGGGAACCGTCGGCATTGACCAGCACCTTGGGCACCACAAACAGCGAGATCCCTTTAGGCCCGGCCGGTGCGTCCGGCAGTTTGGCCAGCACCAGGTGGATGATGTTTTCGGTCAGGTCCTGATCGCCACCAGTGATGAAGATCTTGCTGCCGCTGATGCTGAAGCTGCCGTCGGCCTGGGGTTCGGCGCGGGTGCGGATGATCCCCAGGTCGGTGCCGGCGTGGGCTTCGGTCAGGCACATGGAGCCGGCCCAACGACCTTCGTACATCGGCGGCAAGTAGATATTTTTCAGTTCTTCACTGGCATGGGCATCGATGGCCAGGCACGCGCCGGAGCTCAACGCCGAATACAGCGCAAAGCTTGAATTGGCGCCGTAGAGCATTTCTTCGAATTGCACGGAAAGCATCTTCGGCATGCCCATGCCGCCGAAATCGGCATTGCCGGACAACCCGACCCAGCCGCCTTCAATGTAAGTGGTGTAAGCCTGTTTGAAACCGATCGGCGTCGTGACCTGGCCATAGACCCAATGCGCGCCTTCTTCGTCGCCGCTGCGGTTGAGTGGCGCAATCAGGTGTGAAGTGACCTTGGCCGCTTCCTCAAGAATGGCGTCGGCGGTATCGGCATCGACGTTGTCGGCCAGAGCCGGCAGGCGCGCCCACAGGGCTGGGGCGTCGAATACTTCATGCAGCACGAAGCGCATGTCGCGCAAGGGAGCGTTGAATTCGGGCATAACGTGAACCTCGTTGGGACAGTGGGCACGGCGCCGCCACGGCGGGCCGTGCTTTTTCAATCAATGACTGGACGCGCTGGCGGCACCGAGGCCGGTCTGGGCGCGGACGAACTGGTCGGCATAGGCGTCGCGTTCCTTGTCGGCCCGCACGCTGCGGTCGAGTTTCGACACGACCACAATCACCAGGAACGCCAACGGCATGGAGAACAGCGCCGGGTGGTCGTAAGGGAAAATCGCGTGGGCATGGCCGAGCACGGTGACCCACACCGCTGGCGACAGGATCACCAGCACCAACGCGCAGATCAGGCCGGCGAAACCGCCGAGGATCGCGCCTTTGGTGGTCAGGCCTTTCCAGTACATGGCCATGATCAGCACCGGGAAGTTGGTTGACGCAGCGATGCCGAAGGTCAGGCCGACCAGGAACGCGACGTTCATCTTCTCGAACAGAATGCCCAACAGAATCGCGACGATGCCCAGGCCTACGGTGGCCATGCGCGTGACGCGCATTTCCTGTTTCTCGCTGGCCTTGCCTTTCTTGAACACGGTGGCGTACAGGTCATGGGAAATCGCCGAGGCACCGGCCAGGGCCAGCCCGGAGACCACCGCCAGGATGGTGGCGAACGCGACCGCCGCAAGGAAACCGAAGAACAGGTTGCCGCCTACGGCTTTGGCCAAGTGCATGGCGACCATGTTGCCGCCGCCGATCAAGGCACCGCCGACTTCACCGTTGACGTAGTACTGCGGGTCGGTGCCGATGATCACCATCGCCGCGAAGCCCAACGTGCAGACCACGAGGAAGAAGAAGCCGATAAACCCGGTGGCGTAGAACACCGATTTACGCGCTTCCTTGGCGTTCGGTACGGTGAAGAAACGCATCAGGATGTGCGGCAAACCGGCAATCCCGAACACCAGGCCCAGGGACATCGACGCAGTGTTGATCGGGTCGGCAAGCATCGAGCCCGGGCCCATGATGTTCCAGCCGCTGGCGTGGGCCTCAACCGCTTTGGCGGCCAGGGTTTCGTAGCTGAAACCGAATTGCGACATGGCCATGACCGCCAGGGTCGTACCACCGGCGAGCAGCAACACAGCCTTGATGATCTGCACCCAGGTAGTGGCGATCATGCCGCCGAAGATCACGTAGACCAGCATCAGCGCACCGACGATCACCACCGCCACCGGGTAATCAAGGCCGAACAGCAACTTGATCAACTGCCCGGCACCGACCATCTGCACGATCAAGTAGCAGCAGACCACCGTCAGCGAACCGAACGCGGCGAAGATCCGCACTTTGTTCTGGTCCAGCCGATAGGACACGATGTCGGCGAAGGTGTAGCGCCCCAGATTGCGCAAGCGCTCAGCCATCAGGAACGTGATGATCGGCCAGCCGACGAAGAAGCCGATGGTGTAAATGAAACCGTCGTAGCCCTTGGCGAACACCAGGCTCGACAGCCCCAGCAATGTAGCGGCGGACATGTAGTCACCGGCAATCGCCAGACCATTCTGAAACCCGGTGATGCCGCCGCCAGCGGTGTAGAAATCCGACGTGGATTTGGTTTGCCGCGCGGCCCACCAGGTGATGCACAAGGTGCCGAGCACGAACACAAAAAACATGCTGATCGCGTTCAGGTTGAGCGGTTGTTTTTCGACGGCTCCGGTCAGTGGCGCGGCGAGCACGACGCAGGACGACAGCAAACCTGCACCCGTAAGGAACAGCTTTTTGAGCAGGCTCATCACTTGCTCTCCTCAAGAATCGCCGCACCCAGCGCATCGAACCGGGTATTGGCGCTGTAGACGTACCAACCGGTCAGCAGCCAGGAAAAAATGATGATCGCCGCGCCTACCGGCATTCCCAGGGTCAACATCCGGTTCTCGCCCAGCGGCGCATGCAGCCATTGCGGGGCAAACGCCACCACCAGCATAAACAGGTAGTAAGTGCTCAAGACCGTGGCACTCAACGTCCAGGCCAGGCGCGAACGGCTGCTGACCAGTTGGAGGAATTTCGGATTCGCGCGAATCCGTTCGCAGCGCTGGGTGTCGGTTGAATGGATGTCGATCATCGGTAGCTCCACATTTGTTTTTGTTGTCAGTGTGTGAGGGGCAGGGCGAGGGCGCGTCGAATTGAGCGCGCACGAGCCCGGAACGGCAGGTTCGCGACCTGCCGCTTGAAGTGTTCAGCGTGAGTGAGGGTTAGAGGGCCTGGGCCCGGTCGCGCAGCACGTACTTCTGGATCTTGCCGGTGGACGTCTTCGGTAGCAGGGTGAAGATCACCGTGCGCGGCACTTTGAACCCGGCCAGGTGTTCGCGGCAGAAACTGATGATGTCCGCCTCGCGCACGTCCTGGTGATCAGCCTTCAAGGTGATGAAGGCGCAGGGAGTTTCGCCCCACTTCTCATCGGGACGCGCAACGACTGCGGCTTCCATCACCGCCGGATGGCGGTAGAGCACGCCTTCGAGTTCGATGGTGGAAATGTTCTCGCCGCCGGAAATGATGATGTCCTTGAGCCGGTCCTTGATCTCGACATAACCGTCGGGATGACACACCGCCAGGTCGCCGGTGTGGAACCAGCCGCCCTCAAAGGCTTCGGCGGTGGCGGTTGGGTTTTTCAGGTAGCCCTTCATCACGGTGTTGCCGCGCATGAAGACTTCGCCGATGGTCTTGCCGTCCCGCGGGGTCGGCTTCAGGGTGGTCGAGTCGCCGACCATCACGCCTTCGAGCGTCGGATAGCGCACGCCCTGACGGGATTTGATCTGCGCCCGTTCATCCAGCGGCAATTCATCCCACTCGGCATGCCAGGCACACAGCGTCACCGGACCGTAGGTTTCGGTCAGGCCATAAACGTGGGTGACCTTGATGCCCATCGCTTCCACGGCGCCGATCACTTTGGCCGGCGGCGCGGCACCGGCGACCATGGCGTTGACCGGGTGATCGATGGCGGCTTTGGCCGAGTCCGGCATGTTGACCAGTGCATTGAGCACGATCGGCGCGCCGCACAGATGGGTGACCTGGTGTTCGCGGATCAGCGTGAGGATTTTCTGTGGGTCGACCCGGCGCAGGAACACATGCACACCGGCCAGTGCGGTGATGGTCCACGGGTAGCACCAGCCGTTGCAATGGAACATCGGCAAGGTCCAGAGGTACACCGGGTGGTTGCCCATGGCCCAGGTCATCTGGTTGCCCAAGGCATTCAAATAAGCGCCGCGATGGTGATAGACCACGCCTTTCGGATTGCCGGTGGTGCCGGAGGTGTAATTGAGCGAGATGGCTTGCCACTCGTCATCCGGCCATTGCCAGGCGAACGCCGGATCGCCTTCGGCCAGCAACGCTTCATAGTCCAGGTCGCTGACGGCCTGGCCTTCGCCGTATTCCGGGTCGTTGACGTCGATCACCAGTGGCGGGTGGTCGAGCATGCCGATGGCCGCGTGAATCACGCTGTGGAATTCGCGGTCAGTGATCAACACCTTGGCTTCGCCGTGTTGCAGCATGAACGCGATGGCTTCGGCGTCCAGGCGCACGTTGAGCGGGTTGAGCACCGCGCCGATCATCGGCACGCCGAAATGCACTTCGAGCATCTCGGGGATGTTCGGCAACATGACCGCGACGGTGTCGTCCTTACCAATGCCGCGCCCGGCCAGGGCCGAAGCCAGGCGTCGGCAGCGGGTGTAGGTCTGCGCCCAGGTGCGGCGGATCGAGCCATGAATGACGGCGGGGTAGTCGGGGTAAACGTGGGCGGTGCGCTCGAGGAAGCTGAGCGGCGACAAGGCGATGTGATTGACAGCCGTAGGGCTAAGCCCTTGTTCGAAGATCGACATGACGGGTACTCGGTGGCTGATTGTTAGCTCTATGGCTGACCTTTCAGCGTAGCCGCTGAGGTCAACTTTTATGTCCGGTCTGCTTTATATAACAATCAACCCTAGATATGGAAGTACAACCTAGGTTGTATAGTATATATACCATATGCCATTCTTCATGCGCTAAATGAATGCGGCGATTGCTCCACGGCCGGTATATTCTTGGCTTCCCCCCACGCAGCGGACCTGTGATGACGCCTGACTCTCCCTTATTGAGCCATGACCCTCAGCCAAGCGTGCTGCTCGATAGCCAGGGCCAACCGCTGGAGTTGAATGCGGCATTGCTGGCCTTGCTCGCGCAGCATCCGCACAGCTACGTGCTGGGGTTCCTGCCGAACAATCATCGCGATCTGGTGCGTGCGTGCCTGGCGCAGCAGCGCGCCATCGAAGGGGTCGAGGCCGAATTCCAGACGCAGATCCTGATCTGGACCTTTATCCCCGATCCGCCGCACAACCGCGTGTTCGGCCGTTGCTACGTCGCCACCGCGCAAGTGCTGGCCGAACGCGAGGCCGCTACGGCGCGGCGCCTGTACCGGCTGATCATCGAGAACACCACCGACCTGATTTCCCGGCATACCCCGGACGGGCGTTTTCTCGATGCCTCGCCAGCGTCCTGGACCTTGCTCGGCTATTGGCCCGAAGAACTGCGCGGGCAGATGGCCCAGGGCCTGTTCCACGGCCAGGACCTGGCGAATCTGGTGCAAACCGCGCGCGATGCCCTGGAGCAGAACGGTTATCACACCATGGCGTACCGAATCCGCCATCGCGACGGGCATTACCTGTGGTTTGAAACCGCCTGCCGGGCGATTCGCGAGACCTACACCGGGGCGGTGGTCGAAGTGGTGTGCGTGTCCCGGGACATTACCGCCCGGGTACAGGGCGAAGAAAAACGCCGACGCCTGGAAGACGAACTGGCCCACACCGCGCGCCTGGTGACCTTGGGGGAATTGGCTTCGGGCATCGCCCACGAAATCAACCAGCCATTGGCGGCGGTGGTCAATTACGCCAACGCCAGCCAACGGTATATGCAGGCACTGGGCACCAATCCCCAGGCGGCGGAACGGGTGGCCCAGGGCCTGGAACGCATTACGTTGCACGCCACCCACGCTTCGGAAGTCATCCGGCGTTTGCGCGGTTTCCTGCGCAAGGGCCAGCGGCGCATGCAGGCGCTGAACATGGTGGATGTCGCCCGTGAAGCGGTACGGTTGTGTGCCTGGGAAGCGACCCAATGCCAAGTGACAATCGACGATCGACTGCCGGATAATCTGCCGCCGGTGTATGCCGACCGGGTGCTGCTGGAGCAGGTGCTGCTCAACCTGTTGCGCAACGCCATTGATGCCAACCGCGAGCAACATCCGGGCCGGCCGTCGCTGATCGTGATGGCTGCGGGGCAGGGTGGTGCTACCTCCGTGGAAATCAGCGTCCACGACCAGGGGCCGGGCGTCAGTGAGCCGGAACTGGAGCAAATATTCACCCCGTTCTACACCAGCAAGCCGGATGGCCTGGGCCTGGGATTGTCCATGAGCCGCAGCATCATCGAAGGCTTTGGCGGCGAATTGCGGGCGCGCCGGCAACCGGTCGGGCTGCTCGTTTACTGCCGTTTGCCACTGGCCGGCCCACTAAAACAACAACAGGAATGACGCAATGGCAGCAGTGACGGAACACGTGGTTTACGTGGTCGACGATGATCAAGGCATGCTCGATTCAACGGTTTGGCTGCTGGAATCGGTGGGCCTCAAGGCCTTGCCGTTCACCAGTGGCGTCGAGTTTCTGGAGGCCTGCGATGCACGGCTCAATGCCTGCGTGTTGCTGGACGTGCGCATGCCGGGCATGGGCGGCTTGAACGTGCAGGAAGCCATGCGCGAACGCGAACTGAACTTGCCGATCATCTTCGTCAGCGGCCACGCCGACGTGCCGATCGTGGTCCGCGCCTTCAAGGCCGGCGCCCATGACTTCATCGAAAAACCCTACAACGAACAGCTGCTGCTCGACAGCGTGCAACAGGCGCTCAGCAACTGCGCGGCCAATCGCACGGGCAATCTGGGCCACGAAGAATTGCAGGCGCGCATGCTGACCCTGACCCCTCGGGAACGCGATGTATTGCTGCCGTTGGTGCAGGGCTACACCACCCGGGAAATCGCCAAACAACTGGGGGTCAGCGCCAAAACCGTCGACCTGTATCGCTCGCGGGTGATGAAACGCATGCAGGCCAATACTTTGCCGGATCTGGTGGGGATGGCGATTGCGGCGCAATTGGTTGATCCGTTGAAGTTGCGTTGAGTCCGTTGCGGCACAGACCGGGTGTCCTGCCGCCGGCATGACTGCCAGGGCTTGGGCTAGCATGGAAGGTGTACGTGCCACTCTCCTGAAGAGGGTTGAATCATGACCATCCATGCCTGGGAAAAACTCTATCTCGATGATTTGACCTTGGGGCAGGTGTTCGAAAGCGACGCCGTTCGCGTCGAGCGACGGGCGATGCTGGCTTTTGCGCAAGAATACGACCCGCAACCTTTCCACCTTGACCCCGAAGCCGCCGACCTGAGCTTGTTTCGCGGTCTGGCGGCCAGTGGCTGGAACACCGCGGCACTGACCATGAAACTGCTGGTGGCCAGCGTACCGTTGGCCGACGGGATCATTGGCCTGGGGATCGAACTCAGCTGGCCGACGCCGACGTATCCGGATGACCTGTTGCGTCTCACCACCACCGTCCAGGTCATCGAACCGTCCGCCACCAAGCCCGACCGGGGCGTGGTGACCATGCTCATGGAGACTCGCAATCAACACGACAAAGTGGTGCAGCGCGCCACCGGAAGACTGCTGGTGTTCAGGAGACCGCCGCCTGATTGAGCCGGTAGTCATGGTTGTGTGGCGCGCGCATGATGGGCGAGGCCATTTCACCGAATAGTCGAGCACGTTCTCTGTCGATGGCAGGGACCGGAGGAGGCGTGTTGAAACCCTTTCTACCCAGGCCCAGCGCCGCAACGCTGAACATGTTGCGTCAAGGCTGCCTGCAACGCCGTGATGCAGTGCCGCAAGCGTTGACGGAACAAGCGGCCATCCCCGGCATCCCCAATGCGCGTTACTGGCTGGACCAGGATCTGACGCCGTTTATCCGGGACGCGAGTGAGGCCAACCATCGAGAGTACGAGGCGTTCGGCCGCATCGAGGAGCCGAATGACATGTTGCCGCTGGCCGATATGCTGGCGGTTTCGGGGGGCGGCGACGCCGGCACTTTCGCGGCAGGCATCATTGCCGGATGGTCCCTGCATGGCACCCGACCGGTGTTCAAGGTCGTCACCGGCATCAGCGCCGGTGCGCTGGTCGCCCCGTTCGCTTACCTGGGGCCTGAGTATGACGGGATCATTCTGGGGATCTGCAAGGGCATCGGCCCCAAAGACGTGTTCCATCCGCGCAGCATGCTGACCCGCCTGGCGAGCGACGGTATGGCGGACAGCAAGCCACTGTCTCGCTTGATTGCCAAGTACGTCACTGCCGAAGTGCTGGCAGCCATCGCCGGGCAATACGCCAAGGGGCGACTGCTGATGATCGGCACCACCGACCTTGATTCAGGGCGGGCCGTCACCTGGAACATGGGTGCGATTGCGTCCAGCGATGCACCGGGAGCGCTCGAACTGTTTCGCAACATCATGGTGGCGTCGATGAGTATTCCCGGCGCCGTGTCACCGGTGATGATCGATGTAGAAGTTGACGGCAAACAGTTCCAGGAAATGCACGTGGACGGCGGCGTCCTCACCCAGGTGTTCCTTTACCCGCCGGGCACGGTGATGGCGCTGAACCAAGTGACTGGCGCGCGCTTGCGCCGGGAGCGGCATTTCTTTGTGATTCGCAACGGCAAACTGGAACCGCAGTGGTCCGGCACCAAGCGCCGCACCTTGAGCATTGGCGGCCGAGCCATCAGCACGTTGATCCAGACCCAGGGCATCAGCGACCTCGATCGAATCTACCGGATTGCCCAGCAGGACGGCGCGGACTTCAACCTGGCGTACATCGGCGCCGATTTTGATGACGCGCGCAATCACCGATTCGAGGGCGCGTATATGAAGCGGTTATTCGATTACGCCTTTGAACTCAGTGCGAAAGGCTATCCGTGGCATAAATCGCCGAGTACCTGAGCGCCGCCCGGCGCTTATTGTTCAAAGCACGACACCAGGAACCCCATCACCGCCTGCACGGCCGGTGTGTGCCGGATGTCGTTGTGGACCAGCAGCCACACGTCCCGCGTAAGGTCGGCGCCCACCGATGGCAGCGCTTGCAGGCCGTAGCGCTCGCCCAGGAAGTAGGGCAATGCGGCGACACCAGCACCCGCCTGAGCAATGGTCGCCTGGATGTTCAAATCATTGCTGCGCAGCAGGATCGGTCGATCACCCGCCTGTTTCTTCAACCAGGCCTGTTGTGGGGATTGCTCCATGGTTTCGTCGTAAGCGATGAAGGCCAGGTCTTGCGGGGCAGTGTTGGCTAAATAACCGGCCGCGCCATACAGGTAAAACGGCAGCGTCGCGACCTTGCGGGCCACCAGGTCCGGTTCCTTGGGGCGGCTCAGGCGCACGGCGATATCGGCTTCGCGTCGGGACAACGAAGCGCTGCCCAGGCTGCCAATCAACTGCAACGACAGCTGCGGATACTGCGTGCGCAATGCATTGATTCGCGGCGCTATCAGCGCGCAGGCCAGTGCGGGTGGGGCACTGACCATGACTTCGCCGACGTAGCTTTCCTGCCCCGCCAGGGCGGTACGCTGGACCGCGAACGACTCGCTTTCCATCCGCCACCCCAGCTCGGCAATGCGTTTCCCGTCCTCGGTAATGACGTACGCACGGGGGCGTCGGTCCACCAACTTCAGGTTCAGCGAACGCTCCAGCGCGCTGATGCGCCGCGCCACCGTGGCATGGTCGACCTTGAGCGTGCGTGCCGCCCCCGACAACGACTGCTCGTGGGCGAAGACAATGAAGTAACGCAGATCCTCCCAATCGAACATGGGCGTTTTCTCACATAAAGGGTGAATAAATGGGGAATTCTGCCCCATCGGCAAGCCTGCAAGAATCCTCCAAAGCCTGATGGGCAGGTTTGATTTGCGAGGAAACAGCCATGTCAAAATCAACGCCTCTGGCCTATGCCGGAATTGTCGGTGCCACGTTTTTCTGGGGCACCAATTTCAATGCGGGCGCCTACATCATCAAGAGCATGGCACCGATCAGCGCGTCCATTGAGCGCTTTGCCATTTCGACAGTGTTGCTGGTCCTGATTTTCAGTCTGGCCGGAAAGCTGCGTTTCGGCACGCTGAAACACAACCTGCCGGCCTTTATCGGCCTGGGGTTGCTTGGGTTTACCGCGTTCAGCCTCGCGACCTTCTTTGGCCTGCAAACCACCACGCCGATCAACGGTGCGCTGATCCTGGCGACCACGCCACTGTGGACCATGATCTTTGCCGTGTTGCTGGAAGGGGAACGGATTGATCGTGGTCGCGCCGTTGGCTTGATATTGGGCTTGCTCGGAGTAGGGCTGGTGATCACCCGCGGCGATATCCAGGTGCTGCTCCGGCTGAAAGTGGCCAGTGGTGACGCGATGATTCTGGCCGGCAGCATGGCCTGGGCGGCGAACATGGTCGGCACCCGACGCTTCGTCAAAGACTCGACACCGCTGGAAACCACGACTTATTCCATGTTGTTCGGGGTCATCGGGTTGATCGTGCTGGGTTTCATTTACGAAGACCCGCTGGCGGACATGCGTGGCGCTTCACTGCCGATTCATGGCGCGGTCATTTACCTGGCGGTCTTCGGGTCGTTGATTGCCTACTTGCTGTGGTTCAAAGGCATCCATGCCATCGGCGCCGCGCGGACCTCGATTTTCTTCAACCTGGCGCCGGTGTTCACCATGCTGGTGTCCTCGATCCTCGGCGTGTTGCCGAACGTCTGGCAATTGCTCGGTGCCAGCGGCGTCATTCTGGGAGTGGTGTTTGCTTCGGGGCTGGTATTGAGCCCGACTCAACCGAGACCGATCACGTCCCGGTGAACTTCCAGCGCGTTACGCTCGACCCAGTTGTGCGCCAGCAGCCCATCCGGACGCACTTCCCAGACGGCGGTGCCGAGCATTTCAAAAGGGCTGTTGCAGGAGCGGCCGCCGATAAATCCCTGGTTTTTCCCGGCCAACTTCCAGCGGGAAGCGACGCGGGTCCCTTGGGCATTCTGGAATGTCTCGATGGCGCCAAACTCGGAATCTTCGATGGTCGACAGGAAGGCGCCGATCCAGCGAATGAAGGCTTCGCGGCCAACAATATCCACGCCACCGGACGTGATAACGAAGTCTTCGGCAACGAAGCGCGCGGCGGCTTGCGGGTCCTTGGCTTGCCACACCTCGCGCCAGAAGCTTTCTACGATGTGTACTGCGGTGTTGTCGGTCATGTCGAACGCCTCGTTTATTCAGATGAAGCACGATGTTCGACATTTGCTATCCAGAACTCCAGCGCATAAATTTAATGGCATCCAGTTGAAAAGCGAATTCACCATGCAAGCCAGCGACCTGGAAATCGACCTGCTGCGGGCGTTTATCGCAGTGGCGGAGACCGGCAGTTTCACCGCCGCCGCGGACGTGATTGCGCGGTCGCAATCGGCGGTCAGCCAGAAGATTATTCGCCTGGAAGACCTGCTCGGTTTTCGTGTGTTCGAACGCACCAGCCGCGCGCTGACACTCACACCTGATGGCGAACGACTGTTGGTGGGGGCGCGTAAATTGATGGTGCATTTCGAGACGTTCATCCGTGAGATCAAGGCGCCCGCCACGGTGAATCTCCTGCGCCTGGGGATCTCCGAAAACCTCGTGCCTACGCAACTGCCCACGTTGTTATCGCGTTTTTGCAAGGTCTATCCGGACATTAAACTGGAACTCACCACCGGTCTAAGCCACGACCTGCTGGCCGACCATGAAGCCGGGTTGCTGGACGTGGTCATTGCCAAGCAAAAAGCCAGTGCCACCGCACAGCGCGGTCGAATTATCTGGCGCGAGCCTTTGGTCTGGATCGCCGCGAAGGACTTCGAAATCGAAGCCTCCAAACCCATACGCCTGGTGATGATGCGCCCGCCGTGCGCGTACCGCGCCATCATGATCGAGGCCCTGGCGTCGGTGCGACGGGAATGGGTTTCAGCTTGCCTGGCGAGCAATTTGATGGGCGTCCAGGCCGCCGTCGCCGGTGGACTGGGGATTACCGCGCTGGGGACCTCGTTCCTGCAGGAAGGCATGCGGATCGTAGAACCGTCCGAGAAGTTGCCGACATTACCCAGCACCGAAGTCGCCGTGATTGGCGACGACGTTCGCACCCGGCATCTGGTCCAGCCGCTGGTGTCGTTGCTGACCGAAGGTTTGATGGGCTCTTTGAACTAGGATTTACCGAGGCAAATCAGCCGTACACAACTCCCCCGTAGCGCGGATCAGCGCCAGTTCATGCAGCTGATCCGTCGCCAGACTGGCGCGAGCCTTGGCAATCCAGTCCGTGCACTGTGGGTCCTTTCGATAAGGCGTGAAGTCGGCATATTGCTGCAACAGTCGATTTTGCAGTTCATCCAGGCGTGGGCGGATTTGCTTGGCGAGGTCCGGGCGCGGCGTGTCTGGCGCCTGGCCGGCCGCTTGCCATTGGGCCAGCAGACCGTACTGCACCAGTTTGTTGGCTTCCATTTGCGCCGCCAGTAACTGGCCAACATCTTCCGGGTCCAGTTTTCGCTCTTCGGCCAGCTTCCTGGCGTTGGCGATCACCTGCGCTTCCCGGGGGCTGTCCTGGATCGGCTTGCCGCTGTCCCATTTGGTCAGGGCGACCAGATCAGCGATGTTGAGGCGTTCGTTCAACGTCACCAACAGCGGTTGCAAGGTTTCGGGTGGCGCGCTGGCCTGGGCGTTGAGGGCGGACAGGCCGAGTACGGCGCAGCACAGCAATTGAAGTTTCGGTTTATCGCTCATTCATGGGTATCCAGGCAGATGTCGATCACTACTTTACCGATTGCTTGTCCCGCGGCAACGATGGCGTGAGCGTCATTGACGTTTTCCAGGGTAAAGCTTCGGTCGTCCAGCAGCACCCGCAGTTGTCCGGCTTCAGCCATCCGCGTGGCTTGCGCGAGGATTTCACCGTGGTGCTGGCGGCCTTTGCCGGTGATCAGCGGCAGCAACGTGAAGACACCGGAATAGGTGGCACCCCGCAACGACAGCGGCGCGAGTGTATGCTCACCCCAGCCTAGGCAACTGACGACGTGGCCGGTGTAGACCTTCAGCAGGTTGAACGAGGCGTCCAGTGTCGCGCCGCCGACGGTGTCATACACGATGTCAAAACCTTCGCCGCCGGTGTGTTGCTCAAGGTAATCGGCAGGCGCCTGACTGCGGTAAACAATGGCCGTGGCGCCGAAGCCCTCGATGATTGCCAGGCTTTTGCCACTGCCGGTGGCGAACACTTCAGCCCCGTGGGCTTTGGCGATCTGCACCGCGATATGCCCGACACCACCGGCGCCACCTTGCACCAACACCCGTTGTCCGCCCCGGACGTTGGCCCGGTCCACCAAGCCTTCCCACGCAGTGATGAAAATCAAGGGGAGGGCGGCAGCTTCGCGCATGCTCAGGTTCCGCGGTTTACGCGCCAGCAAATCGGCATCGACGGCGATGTAGTCCGCCAGCGAACCCTGCTGGCCGCCAATTCCACCGGCCATGCCGAAGACCTCGTCGCCGACGGTGAAGGCTGTGACATCAGCAGCGACCACTTCAACAATCCCGGCCAGGTCCATGCCCAAGACAGCAGGCAACGGTTGCCGCGCATGGCCGCCCTGGCCGTTGCTGATCTTCGTGTCCAACGGGTTCACGCCACTGGCGATGATCTTGATCAACACCTGGCCTGCCTTGATTTCAGGTCGTGGCAGGTCTTGCAGTTGCAGTGCGGCTCCGGCCTTCAAAGCGACGGCGGCGCGCATGGTGGTCTGGCTCATGGGAACTCCTGTGGAACTGTTTAGGGGCGATGGGTCCAGTTTCAGGCAGTCGGACGATTCCGATAAGCGCGTAAATACCTATAGTATTCATTCCAAATAATCGCCAAGTAGGTGCTGATGGACACGTTAGAAGCGATGACGATTTTCCTGCGGGTGGTGGAGCGGGGCAGTTTCTCGGCCGTAGCCCGGGAACTCGGGCTCAGCCAGCCAACCATCAGCAAACAGATCGGCGCCCTGGAAAACCGACTGGGTGGCCGGCTGTTCGCCCGCAGTACACGCAACCTCAGCCTGACGGATGAAGGTCAGCGCTATTACGAGCATTGTCGGCAGATTCTGGCGGCGGTAGACCATGCCGAGCACAGTTTCCAGACCGGCCAGGAGCGGGTGGCCGGGCCATTGCGCATTGCCTCTTCCGGCAGTTTCGGACGCATTCAGATTGCGCCGCGGCTGCACGGTTTTCTCCAGCAACACCCTGACGTGACGATTGATTTGCTACTGAGTGACGAGAACGTCGACCTGGTCAGCGAGGGCATCGATGTCGCCGTGCGCATTGGCGAGTTGAAGGACAGCGGCCTGATCGCCCGGCCCATAGGCCTGACGCGGCGCCGGGTGTTCGCCGCTCCCAGCTATCTTGAACAGCACGGTGTGCCGGCGACACCGGATGATCTGAGCGACCACAACTGCCTGGTCTTCAATCAACTGGAACAGTCCGACCACTGGCGCTTCGAGCACAGCGGTCAATCGCGCACCATCCAGGTCCAGGGCAATGTGCGCAGCAACAACAGCGAAGCGATTCGGCAGATGGTCCTGAGTGGCTTGGGACTGTCGCTTTCACCCTCGTGGTTGTTTCGCGAGGACGTGCAGGCCGGGCGCGTGTTGGCGTTGCTGGACGAGTACACACCGTCGTCGCTGCCGATCCATGCCGTGTTTCCTGCGGATCGTCGGCAATCGGCACGGGTGAGGGCGTTCATCGATTATCTGCGAGATGCTTTCGCGCTTGATGACGACGTTTGCCTGGGTTGAATCAACCCTCAGGCTCGGCCGTACAACTCATTTGCCCTGAGCCCGGCTTCTGGAAAAGGACCGTGTTGCCGTCTTGCCAGAAGCTGTAATTGCCCTGGCGATCCTTGCCGGCGTATCGGGTGCCGGAATCACTCGGCACCTGGCTCAACGTGATCGAAGTGCTGGCCCATTTCAGGTACACGACCGCCGTCTGCGAGTTAAAGAAGGTCGCAGCGATGGGCGTGTTGAACCCGCTGCAACGAATCGTCCGGGGGCCTTCGGTGAGTCGGTCGGGATCCTTGGTTCGCACAATCGCCGAGCCTTGGCGCAGCTGATGCGCGCGCTCGGCATAACTGCGGATCGTGCACGGCTTGGGCTCAGGATCGGAGGCGCACTGATCACGGGTCACAACCCAGAACTTCTGATCGATCACGATTTTGTCGGGCGGCGGGACGGAACGTTCATCCGTGAGCGCCAGGCGATACAGGCGCGTCAGTTCCATGTCCATCTGCAGCAATTGCGGATCGCGGCAGATCAGTTTTTCGAGGGTGGTCCTGGCCGTGGCGCAGTCGAAGGTGGTCTTGAGGGGTGGCGGCGGGTCGGCGGCGTCGACGCAAGTACTTGCCGCTGCGCACAGGCTGGCAGCGAGTAGAGCGGTGAAACGGGATGTGAACGTTTTCATGCTGGCTTCACCCAGATGCCCGGATTGCCCGTGGACCGGTTGATCCCGTTGAACATTCATTCGTTCTTGTTGGGTGTATCGCAGTGTACGTCAGCGCTCGAAACTTGCCACACCGGCTGGCGGCCGTAGCGTCGAGAAACGTTGCGGCCCAGACGTTTGCGCCCGATGGAGAGAACGTCAGAACTGAGGTTATCCTCGTAGAGGAGGGCGACGGGGTGCAAAAATCAAATTTTCTCCCGTCGGTCTTCACATCCCTTTGTTGCTAGTCGACAATGCGCCCTCTGCTCCGGGGTAGTTCAGCGGTAGAACACTCGGCTCTTAACCGGGTGGGCGCTGGTTCGAATCCAGCCCCCGGACCCACTACATCGCAGGATCAGAAGGACACATGTCCAGGCACGATAGGGAATCGGATGAAATGGCCGGCATTAACACCGGTTATGCAGTCTTTCAGTTGTCTCGTGCATTGACCGCGTCCGGTCTCGACACTGAGGCAAAAACGCTCAAGCGGATTGAGCGCTGGCAGCAGGTGGTCGAACACATGGTGCGGGGCACCGCCCAGTTTGGCTCACGCACACCGCTCGTGGATGTGCCTGAATGGGTCACGCTGGAAGTTGTCACCGGCGGTTTTGCTACCGGACAGCATCTGGCCGGTGGTGCACTGACCGAGCACGAGCGGCAGTTGGCCGCCTCGATCCCAGGCATCCGCCCTGGCTTTGAACGACTGGATCTCAATGCCTGGCACCTTACGGATGAGGGGATCGCATCGCTGCAAGCGCGTCTGGTGAACAGCGACTATCGGGTCGATGTCCCGGAGGAGGCCGCGTTACTGACCGTAGCCTGGCTGTTGGGCCAGCAGCGCTCGGAGGCAGCGCGCGAACTGATCGAGTCGATTGCGCCTTTTTTTGAGCAACTGCGTTTCTTTCCAATGGAATCTGACGGGCTGCCGCTCACGGCGGCGCACGTGCAGATCTACGATGTCGGCGATATCAAACAGCTGCTTTCACAACTTCCGGCGCAGCCGCGTCTGGCGCTGCACAAACACGTGGTTACAACCCGGTTGCCTTTCTACGACGCAGCTATCTCGCTCTTCCTCTTAACGTACCAGGATGACTGGCCTTGTCGGCAATATCCGGAAGGCTGGCTCGAGCAGGCGAATACCCTAAGCAGCCGGTTCGATACCACCTGTGGCACTGACAATCTCACCGGTGAACCTTTCAGGGATCGGGTAGGGGAGTTGCACGCGCTGCTGAAGCTCTGTTCCCGCGACCCAGCTTCGCTCACAGGCCGTCAGGTCGGACGAATCCGGCGGATCGTCAACGATTTTGTCAGCAAACATGGTCATCCTGAATCTGAAGGTCATCTACAGAGCCGGGCAACGCAGCGCCATCATGTGGCCGCACCCGAACATCATCTGATAGCCAAAGCGGTTGCTGAGCGTCTGACCGATTATCCAAGCTCAGAAGGTATCTCTGATTTTTCGCCCCTGCTGGAGCCCATTACCCATGGCGAGGCGAAGGCATATGCGCTGATTACAGGCGTTGCCATTCCGCTAGCGGTTCGTCGACGCCTCGAGCGCTGTCGAAAGGGAACCATCGCTGACTTGATTGAGCAGGGAGTGATTACCTCCGGGGATACCGTGGCGCGAGTGCTACCAACGTTGACGGCCGAAATCTGCAGCGCTGGATTTCGCGATACAACGCTACGTGCGTTGTCGATCGCAACATACCGTGCTTTTCGGCGGCGCCGTTCATTGCTGCTGCTCAATCTGCAAAGCCAAGTCAAACTCAGCGAGTTGCCTTGGGTGGCCGCCGTAGAAGTTGACCGCGTGGCAGACGCTGCGGCTGCGGAGGGCGCCAGACAAGCCTTGATCGAATCATCGGCAACGACCCTGTCCGCTTTCCCTCAGGCAATCCTTGCGAACAAGCTACTTCAGGAGTTTGGCTCGCTTGCTGTCACAGCGAAGCTGGATCTTCCTTTTGTGGAAGAGGTCGCGGCGGACATTTTCATGGGGGCCTTCTCGAACAAATTCGTGGAAGCAGCCAGGCGAGCGGCCTCGTTGATAGGCGGCAGCCTTTACGCCCGTTATTACGACATCGACGCCAATCAACTGGCGACTCTTCCCGATAAACCGAAACCGAAGAGACGGAAGGTTTCCTGGCGTCATTCGGGTACCAGTGATGCATTGGCCACCCTGTGTGCGCAGCGGGCTAATGTGCCCTTGGGTGAATGGCATTCAGCAACTAACGGAAGGATCATCGAGCAACAACAGATTCTGACGACGCAAAACCTCGCGCTTCTGTTTGGTGAACTCGGTCTGAAGACGCTACTGCATCATCGCCTGGGGACACTTGCTCTGGAGTGTTTCCAATGGATCTGCAGGCGACAGCAACTCAAAATCAAGTTCTACCACTCGCGCTTGGTGATGCTCAAAAATACGGCCTATGCCTGGCGGCAGATGGTGTTTTATTTGTCGATGCTGGATGACGCCGAGAGAGGCAGCGCTATCAACCGCATCGAAGCTCATTTTGCCGCTCAACCTGCTGCATTCCGGGCGCGATTTCTACCGGCCATGATCGGGTTGCGTGTAGCAGCTTCCGGGCTGCCGTTAACCCTGAGCCGGCAGAAAAGCGAAGGGGCTCAGGTTTTTCTCGGATGGACCAGCGAACGACATTGGTTATTGCCGCCGCCAACGAATGACAAGCCAGAGACGGTCTGAATACTGCAAAGCCCGGGTTTCTGGGCATTTAGGTTTTGAGACCCGTCAGCCAGAAACTCGGTTAGAGTGTTGATCAATGTCTGTTCAAAAAGGGCTCTCCACTCGATTCGCCTGGTCGCGCCAAGCGGTTCCAGCGAACGAACCGGGCAAAAAAAGCCGTATATCAATCGTTATGTGAAGAAGGAATCGTCCGCTGTTTGTTTCTCTAGATGGGCCCAAAGGAACCGGCAAAACCACACTTCTGGAAGCCGTTACGAAAGTACTGAGGGCAGACAACAAAAAGGTGATCCGGCTTTGCGAGAGTAAAAGCGATCCCTACAGGGGTGAAACAATGGCCCTCGTTAACAAACTCGTCAGAAATCCTTCCCGGGATTTGGAGTTGGAGGTTTGTGAGCGCTTTGCTGATAGCCGTCATTGGATTTCCCAGCACGTGCTCACTAAACAGCCACCGGACAGCATCATCTTGATCGATCGCTGGTACCCGTCTGATGCCGCGTTTCGCCGGATAGTCCCGTTTTCAGAGATTCTGCAGTTGAATATCGATCGAAACGTGCAAGTGCCAGACCTGCATGTCGGGGTTGTCACCGCCCCTGAAATTTCATGGGCGAGGGCCGCGGCACGAGGCCGTGGGCTGAGCAGTACCGTGATGCATAAGCTGGAAGAACATGTGGCTTGTACTGAAGCGTTCGAGCGAGCGGTTGCAGATAATGGCTGGGTTCTATGCCGTAATGAAGGAACGATCGAAGACGCAACGATGCAGGTCATTTCTGAGATCTATAAGGTCCTTCGATGCCCCGTAGGCGAAGCTTGCTGCGCCGGCCTTGATTCGGTGAGATAGCCGTAGATATAGATCGTTAGCAGTATCGAGTGAGTACGCCGAAGTAACGATCAGCATAGCGGCATCTTCTAGTAACCCCAGATATTTCAGTTGGTTATGCTAGGTTGATGACATTTACCCTAGGATTTGTAACTTTTTTAGTCTCCGATTTTTGCCAGCAAAAAAAGGATAGCGGGATATGAATAAGTAAAAAATAGATAATGCGTAACGCACGAGAACGGAGCGGCATTCAAAATTAACTCCACTGCATCCAGATGCTCAGACATGGCTTCTTGATTAGGGGGCTCCAAATGTGGAAAAACCATTGCTTACGTTCGAGTATCTCTAGCTTTTCAAAAAGCTCGGCTTCCATGGGGCATCGCGCGGGCCCTCAATTAAATAGCTTATAGCGCTATTTCGCAGGTTATTTTGATGGATACAACGATCGAGCGCTTCATTGTCATTAGTGGCAATAAATGAGTATTTTGGCTGCGCCGCAAAAGCCAAGTCGAGACCATATTTACCGCTTAGCATCTCATTCATCAGCGCCATTTGACATGAAGCTGAAGCAGTATCATTTCGCGAAATAAGTGTCTTCTCCGCGCTCGTGTTAAGTATTAGTGATGGTATCAAATAGTCGTCTGGGGTCATATCTAACTTGAGATGCGAGGGTAACCCTAACGGTAATATCTCTTCAATGTATCTTTGTAATAAGGCTTCTGCGAGGTTCAACTCCTCGAAATGCGCGGCCAACAGGATAAGGGCTTTATGTAGTGCTAAGAAGAGCGGGGTTGGCTCAGAAACTGATTCGCCACAAGACTCTCTAAGCAGCCAGGTAAGACAAGCCAATACATCTGAGTCGGCATTTCTACTTAATTTTTCAAGACTTCTAGAGGAAATCTTCAGACGTTCAAATGGGGCCGCCGAGTCGTTATTTCTTGGAAGCACTAGCCGCTGGACCTCGGGTACCAGCAATCGCAGGAAGCTGTCATCGTCGAATATCTTGACATTAGTCAGATCAAGAACCAACCAAAGAGGGTGGTTAAGTTCCCGTGTTGAACCGTGAGCTATTTTTTCGACCATTTTAAGCAGCTTAAGCTGTGGACGATGTATACCCTTGCGATAGTTTGACCATTTATTCTTGCGATACTCGACTGCTCCCCCAGTGGAGTAGGAAAAAGCATCCGGCTCAAATGCCTTTTCCATACTGTAGTCGGACGTTAGGCCTGCACGGGCACGCAGCTTGGAATACCAATACCGGATGCACAGGCTTCGGAGGGGTTCCAGAGTAACAATTTCAGTCATTGGCATATACCGCGCATAAGGCTTGCGCAAGCAAACGCAAAATAATAATCCCAACAAAATCAATAAGTTGCTAAGATTTTTAAGCAGAACATAGAGTAATAATAGTCGGAAGTTGCCCTCTGTGAAAGTCTTCGTCTAATGTTTAAGATTTGTGTGACTAAACAACACAGTGCATGCCATGACCCTACAACAAGACTACGAGCGCCTGGCTTCCGAACTTGAGCATCGTCTGTGTGAGCGTTATGGCTTGATGCTCGGGAGCAAGGACCTTTGGAGGGAACTGGGGTACCCAAGTCCCAACGCATTTAGACAGGCGCTGATTCGCGGCACAGTAGACATTCCTGTCTTCGAAGTCAGCAATAGGCGTGGTAGGTTTGCGCTCGCCCATGATGTCGCTCAATGGATCGCGAGCCAGCGACTGGGTGTAGCAAAAGCTTAACTTCGACTAGTAAACCGCCGTAAGCAGGAGTTGCTGTTATGGATACTGGTTAAGAGCCAGAAAAGTGATCTGGGACAGAAACGCAAAAAGCCCAGGGGTGGTGCCCTGGGTTTCTATTGAGTCGTCAAGAATTAGTACGCCTGACGCCCTCATATTGCATTTCTAACGCGTAGCTGTCAAGCCAGCTGGTTTCACGTGTTCCCTAAAAAAAAATTGGTCATTTAAGCTCTCCATGGCATTGCACCTAAGGGGCCACTGCCCCGATGGCAGTGTTTGCCTAGAAGCAGCGGCCAGGTTGTGCGCTTAACGGCGAGCAATTGACTAAAGAACAAGATGGCTAACTCCACCGCCAAGGCTGAACTGCCAAGCAGCTTTGTTGAGGTGCCGGTCAAAAGTGGACTAGTCCATCATATTAGGGTGCACATATGAGTTCGTTGAAGTCTAAACTACGCGGTCACTTGATGGCTTCCCATGGGGCCCGTAAAAATACGAGAAATAACATCTGGATAAACTATAGTCATAAAGTTACCAAAGACATCACTCTTGCCAGTAACAATGAATGCTTGTACTGGGTGGCTGCTCTGGAGGCAAATCCTTTCGTGAGGTCGTTCAAGTTCGGGTGTGAGCTTAAGGCAAAATACCCTTGGGAGGAACAGTTTCGTCGCCGTGATTTTATCTTGGTAGAGAAAACCGACAATTCGCTCGAGCTGCACCAACTCGCGACCAACTCTTGCCCTTCCGGGCCAGTCGAAGCATTAATCTTATACGAACAAAAGAATATTGAGCTCGAAACAGTCCAGGTAATAAGCGCGAAAGATGTGCGTATGCTTGTCCCTATGGCTATGTGTTGGTTTCAGCTCCTCACTTTTTTGAATCAGATTAGAAATGAAGTCTTTGCTGCCCAAACAGATATGGTCAATCTGCACATTCGAAGTCGCGTTGCGGGGACGGTAGGTGCATTATTGGATGATCTTGATCATCAGGACCCGATGATTGTGTTGGGCGTGTTTGCCAGGGAGGCGGTTACAGGAACTCTAAACATAGAGTTCAACGACGCGTGCTTTGGGAAGTGCACTCGATGGTCGTTGAGGTCTGGCCAATGAAAATCAGACGCCATCGGAGTCAAATTGAACATTCAGTCAGGGTAACGATGCCTTGGGATGAGGTTTTCGTGGGAGATATGAGCTCCGCAGACAGAGACGTCTTCCAGCGGCGGATATCAGCAATTGACTTGTATATTAACGGCGCTCCGCAAGCGGAAATTTTGTTGAAAACAAAAATCAAGACCAGCGATCTGCATCGCTTGATGAATCGTTGTGTATCAATCGCGGAAGATGGCTTGGTCTGGGGGGCGAGGGCATTAATACCCCACTACCGTATTAAAGAGTATCAGCGAGAAGCTCCGGTCAGACCGAAACTTCCTGAGCAAAAGGGAGGGTATGCAGGAGTGATGGGGGGCATTCTAAGAAGATACCCTGACCTGCAGACCGATCTGGCAAGGAAGATCTTGAAGCTTGGAAAGAATCCGGACCTGCTGGAGTTCAGGCTGAAGCCTCAAACATTACATCGAATATTCCTTGATGAGCTTAAAATTGTCGGTCACCCGAGCACGGAGTGGCCGTTCAATACGAAGTATCAAGGTGGGCGAACGATTTCGGAATTCATGAAGCAAATTTTAGATCTAAATTTTGACAAGCAAGTTGAAATTTATCATGAGCAGGGAGCGAAAGCGCATCTGTCAGTTGGCAATGGAACGGAACCAACCATTCGGGTTAACCAGGTATACGAAGCGTGGGAGGTGGACAGTCACAAAGTTGATGCTGAGTTTTCGATTGGGGTTAGGAACGCCGATGGTCTCATGAGCGATATCAACTTGAAGAGGATCAATATTCTAGCTTTGGTAGATAGGGCTTCGACAGCGGTTGTGTGGTTTTTGGTTGTCTACAGCAGTGAGGTAAGCGCGACAGATGTCGTTCGACTGATCACCGAGAGTCTTAGAGACACGCTGCCAGTCCCTGTTAAAGATTTACTAGGAATGCAAATAAAGGGCGACGCGGGTTTTCCTAGTGAAAAGATTCCCGAGCTGCAGCATGCGCTACCTGGAATCTTGATGCCTGACAATGCGCTTTCAAATCTGGCTGCGCCTGTTTCAATGGATTTAAGACGCCGATTGGGATTTTACCTGAACTACGGACCGCCGGGGCACTTTGAGTGTAGGCCCAATGTCGAGCACACCTTTAAAAATATTGCTGAAGGAATTTTTCAGCGCATGCCAAACACTACCGGTTCAAACCCGATGGTGGGCCGTGCAGGAAGAAGCGCAGAAATTGCTAGGAAGTACCAGATTGAAGCCGAGGTGGTAGAGGAGCTGGCTTATCATCACTTTGCGCAGCATAACGCTTTGCAAAGTGAGGGTATAGGATATTTGACTCCGCTAGAGTTTATCCGGCAGAAGTTAAATCTTTCAGATCAACACTTTATTCCGAGACGACTTTTAAGAAGTCAGGTAAACGGAACATTAAACTATCGCACCGTTCGGAAAGTGAAAGTAAAGTGTTATCCGAAGCGTGGCATTCGGCCATACGTCCAGCTTGACAGAGTGCGCTACAGCAACGCGATTCTCAAAAAATCGCCATGGTTGAAAGATGCGGCTATTTCTGTAGAAATTGACGAGCAAGACTACAGAACGGTCAAGGCGTATTTTCCAGACGGGGCACCCATTGGTGTGCTTACGGCCTCAGGCAAATGGTCACGGACAAAGCATAGCCGAAAAACAAGAGTAGCCATTAATCAACTCCGCTCACTACGAGTTCTTACGATTACAGAGTCCGACGACCCGGTTGAGTACTATTTAAAATATTTACATACCCAAGTTTTACGTGCGAAAGGGGTGGCTTCTAAACATCTTAGCTCGGTGAGTTCGAGATCTGTTGCCACTGAAATAGGTAGGGTAAATCAAGAGGTTTCCGTTGAACGACCAGATTTATTATCGGAATATTTGGGTGAGTTGCCATCCATGGGCGCGGAGGACACTGATAACAAGTGCGAAGGTATGGACTCCAGCGGTCTGGTAGTTCCAGATTTGTCAACAAGTTCGGTTGTTAAGTCCGTTATGCCTACGACTATTCCAGACCTAAAGGGTCTGATGAAAGGTTTTCAATAGGATGATCTCATGAACGTTTTCGATCCGTCTGACCTACCTCAACGCGACAATTTGTTGAATTCGCACCCCATTAGAAAAAAGTCATTTACGACGTTAACACAAACGATTGAACGCGCGTACGGCATGATACGCGAGCAGATATGGCTAGGACGCCCGAGCCTTTACTTCTATTCAACCCCGAGAATGGGAAAATCGCAGTGCGCACTTGCAATTAAGCACCTTGCTAACCAAGAGTTTCCGGATAAATTCGTCGTCCTAGTTTCGTGTGACGTCTCGGAAACTGAGTCGATAGTAGAAAGTATGGCCAAATCCCTGAGTCTCATGCAGAAAAGTCGAGAAAACCTCGCTAAACTCAGGGGGCGATTGACCACGCATATCGCATGCGAGCTTTCATCCTTGCTGGGCAGTCATTTCCTGCTAATTCTCGACGAGATGCAGGCCTTGGACCTTGATGATTACAAGCATTTACAGGTCATCCAAAACGATCTCAAAATCAGTGGCATTGCAACTACAACGATTGGGTTTGCACAGTCGGACATAAACAGCCGACACAGTAGCTTTCGTCTGGCAAAGGAAGACGCCATTTTAGCCCGGTTTCTGAGCCAACGCATTGCTTTTGAAGGCTGTACCGACGAAAAATGGTTAACAGCCCTACTGGAAAATTTTGACAGCAACCTCATTTACCCACCAAACTCAGATTGCTCTTATACCCGTTTTTTTTTACCAAACGCTTTCGCAGATGGTTTCAGGCTAAGTGCCTACGCACCGCTGATATTTAAAATAGCTAAGCAGGCAGTAGGGGGCGTATCGGTTCCTATCCCCATCGAGCATTTGTTTATTACAATCGAGTATCTTCTGATCAGCTCTCGGGTGAATGATACTCTTGGCTTTGAACTCTCCAGTGAAGTCATCGCTAGTGCAATTGCTCAGTCAAACATGGCCGAGTTTTCAAGTATATTTAAGTGAGGAGCAACATGCCAGCGGTCCTTACATTTCATAAAAAAATGGCACCCTATGAGTCATCATGGTTAGTTATGCTTAAAGCGTTGTTGGTCAACGATATTTCGCTAAATGATCTGATGAACTTAGTGTTAAAGACTGATGCGCCCAGGAACGGCTCCAAAATTTACTGGCTGGAAAGCCATCAGTTCAATGTGTCAAAAATTTCACATACGCTATCTATTCCATTGCCAGCGGTTGAGAATTCGTTTATAGACATTCTAATGGGATCTAACCGTCCTATTGGGCCAGCCACCGTACGTCATTGCCGGGTGTGTATCCAGCATCTTTTTCATAGTGCTTTGTTTCAACTTTCATGGGTCACGCATTGCCCTATACATGACGCTCCGCTAGTGGAGTGCAAAAATTGCACCTCGTTCTTGAGAGATAATAGTCTGATCAAAATTAGGAATGCAGAAAGAGGCGGTCGATGCAATCACTTGGCTCCATTCAGGAAGCAGAAGTACCCAATATCATTATTGTCAGATATCGAAATTGATCAATACACAGTATGGGCTCGGTCCGTTGTGGAGTGGTTATCCCGGGCAGCTATGGTAATGCCAGGCGAGTTTGCGCGAGTGGTCTCAGTTCCTTTGAAGCATTGGGACGTAAAGCTCCGATTTGTGTTCTGGCGATATCTCGAATCCCGGGTTGGACTCGCCCCTATATCAATTCCAGAAGTCAACTACGAGGCCGCGCGAGCGGCGTTAGACCTCCCTCATAAAATCCCTGATGATGGAGAGCTAGAGTACAGATCATCTCTGATTTCTGGCATAAAATCCGTCCGCCGTCATATATGTAGACACTTCCTCAGACGGCATCGGTCCTGCATTTCCATCGTTAGAAGTCTAACGCTTAATCAATGCAACGCACTCCTCAGTGACCGACGGTGTAGCTGCTCACTCGCATACTATTGCTGGCTGGTGAGGGTTTTTAACATTTACACCATGCGAGATCTGAGAAATCCGAGGTTAGACCCCTATGCCGAGCATAGACGGTCTTGCCCTGAGCCAAGGGTACGTGACTTACCAGGCTACCTCCTCGAAATTTGGCTTGCTTTTTTTGATATCTGGGCCGGAATTGAAATATACGACGCGGAGTCAAGCGACTCTTTTGAGGCTGCGATACTCATCCGAGCCAATCGTCAATTTGATTTGATCCACCCAAATTTTTCGTTACAGACCCGTCACGTCGATTCAGGACAATTAAAAAATCATTACTTTGTAAAAGCGGATTTCTTGCTCAACCAAAGCCTTGCTAGATGTAAGTGTAGGGGGAACGGAAGCATGATAATGGACTATGTCGTTGCAGACGATGTCGGCATTCCTAATGTGCCGCGAGAAACTCTTTTCGTGCTCCGGTGTCACGCGTGGCATCATGTTAGACAAAGGCGTTATATTTACGTTTAGACAGCCGCGCACGTCTACGGTCTAAGCTAACTCATAGCAATCACCCTGAATTGATGTCCATCCCTTCGTGTTGCTGTTCCGGTTTAGGTGAACTTGATAACCTCGAAAATTACCTGTTTGTTCCAGTAATTCAACGCGAAGATGTATAAGTGTGGGTGGCAGTGTTCGCACTGGAAAACTGCTGCAGATCGAAGCGCAAAGGTAGCGCTCTCTGCGCCCGACTACACCGGGAGCGCCATTCAACTGGCCAGTAGACATTCTCGAGGTCGTTGCCCTCTCGACGGAGTTTTGCGCCTGATGGAGTGCATGAGCGTTATGATTTAGCAACTAGCGGTCATCACAAGCTCTCTTGCCTACCTCGCATTTGGTCGGGAGCCTATTGGTCGAGGTGACCGACCGGGGGTGATATTCACTCGCTCCCCTTAAGGAGCTCTGTTGCTTTACTGCCCAACAATGAACCGGCCTGAAAATAACCCATCACCGTGCCGACACTGCGGTGCAGGAGTGTTCTATGGCTGGTACGACTCAAGCTACCACGGCGTTTGGCCGGTCTCCATGATGTTGGTGCTCTTTGGGGTGCTGACCACGCTGACATTGTTGACTATTCGAGCGCCTTTACCCGCTCAAAGCCCTGCCATCGTGGCAGGACTGAGTCGCTGACCCGTTTATTTTCACTGTTCCCTTTTCCCGGTTGCTCGCCGGGTTTTTTTCTTCGAGGAGTGTGTATGCGTAGCTTCTACCGTGGTCGGGACCTGAATCGCGTTCACAGCATCGCCGAACTTGCGGAGCTGGCTCGCCATCGGTTGCCGCATTTTGCCTGGGAATACTTGTCTGGCGGCTCCGAGGACGAGTTGACCCTGGCCCGTAACCGCGCGTTATTTAGCGAAGTACATTTGCATTCGCGCACGCTGGTTCCGTGTCATCCACCGGTGACCCAGCGTCGCTTGCTGGGGCGTGAACTGGCCGTACCGATGCTGATCGGACCGACCGGCTACAACGGCATGCTGCACCGCGATGCCGATCTTCACCTGGCCCGGGCCGCGACCGCACGCGGGTTGCCGTTTTGCCTCAGTACCGTATCCAACGTCTCGATGGAAGCGATCAAGGCGCAAGTGCCGGACGTTAATCTCTGGTTCCAGCTATACGCCATGCGCGACCCTGAAATACAGGCCAGTCTGCTGTCTCGAGCACATGAGGCTGGCGTCGACACGTTGCTGTTGACCAGTGATGCGATGGTGCTGGGAAATCGTGAGTGGGACCGCCGTAATTTCGTTCGTCCGCGCGAATTGAGTCTGGGCAACAAACTCGATGTGCTGCGCCATCCCCGCTGGCTACGTCAGGTCATGTGGCCGAACGGCTTGCCGTCTATGGGAAACCTGGAACCATACCTGCCGCCCGCTGAGCGCAATGCCCTGGGTTCGATGAAGTTCATTGGAGAGCAGATGGAAACGCTGCTGGACTGGTCCATGCTCGCTCGCCTGCGCGATCAGTGGTCCGGGCGCTTACTACTCAAGGGCGTGCTGCACCCGGCAGATGCCGAAAAAGCCATGACGCTGGGGCTCGATGGATTGGTGGTGAGCAACCACGGCGGTCGCCAGCTTGAGGGGGCGCTCGGGAGTTTGGATGCGCTACGGCTCATCGCGTCTGTGGTTAAAGGCAAGATGGCACTGTTACTCGACAGTGGTATCCGGCGTGGCAGTGACATCGCCAAAGCCTTGGCCCTTGGGGCTGATGCGGTATTGCTGGGTCGCGCCACCCTCTATGGCGTCACCGTGGCCGCAGAGCAGGGTGTCGGTCGCGCGTTGGACCTGCTCCACGAAGAGTTCATCCGTACGCTCAGCCTGATGGGCTGCGCCGATATCGCGGACCTAAGCCCCGACTGGCTGGCAGACATCCACGCTCAATCGATCTGCCGGGGATGACGTCATGGAACTGTACGAACTGATCACCTTCACGCTGCGTGTGCGCACGTCGGCGCAAGCGTTGCCTCGTCTGCAACAAGCCCTTGAGGAGGCGCCGGAGGGGGTTAGCCTGATGGGCTGTTGGCTGTCCGAAATCGGCCAGCAGAACCGTATTGCAGTCCTTCGTGGATTTACCGATACCCAAATCCGCCAGCAGGAACGTGAGCGCTGTCTGCTGGCCAGCGACGCGTTCGGCATCGGCGAGTTCGTGTTGAGTCAACAGATTGACGACTATCGGCTTTTCCCGTTCCTTGAACCTTTACCACCAGGAGCTCATGGGCCGTTCTACGAGCTACGTGAATACGACCTGGTGCCTTCGGGGTTGGCTCCGACGCTTGCTGGCTGGCGCAAGGCGGTGGGGCCGCGCACCGGTGACGGCTATTCATCTGTGTATGCGGCGTTCTACGCCACGAGTGGGAAGCTGCCGCGCTATCTGCATATCTGGCCGTATTCGAGTCTCGAACAACGCTTGCAGGTGCGCACCCGGGCCGTGAGCGATGGTGTGTGGCCGCCTGAAAACTCCGCGCCGCAATTGCTAGAGATGCAGTCTTCGGTTTACTTGCCCGCGACGTTTTCACCTTTGCACTGAGCATCCGCCAAGGATGATTTTCTGCATTAGGTTTCCTTGGATTTACAAAAAGAGGGGCGGTGGTGAGCGACAAATTGGCTGGTATTTCAACCTTCATGATCGCCGCCGAAGCGGGTAGTTTTTCCGCAGCCGGTGAACAGCTTCACTTGATCCGCGCCGCCGTAAGTAATGCCGTGGCAAGGCTTGAGAAACGCCTGGGCGTCAGGCTGTTTCAGCGTACTACTCGCAGCTTTGCCTTGACCGAGGATGGCCAGTTGCTATACGAACATTGCTCACGCGCACTGGCCGAGATAGAGAGCGTGGTCGCTTCGTTCGCCTCGAGGCGGGATTAGCTGTAGCGGGACTGCGGTTAAGGGGCAATGCCTCACGGACATTACCCAGTGTATTTTTTCTGGCGTAGCGAGATGAGCGTCGAAGTGCTGCATACCTTTCCGACATGCGCAAGCGTTGGCCGGCAGTGGACCAATCATTGTCCAGCGGTAATTCCAATCCGATAGAGAAGTTGTTGGGGCCGAGCAAACGTTGAAAATGTGAGTTCATCAGGTCTCCTGCGCCTTGCATGATGCAGGGCGACTCCATGGGTGAATACCGACAGTATCTGCGGCTCCATCCCGGAGAAAAATGCATCAGACAGCACAATAGTCTTGATTAAAATGCACGATTAGAAAGTTTTCCTGTCAGGAGGAGGAAGGGGCAATCGCTGCGAGTCTCGCTTCCCGTTCAAAACTCAAAAAAATGCCGCTAATTGAGCGGCGTTATGTTTGTGCGTGATTTGTGGTAATGACTGCCCGGCCGACTAGTCGTGGTTCGTTCACTTCATTTGTTCCCCTATTTCCCAAGTGGAGGAGCTTCAGGCCTACGCCTATACGTTGCGTAAGCGGCGGCCTGAAGACAGTCCCTGCGGCAATGTACTAGTTTGAATCGATTAGCCTTTCGCTTGGCTCTGGGACTTGAGTCGATCGAGTATCACCTTACCCACATCCAGCGCTGAACCAGGGTTTTGACCGGTCACCAGTTCGCGATCGATGACGATATGGCTGGTCCACGGTGAAGTGTTGCTACTGTATACGCCGCCGGCTTGTTCCAGTGCCGTTTGCGGATAGAACTTCATCGCACCGCCATTCAACAAGCCCTTGGCCAGTTCCTCTTCCTGATTGCTGATGACCGTGAATTTGTATCCTGCATAAGTCCAGCCATGCGTTGGGGCTTTGCCGTCGACTTCGAGTTTCCGAGTGAAGGCTGTTGGGTCGGACAGAGTCGACAGTAGCGCAATCGGGCCATGGCAAACGAGGGCGGTTGTCTTGCCGTTGTTATGGAAGTTGTTCAGCAACTTCCCCAATGCGGCGCTATGCAGCAGATCCTCCATAGGTGCATGGCCACCAGGTACATAGACAGCATCGAAGTGCCCGTAGCCGATCTGTTCGACCCGCGACAGGCTAATGACCGGTGACTCACCCGGCGAGGTGATCTTGAGGTGCTCCAGCAGCGCCTTGTACTCCTGCAGTGCCGCAACGTCATCGTTGAAATACATCTTGTCGGCGGACGATTTGTCCAAAGTCGGCGCCTTGCCTGTAGGCGTCGCAAAGGTCACCGAGTGTCCGGCATCGAGCATCAGTTTTACCGGTTGCATCAATTCGTTCAGGTAAAAGCCGGTTGCAAAGACTTTCTTGTCCTTGAGCTCAAGGTGGTCTGAATCAGACATCACGACTAGGACGTTACTGGCCTGTGCGTTGAAGGCTGAGGTGCAAATGGTCATTGCAAGGGCGAGACGAGTGATAGGGCGCATGGGATTTCCGAGCAATAGAGAGTGAATTCGATCAGCAGGTGTCTGATCCCGATACGACTATATTCATGCCTCCATGGGCGATAAACTTGCGCAAGGGAAAAGCACTTGTTCTTTGGAGGTAAAGGTGAGCCGGCGATTCGATTATCTCGCAGACGTAGAAGTCTTCATCACTGTGGTGGAGAAGGGCTCCCTAAGCGCAGGGGCCGTTCTTCTGGCAACTACCCCGTCAGTGGTCAGCCGTGCGATCTCACGTCTGGAAACACGCCTGGGTGTTCAGTTGTTACGGCGCACGACTCGACGCCTGAGCCTGACCGAGGCGGGACTGCTTTACCTCGAACAGTCCCGCGCGGCGTTCTCGCTGATCGATGATGCAGAGCGGACGATCCAGGGGCAGGAAGGCGCGTTGACTGGCCGTGTACGGCTTAGTGTGCCGACGACTTACGGCCACTACCGGCTGCCGGTATTGCTCTGCCGCTTTACTCGGCAGTACTCGCAGGTGCGCATCGAGTTGAGCATCAGCAATCGAAATGTGGATCTGGTGGCCGAAGGGTATGACCTGGCCATTCGCCTTGGGCCATTACCTGACAGTGGCCTGATTGGACGCAAACTTGAGGATGCGCGTTTGTGCGTGGTCGCCGCGCCGGATTATCTCCGGCGTGCAGGTACGCCGCACAGCGTCGACGAACTGCCAGCGCATGCCTGCCTGCCATTTGTGATGCCCAGCAGCGGTCGGGTCGGCCCCTGGCTGTTCTGTGAGCAGGGTATTGATCGGGAGTGGATACCTGAGGCGAGTGTTCAAGTGTCCGACGACGTACTTGGCACTGTGTCTTTGGCCGAGCACGGTATGGGGATTTGTCAGACCTACGATTTTATTGTTCGGGAGCGGATTCAAAGCGGACGCCTGGTGCCGCTGCTCGAACAGTCGGGTGGACGGTCCCGACCGTTCTCGGTGATTTTCCCGCCTCATCGCCAGCTATCGGCTGCGTCCCGGGCGCTGATCGACTTCCTGATTCGCGGGGTGGCAGATCAAGCCCACACGCCACTCAACGAGCGTCAAGCGATCGGATAGGTCGGGTAGTCGGTATAGCCCTGGGCGCCTCCTCCATAGCTCAATGCCCGGTCCGGTTTCAACAATGGCCAGTCGTTGCGTAGTCGTTCAACCAGGTCGGGGTTCGCGATGAAAGGTTCACCAAATGCTGCGATGTCGATCATCCCATCGCGAAGAAATTGTTCCGCTCGTTCCTTAGTCATGCCTCCTGCGAGCACTAGCGTGCCATGGTAGTGGGTGCGAAATTTTTGCAGGAAATCCCGAGGAATGGGCGAACTGCCCCGCGACAGCTGATCCATGAAATGAACATAGGCCAGACCGCGTCGGGAGAGTTGGTCGGCGACATACAGATAGGTTTCTTCGACATCCTCGTAAAGCCCCATGTCAAACAGGCCGCCAAAGGGTGACAGGCGAATGGCGGTGCGTTGCGCACCGATACGTTCAATGACGCTGTCGACCACTTCCAGCAAGAAGCGTGAACGGTTTTCGAGGGTATCGCTGTGGTATTCGTCTGTGCGGTCATTGACCAACGGGTTGAGGAATTGTTCGATCAGGTAGCCGTTGGCGCCGTGCAGTTCAATGCCATCGAAACCGGCGTCAATAGCATTCGCGGCTGCCTGGGCAAAGTCACGAATCACCGCTTTGACTTCCGGCGTGGTGAGGGCGCGGGGTTGGGAGACGTCGACCGGACCGGGCTCGCCACGCTCGGTCAAACCCCAGGCCTGGGAGTTACGGGCAATCCGCGAGGTCGAGCTGACCGGGTCAATACAGCCTGGCTGAATACTGACATGGGAAACGCGCCCGACATGCCATAGCTGCGTGTAGATAACGCCGCCGGTAGCGTGCACTGCCTGGGTTACTTTGCGCCAGCCGTCGATCTGTGGCGTGGTGTAGATGCCGGGGATGGCCAAAAAGCCTTCGGCCGAGCGCGAAATGGGGGTGCCTTCGGTGATGATCAGTCCGGCGCTGGCGCGCTGGCTGTAATAAAGCGCAGTGAGGTCGTTGGCGACGCCATCCGGGTACCGCGCCCGTGTCATCGGCGCCATGGCGATACGGTTGCGCAACGTAAGAGTGCCGACTTGGATGGGATCAAATAATGAGCTCATGGGGACCTGTCCTTTCTTTATGTTGCTCAAGAAGGTAGGCCTGACATAGCAAACTGATAACCCGATCCGGCCGAACATGATTTGTGAAGCCGTTTCACAGTTTACTCAACCCTGCAGAGCTTGGCTGCGTTGTGCATTCGCTTCCACTGTATATGGAATTGGTTTCACAAGATAAATGAACGTTTTCCACTTATTGCTACGTATCGCCAAGTAGCGCTTGTGATATTTTTTCACTAATCAATGAGTGGGGAGGCGGACGTGGATAACAGAGCAGGCGAGATGCAGGTATTTGTACGGGTCGTCGACGCCGGCAGCTTTTCACAAGCAGCGCGACAGATGCTGATGACACCTTCGACGGTCAGTAAATTGATTGTTCGACTAGAGCTGCGTCTGGGTGTACGTCTGCTCGAGCGTTCGACACGTAAGCTGTCGCTGACCGATGAAGGACGCATCTACTATGAACGCAGTAACGCTTTGCTGGCAGAACTCGACGACGTTGAAAGAGTGTTGGCCCAAGGCGCACAGAAAGCACGCGGAACCGTGCGCATCAATGCCTCGGTTGCGTTTGGCACAATGGCGATCGAACCCAATTTGCCGGCCTTCTGGGAAGCCCACCCGAACATCCAGATCAACCTGTCCTTGAGTGATGATATCGTTGACATGTACCTGGATCGAACAGACGTTGCATTCCGTGTTGGCGTGTTAACTGACTCGACCCTACGTGCGAGGAGTATCGGTATTGCTCGGCGCAAGATGGTGGCTTCACCTGAGTATCTGGAAAAGTACGGAGTCCCCGACACCCTCGAAGACCTCGCCGAGCATAATTGTTTGAGCTTCAACTTTCGGCGCTCTAGTCCAGTGTGGCCCATGCATCAGAGTGGCCGCATCGTTGATCGAATCGTCCAGGGCAACCTGCAAGCCAACAATGGCGAGACCGTTCGACGTATGGCCATCGCCGGGGTGGGGATTGCCCGATTGGCGGACTTTCACATCGATGAGGATCTCGCCGCTGGCCGGTTGGTCGAGGTACTCGCGCAAACAGGCCATGACAGCGAGGAAGTCAATGTGCTGTATCAGGGTGGACAGCATGTGCCCCAGCGTATCCGAACGTTCCTCGACTTTATGGTGCCGCGTCTGCAAGCGTTCATGAATAGGGGGTGAACCGCGTGCCGTCGTCAGTCCGTGGATTCGACGACGGCCTTCAGGCGCTCCAGCCCTGCGCGGTAGAGTGCCTCGAAATGCCCGATGACCCCGGCCTCATCTGCGCCCTGGACGAGAAAGGTGCTGGACCAGGACGCCAGTGTCCCCCCGTTGCCATCGTCCTTCGCTGACATCGTGCCTACATAGTCAGTGACTGGCGAAGGCCCCTCAAGCAGGGCATAGCTGTAGTGCTTTTCGTCTTCATCGAACGTGAGCAAACGCTCGACAATGATCGCACCGTCGGCAGTTTTGAGGTGACGCAAACGTCCGCCATCACTGAGGGTGCTGCTGGCGATGACATCGAGCCAGCGAGGTAGCCAATCAAACCCGCCGAGTAGCGACCAGACCTGTTCGGCTGGACGTGCAATGCTAATCAAGATACGGACTTCACTCATGTTTTTAACCTGTATGGGAGGAAGGCATTCAAAGAATGACTGATGTAACCAACCAGAGATTGGCGGCGCTGATCAGCAGGAAAATACACCAGGCCATGACGGCGACCGGGCGTGAGATAGCAAAATCACCCATCAGCGTTTTATCGCTGGTGAAACGAATCAACGGATACACCGCAAACGGCAGTTGCACTGACAACACCACCTGAGAAAACACCAACAGATCACCCACCGCGGCGTCGCCCAGCCAGAGAATCCCGCACAGCGCTGGCACCATGGCCAGCAGGCGGGTGACGACGCGCTGTTTCCACAATGAAACTTTGAGCTTTAAGAACCCTTCGAGCACGACCTGACCGGCGAGGGTGCCGGTCAACGTCGAGCTTTGGCCCGAGGCGAGCAGTGCCAGGGCGAACAGCACGGCAGAGATGGCCACACCTGTCAGGGGGGCCAGCAATTGATGGGCCTGCTCGATACCGCCAATATCAGTGTGCCCGCTGTCGTGAAAGACGGCGGCGGCCACCAACAAAATGGCAACTTGCACGGCGGCCGCAATTGAAAGCGCGCGGATCGTATCGTTGGAACCCCGGCGCAGGGACCGTTTTACCTGCTCTCCGTCATGCGTGACGCTATTGGACCGGGCCAGTGATGAATGCAGGTACAGATTGTGGGGCATGACGGTGGCGCCGATGATACCCACCGCGATGAACAGTGCCCCTGGCTGAGCCAGCGTGTCCAATGACGGAATGAACCCCTGGAACAGGGCGTTTACATCGAGCGTGATCAATGCCAGCTCAATGGCGAAGCACAGGACAATGGTCGCCACCAGGGCCAGGACGATCTTCTGCACTCGGCCATTGGCGGCACCCTTCAAGCCCAGGATGACCAGTGTGCTGACAGCCGTCAGCACGATGCCGAGGGCCATTGGCAAGTTGAATAGTAATTTGAACGCCAACGCCGCGCCCAGGACCTCGGCAATATCGGTGGCAATGATGGCAATCTCCGCCATTGCCCAGTGCGCGAGTGTGGCTGGTCGGCCGTAGCGAAGACGACAGGTCTGGGCAAGATCCTGACCTGTGACGACGCCCAGACGCAAGGCGAGTGTTTGCAAAAGCATGGCCGCTAGACTCGACAGCACCACCATGAATAGCAGGCTGTAACCGAACTGAGCGCCAGCAGCGATACCGGTGGCCCAGTTGCCAGGATCCATGTAACCCACTGCAATCAACAGTCCGGGTCCCATCAGCAGCGAAAGGCGTCCAGGCATAGGCGATGGTGGGACGGCACGCATTCCGGGGTGTTCCGACAACGAAGTCTTCGTTGTCATCGGTCAGTGGGTCCTTTGTGATCGGGCAAGTCGGGGCAGACGCGCCAGCACTAGGGTATGAATGAACAGCAGCAGGCCAGCAACCGAGAGAATTGCCGATACTTTCCCGCTCAAAGCATGGGCGGCCAGCAGACACACCAGAGCCGCTATCTGGGTCAGCAGACGATGGGCCAGCGAAATCCGTGAAGGGCTCGACGCCTCGAACAGGCGGCCGGGCCAAAAGTCTGGCCTGGCTCGCGAAAACGTTATTGCGGCGATGGCCACCACGGCGTATATCCAGACGCCGAGACCGGCGTCACCTTCGGCCAGCGCCAAGCCTATGGCGCTGGCCGTGAGCAGCAGTGCAATGACAACGAACGCAACACGGCTATAGCTCATGGTGTTTCGCTCGAACCCATCGGTGCATCCACCCGCAACCGCAATACATGGAACGGCGGCTGGCTGTCGTCCTCACCCGCATTGAGCAGTGGGTGGCGGTGCAGCTGGTTGGCTGTGATGTAGAGCCATTCCCCCTGGGCATCGAGCTCAACGCCATCCGGCCAGCCGAGCAACTGATCGTCTTTGGCCAGAATGCGGTAGCCTGCCGGAGAGGCCAACCCGATCGCGTTGCTGGTAATGTCGGTCACGTAGACGTTGCCCTCTGCGTCGACATCAAAACCATCGCAATGCGGTTTCTCGCACCAGTACTCTACAGCTTCGTCCTGAGGTGTGACGCCTGCCGGTTGTGCGAGGATTTCGGTGGCTATCCGATAGACCTTGCGTGCCGACATCGAGCCGAAATAAACCCAGCGGCCCAACGGATCGATGGCGATAGGATTGAGGCCATAGCGGTAAGGAATGACTTCGCCTTCTGGCGTGCGCAGCGAAAGCGGTTTTCCGTCGACCATCAGTGGCACATCGCCGGGCATCAACCCTGGGTAACACTCCAGTGATCGCCACGACAGGCCGGTTTGCAAGTCGACCACGACTATGGCCGGATAGTCGCTTTCGCCAGAAGGGTTCATCGTCATGTCTGCGATGTAAATGCGCTGACGTCGCCAGTCGATCACAAAATCTTGGGTGAATGAGCTTGGTCGGAGCACATTCTGAGGCAGCACGATCAGGCGTTGCAGCCGGTTCTCGTGGTCATTCCAGGCAATCAGCCGCGGCTGTTGCTGCGGGCCGCCCATATCGAGTATCCAGACGGTGCCCTCGGGGTCGGTGCGGATGCCTATCACGGCGGACATCCCGCGGCCATCCGCTGTGGGCTTACCTGCCCAGGTTTCGTTGGGGTAAGCCGGGTGCTGACCGTCCTGGGCCACCGCGCGCACTGAAATGTCCGGTGCGATGATGGCGGATACCGACACCAGCACTCGCCCGTCGGGCATGACGGTCGGATTCCCCGGCCGCTCGACCGGGAATGTCGCAAAGATCTCCAGTTGATGAGTGCTCATGACAGCGCCTTGACGAAAGAGGCCGCGGTGCCGGTAGTTGGGTCGACGAAGATGATGTCGCTGGGGTCGCGCCGTGGCGTGTCGACCGAGACCATGAACAGCGGGTGTTCGAGGATCTCTGGCATGCCGTGGATGGTGAACTTCTTGAAGAACAGCATCTCGCCTGGACCCACTTCGAACGGTTCGCGGTCACCCATGAAAAAGCGCGCGCGCCCGGACATGATGATGAGGTACTCATCACAGGTCGCATGATAGTGGGCAGGCGTCGGGTGGTAGACCCGGAAAACACGTCCGCTGGCTTCGTCTTCGTCGGTCAAACGGGTATCAACCAAGAGTGTGTCAGCGGTCTCGGGGAACGTTTTGACGATCGCATTGAGATCGAACGAGGCGTGAGGTGCTGCCTCTACCAGTTTTTTTCGGGTGATTACTTCGGACATCTTGAAACCCTCATTCAGGCGCTCTTTGAGGAACGCTGTGATGTTGTTTGTGGGTTCAGGATAAGCATTGGGCGGGTAGCGGAGAACGCAGTGACCGCGCACAAGATTTGAGAATTCAAATAACAACTGTGTGGGTCTGGTGGCGTTGGTTTTGCGAATTCAATTCCAAACAGCTACGCCCGTTGATGCATTTCTGAGGCGCAGGACGTGCGGCATAGTGATGAGTACTCACTATCGAGTCCAGCTGCGTCGGAGACACAAGATGCAAGTCAGAGCTGCTGTTCTAAGACACATGAATGTTGCCCCACCTTATGCCCAGAGCAAACCGATTGTGATCGAGACAATCGAACTGGCACCACCGGGGCCGGGCGAAGTGCTGGTGCGTATCCGCGCCGCCGGCCTTTGTCATTCCGACCTGTCGGTGATCAATGGCGACCGTCCTCGGCCGATGCCCATGGCGCTCGGCCATGAAGCGGCAGGCGTTGTCGAAGCTTTGGGTGAAGGGGTCAGTGACCTCGAGCCGGGTGATCATGTGGTCATGGTGTTCATGCCCAGTTGCGGCCACTGCCTGCCTTGTGCAGAAGGTCGTCCAGCCCTCTGCGAACCGGGAGCAAAAGCCAACGCGGCTGGGACGTTGATCAACGGCTCGGTGCGGTTGAGCAGCCCGGCAGGTCATGTCCACCATCATCTGGGCGTTTCGGCGTTTGCCGAGTACGCCGTGGTGTCGCGTAACTCCGTGGTCAAAATCGACCGTGATTTACCCTTTGTAGAAGCTGCGCTCTTTGGGTGCGCGGTGTTGACCGGGGTTGGCGCCGTGGTCAATACCGCGCAATTGCGCGTGGGCTCGACTGCCGTGGTGATTGGTCTGGGTGGTGTCGGCCTGGCTTCAGTGCTGGGTGCAAGAGCTGCCGGGGCGAGCAAAATCATTGCTGTTGACCTGTCACCGGAAAAGCTCGCCCTGGCCAAAGAAGTCGGTGCAACCGCTGTGGTCAACGGTGGCGACCCGGACGCTGTCGAGCAAGTACGGCAACTGACCGGTGGTGGCGCCGACTACGTTTTCGAAATGGCCGGTTCGATCCGGGCACTCGATAACGCCATGAAAATGACCAAACGCGGTGGCATGACCGTGACCGCAGGCTTGCCACCGCCCGGTTCGGCGCTGCCGGTCAACGTCGTTCAACTGGTGGGCGAAGAGCGCACGCTCAAGGGCAGCTACATCGGCACCTGTGTGCCGCTGCGCGATATTCCGCGCTTCATCGAACTCTATCGTGACGGCCGCCTGCCGGTGGATCGGCTGCTCAGCGGCCGGCTCAAACTGGACGACATCAACGAAGGTTTTGACCGCCTACACGATGGTAGTGCGGTCCGTCAGGTCATTGAATTTTGAGGAGCGACAGCATGGCCGATACAAACTTCCTGGCAACGCTCGACGACCCCACGTTGTTCCGTGAGGCGAACTACATCAACGGCCTGTGGCTGGAGGTGGGTGAGGGACGCAGCATTACCGTTACGAACCCGGCCACCGGCAAGGTACTGGGGCGCGTGCCTTCATTTGGGGCCAGTGAGACCGCCCTGGCCATCGCCGCCGCCAAGCGCGCGCAACCGGCGTGGCGAGCGCTCACTGCCAAAGAGCGCGCGGTAAAACTGCGCCACTTGTTCGAGTTGATGATCACCCACCGCGAAGACCTTGCGCGGATCATGACGGCCGAACAAGGCAAGCCGCTGGCCGAAAGTCGTGGCGAGATTACCTATGCCGCGTCTTTCATAGAATGGTTCGCGGAGGAGGGCAAGCGCGTTTATGGCGATACCATCGCCTCCCATTCAACGACCAGCCGCATCATCGTCCAGAAAGAACCGATCGGTGTGTTTGCCGCGATTACCCCGTGGAACTTCCCGGCAGCGATGATCACCCGCAAGGCCGGGCCAGGCTGGGCGGCCGGTTGCACCGGTGTATTGCGTCCCGCCAGTCAGACACCCTTTTCGGCGATTGCAATTGCAGTGCTGGCCGAGCGTGCCGGTCTGCCTGCCGGCGTGTGCAACGTGATTACGGGGCCGGGCAGTGAAATCGGGGCCGAACTGACCTCCAACCCGGATGTGCGCAAGTTGTCCTTTACCGGTAGCACCGAGGTCGGTGCCACACTGTTGGCCCAATGCGCGCCGACGATCAAAAAGACCAGCATGGAACTTGGCGGCAACGCCCCCTTTATCGTGTTTGACGATGCTGATCTGGATGCTGCGGTGCAGGGTGCGCTCGCGTCCAAGTACCGAAACGCCGGGCAGACCTGTGTGTGCGCTAACCGTCTGCTGGTCCAGGACGGTATCTATGATGCTTTCGCCGCCAAACTGAAAACCGCCGTCGAGGCCCTGAAAGTGGGCAGCGGATTTGAGGACGATGTGACGATCGGCCCGCTGATTGACGACGCCGCCGTGCGCAAGGCCGAGGAGCATGTCGCCGATGCCGTTGAGCGCGGAGCCTCTGTCCTGGTGGGGGGTGAACGCCATCCGTTGGGGGGCAGTTTCTACCAGCCGACCATCTTGGTGAACGTGCCAAGGGAGTCGAAGGTGTTCCGTGAGGAGACGTTTGGTCCCGTGGCACCGCTGTTCCGTTTCAGTACCGAGGCGCAGGCCATCGAGATGGCCAACGACACCGAGTTCGGTCTGGCCTCGTATTTCTACAGTCGGGATATTGGAAGGATCATGCGCGTGGCCGAAGCGCTTGAGTGTGGCATCGTCGGGATCAATGAGGGGTTGATATCTACGGAAGTGGCGCCGTTCGGCGGGGTAAAATCGTCGGGACTGGGTCGTGAAGGTTCCAAGTACGGGATCGAAGATTATCTTGAGATAAAGTATCTCTGCCTGGGAGGTATTGACCGCTGATAGCTCGGGGAGATGGTCGACAGGCCATCTCCTGGTTTTTTGAAAGTTAAATAATCCCGGTTTTTTTATGTATTGATCCATCCTTAATAAGTGGCACTCAGCGGTGAATGCGTTTCACAAGTCATTGTCGTCCGGTGCCGGATCAGTGCGGTGGTATTCACAAAAGTCCTGTGCTAGAGCGCTCGCTCTTGTCTTTTAGTCAATATTGTTTTCGTATTCCTGCGGTTTATCTTCGGCGGGTGGTGCTGGAAAATCTATTCCATCTTAATCACTACCGAGATTGTCCCTCATGACGTACTTCAAAAAAGCCGTTGCCCTGCTGGCTACCCTGACTGCTCTTTCTGCATCTTTTTCAGTTCAGGCGGAAGAGTCTGGCGCCTTTGTTGATCGCAATAAAGCACTGAATGAACGCGCTGTCGGAAGTTAATTAAGCCTGTTCTAAATAAATGAACTGTTGTTTTAGTTTTTGCTAACTTCGGAGAGCACAAAAGTGAACTTGCATACAACGGGGGAACCGACAGTATCCCCAATCAAATCGAAGGTGATAAAAGGCGCGGCGTTTTCAGCACTCAGCCTTGCGCTGATGGCGGCCTTGAGCGGTTGTGGTCCGGATAAAGACAGCAACGTGACCGCTGCCCCGAGCGTGACGGTCAGTCAGCCGGTCAAGTCGGTGATCACTGACTGGGACAGTTTTACCGGGCGCTTCGAGGCGACCGATTCGGTGGAGGTTCGCTCGCGGGTCAGCGGCTATCTGGAGAAAGTCGCGTTTCAGGATGGCGCCATCGTCAAGAAGGGCGACTTGCTGTTCGTGATCGATTCGCGTTCGTTCCAGGCTGCCGTGGTCCAGGCGCAGGGCAAGCTGTCTCAAGTGCGCTCGCAACTGGCACTCGCCGAGCAGGAATTCGCCCGGGCCAATGTTTTGATCGAATCAAAAACCATCGCCCGCAGTCTCTACGACCAACGCTTGCAGGCGCTTCAGGCCGCGCAAGCCGAAGTCCTCAGTGCCGAGGGGGCGTTGAGCGCAGCCAAGCTGGATCTGGAATTCACCCGCATCACCGCGCCCATGAGCGGCCGGATCAGCCGCAAGCTGATCAGTGAAGGCAACCTGGTCAACGGCGGCAACAGCAGCGCCACGTTGCTGACCACCATCGTCTCGATTGACCCGATTGATATCTACTTCGATATCGATGAGCAGAGCTACCTCAAATACCGTCGGCAGGGCAATAGCGCGGCCAACCAGAGTCAGGTGCGGATTGCCTTGCCGGGTGAAGTCGAGCCGAGCATGACCGGGCGCATGGATTTCATCGACAACCGGCTCGACTCGTCCACGGGCACATTGCGCCAGCGGGCCCGGGTCAGTAATAAAGATCTGCAGCTCAGCCCCGGGCAATTTGGCCGGGTGCAGTTCTCCAGCCAGGCGGCTTACCCGGCACTGTTGCTGCCGGACACCGCGATCAGCGTCGATGCGACTCGCAAAGTTGTCTATGTACTCAACCCGCAGAACAAGGTCGAAATCCGGCCCGTCACCCTCGGTAAACTGCATGACGGTTTGCGCGAGATCTCCAGCGGTTTGCAGGCGCAGGATCGGGTGATCGTCGATGGTCTGCAACGCGTTCGGGCTGGCGATACCGCGACGGCCCAGGATCGTGTGTTGGCTCAGGCCGCGAAAACCCCTGAAGCCCAGGGAGCGCCGCTATGAGCCTGGGACGCACATCCATCGAACAACCGGTGCTGGCGATTGTGCTTTCAATCGTCTTGATGATCATCGGTGGCCTGGCTTATCTGGTGTTGCCGACGTCCGAGTACCCGGACATCGCACCGCCCACCGTGGTGGTGACCGCAACTTACCCCGGCGCTTCAGCGCAGACTGTGGCCGAGACGCTGGCGATCCCGATCGAGCAGGAAGTCAACGGCGTTGAAGACATGCTCTACATGTACAGTCAGGCAACTTCCGATGGCAGCCTGAACCTGACCGTGACCTTCAAGAGCGGCACTGATGTCGACAAGGCCCAGGTGTTGGTGCAGAACCGTGTGGCGCTGGCCACCCCGCGCCTGCCCGAACCGGTACAGCGCAGTGGTGTGACGGTGCGCAAGTCATCGCCGACGCAGCTGTCGACGATTTTCATCTCGTCGCCGAAGGGCACCTACGATCAGTTGTATGTGTCGAATTTCGCCATCCGTAATGTCGCTGATGTCCTCAAGCGTATCGACGGTATCGGCGACATCAACCCGTTGGGGGCTCGCGAATATTCAATGCGCATCTGGCTCGATCCAGAGCGCGTTGCGGCCTTCAACCTGACGCCAGCAGAGATCATCGCCGCCGTGCGTTCGCAAAACACCCAGGTTGCCGGCGGGGTGATCGCCCAGCCTCCGGTGGCGTCTCAGGCGTTTCAGCCAAATCTGATCTTCGAGGGTCGACTGAAAGAGCCTGCCGACTTCGACAACATTGTCCTCAAGTCGGGTACTGCCGGACGCCTTGTGCGTCTCAAGGACGTCGCACGCACGGAAATCGCCGGGCTGGCGTACGTCAACAACACCTATTACTTGCGTAACCCGGCGATCGGTCTGCAAGTGCTGCAACGTCCGGGCGCCAACGCGCTGGCGACGATGAAAGTGGTCGAAGAGACCATGGAGAAAATCGGCAAGGACTTCCCCGAAGGCATCGAATACAGCATCGGTTACAACCCGACGGCGTTTATTGCCGACAGTATCGGCGAGCTGGGCAAGACCATCTACGAGGCGGTCATCCTCGTGGTGCTGGTGATCATGATCTTTTTGCAAGGCTGGCGGCCGTCGATCATTCCGATCCTGGCCATCCCGGTGTCTCTCGTCGGTACCTTCGCTGTCATGGCGATGCTCGGTTACTCGATCAACAACCTGACCCTGTTCGGGCTGGTGCTGGCCGTGGGGATCGTGGTCGACAACGCCATTGTGGTGGTGGAGAACGTCGAGCGGCATCTGGCCGATGGCAAGAATCCGCTGGAAGCGACCATCGTGACCATGCAGGAAATCGGCGGTGCGTTGATCGCCATTACCCTGGTGTTGTGTGCGGTGTTTATTCCGACTGCGTTCATTCCGGGTATCTCTGGTGAGTTCTTCCGCCAGTTCGGGATCACGATTGCGGTGGCCACTGCGATTTCGCTGTTCAATTCGGTCACGCTGTCTCCAGCGTTGGCGGCGATGATTCTGCGCCGACATGATCCTGAAGCCCATCAGAAGCCGAAAAAAGGCGTCTTTGGTTTGCCCAAGCGTGCCGCTGATGGCTTCAACAGCGGCTTCCTGAAACTCTCTTCAGGCTACGCCGGCAGTGTGCGTGGCCTCGTGGCAAAAACTCCATTGATGCTGGCGATCTACGCGGTGCTGATTGCCGCGACCGCTTATCTGATGGTGTCGACTCCCAAGGGCTTCATCCCGGTTCAGGATCGTGGCTACCTGGTGGTCATCGTGCAGCTCCCTGACGGTGCCTCTCTGGAGCGGACCAACGAAATTTCTCAGCAGATCGAGGCGATTGCCCTAGATGTGCCGGGGGTGGATCGAGTACCGACGTTCTCCGGTTTCTCGATGGTGACCGGTACCAGCTCATCGAATTCGGCCGGTCTGGCGCCCGTGTTCCAGCCGTGGTCCGTGCGGAAGTTGGACGGGTTGACGTCGGACAAAATCGCCGAAGACTTGCGTGAACGCTTGAAAGCGGTCAGCGGTGCAACGGTCATTGTCGCCACGCCACCACCGGTTCAAGGCTTGGGTAGCACGGGCGGCTTCTCCATGCGTTTGCAGGATACTGCCGGGCTGGGTACCGCAGCATTGGCCAAAGCAACCGACGACCTGATTGCTGCCGCCAACGGCACTCAAGGCATGACCGGCGTCTATTCACCGTTCTCGGCCCGGACGCCACAGGTGTTCGTTGAATTGGATCGCGAACGCGCCGAAATGCTGGGTGTGCCAAGCAGCCAGATCAACCAGGCTATCGAAACCTACTTTGGCTCGTCTTACATCAACGACTTCAACCTCGTGGGACGTACCTATCGAGTAACGGCACAAGCGGACTTGCCGTACCGCGTCACGCCAGAGGATCTGTCACGGGTCAAGGTGCGCAACGATGCCGGTCAGATGGTGCCGATTGCCAGCGTGACGCGTCTGCATGAGGCTCTGGGTGTGGAGCGATTCCCGCGCTACAACTTGTTTCCTACTGCGGAAATCAACGGCGATACACTGCCGGGACTGGGTTCCGAGTTCGGGATCAAGACGATGGAGCGCCTGGCTCAAGAGACGCTGCCGGCCGGTATCACTTACCAGTGGACCGACCTCAGTTACCAGCAAACCACTGCCGGCAACATGGGCCTGCTGGTCTTCCCACTGTGTGTGATCTTTGTCTACCTGGTGTTGGCGGCGCAGTACGGCAGCTGGAGTCTGCCGCTGGCGATTCTGTTGATCGTGCCGATGTGTCTGCTGGCGGCTGCCGGTGGCGTACGTCTGATGGGGCAGGACATCAATATCCTGACTCAGATCGGTTTTATCGTACTGGTGGGACTGGCGGCGAAGAACGCGATTCTGATCGTCGAAGTGGCAAGGCAGCAGGAGAAAGAAGGGCAAGGCATCGTTGATGCAGTCGTCGAGGCGTGTCGTCTTCGCTTGCGACCGATTCTGATGACCTCGCTGGCCTTCGTCCTGGGTGTGTTGCCGTTGGTGATGTCCGAGGGCGCGGGTTCCGAGATGCGTCAGGCCGTCGGTTCGGCAGTGTTCTTCGGAATGATCGGCGTCACGCTGTTCGGTCTGTTGTTCACTCCGGTCTTCTATGTGTTGATCCGCCGAATGGCTGGTGGCGAGCGTCAGGCACAGCCTAAAACCCAACATTCTGAACAGGGCGTGGCCCATGAATAACTATCTCAGCGTTCCAGGTCTGTTACTTGGGGCCGCGCTACTGAGCGCCTGTACCTCCCCGGTCATGCCGCCCAAAAGCGACTTGCCGGTCGACAGTTACGTCAACGCTCAAACGGTCATACCTGCTAGCGCGACCGACAATTGGTGGAAGCTTTATCAAGACCCGTTACTCGACCGTTTGGTGGAGCGCGCCCAAGGGGAAAACCTTGACCTGCAGATTGCGTTAGCGCGGATCGATGCCGGTCGCGCATTGCGCAACATCGCCGGAGCTTCCGGCAGTCCCCAGATCGATCTGGGGGCGAGTGTCGCTCGTCAGCGTATCTCGTCTGATCAAGCAGGTTTCACCGACGCGCTGATCACCGAGCCGACATCACTGGGATTGAGTGCGGCCTGGGAAATCGATCTGTTCGGCCGCATCCGTGAAGGTGTGCGTGCTGCCGACGCCGACCTCAATGCGACCGAGGAAGAGGCGCGGGGTGTGCGTGTGGCGCTGATCACTGAAGTGGTTCAAGCCTATGCCGAGGCGCGAGGGCTGGAGGAACGCCTGGCGATCGTCAAGCAAAGTGCGGCCAGCCAGGCTGAGACCTTGCAGCTGACTGAGCAGCTGTATGCGGCGGGGGACAGTCCTGAAGCGGATTTGCTTCGCGCACGTTCGCAGTCGGACTCCACCGCCGCCCAAGTGCCAGCACTGCAACTGAACTGGCAACGGTCGCTGCATCGCTTGTCGGTGCTGCTCGCCCAGCCGACCGAGACGCTTTATCAGCAGTTCAAGGAGAGTCCGGCGAAGATCTCGACGGTGTCGTTGCTGGACGCTGGTACGCCTGCGGATCTGTTACGTCGGCGTCCTGATATACGCGCCGCCGAAGCACGTTTGATTGCGGCCTATGCGCGAGTCGGTGTGGCCAAGGCGGATCTGTTGCCGCGCTTGAGCCTGTCAGCGGCCCTGGGGTCTTTGATTGACGGTGTGAGCGCCGCCAATCTGGCCAGTTCGACGTTCTGGTTGGCAGGTTTGAATGCCACCGTTCCGGTGTTCGACGGCGGACGTCGGCGTAACGTGGTCGATCTTCGGGATGCCGAAGCGCGTCAGGCGTTGCTGAGTTATCGACGCACCGTGCTGACGGCCGTTTCCGAGGTGGAGTCAGCCTTGGCTGCTGCGCAACGCAATGCCGAACGCCAGACTTTTCTGGCCAGTGCGGCCAGTCAAGCCAGCTCAGCTGCCGAGCAGATTCAGCGGGCCTGGCGGGCGGGGGAGACGCCGTTCCTTGATGTATTACAGGCTCAGCGGGTGCAACTGACGGCGCAGAATGCGCTGTCGCAGGTCAAGACCGCACAGTGGCAGAATCAAGCGGCGTTGGTGAATGCGTTGGGCGGTTAACCAGGTTGTAGAACCTTGTAGAAAACCTGTGTGGGAGCGAGTTTGCTCGCGAAAGCGGCCGGACATTCAACATCAATGTTGACTGACTTGCCACTTTCGCGGGCAAACTCGTTCTCACAGTTTATTGATTTCAGATTTTATCGATCGGCACACCGTGGTTGTTTTTCCACATCAAGACCACGGCACTGGCAATGACCGCGACCACGATGAGATAGATGTTAAACATCCAGCCGATGTTTTCCGAGTACAGCCAGGTCGTCAGATAGGAGGCTGTACCACCAAACACCGCAACGCCCAGAGAGATACATACCCCAAACATTCGCGTGCGATAGCGGGTCGGGATCTGCTCGGAGATCGATGCCGGTTTACACCCGGTGATGAAGGCCACCAACAACAAGCCCGCCGTCTGCGCCACCATCAAAGTCCACGGTTCGCTGGAAATCAGACCCCACAGCGGAAACAGCGTGGCGGCAATCCCCAGCAAGGAAATCAACGCTGAAATCTTCCGCCCCCAAAGGTCCGATATCCAGCCGGAGATCGGCAGGAATACCAGGTAAATGACTTGTGCAATGCAGCTCATGGTAAATGCACTGCGTGGGTCCATGCCTTTGACACTGATGGCGTAGATTGAGGCCGAGGTGACCCAGGTGTAGTAGGTCAACGTTGCTCCGGCTTCATAAAGAAACAGACGAACGCCGTGCTGGACGATCTTGCCACGGCTCCAGGCCGGCGTTGTTGATTCACCGCCAGCGCTCGGCGAGTGTTCGCTTTCCATCATGTTGCGACGCAGCCACAAGGCGAAGACGGCCAACAGACCACCCGTCGCGAAGGGAATACGCCAGCCCCATTCCTGCATGTCACTTACGGACAACAGTGACGTCAGCAATGCCATGTAGAACGTTGCCAGCAAGGAGCCGCAACCCACCGCGATAAACACTGTGCTTGACCACAGTCCCCGGCGTTTCGGCGGTGCAATTTCAGCGATGTAGGCGTAGGAGGTGGTGGTTTCACCGCCATGGGCAAAACCTTGTACCAGCCTGGCCAGCAGCAACATTCCTGAAGCCCAACTGCCAACCGATTCATAAGAGGGAATAAAGGCGATCAGCAGACTCGCGCCAGCCATCAACAACATGGTACTGAGTAACACCACGCGTCTGCCCAGTTTGTCGGCGAGGATGCCGAAGAAGATGCCACCAATCGGCCTTAACAGAAACCCCGCAGCAAATACCGCGAGGGTGTTCAGTAGTGCAGAAGTTGCGTTGCTTTTATCGAAGAGTGCGGCGGCGATATACACCGACGCGACGGTATAGATAGTCCAATCAAACCACTCCAGCAAGTTGCCGACGCCGGTGGCCATCAATGACTTTCTGCGCAGGGATGTATGTGTTTTGGCCTGCCCGATCGAGTAGTCGGGCATGGTCTCGGTGATGTTATTCATTGTTAGCTCCGAGATACTTCAAAAACCACGGGGTGTGGTCGGTGGAGGTGAATTGCGTGAGGCTCCCTGAGGAAAAGAGGTGTCCAATACGACGAAAATACTGGAGCGAAGCTTGCCCACCATCGGGCAAACCTCACTCCAGAAAGGTGATTAGGCCTTCATATGCGCCAGTGCCACTTCCTCGATACCGGCCGCATCTAGCTTGTAGTGTTCGTACAAATGAGTCGGCGGAGCGATCAGGCTGTATTCGTCGTAGATGCCGTGGCGCTTGAGCTTCACGCCGACGCCTTCGTCCGACAGGACTTCAGCTACCGCCGCACCCAGGCCACCCAGCACGTTGTGCTCTTCGACAGTCATCATGCGTTTGCTGCGGGCAGCGGCGCGCAGGATGGCGTCACGGTCGATCGGTTTGATCGAGGCCATGTCGATCACGCCCACGGAACGCCCTTCAGCGTTCATTTTGCGAGCGGCGGCGAGTGCCGGGTGCACGGTGATGCCGCAGGCAATGATGGTCAGCTCTTCGCCTTCGAAGTGCTCATGGGCCTTGCCGAATTCGAAGACCACACCGTCCTCGTAAACGACCGGATCACGACCGCGACCGATGCGGAAATAAACCGGCTTGTCATAGGTGGCCGAGGCTTTGATCGCGGCGACCAGTTGTGCGCCGTCCGCCGGTGAAACCACCGCCAGATCCGCAATCGAACGCATGGTGGCGATGTCTTCGGTGGCGTGGTGCGAGGTACCGTAGAAGCCCAGGGAAATGCCGGTGTGGTGACCGATCAGGCGCACCGGTTGTGCGGAATAGGCCACGTCCATGCGGATCTGCTCGCAGCACAGCAGGCCGAGGAACGAGGCAAAGGTCGCCACGAACGGCATCACGCCACAGGTAGCCAGGCCGGCGGCGGCCGTGACCATGTTCTGTTCCGAAATACCGAATTGCAGGTAGCGCTCGGGGTAGCGGCTGGCGAACTTGTTCAGGCCGTTGGAGTACTGCAAGTCAGCGGAGCCGGCCATCACCGGGTAGCCGGCTTCGGTCAGTTCAATCAGCGCGTCGGACAGGTAGGACAAACCCGGGTTGAGCGCGTTAAGGCCACGGTACTGCCAGGAATTGGGGGAAAGAGGGGCGTTCATGTTCAGATCTCCATGGCTTCAATTTCAGCGATAGCGCGTTTGGCGTCTTCCGGGTCGAGGTAACCGAGGTGCCAGCCGGGTTCGGTTTCCATGTAGGAAACGCCTTTGCCCTTGACGGTTTTGGCGATGATGCACACCGGTTTGTCGCGGGTTTCATCGGCTTTGACACGACGCAGGGTTTCGGTCACTTCGGCAATGTTGTGGCCGTCGATGACGTGCACTTCCCACCCGAAGGCGCGCCATTTTTCGTCCAGCGGTTCGATGCCGATCACGTCGTCGACCGAGCCGTCGAGCTGGAAGCCGTTGCGGTCGACAATCGCGATCAAGTGCCTGGCTTTGTGGTGGGCAGCGCTCATAGCGGCTTCCCAGACCTGGCCTTCCTGCATTTCGCCGTCTCCGAGCATGACGAACACGTCGTAGACTTCGCCGGTGAATTGCTGGGCCAGGCACATGCCCAGACCGCCGGAGAGGGCGTGGCCGATGGAGCCGGAAGAGAAGTCGATGCCGGGCACTTTGCGCATGTCAGGGTGATCGCCCAGAGGGCTGCCCAGGCGGGTGTATTCATCGAGCCACTCCTTGGGGAACACGCCAAGGTCCGCAAGAATCGGGAACTGGCCCACGGCAGCGTGGCCCTTGCCCATCAGGAAACGGTCGCGGCCCGGCCACTTTGGTTCGTCGGGGCGAATGGTCATCACGTCGTAGTACAGCGCGGAGAACAATTCGGCGGCGGAAAACACCGAGGTGTAATGGCCGGTCTTGGCGATTTCAATCAGGCGAATGGTTTCCAGTCGGACGAATTTCGCCCGGTCTTTCAACTTGATGACCGTCTCGGCGGAAGGCACGTAGTTACTGGCTTTCCACTGTTCGAGTGTTTTGCGGGGTGCAGACATCTCTACCTCCAATCACAGGCATGAATTTGTTGAAGTTGAATCTCAGTGGCGGGGTTTGAACTTCAACCGGATGGTCGTAGGTTCAACGGCGCTTTTGAGTCGGTACTCAGTGGGTCAGGCCTTCCAGCGCGCGCATCGCCCCGATCAGCTCGTCGCATGTCAGTGCGCCGCCTGATACCGAGGAAAAATTGCGTGCGTGAGGGGCTTTCAGGGTGGGTTCTGCCACCTGCATCAACACCGAATTGTCGACGTTTGGCACGCCCAGTTCGGTCAGGTTGCGGGGCAAGCCGATACGCTGATAGAAACTCAACATATCGCCCATGAGTTCGGCGTCGCGGTCTTCCAGCACCAATTGCACGAGCAGGCCGTAAGCCACTTGCCAGCCGTGAACCTGCTGTTGCGCACCGGGGATTTTCGACAGGCCGCGCGTCATCGCGTGGGCAATGGACAAGCCACCGCTTTCGAACCCCAGGCCGCTCATCAACAGCACCGCTTCAATCAAGTGATCGAAGGCCACCGTTACCTCGCCGGTACCGGCCTGGGCCAGCGCCGGTTCGGCGTATTGACGAATGATGTGGTAGCACTCGCGCGCCAGTACCAGCCCCGAGAGCGCCGGGCGTGCGCCAAACATGTTCACGCCACCGGACTTGTAGCACTGCTCGGCTTCGAACTTTTTGGTCAGCGCGTCGGCAATCCCGGCGAGCAAAAACTGACGTGGAGCCTGGGCAATCAACGCGGTGTCCACCAACACGTAGCGAGGGCTGACGAGCAGGTGGCCGACTTCGGCGAGTTGATGATGCGCGTCGTAGACCACGTAGTTTTTTGATGTGGGTGCGTCGTTGGAGGCCACGGTCGGCATGGTGATCAGTGCACGGCCCGAGGTGTGGGCAAGGGCTTTGCCGGCGTCGATGCATTTGCCGCCACCGACGGCCAGGATCATGTCGAACCCGACCTCAGCGACGGCCGCTCGCAGGCCGGCAATCCCGCCGGCAGTGATCTCGCCGTCGAAGGTGATGTAGTGCAACTCGACGTCCGACTGCGCGCAAGTGTCATCGAGTCGTTGGCCTATCAGACCCAGCACGTAGCTGTCGATGACCACCACGGCCTTGCGTCCGCAGTGCGCCAGATAAGTGCCCGCCTGAGCGAGCACTTCAGTGCCCTGGACGTACCGTCCGGGCGAGCCGAAAACCAGATTCATTCAGCACCTCTCACTTCACTGCTTATTGTTATTCGAGGCTCCGCGGCAGACTGCCAAGTGCTCGGTCTTGTTGTGATGCATGATATATCATGTTTTTTAACGGTCAAGCACTCAAGCGACGAGATGACGTCAGGCGATCGAATACCCGCCATCGACCGGCAACGTCGTACCCGTCACGTAGCGCGCGTTGTCGGAAACGAGGAAGGCAATCACATTGGCCACGTCTTCCGGCGCGCCCCAGGTTTTCATCGGGATACGCGCCATGATCCCTTCCGAGCGCGCCGGATCTTCGAATGCTCGCCGCGACAGGTTGGTCAGAATCCAGCCCGGCGCAACCGCATTCGCGCGAACGCCATCGGTCGCCCAGGCCACCGCCATGCAGCGCGTCAGTTCGGAGATGGCGGCTTTGCTCGACGCGTAGGCCGGAGTTTTCGCGGAGCCGAAAATCCCATGCATCGAGGCAAAGTTCACCACCGCACCGCGTGCGACTTTCAGGCCGGGCAGGGCGGCATTGGTGATGCGCAACACGGCCGTGAGATTGACGTCGATGACCCGGCTGAAACCGTCCAGCTGCCACTCGCGGTTGTGGTCAATGATGCCGGCGGCATTGACGATGGCGTCGACTCGCTCGAACTGCTCGAAGAAACCCGCCACGGCCTCGTCGTTGGTGACATCCAGCTCCTGATAATGAATGCCCTCTACGCGCTGTTCGGGTTCGCCGAGCCCGACGGTGAACACTTCATAGCCGTCGGCGTGCAGACGTTGTGCCGTGGCCAGGCCAATGCCGGAGCCACCGCCGGTGACGATTGCAGTTTTTTTCATGGTCTTTCCTTATACGGAGAAGGGCGTATCAAACGCCGGTTTTGGAAAACAGAAATTCGGCCAGCAGATCGATCTGGCCGGTAATCATGTGCGCACCTTTATGGATGACGCAGCCACGCTCGGCGGCGGCGCTCAACAGCGGCGTGATGTCCGGGTTCATCACCACTTCGCCGACCACCGTGCGGGGGGCGAGCGTCTCGACGGGCAGCGGCAGCGGGTCTTCAGGCTTGAGGCCCAAAGCGGTGCCGTTGATGACCACATTGAAACCCGTGGCATCGGCGGGCCCGGCATTGATCTGCCGCCCGGGGAACATCTGCCGCAGCTCACGGGCCAGCGCTTCGGCCTTGGCCGGTGTGCGGTTGCTGATCACCAGCTCTTGAATGGCTTCGGCGAGCAACGCGTGGGCAATGCCGGTCGCCGCGCCACCCGCGCCCAGCAACAGGACACGTTTGTCGGTCAGGTCATGGCCCTGTTTTTTCAGGCCGCCGACGAAGCCGTCGCCATCGAACATGCGCCCGCTGAAGCGCCCGTCGGGCAGGCGTTTGGCGACGTTGCACACCTTGAGCAGACGGGCCGTGCCTTGCAGTTCATCGCACAATTTCGCGACCTCCAGCTTGTGCGGAACGGTGACAATCACCCCCGCCAGGTTCTCGATCCCGCGCAACCCTTCCCACGCGGTGGCCAGGTTGCCCGGTGAGACTTCCCAAGGCACCAGCACGCCGTCGTAGCCAAGCCGTTCCAGCAACGGGTTGAAAAATTCCGGGGTGCGCAAGTGTTCGGCCGGGTAGGTCAGGTGTACGACGACTCGGGTTTTACCGGTGATGGGCATGGGGATATTCCTCTTTCATAAAGGGTTGCAGACGCGGGCAAGGCGGCGCGTCCGAGGATCATGTCCGCGGCTTTCTCGCCGATCATGATGGACGGGGCATTGGTATTGCCGGAGATCAGGTTGGGCATGATCGAAGCATCGACCACCCGCAGATTGCGCAAGCCGCGAACGCGCAGTTGCGGGTCGACCACGGCCATTTCATCGTCACCCATCTTGCAGGTGCCGACCGGGTGGTAAACAGTCTTGGCGCGCTGGTTGATGTAGCTCAACAAGGCTTCATCGCTGCGCACGCTCAGTCCCGGGAAAACCTCTTCGCCGGTGTACGCGCGCATGGCCGGTTGCGCGAGAATTTCCCGCGACAGGTTCAATCCCTTGATCGCCACACGCCGGTCTTCCGGGTGAGCGAAGTAACGTGGGTCAATGCGCGGAGGCGTGTCTGCCTTGTTGTCGCTCAAGCGGATTTCGCCGCGACTCATGGGGCGCAGTACGCAGGTGTTGATGGTCGCGCCGGGTTTCTTGATGGTGTCTTGATCGAGGTCGAAGAACACGATGGGCACGAAATGCATCTGGGCGTTGGGGCGTTCCTGCGCATGGTCGGTGTTGACGAAGGCGCAGGCCTCAGTGACGTTCGAGCTGACCGGGCCGCTGCCGAACAGCAAATACTGCAAGCCGTTTTTCATGGTGTTGAAAGCGTTGTCCTGGCCGTAGTAACCGTACTTGCCGTGGCAGTAGGCAATCGTGCCCACTTCGGCATGGTCTTGCAGGTTCTGACCGACACCGGGCAACTCGTGCAGCAACGGAATGCCATGGCGTTGAAGTTCTTCGGCGCGACCGATACCGGACAGCATCAACAGCTTGGGTGACTGAATGGCGCCGGCGCTGAGGATCACTTCTTTGCTGCCGCGAGCCTGCACTCGCTGGCCTTTATGGAGGTACTCGACCCCCACGGCCTGATCACCTTCGATCAGGATTCGTTGCACCGTCGCGTCAGTCACGACCGTCAGCCGATCGCTTTTTTCCGCCTTGCGCAGATACGCCACGGCAGCGCTGCAGCGGCGGTTGTTGCGCGCGGTGATCTGGTTGAAGCCGACGCCGTTCTGGCGTTCGCCATTGAAATCCGGGGTGAACGGAATGCCGGCCTGTTGCGCAGCACGCACAAACCCACGGGACAATTCACACACCTGCTTGAGGTCCGAGACCCCCAGCGGGCCGCCGGTGGCGTGATAGCCATTGTCGAAGCGCTCATTGTCTTCGGCACGCTTGAAGTACGGCAGCACCTCGCGGTACGACCAGCCCTCGCAACCTGCGCTGGCCCAGTCGTCGTAATCCTCGTGCTGGCCGCGGATATAGATCAGCGCATTCACCGAACTGCCACCGCCCAGCACCCGGCCCTGGGGAAGAATGCGCTGGCGGCCGTCCATCGCCGTTTGCGGTTCGGTCTGGTGACGCGACAAAAGCGGGCTGGACAACAACCGGGTAAAGCCGGCGGGGATATGAATCAGCGGATGCGTATCGCGAGGCCCGGCCTCGATCAGCAAAACCGAGGCGCCGGCCTCGATCAGGCGACCGGTCAACGCGCAACCCGCCGAGCCGCCTCCAATGACAACGTAATCGTGCATGTCTTCCTCCGAACAGTGTTGTTCTTGTTTTCATGCATCATATATCTTCGTGCCCCCCAAGCGTCAATCCCGGGTTTTGCGAGGTGTCGTTTCTGCAAAAAAGCTGTTGGTGGTTGAAAATTAAATATGATATATCATCGATCCGCCGAGAGATGAGCCTCTCGCAAACGTCCTCAAAGCAATAACAAAAAGCCTCCACGACGGGGCCAGGATGACGATCACATGACTCAAATGTTTGCTGCACCCGGACGCTATATCCAGGGCTACAAGGAACTCGAACGACTGCATCGGCATGTGGCCTGGTTCGGTCGACGGCTGTTGGTGATTACCACTCAAGGTCGTCTCGATAGCCTGAAACAGACCCTGAGTGCCAGTTTCGATACCGGCCTCACGCAACTTCACTACGCCATTTTTTCCGGTGAAGTGACCCGCCAGGAAATCCAGCGACTGACGGCGAGCTTCAACGTCTTCGAGTGCGACGGCGTGATTGGTGTCGGCGGTGGCAAGGTGCTCGACGCCGCCAAAGCCGTGGCCAACCAGGCCAGAGTGCCGCTGTGCATCGTGCCCACCATCGTTTCCAATGACGCCCCAACCAGTTCTCTGTCGGTGCTGTACACCGAAGCGGGCGCGTTTGATGACGTGCTTTTCTATGAACGCAGTCCGGATGTGGTGGTGGTCGATACGTGGATCATCGCCCAGGCGCCGGTGCGCCTTTTGGTGGCCGGAATGGGCGACGCGCTGTCGACCTATTTTGAAGCGCGTACCTGTGTCGAATCGCACCGGGATAATTTTCTCGGCAACGCTGGAGCGGGATTGAAGGAGAGCGGCGGCGGTGGCAAATCGACGCTGACCTCGATGGCCATCGCCGAGCTGTGTTATCGGGTGCTGCTGGAAGATGGCCTGCAAGCCATGCGCGCCGCTGAACAGCGATGCGTGACCAAAGCCTTCAATCGCGTGGTGGAAGCCAATGCGCTCATGAGCGGCATCGGTTTCGAAAGCAACGGCGTGGCGACCGCGCATGCGGTGTATTGCGGGTTCAGTGAGCTGGGCGCGCGGGCGACGATGTACCACGGCGAATACGTGGCCTTCGGCGTTCTGGTGATGCTGGTGCTCGAAGGCAAGTCCAGCCGCGAACTGGATACGGTACTGAGGTTTTGCCTGAGTATCGGTTTGCCGGTCACCTTCGAAGACCTCGGGTTGGCCGACATCTCGGCACACGAACTCGACTGCGTGGCGCGCACCGCCGCCGACCCCAACCAGACCAGCAAGGTCGAACCGTTCGAAGTGACCTTCGACGAAATGAAAGCAGCCCTGATCGCGGCCAGCGACCTTGGCCAACTCTATAAAAAAGGCGGGTCGTTGCTGGCTGGATGAAGCCGCCTGCACGCACCCTCCCTGACAACAGGTGAACTGATGAAAGCATTTCAGGCAAGTCTGCCGCTGACTCTGGATTTTGAGGTCGGGGCGATCAAGCGCATGGGCGGGAAGGTCGAGCCGTTCGGCAAAAAGGTCTTCTTGATGGTCGACCCGTTTCTCCAGGGCAGCGATCTGGTCGCGCAAATTACCGGCAGTTTCGCCGAGCGGGGCATTGCGTTTGTCGAGTTCTACGACATCGTGCCCAACCCTCGGCATACCACGATTGATCGAGCGGTCGAGCACGTTCGCCATAGCGCGTGTGATGTGGTGGTGGCGGTGGGTGGCGGCAGTGCGATCGACTCGGCCAAAGCCGTGGCGTTCGTTGCCGTTCACGGCGGCAGCTGCTGGGACTATACCGAGCGTCTCGGTGAAGCCGTCACCCGCCCGCAAAGCCGTGGGCTGCCCTTGCTGGTGGTGCCGACCACCTCGGGCACCGGCACCGAAGCGACTCCGTTTGCGGTGATCAACAATCCTGAACTGGGCCTGAAATGCGCCATCGTCAACCCGTTCATCTACCCTGATGTCGCCTTGATCGACCCGCAGATCCTGGTGTCGAAACCGCCGAAGCTGACCGCGTTGACCGCAGTCGACACCTTCTGCCACGCGCTCGAAGCCTACATCAGCATTCACTGCACGCCGTGGGTGGAAATGGTCGCGCTGGAGTCGATTCGCCTGTTCGCGGCCAATGCCCGGCAGTGCGTGGAGCACGGCGATGACCTGGAGGCGCGCGCCCGTATGGCGTTTGCCTCGACCCTCGGCGGTATGGCGATTGCCAGTGCCGGCGTCACCGTATCCCATGCGCTGGGCCAGCCATTGGGGGCGATGACCGATGCGCCGCATGGCGGCACCGTCGCGGCGAGCACGCCTCATGTCATCCGCTGGACGCTGCCGGTCGGTGCCGACAAATTCGCGCGGGTGGCCGGGATTCTTGATCCGTCGACGCTGAGCCTTGCTGAAACCGAACGCGCCGCGCGCCTTCCGGACATCCTGCAAAAACTGTTTACCACCCTGGGCGTCACCGACACGTTCCGCAGCTATGGTCTGCGCCCGGAGCAGATTGAAGCGTTTGCCCAAACCGTCTGGACCAGTTTCAACCAGGACCTGGCCTGTCATCCGAAGAAAATCAACAGCAAAGAGGAGGTCGCCGACATCGTCAGAATGTGTTTCTAACCGAAGTCTCTGTCACCAGGTTCTAAAGAAAACAGTTTGACCGACCCGTCAGTTGGGTTGGCGGGGTTTTGCATGCTCGAAAAACACTAAGACCAACAATAAAAACAGTTTCGGGAACAACAATAATGACCAACAAAACGATAGTTGCCGTTGGACTTTTGAGCGCCTGCGCATTGCCGGGTGCCCATGCGGCCAGTTACTCGCCGAATAATTTTCTGCTGGGGGACTGGAACGGCGAACGCACTCGCTTGCATGAGCAGGGCGTGGATTTTCAGCTGACCTACGTTAACGAACTGGCCTACAACACCCAGGGCGGCGACGAGCACAAAGGGACTTACAGCGATCAGTTGATGATTGATACCAACTTTGATCTGCAGAAGTTGGTGGGCTGGCAAGGGGCGAGTTTTCGCATGACCTTGAGCAACCGCAATGGCGAAAGTCTGACCGCCGAGGCCGGGACCAACACGTTGCTGGCTGCCCAGGAAATCTACGGCTACGGCAGCGTTACCCGCCTGGTGCAGTTCTATTACCAGCAGGCGCTGCTGGATGATCGACTGGTGGTGAAACTCGGGCGCTTGCCAATGAGTGGCGATGTGTTCCCGTTTTCCTGCAAGTTTCAAAACCTGACGTTCTGCGGCACGGTGCCGGGTTACATCACTCCCAATTGGTTCACCTGGCCCGTCAGCCAGTGGGGGGCTGCGGTGGCGGCGAAACTGACTGACGAGCTGTCGCTCAATGCCTCGCTGTACCAGGTCAACCCTCGCTTCACCGAAAACGCCCAGGGCCTGAACTTCGGCAGTCCTTCGGGCACCACCGGTTATCTGGCGGTTGGCGAGTTGGCGTGGACGCCGACCCTGAACGGTCTGCCCGGCAGCTATCGGGCGGGGATCTGGCGCAATACCGGTGATTTCAACGATGTCTATCACGACATCAATGGCCAGCCCATCGGCCTGACCGGCAATGCGCCGGATCAGCACGATCAGGCCAGCGGGTATTACGCGATGGCCGAGCAACGGGTTTATCAGGACCCGGACAACAGCGTTCGCGGCCTGACCCTGTTCGCCAACTTCATCCAGTCGGATCGCGACGTGTCCTACGTGGAAAAAGTCTTTCACGTCGGCGCGTTTATCAGCGGTCCGTTTGCCGCGCGCCCTCAGGATGAGATCGGCCTAGCGATCGGTCGTCTTGAGGTGAATGAACAATCCGCCAAGCGTATCCGTCAGCAAAACGCTTACACCCAACCGGCGCCGGACACCGAATACCCGGTGGAGTTGTACTACGGCATCAGCGTGACGCCAGCCCTGACGCTGCGACCGAATGTGCAATACGTGGCCAATCCCGGTGGGTTGAGCGGGGATAAAAGCGTGGTGGTGTTTGGCCTGAAAACCGAGGTCAGTTTCTAAGGATTACGCGGTTTAAACGAACAGCAGTTGTGAAGAAAAACCCCTGAATCAGGGCATTTCTTCGCTTGCGATTCTAATAATGCATGATATATCGTCGTCGGGCGCCTACGCCTAAAACAAGAAACAGGAGACGCAACAGCATGAACACTCTCGTTGATATCGCTGCGGTTCAGCAGCGTGTCGCCGCCCTGAAACTGCCAGGGCAAGCCTTCATTGACGGCCGGTTCGTCGACGCGTTGAGCGGCGCGACCTTCGCCAACATTTCCCCGCGCAACGGCCAAGTGCTGAACCACGTGGCGTCCTGCCAGGCTGAAGATGTCGACCTCGCGGTCAAGGTGGCCCGGCAGGCATTCGACAGCGGCGTGTGGTCGCAACTGGCGCCCAAGGAACGCAAAAAAGTCCTGCTGCGTTTCGCCGCTTTGTTCGAGCAGCACATGACCGAACTGGCGTTGCTGGAGACGCTGGACATGGGCAAACCGGTGTCCGAAAGCGCCGGTTTCGACGTGCATGCGGTGCTCGAGTGCCTGCAGTGGTACGCCGAATGCTGTGACAAGGTCTACGACGAAGTCGCTCCGTCGGGACCGGGCGCGCTGGGCATGATTACCCGTGAAGCCATCGGCGTGGTCGCCGCCGTGACCCCGTGGAATTTCCCGATGCTGATGGCGATGTGGAAAGTTGCCCCGGCGCTGGCGATGGGCAACTCGGTGATTCTCAAACCCGCCGAACAGTCGCCGCTGACCGCGCTGCGCATCGCCGAACTGGCCGCGCAGGCCGGCATTCCACCGGGTGTGTTCAACGTGCTGCCGGGGTTCGGTCCAACTGCTGGCCGTGCGCTTGGCCTGCACATGGATGTCGATACGCTGGTGTTCACCGGGTCGGGTGAAGTCGGCAAACTGTTCCTGCAATACGCCGGTCAGTCGAACATGAAGCGGGTGTGGCTGGAGTGCGGCGGCAAGACCCCGAACATCATTCTCAATGACTGCCGCGATCTGGAGAAAGCCGCCGCCACTGCGGCCAAATCGATGTTTTTCAACCAGGGCGAAGTGTGTGTGGCGCCGTCGCGGTTGATCGTGGAGGAGGGCATTCGCCACGAGTTTGTCGCCGAAGTATTGAAGGTCGCGCGGACCATCGCCGTTGGTGACCCGCTCGACCCGGCCACGCAACTGGGCGCGATGGTCGACAAGTCACAGATGGACCGCGTACTGGGCTACATCAAGAAAGGTTCGGAGGAGGGCGCTCGCATCATCCTGGGTGGCGAGCGTGCCAGCGGTGCGTTGGCCGACGGCTTCTTCATCCCGCCGACGATCTTCGACAACGTCACCAACGACATGACCATTGCCCGTGAGGAAATCTTCGGGCCGGTGCTGTCGGTGATCAGCGCCACGGATCATCTGCACGCGGTGCGCATCGCCAACGATTCGCCCTTCGGCCTGGCGGCCAGTCTCTGGACCAGCGACCTGTCGCGTGCCCATTCGATCATCCGCTCGCTGCGCGCCGGCAGCGTCTGGGTCAACTGTTTCGACGGCGGCGATATCACCATGCCGTTTGGTGGTTACAAGCAATCGGGCAATGGCCGTGACCGGTCACTGCACGCCCTGGACAAGTACTCGGAACTCAAATCGGCGTGGATCGATTTGCAGGACTGAGCCGCCAACCCGACACCGGTGCTGTTCGACACAGCACCTGCATCACCGATCAAAATCAGCGCACTGGAGAATAATAATTATGAAGCTGTCAGCTGTCCGTTCGATCGCCACACTGGCTCTGGCGAGCCTTATCGCCAATCACGCGTGGGCTGCGCCCAAGCATGAAATCTATAGCTTGATGCCCAACACCGCGTTGTCGGGGGTGGTTGACCCTGACATGCCGGATCGCACCTCGATCAACAAAGCCTTGCCGCTGAAAAAGAAGGGCGAGCGCCTGCGCATTGGCTGGACTGAAATCACCTTGGGTAACCCTTGGTTTGTTTCAATGATTGACGACGCCAAAACCATCGCCAAACAGTACAACTACGACATCGAGCTGCAAGTGGCGGACAGCGATGTCGCCAAGCAGAGTGCACAGGTCGATAACTTCATCACCCTGGGCGTCGATCTGATCGTAATTGACCCAACCGATGTTCTCGGTTCGGTATCGGATGTCGAGCGGGCGGTGGCGGCCGGGATTCCGGTGATCACCGTCGGTACTGCCCCGGACGCACGCGCGCCGGTGATCACCACTAGCACCGGCAATCCCTACGGCAGTGGTTTCGAAGCCGGGCGTTACGTTGCCGCCAAGACCGACCCGGCGAAGGTAATCAATGCGGCGATGGTCATTGGGGTGATGGGCAACTCCACTTCCGAAAGCCGGCTCAACGGCATGATTTCCGGGATCGTCTATGCCCGTTCCGAAGAGCGCAAGCTCGGGCTGTCCAGGGAAGATGCGATGCTCAAGGGCTTCAAGTTGTTCCAGCAAGTCAAGGCCAAGGGCAGCTTCAACTGGCCGGAAGGCGGCTTCAATGTGCTGGCGTGGGGCCGTGGTGACTGGACCGAAGAAGGGGGTCTGGCGGCCACGGAAGACATTCTTTCGTCCCAGGGGGACAAGCTCAACCTGGTCCTGGCAGAGAACGACTTCATTGCCATTGGTGCGATCAATGCCCTGGAGAATGCCGGCAGGAAAAACGGTGTGATGGTCGCGTCCGGTGCCGGCAGTTTTCGTGTGGCGCTGGACTTGATCAAGCAAGGCAAATTGCTGGTCACCGCCACCAACAGTGGTTCGGAAACCGGAGTGGCCGCCATCGAATTGATCCATCAGATGCTCGACAAGGGCCTGAATGCCAACAACCTGCCGCTGGCCTCGTACTTCCCGGTCACGCTGATCACACCGGACAACGTCGACACCTACATCAAGGCAGACAGCCTGCCGCCGTCTACCGCGACCGTTCCACCTTTCCGTTCGATCGAGCAGATCAAAACCGCGATGAAGTGATTTCGCGAGTGTGAAACGGCCTGTGACCGCTGCGATTTCGGGCGGCGGTCACAGCTGGAATGGCGACAGTTTATAGACGGTGAACAGAATGAATGCGATGCACAAACCAGCCGTGGAGATGCTCGACATCTCGAAGAAGTTCGGCGGTATCAGCGCGCTGAACAGTGCCAGTTTTTCGGCCCGCGCAGGTGAAATCCACGCGCTGATGGGTGAGAACGGCGCAGGCAAATCAACTTTGATGAAAATCCTCTCCGGCGCCTATGTACGCGATGCGGGCGGGGTCAGCCTGAACGGTGAAACAGTCGATATCCGCAACCCCGGCGATGCACTCAAGCTGGGTATTTCGATCATCTACCAGGAGTTTGCCCTGGCCCCGCATTTGTCGGTGGCCGAGAACATTTGCATCGACGATCTGGGCAAGAGCAAGGGTTTCGTGCAGTGGACGGCGATGCGCGAAAAAGCCCGGACGATTCTCGATGAGCTGGGTTTCAGCGATATCGATGTGCGTCAGCCGGTCGGCAGTTTACCGGTGGCCTATCAACAGGCCGTGGAGATCTGCAAGGCACTGTCGCGCAATTCGTCGGTGCTGGTGTTCGATGAGCCGACGGCGGTGCTCACCTCTCACGAGGCGGAAAAACTGTTCAAAATCCTCGATGAGTTGCGCCGCAAGGGCGCGTGCATTGTTTACGTCTCGCACCGCATGGATGAAATTTTCCGGATCTGCGATCGCGCCACGGTGCTCAAGGACGGCAAGACGGTCGGAACACTGGAACTGGCTGACATTACCGAGCGTGGATTGATCGAGATGATGATTGGTCGCGAACTGAGTGACCTGTTCCCTCCGCGCACTCCATGCATCAGCGAGGTGTTGCTGAAAGTCGAGCACCTGTGCGCGGGACGTCTGGTGCGCGATGTGAGCTTTGAGGTAAGGGCGGGAGAAGTCCTCGGCTTTTGTGGGCTGGTCGGTGCCGGACGTACCGAAACCATGCGCGCGATCTTCGGGGCTGATCGGAAAACCTCCGGCGCGCTGTACCTCGATGGCCGGGAGATCCACAACCGAACACCACGGGAAGCCATTACCAATGGCATCGGCCTGTTGCCCGAGGACCGCAAGCAACAAGGTGTGTTGCTGGAGATGTCTATACGGGTCAACGGCGCGCTGCGTCCCGACAGTCCTTATACCGGGCGTATGGGCTGGATTGCCAATGGCCGGGAGACCCAGGGTATCGAAGCTTTGCGCCAGCAACTGGCCGTCAAGACGCATTCGATCGAGCAGTTGGTCGGTGACCTGTCAGGGGGTAATCAACAAAAAGTCGCCCTGATGAAGTGGGTCGATGCGGGCTGCCGCGTGCTGATTCTCGACGAGCCTACCCGTGGCGTGGATGTGGGCGCGAAAACGGAAATCTACCGGGTCATCAATGACCTCGCTGAACAGGGCGTGGCGATCATCATGGTCTCTTCGGAAATGATTGAAATCATCGGCATGTGTGATCGCGTGCTGGTGATGCGAGAAGGCGCGATCGCTGGCGAACTGGTGGGCGAGCGCATTAAAGAACAAGAAATGATTTGCCTGGCAATGGGAGTCGAGCACCATGAGTAACCCTAATTCCAAGCTGGCCACGGCCGAGCTTTTGCAGGAAAACAATCACGCTCGAGAAAGCCGGGCAGGCCGTCGTTCGTTACAGCGTCTGTTTCTAGAACACAACGCGCTGGTGATGCTGGTGGTACTGGCCGTCGTCGCCAGCGTGCTCTCGGCGGACTTCTTCACGTATCAGAACCTCGGCAACCTGTTGCGCCAATTGACACCGTTGCTGCTGGTCAGCATCGGCATGTTGATTGTGATCCTGACAGCGGGCATCGATTTGTCCGTTGCCTCGGTCGCTGCCGTGGGTGGAATCGTGGTTGCGATGACCCTCAATGTGCTTCCGGTTGAAGGTGGTTTCGGGTTGCTGCTGGCTGTGGCGATTGCGGTGGCGGCCGGTGTCCTGATGGGACTGGTGACAGGCACCTTTATCGCGTACTTCCGCATGGCCCCTTTTATCGCGACGCTGGCCATGATGACGGTTGCTCGTGGCCTTGCGTTCATCCTGTCCAACGGTCAGCCACAACGGCTGGATGACAGACTGGTCAGTGCCCAGCTGTTACGTGATTTCGGCCGGTTGGCCGACGGCGTGCTGGGGATCCCGTGGCCGGTGTGGCTGGCGGGGCTGGTGACGGTGGTATTTGCCTTGATCCTGCGCTACAACGCCTATGGCCGCCTGACCATTGCCAGTGGCAGCAATGAAACCGCTGTGCGCCTGGCGGGTATTCCGGTGGAGCGCTACAAACTGGCCGCCTATGGTATTTGCGGCGGCCTGGCAGCATTGGCCGGGGTGGTGATTGCTTCGCGCTCAGGTGTAGCCACACCCAGCGCCGGCATGGCCCTGGAACTGGACGCCATCGCCGCTTGCGTGATCGGAGGGGCACTGCTGTCCGGTGGCAAAGGCACGATTTTCTACACCGTCGTGGGTGTGCTGGTGTTGGGGTTGATCGGCAACATCATGAACTTGCTGAGTGTGCCGGCCTATCCACAACAGATCATCAAAGGCGCGATTATCGTCATCGCGGTGTTGTTGCAAGGCGTCGGTCGGCGCGATGCACGCATATAAGCGAGTCGTCAGCCGGAGTGGCAGGCGCAAGTTGATGATGTATGATGCGTTATCGACGTTTCAGGACGGCAGATTCACAAGTCTGTCGCCCGACGCACAGTAATCGACCATGGAGATCGAGTAACAGTGACCGTGCATAAGCCCATTGATAAAGGCAACTTGAGCGAACGGGTGTATTCCATCATCCGCACCGCGTTGATGGACGGGCAATACCAACCCGGAGACCGGTTGCGCATCAGCACACTGGCCGAAGAGTTCGGTGTTTCGATCACCCCCGTGCGGGAAGCTATTTTCCGTCTGGTCAGCGACCATGCGCTAGACATGAAAGCCGCGACCTCGATTTATGTGCCGGAGCTGACGGTCAGCCAGTTGCGTGAAATCCAGCTGATCCGCCATTTGCTGGAAGGCGAGGCGGCGGGTGTAGCGGCCCAGCGGATCACCCGACCTGAACTGGAGAAACTCGAAGCCATTCAGGATGCGTTCCAGAAAGCGGTAACGGTCGATTACAAACAAGCGGCGTTGCTCAACCGGGAGTTTCACTTCGGGTTGATCTCTGCGGCACGCATGCCCGTGGTGTCGAAAACACTCGAAAATATGTGGGTTATCATGGGGCCGCTGCTGAGCCGGTTTCACGCCGAGGTCCCCAAGCGGGAGCTGGCCAGTGCCAAACACAAGCATTTCGAAGTACTGGAAGGTTTGCGCACCCGAGACTCGACCAAGGCCAAAGACGCGCTGCAAGCGGACATCGCTTGGGGGGAGCTGATGATCGATTGGTTGGAGAAAAAGGAAAATCTCGCGGAGGTATAACCAGAGCGCCTCCGTTCGGTCATGCTGATCTGTCGCCCGAGTGCTCCCTAAAAGAGCCTCGGGCGATTTCTTTTTACGGCTGTCCGGAAGGCGTGACGCCTGACTCGTTCAACAGGGCAATCCATTTTCCACCTTCGCCACCTTGCTTGAGAGCCAGCAGGGCTTCAGGAAGGTTACGAAAATCAAAGATTCGACGTTCAGGTATTGTCAGGCGACCGCCCAGCATGCTTTCGAGGAGGTGTTCGCCAGCGTCTCGAAGCAGTTGTCGATCGCCCAGGCTTGCGTAGGAATGGAAGCTGTTGAGTGCAACTTCATGCAGGGAAATCGCGGTGCTGAAGGCCGGCAGCGGTGCAGTTTCCTGTCGATCCTGAATACACACCAGATGACCGTTATAACCCAGCAGAGGTGCCAGGGCCGCTGCATGCGCGCCACTGACAGTATCGAAAACAACCTTGAGGCGACGCTCACCCAGGCTAGCTTGAAGGTTTTGCTGCCAGTTGCGGTCCTGGTAGTCGAATACTCCAACGGCACCCAGCGCTTTCAAGTTCGCATGATGCTTTGTGCCCGCCGTGGCCCACACCCGGCAACCACGTTGCACTGCCAGTTGTACCAATAGCAGGCCCACCGCGCCACCTGCACCGACTACCAACATGTCACTCGGCACGCTAACCGGAACTTTGTCCAATGCTTGCCAGGCTGTCAGGCCGGGGCAGGGGAATGACGCGGCGATGGCGTCATCTAGCGCTGCCGGCACCGTCATTACGGTCGCCCAATCGAGCAAACAGAACTCGGCAAAACTGCCATCGCGCTCCAGTGACTGGTGATACGCCACGCGAGTCCCCGGTTTGATTGGCACTCCAGTACCGCAGGCAACCACTACGCCCATGCCATCCACGCCGGGCACATGGCCGGTGTTCCAGGCAGGGTGACCCCATTCGATGATTTTCCAGTCCACCGGGTTAAGCGCCAGCGCTCGGTTGGCAAGCAGAACCTCACCTGGGCCAGGCTGCACAAGGGGTTTGCGGATCAGTTGTAATCCGTCAATACCTTGACCAGCGGTCCAGGACCAGGCAGCGAAATCAGCTTGCATCGAGAGTCCTCATGAATGGCCGGATTGAAGCTATTTCAATCCGGCAACAGGCTTCGAGTGGTCATGGGTGCGCCACACTTACGGTCGTCAGTATCCCTTCAGGCATCCACCGAGAGAACGTTGATTTACGCAAAGGTGTTGTGAACATGAATCATCAATTGATTCGACGTACTTCCAGGTGCCACAGATTATTCATGCTTGAACGCGTCATGGGTCAGTTGGTAGTCGAACTCCGCTGGTAAGCCAAGATCGCCGCCGCGAGATCTTCTACTGACGCGCCAACCGACTTGAACATTGTCATGGCCTGGGCCGGGTCCTTGAGGGCGGAGCGGCCGGCATGTTTGTCAGCGCACAGTTCGCTGAACTCGGCGATGACATCGGCTTCGGTGATGACGCCGTTGCGAATTGGCTGGATCAGGTCACCGGTCTCTGCGAGAGCACCTTCGCGGGTATCGACGAAAATGCTGCAGCGTGCCACGACATCGTCGTCGACTTCGCGCATGACAGGGGTAAAGCTGCCGACCAGATCCAGATGCACCCCCGGCTGTAACCACTGGCCCTTGATCACCGGTTCGGTGGCCAACGTCGCGCAGCTGATGATGTCGGCGGCCGCCACAGCAGTGGGCAGCTCTTGGAGTGTCACCGCTTGCGCCTGGAGTCCCTGGGCGCGGAGGTCGCTGGCGAATGCTTTTGCTGCCTCGATGTTTAGATCGTAGACAAGCACCTCCTGAAGGTCGCGAACCGAGCGGTGCGCACTGACCAGATAACGGCCCATGCGGCCAGCCCCGACCATCAGCAAGCGTTTCGAGTTGGCACGTGACAGATAACGTGAGGCCAGGGCGGAGGCGGCGGCGGTGCGACGGGCCGTCAGTTCGTTGCCGTCAAACTGGCCCAGCGGTACACCGGTTTTTGCGCAGCTCAGAAGATAGTGGCTGCTGAGGCCCGGCTGACCTTTGGCATTGTTGCCAGGGAACACGGTGACTTGCTTGACCCCCAGGTACTCACCCTCGATCCAGGCCGGCATCAGTAGCAGCATGGCGGCGGGGTCGCCTGGTACTTCGATTTTGTGGTGGTGACGCACAGGGGAGTTCACGGGGCGGGTGAAGATATCGGACAACGCACCCATCAGCGCGTCCCAGGGCAGTGCGTCGGCCAGTTGTTGGGCATTCAAATACATAAGAGACACTCGATATTGGATGAGGGTAAGCACAGCGCTTTCGGGATTGACCGTTTTCAATCCGAAACCGGAATTCAATGAGCCGTTTTACCGCTGAGGCGACGGCGGGCATGCAGTGACGGAAGCACTGAGCGGCTCCCCGGCAATCACCCAGTCGGACGCCATCACATCGGTGAAGGTGATGGTGACGTCCTTCGGGGCGGACCCCAGGACTCTGGCGAAGGCAGCGGTAATCTCGCGCGCCAGTTCGTGTTTTTTCTCGTCTTGTCGCCCAGCGAGCATTTCGATTCTTACTATCGGCATTCCAGGGTTCTCTTGAGTGTTTGAACCGCGAGGTTCAAAGGCGCGGGGGCGTCAGACCCGTATCAAAGTATCAGCATGTGTTCATTGGCGGTGGGTGCCCACATCAGGTCGTGGAGGACGGATCTGACGTTGTCACGCTCAGCGGTTTTCTGTGCGCGCTGCTGGTGGCCGCGGACTTCGTCAGTGCCTCTGTATGTTTGCGATTTGTCGCCTGCGTTTTTTTTCGGGTTTTGCATGCAGGGCATCTCCTGTTGTTTTTATTGGTAGAGGTGAAGCGCGAACCCTGTGGTTCGCCGCTTGACACCGGATGAGTCAAACTCTAGATTGAATATCGTATACGTTTATGGCGTTGTCAACGCGTTTTTAGGAGTTGATGGTGCGCGTCAGCGACCCCGGCGAGGCTGAGTCACCTGACAGACTGGCCGGTGGTGAGCTGCGATGTGATATAGAATACGTTATTCGATCGTGGCTTCCCGATTGCACACATGGAGTTCAAATTGCCCCTAAGTCCTGCAGATCTGCCGTCACTTGGCTCCGCGCCAACGGCGTCCGACATCATCGCCAATCACATTCGAGAGGCGATAATCACTGGCGACTTCGACGAAGGCGAACCGATTCGCCAGGACGACGTCGCCAAGCTTTTCGATGTCAGTAAAATTCCGGTGCGCGAGGCACTTAAACGGCTCGAAGCCGAGGGGCTGGTCGAGTTCCAACGCAACCGAGGCGCTGTCGTCAAAAGCATTTCAGAGCCGGAAATCGCGCAAATTTTCGAAGTTCGGGCGATGCTGGAGTCCAGTGCGCTGAAGCTGTCCGTGCCGCTGATGACCGAAGCCACCTTTAAGCGAGCCGAGCAGTATTGCGACGAGTTCGCGCAAGAGACGAACGTGGCGCGCTGGGCGGAACTCAACTGGCAGTTTCATTCCTGCCTCTATGAAGATGCCAACCGGCCGTTCCTGATGAACCTGATCCGCTCGGTCAACGACCGAATCGAGCGCTATCTGAGAATTCAGCTGACGCTTTCCGGTGGCACCGGGGTGGATGATCGCGAGCATCGGCAAATCCTCGCGGCTTGCCGCAAGGGCGATGCAGATAAAGCCGCCAAGTTGCTGCATCAACACATCACCAAAGCTTGCGAGTCGCTTTTGAATAGCATCCGCAAGTAAGCCCCCTAACGTTACATGCCGGGCATCGCCGTAGCTCTTGTTACGGCGAATTGGTTTTAAGAGTTGCGTATTCATCCAAAATTACCTCGATTTAACGCAGTCATCGCACAGATGGTCGCCGGGCGTGCGCCTGCGCAGAATCTGGAAGCCTTCAGCGCCAAGTGTTTTTCCCTTTGATGGGAGCGCGGTGGGCGTCGGAATTATCCTTCGGATTTTCGCATGAAGTTCAGGCCGGCCGCGGCGGTGGCAAAGCCCCATTTCTCATAGAAAGGGGCCATGTCATCCAGGCAATAGAGTTCGCGATGTTTGATGCCTACCAGCGCTGGATCGTTCAGCACGGTGTTCATCAATACACTGCCAAGGCCCGTTCCGCGCCACGTCTCCTTGACGATAATGTCGAAGATCATCGCCTTGTAGACACCATCAGTCATCGCTCGCGCGAACGCGACGAGTTCGTCGTTGTGCGGGTCGATGAAAGCGAAAAGGGGGCCGCCCGATTGCAGCATTTTTTCCACGTCTGCTTTGTTGCGTCCCTTGGTCCACCATTCGGTTTGAAAAAGCGCCACCAGTTGATCGATGTGTAAAGGGGCCAGCGATCGATGGAATTTCAGTTTGTCGGTGTCACGCGATGGGTTGCTCATGTCTGTTCCAGAATAGTGCTTGTGATGTGGGTTAAATGTGTCTGTGGTGAAGGTCAGGGGACCAGCGTGGTGCTATTGGTGACTAGGTGAAGCAGGTCCGCCAAGGTGTCTTTCGCAAGGGGAATGCCGAGGGTCTGTGCGGTGTGCCGGTTCTTGTAGCGTCGTTCGCCTGGCAGCCGATCCTGTCCCGCCTCGACTAATCGCTTGCACAGAAATGCCGCACGTCGACTGAAATCGGTTGAGCCGCCGCGATCCGGATCGATAACGATCAACAGCTGCCCGGCCTTTGGTGTCTGCGCGCCAACGCAATGGCCGAAGTCGTTCTCAAACGACAATTGCCCTCCGGTCAATGCGCCTGCCAACAATTCGACCATGAGTGCAATCGAGGAACCCTTGTAGCCGCCAAACGTATTCAGCGCGCCGCCGGCCAGTACCGCATGCGGGTCGGTGGTGGCGGCACCTGCGCTGTCGACACCGGTTCCGGGCGGAAGTGGCAGGTTGTCTAGCGCATGAAGCAGGACTTCACCGTTGGCCATGACGCTGGTTGCCTGATCCACCACAAGCGGATCGGCGTCGGCGACCGGCATCGCAAAGGCAATCGGGTTGGTACCGAAAACCGCAGTGTGTCCGCCATGCGGGACGACATTGGCCAGACCGTTGACGAAGCTGATCGCGACCATTCCTTTGCGGGCAAACGGTTCCATGTCTGGCCAAAGTGCGCTGAAGTGATGGGAGTTGCGGATGGCAACAACGACCACGCCAGTGCGCTCGATCGCTTCATCAATTGCACCCGCGGCGGCGGCCAGGGCTGGTTGGGCGAATCCGTTGCGGGCATCGATACGGATGAATGAGGGACTGACAGCCTTCACCTCGGGTTCAGCCTGTCCATCCACCCATCCAGTCTTTAGCGAGGCCACATAACCGGGCATGCGGAAGACGCCGTGACTGAGGGTGCCATCTCGCTCGCAGCCTGCACAATTGGCGGCCAGAGTGTCGGCGACGAACGCGGACGTTCCATGGCTTATGAAGATTTCCTTCAGTAGCGCTGTGAGTTCGTCGAAGTCCATGTGCACTACACGGTGTTCGTCTGTCATGGCGTCAATCACTTTTTGAAGGAAAGGTCGGAGCAGGATGAGTAGGGCGGAGGGTCATCAGTGTTGCTTGAAGCCGCGAGGAATTTGCGCAGGCAGTTTTCCAGCAGGCGCGATACGTTGTTGTCGTAGTGGTTGTGCGACAGGCTGCCGCAAAACGTGATGGACCCGACCGAGAACAAGCCGCCGCCGTTCTCGTCAATGCCGTAGATAATGTTGGAACGGATGCCACCGTAAGGTCGCGGGCCACCGTCAAAGACGCCCGGAAGCAGCAGCTCTTCGAAGGTGGTTTCAAAGGTCGGGCCATGACCTTCGGAGGCGGCAATCACCGTTACGAAGTCCGGGGTTCCCAGGTCCGAGCAGACCTGATCGATCTCGAAGCCGGCAGCGCCGCCTCCCGAAAGACCGAAGTCGCCGATTCTTTGTTCGGGAGGGATGCCTTTGAACAGGAAAGCCAATTCAGTGCGTAACGATTCCGGGGTGCGCACGTAATACGTCCCCTCGAATGCGCCTTCAGCGGTGAAGCCCACTCCGGCGACTTTTTGAGGTGCGATGCCGTTACGGCGCCACAACCCCCCGTACTCGCCATCGAGTTGGTGGTAATACTCGCCGGGCTGGCTGGCCCAAACTCGCATGCCGCCTTCCGCCCGACGCACCTCGATCATGTGCGGGTGGTTTGGGTCGCGGCCGATTTTCCAGTAGAAGCCGTTGCCGCCGAGGTACATCAATTTTCCCCCGCCTTCGCGATAAGCGATCAAGGCTTCCAGCGTGCGGCGTGTGTGATATTCAGGCTGCGTGCCGGTCAGCACGACATCGTAGTGCGCCAGGGCATCGACGCCTTCACGGTCGAGGTCTTCATCAGTGATGACATCGAACTCAAAGCCTTTGGCTCTCAACCAGTCGGTCAGGTGTGAGTCCGATGCAAAGCCGCGCATGCCCGAGCCATTCTCGTCGGGGTAGACCAGGTAGGCCGGGCGCATTGTCATGATCGGCCGCAGCCGGGACGAAAGGGTTATCCCTGAGCCATCCGGGTGGCGGTTGTAGTTTGAGTAGCCGAAGGCTCCGACCACATCCGGGTTATGCGGATAGGCATTCCATTCTCTGACCCGGTTTTGCAACGCGCCTAAGAATGTTCCGCGAGCATGATTCGCGTAGGCCATGTAGGTGAATGTGGGTGCCAGGAAGAGGATTTTTCGGCGGGGCGTGTCTGCGCCAGGCAGAACGTAGAAGGGAATGGTGTCGCTGCCTGACGGGTTGTCGACGATTAGGCCGTAGACTCCAGATGGCACACCTGCGGGCACTCGTACTGCCAGGGTCGTGCTCCATTGGCAGTCACTCAGGTCATCGGCGTGAAAAGTGATGGCTGCGTATTCATCAGGCGCGGATTTCCAGTCCATGTTTCGACCGGTCCATCCCGAAGACCGCACGCCGCGCATCGGCATGTTGACCAAGTTCAGATGGCGCGAAGGATCAATGTCATCTCCAACCGTTTGCTTGTGCACATCCTTTGCGAAAGACCAGCGCGCGAGGACTTCAGTGTCAGTTGTCGCGGCAAACGAGGAGCTGCGCAGGCAGGGCGCTTCGATGGAACCGTTGAAGCAATCGACAGGATGGCCGCTCCAGATTGCAGCGAGACAGAGGTGACCGCAGTTCTTGAGAGTGGCATGAAGCCCCTCCAGCCGGGTACTGGATTCGGCGGTTTTTCGACTGCCCATGGGCGTCGAACGGATGATGACGTCTTGCAGGCCGAAGCAGATTTCCAAGTGGCTCCATCGGTTGCTTTCCAGAAGCACGTCGAGCTTTTGGCCGGTGGGCATTCCCAGCCTTTTCAAAAGCAGCGCTCCTTGATTGAGCGCTAATGCGAAGCCCGTCGTCCCAGCCTCATTCTGCAGCGAACAAATAACCTGGTCGGTGGTGCTGAACAGTGTGGGTTTGATGAGCAGCGACAGCGTCAGGTTGCGTGCGTCGCAGAGGAAGGGCAGGGGGCCGATTGCACATGATCCGAGGTGGGTCTTTTGCTCGGTCGCGCGATAGCTTTGCTCCAGGCCGAAATCCACTTCCGTGCTTTTGAGGCCAGGGCCATGTGGATTGGGATCGCAGCAGTCCAGCCTGACGACTTTGGCGCGCATGTCCCGATCACCCGTCGAGGAAATTTTGAATTCGAGCAACTCCCCGGGCTGTGCGCTCAGTGGCGTTACGTAGCCGATCACTGCCGGGAGATCGATTTCTGAATGGGTCATACAACTATTACCTAATGTTTTATCGAATATCGTATACCATCTATCTGCTGTCAACGACATTGTGGCACTACGTGTCTCGCCGTTTTTTTTTGTTTTTTATAGACATCCGCTTTATTCGCCTCTTGGTGTTGCCGCGATGGACGGCGCCGATCAATTTGATAGTTGACGCTATTCGTTTATCGTATACCATATCTGAAATTGCGATTAGTCCATGCTATGAACCGCTTTCGAACGCTGAGATATGGAGAATAAGAATGCAGTACGAACGATCATTTGCCACGGTTGAACTGCACACGAGCGGGGAAACATTCCGCCTCGTTACCCAGGGACTCCCCAAAGTGGTCGGCGCAACCATTGTCGAGCGCAGCGCCTGGCTGCAAAAGAACGCCGACCATTACAGACGTGCCTTGATGCTTGAACCTCGTGGTCACAAGGATCTGTACGGTGGGTTTCTCACCGAACCGGTGAGTGAAGAGGCCGATTTCGGCATTATTTTTCTCAACAATATGGGCTACAGCCCTCACTGCGGGCACGGTGTCATCGCGCTGGCAACGGCTGCCGTTGAATTGGGTTGGATCGAGCGCAAATCCCCTGAGACCCGCGTGGGTATCGACGCTCCTTGCGGGTTCATCGAGGCGTTTGTCGAGTGGGATGGCAATCGGGTAGGGGCAGTACGTTTTGTAAATGTGGCGTCATTCATCTTCGAGCGGGACGTGACGGTGACCACGCCGACCTTCGGCAAGGTAACGGGTGATATCGCTTACGGTGGTGCGACCTACTTTTACGTTGATGGCCGGCCACACAATATTGCCATTCGTGAGAAAGACCTGTCGACGATCACCCAGTTCGGCTATGAAATCAAAACCGCTGTCAATGCCCGAGGCTCCTTCATCCATCCTGAAATCCCTGAATTCAATGACGTGTACGGCGTCATGGTGTATGGCGATCCTCGTCACGAGGGTTCAACCCAGGCCAACTGCTGTGTTTATGCGGATCGGGCGATTGACCGATCGCCGACGGGGTCCGGCACCGCGGGCCGAGTCGCGCAACTCTATCTGCGCGGCGAGCTGTCGGCCGCCGATGCATTGGTTAACGAGTCCATCATCGGAACTGTGTTCAAAGGCCGCGTGCTCAGCGAAACCAAGGTAGGCCCTTTGGACGCGGTCATCCCTGAAGTGAGCGGTAAGGCTCATATCTGCGGCTTCGCCAACTGGATCATCGACGAGACAGATCCACTTACCTACGGTTTTCTAGTCCAGTGATACCAACAATAATGATCTAAGAGTTGTAATTTTACTGCCCCGATAATACGTATACGATATCCAAGATACGCTAAAATCAGCATGTCTTGTTTCTGAGTTCAGCCAACAAACGAGGGGAACAAAAATGCGCATCAACCAACTCATCCTGGCCACGGCCTTTGCTGCTTTGGGTACCACCGCGGTTCATGCAGACCAGTTGGACGACATCATTTCGTCGGGCAAGCTGCGCTGTGCCGTGGAGCTCGACTTTCCGCCCAACGGCGCCCGGGACAAGGACAACAAACCGATCGGCTTCGACGTCGACTATTGCAATGATCTAGCTGCCGCCCTTGGCGTGAAGGCTGAAATCGTCGACACCCCGGACCCAGACCGCATCCCAGCAGTGCTGTCGGGACGAGCCGATGTTGGTATCGCCGTGGCCTCCGACACGCTGGAGCGTGCAAGGACGATCGGCTTCTCGATTCCCTATTTCGTCTTCAAGACCATCATTCTGGCCCGCGAAGACTCCGGCATTAAAAGCGCCGCTGACATCAAGGGACATACGGTGGGAGGCCCGGCAGGGGCGTACGAAACGGCTGCTCTGAAAGAGACGGTGCAGAAATTCAATGACCCGGCAACCAAGCTGCTGACCTATCAGTCCCAATCGGACAGCTTTCTGGCGCTCAGCCAGAAGAAGATCGATGCGACGTACACCACCGCGACAATCGCCACCCACGTGATCAGCTCGGGGAAATACCCGGGCCTGAAGATCGTCGGAGATGCGCCAGTCGATCCCGATTACTGCGCGTTCCTTGTGCAACGCCAGGAGCAGGGGCTGCTTAACTACGTGAATCTTTTCCTTAACCGCCAAGTACGCTCTGGGCGTTATGCCGAGCTGTATGCCAAGTGGGTAGGAACAGAGGGCGGGCCAGCTCCGGAACTGACCATTCCAGGTACTTATCGTTAAGGAAGCGGAGCACTCGTTCCGGAAAACAAAAACCTTTCGCGTAAAAAGGTAATCGTATGTCTTATACCTTCCAGTGGCGCCCAGTTCTGGAGTCGCTTCCGGATATGTTATCGGGGGCGGTTGTCACTCTGGAGATTGCCACGCTTGCGATGGCAATTGGTACGGTGTTGGCAGTGCTGTTGGCGCTTGCAAAACGATCGGGTAACAAAACCCTTTCAGGTCTGGCGAGTGTGTGGATTGAAACGGCGCGCAACACCCCGGCACTGTTTCAGATTTACATGGTGTATTTCGGGCTGGGCTCCATTGGAGTGGGTATCGACTCGTACTATGCACTCTTACTCGGTATTACGTTCAACAACGCAGGCTATCTGGCAGAAACGTTCCGGGGCGGCTTCTCCGCCGTCCCGGAAACGCAAGTCCGCGCTGCTCGTTCGTTGGGTATGGGGGCGGCTCAGACGCTATGGCACATCGTACTTCCGCAGATGTTGCGGGCGGTGTTCCATGCCATGACTAACCAGATGGTCTGGTCAATCCTGATGACTTCTCTCGGTACTATTGTTGGTCTGACGAGCGACCTGACGGGTGTTACTCAACAACTTAATGTCACGACTTATCGGACATTTGAGTTCTTCTTCGTCGCTGCTTGCCTGTACTACCTGATATCGAAAATATTCACGATTTGTGCGCGGCTATTAGCTTGGCGCCTGTTTCGTTATTGAGAGGTGCGCCATGTTTTTTGAAGGGACATTAGCGTGGAGCGACATCCTGTTTTTATTGAAGGGTGCTGTTGTCACAATCGCTATTACTTTGGCTGCCGTCGGTATAGGTACCTTGTTCGGTACTTTGTTCGGTCTGATAAGGGCCGGTGCAGCGTGGTGGATAAGTTCCCCCGTCGGCTGGATTCTGGATATCTTCCGTTCGGTGCCACTGTTGATTCAATTGGTGATATTCAATTCGTTCAACAGCATGTTTCGCCTGCACTGGCCAACTTATGTTGTTGCGTGTATTTGTCTCGGGGTTTATGCCGCCGCACTGTGCACCGAGATCGTCAGGAGCGGAGTGGCGGCAGTACCGACGACAACCCGTCGCGCCGCGCGATCACTGGGTTTGACCTGGCGTCAGGAAGTGGTCTCGATCACGTTGCCGATCGCCACCAGGATCGTGTTCCCGAGCTGGATCGGTTTGGCCCTCGGTATCATGAAAGACACTTCGCTGGTGATGTGGATTGGCATTATCGAACTGCTGCGCAGTTCGCAAATTGTCACAACTCGACTTCAGGAACCGCTGATAATTCTGACAATTACAGGCGTGATCTACTTCTTAATGAGCTTCCCCATTGCGAGACTCGGCGCTCGTCTTGAGAAAAGGTGGCAAATACAATGATTAAAATTGACGACGTACATAAACACTTTGGCGCCTTGCATGTTCTCAAGGGTGTCAGCCTGAGTGTGAACAAGGGCGAAGTGTTATCGATGATCGGTGGTTCGGGTTCCGGCAAGTCGACCATGCTGATGTGTATCAATGGTCTGGAAGATATCCAGCAAGGTCGTATCAGTGTCGATGGCATTCACGTCCATTCGAAAAAAACCGACCTCAATAAACTTCGGCAAAAGATCGGTATTGTATTTCAGCAATGGAATGCCTTTCCCCATATGACAGTGCTCGAAAACGTGATGCTCGCCCCGCGAAAAGTCCTGGGCAAGTCGAAGCAGGAAGCCGAGGCGATCGCTGTCGAAAAGCTCAGGCATGTGGGCCTGGGTGAAAAGCTGACGACGTTTCCAACGCGTCTGTCAGGTGGACAGCAGCAGCGGATGGCGATTGCGCGTGCGCTTGCGATGTCGCCGGACTACATGTTGTTCGATGAGGTGACGTCCGCGCTCGATCCGCAACTTGTCGGTGAGGTGCTGGATACATTACGCATGCTATCTCATGAAGGGATGACCATGATCGTGGTCACCCATGAAATGCGATTCGCCCGCGAGGTTTCAGATCGTGTTGCGTTCTTCCATAAAGGGCAGATCCACGAGTTAGGGACTCCCGAGCAGATCTTCGACCGTCCGGAAAAAGCTGAAACAGCTGACTTTTTACGCTCGGTGCTCTGAAGATTTCGCTCTTGCAATGAGAGCGGCGAATACCGCGTTTATCGGCTGATGCCGTAACCGCGGTTGTGGCGCTCGTAGCGTCATTTCACCTGGTGGCAACCATTGCCTTGTAGCGCGCTGAAGCAGCCATGAGGGTCGCTTGTGCACGTCTTCAATTCGGTCCATGACTGCTCCATTTTCCTTTTAACGGTTTCCTTGGCTGAGCTTTTATAATGGCGACTACCCTCGGCGTGAAACTCGACGACCTGACCCGTGAACGTCTCAAAACTGCGGCCGCATCGATTGATCGAACTCCGCATTGGTTGATCAAGCAGGCACTCTTCAATTGTTTGGAGAAGCTCGAAGGTGGAGCCACGCTGGATGAGTTGGTCGGCACCAACCTCGGCGGTCCGGAAGAACAAGGTGAGCTGCCGGTGGAGTCGGCTTGTCAGCCTTTTCTGGATCTGGCGGAAAATATCCATCCGCAGTCGGTGCTCAGAGCGGCGATCACTTCAGCCTATCGACGGCCGGAAGAAGAGATGGTGCCGATGCTGTTGGAACAGGCACGATTATCTGAAGAGATGGCTTCATCGACTATTAAACTAGCCTCCGGCATCGCCGAGAAGCTGCGCAATCAGAAAAACGCCAGCGGTAGAGCGGGACTTGTTCAAGGCTTGCTTCAGGAGTTCTCGCTTTCATCGCAGGAAGGCGTCGCCCTGATGTGCCTTGCCGAAGCGCTTCTGCGCATTCCAGATAAGGGCACGCGAGATGCTTTGATCCGCGACAAAGTCAGCAATGGCAACTGGCAGACGCATATTGGTAAAAGCGGCTCATTGTTCGTGAACGCGGCGACATGGGGACTATTGTTGACTGGGAAACTGGTTTCCACCCACAGCGAAACCGGCATGACTTCAACGCTCACGCGCATTATCGGCAAAGGCGGAGAACCGCTGATTCGCAAAGGCGTGGACATGGCTATGCGGGTCATGGGCGAGCAGTTTGTCACTGGCGAAACCATTGCCCAAGCGCTGGCCAATGCGACCCGATTCGAGTCCAAAGGCTTTCGCTATTCTTACGACATGCTGGGCGAAGCCGCCTTGACCGAGCACGACGCACAAAAGTACCTGGCGTCCTACACTCAGGCCATCCAGGCCATCGGTAAGGCTTCTCACGGGCGGGGAATCTATGAAGGGCCAGGAATCTCCATCAAGCTTTCGGCGCTGCACCCGCGCTACAGTCGCGCGCAATACGATCGAGTGATGGCTGAGCTTTATCCGCGCCTGCTTTCATTGACGTTGTTGGCCAAGCGCTACGACATCGGCTTGAACATCGACGCCGAGGAGGCTGATCGTCTGGAGCTGTCGCTCGATCTGCTCGAGCGGCTTTGCTTCGAACCCGAGCTGTCAGGCTGGAATGGCATAGGTTTTGTCATTCAGGCATATCAGAAACGCTGCCCTTATGTGATCGACTGTGTGATCGATCTGGCACGCAGAAGCCGTCATCGCCTGATGATCCGGCTGGTCAAGGGCGCTTACTGGGACAGTGAAATCAAGCGTGCCCAAGTGGAGGGGTTGGAGGGATATCCGGTCTATACCCGCAAGGTGTACACCGATGTTTCCTATATTGCCTGCGCACGCAAACTGCTGGCTGTTCCCGAGGCAATCTATCCGCAGTTCGCAACGCACGATGCCCATACGCTATCAGCGATTTACCACATCGCTGGCCAGAACTACTACCCGGGGCAATATGAGTTCCAATGCCTTCATGGCATGGGCGAGCCGCTCTATGAACAGGTCGTCGGTAAGGCGTCCGAAGGGAAACTGAACAGGCCCTGCCGCGTTTATGCCCCCGTAGGAACTCATGAAACTCTCTTGGCGTATCTGGTTCGGCGTCTACTCGAAAACGGCGCCAATACGTCATTTGTCAACCGCATCGCTGACCATTCGATCACTGTCCAGGAATTGGTTGCCGATCCGGTACTGACGGTGGATGCGATGGCATTTGAGGATGGGGCTTATGGTCTTCCTCATCCGAAAATTTCGTTGCCAAGGAATTTGTATGGTGTAGATCGCTCGAACTCTTCTGGGATCGACTTGGCGAATGAGCATCGCCTTGCCTCACTATCCTGTGCGTTACTCGCAACCGTAAACACTGAATGGACGGCGGCCCCTATATTAGGCGGAGTGGGTCGTCCCGGTGATCCAAAGTCGGTCTGCAATCCTTCGGATTTGCGCGATATCGTCGGACACGTTCAATCTGCTGATCTCGAGGATGTCGAACAGGCACTTGAATATGCCATCAGTGCCGCTCGCCGATTGAAGACAGGCGTAAGGTAGTGCGTGGCGCACCAATACGATCGATGGCGATGATGACGGCCCAAGGAGTTCTTGGGCCGCTTAATGGGTAGGATTGCTTTAGCGAATAGCGGCCTTGAGCAGGTCTTCCAGGCCGATGCGGCGGAACATTTCAGCCCGCACCCGGTCGCCCATAGCGTTGACGATTTCGGCACCGTCCTCGGACGGGTCGATATGGCGGCGGAACGGGCGGCTGCCGAAGGGCATGTCGACGATTTCGACGATGGCGTTAGCTACCTCACCGACATCCGCGTCCTCCGGCTCCAGGGCCGCCAGACCTTTGAGTGCCTGATCCGGTACACCGGCGTAAGGACCCTCATTGTATTCGGCGGCGCGGGCCTGGTCGGCGGGCGAGCCGGAATGTACGAAGTGATTGGTGCCCTTGGTGAAGGCGCCCGGCACGATGATCGAGGTTTCCACACCCCAGCGCGCCAACTCACTGGCGTAGGACACCGCGAGCGAATCCATCGCTGCCTTGGCCGCGAAATACGGTGCCAGATAAGGCGGAGTACCGCCGCGTGCACTGCTGGACGAAACCCAAACCACGAGCCCTCGACCCTGCTTGCGCAATTGCGGCAGTGCGGCGCGGTTGACCCGCTGAGTGCTCAATACGTTGATGTCGTAGAGCTGGGCGAACTGCTCAGGCGTAAAAGCCTCGGCGGGGCCGAAGGACATGTGCCCGGCGTTATGAACGATCACGTCCAGCCGACCGCAATCCGCAATGATTTTCGCAACGCCGGCCTCGACCGATTGACTTGAAGCGACGTCCAGTTCGACGCTACGCAGGTCGACCTGATGCTGGTCGGCGTACTGCTGTACTTGAGCCACTTGTGACGCGTTGCGGCTCAGGGTTTCACGCATGCTGGCATAGACTGTATGGCCAGCGTCGGCGAGTGCGCGGGCAGTCAGTGCACCAAAACCGCTTGAGGCACCGGTAATTAGAATGACGGATTTCATGGTATTGATCTCCTGCACAGTGAGGGTGGTTTCAGGCGTTACGGGAAAGTCGTCGTTGTATGGCATGGGACAACCAGCCGGCAAAGGAGCCGAGGCTGGCGGCGCCGCCCAGTTCAAAGAAGCTTTCCAGGGACGGTGCCAGGTGCGCGGCGAAGTAAGCGATCAGGCCGAGGAAGTAGGCGACGATATTGTTCATCGTCCGGGTGGCCCGCAGTGACACCACGACCATCGCCACGACAAACACCACGATGGGCAGAGCAAACAGGCCGAAGGTGGGGGACAGGGCACCGATGCTCAGCGCCGCGCCCATGCCGAAGACGATGCCCATCAGCACACAACCGAGGTTCACCAAGCCATCGCGCAAGGTCAACCCGCGGCTGAAGAATGCGACCCAACCGACGAACATCGCCCAGACCGGCAGGCTCAGCAGCAAGCTGGAACCTGCCGCCAGTGCGGCGGTGGCGGCAGCGACAGCGGTAAATAGCGTGAACATCAGTTTCGATTGCCCGGTGCGAGCGGTGGTGTTGCCTGGATGGCTCATGATCATCACTCCTTTCAAGGTCGATGGAACGGCTCAAACGAGGCCGCCGTTGACGCGCAGGATTTGCCCATTGACCCAGGCCGAATCAGGGCCAGCCAAGAAGGAAACCACCCGGGAAATGTCTTCTGGCTGAGCCAGACGCTCAAGCGGAGACATCTTGGCGAAAGTCTGGATCTGTTCTTCGCTCTTGCCATGCAGGAACAGGTCAGTAGCGACCGGGCCTGGTGCCACGGCGTTGACGGTGATGTTACGACCGCGCATTTCCTTGGCGAAGACTTGGGTCAGTGATTCCACCGCCGCCTTGCTCGCTATGTACGCCGCGTAGCCCGGCAGGTTCATGCCGACGGTGCTGCTGGAAAAGTTGATGATTCGCCCACCGGCATTCAAGCGGGTCGCTGCTTCGCGCAGGGTATTGAAAGTGCCGCGAGCGTGGATGTTGAAGTTCTGGTCGAACAGTTCGTCCGTGTGTTGCGCCAGCGGCATGACCTTGAGGATGCCGGCGTTGTTTACCAGCACACTCACTGTTCCAAGCTGTGCCTCGGTTTCGTCGAACAGTCGGCGTACGTCATCGGCACTTGCCACGTCGGCCTTGACCGCTATGGCTTGATGCCCAGCCTGACGCAATTCGACCACCAGCTTCGAGGCCTCGGTGGCGCTGTTGGCATAGTTGACGACGACAGCGAAGCCTTCGCTGGCCAGGTGTTTTGCGATTACCGCACCGATGCCGCGGGAGGCGCCGGTGACGATTGCAACTTTCGATGTTTGAGCCGTCATGATGATTCCTGGGAAGTGGTTTTTATGGGGTGAAGCCAGATTCACATGTTTACTCAGGGCGATAAATGCACGAAAGTTGGCTTTACTGTTCAAAAAACACCAACAATCGAACGCCTGGAGTTGGCCGTGGATCAAGTCAAAGCAATGAAGGTGTTTGTGCGGATTTATGAGCGCAGCAGCTTCACTCTCGCGGCTGAGGACCTGCATCTGCCGCGGGCGACTCTGACCCACACGCTGAACCAGTTCGAAGCTTGGCTCGGCACGCGTTTGCTGGAACGCAGCACGCGCAAGGTGCAGCCGACGCTGGACGGCGAGGCGTATTACCAGCGTTGCGTGCAGTTGCTGGCGGAACTGGAAGAAGCCGAGTTGGCGTTTCGCAGTGTGGCGCCGAAGGGGCGGTTGCGCGTGGACTTGCATGGCACGCTGGCCAAGCATTTTGTGATCCCAGCATTGCCACAATTCATGGCCCGTTATCCAGACATTGAATTGTCAATCAGCGAAGCCGACCGTTTTGTCGACCTGATCGCCGAAGGCGTCGATTGCGTGTTGCGCGCCGGCACTTTGGGGGACTCGGCATTGATCGGCAAACGCGTGGCCAACCTGCGGCAGATTACCTGCGCCAGCCCGGCATATTTACGCAAGTACGGCGAACCCCAAAGCCTCGCCGACCTGAGTCATCACCGCGCGGTGAACTACGTTTCGCGCACCACGGCCAAGCTGTTTCCGTTTGAATTCATGGTCCACGGCGAGCTGAAGGAAGTGCTCATCGAGGGCGCACTGTCAGTATTCGGCGCAGAGATCTACGCGGCATCGGCGATTGCCGGGCTCGGCATCATTCAGTGCCCGCATTACCGAATAGAAACGCAGATTGTCCAAGGGCTGGTGAAAGAGATTCTGACTGACCTGCCACCGCCGCCTATGCCAGTTTCGGTGCTTTACCCGCACAACCGCCACATGTCGCCACGGGTGCGGGTGTTTGTGGACTGGTTAGGGGAGGTGTTTGCTGAGGTGCGATGATGTGAGGGGGGAATGAGTATCAGGCCAGTAACGATCTTTGGAAGCGTGAACTCGAACGGGCACCTAACGTGTTCTAGTTTTATAACACGGTAATGAATATGGCAAAGGTGCAGCCAGATCGCTTCACAGGCTGTAGCGTGGCGAATATGGTTTTTGATTTTTCTGACTGCGCTTTTGGCCGACCCTGTTGAAAATTACGCCGAAATCGTCGCCGTGAAAAATGACGCAATGGAGATTGAAATCTGCCGGGTTTTGAGTGACGAACCGTGTCAGCTTTTTCATACGAGCGCGTAAATGATGCATTTCTAGCCTCAAACTCGACTGCTGTGACTACCCCGGCTTTTTCACCAGAATCGGCCGAAAGCTACCGCTGAGCACCGACAATAACCGGACACCACAGGCCCTTCGTGTCTGTCTCAGTAAGCTAGGTCAATTCAGTATTGATGAATCTGACCTATGAAGGCGGCAGGGATCCAGTGACGGCGGATGCTGGAAAAAACATCACCGACTCGGTCGGTGGGTGCTCGTAGGCTGAGGACAGCACGGCACTGAGCCGATCGCCCAACAGGTTCCAGGCGCGTTTCTTTTCTTCGGCATAATCGTGATGCAGGTAGTGGCGCCTGACGCGAGAACCCGCTAGCACATGGTTTTGGCAACGATCGATGACGTCCAGGCTGACCCCCAAAGCCTGCATCATGGTCGCGCCCGTGCGGCGTTGATCATGCGGCGTCCAGTCACCGTTCTGGCCGTCGGCCAGCACCAGCGTGTCGTCGTGACGCCGTCGTGACAGGGCCTTGCGGTTTTTGAATCGGGCCTGGCGATCGCCGACCTGTTTGCTCACCACTTTCACGTCCACATGCTGATCATCTTGCTTGTTGGGAAAGCACCACTGAGAGTCGCCGGTGAAACGTCACGGAGTCTTTTTCGCTTATTCCGTTAGGATGGAGAAACCCGCCTTAAATCCGCAAACTAATTCAAAGGCTCACATCTAAATCCGAAACTGTCCAACCAAACGGCCCAGCCGGTTGCCTAGGTCAGTGAGATTTCTAGAGGCTTGCGCGCCATTTTTTGCGTCCCCGGCGACTACGTCAGCCGCCTGGGAGATGTGAGTCATGCTGCGGTTTACTTCCTCGGCGACGGCGGTCTGTTCTTCGGAAGCGCTGGCGATCTGAGCATTCATGTCATTAATTGTATAAATGAGTCGGCTGATGGCATCCAGAGACAATCCTGCCTGATTTGCCAGCTCACCCGTTAGTTTCCCTGATTCGCTGGAGCGGCTCATTGTGACCATGGCGTCTTGAGTGCCTTTTTGAAGCAGACTGATCATCCCATGGATTTCCTGAGTGCTCTTTTGCGTACGGCTGGCCAGGGCTCGAACTTCGTCCGCGACCACTGCAAATCCACGTCCTGCATCGCCGGCCCTTGCGGCTTCAATGGCAGCGTTCAATGCCAATAGATTGGTTTGTTCTGCGATAGAGCGGATGACGTCTACTACGCCAACAATCAACTGCACATCCTTGTTCAGGCTGTCGAGAGACGAACTGCTTTGCCCGATTTCTTCAATCAATGAATGAATGCTATCGATGCTCTTGTTGACGACATCTCTTGCCTGCCCACCTACATCGCTGGTTTCTCGCGCTGCGTGTGAAGCACCTTGGGCGCTGACGGAAACCTGCTGCGCAGCCGTGGACATTTCATGAATGGCGGTCGCTACCTGATCTGTCTCGTGGCGCTGACGATCCATGGCCTGCTCCGACCTTTGTGCTTGGGCCGCCATATCTTCGACCAGTTCGGATAATTGCCCGGTCATCTCGGCAATCTGTCGCACAAGGCTATGGATTTTTTCCACAAAGAAGTTGAACGAGTGAGCCAAATCGCCCAGCTCATCGTTGCTTGAAATCGGCAAACGGTGTGTCAGGTCTCCATTTCCAGCGGCAATGTCGTCCAGGTTCTTTTTGATGACCAGCACTGGTTTCACAATGCTGTTGCCAAGCCAAATGGCGATCAGCGCTACGAGTAGCAACACGCAAAAAGCAAGGGTGAGTATGTATGACGTGTACTGGCCGATCCGCGTATAGCGCTCACTGGCGATGGCCTGCACCTGAACTTCAAGATCGTCCAGATTTACTTGGGTGCCCAAGATCAGATCCCACTTGTCCAGGTAAACGGTGTAACCGAGCTTGGGCGTAGGTTTAGGGCTGATGGGCGTCTGCCAATCGTAGCGAAAAAAATGAGTGCCGGTCTTGGCTGCTTCAACCAGCCCGCGAATGACATACACGCCGTTGGCATCTTTGCTATCGACAAAACTCTTGCCGATATCGGTGTTCAGGTTTGCAGAGAACACTCGAACAGACGTGGAGTCATAGCCGTAAAAATAGTTTTGTTTATCGAAACTCAGCGTTCGCAAAATTTTCACGGCCTGATCGCGAGCCTCCAGATCTCCATAGCGGGAAGCGTCATATATCGACTGAATCGAAGCTTGGGCAATTTCCATATAGTGCTTCAGTGACGTTTTTCGCTCGTTGATCAGGAGCTCGCGCGTCTGCGCAACCTCCTCGGACGCCAGCTTTTGCAAAACCCAAAAGGTGGTGCCGCTGATCATCGACGCCAGTAAAAGGCCGGGGATAATCGCCAGAAGGATGACTTTGCTACGAAGATTAAGCGTCACGATGAGTTTCGCCTCACTCAAGAGATTTTATTGTGACCCACCCATTTTTACCTTGAGCCAATTGGCTCAGCGCGGCATAAAAGTAGGGGGTGTTTTTGGTTGAAGCTCGGCTCTCCATTTTTATGAAAAGAGTCTTTAATGATCGACTGATCAATAGTAGTCTACGCCCAGCGGAAACCGCTTGTCGATGCTCGGCCATAGATGGAGGTTTCACCCCACGCGGGCAGGTATCGATTTCAAAAAGTAGGAGTGGCCAACAATGAGTGACTCGATCAACTCCTCTTCATTGAATCAAGCGGGGTCGTTCACTGAGCGCGGGTATCTTGCGCACGACGCAACGCGACGTTGCGTCCTGTCCATATTCTCTCGAGGTGCAGTGCCGCCTATGTTGTTGGCCTGGCAAACATGAATGCAAGTGACCTTCAACGGAGAGTCACCGCTGTCGAACCTCAGGAGTCTATGACATGGGCGTTTCTACAAGTGATACAGCAGCGACGGTACAAAAAGCATCGATGACGAAGGGGCTGGTGCTTCTGTTTGCTTTTTGTTGTGGTGCCATCGTGGCCAACATCTATTACGCACAACCGATTATTAGCTTGATCGCCCCGGATATTGGCATGTCGAATGGAAGCGCGAGCTTCATTGTTTCGCTGACCCAGATTGGTTATGCGCTCGGATTGTTTTTCCTGGTGCCCTTGGCGGACTTGGTAGAAAACCGCCGGCTGATGATCACGACGATCGTGATTACGATCTTCAGCCTGATCGCCGCCGGTTTATCCAAGCAGCCGAGTGTATTTCTGGTGGTATCGGCGCTCATCGGTTTCAGCTCAGTCTCCGTGCAAATGCTTATCCCATTGGCCGCACATCTGGCACCGGAGGAGTCTCGCGGCCGGGTGGTTGGCGGGATTATGGGGGGATTGCTGCTGGGGATTCTGCTTGCGCGTCCGCTGTCGAGTCTGGTTGCCGATCATTTGGGCTGGCGGGCCGTATTTATTGGCGCCGCTGCCTTGATGCTCGTTATCTCTATCGTGATTGGCATGACCATGCCCAAATGGCAGCCGACCCATCGCGCGTCTTACGGTCAATTGCTGAAGTCCCTCGGCGAACTGTTTTGCCGTGAGCCTGTATTGCGTCATCGCGCGCTCTATCAAGGGCTGATGTTTGCGGCGTTCAGTTTGTTCTGGACCGCCGTGCCGCTGATATTGAGTCGTGAGTTCGGCCTCACGCAAAGTCAGATTGCGATTTTCTCTCTGGTTGGCGCCATCGGTGCCATTGCCGCGCCTATCAGTGGCCGACTTGCTGATGCAGGGCATACCCGACGAGCGTCCCAGCTGGCCATGGTGCTGGGAGTATTGAGTTTCCTTCCTGCCTTCATCAATCCCTTTTACGGTGTGATTGGGTTAGCGGTCACCGGTGTAGCGCTGGATTTTGCTGTGCAAATGAACATGGTGCTGGGCCAGCGAGCTGTCTATGCCCTGGGCACTGCCAACAGAGGCCGCCTGAATGCGTTGTACATGATCAGTATCTTTATTGGCGGCGCAATGGGTTCTTCGGTGGCCAGTTCGCTTTATGAACACGCCGGGTGGCTGGCGATTGCTGCGGCGGGAAGCGCATTGTCATTGATCGCTCTAGTCGTCTTCTCGGTGGTTTCTCGTCGGACCCGAATTGGCGCAATGCGCTAGATGAACAACGGCTGAGGCAAGGAGTGTCATGGACAAGTTGCTCGCATTGAAGATGTTCGTCCAGGCTGTGGATTCGAAGGGCTTTTCTTCTGCCGCTCGACAGTTAGGCCTGGCGACGTCTTCTGTTACTCGGATGATCGATGGGCTTGAGGCGGAACTGGGCGCTGTCCTGCTTAATCGATCCACGCGTCAAATCTCATTATCAGATGCCGGGGCCGCCTACTACTTGAAAGCGCGGGAGGTACTGAATGCTGTTGCCGAGGCGGATGCCTCGGTCACTGACCGCGGGGAGCTCCCTGCAGGGCATCTTCGTATTTCCGTGCCTGTAGCGCTTGGGCGCCGTCTGATTGCGCCTCATATTGCCTCGCTGTTGAAGCGTTACCCTCAACTTGTGTTGGACATGACGCTCTCCGACGACATCGTTGAATTACTGGGGGAGCGCGTCGATCTTGCGATCCGATTGGGGTCGGCAGCAGTCATGGATGGTGTCGTCAGTCGTCCCGTCGGTCATTTCAGACGCCGGGTGGTGGCCAGCGCCGAGTACCTGGATACACATGGTTTTCCTGAACATCCCATGGACCTCATGCAGCACGAGTGCTTGCTTTTCAGTTATGGCCCAAAGCAACAGGTGTGGACTTTCTTAAAGGAAGGTGAGGAGACTCGAGTTCCGATTGAGGGCCGCTTCAAAAGTAACAATGCGGAAGTTTTGCGTGAAGTTGCGCTGGCGGGTGGCGGGGTGGCTTTGTTACCTGACTGGCTCGTCAACGACGATATCGGCAGCGGTGATTTGACTTCATTGTTTGAGCCTTTTGTTATCAATCCGAACGAGGCCAGTTCGGCCATTTCTGCGCTGTATCTTCCCAATCATCGTGGCTCCAAGCGCGTCAATGCGTTTATCGATTTCATTAGCGAATTGCTAGGGCCTGAAGGCTTAGTCGAGAGCTGATCGCTTCATTGTTGTTTTCGAGCACTTGACGAAACAAACCCCTTTCGCCGTGTGGGCACGGCAGATCCCCGGAGAATTGAATGAGCACTGCGACATTGCATTACATCTACGACCCGTTCTGTGGCTGGTGCTATGGCGCGGCGCCGATGATCACGGCGGCCACCGCGATTCCTGGTCTGGAAATACAGGCTCATGGCGTGGGCATGCTCTCGGGGGACAAAAGCAAGTTGATGTCGGGTGAGTGGCGCGATTTTGTTCGTCCTCACGAAGCCCGGATTACTGCATTCAGCAAACAAACCTTCGCGGACGCCTATGTTCAAGGCGTACTGGAACATGAAAATGTCCAACTGGACTCTTCACCACCGATTGCAGCGATGTTGACCGCTCAACAGCTTTCCGGACGCGGCATCGAAATGCTCAAACGCCTGCAATTTGCCTACTACCAAGAAGGCCAGGCCATTGCTGACCGAAGGGTAATCGCTGGAATTGCCGATGAGCTTGGGTATGAGCCCGAAGTGTTTATGGCAACTTTTGATGCGATCACTGCAGACTCATTGCAGGACCACATCGACCGCAGCAACGGGATGCTTGAAGCTCTGAATGCGCGCGGCTTTCCGGCATTTGCGCTGGAGATCGATGGCCAAATGGAAGTGTTGGCCATGGGGCATTACTTAAGCCGACCCGCCTTGTTCAAGAAGGATATTGAAAGCCGTCTGGACAAATAGGTGGGGTTCATAGCCAGTACATTCTTTTGTTTTGTATGATGCCTCAATGAAGCTCCAGCGAGGCGTTATGCAAGACTCAAAAGATAGCGACGGGAACGAATCGAGAAAATCAGCGAAACCGACGACTCGGCGCCTTTCGCCCGAGGTCAGAGAAAAGCAAATCGTGCAGAAAGCTATTGAGCATTTTGCGACGTGCGGATTCTCGGGCAGTACCCGTGAGCTGGCGCGACAATTGGACATTACCCAACCTTTACTCTATCGATATTTCCCCAGCAAAGAGGCACTCATAGACCGCGTGTACGACGAGGTGTATCAGTGGGATTCTTCGTGGGAGTCGATGATCAAGGATCGATCCGAGCCCCTCCAGTCTCGCCTGGTGCATTTCTACACCTCATATGCTCGTGTGATTCTGCGCCGAGAGTGGATTCGTATCTTCGTATTTGCCGGGCTGACACGTGAAGGTATCAATGATCGGTATCTGGCTAAGTTGCGTGAGCGGGTATTCATTCCTGTCATTGCAGAAATCCGCCACGCTCATGGATTGGCGCCGTCCTCAGGTGAAACGATCAATGAAAAAGAGCTCGAACTGATCTGGAGTCTGCATGCCAGCATTTTCTATATCGGTGTGCGCAAATGGATTTACGATCTTCCAGTGACTGAAGACATTGATGCACTGATCGAGCAAATGGTCGATGCGTTCCTTAACGGCAGTCCTCACGTACTGCAGCAAGTCGATAACGATCTCGGTGGGAAGCCTCGCTTGAATTGATCGGCTTCGATTCGCCGTTTCCTGCCTCCTGATCTCCTGTTTTGCCCCTCTTTTTTGTCGACCACTCATCACCTGTTTCAGCCTTCAACTGAACGGGTGCTGAAGGGCGCACGCGCACCATCCTGTGCTGAAAAGCCCTTTCCCAACGCCTGAAGCCCGATCTCTGTGGGCGACGCCACATCGTGGTTCAAGCTTGTCCTCAAAAATTTGATCCTCCATCTATTTACTTCGATTTCGTCAGGTCGTATTGTTTATCAACTGATAAATAAATACAAAAAACTGTTGGAGGCACCATGCAAGTCGTGAAGCTCGCTCATTACTCGATACGGTCGTTCGACCTGGAGAAGTCCAGCCGATTTTATGAAAGGGTGCTCGGTTTTACTCCTGGCTACCGGCCGCCATTCGATTTTCCTGGCGTTTGGTTGTACATGGGAGGAGATGAGAAGGACTTCGGCACGGTCCACATTATCGGGGTTGATCCTTCCAACCCTGAAGGCCTGAAGAAATACCTGGGCGACAAAGAAATCCCGCTCACAGGCACTGGAACCGTTGATCACATTGCTTTTCTGGTCACCGGCCTGGTCGAGTTCTGGAACGTCTTCAAAGCCGAAGGGATTGCGTGGCGTGATCGCACCGTTCCGAGTCTTGGCCTGCATCAGGTGTTCATCGAAGATCCGTCAGGTGTCACCATCGAGCTTAATTTCCCGGCCTCCGAGATCGATGCGGTGGGTTCTTACGCCTCCCATGCCGCTGCGACTGTGGGAGAGCAGCCATGATGAGTTCCTTGACCAAGTCCCGCGCCATTGTCGTGGGCGGCTCGCTGGGCGGCCTGTTTGCAGCAAATATGCTGTTGCGCAAAGGCTGGGACGTTGAGGTCTTTGAACGCGTTCCGGATGAACTCGCTGGACGAGGCGCGGGGATCGTTACACATCCTGAATTGTTCGAAGCGATGGCCGCAGCGGGAATTCCCCTCGACGCATCTGTGGGTATTGATGTGCTTTCGCGCGTCACTTTGGCCCAGGACGGCGATGTCGTACTTGAGAACGCACTCCCACAAACGCTAACTGCATGGGGGAAGATGTACCAAGTGCTTCGCTCTGCATTCCCAGACTCGCTGTATCGCTGCGGTGGCAGTGTGGTGTCGGTCGAAAGTACTGAAACCCATGCCAGCGTTACATTGGCCGATGGGACGACTCATCAAGCAGACGTCATTATTGCGGCTGATGGGTTTCGGTCGACGATTCGCCAACATTTTTTACCCGATGTGCACCTGCAATATGCCGGCTATATCGCATGGCGCGGGTTAGTCGATGAAAGTGCTCTGTCTGATGCTGCCCACGCCGCACTTTTCGATAAATTCGCATTTTGTTTGCCCCCGCATGAACAGATACTGGGGTATCCAGTCGCCGGGCATTCCAACAGCACTCTGGTCGGCGAGCGCCGTTACAACTTTGTGTGGTACCGCACCAGCGGTGACGATGACTTGAAGGATTTGCTGAGGGATGAAAGCGGTAAACAATTTGAAGGTGGTATTCCTCCGGCGCTGATACGCCGTGACGTGCTCGACAATATGTACAAGTCCGCAGAGACATTACTGGCTCCGCAGTTTGCCGAAGTCGTCAAGAAAGCTGCTCAGCCGTTATTCCAGCCAATTTACGATCTAGAAGTACCGAAGATGAATTTCGGACGTATCGCATTGCTCGGCGACGCGGCATTTGTGGCGCGTCCCCATTGCGGGATGGGGGTTACCAAGGCCGCCGGTGATGCTTTGGCAATCGTAGAGGCACTGGAGCGACATGCATCCGTTGAAGTGGCATTAGCGGACTATAGCGAGCAACGCAGTCGTTTCGGGGCGTCGATTGTTCAGCACGCCAGGCATCTTGGCGCGTATATGCAGGCGCAACTGAGCAGCGAGGAAGAGCGTGAAATGGCGGAGTTGTACCGGACCCCGGAAGCCGTGATGCGTGAGACTGCAGTGCCCGTGAAGTTTTAATTCAGCCAAAAGCCATTTGCAGGAGATCACCATGGAACATGCATATCCGCAAGACGGTGGCCCGACCATGCCCGCTGAGCAGGTTGACGATACTATTCAAAACCCGATTCTCGAAAATCCGGAGTTTCGTGCTTTGGTAAAACAGCGCCGACTATTTTCGTGGAGCATGACGGCACTTATGCTCGCCGTCTATTTTGGTTTTATTCTTTCCCTGGCCTTTATACCTGCCCGTTTGGGTACGCCTATCACAGAAGGGCAGCCGATGACGTGGGGCGTGCCAATCGGTTTTGGAATGCTCGCTTTCACGATTCTCCTCGTTGCTGTCTATGTCTGGCGCACTAACACCTGCTACGACCCTAAACTAAAAACAATTATCAGGAGCTTCAACAAATGAAGCGTCTACTTATTGCAATCTACGCCATGCTTGCTTCGGTAACGGTATACGCGGCCGACGTCCCTGGCGCCGTACAAAAACATAATCCCATTGCCATCGGCATGTTTTTGGCATTCGTTATTTTCACTCTGTTCGTCACACGGTGGGCGGCACGCAAAAACAATAGCGTCGCGGATCACTATGCCGCAGGAGGAAAAATTACCGGCTTCCAGAATGGGTGGGCTATCGCGGGCGACTATATGTCTGCGGCGTCTTTGCTAGGTATCTCTGCCTTGGTTTTCACCAGTGGATTTGATGGGCTGATTTACTCGATCGGCTTCCTTGCCAGTTGGCCAATCATTCTGTTTCTGATTGCGGAGCCATTGCGAAATCTGGGGAGGTACACCCTGGCAGACGTACTGTCCTATCGGCTAAAGCAGCGCCCCATACGAGCATTCTCGGCCTCCAGTTCCATTGTGATCGTATTGCTTTACCTGGTTTCTCAACTGGTAGGTGCCGGAAAACTGGTTGAGTTGCTGTTTGGTTTCGATTACACCGCAGCGGTGCTTCTAGTGGGCACGCTTATGGTGATTTATGTTTTCTTTGGTGGGATGTTAGCAACCACCTGGATTCAGATTATCAAGGCCGTATTACTGCTGACCGGCTGCGTGTTCATGGCTTTCATGGTGCTGTCGCAATTCGGATTCAGCCTGAACCACCTGTTTACTCAAGCGACCCAAGTGCATCCTTCCCATATCGCAATCATGAGTCCAGGTGGCCTGATTACCGACCCGGTGTCTGCGATTTCCCTAGGATTGGCATTAGTTTTCGGCACGGCAGGCCTTCCACATATTCTCATGCGGTTTTTCACTGTCGGTAACGTCAAGGCCGCGCGCCAAAGTATTCTTTATGCCACAGGTCTGGTCGGCATCGGTTATGCCCTGATCGTTATCATTGGCTTCGGCACTATCGCCCTGGTTGCCAGCAATCCCGATTATCACGATGCATCAGGTGGCATATTAGGCGGAGTTAACATGGTTGCGATTCACCTCGCACACAACGTTGGCGGTAATGTTTTCCTGGGATTCATGTGTGCTGTGTCGTTCTCGACGATATTGGCGGTAGTGGCAGGGCTCACCCTTGCAGGCTCGTCTGCTGTTTCACATGACCTCTATGCACATGCCTTGCGCCGAGGCACCGCCAGCGACCGTGAAGAGATGCGCGTCTCTCGCGTTACAACCATAGTGTTGGGTGTGCTGTCGATTCTATTGGCCATTGCTTTTGAAAAACAGAACATCGCATTTATTGTGAGCTTAACGTTCTCCATCGCCGCAAGTTCCAATTTCCCCGTGCTGTTATTGTCGATTTACTGGAAGGGCCTGACGACACGTGGCGCCGTGATTGGCGGATCGCTGGGGCTCGTATCAGCCATTACCCTATGCATTCTTAGCCCGACCGTGTGGGTCAAGATCCTCCATAATTCGCAAGCCTGGTTCCCATACGAATATCCAGCCTTGTTTTCCATGGCCGTAGCATTTGTCGGTATCTTTTGGTTCTCTATTACCGATCGCTCGGTCAGTGCCATCGATGAACGCAATCGATTCGAAAATCAGCTGGTCGATTCTGAACTGGGTACGCCGGCTACATGGAATGCGCAGCTGAAAGCTGATTAATTCGGGTTTTTACTCTCCACATTAACTCTTTGCTGCATGAAAGTGCAGCTCATGTGAATACTTGCGCCTGAAAAGTTACTATGTAGTTTATACAACAATAATAATCTCAACTTTGGTGTGAATAAATGAAATGTACTTTGACTGTTGCAGTCGCCATGTGTGTATTGGCGCAGCAAGCCCATGCGGCGGGTTTCATCGATGACAGTAAAGCGGCGCTTAAACTGCGTAACTTCTATATCAATAGCGATTACCGAGATTCAGCGACACCCGCTCAGAAAGCCGCCAACCAGAGCTATCAAGCTGAATGGGGACAAGCCTTTCAACTAGAGTTCATATCGGGTTACACCCCCGGGCCCGTAGGCTTCGGGGTTGATGCGTTAGGCATGTTGGGTGTCAGACTGGATTCAAGTGCTGGCAAGCATGGCAACCCAACGGGGACAAACTACGGCGGCATCGTGTTTCCAAGCGACGACGATCATGCGGTTGACGATGTCTCCAACCTCGGGTTGACCGGCAAGGTAAAAATATCCAAGACCGAACTGAAACTCGGAACCCTGGTTCCAAAACTGCCAGTGATCTTCAGCAATGACGGACGGTTATTGCCACAAACCTGGCAAGGAACCCAGGTTACTTCGGCAGATATCAAAGACCTGACCTTGGTGGGCGGCCAAATCGACGAGGTGAAGGGGCGTAACTCCAGCAACAATGAAAATATGTCCATCGCGGGTGCGAACAATGCGGTCACAGGTCGCTTCAGTAATAAATTCATCTACGCCGGTGGCGATTATAAGCTGACCAAAGATCTAACCTTGCAATACTATTACGGCAATCTGAAAGATTTTTATAAGCAAAACTTCTTGGGGCTCATTCACAACTGGGCAATCGGTCCCGGGGTGCTGACCAGTGATGTTCGATATTTTAATAGCAAAAATGATGACGCAAACGGCCATGATCCTGCGTATTTCACGACAGGCTACTACGGTGGAAATACATTAAAAGGGGAGGTCGATAATAATCTGTTCAGTGGACTATTTACCTACGCCGTCGCGGGCCATACCTTTGGAGCAGGTTATGAAGTCAGCAATGGTAAAAGCGACTTCCCGTATTTAAACCAGGGCGATGGCCCAACCACCTATACCATTACTGAAATGCAGGTTCAGAAATTTGTTCGTGCCGGCGAAAAGTCATGGCAAGCCCGTTATTCTTTTGACTTCGCAAAAGTGGGTTTGCCAGGAGCCACAGCGGGTGTTGTGTATGTCAAGGGGGATGATATTAATACTGTTGCTTCCAGCAATTCCAGCGAATGGGAACGTGATATTACGTTGGCCTATGTCGTGCAATCGGGCCCGTTAAAAGGCTTTGGCGTGATGTGGAAAAATGCAATGGTGCGTAACAACATCCCCAACGCTCGTCAGCAAGACGAAAATCGCGTGATTATCAATTACCAACTGGCGTTGTTTTAGTTTCTTGATCGAGGGCGCTTCAGGGCAGATATTCAGGTATCAAAAATGTATTCGGTGGACCGGTCGAGTGTGACGGGCCGCTGTAACTGACAGGCAGCGCTTTTACAAGTGTTGCGTGTACATGTCGTTCTCTTCCAACGGCATGTTTTATAGAAGAGCAACATTTCCCTTCGATGGGGTAGGGCGGTGCAAGTGATCCTTCACCGCCTTTTTTATTCCGTCACGCTGACATTCTGTTGAATCGACGCAGCAATTGCGTCAGTTGTTCCAGGTCCTCATCGTTCCAGCCGTCGATACGCTGCCGAAAATCGTCGCCTTTGTGAGCAATGGCCTGGCGGATTCTGGCACGGCCTTGATGGCTCACATTCAAAAGGGTGCCTCGACCATCCGAAGGATCCGGTTGCGCCTCTACCAGTCCCAAGTGGATGAGTCTCGCCGTCAACCTGCTCGTCGCGCTGCGATCCATCGCTACAGCCTCGGCGACACCACTTACCTTCGCCGGCCCGAACGCGTGCAGCCAGTGCGCGATATGGAACGCTGCGGGTGGCAACTCTGGGTGAAATTCGGCTGATGTCGCGACCGTCAGGGCACGCGAGGCACTCAGCAGCGCACTGAACTGTTCACCCAGAGCGAGAACCAGAAGCTCTCGATCGTGAGCGGGCTGAGTGAGCGATTTGTTTTTTGGTGGTTCCATTCCCGTCTTTTCCCGTTTCTGCCTGCGAAAGCCTGTCGGCGGTTTGTTCATGGACAAATATGCATTCGAGATTATAGTGGACTTTAATCCATTAAATGCCTTCGCGGACAGTGAAAAAACACAATGAATACCAACGTCACCATTGTCCTTACAGGCGCCACCAGCGGAATTGGTCAGCTTGCTGCCATCGAGTTGGCCAAGCGAGGTGCCCATCTCGTTCTGACTGCGCGTGACAAGACAAAGGCTGCTGCAACCTGCGAGCGCATTCATGCGGCTGCACCTGATGCGCGTATCGACGTTCATTACGCGGATTTCAGCAGCCTCGATTCCGTTGCGGCGCTCGGCTTTGAACTCGCTTCGCAATACGAGCGTATTGATGTGTTGATCAACAACGCTGGCATTCACGCATTTGAGCAGCGTGTCACCGTTGATGGTCACGCCGAGATGCTCGCGGTGAACTACCTCGCCCCCTGGCTGCTGACAAACGGCTTGCGAGATACGCTGGTTCGGTCGGCTCCTTCGCGAATTATCACTGTCGCTTCAGAGGCGTCGAGACGCAGCGGCGGGCTGGATCTGGAACGAGATCTCTTCGACACCGCTCCATTCACGCGCCTTGGCTCTTCGAAGAGCTATTCGAAAACCAAGCTGATGGACATCATGTTTTCGCAGGAACTGGCGCGTCAGCTTCAAGACACCGGCGTTGCGGTGAACTGTCTGGACCCAGGCTTCAACGTCACGGGGTTTGGCCGCGAGCTGGGATTCTCTACGTTGCTGGCCAGGGCTCTAAATGGGTTGCGCATCGGTGATCCGCAGCGCGGTGCGGACATCATCGTCCGCTTGGCTACCGATTCAGATCTCTCTCCGGCATCGGGTGGCTACTTTTCGGTGAAGGACGCGAAACCTATACAGCCTACGCCTCCAGCGGATAACGTCACCGCCTGCCAGGAACTGTGGGCGGCGACGTCAGCCCTGCTCGCCAGACATTACAGGGCTTAACGTCAATACCGCCCGGATCGATCATGACCCCAATGCATCCTGCCAGCCACGTCGTGCCAGGGGCAGGTCGAGCAAGCGCTTGCCGGTGGCATCGTTGATGGCATTGCCCAATGCTGCGGCCATGGGCCCCTGGACGATTTCTGCGGCACCAAGGAATGGTTGATCCGGCTGATCAATCATGTGGACCTCGACCTGGTGCGGCATATCCGTAAAACGCATGATCGGATAGCCGCTCCAGTCGAAGCTATGCATGCCGCCTGCGTCATAGAGGATTCGTTCATAGAGCGTCCAACTCGCGGACTGCACGATGCCACCCTGGATCTGATTGAGCAGCCCGTCGGGGCTGACAATTTGCCCCACATCCACCGCGGCGACAACGCGATCAATCGTCACTTGCCCAGTCTGGCGCTGCACATGCAACTGCACGGCGATCGCGCAGTAACCCATGATGTTTTTGTAGCGGGCAAAGGCGAAGCCGATCCCGCTGCCGGGGCCCGTGGCTTTTTGCGGCCAGCGGAACTCAGCGGCCACGCGCTCCACCACCGCCCGTGCTCGCGGATCGCTCAAGTGATTCAGGCGAAATTGCACCGGGTCGATGGTGGCCGTGGCCGCCAGTTCATCGAGGGTGCTCTCGATGGCGAACACGTTGATATGGGCACCGAGCGAACGCATGGCCGAGGTCCTGAATGGCATGGTCAGCACAAAGTTCAGATCGACCTTCAGGTTGGGTATCTCATACAACGGAACGGCATTGCGGTCGCCGTCACCTTCGGGCTGAGCAATCGGGACTGAGGGTGCGGGGGTGAAGGGGTTGGCCAACAGCCACGCCGGCAACAAGCGCCCGGCATTGACGATACGTTCGTTGTGCGGGGTACTCCAGAGTTCGTATTTCCAGTCGCGAAGACGCCCACTGTCGTCCAGTCCCGCTTCCACCTCGGCAAGCATGGCCGAGCTGTAAGGTTCCCAGAGGTTTTCCTGTTCGCGCATCCATTGCACCCGTATCGGCTTGCCGGGAATGGCCATGGCAATCAATGCGGCATCGGCGGCGGCGTCATCGGCGCCGTTGTGGCCATAGCAACCGGAACCTTCAGCGTGGATGCAACGCACTTGGGCCACCGGCAGCCCGACCATCTCGGCGATACCCGAGCGCAGGGGGTATACACCTTGGGTATGGGTCCAGACGGTCAATGTTCCATCCTTGAACCAGGCCACTGCGCAGGAAGGCCCGATGGAGCCGTGCATCAAGTATTGCTTGGTCACTCGGGCTTTGTAAGCTCGCGGTAGCGGTTGCGGGAGGTCACCCTTGGCACTCACCGGGTAGCGCCGCGCCGGTAATTCGGTGAGGAGTTGATGGATGTGTGTCGAGTCAGGTAGCGGGTTCCCTTCTGTCCAGCGGGCCTTGGCGTAGCCCTCGCGCATCGCTTTGACCGCCAGCCATTCATCGGTGGCGACCACGGCGAGGTAGCTGCCATTGCGGACCAGTTTCACCACTCCGGGTAGTTTCCTGATGGCGGCCTCATCAATTTCAAGAAGCTGACTGCCACGCCGGGGCGGACGTATCACACGGGCGTGCAGCATATCGGGCAGGCGCATGTCCTGCACATAGGCCGCGCCGCCACTGACTTTGGCCGGTATGTCCAGCCGAGGCAACGATTTGCCGATCAGGGTGAAGCTGCTGGCTGGCTTGAAGGGCGAGTTGGCCGATGCAAAGCGATGCAGTTGAACCCCTACCACTGCCTGTGCGTAGGTCATGCTGCGGCCTTGTGCATCGTAGATCACCGCATCCCGCGTGGTCAGGCTGTCGATGCTGCGCTGCCATTGCCGTGCTGCGGACTCGAGTAACAACTGACGCACTTGGGCCGCGGCGTTGAACAGCGCAGTGCCGCTGTCGACGATGGTATGGCTGCCGGCGGTGTAACCCTCATTGGGTGTCAGCGCGGTGTCGGCAGTGAGAAAGCGGATGAGCTCAGGTGGCACTTCAAGGCGTTCAGCGGCGATCTGCAGGAGCGCAGTTTTGACACCGGTGCCCAGCTCCACTTTGCCGGTGTAGACGGTGATGCCATCTTTCGCATCGATGCGTATCCAGGCGTCCAGATAGGGCGTGGCCCGCAGGCTGCCGGGCAGATCGGGTGCCAGGATTGACGTCCCCAGGGTGTCCACTTCGGTGTCGGCGAAAGCGCTGGGAATGTCCGGAAGCATCGCGAACCCCATCACCAAAGCCCCGTTTATCACGAAGGCACGGCGGCTCAGATTGACGGCTTGCCTGGGGGTTTTCATACCTTGCCTCCCTTCGCGACAACCGATTTGATCGCGGCGAAGATCCGCACATGGGTGCCGCAGCGGCATAAATTCGGTGCCATGTGGCGGCGGATCGTTTCATCGTCTGGATGAGGGTTGGCCTCCAGCAGTGCCTGCGCCCGTACGATCATCCCCGCGATGCAATAACCACACTGGGCGGCCTGTTCATCGATAAAGGCTTTCTGCAACGGCCCCGGTTGGTCGACGCTGCCCAGGCTTTCGACGGTGCGCACCGATTTGCCCGCCAGCGCGCCGCATGGCGTCAGGCAGGAAAACACCGGTTTGTCGTTCACTAACACAGTGCAAGCGCCGCATTGACCCAGTCCGCAGCCGTATTTGGCGCCATTGAGCCCCATCTGATTGCGCAAGGCATATAGCAGGGGCATGTCGTCCGCGATGTCCAGTTCGTGAGTCTTGCCGTTGATGTCAAGTGTGATCACGGTTGCTGCTCCTGAGCCCGAATACTTTTGATTGTCTTGTCGAGATCCGTCCAGGGGCGGTTCGCACAACTTTCGTTGCGCAGGTACTCGGCAAGTGCAGCTACATGGGTGTCGTCCAGGTTGTGGGCGAAGGCAGGCATGTAGTGGCTGGAAGCGGCGCTGGACATCGGGATGCCCTGCAGGATGGTCTGGATCAAATTGCGTGGCGAGTCCGCCATCACCGCTGAGGTGTTCGCCAGTGCCGGCCGCGATTCAATGACGCGCATGGGGGCCGCGCTGCCGTGGCAACTCGCGCAGGCCCCGTCGAACAACGCGGCACCCAGAAGCGCCCTGGCGCTGGGCTTGACTCCAGAGGTGCAGGGCGGCGATGGGGCATCCGATGAAGTTTTCTTGAGGTCAAGAATGTACTGTGCGATGGCATGCGCGTCTTCCGTCGGCAATTGCGCGATGCTCAGGCTGACCGGCAACATCGGGCCCGCCGCTGCGCCATGTCCTTCGGCGACCTCGCCCGTCAGATAGGCGACCAACTGGGCTTCATTCCAGGGATGCTGTGCCTCGGTCATTCCGCGCAGGCCAGGAGCTGTCCAGCCGTCGACGACGCCACCGTTGAACAGTTCGCTGCCTTTCTCCCCGCCAATCGGATTCAGGGGCGAATGGCAGGATGAACAGTGTCCCGCGCCCTCGACCAGATAGCGTCCGCGATTCCATTGCACTGATTGGTTGGGAAGTGGTTCCAGCGGATCCCCATGCAGGAACAGTAAGTTCCAGAAAGACACCAGCGGGCGGAAGTTCATGGGGAAGACCATATGGTTTGGCGGTGCGGTGTATTTGATCGGGTCCACGCTCATCAGGAAGGCATAGGCGTCGGCAATATCGGCATCGCTCATCTTCCGATAATGCACGTAGGGGAAAGCCGGATACAGAAAGTGGCCGTCACGCGCGATGCCTTCACGCATGGCCCGCTCGAAGGCGTCCAGCGACCACTGACCGATACCGGTTTCCGGGTCCGGGGTGATGTTGGTGGTGAAGAGGGTGCCGAAGGGGGTTACCAGCGGCAAACCGCCGGCCATGTAGGCGCCCCCTGGCCGTGTGTGACAGACCGCGCAGTCGCCCGCTTCGACGACGCGACGGCCTCTGTCCAGCGTTTCGCGATCAGCATTCAGGTGTTGGCTGACAGTGGCAATTTCCGGCCTCCACATCATCCAGAACGCAAACCCTAATCCCACGACGCCGATTGCCAGAACGGCACCGATGATCGTCTTGCGCTTCATCGCCTTACCTCTCGAGCTGAATTAACGACAGATTTTTCAATCCACCGCGTGCGATTGGCGTACGGCGATTTTCCATGTCGTGAGCTTAGAGAGGGCGCTTGTGATGGAGTACCCCATCAATGCGCAACGCTACATTGCGCCAGGCGCAACGGAGGCAGAATTAACAACCGTTAACTCGCGCAGGGTGCGCCCATGTCCAAAGATACGCGCTCAAGGAACGTAATGACGGAAGGGGTTTCATGGACAAGCTGCTCGCACTGAAAATGTTCATCCAGTCAGTAGATTCCAAGGGCTTTTCGTCTGCCGCCAGGCAACTTAATCTGGCGACCTCTTCAGTGACCAGAATGATCGACAGGCTTGAGGATGACCTGGGTGCCGTACTGCTGAATCGCTCTACCCGGCAAGTCACGTTGACCGATGCCGGTGGTGTGTACTACCTGAAAAGTCGGGATATTCTGAGCGCCATGGCTGACGCCGACGAGTCAGTCTCGGACCGCGGTGAAGTGCCTGCGGGACAGTTGCGTATCTCAGTGCCCGTGGCATTTGGACAGCGTCTTATTGCCCCTCATATCGGCGCGCTTTTAGCGCGCTATCCCCTGCTCGTACTGGATATGACGCTATCGGACGACATCGTCGATTTGCTCGGCGAACGCATCGATCTATCGATCCGGATGGGGTCGCCAGCGGCGATGGAAACGGTGGTCAGCCGCTGCATCGGCAGCTTTCGCCGTCGCGTAGTCGCCAGCGCCGGGTACCTGAAAGCTCGTGGGTTTCCCGACCGGCCCATGGACCTCATGCAACACGAGTGCATGTGCTTCAACTATGGCGCGCCACAGCAGTTCTGGACATTTACAGAGCAGGGCCAAGAGCTGCGCGTGCCCGTCGAAGGGCCATTCAAGAGCAACAATGCCGAGGTCCTGCGCGAAGTGGTGCTGGCCGGGTGCGGGGTGGCGCTGTTACCCGATTGGTTGGTCAATGATGACATCGACAGTGGTCGACTCACGTCCTTGTTCGACTCTTTTGTCGTCAATCCGAACAGTGCCAGTTCAGCGATCTCGGCCTTGTACCTGCCCAATCATCGCGGCTCGAAACGTGTCAATGCGTTCATTGATTTCCTCACCCAATTACTCAAGTCGCAAAGCCAATCAAAGGCGTGATGGGCTCATCGTTGCGTTTTGCGAAAAGCAACGTTGTGCAACGGGTGGATTCTCTGACGGCGCTCCGGCACCTACCTTGGGGGGGTGAAAAATTCAACCACGGAGACCGTCATGAGTTTGCACGCATCCAAAATTCAGGTGACTTACGACTTCATCTGCCCATGGTGCTGGATCGGTGAAGAAAATCTTGAGCGCGCGCTGGCCGCTTCGGGTTTTTCAACGGACCGCCCAATCAGTTTCCTGCCTTATCAGTTAAACCCCGACATGCCTGTTCGAGGCATGGATCGCAAAGCCTATCGCTCTGGCAAGTTCGGCAGTTGGGCGCGTAGCCAGGCCATGGACGCACAGGTCACCCACGCCGGTAAGGCCGTCGGCCTTGAGTTTGATTATGGGCGAGTCGAAAAAACGCCCAACACCCTGGCCGCGCATCGGTTGGTATGGCGCGAGCAACAGGCGGGTCGAGACGCTTCCTTGCTGGTCAAGGCCATTTTCAAGGCGTACTTCTGCGAAGGGCGGGATATCGGCGACCTCACTGTGCTGGCCGACATCGCTGCCGAAACCGGGCTGGGCCGAGAGGTCATTGTCGACTTTCTCAAGGCCGATGAAGGCACGGCGGAAGTCTTGAAGCTCGAAGCCAAAACCAAGGCGTCCGGTGTGCGCTCGGTGCCGAGTATTCAGATCGAAGATGACGTGATCAGTGGCGCCCAGCCCATCGAAATAATGATCCAGATACTGAAACGAAGCCAAGCCGCCTAAGGCGTTTTTTCAATCCCTATCCATTCAGGAAATCATCATGACTCATCACTTGTTCAGCCCTATCAAACTCGGTCAATTCAACCTCGATCACCGTGTCGCCATGGCGCCTCTGACTCGTTCGCGGGCGGGGCAACCTGGCAACGTACCGACATCGATGAACGTCGAGTACTACCGTCAGCGTGCCAGTGCGGCGTTGATCATTACCGAGGCTACGCAGATTTCACAGCAGGGCCAGGGTTACGCCTGGACGCCCGGCATCCATAGCGACGAGCAGATTCAGGGCTGGAAGGCTGTCAGCGAGGCCGTGCACGCAGAAGGCGGGCGCATTTTCCTGCAGCTCTGGCATGTGGGGCGAGTGTCGCACCCGGTGTTCCAGCCTAGTGGCGGCTTGCCGGTGGCACCGACCGCGCAGCCAGTGCCCGGCAAGACCTTCATCCTGAATGAAGAGGGCGAGGGCGTATGGGGTGATGTACCTGTCCCTCAAGAGCTGGACATTCCAGGGATCGAAGCGATCGTTGCCGACTTCCGCAAGGCCGCTCGCAACGCGATTCTGGCCGGTATGGATGGTGTGGAAATTCACGCGGGCAATGGCTACCTGCTCGACCAATTCATCAACAGCGCCAGCAATCAGCGAAGTGATCGCTACGGGGGAAGTATCGAAAACCGTGCGCGGTTGCTACTTGAAGTCGTGGAAGCCGTGACCGCGGAAGTAGGTGCCGAATACGTAGCTGTCCGCCTGACACCGATGGGACGTTTCATGGGAATGGGCGATGACACCCCGGAACAAACCTTTGGCTACATCGCATCCCGGCTCAATGGCTGGAATCTCGCTTACCTGCACCTGGTAGAACCGATGATGGTCGGCACAGTGCTCGATGAAAGTAACGATCCACGCTGGGACGCGATCATCAAGCAACTGCGTACTGACTTCCACGGCGTTCTGATGTTGGCGGGTGGCTACTCCGGCGAAACGGCCGAACAGGCCATTGCGCAGGGCCGTGCAGACCTGATCGCTTTTGGTCGCCCGTTCATTGCCAACCCCGACTTGCCGGCTCGCTTGCGCGGTCGCAACGAACTCAACGTGGCTGACGGCAACAGCTTTTTTGGCGGCGACGCCAAGGGGTACATCGACTATCCGGTGTTGGCATAACGCAACGGTAAACCGCAGCTGGGAAATCACCGTGCAACCAGGAGGAAGGTAATGAAGAGTTCAGGCGTTCCGAAGGCCTTGGTCATTGGTGGTTCCCTGGGAGGGCTGTTCGCCGCCACGGCGTTACGCGCGATTGGTTGGCAGGTCGATATTTACGAGCGATCCCCTGCGGCGATGGACAGTCGTGGCGGGGGCATCGTTCTGCAAGCGGAGGTCCTGCACCATTTTCGTTATGCGGGCATCCATCCGGCAGGTGCGCTCGGCGTCCGGTCCCATGATCGTCTCTATCTGGATCGAGCTGGTAGCGTCGTGCATAAAGAGCCGATGCCGCAAACCCAGACGTCCTGGAACACACTGTACAGCTCATTGTTTTCTGCATTTCCCGCCGAGCATTATCACCGTGGCGTGACGCTGGTGGATCTGACTCAGAATGAGCACCGAGTGACTGCGATTTTCGCCGATGGCAGCAGTGCCGAGGCAGACCTGCTGATTGGCGCTGATGGCGCGAGTTCAACCGTGCGAAGCGTGGTGTTGCCTGGAACAGTGCCCAGCTATTCGGGGTATGTGGTGTGGCGCGGGCTGGTCGATGAAGAGCAACTTCCAGACTTCGCCAAAGTGCAGCTTTACGAGGACTTTGTTTTTCAACAAGACCCTGAATCGCTGATGCTGGAATACATGGTGCCGAGCATGAGTGGCTCTGTGAATCCTGGCGAGCGTCGGTTCAATTGGCTGTGGTATTTGAAAGCTGCACAAGGGGCGGAACTGGACGCTGTGCTCACTGACAGTGATGGCCATCGGCGTAGTCATTCCATTCCACCCGGGGCCTTGGCCACTGGTCAGGATGCTTATATCCGGGAAATGGGTGAGCGGCAGGCGAATCCGGCCTTTCGGGAACTGATTCGCCAGACCAGGGATATTTTTGTGCAGGCGATCCTCGATCTCAAAGTCCCGCAAATGGTGTTTGGCCGTGTGCTGTTGACTGGCGACGCCGCTTTTGTGCCGCGTCCTCATACCGCCGGAAGCACGGCCAAAGCAGCCCGCAATGCACTGTCCCTGGCGCAAGCAATCGACGACATCGGCGACCTCGATAACGCCCTGTTGGCCTGGCAGCAACAGCAGCTTGCAGAAGGCAAACGCATGGGGGATTGGGGAGTCAGTATGGGCAATCGGATAATGGGCATCGCGTAAACCTGATAGTGCGGCTCACACCGGATTTATTGGCGGGATCAAGCGGGATATAACCGTGGAGTTAGTGCGGTTTTTCTAGGCTGAATATAAAAAGAGGAGATTAGCTTCAGATCGAAGCTATCTCCTCTTTTTGACATCTGTAAACATTGAAGCATTAACCATTCTGGCAGGCACCACCCAGTATCTTGTATTGCAGGTCGTGCGTTGTACCCTTGTGATCGACGTACACCATGTGTGCGTCCACTGGGCCACAAGCGTTCTGAGTGTCTTCGACCGTAGTGATGTCGATGACCTTGGCGATATCCAGACGTTCGGATTCGGAATAGTTGTACTGCTCAGGTTCAGGGGCAGAGGCAGTGCTGTGGGCGCCATCATGGGCTGAAGCGTAAACGCTAAACATCATGAGTGAGGCGAGCATTGCATATTTCATCAGGGTATCTTCCAGTAAGAGTAAGAGAGGAAGCAATATCTCTTTGTTTGCTTCTGGAACGAATTATGGTGGCGCCAGCTTATTTATAAAAATACTCAGACTGGATACTGGACATTGACGAAAGTGATGTTTCTCCATGTTCGCTCAATGAGAAATCTTTTAATTAGTATTTAACTAACTTGGGTCGATCAATCGGGCTATGTTGTCGGGCGTAACGACTGAGGCGATTCGATGATTCCTTGAACGGCACGCAAAAAAAGGCCGGTCAGACCGGCCAAAGGGAAATCGAGAGTTTCGTAAACGCTATACGGGGAGTTTCAGGATCCTGGCCGCGTTGGCGCCGAGTACTGCCGCTTTCTCGCGCGGACCCAAGCCTACGCTTTCGACAAAACGCACCGGCTGTTCATAGCCCATGTCGAAGCAGTAGTCGCTGCCCAGTACCAGATGGTCGATACCGACGTTCGCGATCAAATAGTCCAGCACCGGACCGGAATGCGACACGGTGTCGTAGCTGAATCGCGTCAAGTAGCTGCTCGGCTTTTGGGCCAGGCGCCGTGTCTCAGGACGTGAGGTCCACCCGGCATCGAGACGTCCCACGAGAATTGGCAAAGCACCACCGGCGTGAGGCAATGACACATGCAGTTGTGGGTATTGATCCAATACTCCGCCGAGGATCAGGTGTGACGCGGCGATAGCGGTATCGAACGGGTTGCCCAGCAAATTGCTCAAGTAGTAATTGCTCAGGCGGGTGCCGCCGACCGTTTGTTGCGGGTGCAGGAATACCGGGAGTCCCAGCTGTTCTATGCGGGCAAAGATTGGCGCGAAACGCGGATTGTCCAGGTCCAGGCCGTTGATGTTGGTACCCATGTACACCCCCCGAACCCCAGGCAATTCGGCTGCGCGTTCCAACTCGGCAATTGCATCGTCAGCCTCTAGCATCGGCAACGTGGCCAGCACCACAAAACGTTGCGGGTGTTGGCGATGCACTGTCGATGCGGCATCGTTCCAGGCACGTGCCAGGCGGGCATTGAGTTGTCGATCTGCCCAGTACACCATCGGCACGCTAAGGGACAACGCCTGAACATCGACGCCGGAGTGGTCCATGTCGAGCAAGCGCGCCTGCACATCAATAAATTTCAAGGGCAGGGGGCCTAATCCACCGGCCGGGGTGGCGAAGCTGAACGTCGTTTCCTGGCGGGTATAGCTTCCACCGAACGCTTTGCCTTCACTTCCCAAGAGGTGTAAGAACTCTTCAGGGTAGTAATGCGCGTGGATGTCCACCGATCGCACCGGGACGTAGGCGTCTTTCTTGATCGGTGCCGCTGAGGAGGGTGATAGACGAGTAACCAGCAGGCCACCCGCGGTAGCTGCCATGATGCCCAGCAGTTGGCGGCGGGTCTTTGAAAGACAGCAGGGGCATTGCATCGTTGATCTCCTTTTTATTGTTGTCGTAGCGAGTTCAGGTGCGTGCCTGGTTGCTTGCGCGGCCACTAAGCGACTGGTTTCCGCCGTGGGCATGTACCTGCTCCGAAATGCTCTATTGATCAATCGATCATTTGATGATTTTTGATTATCATCTGATCAATTGTAAGGTCGCAAGCCTCTTTTATCAATCCGGCCACTGAGCACAGCCATGCAAGACTCCCAATGCCTGGTCATGCACAGTCGCTACCTTTACCTTTCGATCTTGGAATCCGTTCATGGATAAGTTGCTGGCGCTGAAAATGTTTGTCGAAACGGTACGCTGTGGGGGCTACTCGTCTGCGGCGCGTAAGCTCGGGATCTCCACGTCGTCAGTGACGCGGCAAGTTGCGGGGCTGGAAAGTGAGTTGGGCGCCAGCCTGCTCAATCGCACCACGCGCAATACGAGCGTCACGGTGGCGGGGCAGCACTATTTCGATAAAGCCGTGGCGATCCTCGAGGCCATCGATGAAGCGGATGCGGTCGTTGCCGACCGTGGCAGCGAAGCTCAGGGGCGTTTACGGGTCAGCGTCCCGGTGGAATTCGGCCGGCGAATCATCGCCCCGCACTTGGGGCGGTTGCTTGAACGCCATTCCGGTCTGGAAATCAGTCTCTCGCTGAGTGACGAGGTCAGTGACCTGCTCAGCGAACAAATCGATGTGTCAGTACGTCTCGGTTCATCGGTTGTCAGTGATGACATCGTCAGCAAGCGGCTGGGCGATTTCCAGCGTTGGGTGGTGGCGAGTCCCGAATATCTGACTCGAACCGGACTGCCCCGACACCCTCGCGACCTGCTGGAACATCAGTGCTTGCGTTTCGATTACCGCACGGGCCACCACAATTGGACATTCCAGGGAGATGAGGACGTCATCCGCTTGAATGTGCAGGGACGGCTGCAAAGCAACAATGCCGATATTCTGCGCGAGGCCGCCTTGGCCGGTGGCGGTGTGACGCTATTGGCCGATTGGCTGGTAAGTGAGGATGTCAGTGCAGGTCGGCTGACGCGAGTGCTGGAGCAATATGAAGTCAACCCAGGCAGTGCAAGCACCTGCATCAATGCGCTGTATCTGCCCAACCATCGTGGTTCCAGTCGTATCAATGTATTCATCGAGTTTCTTCAGGAAATTCTCGCGCCTTAAGCACGTCCTGTGCATCAGGCAAGACCGCGTTGCGCGTCGCTTTTGATCGAATTGACTGCCGGCCAATACAAGCGCGGCGCGCGGTCGGTCGCTCTGATTGCCCGTTCGGACAAAAGCAGCATTGCCGAATGCGCAATGAAGCCTTGCACAGGGCAGCGATTCTCCCCGCGTGCTCGTGTTCGTACAGTGGCACCCATCAACTGACCCCGGTCGTCAAAGCAGCATCCCGCGGCCACTGACAAAAACTTTCGTTTAGAACTCGCCCCGATTCGGCCGGCTACGGCTCGCTATCGCCTGGCGAAAGTATGAGGAATGCCCCATGAAACCTACACAGACGGTTCCCTTGATCGTCTCCGCTCTGGCGCTGTCGATCGTGCTGGCGGGCTGCAAGCAAGAGGCGCCCGTGCAAGACGTCAAACCGCCCCAGGTTGGAGTCGTTACGCTTCAATCGCAGACTTACACCGTGCAAAGCGAACTGCCGGGGCGTACCGCACCTTTTCGCGTCGCGGAAGTTCGGCCACAAGTGGACGGAATCATTCAGCAGCGCTTGTTCGACGAAGGAAGCGAGGTCAAACCCGGACAAGCGTTGTACCGCATTGATCCATCGCCATACGAAGCAGACGTGGCTCGTGCCCGCGCCTCGTTTCAACAAGCCCGTTCCCTCGCAGATCGCTATCGACAGCTGATCGGAGAAAGAGCCGTGAGCCGCCAAGAGTTCGAGGATGCGCAGGCGCGACAACTGACGGCGGAGGCTGATCTGAAGCGTGCCGAGATCAACCTGCGTTATACCCGTGTGCTCGCGCCGATTGCCGGCCGCATCGGACGCTCCAGCGTGACCGAAGGGGCGCTGGTGAACAACGGTCAAACGGGAGCCATGGCGTCCATTCAGCAGCTCGACCCGATCTACGTCGATATCACCGAGTCCTCTGCGAACCTGCTCAAGTTGCGTGACGACCTCAAGCAAGGTCGCCTGGAGAACGCGGGTGCGGACGCCGCTGTGGTGACCCTCGCGCTGGAAAACGGCAGCGCGTACGGACTGCCTGGGCGCCTGAAGTTTTCTGAGGTGTCAGTCGATCCCTCTACGGGTTCGGTGACCCTGCGCGCGGTGTTTCCCAACCCCGAACATCTGCTTCTACCGGGCATGTTTGTTCGGGCGAAACTCCAGAACGGTGTGCGGCAGGCCGCCATCCTCGCTCCGCAACAAGGGGTGACTCGCGACCTGAAGGGCAATCCCAGCGCACTGGTGGTCAGCGCTGACGGGATCGTGGAACAGCGTCCCCTGACGGCCAATCGCACTGTGGGCAACCAATGGCTGGTAGAGCATGGCCTCGAGGCGGGAGATCGCTTGATCACTGAGGGGTTGCAGTTCGTCAAGCCGGGCATGAAGGTCACCGTGACCGCCGCTCAAATCGTGGCGCCGGCGTTGGCCGGTGCCGTGGCTGGGGGGAACTGAGTATGTCCAAGTTCTTTATCGATCGGCCCATTTTTGCCTGGGTACTCGCATTGATTGTCATGCTGGCCGGCGGGCTGGCAATCCTCAAGCTGCCTGTCAACCAATACCCTGATATCGCTCCACCAGCGATCTCGATTCAGGTGACCTACCCAGGGGCATCGGCCCAGACTGTGCAAGACACCGTGGTCCAGGTCATCGAGCAACAGCTCAACGGCATCGACAACCTTCGCTACGTCAGCTCGGAAAGCAACTCCGACGGCACCATGGCGATCACGGTTACGTTCAACCAGGGGACGAACCCCGACATCGCCCAGGTTCAGGTTCAGAACAAGCTGAACCTGGCCACGCCACTGTTGCCGCAGGAAGTGCAGCAGCAGGGCATCAGGGTGACCAAAGCGGTCAAGAATTTCCTGATCGTCATTGGCGTTGTCTCCGAAGACGGCAGCATGTCCCGCGAAGACTTGGCCAACTACGTGGTTTCCAACATGCAGGATCCGCTGTCGCGCACTTCTGGCGTCGGCGACTTCCAGGTGTTTGGCGCGCAGTACTCCATGCGGATCTGGCTTGATCCTTCGAAGCTGGTCAGTTTCGGTCTGACGCCCGTCGATGTGAAAAGTGCGATACAAGCCCAAAACGTGCAAGTGTCGTCCGGTCAGATCGGCGGCCTGCCAGCACTGCCGGGCCAACAACTCAATGCCACCATCATTGGCAAAACCCGCTTGCAGTCGGCGGATGAGTTCAAGGACATCCAGCTCAAGGTCAACCCCGACGGTTCCGAAGTACGCCTGGCCGATGTGGCCGAGGTCGCGCTGGGTGGCGAAACCTACAGCGTGAACGCCCAGTTCAACGGGATGCCGGCATCCGGCATCGCCATCAAACTCGCCCCCGGGGCTAACGCGCTAGACACCACCAAGGCGATCCACGACACCCTCAATCAACTGCAACCGTTTTTCCCTCGCGGCATGAAAGTGGTCTACCCCTACGACACCACGCCCGTTGTGCGCGACTCGATCCATGGCGTGTTCCATACCTTGGGCGAGGCGATCGTGCTGGTGTTCCTCGTGATGCTGCTGTTCCTGCAGAACATCCGCGCCACCATCATTACCACGCTGACTGTGCCCGTCGTACTGCTGGGTACGTTCGGCATCCTCGCGGTCGCCGGTTTCACCATCAACACGCTGTCGATGTTCGGCATGGTGTTGGCCATCGGTCTGCTGGTGGATGACGCCATCGTTGTGGTCGAGAACGTGGAGCGCGTTATGCGAGAGGAGCATTTGTCGGCGAAAGAAGCCACGATTCGCTCCATGAAACAAATCCAGGGCGCGCTCGTCGGCATCGCCATGGTGTTGTCGGCGGTGCTGTTGCCGATGGCGTTCTTCGACGGTTCAACCGGCGTCATCTATCGCCAGTTTTCCCTCACCATCGTCTCGGCAATGGCCCTGTCGGTGCTGACCGCGTTGGTGTTCACGCCTGCCTTGTGCGCCACGATGCTCAAGCCACATGACCCTTCACACGGGCTCGCACGGCTCGGCTTCTTCCGTGCATTCAATCGTGGATTTGATCGCGGCGTGCAATGCTACGAGCGTGGCGTCGCCGGGATGCTGCGGCACAAGGCGCCGGCATTTCTGGCTTACCTGCTGATCGTCACGGGCATGGTCCTGCTGTTCAACCGCATCCCCACCGCGTTTCTGCCTGATGAAGACCAGGGCGTGATTTTCACTCAGGTGCAGACCCCGGCGGGGTCCAGTGCCGAGCGCACGCAGAAAGTACTCGACAGTGTGCGTCAGTACTTGCTCGCCACGCATGAGGAGGGCGGTGAGGCCAACGCGGTAGACGCCGTGTTTACCGTGAATGGATTCAACTTCGCGGGACGCGGGCAAAGCTCGGGCATGGCTTTTGTGCTGCTCAAATCCTGGGGACAGCGCGGTCCTGTGGATGCGGCGCTCGCGTTGGCCGCGCGCGCACAAGCGAAATACAGAGGCATGCGCGATGCGATGGTATTTGCCGTAGTGCCACCTGCCGTGCGCGAGCTGGGCAATGCTTCGGGCTTCGATTTATTCCTGCAAGACCAGGCCGGCGTCGGCCACGAGGTGCTGGTGCAGGCGCGCAATCAGTTCTTGCGTCTGGCGTCCGAAAGCAAAGTGCTGACGGCGGTGCGGCTTAACGGCCTTAACGATGAGCCGCAGTATCGGTTGAAGATCGATGACCGGCGGGCGAGGGCGCAAGGGGTCTCACAAACAGACATCAACACCACCCTGTCCGTGGCCTTCGGCGGCAACTACGTCAATGATTTCATCGACCGTGGCCGAGTCAAAAAAGTGTTTGTGCAGGGCCAGGCCAGCGCCCGCATGTCCCCAGAAGATCTGGACAAATGGTACGTACGCAACGCCGCCGGGAAAATGGTGCCGTTCTCCGCTTTCGCATCTGGCGAGTGGGTCTTCGGTTCTCCCAAACTGGCGCGCTACAACGGCGTGCCGGCGGAGGAAATACTGGGTAGCCCGGCACCGGGTTACAGCACGGGTGATGCCATGGCTGAAGCACAAGCCATCGCGGCTCAGTTACCGCCCGGGGTCGCGCTGGCGTGGACAGGTTTGTCGTATGAAGAAAAGCTGTCCAGTTCTCAAGCGCCGGTCATGTACGCGCTCTCGCTGCTGGTGGTGTTCCTCTGTCTCGCGGCCTTGTACGAAAGCTGGTCTATCCCGTTGGCCGTGATGCTGGTGGTGCCGCTGGGTGTTGTCGGTGCCTTGCTTGCGACGACTTTGCGCGGTCTGTCCAACGACGTGTTCTTCCAGGTGGGCCTGCTGACAACGGTAGGGCTGGCGGCGAAAAACGCCATCCTCATTGTGGAATTCGCCAAGGAATTGCATGAGCAGGGTATGAGCTACACGCAAGCGGCGATTGAAGCGGCACGCCTGCGTTTGCGCCCGATTGTCATGACATCCCTGGCGTTCATCCTTGGGGTGGTGCCGTTGGCTATCTCTACCGGCGCAGGCTCTGGCAGTCAGCACGCCATCGGCACAGGTGTGATCGGCGGCATGTTGACCGCCACCGTCCTGGCCATCTTCTGGGTACCGCTTTTTTATGTTTCGGTGTCGTCACTCTTCGCACGTCGATCGTCCGTCGTTCCGGCCGTGGCCGCTCAAGAGAAGGTCATGTCATGATCAAGCCTTTCAGCTTTCTAGTACTCGCTTCGCTGCTGTTCAGTGGTTGCTCCCTGATTCCGGCGTATCAGCAGCCACAGGCTCCGGTGCCGGCCGTTTATCCATTGGCGCCCATGACTCGTGATGAGAGTGCGGCTGCGCTCGATTGGCGCGAATTCTTTCCCGATCGGGCGTTGCATCGCCTGATCGAGACCGCACTGGCCAACAATAGGGATATCCGAGTCGCCACATTGAACGTCGAGGCCTACCAGGCGCGATATCGCATTCGCCGCGCGGATCTGTTGCCGGACGTCTCGGCAGCAGGAAGCGACAGTCGTCAGCGCGTTCCGGCAGACCTGGCACCTGATGATAAAGCCACGATCGAGAGTCAGTACTCGGTCGGACTGAACGTGAGCTACGAGCTGGACCTGTTCGGCCGTGTGCGCAGCCTCGATCAAGAGGCGCTGCAGCGTTATCTGGCCAGCGAACAGGCTCAGCGCTCAGCCCACATCGGGTTGGTTGCGAGCGTTGCTAGCGCCTGGCTCACCCTGCAGGCCGATCAGGCGCTGGAGCGACTGACAAGCGATACACTCGACACTTATGAAAACAGCTACCAGATGACCCGGCGAAGCGCTGAAGTGGGCACGGCGTCGGACCTGGCGTTGAGCCAGTCACAAACTCTGGTACAAGGCGCTCGCGGTTCGATGGCGCGGTATCGTAGGCAAGTGGCCGAAGACCACAACCTGTTGGTGTTGTTGATCGGAGGCGAACTTCCGGCAGACCTGATTGCCGGTGATTGGGAGCGACAATATTTGCCTGAGGTTCCCGTCGGGTTGCCTTCGGATTTGCTCAGTCGCCGACCCGACATACTGGAAGCCGAATTACTGTTGAAGGCTGCTAATGCGAATATCGGCGCAGCGCGGGCTGCGTTCTTTCCCCGAATCAGCCTGACGGCAGGCGCCGGTTCTTCCAGCGAGGCATTGTCCGGGCTGTTCAACGGAGGGTCGGGAGCCTGGAGCTTTTTTCCACAGATCAGCCTGCCGATCTTCAATGCGGGCAGCTTGCAGGCGAGCCTGGATGTCTCTCAAGTCGAGAAGGACATTCAAGTGGCGCGTTATGAAAAGGCTATCCAGTCAGCCTTCAGAGAAGTCAGCGATGGGCTGGCCGAAACCGAGACCTTTGGGCAGCAGATTGAGGCGCAACAAGGGTTGGTCACCGCGAGTGCCAAATACTATCGGCTCGCGGAAAGTCGCTACCTGACAGGCATTGACAGCTCTTTGACTCTTCTGGATGCGCAACGGACGCTGTTCGCTGCACAGCAAGCATTGATCACTGATCAGTTAGCCGAGCGAGTAGCTTCCATCGATTTGTTCAAGGCGCTGGGAGGCGGGTGGAAAGGCTGATCTCCTTCGGATAACTCACTCTCACGGTTACGGACAAAGCGCTGACGCTGAGTCAGCGCTGAGTTAAAGCGGTAAAGCCTGCGTCCTCGAAGTGCAGGTTTATTGGATGCCCTAGATGGATGCACCAAGGCGCAACAACACCGACGCGGCATAGGCAGCGGCTTGAATGAATTGTTGTCGATCCAACTTTGATGAGGAACAGTCATGGCCAATGCAGCGGCATCAATACATGTACCAGCTTCAACGGAAAAGGTCTGGGATTTGGCAGGTGGATTCAATTCGTTGCCTGACTGGATGCCGGGTGTGACAACCAGCGAACTTAGCGAAGGCGGGCGCTTACGCAGCATCTGTCTAGAAAGTGGTGAAATCATCGTCGAGCGACTCGAGTACTTCGATAACCAAGGGCGCACTTATAGCTATTCCATTACCGAAGGGGCGTTCCCGGTTACCGATTATTTTTCGATATTTACCGTACTACCTGATGGTGAAAATGCGTCGATTGTTGAGTGGTCCGGAGATTTCACCGCCAATGGTGTTAGTACCCAAGAAGCCGAGGCGATTTTCCTGGGTTTCTATGAAGACTCCCTCGAATCGCTCAAAGCCAAATTCGTATGAGCAGTAGCAAGAGCACACTCACGTTTCCTGCATCCAAGCTGGCATTTACGATCAGCCACCTACATTTGTCTCAGCTAAATCTCAGTCTCGTCATCGAAAATGGAACAGGTTGCCATGCTCCGCAGACAGGTTTTTGAATCGGTTGTCCAGATTGCTTGGGAAGTTGTTTTCCGCCAATGTAAGCCTGTCACTTTGCTCATCGTGAATTTTATAAGGTCACGACACGGGTTGTCGCGGATGTTGAATTCCGGAGAGCTCTGGGTGGAACAGCCCTATGAGGGTGTCCGCGTCTCTGTCGTCGCATAAGCTGGAAAAGACAACATCGACTCGTTTGGCGCATGCTCATAGGTTGAAGACAGCACGGCACTGAGCCGATCGCCCAACAGGTTCCAGGCACGTTTCTTCTCTTCGGCATAGTCGTGATGCAGGTAGTGGCGCCTTACCCGGGAACCGGCCAGCACATGGTTTTGGCAACGATCGACGACGTCCAGGCTGACCCACAAAGCTTGCATCATGGTCGCGCTCGTGCGGCGCAGGTCATGTGGCGTCCAGTCGCCCATCTGGCCGTCGGCAAGGACCAGCGTGTCGTCGTGACGCCGTCTGGAGAGGGCCTTGCGGTTTTTGTCAGCGCCATGCCTCCAAAGGACGTGCTCGCGTCCACATACCGAAGCGCCGACTTCACATCCTTCCACCCCACATAACTCATCAATCCTTTGATATCCCAGCCGTTAGCTGAAGCCCAAGTCGCAAATCCACGGCGCATGGAGTGACTGCTATAAAGCTCAGCCGAGACACCTGACTGCTTGAGAATACGTCGAAGTAGGGGAATCAAGCTGTTCGAGTTGATGCCGCTCTCGGCGATGTTACCCCAACGATCCACCTTCCTGAACACCGGCCCGCGCGCAATGCCGGCCACTGTGATCCAGTTGATGTAAGCCTGAACGGGACACAGCTTTTTTAGGGCAGGGGTGTGGAATGTCGCTCCTAGGTGTTGTCGATCGCCTTTCGTATGAGGCAGATAGAAAGTGATACCGGCGCCGGACTCTGCCTGAGTGTGTTCAACCTGCAGACGAGCCAGTTCGTCACCCCGGAAACCCCGCCAGAACCCAATCAGCACTAGAGCGATGTCTCGTCGATGCCTGATCACACTTCCAAATGCGCAGCGCTCCGCTGCTAGGGCTGCCTCGTGATCGAGCCAGCCTACCGCTTGTTCCAGGTGAAGTAGCAGGAGAGGGGCGGCCTGTTTCTCCTGAGCTGGATGCAACGTCCGTATGCCCTTGATCATCTGCTTAACGGTTGGCGTCTTCGTGGGATCAGGGAATCCCTGAGTGATATGCCACTGAGCCAACGCGGCCAGGCGCTGCTTCAGCGTGCTGATGGCGAGCTTATCCGCGTACTCGGCCAGGTAGCGAACGATGCCATCGCCCGTCGCCGGCAGAAACCCGCCCCAGGTCACTTCGAAGTGCTCCACTGCCGTGCGGTAGCTGCGCCGGGTGTTTTCCCGGGTGCCGGCCTGCAGGTACCGATCTGCCTTGTTCATCTCGACCCCTCCACGCGAAACGTACCTTTTCCGGCGACGGAAATGGCCAAAACCAGCTCTATGATGCGATAACGCTCCATTATTTTATCAAAGAACCGACTTCATATCGTTCTTTTTTAGTTGGTAAAGTGCTATGTATATACGTGGTATGTAAAACGGTACGAAATCGTAGGAGAAAAAAATGGCACGCGGCGGAATTAACAAGGCGATTGTCCAAAAAGCGCGGGAATCGCTGCTTGCTCGCGGCGAGAACCCGAGCATCGACGCCGTGCGCATCGAGCTGGGAAATACCGGCTCAAAGACCACTATTCACCGCTACTTGAAGGAAATAGAAGATTTTGACCCTCGACCGCGGGCCTCTAGAGAGCGGCTGAGTGATGAATTGACCGAGCTTGTTGCCGGCCTGTTAGAGCGAATGACGGAGGAGGGCGGCGAAGCTCTTGCGTACGCCCAGGCGCGTTTTGACGAGCAGCGCATTGAGCTGGAGCAAAAGGTCGACGGCTTGAGTGCCGAACTCACCTCATTTCAGCGTGAGGTGGATACTCAGAAAGGAGCGTTAGCGCTTCAAGCGGATGAGTTGCAGATTTGTCAGACAAGCCTGCAAGCCGAGCTCACCCGCAATGCTCGCTTGAGCCAAAGCTGTGCTGACCTAGAGGTCCGGGTGCATGAGAAAGACGGGCAGATTCGCTCGCTGGAAGAAAAGCACTCGCATGCTCGTGACGCACTTGAGCACTACCGATCGGCCGTAAAGGATCAGCGCGACCAAGAGCAACGTCGTCACGAAGGGCAGGTGCAACAAGTTCAGGTTGAGCTGCGACAGCTGCAGCAAACGTTGATGCTCAAGCAGGACGAACTGACTCGACTCAACAGAGATAACGAGCGCTTGCTGAGCGAGGCTCGGCAGCTGGCCAAAGCGGCGGCGACGCATGAAGATGCGGCGGTTCGATTGGCCGGTGAGATTGCCACCATGAAGACAGCAGTCGCCAAGGCTGACGGTGCGAAAGAAGCGCTTCAGGAACAGCTCGGTATGTCGCGCGCGGAATCCAAGCGGTTAGAGGAGGGCCTTTCACGGGCAAGTGCGCAATTGGTCGAAGCCACGAGGTTGTCGTTGCACTATTCAGCGGAGCTCACTCAGCTACGACAAGCCGCGGGTCATCCGCACACTGACAATGAAAGCTCCACGAGATAAGGCCAAAGGAGAGTTAAATTGATCACATTTGACGCGGTGTGCCGCGGTTCGGTTGCAAGCACTCTTGACCTCAAATATGCGCATGAGCGCCTAAGTCAGATGGTTTTTTCGGACGATTGTTCGGGGCCACTGAAGCGCGCCGGGCGACTCAAGTCTCAAGCGAAGAAGGTGGCGCCCAAAATGAGCAGGGGGAGTCTTGATGCGTTTAAGGGTAAAGAAACGCCGCTGTGAATTTCTAGGTATTGTTTTGAGTTGCATACTAAGTACACATTCCGCGTTCGCTTGCACAGCGCTATAACTGTAAGCGACCATCACATATCAGCGATGGCAATTGGGCATAAATTGCGACGGCGACAGGCCGTACTGGGGCGATTTCCGCCAGTGACGTCAGGCCTGGATCCCCCATACTAGAGAGATCGTTCGGGTCGGCCACCAAATGAAAGGCGTTCCACGCCCAGCCCGCAAGCCTCGCGAAAATTCTCTTACATCGACTTGATCGAAACCACTTTCACAAATCGGAATTTTTTCTTGGCCGCCCTAGTAGCTTCTTGCTCGGCTAGGAGGGTACTTAGCGTATCGGCCTCATGGACCATCTCGTGCGTCTCGCCTTCAAATTCATTGCCCACTCGAAGCGTGACTCTCAGCCTGGGTGTAAATGTTTTCGCGACTTTCTTTTTCTCTGCCACTTTCGCCGGCTGCGTGATCACGATATCCGAGACAGGCTTTTGCACTGGAGGCTCACTGCATTGCGGAGCTTGCTCGCTACCACCGAACAGCGCCCGGCGCATTTCTTCTTCAGTTAAATCTGGATTCATGCCAATTCTCAGAGGGGTGTTATGAGTTGCTAGTGCGATTCTATCAGCATGGCGAATTTATCCAGTCGAGAGTCCCGTCTGCTCAGGTCTAATCCCTTGCAACCACGGCTGGAGGATTTAGGTTCTCCATTTATCGATACGGCTACGTGAGGCCGAACCACTGCTGACTGGGGCGACGGATAGCACACGTAACTTTTGACGTGTTCATATCAGCCGCGACTTGCCGCTCCCGAGACTTTCCTTCAGGGGGAGCCTCCATAATCGAAGGACCACAACCCAAACAGACATTCGAGAAAGGCAGAAATTGGCTAATTTTTGCCTGTCGCCACTGCTATCGCTGGGTCGAAAAGGTGCCTGTCAGGAAGGGCTGCAACCGCCCCAAGCAAACACTGTGGCGTCAATGTTACTGCATCGAACGGTTCAATAGGTCGGCTCGCAAGCTGTATGCTGACGTGTTGATTCAAGACATAGGTAGAGGGCAGCAATGAAGATCACGGGAAGAGTCGAGATCGAGACAGTCATTGACGTCTTGTGTGATGCATGCAGCAGTTCCACGCGTTCTGAGAATGGCGGACTTCAATACGCCAGCCTCCACGCTGAGTGGGGTTATGGCACCAGACATGACGGCGAGCGGTATGAGCTGCATCTCTGTAAGGACTGGTTCTTCAAGACTATTGCTTACCTCAAGCAGGAACGGAGGACCGAGAATTTGTTCAGCGACACAGCTGCTGACGCCCCTGATGATTTTGGCTTGGCCGCAAGGGACGATTTGTTCGGAGACGAGGGGTATCGTTAGGCCGTCCATTGTTTATCCGTCCGCGTACCACTCCCGAACAACAAGCACTTAGGGAAAGCGTCTGCTCTTGGCCGTTTCTGCCTGCGGTGACCGACTGAAAACGGCCATTAGCTGACATTCATCGCGGGACCATTTTCGGCAAAAAGCTACTAATCCAGAATCAAGTTATGACGCTTCAATCAAATACGCCCGCAGACGCATCAGATAAACATAGTAATATTCTGAGTCAGGTATTCCGCCAGCGTAGTCTGACGTACTCCCAAAATCTTCAACTTCGCATCGCTGGCCGGTACCGACAGATAATCGCGCGACTCGTGGGTGTAGTAGGTCATCAATGTGTCGAAACAGCCGCCCATCGAAGTCTTTAACATTGAATCATCGTCGACATAAGTGATTGTCTTGCCGGTCACATCGCTGAGTAATTGCGCAACATCCTTGTAATCGAATTGTTCCGCACCGGTCATCAGGTAGTCTTGCCCAATATGGTCCTCCGGTGTGTCCATGAGTATTCTGGCGATAACATCAGCGATATCCTCCTCGGACACCCAACGGCGGCGTGCATCGGTCACAGCCGGCATAAGAAGCTGCTGTTGGGTCTTGACCGGTTCCGCCAGGTACCAGGACATGTTGAACATGATCCAGCAAGCGACATTAAGATAGGTGATCGGCAATCCGCTTGCGTCCAGGAGCGGCTTGGCAACCATATGCTGGGCTGCACCGCAGCGGGTTGCCAGCACTTCCCTGGAAATATCTGTCGCCTTCAAACCGGGTGGCATCGCGGTCAGGCGCACGATCTGCGAAACGCTGCCCGCCTCCCGGACAGCATCAATGATGTTAGGTGTCACCACCGTTTCGTCCGTCACGAAGTCTGGCGTGACGATGAACAGCCGATCCACGCCTCGCATCGCCGCTTTCAGGCTCGCGGGGTCATACCAATCCGCCTGCAGAACCTCAGCACTGGGAAAACGTTCACGGAGCGACTTGACGCCGCTTTCGCGGCTTGACACGAGGCGCAGACTTACGTTTTCACGAACGAGCCGGTCTGCTGCAAGGGCGCCGATATTGCCGGTCGCGCCCAGGATCAATACTTTTTCCACGCTATCTCCTTTACGATGAGCCGATGCCTTGTGACGGTTTTGACCGTCACATCGTGGACAGAAGCTGCTCTTTTTCCAATTGCGGGGTTGCGGCTTCAACGAACTGTTCAATCCGCTCGTTCGTGGCGTTGTCCGCGTCATAGAAATATGCGACCTGCGTATTTTTCATGCCGATATATCCGAAGATACCTTCCACGATCTGATTCTGAATCGCCTGTGCATAGCCATGGCGTTCATAGCCACTCTCATTGCCGGCTGCCGTTGCGACAAGCAGCACGGGAATGTCGCGCATGGTGCCAATAACACGCCCCTTCTCATCGACGCTATAAGCCCATCCTCCGTTAAATACGCGCTCGAACCATCCCTTGAGCATCGAGGGGACAGACCACCAATAAACAGGAAAAACGAACACGAGCATGTCAGCCTGATCTACCCTCGCCTGTTCACGCGCGATCTCAGGGGCAACTTCACCGACCCCGCGGTAGAGCATTACATCCCCCGCAGTCATTGCGGGCGAAAAGCCTTCCGCATGAAGGTCTGCGATCTCTACTTCGATGTCCCGCCCGACAAGGTCTTCGCTGATACGATCGGCAATAACATGGCTGAGGGAACCTGGAACAGGGTGAGTGACAACGATAAGTGCTTTTCGAACCTGATTACTCATAAGTGTCCTATAAATTAATACATTCAATTCAACATTGGTAATTTCGCCAGAAGCTACCGACTAACCAAGCCGATATCAGACTGCCTCTTTAGCAGCGCGTGCATTAGCTTCTTCCACCTCGCCTGAAGATTTATTCTCCTCCTGAGAAACATCAGGCTTATCTGTTTCAATAGCCTGTTTACTCTGTACCCGCATTTCAGCTTCATTAAACCGTTGTTTGTTACGTTCATGATGCCGTTGAAGCGCCTCCGCACCATCAGCAGCAAAACTCGCGATAGGGACCACTATCAAAGACGTAATAGAAAACACTTTCAGAACACTGTTCATAAACTTTTTCCAGACAACATTGAACATAGCTAGTTGATGTATAGGCCTGCCATGTAAGGACCACCTATTAAGCCTGCGCAGTTTACTTGAACGTAAACACGATATAATCTAGCCACAATCGGTTTTATAATACGAGAACTCGGACAATGGCACTGGATCGACTGGAAGCAATGCGGGCCTTTTGCAGGATCGTCGAGATAGGAAGCTTCGGCGGTGCCGCCGAGTCATTGGGGCTTGCGAAAACGACCGTTTCGGGACAAATCCAGACCTTGGAGTTACTACTGGGGATCAAGCTGTTGCACCGCACCACCAGAAAGGTCTCCCCCACTACTGAAGGGGCTGCGTACTACCTGCGTGCCAGAGCCGTTCTAGAAGATGTCGACGATCTGGAAGCCTCCGTTTCTTTGAGCCGCAGCGCTGCGCGTGGCCGGGTACACATTGAAATGCCAGCGGGGGTTGGCTTGCTGTTAGTCGTCCCGGCACTGCGCGAATTTACCGTGCAGTACCCCAATATCCATCTGGATATAGGCTGTAGCGATCGGGTAGTGGATCTAGTACAAGAAGGCATTGATTGCGCGATCAGGGGCGGCGTCGTAACGGACCCAAACCTGGTCTGCAAGATCATCGGGCAAGTTCAACTGGCACTCTGTGCTTCTCCTGACTATTTGCGAGAAGCCCCGAGCCTTTCAGCGCCGGAAGATTTATTCCAACATCGTAATTTGGGATACAGATTTTCGGCTAACAACCGACGGTACCTGCCCACTATGTTTCGTGGTGACAAATCATTCAGCCTGGATGTGCCGGTATCGATGTACTTCAACAACGGTAGCGCCCATACCGCCGCTACGGTTGCCGGACTGGGAATCGCTTTTGTACCGAGGGCGGAAGCGCAGCCACTTATTGAGCAGGGGCTATTGACCGAGGTTCTCCCGGATTGGAGGCTAGAGTCGATTACCCTTTCACTGGTCTATCCGTATACCCGGCACTTGTCCGCTCGCGTCAGGGCAGTCACTGACTGGGTGAGTGATTTGATGCAAAGGAATGAATTCTGGAAGCCTGAATGAGTGCTCACTGGGAACGGTGACCGCCTCCCGAAACGCATCAATGATGCGACCGATCGGTTTGGAATCGATTGCAGCTCCTCACGACGGGTAACAATGGCCAAATTTTGCCGTGATGACCGGCAGCTATGGGTCCAGGCTGTGTGAAAACGCCAGTGATTGTCTAACCTTCTGATCGTCTAGATCGTATCGGGGGCGATCATGAAGCGATTTATTGAAGGTGAGGCTCGGACGCAAGTGACGCTGCTGCCAGAGTGTCTGGACGATTACGTAGCCGAAGAAAATCCAGTGCGCGTGGTCGATGTTTTCGTCGATGAACTCGACCTGGGCGCACTGGGTTTTGAGGGCGTCGATCCTGCAGCAACTGGTCGTCCGGCCTACCACCCAGCGGTCTTACTGAAGATCTATATCTACGGCTACCTCAATCGGATTCAGTCCAGCCGCAGGCTTGAGCGTGAGGCCGAGCGCAACGTCGAGTTGATGTGGCTAACGGGGCGTTTGGCTCCGGACTTCAAAACCATTGCCGACTTTCGCAAAGACAACGGCAAAGCCATTCGCAGCGTATGCCGCCAGTTCGTAGTGCTTTGCCGCAACCTCAATCTCTTCTCCCAATCGATCATCGCCATCGACGGCAGCAAATTCAAAGCCGTCAATAATCGCGACCGCAACTTCACTCAGGGCAAGGTGAAGGCACGCATGCAGCAGATCGAGCAGAGCATTGATCGATATCTGGCGGCGATGGATTCGGCGGATCGGGCAACGCCCGAAGTGGCCGAGGCCAAAGCAGAGCGGCTTAAAGAAAAGATAGAAACACTGAAAAAGCAGATGCAGAAACTCAAGGACATCGAGGCGCAGCTCCACGAAAGTCCAGACCAGCAGATCCCCCTCACAGACCCAGATGCACGCTCAATGGCCACGAGCGGCCGAGGCACCGGAACGGTTGGCTACAACGTACAAACAGCCGTCGACGACAAGCACCATCTGATCATTGCCCATGAGGTGACCAACGTTGGCAATGACCGTGGGCAACTGAGCAATATGGCGAACCAGGCGCGTGAAGAAATCGAGGCTGAATCGCTAACGGTGGTGGCCGACCGAGGCTATTACAAAGGTCTGGAAATCCTTGCTTGCGAGCAAGCCGGCATCACTACCTTCGTACCGAAACCCCTGACATCTGGCAGCAAAGCCGAAGGCAGATTCGGCAAGCAGGATTTCATCTATCTTGTTGCGTCGGACGAGTATCGATGCCCTGCGGGACAGTTACTGACCCGGCGGCATTCTTCGGTGGAAGACGGCATGCTACTGCACTGTTATTGGTTCTCGGGCTGCCAGTCCTGCGCAATGCACAAGCAATGTACGACGGGTAAGGAGCGCCGGGTAAAGCGCTGGGAACATGAAGCCGTAATCGATGCGATGCAGGTACGGCTGGAAAATGATCCAACGATGATGAGGCGTCGCCGACAGACCGTTGAACATCCTTTTGGAACGCTCAAATATTGGATGGGAGCCACCCACTTCCTGACCAAAACCCTACCAAGGGTAAGCACCGAAATGAGCCTTCATGTGCTCGCCTACAACCTCAAACGAATGATGAGCATTTTCGGCATCGCAGGACTACTTGAGGCGATCAGGGCGTGAATCCAGCCGTTTGATCGTCCGTGAGTGGCTGTTTGGGCCGCTGACGCGGCCCAAACAGCATTTACGAACGCCTATGTAGCTGACGAGGGCAATTCGCGCTTCAGTCTGCTGGTTTCGCAGGCAACGCCCGTAGCTCTCAACTTTCGACGTATTCAGTGCGTTTTCACACGGCCTGGGCCGAAAGCGGTCGTCTATGATTGTCTACTTTTGGCCGATTGTTGCCTGTCGCGAAGGGCTGCAACCGACCCATAGCTGCCGGTCAGCATCGGCATAATTCGGCCAGTTCTGGTCGTTCGCCATTCCCGCCGAGCAATCATTCGAACGGCTGGTCCGCTCCGAAACTTGCCCGATAGAGGTAATGCCACATCGCTAGCCTTAGCCGGGGCGAAAGTATTTCGGAAATAATGCGGCGGCCACCCTCAAGTGTCTGTCGCTATCGCACCTGTCTGCCGTTGCGCGCAGCGATCGCAACGGTGGTCGGCGAATCAGCAAGTGAAACGAACTGTCGTGTCGCGCCATCAAGCGCATCGATGCACCCCGCCTCGATGTCGTAGACCCAACCGTGCAGATTCATTTGCCCCTGCTCGAGCGCGAGGGCCACCGATGGATGCGTACGCAGATTCGCCAGCTGCGCGATCACGTTTTCGCGCACGAGGCCATCGAGCTTCGCGCGGGGTGTGTCGAACTCATGCGCCGCGTTAATCGCTTTCGCGGCGTCCGAGTGACGTAGCCAGTTAGCGACCGCCGGAAGATGATCCAGACACGTGCAGCGTGAAATCGCGCCCATCGCTCCGCAGTCCGAGTGGCCGCAGATCACGATGTCCTGTACGCCGAGAACTGCGACCGCATATTCGACGGTGGCCGAGACGCCGCCGGGTTCAGGACCATACGACGGCACAATGTTGCCGGCGTTGCGAATCACGAACAGCTCGCCCGGTTCGCGCTGTGTAAGGAGTTCGGGCACAACACGACTGTCCGAGCAGGTGACGAATAACGCCTTCGGATTTTGTGTAGTCGCGAGCTGCCTGAAAAGCTCGACGCGTTGCGGATAAACCTCGCGCTGAAAGCGCAGAAAGCCGTCAATAATGTCACGCATGGAGTCCTCCAAACCAGAATGCCGGGTGCTGGCACGAGCACTCGATATGCCATCGAGCCACTTCCGTCGTCATTATCGCAGACGTCGCGCGCGTTGACTGTACCCGATCAGCGATGGACTTCGAGCCGCGACCAGCGCGGCGGATGACGGAAGCCCCCACTGGCAGCCGCCATTTATCTTTTGGTGGCCTGAAAGGCGAGTGCGGGTCGAGAGCCGCACACCGCGACAGACGGAAAACGGACATTAGAGAACTTTATCTAACTGAATCTAGCAGGGCATGGTTGGAATAATCTGATGCTCTGTCTGCCAGGCCCTAAAACGCATGCCGAACTGCTGGGAAATGGTAGCTGCGATTGAAGAAAAACTGATCACTGGAACAGAATAGCTCGTGCTGAGCAGTCACTCGGGCTCGGTCTGTGCTCAAGCGAGTGAGTGAGTGACTTGAGGCAAGGGCGCAAAGGGTAGAGATAAAAAAAGCCCGTCAAGGGGAGACGGGCTGTAAAAAGTCATGAGGATCAAATGAAAGTTTATACCATCACTTGCATCTTGCCAGGGTGTTAGAAAAAAGACGCCGGTCAGGGCTCCGCGAATGGATTTTCACCCCGTCTTGGCCCGCACAATCCTCCCCGCTTTCACTTCTGCCGCATAAGCCCTGAGCTTGTCTGCGTCGCTGTACAGCATCGACATCAGATTGAGGACTGCGGTGATACAACTCCATCAATGCGTTCAGCCAGCTTGCTCAGCTCACCAGAGACAAGCTCCAAATTATCAGCTATGTCCTTAAGGTCACGCTTCAATCCCACCACAGGCTTTCTTGGCCCCATGACTACCTCGTAAAAATTCCTACCACGGCACTTATTCGGGTTTGGCGCGCACAATGGTTCCAGTCTTCACTTCTGCCGCATAGACGCGGAGCTTGTCCTGCTCGGCATTCAACATCTTGCAAATCTTCATAAAAAAGGCAGATTGGCTTTCATTGGACTTACTAGCCATATCTTTCAGCTCAATCACCGACCACCCGAGGATTGCGGCAGAGTCCTCAAGGCCATAAAACAGCTCTTGCTGGGCGGCGATAAGCGTCTAAGCCAGATAGCCGCAACGTCCGCTCACTGATTTCCCGGATGCCACTCAGCCCAAGCGCCTATGCGCCATACTGGCGTTCGCTACAGATGGGAAGCCAACCGGCGACAGGCTGCCAGCCACAGCTGAACGAGCCTGTCAAGGTGGCATGACTCAAACAAAAGGGTGTCCGACAAACCTGGCGCGATCCAGCCGAACCGAGAAAAGGGCAGCTGAATGATCTTGAACAGTAAAAACCTGAAAGGCGGCGTGTAAACCAATCGTGGCGAATCAAGGTAGAAACACCATACCGCCAGTGTAAGCCACAGGCATACCCGGTACCCGACCGGAACTGCCGTGGCTACCTCAGGCTCGTATCAGACCGACATCCCGTGCAAGCGCAGCCAGGCATCCAGCGCCAGCGCTGTTTCCAGGCTGTGTCGGCTCATTTGCGTATTGAAGTTGCCCTCGGGCTGGCGCAGTTCCTCGGCCATATGGGCGTGGGATACGATACCGAACACCGCGTTCCCCGGGTCCTGCAGAAGCCGCCGTGCACTCTGGCGAAGGAAGCGTTCGTAGCCCAGGTCGGCTGAGGTCGGATAGGGACTCTTCCTGCGTTTGAGCACCGCCTCCGGTACGAAGTCGGCACAGGCCTGCTTGAGCAGCCATTTCTCCTCGCCATCCTTGCTCTTGATCGACCAAGGCACATTATAGACGTACTCGACCAATTCGTGATCGGTGAACGGCACACGTACCTCGAGGCTGTTGCACATGCTCAGGCGGTCCTTGCGATCCAGCAGCATCACCATCCACCGCTTCAGGTGCATGTGGCAAAGCTCGCGCATCCGGCGCTCGTATGGACTATCTTGTACTAGGTGTTCTACCTGTCGCAGCGCATCGTCATAGCTTGCCTTTTGGTACTTTGCGAGATCGCATAGGCGGTTGAAGTCGGCATTGATAAAACCGGCCGGCAACTGCACCCGTGACGACCATGGAAAGCACGCGGACGCCACGACTTGGGGATCGCGGAACCAGCCATAGCCACCGAAGACCTCATCGGCACCCTCCCCCGAGATTGCCACCGTCCAGTGCTTGCGAATTTCCCTGAACAATAGATTCAACGAGGTATCCATGTCGCCGAAGGTGAAAGGCACGTCCTTGGCGCGGAACACCTCCTCGCGTGCCAGCTCGGAGATCAGTTCCTCGTTGTCGATGAGGACGGTCTGGTGCCGGCTACCGATGAATTTCGCGGCCAACACGGCAAAGGGCTGGTCCTGATCGGGACGCAGGTCGTCGCTCTTGAACTGCTCGGACTGGCCAGTGAAGTCCACCGAAAAGGAATTGATATTCCCGCCGGTCTTCGCCTTTACAATACGCTGCGCAATAGCCGTGAGGGCGGTGGAGTCTAGTCCGCCGGAGAGCAGCGAGCACACGGGAACGTCGGCATGCAACTGCGAACCCAACGCGTGGGTGACTAACTCGCGGGTCCGTTGCACTGTCGTCTGCAGGTCGTCCTGGTGCTCCTGACGGCGTACCTTCCAGTAGCACTGGATCTTCACCTGCCCATTGGGTCGCCAGGACAAGAGGTGGCCGGGAAGCAACTCCATCAGATTTCTGAAAGGTGTCTGAACGGTCCCCTTCGACAGCGTGAGCACGTCGACCAACCCCGTCACATCCAGCGCCGTAGTGAACTCTGGGTGAGCCAGAATGGCCTTAATCTCTGAGCCGAAGAGCAGCCCTTCACGATGCCGGGCATAGAACAGCGGCTTGATCCCAAGGCGATCACGTACCAAGAGCAGGTGGCCATCGCGCCCGTCGAACAGGGCGAAGGCGAACATGCCTGTCAGGTGGTCACAGCAACGCTCGCCCCATTCCAAGTAGGCATGCAGCACAACCTCGGTATCGCTGTGAGTCTGAAACTCATGCCCCGCATGTCGTAGCTCGTTGCGCAATTCATCATGATTATAGACCTCCCCAGTGTAGACTAGCGATACCTCCTGGCCGCCCGAAAAACCATAGACCATTGGCTGGGCGCCGCCGGTCAGGTCGATGACCGCCAGCCGCCTATGCCCCAGAAGGGCGTGTCTGTGTTTCCATATGCCTTCAGCATCAGGCCCGCGAAGTGCGAGCGTATTGGTCATAGCGTAAATCGCCGGGGTTTCCCCTTCGAGCATACGCGTATAGTCTACCCACCCTGTGAGACCGCACATTTAGTAACTCCTGTAATTAATCATTGATCCGTGCCAGGTTTGTCGGAACTCTTTAGTTCGAGTAATGCCACCTTGGCAGACTCGTTAAGTTGCTGATAATAGTTGTCTTCATCTTGGGCGGTAGGAAGGACAAACCGGTTCCAGTAAGCATCGATGGTTTAACCAGTCCACCAACTCCAATGTTGGTTCCACAACCTCACCCTTTTGGCCTGGTATAAGCCGTTTATGGTTTCGGCCAAAGCGTTGTCATAAGAATCCCCGACATTGCGCGCCGAAGGCTCAACATCTGCGTCTGCCAGTCGCTCGGAGTACCTGATGGATACATACTGCACTCCGCGATTACTGTGGTGGACGAGGTTGCCTTCATGTCCTGGCTGTCGGGAATACCGAGACGATTCCAGAGGGCGCTACCAAAGCGAGTCGCTGTAAAAGCGAAGCCATAGTCGCCGTTACCGCGGCAGCAACGGATATATCTCCCCTGACGCCATCCCTCAACGCGGCAGATCTCGTACAAATACATACGTTATTTAGGGTTGTAAACGCCGCACCCTCCAGCCTGTCTCGCTACGGTCATAGCGCAGCCGTTCATGCAACCGTTCGCGCCCATTCCCCCAGAACTCCAGCGATTCAAGTCGCAACTCGAACACGCAATACCCCTCAGGACGCGGCAGCGGGCCTTGAACCTCGGCCAGTTGCCTGGCGGCGTTGCGCATGGCCTGAACATCCCGCAGGTCTTCACTCTGGCGCGACACCGATGACATGGGATGCGTGGCATAAGGGCGCTTGAGCCACGCCTCATCAGCCTTGGTATCCGGCAAACGCACAGCCAGGCCATTGAGGATGATCTGCTGACTGGTTTCGCGCCAATACAGCACGCCCGACGCCCACGGGTTTTGGGTCAGTTCACGGCCTTTTTGGCTGCCGGCATGGGTGCTGAACAACACCCCGGTGTCACTGATCTCACTGATGACCACGATCCGCGTAGAGGACCGGCCCTGGCTGTCGGCGGTGGCCAGCGCCAGCGCCTTGGGTTCGCGGATGCCCACGCGTCGTGCGCGCTCCAGCCAGTTGCGCAGCACGCACATAGGGTCGGCGGGCAGTGTCTGGTACTCGGGGAACGGTGCATCCAGTGTACCGGTGAGGGATTCGGACATGCCTTTACCCAACAGCGGTTTGCCTTGTACTGAGCTGTTCATAGCACGATGGTCCCCCGCCCGAACGTGACACCATTGCCTGATACTTCGACGCGCGTCAGTTGATCGGCGCGGCCCTCAGCCCTGGCGAACATCAGCGAAGGGCGGCCGATTTCTACGCCCTGAAGAATCTCCACCTGCTGGCCGAACTCGATCTGGCCATGGCGCGCCAAGTGAATCGCCAATGGCCCCGCAGCCGAGCCTGTGGCCGCATCCTCGACCACACCGTAGGCCGGTGAGAACATGCGGCTGCGCCAACGCCGCCCGGCGCCGGCAAAGCAGTTGATCGCCATGTCGTGGAAGCTGGACAGGGCACGGTGGTCGGGGTGCAGGGCCGACAATGCTTCGATGCTCGGCAGGCCGACAAACACATGGCGCGGGCCGTTGTGATAGATCTCGATGGGAAAGGTCGAGTCACTGATGCCCAAGGCCTTGAGCAGTTCGGCGTCGCGGCCCATGGCCGTCCAGGTCGGGATCGGCTGGTCCATGCTGGCGGCGATGACGCTGCCGTTCTGGCGCTCCAGTTCAAAGGCGATGGTGCCCATCTGGGTTTCCAGATACAGCCGGTGGTTGTCGGTATGTGCTCCCAGGGCAATGGCCGTACCCAGCAACGGGTGCCCGGCAAACGGGAGTTCGTTGACCGGTGTAAAAATCCGGATCAGCGCATCTCCGCCGTTGCGCGGTTTGAGCACAAAGGTGGTCTCCGAGAGGTTCATTTCTCGGGCGATGCGTTGCATTTGCGCGGGCGGTAAATCATCGGCGTCAAAGAACACCGCGACCGGATTGCCTTCCAGCGGGACGCTGGCAAAGGCGTCGATAATGACGTAGTTGTGCATGGTTATCTCCCGGCCGCCGAAACGCTGCTGTCGACAGGCGTGTGGATGAGGGCGTGCCGCAGCAGGTCGGCGATGATGCGCGGGCCTTCCTGGGTCAGGAGCGACTCGGCATGAAACTGCATGGAGGCAAACGCCGGCCCACGCAGGGCATGTACCTCGCCGGTCTCGCTGTCGCGACTGATCTCGACGGTGCCGATGCCGTCGATGTCCAGGCGGTCACTGGAGCTGCGCGCCGCGAACGTGTTGTAGAAACCCACTCGTTCGGCGTTGCCGAACAGGTCGATCTGTTTTTGCACGCCTTGGTTGGGAATGGCCTTGCGTTGCAACTCCAGGCCCAGGCACAGGCTCAATACCTGATGGCTCAGGCACACCGCGAGGAACGGTCGCTGCTGGCTGAGCAGGGAACGGATGGCCACGTGCAGATGGTCGATTTTCGGCAGTTGCACATCGCTTGGGTTGCCAGGACCTGGGCCCATGATCACCAGGTCGTAACCGTCGAAACTGTACTCGTCACTGAAACTGCGCACCGTCACCACCAGCCCGAGAGCCCGCAGCTGTTTGGCGATCATCGAGGTGAACGTGTCTTCGGCGTCGACGATCAGCACCTGGCGGCCACTGAAGTCGGCCTGGGTCTGTTGCCGTTGCTGGCTGTTCATCAGCCAGAAATCCGAGACGTAGGCATTGCGGCTGGCCAATGCCGCGCGCACCTGCAGGTGGTCGCCGAAGCGCGAGGCAGTCTGGTTTTTCAGCGCGGCGATCAGGCCCGCAGCCTTGGCCCGGCTTTCGGCGGCTTCGGTCATCGGTTCGGAGTGACGCACGATGGTCGAGCCCACGCTAATGCGTACCTGGCCGCTGTTATCGATGTCGGCGGTGCGAATAAGGATCGCCGAGTCCAGGGAGCGTCCGCCTTTGCCATCGCTGCCGATCAGCGCGGCCATGCCGCTGTAGTACGCGCGGCCTTGCGGCTCGTAGCGCTGGATCACGCGGCAGGCGCTTTCCAGCGGGCTGCCGGTGACGGTCGGGGCGAACAGGGTTTCGCGCAGGATATCGCGCACATCGCGACGGGTCTTGCCTTCGATGAAGTACTCGGTGTGGGCCAGGTGCGTCATTTCCTTGAGGTAAGGACCGAGGACGTGGCCGCCGTCTTCACAAATGCGCGCCATCATTTTCAGCTCTTCATCGACCACCATGTACAGCTCATCGGCCTCCTTGCGGTCGGCCAGAAACTCCATGACTTCCGTCAGGCTTGGGCCGGCGGGTGGGTAGCGGTAAGTGCCGCTGATGGGGTTCATCACCGCGAGCCCATCCTTGACGCTGATGTGGCGCTCGGGAGACGCTCCCACGAAGGTGCGGCTGCCGGTGTGGATGATAAATGTCCAATAGACCCCTTTCTCGCGCTCCAGCAGATGCCGGAAGAACGACAGCGCACTGGCCGGGCCGTACTCGCTGATCTCCGCCAGGAAGGTACGCTTGATCACGAAGTTGGCGCCTTCCCCGGAGCCGATTTCGTTGGCGATCACTTGGCTGACGATCTCGGCATAGCGCGCGTCGCTGAGGTCGAAGCGTTCGCTGTTCAATTGAATCGGCACGTTGGGCAGCAACCCCAGCAACTGTTCGATGCCGATGGATTGCTGCTCGGTAATGTTCATCGCCAGCAGTGGTGACTGATCATCCACCGCCTCGAAGCCGCGTTCGGCAATCTGGCGGTAGGGAATCAGCGTCAGCACATCCAGGCGCGGGGCACCGATTGAGGGGGCAGGCAATTCGATATCGGCCAGGACCTGCGGCTGCGACATCACGCCAATCAGCACATCCAGCAGCCCGGGCCCGCTGGATTCTGGACGATACAACAGGGCAAACGGCTCGGGTAAAGGTTGCAGGATGCGTTCCATGAGGCGGGCGGCGGCTTGGCTCATAGCACCACCTCGTCGGTGGTGATGACCATGGCGCAACGGCTAGCGGCGTATTCCATGGCCATCCAATGGTGTTCCTTGCTGAAGTCGGCGATCGCGTCGGCCACCAGGAACGGCTGGATGTCGTTGGAATAGGCATCCACGGTAGAAATCAGCACCCCAACATGCGCATACACCCCACACAGGATCAACTGATCGCGCTCGTTGGCGTGCATGCGTTCCAGCAGGTCGGAGTTGAAAAACGCGCTGTAGCGCCACTTAGTCAGCAGCCAGTCACCAGGCTTGGGCGTCAGGGCGTCGACCACCTCACGGTCGGTCGGGCTAGCTTTCATGCCAGGGCCCCAGAAGTCTTTGAGCAGGCCGCGCTGCTCCTCGCTCATGCTGCCGGGCTGCGCGGTGTAAGCCACTGGCACGCCGTGGTAGGCTGCCCACTGGCGAATGCGCGTGGCGTTGCTCACCACGGCTTCACGCAGGGCGTCCGGCAAGGGCCGCAGGAAGTAGCGTTGCATGTCATGCAGCAACAGCACGGCGCGCTCGGGGTCGATGTGCCAGTGCGCGAGGTTGGTGGGAAGGTCGCGGGAAGTCGGCAGGGCGTAAGGCGCGATCAATGGAATACCAGTCATGGCGGCAAACTCCAGTCAAAGGTAAGCAAGGGTGGAGGAAGGCAGGTTTTTCCAGGCCATCACCGCAGTAATGGCTTGCCAGGGCGTCAGGCGCGGGTCGCACAGGCTTTTGTAGTGGCTGGCAACCTGGCTCAGGCCGGCGGCATCGGAGGCGCACTCGCTGACGTCATCGGGCGTGGTTTCCAGGTGCAGGCCGGCGGCCACGCCACCGGCCGAGGTCACGGCATGTTTGAAAGCGGTGATTTCCTCGGTGATGGTTTGCACCATGCGGGTCTTGTTGCCGCAGGGCGCGACGATGGTGTTGCCGTGCATCGGGTCGCTGAGCCAGATGATCTTATGGCCGGCATGGCGCACCGCTTCAACCAGGGGGGGCAGGCGATCGGCGACTTTGTGGGCGCCCATGCGGGCAATCAGGGTTAGGCGGCCGGGTTCACGCCTCGGGTCCAGGCGCTCGCACAGGCTCAGTAATTGGTCTTGGGTGATGTCCGGGCCGACCTTGCAGGCCACCGGGTTGAGTACTTCGCTGAGCAGTGCCACATGAGCGCCCGTCAACTGACGGGTACGCTCGCCGATCCACGGCCAGTGGGTTGAACCGAGAAATACCCGACCCTGTTCGTCCTGGCGCACTTGCGGCAGTTCGTAGTCGAGCACCAGCATCTCGTGGCTGGTCCAGGCAGGAGAGCCGCTGAGCTGCTCCTTGCCGGCCGGTTCTTTCCAGCCCAGGTGGTGCATGATGTCCTGCGCGGCGCGATAGCCTCGAACCAGGCGTTGCGCATCATGCTGGCGATGGTCGCAGATGGCTTCGCGACCGTTGACCATGTCACCGCGATACACCGGCAGTTCGACATCGCCGATGCGTTCGCTGTTGTTAGAGCGCGGCTTGGCAAATTGCCCGGCAATCCGCCCGACGCGCACCACCGGTTGCTGGGTCACCAGCCGGAACGCACCGGCCAGGATGTCCAGCACCGCAGCTTTGCGCGCCACATGGCTGGCTGCGCTTTCATCCATGTCCTCGGCGCAGTCACCGGACTGGATGATCATCGCTTCGCCCGCCGCGACCCTGGCCAAGGTGGCACGCAGGACCAGAATGTCTTCGACGCGAATCAGTGACGCGCTGTCCCTTAGGTAGGCCTGCGCGTCATGCAATTGTAAGGGCTCGCTCCATTGAGGCTGCTGGAACGCTTCACAACTTAGAACCCGTTTCAGTAAGTCTTCCATGATGCGATCACTCTCCCAAAAGGATTAAGTAGGAATGCCTTCACGCTTGATCTGCGGGACGGGAATGCCTAGGGCGCGCAGTTGTTGAAAGACGTTCATGAACTCGCGATTACGTTTTACTTTGCCGTCCTCCAGCTCGAAGGAGTGCAGGAAGTGGTTTTCGTAATAACCTTCGGGGTAACCCGCAAAGAGAATCTTGCCGTGACCATCGCACTCGACCCAGATATGGTTGGGGTCATCGGTTTCAAATACCTTGACGTTGTACCATTCCCAATCCGGGAAGCACTTGAGTGACCAAACCGCATGCTCGGCCAACTTGGCTTTGCCACTGATTACAATCGGCGCGCCGGTGTCCGTGGTCCATAAACCACCCGAGCCGTCTTCGGTAAACAGTTCATGGCGGCGCAGGCGGTCCTGGCCTTTGGTACGCATGTATTGCTCGACCGTGGCGCGGTTCTTACGGCGCAGTTCAAGGGTGTCGTGTGCGGTTGTTTGTCGCGCTGCGTTAGTAGACATGTTCACTCTCCAATGATGAGGGCTTATGAGGCGGGGATGCCTTCACGCTTGATTTTCGGCACGGGAATGCCCAGTGCGCGAAGTTGTTCGAAGGGGTTCATGAACTCACGGTTTTGCGTGATCTTGCCGTTGTCCAGTTCGAAGGAATGGATGTAATGGTTTTCGCAATAACCTTGCGGATAGCCCGGGACAAGGGTTTCGCCACGGCCGTCGCTTTCCACCCAGAAGTGGTTGGGGTTGTCGGTTTCAAACACCCGCACGTTGTGAAACTGCCAGTCTGGAAAGCACTTTTCCAACCACCCCCCAAGAGCGGCGAGCTTCGCGTGCCCCTTGAATACAAGGGGTTCACCGGTTTCGGTGTTCCAGGAGCCGCCACTGCCATTCGGGGTGAACAGTTCATGGCGACGCAGGCGATCTTTGCCGTTAGTGCGCATGTACTGTTCGACGGTGGCGCGATTTTTTCGGCGAAGTTCAAGCTGATCCTTAAAGCCGCTAGCAGGAAGCAAAGTAGACATGGGCAGTGTTCTCCTTAGATGAGTTGAAGCTTTGGAAAATCAAGTAAATAATCAGTTAATTGCGCAGGGCCATATTTACAGTTCTTAACTTTTGCACCTGGGTGGCTGTGCTGAGCGGTGTTTTTTATACACCCGCACTTCCTGAAGTTGGAACTACCAGATCTTGTAGTGAATCGAGGCATGATTGGGCGGGGCGTGATCCGTCGGATGGACTGTTGCATTATCGTGAACGGGTAGGTCCAGTCGTCGGCTGAGAGGCGGCAATAGCCAACTAACATCATCAGGCTATCAATGGCCTATGGCTAGTTAGTTGGGTAGACACAAAGAAATCTAGTGCTAGTGTGAAGCAATCTATAACAGTGAGATTTTGCGTATTGACATGAGTTCAGGTTCGTCTAGTCTCACGACTCTTTTCCAACTTCAGAGGTGTTCAAAATGGAATTAGGACAGCTGTTAGGATGGGATGCTTATTTTTACAGCACCTTTGCGCAAACCACGAACATGCAGGAATTTACGACAGCCGCGTTGAAGGCTTTGCGTGAACTACGGTTTGATTTTTTTGCCTATGGCATGTGCAGCGCAACGCCGTTCATGCGGCCCAAGACCTATATGTACAGTAATTATCCCAAGGACTGGATAGAGCGATATCAGGCCGCGAACTATGCGGTGATCGACCCCACGGTGAAACACAGCAAAGTCTCGTCGGCACCCATTTTGTGGAGCAATGAGCTATTCCGCGGTTGCCAGGACTTGTGGTCTGAAGCTAACGACTCGTATCTATGCCACGGCCTGGCACAGCCTTCGTTCAACACCCAGGGTCGGGTAGGGGTGTTGAGCCTGGCACGCAAGGACAACGTCATCAGCCTTCAGGAGTTCGAAGTATTGAAGCCGGTGACTAAAGCGTTTGCCGCAGCGGCCCACCAGAAAATTTCTGAGCTGGAGAGCGACGTTCGTGTGTTCAATACGGATGTGGCGTTCAGCGGTCGGGAGTGTGATGTGCTGCGCTGGACCGCCGACGGCAAAACCTCCGAGGAAATTGGCGTGATCATGAGCGTGTGCACCGACACCGTGAATTACCATCACCGCAACATCCAACGCAAAATCGGCGCCAGCAACCGCGTGCAGGCAGTGTCTTACGCCGTAGCGCTAGGGTATATCTGAAGTTCATCGACTACCGCCGAGCCGACCAAAAGGACGACTCGGCCGGTATCAAGCCGTGTCTTTCAACAATGTGCCGGGCATAAAGGCTGAAGGTGGGCGGGCGCCACGGTGGTGTTCACGGTGAGCCGAGAGTTTGATGGCGAGGATTTTTTCGTCATGATGCACGGTGACCGGCCCCAGCCGCGCGTAGTTGACCCCGTTGATTTTGTAATAACGCTCCATCGTGCTGTTGACGATTCCGACGATGGCATCAGCGCCCGCCAGGCTAGCGGTTTTGAGACTTTTCCAGAACAACGGCATGGCCAATTGCGGTTCGCGGGTGGTGAAGCGCGTCATTTCCCAGATGGCAGGATCCTTGGGCGGCGCCCCTGTGCAGGTATGGCTGAAGACACCCTCCAGCAGGTTGGGGAAGGTGGTGGGTATAAGGCGGGCGCAGCCGACGATGGCGCAGTGCTCGTTGAACGCCAGGAGGTAGCGGGCATGCTCGGTGTCGTATTGATCCCATTCACAACCTGCCTGGTGCGGATGGGCGGGCAACCGCCAGCCGAGTTTCTCGACGAACTGTTCGTGCCGAAAGCGGCCTAGCATGAGTTTAAGTTCGTCGCTCATTGCGCTCAGCGTGTGCTCTTCCATGTGCATGGCTGGGAGTTCCTTGGGGCTGGGGGAAGTGCGGTTTTTTATAGAGGACTTGTTCAGCCTTGGCACCTACAAGATCTGGTAGGATAAGTTGGCATAACCCTCACTCGCCTTTGCAGGTAGTTCGTAGCCGGTACTTCGGTGAAACATAAGCCCAAGGATCTGACTTTTCGCCCGCCGATTGCCTGACAGTTTTTTCAGCTGAAAATCTTATACGTTCAACTACCATTTACTTGAAATTCGACTGCGCCTTGGCGTTGAATCAGGGCATACAATTCCTTTCGACCGTTAGGCGTTAATGCGAGCGCCCGACTATCGCTGCTGGCGTAACGACCTACGCCTGAGCCGCAAGCGCCTGATCACGGTGCTATCAACGGTTACATGCCGAAAGCACTAACGTCGCCATCGTCTTGAACTTTTCGCTCGTACCGACATAGTCACCATCTAAGTCAAGACACGCCATAGAGTAAGTGTCCCACGTCGAAAATAGGGACGGATTGCTAAAATCGAACTTGCCCTTCGGCAGAATGAAATCGATAACAGCGCCCTGACCGTGCCAGGGTTGAACTTTGACATTGCTGTCAGGCACCCACTGTCCGAGAACCGGGTGCCCCATGCCGGACACTGCCGCACACTGGCGAAACCAGGCAACATCCTGCCGATCGTCCTGCAGCGAAAAATACGCGTTATCGCTGTCGCAGCTGAACTGCATACTTTTGGCACTATCCTGGGTTGCGGAATAAGCGACGAACAAACCCTTATCCGCATCACCTTCCACGCGCCAGGGCAGCCATTTATTTGGTTGGTAAGTGAGCTTCAGGTCTATGGCCTCTTGCTTTGACACCCAGCGCATCTCTCCTGGTCCCGCTTCTGCCGTCATAGCAATCAAGCGCAGGTCTATCCCCATCTCGACGCCATAAAGCATTAGGCCAGCCATGGTTTTCTGAGTGGTGTCCAGATCCTCTCCCGTAAACTGCTTAGTTGAAGGCTCGGATACTGCCGAATTTCGGTAGAAGCGGTGGACGCCTATCTTCGCACCATCGCCAACGAGGGAGCGTTCTACCCCACCCATGAATGCATAGGTACAGGACGAGGCACAGAAGGTTGCCTGAGTTGAGTATCCCAGTTTGCGTATGGTTTCTCCGAACTGAATCCCCCCGCGAAGGCTCCCTCCTGGAGAGTCGAGCCGGATGACCGGTGGCTCGTGAGGATGGGTTTTTAGATAAGCCATGAAGTCTGCAGTTGTCTTATCGGTGATTTCGCCCTTCGCATTGATCCAGGCGAGGCAAGTGCCCGGATCCCGGCAGGGCTGAGTTACCCCGCCACGGGAAAAGGTCATATCTGCACTGTGACCAAGCTCCGGCAGCAACCAGGCACCAACAAACAGCACTGCGGCAAAAGGTGTGGGTTTTGTAAGCATGAATGAGCTTTTCCACATATGGGCGAGTCCGGGTGGTCCGGTCTTGATGAGACTAAACAGCGCTTGAGGAAAATAGCTGGCTTGTGGTCGCCTTTCCAATGCAAATTATCTCGGAGGAAATGATGGTGCACACTTTCGAGAGCCAATCTTTGATCACTTACCCCCCATCGGTAATATCTGGCAGCGAAGATGCCCTCTGACTGTTGGCGACGATACCAAATCGGCCCAGTTGCCTAGATGTCACTGACCCCGTCTGATACCTTGCGAACCATCTCCTTGTTGGATTTGGGTTGGTTGCTGCCGGACACTACCGGCAGAGATCGGCCAATTCCTGCCTCTCACGACTGACCGAAATCCAAAACCCAAAGCTACCCCGTCAGACATCTTCCTATGTCTAGCGAGACTGGGGTAATTACCCGTATGCGTCCGGCAAAGTCACCTAGCTAACTCCGTTAGTCCAGCCATGGTGTCCACCTGATTTTTAGAAAGGACAGCTAACCCTTGGACGATGAGAATAACGAGACATTCGTTATTATTTAATTGCGATCGCGTGAACATTTTTACCTGCTTCTTCAGCAGAAATTGGTAGGGAGTCTAAAATTGAAATGCCATAGATCAGTTCCCTCCCATATCTGCGTGATGATGCGAGGGACCGTTGGCATGTAGGTGGCTTTGGAGCCAACACCGGACCGGTGTTGGCTAAATGGATTTAATCTTGGAGGGAACCATGAGCAATCTCATCGCCAGCGGCGAGCCACCTGAAGCCGTTCGCGTCATGGTCAAGGTTTACGCTCACTTGCTGCTCGTCGGATTTGCGTTCGTTCCGGCCTTTTTGATTGTCTACTTATACTTCTTTCAAGACCCCGCCCTTATATTCGAGAACCACCTGTTCCATATCATTGCGATCACGGCAGCCACCTTGGAGGGGTTGTTTGTGACGTACGTAACGTGGCGGTGCTATCAGTCATCGGGAGACCCGCTGCTGCGCTGGATGACGCTTGGCTTTCTCGGTTTTGTGCTGATCTACGCGTTGCATGGTGTGTTCACTGGGCTCGCACACCACAATATCTGGCTCTTCCTGCTTTATGGTCCGGCCTCTCGACTGGTCATGGCGACTCTGCTGTTAGTCGGAATGCTGTCGTACCACCACCCACCTGATGCCGCGGACCAACGAATGAAGTCCCGCCCGTGGCTGACCTGGATAGGACTGTTCCTGTTGGTTGACGTGGCAGTCGCGTACGTCGCAAATTCGCCGATCGCCGGTAACCTTGCGGTGCGCCTCTCGATGGAAGGTGGTGCCCTCGTTCTTTCCACTTTGACCGTGGCGATACTCCTGCTGCGTCGTATCCGTTCGCCGTTGATGATGATTTTTGTCATCTCGGTCGCTGCGTTCTCGCTGTCATCTCTTGCCTTCATCCTTGCCCGTCCGTGGAACCACATGTGGTGGCTCGCTCATGCGATCTTCGCCGGTGGATTCTTCATGTTGAGCTATGGGGTAGTGCAAGCGTTCCTCACCACGCAGTCGTTCTCGAAGATTTACAGCCAAGAGGAATTAATGGCACGTCTTGCCGAAGCGATGGCGTATACCGAGAGCGCCCTGCAGGAGCTCCAGCGCACCAATCAAGAACTCGGGCACCTTGCGGCGACCGATCCACTGACTGGCGCTGATAATCGGCGTAGGTTTATGGAACGGGTCGAAATCGAAATTGGCCGGGCTAAGCGCGGCGGTGAGCCGTTCTCCGTGTTGGCACTCGATCTGGATAATTTCAAGTCCATCAACGATCGCTTCGGGCATCAGGTTGGCGATGACATCCTGAAGATTTTCGTGAAGAAGTGCCTCCATTCCATCCGGCCGTATGACGGCGTAGCCCGAGTAGGCGGAGAAGAATTCATGATACTGCTACCTCAGACCTCACTTGAAGGCGCGCACGTAATCGCTGAGCGTCTGCGAAGCACCGTTGCAAATAATTCTTTTCATGGCCTACAGCGGTTAACCGTGGTCACAGTGAGCATCGGCGTATCGCAATTTGGCCGCGACGGCGACACCATCGAGGCAATTTTACGTGCAGCCGATCAACGTCTATATCACGCTAAACACGAAGGCCGTAACCGTGTGGTCACTACTATCAAAACCAGTCTCCAACCTCTGCCCTGACCATCATCTCGAAGTCTCTGAAAGCGTTCGGCATGCGCCACAGCATTGGGCGCTATGGTTTCCAGGTTCGTGGGCATAGGCAAGCGCCGTCGCTCAGTCTCAATGCCCCCATAGGGTTGTCGCGAACAGCTGCTTTCGGCCAATAGCGGACGCCCTGACGTTCTTGGGAAAATCGACAAGGAGAAAGGGTCAATGGACTTCATTATCGATTTGATAGCTCATCGCATTGGCGTTTTTGTGCTGGGCTTGCTGAGTGGCGGCTGTTTCAAAGGAGAGAGTGGTTTTGCCTGGGGCTGGGCAGTTGTCGTCGGTGGGCTGATTCTGCTCTCTCCATTCGCAGCATTCATAGCCTTGCTCATCTATACCAGTGTCCCGTGAATTGATGTCTGTTGTAGGTCGATAACTGCCCATCGCGACAGGCACCAATCGGCTAGAAATGGACTTTCACTTATATTGACAATGCGGCGACCGATCCTATTGGCTATCGATTCCTCACATAGGCATTTTGGTCTTCAGATATCATGCGCGATGTTTGCCCTGCTATTTCAAGCGAGAGTTGTATATACAGGCGAGACGCTTGATGTTAGCCAAGGTGTCGAGCGACAGAAAACTGGCCAATGAATAATTCGGATAACCCTGAGCATGCACCAATTAATGGCTAATAGATTTATTTTTATCAGCATTGCAATACTCTGTTCTGGCTGTACATCATATGCGTCCAAACCGACAATCAACGAACACGTTGAAACCGGAATAATAGAAATTATCTCCAGCTACAGCTACGAAATGGACTCCCCATTGAAAGGCAGTCGCTTTGGCAAAGACGCATACGCAGTGACACAAAAAACCATTCCAAATGCAAAGGATCTTAGCTCCAAGCTTACAGATTCGACACTCCCTACGTTAGAGATAAAGATCTCAGAATTTCCATTTGGCGGTGCTTGCGGACAAGAATATTTAACTGGCTTGAGTCTTGGTTTGATTCCTAGTTGGTGTACAAGGCCAAACCTGTTTAAGTTTAATTTCACCCTAAATAACGATCACGGCTTTTGCAGGCAAAAAACCTACTCAATAAGCTCCACATCATTTTCACATCTATTATTGATTCCATTTGCCATACTAGAAGCCGATAACCAACCATTAACTATTTATCAGGCTGCTCTCAAATATTTCCTTCAAAGTACTCAATGTACAACGCTCTGATAGGCAGCTCAGGTGCTTCGCTCCGCCACCACGGCGGCCCTTTCATTTAAAGCGTTGGCGCCGTTTGGGATCGAAATTTATTTCAGGTGAGTGACCGCTTCTGGCCGTTCTCTGTCCTTCACGACCGACTGCTTCTGGCCGATAACAGCCTGTCAGGACGATCGACTTTCCTCCCATTGCAGTCATTGATAACCCCCGTTGATTGACGTGCGCGAGCACTTAGACATTGAAAGCAAGTGCCAGGATCGGGCTGCCACCCGAAACGACGGCTCGCCAGTTCACAAAAGCGGCGCATTCCACCAGAGCTTCAAATTGTTCAGGACAGCGATGCTTGAAACTCTGGGCATTGTCGATGACCAATGAGAGTGTTTGTCCGCTTTGAACGTGGACAGACGACATTTCTGCGCTGGGGTCATCGAGGTATGCAAGGCAGTCAACCCAAGCGTCCATATTGCGGCCGTAGAAACCAGGGAAACCGAATTTTTCTGCGAATACGCTGTGGAATGTTTGCCAGTCAGTTATCAGGTTTGCATCCACTCGCACCATTGTCAGATCAACCTCCGTCGAATTAGAAAAAACAGGTATGGCGGTCTCGCGAGATGAAGTCAATTGCTGACAGCATATTCGCGCAACCTTGGGCTCGATCCGCGACAAACGACGTTCCAGCGGCCGTTGCTGGCCGATTTCTGCCTGTCGTTAGGAGCTGCAATCGACCCAAAGCAGCCGTTCAAATTCACCCAACTGAAACCAGCGCCGATGTTGAGCGTTGTAGGAAAGGTCAGATCTTCTGGAGGGGGTATCCAGGCTGGAGGAGCGTCGCTACCGCAAGTACGAGATCGTCCAACGCCCATGGTTTATGCAGATAAATCGTTGATGGCGGAACCATCGCCTCTTCGATTGCATATCCCGATGTTAAAATCGAAGCTACGCTAGGCCATTTGCCCTTCACCATTGCGATGAATTCGGCGCCTTGTATCTGACCTGGTTGCCCCTGATCCACGATCACAAGCGGGCAGTGGCCATGAGCCTCTAAAAGATAAGTTAACGCATCGTCAGCGCTTCCGAAGGCGCAAGACTCGATGCCGATTTCAGACAAAATATCTGTCATGAGCGCACACAGGGTGGGGTCGTCTTCAATGACTATAATTTCCCCTGATACGGGAAGTAAATGATTCCATCCTACGTTCACAAGCGTGTCCTTTTTTCTTCGGAAAAAGCTACCTTGTATGAAATCGCCCGTCTTTCTAGGTGACTACATGGGTCCAACGACCTGGTCGTTATTGGAAAACACACGAAACCATAGGGGCTGCTATGTCTTCCTCTCTTATTTCAAATTTAACAGATAAATCAGATCAACGTCCCCAGTCGGGAATTTACGCCTTGGTGAATACGTCTGCTCAGCACAGGGTGGCCATACGCTCCTTGGCTGCGGAGGTATCGGAGGAACGTAAGCGATTTTCTCAACAGCGAGAGATATTCAATAATCGAATTTTAGAGCTGAAAGAAATGCTCGAGGCCATAGACATACAGGAGCGCTTGCTGCCAAAAACATTACCGGGTTGGCCCCATAGTGATTTAGAGGCGTGATAGGAGGCGTGAAGTGAGCGATTCATCTGACGAGGAGTATAGGGCACTAGCTTGCAAATGCATCTCGGACCTCGGCTAGTGCCTGCCATGGCTGAACTCCTAGTGTCGCTTCCCTGCATCCCGACACATGGACGAAATCAACCCCGGCCTCTCGCTGTTCAGCGTGGCAGGTCCTACAAATGAAAGTATCCTCTGAAATCTTCCATTTCGCGTGCCACTGCAGAAGTCTTTCCGTAGGCGTCATTGCTATTAGCTCTTAGATTCGGAAGAGATTTATCAGCTGCTTCAGTATGAAGGGTGCAAACGTTGACCAGCGTATGGGATTGATCCTACTCGCGATTCGATTTATTGGGTGAACCTCTTTATCCCTCCGAAGGACTGATTCGGGCAAAAGTGAAGGTGATAGTCCCGGGATAAGGTTGGGAGATCCAATCAGCTCATCCCTGTGCGACGGTGAGTCGGTGTATTCCCAGATAGTTCGATCTTGCTTTTGGTCTGACGCAGTCATGTATCGGCCGTCAGCTTTTGGCCGACTTCTGCCTGTCGCGACCGGCTGAAACCGACCCAAAGCGGTCGATCAAACTGTTTTGCAAAGAAACTTATTCCGCCAACGTAAATGACAGCAATTGTAATGCTCCGTCCGATTGGGGCTCGATAGCTAGCTATAGGGTGTACCATCAAACTCTGTCCATCAGATATCAGTCAGCCATGTCCACGCTAAGCGAAGAGAGCCGCCAGATCGTAGCTTCTCTGGCGCACCGTGTTGGCCCCAACGCTGACATCGCAAGGATCGCCCAGGCAATCATTTCAACCTTGCGTGATATGGATGTGGCTCTCACGCCCATCATCGGCAAACAAGGGGTTGTCGCGCTTTTTCGCCGCAGCCTCCATCTGTGCGCCTCCACTCATCCGCTTCTGGCCCGTACCTACGACAAAGTGCAGTCCGGCATGGATCTGACTGCCCTCAAGTCCATAATCGTTGAGCAAAGCAATGCCGATGCGCTGTTTTTCGGTGAAGTGTTGCTGACCACTTTCTACGAGCTGCTGACCACGCTCATCGGGCCTTCGCTCACCGAACGTTTGCTTCGTGGCATGTGGGAACCTTCTTTGAGCGACACCCCTTCGCAGGAAAATTCGCCATGAGCACCAAAGTGACTATCAACCGTCTGGCCACCGGCGTGCCAGGACTGGACGAGGTGCTGGGAGGAGGATTGCCGGAGTTTTCGTTCAACCTGATTGCAGGCCCGCCTGGCTGCGGCAAAACCACCCTGGCGCATCAGATGATGTTCGCCCTGGCGACACCCGAACGCCCGGCGCTGTTTTTCACGGTGCTCGGCGAGCCGCCGCTGAAGATGCTGCGTTACCAGCAGCAATTCGACTTTTTCGACAGCGAAGCGATCAACCAGTCGATTCGCTATATCAACTTGGCTGACGACACCCTGGCCGGGAATCTGGACGAGGTGCTGCGGCGCATCGTCAGCGAGGTGGAGGCTCACTCTCCGTCGCTGGTGTTTGTCGATTCATTCCGCTCCGTGGTGCTGGCCAGCCAGACCCAGGACAACCCGAACAACAACCTGCCGCAGTTCGTTCAGCAACTGGGCATGTTGATGACCACCTGGCAGGCCACGACCTTCCTGATCGGTGAGTACTTCACCGAAACCGACACCAATCCGATTTTCACCGTGGCCGACGGCCTGATCTGGCTGCGCCAAAGCGTTGAGCGCAATTCGATGGTGCGCAAGATGGAAATCATGAAGATGCGCGGCCAGCCGACGCTGCCCGGGCTGCACACCTTCCGCATCGCCACATCCGGGATCAAGGTCTTTGCACCCGCCACCCTCAACCCGGTTGAAGCACCGCTGGAATTCCCGATCAAGCGCCTGAAAATGGGCGTGCCACAGCTCGACGAGATGCTGGGTGGCGGCCTGCCCCGTGGCTATTCCTTGCTGGTGGCCGGGCCGTCGGGCTCGGGTAAAAGTATTCTGGCAGCGACCTTCCTGGCCGAAGGCGCGCGCAATGGCGAAAACGGCGTGATCGCGGTGTTCGAACAACGGCCCAACCACTCGCAGAACGCCACCCTTTCGGGCCTGATCCAGAGCGGACAGGTCGGCCTGGTGGACAGCCGCGCCCCGGACCTGTCCATCGATGAAATCGTGCATTTTCTGCTCAGCGAGATCAGCCGGCTGAAAGCCACCCGCGTGGTGATCGATTCGTTGTCTGGCTTCGAGCTGGCGCTGGCACCGACCTTCCGCGAAGATTTTCGCGAGTCGCTGTCGCGCATGGTCACTGCCTTGACGAGCGCCGGGGTCAGCGTATTGATGACCTCAGAGCTGGAAGACCGCTACACCGACTTGCGCTTCAGCCCTTACGGCACAGCATTTCTTACCGACGCCATCATCGTTCAGCGCTACATTGAAGTGCAGAGCCGTTTGCTGCGCATCATGGCGGTGGTCAAGGTGCGGGCCAGCGCCCATTCCGATGAATTGCGCCAGTACCACATCGACAATAACGGTTTGCAGATCGGCGAAATGCTGCCAGATCAGGAGGGGCTGCTCGGTGGTCGACCGACAAAACAGAATTTTGGAGCGGTACGCACAGGAGATAAAAATGTTTGAGCTCGACTCATGAGTAACGCCGGAGGCAAGAATGAGCGTGAGATGGCCAATGCGGCTCACGAACTCTTCCTGCTTGGCCAAAAAACTGTTGAAGCACGCGCCGTATTAGCAGCACTGCAAAAACAATTGAACGACGCCAGTAGCCGGCTGGTGGATACCCAGCAGGTCGAGCAAGTGATCGAGGCCAATCAGCAGTTGGTGCTGGCGATTCTGCTAGCACAATCAGATGCTGCAGCCCCCCCTCACTTGGAGGAGCAGCGTTTGTACCAGGAGCTGCGCGAGGCTAACGCGCAGCTGGTCATAGCTGCGCTCAGCGCTCAAGACCTTCAGGCTGCAGCCGAGCGTGCATTGAGTCAGCAGAAAAGCGTACTTGCGATGGTGGCCCATGAGCTGCGAAATCCATTAACACCCATCAGCATGATTGCAGAACGTATGGTTCGACTACCTAGCGATCAGCTACCTCGAATGCGTGAGTTGATCGAGAGCCAAGTACAGCATATTTCACAACTGGTCGACGATCTGCTTGACGTCTCCCGCGCGAGCACGGGCAAGTTGCGAATTGATCGCCGCGATGTCGACATGCTGCAAATTCTGAGTGACGCTGTTGATGCGTGTGGCCCTGTGATGACCGAGCAAAAACAGCATTTCGACGCCCATCTTCCTGATGGCATCTTGATGGTGAGTGGTGACCCAGGACGCCTGGCTCAAATTCTCCATAATCTACTGGCGAATGCGGCCAAGTACACTCCGGCCGACGGTAGTATCAAGCTGTCTGTAACGGTAGAGGCCGACGTTTTGAAGATAAGTATTTCCGACAATGGAATCGGTGTCTCGGCTAAAGCACTGCCTTTTATTTTTGACCCTTACGTTCAGGACGAACACGCCATAGGTTTCAACGGGGCCGGCTTGGGCATTGGGTTGACCGTAGTTCGGGAGCTGGTGGAAGCACACGGCGGCAAGGTCATCGGTACGAGCGAGGGTAATGGGAAGGGGAGTGAGTTCGTGGTGACGTTACCGTTGGTCAACCATTAACTTCTCATTAGCGCCAACTGGCGGAAAACCGAAAAACTGGAGCCTTAGCTTCGGAGACTAAATTTCCAGAAGCGTTTGCCAGTGTCAGCCTGTGGTTGCGGAGCAAGGGCTACCTCGGAAAGCTTAATGGGCAAAGCTCATCGCGAAGGTGAGGGCCCTTTGTTTGAGACCCTAATTGATCGTCCACTCGAGCATTACAATCTACCCATGAAAGACAACCACTTTGTCGCTCTGCACTTATGTCTTTGTATTATATGGATCGCGACAGTCATCTCGGTGATCTATTGGTTCAGTCCCGTAACACGTTGATTGAAACCACCTAGCTCCCTCAGTTGAATTTCCCCCTGCTACGAATGACTGCTAATGGCCGTTCTTTGCCTGTCGCGAAGGACGGCAACCGACCCATAGCGGACTCTGACCAGCATTTGGTTAAAGGGGGGGGGCTTTAGCCCGTCCCATTGAGCGAAGTGAACGATTTGAACCAGTTGTTATGCATGTTTTACTAGCCGTTTCTTTAAATGATACAGGTTAGTGCCGATTGGGCGATCCTCAAGAACACCATAAATCTCATACCCATGCCGCTCATAGAAATTTTTAGCATCAACGGTTTTTAAGAATGCAACTACTGCCCCATTGTTGGCACCAATCGCTTCTGCTTTTTCCAAAAGCATAGATCCTACTTTTTTACCGCGATGAGATTCCTTAACCCAAAAGGTGTCAATTTCTAAGCCATCCCAGTAACAACTACAGCTTATTGCACCGATGTAGTCGCCTACTTCATCGTGTGCAACCACCATAAATATTTTATCTTCCGATTCTGGTGGTAGATTTGGATATTGAATTCGAAGATATTCTGAAAACCTATTACTCAGAACTCCTTTATCCTTTTCTGTTGGAGAACCCAATACATCAATCTTGATTTCCACTTTATTGTTCCTTGAATTCAACTTTTAGGTGCCAAACGGCTTTTGGCATAACATTCCATGTTTAAGCGTAACCCCTTGAGCAATCCAAAAAAATCGACGTTGTAAACGCGACATCAAGAAGGGGGAAAGCGACATATTACTTTGCACATTACTGACGTATTAACTGCGTGTCCATGGTCTGCTTTTGGCCGTTTTCAGCCTGTCGCAACCAACTAAAAATGAGCCTGCTGGACGTTGGAATCAATACCCGAGACCAGTCTGGCCAAGTCGCAGGTGGCGTCGAGTCGGGCCGGGCTGTCGCAGACGGTTGGCGTGGGCTTGTCGGGTTCGCGGGGGGAGGGCGGAGATAGCACCACCAACACCACCTCAAGCGGGGTCAAGAACAGCGTCAGCGCTACCTTGCCCGCCAGTTGGGAGTCGGACCTGTGGGGCAAGGTACGCCGTAGCATCGAGTCGAGCCAAGCGACGGCCCAGCAATCCGATGCCTTGCTGGCTGGGGTGCGGCTGTCCATCAGCTCCAGCGTAGCCAGTAACTACTTCGCGCTGCGGCAGATGAATATCGATGTGCGGTTGTAGCAACAGCAACAGAAGATCAATCAGCAGCTGCTGGACATGATCCATTCCCAGTACACTCAGGGTGTTGCCACAAACGCCCAACTGCTGGTAGCCCAGGATCAACTGACTACCTCAATTGCCGATCTGCAGACCTCGCTGCGCGATCGCGAGCAATACGAACATGCCTTGGCGGTGCTGGTGGGCGTAGCACCGAGCGAGTCTGCTGTAGCATCTCGAAATGACTTCACCTTCGTCCTGCCTCGGCCACCGCTGACCTTGCCTTCGACCCTGCTCCTGCGCCGCCCCGATGTGGTGGCTGCCGAACGCTCGGCGGCGGCCAATGTTCGGTAGTCAGGAGGCGCAGTTGCGCGCTGGCACCGTCAGCCAAGAGGCGGTGCTTACCCAGCAACTGGTGTTGCCGCAAGCCGAGCAGAACCCAGTCAGGGAAGTGTCGCGCTGATCCAGAGCCTGGGGGGAGGCAGGCAAGCCATCGGGCACTGAACGGCTAGGGTGCACCATGCAATATCCGGGTCTGCGCGTTATCGGATATTGCATTCCAGCCTTTTTGGTTTTGTTGTGCAGCACAATGGCAGTAAGTGCTTGTTGATCGACCTAACGTCATCACCAGCATGCCAAGGCTTCTGGGAGAGGACGGTCTAGGGCAGCTCTGCAATAGTACAGCTAAGCTAACAGACATGTTTTATTTCATGAAACGCAGAAATGAAAATGGCATAGGCTGATACACGTGACTCGTTTATGCTGGCCTGGTGCAATCTGCGCTGTCAGAATATTTGGACTATCAGACGACTTGAGCGAGTGACACACGCTGCGGGCTTGGCTAGTTGAATGCATAGGCGTGTAGTGCGCCGGTACTGAAGGGTCAGCTCTACGTTTCCCAGTGGGGGGAGGCATTTGTGTCCGTTGCGTATGTCATCTACCAGAGAGTCAAACGCCTGAAGAAAGGGCAGCCCTTCATCGGCACGAAGTTCGCCTCAGTCGGCTCTCGCTCTGCGGTCAATAAAGCACTTTCCAAATTGGTACTCGCAGGCTTACTAGAACGCGTGGCCCGAGGCGTATACATGCGCCCCAAGTTGAACAGCTACATCGGTCCAGTACGTCCGAGCCCCCTCACGGTTATGAAGGTAATCACCACAGCTAACGGTGAGACGATACAGGTACATGGAGCGGAGGCAGTCCGCAGGTTAGGCCTCAGCACACAAATGCAGGTGCTACCAACTTATTATACAAGCGGCTCTTCACGCGAAATCAAAATCGGGATTGCCTTGGTGCGTCTCAAGCATGTATCTAAAGACCGCCTTCAGCATGCCGGTACGAATCTAGGATTAGTACTCACGGCTCTCCACTACGTTGGAAAGCCGGGGATGTCCAAGGAGATTCTGTCAAAAATCACTGATACGCTGAGCAATGAAGAGTTTCGCAAACTTCTAGATTGCAAAATGCCGAAATGGATGCGGTCCTGCCTTACCTCATTACCTATCAGTTGGAGCTAGCGCGATGGCGAGGGAATTATGGCTGCCTTGGTCAGCGGCGGCAGCGGGCGTACAAACGCCATGGACGAGCCACCCAATCGTGGCTATGCCCTCAAAAACCGACATGAACGTACACATACCGTTTCCCCGTTGCGACCTAGAGCTTTAGCAAGGATGAGGATCAGGCTTGAATTAAGCTGATCGGTGTGCACCTTTCGTAAGTGACAGGCGCGGGTGTACGGTGGAGCTTGCATATTATATCAACCTTCACCCTAAACTTTTGCTGAAGCTGCTGGGAGATCAAAATGACCATGCCGGAAGAGCGCACTCGCGCGGTGATTCAGACTCGCGAATTCTTAGTTGAGCTATACCGCGATAAATCTCTTCCCGAAAAAATAAGGCGCGATGCCAAGTTTCTTTTGCGACATTACCCAAGCAAAGCTGACATGGTGCTAGCAGCCCGACTCGAGGAGCAACCCGCTTTGTTAACAGGGCTCATCGGGCCCGTTTTCAGCTTACCAGGCGATGATTGAAGCAAAGCTGTCTCGCCTCCGCTCTGTTCTATCTGGTGTGACGAAGATCGGTCTCTGCACAGAACAAGACACGCATAGCAGGGAGTGTGAGATCGATGTCGTCCCTCAACGAATAGGTAGAGCCGCTGGTCACCTTGAATACTAGGAAATGGGCGCCATCCGTGGGAGCTTCTACGAGCGAGACCTGTTGCAGCGGCTCCATTAACCATCTGGCTTGACCATTCATATATGGCGGGGTTACCAACTGCACCTGCTCGATCCACGTTCGTTTCGACTGGTAATCGACGTACTGCTTAAGCTCATGGGCGTGATATAGCATCAGCATGGTGGCATTTAATTCCCGCCCATAGCGGCGTACCACCTGTAGGTAGAACCAAGGCAAGATCAACTCCTGCTCGACGCAGCTCCATAATTGCTGGTTGGGAGCGGAGCACAGCTCATCGGGCAGCTCCAATCCGATTTCTGTATGACGGTAAGTAGTGAACATAGCCACCTCAAAATGAACACTATAGATTGTAGCTCTATAGGTTTCGAGAGCGCTTCATCGTTCCTTTTGCGGAATCGGCAAATTGGAACTCAATACAGCGTTTGGCCTTGCGCTCAAACAGGTCCGTAAGCGACAGCAGCTCACCCAAGAAGACTTTTCAAATATCAGCAGCCGGACGTATCTGAGCACCTTGGAGCGAGGCCTGAAAAGCCCCACACTGGAAAAGCTGGAACAGTTGTCCTCAGTGCTCAACGTCCATCCACTGACCATGATGGTTGTTGCATATATGCACAAAGAAAATCGGCAAAATGTATCCGATCTTCTCAAAAATATTGAAATAGAATTAGCTTCGCTTTCACCCAATGACACCGCTTCACTTGCACATGATCAAAAGAGTCCGAGCCAACCATAAGCCTATCCGGGCGCCGAGAATGGCGGCCTTGCAGCGTGTTGCACATAGCCGTAGCGGTTGCCATGGTCACTGCAATGGCAGCCGGACCTACGCTCGTTCTGTCTGCGTCTGGAACACTTCAATCAGCTTCTGGTTGAAATCGTCCAGCAGTAGGAATTCGTGACAACCATGGCCTCATCACAGCCGTAGAACGCTTTAGCAGAGATCGCCTGCAACACCGCAGTGTTGCCCACAGAACCTGTGGAGTTTTTGGCCTGTATGACCATGTTCTTGCCTACCCATCCGAGGCCGTTGGTCATTGATAAACCCCTAACTCAACCCGCTCCAGGTAGTCTTCGACAGCCTGAAACCCAAGAGAGTTATCGATAAGATCAAGAGGGACGTTGCCTGCAAGGTGCTTACAAGGTCGATCGAGCCATTCTTCGGCAAGCCGCTGTGTGCCAAAAACAGTCGTCGCGTGTTCTAGAACCTTCGCGTATTGAAAGGCCACCGCGCTCTGCTGGACGTTAAGGCGAGCTGTCTTCGAGTCATCACCCTGACGTTGGCTCGTTCGGATGGGCTTGCCGACGATCCGCCCGATGACCCTCGATGACGAGTAAAGCTCAGAGACCGAGAGCATGGCCTGAACATCTTTGAGGGCGAAACCCTCCCTGGCCAGCAAGAAAATACTGAGCTGGCTGAGCTGTTCGATTTTGACTTGGGTCAAGTATTCCGTAGGCTTACGGGCTGGCGGTGTCGATTTAGCTGTTTGGGTAGGAGGAGAAACCATCTGGCTGACTTCGTTTGCGACATTTGAAGCTAGCCTAGCCCGATTTGATGCGTCGCGCATGGTGGCCTGCACCGAATTGATCAGGTCGTCCGGCAAGTCGCCCAACGTAATTGAAATGCTGATGGGCACATTGACGTTGAGGTTGTAAAGGTCGGTATCCCCAAAGGGAGCACTACGCCTGGCGCCAAGACAAAGCTCGATGGCATCCAGGATGGTAAATTTTCCGCTGTCACCCGGCCGAATCAGGCAATTGAAGCCCGGGGGAGGGTGACTAGTAATTTCGCAAGCGGCAAGCACGCGAATTCCGGAAATCTGAAAACTACTCTGCATGATCTTGCTCACCGTTCGCAGTTCGAACCACATTGGCCATCAGCTCTAAAGCCCAGCAACCGCAGCACCGACCCGAGTAAAGAAAATATAGTGAATCAGTCTGACAGGTCGCAGCAGTAAAAAATTGCTAGAGCCACAGGGACTGAAGTATTAATTGGATATGACCGCAGATTTTCGCAGCGACCGTGAAAACCCCGAAGTAATGTATGGATAGCGCTTGAGAGGGAGGTTATCTTGCGATTAGTTCACGTTTTATCTGCAAAATTGCTTCGGCGGTCTGAGTGGTGGAACAGCGTCGGTAGACGGCAGAGTCTTAATCTCAAGCACGGGAAGTTCCAGCCAGACATATCATTTAACATAATATACATTACACGTAACAAAGTATTTCAGGATTAGCCTGGTTGCCCGCAGATTGCAGCAGCTCTCGGAAGTAATCTCTTTTCATTTTGAGAACTAAATCCCTTGCTTGGGTGCTTCGCTGCCAGGAAAAGACTTTACTTCTGCAGGCTTCAGAGCCCGTTCCGTGCGGCCCATGCGACCTTTCTTGTTCCTGAACCTTCTACACAGAATGCGAATATTGCGCAGAAATACTTGTGCTGGAGATCAAGCCAGCAGTTCTCAGAAGTAACGTGTAAAAAAATGGGAAGTAATCGTGTAAATCGAGCCTTTCGCCTCACGTTCACGGATTTGCTTGCAGATCACTTGTCCAGCAATCATCAGCGCACTACAGGCTCTGGCGCGGCCTTTGTGACCGTCATCGTTCATGATTCTACGTCATGAGCAGCGGATCCAGAAATGTCGCCCTTGATGAGAGTGATCGCGCATCGTATGCGGATTCGCCTATTCGTTTGATTGAAGGAGCTTTTTTGCGACCAGTTCGCTCGTTTACGGTATTACTTACGCGGCGAGTCCAGCCGAAAACACGTCGCTGCGTGAAATCTGAAGCGTTCAGCGTGGGTTGGTGCGCAGATTTGAAGGGCTGCTATGCGTGGTAAAGACAAACGCCGGCTGATTTAAATGCAGATGCTGCAGGTTAGGCGGTGCCACCTTGCGATTGAAGCCTGTGGTGCTTTCCTCCCACCAAATACCCTGAAAGCTCGCCAGAATTTGGCTGGACGAAAAGCTCAGAAAATACTAGTCCGATACCGTTGTTAACTACAATTTTGACTTGTTAACTACGGTGGTTAACAAGTCAAAAAACAAGTTTAAAGAGTAATACTGAACCTGCGTGTTAGCCCTTGATTCTCCTGGCGCGCCTGGGAATTCAAAGCTCCGTAATGCTGTCCGTACTCCGGGGTTTGCCAGTCGAAATGTATACCCCTATTATCACTTGCGTTTCACTGTCAACAGCGACCGTAATCATCGGATTCGGTAGGCGTTTTCCCGCCTTATCTACCAATATAACGTCGAGCTCAAACGTGCAAATTTCAACAGGCTTTTCCATTATTTGGCTCCCTGTTAGATTAGGTTGGAGCTCATCAGAACGTCATGAAACGTCATGAAACGTCATGTCTGACGAGTGATTTGCGCTATTGAAGATAGTCTTTGCACCACCGACCGCCAGAGGTACCTTAACAGTCTTTATTTGGAGAACATCAACCAACTCAACTAAACATCTATTTAGTTGAGTTACTAACTTACCTTGGTTTGGTTCGGGCACCCCTGCCGGAAGCTGTTAGTAATATCTGATAGCGCTCAGACTCGGATATTGCATGGTGCACCCTAGCCGTTCAGTGCCCGATGGCTTGCCAGCCTCACCCAGGCTCTGGATCAGCTGTGACCGTTGCGAAACGAGGACAAACTAGTGATTGTCGCTCTGGAGGCCTTGTGAATAAAGGCGTTCAGCCCATTGCTCGTTTTACGTATTCAGGACAAAAACCGCAACGCTCGGACGCTGCTTTACCAGGCGAAGCCCATACTGACGGGGCACTCATCTAGGAAGCCGAGCTATACGGTTTGCTCTAACATTCCGAGTTCATTGATCAGCCACCCTTGCGCCTCCAGCGCTGCCTTTCGCACAGCTCTCGCCTCCCCCTCGCCCAGCGCGCTGCTTCGAATAGCCAGGCACAGCAGGTGCGTTGGCCTAGTCATACCAACGTACATGAGCATCCTGTTCTTCCGGTAAGTCACTTTTTGCTCTTTCTTCACCAGAGGCTTACTCTCCAGCCAAGGCAGCATCATTTCCAGGAAGCGCTGCCCACTGAACGTTTCCACAATTAGGGTCGCCGAATGAGTCATGCCCTTTACGGAGTGCATGGACGCCAGTTGAACATCGACGGGGCCGTCTCCACTCTCCTCGGATCGATAGGTGTTAATGGTTTTACGTGGTACCTCGGACTCGGCATCGACCGTGTCCCCTGGTTCTGTCCACGCCAGGTATCACTTTCTATCTGCCTCATACGAAAGGCGATCGACAACACCTAGGAGTGACATTCCACACCCCTGCCCTAAAAAAGCTGTGTCCCGTTCAGGCTTACATCAACTGGATCACAGTGGCCGGCATTGCGCGCGGGCCGGTGTTCAGGAAGGTGGATCGTTGGGGTAACATCGCCGAGAGCGGCATCAACTCGAACAGCTTGATTCCTCTACTTCGACGTATTCTCAAGCAGTCAGGTGTCTCGGCTGAGCTTTATAGCAGTCACTCCATGCGCCGTGGATTTGCGACTTGGGCTTCAGCTAACGGCTGGGATATCAAAGGATTGATGAGTTATGTGGGGTGGAAGGATGTGAAGTCGGCGCTTCGGTATGTGGACGCGAGCACGTCCTTTGGAGGCATGGCGCTGCGCGCGGCAACTCCAAAGCTCGATGCGCATTAAGCCCCCCCCCCAATGCAGCTTTACAACTCCCTGATGGTTCTTAAAAAGCCGGTGCCGTCGACGTCACTGCGCGAGGCCCGAGTGTTACACAGGCGAAAACTGAGATCCTTCGAAGCAATACCTGCGTGACGGCGAACGATATCTTGAAAATCGCACAGTTCCGCTCCAGCAACCCCAGATCGCAGCCAAGCAAATAGAAGCAGGCCGGAAAGTTTTTTACTTTGCGCCATAAAAGTGTCGATTATTTCCCGATCTACGGATCCGACCGAGCACAAAGCTTACGGCCGTCTGCTGCGCTGGAGAGTGTAATTTCAATGTTGGCCACGATGAAGGACGAATGAAAAATGGCGTTCTAGTATGCATCTCCAAATATCCTCCTCTGAGAGGAGCGGCCCAATCAGGCGTGCTCCGCGGCTATGGAGGTGTCAGGAATCGTCCAAGGAAGACAATCCACCGAGATTACCGCCGCCTCCCAGCGAGGTGGCACACCTAGTCTGGAGACGGTGAATGGCAAACGTGGAGTTGTCACCTGCATCCCATCCCAGCAGACGTTGCACTTCGCTGGGCAGCTGCTTGAGCGTATCAAACGCACAGACAAGTACTGGTTTTCTTCCTGACGCACATTGCCCAAGTCGAGGGCCATTGTTAATCCGGTGCAGGGCTTGTCAGTGGCATTGGTAGTTGCCCTTCGACTGTAAGATTTTCTTTTTCACTTTGGGGTGAGCTACGCAAAGTATTTCCGGAGCAATCAGGCTGGATCAACGCCAGGCTATGGGAAAGTGCAATACCTTACGGCCCTCATCGCCGGAATTGAATCCTATCCGTAGTGAGCAAAATAAGAAGTTACTTAATGTTTCTGGAAATTGTCTGCGTTAACTATTTCGTGGCGCCGACCTGTGTCTTTTTCGATCTCTTATTTTGGCCTGTTCTCGCCTTTTTTTAGAATTTCAGACCCTACATAATTTCAACAGTTTGACAATAACGGGGAGCACGCCAGAGAGTGAGCCCTTATCGACCTCATCGACTAAACACAGTGCCCGCATAGTTATCAATCATGCCTCACCAAACACTAACCAACCCAAGGAATCAGAATGAACAATACAAAACTAACTCTATTGTCGGCAATGTTGAGCTCCACATTGTTCACCAGCCTCAGCATGGCATCGGAGACGGCCACCGAGCCACTTAAAATGGCTGTTCAGTCAACGCATCTCCGCATACTCCTAACCAATGATGATGGCTGGAATGCACCTGGAATTAGAGCCGCTTACGCTGCGCTGACTAAAGATGGCCACATAGTGACGGTGGTGGCTCCTTCTAACGGACAGTCTGGCTCAGGAGCTCGAAAGACATATTGGGGTAAAATTTCCGCTGTTCATCCCGACCTCTCCAAATCACCAGAATATAAAAATGCGGATGTATGGTCAGTAGGCCCTGTAAAAAATGGAACAACCGCCGGTGAAGGTAGCAGTGCGGTTCCTGGTTCTCCCGCAGATTCTGTTCTGTTTGGGCTTTCCTCAGTGTTTGAGAATAAAAAGCCAGACCTGGTGATCGCAGGGACAAACTCCGGTCAAAATACCGGGTCAACGGTCAGCAACTCGGGCACATTTGGTGCCGCTCTTGAAGCCGCAAAAGAAGGTATTCCCGCCATTGCGATCAGCCAGGAGATCGGAGGTGATTATGATGTTAACAGCACTGAGACGCCTGACTTTGGCCATGCATCTTCCTACTTGGTTAACCTTGTTAGAGCACTGATTAATAACGCCGATCAAAACGCCCTACTTCCGCAACACACCGTACTTAATGTCAACTACCCAAGGCACGAAGCGAAAGGTACCAAGTATACGTCTCTCGCAACGAAGGATTCATTCACTACGTCCTATGCTCAAAAAGCACCTGGAATTTATGAAATCGGATATTCATTTACTGGAGATAAAGAAAACACAGACACAGACGTTGGTGCATTGCTGCAAGGCTACGCCGCTGTCACCCTGATTGACTCAAGTTATGGCGTGCCCCCGGCCACAGGCTGGAATGCTTCAAGCTTGAAATTATCGAAGTAGCTTCTGTATTCAAATGGTCATTTTTTGGCCATTTGACATTTTTAGATGTCTCTGTGTGCTGCATTGAGAAAAAACTTACACTTGCATTCCCCTGTTCCCTATCGAGCATGCTGTTCAAGTTATTCCCCGCACTTTGGACTTGTGATCATCCAGGCATCTTCGAATGCTTTTTACATAGTGGCAGGCCATCCCAGAGCACAATGGTACTTTCTGAAAATAAAAAAGCCAAAACTGCAATCATTCAGTCTTGGCTTTCAGTATGTAAGCGGTCTGTCAGCGATTTGTACTGATCAACCCCAATGCCTCAGGAACATTATCAGCCTGTAGGAAAGTATGTGGGCTCACCATCTTTCCCCCCGTCTCGATCCAACCCATGTAGTTGTCACCCGCATCCCACCCCAGCAGACGTTGCACTTCGCTGGGTAACTGCTTGAGCGTGTCGAACGGTACAGACAAATACTGATTTTCTTCCTGACGGACACTGCCCAGGTCGAGGGCCATGGTTAATCCAGTACGGGGTTTATCAGTGGAGTTGGTGCCACCTCCGTGATAAGTCGAGCCAATAAACAACAACGCGGAACCAGCAGCCATCTCAGCATCGACAGTATCTTCAGGCATGGGGCAACGCTCGTCGTCCCATTTGTGGCTACCAGGAATCACTTTAGTGGCACCGTTGGCCGCGGTGAAATCAGTTAGCGCGACCATGATCTGCAACCGCGCTTCACGGCCATAGTGCGGGTGACGCCAAAGGAAGCTCGTATCGTCGCGATGCAGCGGTTGCTTACCCTGCCCTGGGTGAAGTTGGATTGCTTGGGTCATACCGATCTGAATTTGCGGGGTGATGGTTGTCCGCTCCTGGCCGAACCATACATCCACCGGTTTCTGCAGGATCCTGCGTGCAGCCCCCAGATACAAGGGGTGCATGACGACATCGACCATGCGCTTGCAGCGCGCGAACAACCGGCTTGCCCGGCGGGTCGATGTGCCAACGAAAACGTTTTCATGACCGAAACTGGAGGTGTCGAGCGCCGCCTCGATCTGCCCGTTGAGTTCAAGGAGGACATCATCTGGCATGAAGTCAGCAATGATGACACCGCCATCACGCTCGATGATCTCAACGACCTGTTCTACCGAAGCGTTGCCCGGCAGGGTCACAAGGGACAGCTTGGACATGAATGTATTCCTCAGGATGGGGGGGTGGTTTTTCTCAGGCGATCGACAACGGAAAAATACGCGCAAAGCGCTGAGACTCACTCTTGATGTATCCAGCCAATCAGGATGGCTTGCCATTGATTCTCCGGGCAAAGGTCGCCGGGTTTAAAGGCGCAAAGGGGTCAAAAAGGGGATCGTAGGCGACACGTCATCACGGTGTTCAAGGCGAACGCTCGACCACTGACGCCTTGCGCTACGTCCGCTCAGGACATGGCCATTGAGCAGCGGAAAATTGGCCCTCGTTCACCTGTTCGTCATCGTCAAGGTCGCCCTACGCTGAGTTCACCGGTAACGCGCAGGCGTAGCCCATGAACTCACAACTACAAGGGACCCTTGAATGGATATGAAACTGGCTGGAAAAGTCGCAGTGATCACCGGCGCGAGCACGGGGCTCGGTCGAGGCATCGCATTGAAACTGGCCGAGGAAGGCGCTCACCTGGTGATCGGCGACATCAGCGAGGCGAGCAATCCTGGCGGCTTCGACGAGCGACCTGAGCTGACAACCGCCGAGCTGATTACTCAACGTGGTGGCCAAGCGCTGTTCCAACATTGCGACGTGACCCGAAGCAGCGACTTGACGGCACTCGTCGAGGCAGCCACCCGGACGTTCGGGCGAATCGACATCATGATCAACAATGCCGGCGTTTATCGCGACGGCAAACTGATTCATGAGTTCTCTGAGGCAGAACTGGATCTGTGCCTGAACGTCAACGTGAAAGGCACTTTCTTCGGTTCCCAAGCCGCAGTCAGGGCATTCCTGCACCAAGGCGGGGGCGGCAACATCATCAACCTGGTGTCCACCGCAGGCCTGCAGGGTCACCCATGGCAATCTGTGTACAACGTTTCCAAGGGCGCCCAGGCCAACCTGACGCGTTGCCTGGCCATCGAATATGGTCACGAAGGCATTCGCGTGAATGGTATCTGTCCGACGTATGCCAAAACCGCCCTGACTCGCGCCTTGATGGAGCAGCCCGGCTATGTCGATGACTTCAGTGAAACGATTCCACTCAAGCGTTGGGGGGAAATCGACGATGTTGCCGATCTAGCGGTGTTCCTCGCCTCCGAGCGCTCAAGTTACATCCATGGCGCACTGGTGCGCATCGACGGCGGTGAAACCCTTTCCCGCTACTCGGTCTGAAGTTCACATCCCCTCTGACGAGGGGATTTTTATCAATGCAGACGCAAGCGCGGCCGAACCTTCCGTTGCAGCAGGTCCGCGATCATCATGAAGATCACCTTTCGCACGCCATACAACGAAGCCTGGTGCATGCGATACAGGGAAAGGTAAAACGCCCTGGCCAGCAAACCCTCAACAAATCGGCTGCCGGTCAAGTTGCCCATCAAGGTGCCTACTGCGCTAAACGAAGCCAGAGAAATCAGTGTCCCGTAGTCTTTATAATGAAACTCCCGCAGGGACTTGCCCGCGATGCGCAAGGCTATGTTTCGTGCCATCAACTGTGCTTGCTGGTGAGCGGCCTGCGCGCGCGGCGGTACAGTACGGCCTTCAGTCTCCGGGATCGGGCACGCGGCACAATCGCCCAGCGCGAAAATCGACTCATCGCGGGTAGTCTGCAACGTGCCTTGCACCATCAATTGATGGATCCGGTTGGTTTCGAGACCATCAATATCTTGCAAAAAGGCCGGCGCACGAATCCCCGCTGCCCAGATCCGGATATCGGCCTGAATAAACTCGTCACCACAGATCGTTAATCCGTCGTCAGTCACTTCATTGACCGCAGAGTTTCTCAACACTTCCACGCCGAGCTTGTGCAGCTCGCGATGAACAGCCTGGCTGATGCGTTCCGGCAGCACCGGTAAAACTCGCGGCCCCGCTTCGATTAAGGTAATGCACAGGTCTTCCGGGCAGGCCTTTCTCACGCCATAACCTTGCATCAAGCGTACGGCGTGGTGCAGCTCGGCACACAGCTCAATACCTGTCGCGCCGGCGCCTACAACGGCGATGCGCAAAGGCTGTGCCGCGTTGGAGGCATGCCCACTCAAATAACGACTCAGCAGCGCTCTGTGCAGCCTCTCAGCCTGAGCGCGACTGTCCAGGAAAAGACAATGTTCCTGGACCCCTTTTGTACCGAAGTCGTTGCTTTGACTGCCAACCGCCAATACCAGCGTGTCGTATGCTATTTCGCGCTCGTCACTGATGGGCTCGCCGGTTCCATCGATGCTGGTCGCCAATCGAATCTTTTTGTCTTCACGGCAGAGTCCGCTCATCCTCCCGTATTGGAAGTGAAAGTAATTCCACTTGGCCTGGGCCACATAGTTGAGTTCATCAACCGAAGGATTCAGAGAACCCGCGGCGACTTCGTGCAACAGCGGTTTCCAGATATGGGTAAGGTTGGCATCCACTAACGTAATGTGGGCCTTGTTCGATTTACCCAAGGTTTTACCCAGGCGAGTTGCCAATTCCAACCCGCCAGCGCCGCCGCCGACGATAACGATACGGTGAGTCAATACGATTACCCCAAATGCACTGTTCACCCTGAAGTCGTAACCTCAGGTCTATTCACAATCCAGCAACATGCCCGGTGGTATGACCCGTTAGAGTTCCTCACCCATTGCCTTCGAAAGTGCAACAGGTGAACACTCATCGCGTGAAGTCAGAGGTGCTGTTTGAACCACTCAATCGCGGTCGAGCTTGAGGCAGGGAATTCACTCAAGTAGGGATCGAAATGCCCGCAGTCGAGCAGCATCAACTGCTTGGGCTGCAACGCTCGCTCGTAGGCTTTCAGTGCCAGATCCGGAACGGTAACGGTGTCCTTTTTCGCCACAATCATCAGCAGTGGGGTTGGGCTGATGCGGTCGATTGCGTAAGCCGGTTCGTACTCGTTCAACAGTTCGATGCTTTTGAGGGTGACCTCGTTGCGCCAGCTTGGGGCAACGGCGCGGTGGCTATCCATGAAGTAGTCGTACGAGTCCTGGCCTGGCAAGGCGCAATCACTTTTCGGATCTTCATTCACCACTTCCATGACAATCGGCGGCTCACCGGCATAACGAGCGGCGCGATCTTGCTCAAAGTAGTCGATCACACCTGGGAGCAGGTCGGGACGAATAGCGAAACGTACGTCCATGGAACCGCTGATGGCTGGCACCTGTGAGGCGACGCATTTAACCCGACGATCAAACGCTGCAACTTGCAGTACGTGGCCACCGCTGTAGCTTGAGCCCCAAATGCCAATACGCTGCGCATCGACGACGTCGAGCGTGCTGGCGTGACTGATTGCATCGCGGTAATCACGAACCTGAAGCAGCGGATCGGCCTCCTGACGTGGCTGGCCTTCGCTTGCACCGAAATTGCGGTTGTCATAGATCAACACAGCAAAGCCTTCACGGGAAAAGGCCTCGCCGTATTTATCCAGATATTGTTCTTTTACCGCCGTAAAACCATGGGCCATGACAATCGTTGGATAAGGCGCCTTGAAATTGTCCCCCGGTGTAAACAGCCACCCTTTCAAGGTCAAACCGTCGGTTGTTTTAAAGCTTATATCGGTGCGCATCTGTCAGGCCCCTGTGTCGATAAATGAACTGACCGGTCTCGACTGGCGAACCGGATAGCTGTTCAAAGTATCGGGATGGTGGCTACTGCCTCACAGGTGCGTGGCGGCCAAAATGCATGGATCATCCGGCCAGCTCAAACGCCTTCGGGGGGAACTGGAATCAACGTGTTTCTCTCATTACGCCACTGCATCAAATAAGGATGAGATGTCGATACACAACAAACTGGCCATCCATCACCGACCATTGGCCACGGTGCACCTTTAGAAAATCACGGTTAGTTTTAAAGTAGCTCCACTCGCTCTCCTGCGAGACCCGACGAAATTTGCGCCTTACCAACGCTCCACCATTTCGTTCGGGTTCACCTGGCAATGCCCTTGGTTCAGGTGATTTTATGGCGTCCTCTGGACGCCTTTTTTTTGTGCCATTCATTGCGCCCCAAAGGGCATTACAAGCGCAAAAAAACCGGGGAGTCGTAAGACACCCCGGCCCTGAAACCAACGAATCGAAAAAACCGGAACCTACAAAAACTTGATGGGGTAGTCGACAATCAAGCGGACTTCACTGCGATCGACTTTTGCTCCCTCGGCATCCCCGCGGTGCCAGGCCTGGCGGGCACGCAACAGCACCTTGGCTGGACCGAATTGCTTTGTATACCTGAGCTCGACGTTGGTTTCACGCTCTCGATCATCCTTACCGTAACCGTAGACTTGATAAGGGCTGTCCTCATCCATCTTCGTCCCATCAATGCCTCTGCCATTGATATAGCGCGCCATCAGGCTCAGACCCGGAACGCCGTAGGTATCGAATTTCAAATCATAACGTGCCTGCCAGGACTTTTCTCCGGGGCCATTGAAGTCAGAGTACTGGACAGAGTTGGCCAGGAGAATCGAGTCGCCATACGCGCCCGCCCCGTTATCCCCGAAAGCAACATAGTCGAACGGCGTATCCCCTCGCACGCTCTGATAGGCCAGAGAGAGCGTATGGGCGGTAAGAAATGTATAACCGGTATACAGGGACCAAGATGTATTGTTGATGTCCCCTGCTTCGGCTTTTCCTTCGTCCAACGTCCTGTAGATGTTGAAGCTCGCCGCCAACGTCTGTCCATCAGACAGCGGCTGACGGTAGTTCAGGTCTGCGTAATACTGATTCCAGATATCTTTGAACTGGGAACCGTACAGCGAGGCGGACAGCACGTCATTTATCTTGTACTTGGTACCGGCGAAATCGACGCTGGGCGTCGTCTTGTTGGCGTAGTAAGCAAACAACTCGCCTTTGGAACTGGTCGTCGTCGGCCCGTATCCCGCGGTGAAATGTCCCGCCTCAAGATCCAGCCCTTCAATCTCCTTGCTGAGCAGATTAAAACCTGTCGCCATCTGTGGCATGAGGCGGCTTCCGCCTGCCGCAAAGACCGGAGCAGTTGTCTGCATCTGCCCCCACTTCAATAAGGTTTTTGAAGCCTGGGCTTTCAATACCCCGCCGGCATGGCCGTAGTCATCTTCCGGTTTTCCATCACGCCCTATCGGCAGGTTACCGGTACGTGTGGTCCCACCTCCGCCATCGAGCTTCACCCCCAAATAGCCAAAGGCATCGAAGCCGAATCCAATCGGCCCTTCGGTGAATCCTGATTTGTAGTTGGCCAAAAATCCCTGCGTCCAATCCTTTTTGTCTTTTGCCCCTCGTGTATTGTTCTGGCCGAAATAGTAGTTACGCAAAAGCAGCTCAAAACTACTATCACCGATAAAACCTTTTGTGGCAGATGAAGTGTTCGCACGTTCATCGGCTTCTACCAATTCTGGCACGGCGATGGTAACTGCCAGCGCAATAAGCCCCTGCTTAAAAGACTGTACCTTGTGTGTCATTTTATCCACCTCAACTCGTTGACCTTATAGATGGCTCTGCTCATTCATACGCTGTAGTTGTCAACAAAGAGCACCGCCAAGCCGCGCGCCTATTCCGGCGCGCACTTGATGATTTAGGGTTAGCGAGAAACTTTTAGGAGATCGGTTTTCCAGTACTCAAGCGCATGAAGTCTTGCCTCGCGCTTTTGTTCGGCATTCATCTTCCCATACCCTTCTTGCAGATGGTCAAGCCAGAAGCCGTAGGTCGGGTTTGGCAGTACTACGAAGCGTTTTCCGAATTGATCTTTCAACTCGTCAACTTTTTTGTTTCTTTCTTCGCTGGTCGGCATTTCGAAGGCTTTAGAAAGATCGATCAGGTTATCGCCCATCAACAGAACGATATCGTGCGTCTGTAAAACTTTCTGTCTGCGCGGCTCTTTGGTCGAACTGCCGTTTCTATCCATGAACAGCAAATGACTTTCCTCGACCTGAGGAAACCCGAGTTTTTTAAGGTTTTTCAGGGTTCCCGGAACGTTCTCCAGATAACGGTTGGACACGTAGAATATATCCACACCTTTTTTGGCTACGCCATTGAGAAACTCAACAGAACCCGGCGTTGCGGCTGCATCCGCAACATCGGCCCATTCGTCCCAGAATGGGTAATCATCCGTTCCATCAAGCGCTAGCAACGCCAGATAAGGGCCGTTTTCCAGAATGGTTTCATCAATGTCTATCACGATTGCCGGCTTTTTCTTATAGCTTTTATCCACCAGCGCCTTATCCAGGATCATTCCACCTAAATTGAAGGCCTGATAGAACAGTGCTCGTGCCTCCGCCGACTGCTGAAGCCACAGAAGTGCATTGACATTGTTATTTTCGAAGCCACCCGACTTGGTAACTGCCGTCGTTCCTGGCAAGGGTGTTTTTACGTCAACTGTTGTTCCTTCGGCGAAGGCCACGCCCACTGCAAGCGAAGAAACAACCGCAAGGGAAGCAAAAAAACGAGTCGTTTTTTTCATAATTTCAATCCATCCACTATTAGTAATGACGCACGATCTTTCGGCAAAGCGATCACTCAACCCCTTCGCAAAATCTACTTATATGGTTCGTGTTTTTTTGAAACTCGGACTGCAGCGCGATAAACAAATGAGTTTAAAAACTCCAGGTCACCAAGGTTTGAAAGAGGTGCGAAGTATCGTTGGCACCGAATGACTGCTTCGCGGCATCTCCCGGCAAGGCAACGCCATACAGTGCGCTAACTGTAAGTGATGGCGTAGCTGTCCAATTCACGTACAAATCCACTTCCTTCCCGAAGTCACGGCTGTCGATCCCGGTCGGTGCTTTATCCAGGCGAAAGCGATAGCCCATCAAACCAACCGTGACATTTTCCCTTGGCTGGATAGCCAGTTTGAGCAAATCGATATTCACATTGCTGTTGAAGAGCATGTACTCACCGACAATCTCGCCTTGGTACCAGGTACCGTATTCGCCGCCGTAACCATAAGTCATCGGATCGTAATCATCGGAGTATTGAGTGCGGCGATAGGTCAAGGTCGGCTTCCATTGCACGTCGGTGAAGGCATAGCTCAGTTGCGCGTACCAACCGTGAGCCGATTTGTCTCCATCACCGCCCTTCTGCCACACGTATTCACCCGCCATGCCCACCTGAGGAAGCGCCGCGATTGGCGTGCCCTTCGCCCTCACGTCATAGACATCGACCCCATCCCGCAAGGGGTTATCGGCGTCCAGGGTATGGTAGTAAGTCGCACCAAGTGTCCCCAGAGTATCTCGCCATTCGAGATTGCCGCCGCGCATACGCAGGTTTTCTTTGTAATTGGCATAGTCCAGATCAGAAGTTGCGATCAGATCAAACAGGTCAGCATGAATCTTGCCGGTATCGAGTTGAGCGATGAACGTCTGTTTGAAAGCGGTGCGCGGCCCAATCCAGGCTGCGGCGTCTTTACCCTGGTCCGTATTACCATCACCGATCAGGAAGCCGTCGCCTATCATGAAGTTCTGTCGACCAGCACTCAGCTTGATTGCATCTTTGCCAAGGTCGGGCAACAGGTCACCGCTTTTCCAGCCGACGTAGGCTGCTTCCAAACCGATGGACTCCGGATCATCGTGAGTGAAACCGCCTGCATCGCTGCCACCGCGGGTCATTGCACCGACGGCTGAAACCCCACCGAATACGGTACCGTAGGCGGTCTGCGGACCAGTGAGTTTCACCCCGGGCAGTGCAAAGCCTTCAAATCGACTGGAGTTGCGATCGGTTTCCAGTCCGATGCTGCTCGTGCGCCCACCAAACGCTTGATCGCGATGATTCAGATAGGCAGCGCCCAACGTCACCGAGGGTTCTACAAGCACATCACCTACATTGAAGCTCTCAAGAGCAAAACTTGAACCCGCGTACAAAGCCCCCACGCCCGCAGCCAAATAGCGAACCGAAACTTTCATAACCTGCCCCTTTCTCAATAGCCATGATGTGAAAATTGACGCACCAACCACTGGCGACTTGATAAGGATTGTCTGAGTTAGTGGCAAAGGGCTAAAGGCGCAAACGGGTCAAAAAGGGGATCGAACAAGACACAGATCGATCCAGCCTGGCAGCGACACATCAGTGCCGAACGCGAGATCGATACTGGGAGGGCGTGCAGCCACTCCAGCGTTGAAAGGCTCTGCGAAAGGCCGCCGATTCACTGAAACCGAGTTGCTCGGCAACCCGCGCCACCGGCACCTGCTGCAACAGCAATTTCTGCGCACGTTCATAACGCAGCTCGCCCAGCACCTCATTGAAACTAGTACCGGCGGCACGTAGATGACGTTGTAATGTTTTGCTCGAACAGTCCACGGAGTCGGCAACGTTCGTCAGGGTTGGAGACTTGTCGAATTGGGCGCAAATGGCTGAACGGACATTGCTCAGAAAATTACGCGGAACCTCAAGGCTGAACTTCAATTCAGAGCACTGCTTCTGCATTTCACCGTGCGCTGCCGGATGAGCCCACGGCAACGGCAGATCGAGCCAGCAAGCATCAAACATTAGCGCACAGGACGATCCCGGCCCCATCGACACTGGGCACTTGAAATGGGCTTGATAGGTAGTGCAGTCGGCGCTCGTAGCACCGCGAATATTGACGGCCAGCAATGGCAGGTCTTTCCAGAGCAGGTTGCTTATCAGCCTCTGCAATGCCATCGAACAGAACTCGACGGCCAATAAACGCAGTTCAGCTTCTATCTCGAAGGTGTCACTGATATGGAGCGTCGCAACGCCGTTGTCTTCGGTCAATTTCAGGACGTAACCCGTGCCGAGAGGTAATGGGTATTCAAACAACAAGGCCAGTGCGGCTCTGAGATTACTACTGGAAAGCAGCGTGAATCCGAAAATCCCATAGGACGCCAACTTGCATCGACTTCCCAGCACAAGCCCAAGGTGCCTGTCGCCTGTCAGACGCAAGGCATTGCGTAGAATCGTGAATTCCTGGGCTGATGTAATGAGTTTCAAGCCCTGATGAAGCTCTTCAGCCTTGAGATCGACTCCCTGTAATAGCGCTTCAGTTGCATGTCCGGTCTCACAAATCAGTGAGTCGACCAGTGCGATGAAATGCATCGTAGCCATCCGATCAATCTCTTGATCCGTGGACATTGCCATGACGTGGATCCCCCTCGATAACAATCATGAGAGGAAGGGTAGGCTTGGCCTTTGCCATCAAACAGGTGGTAAATGACCAATAATGCACGTGGAACTGGCCGATCTCCACACCTTGAAAATCACCCCTCGAGGATCGTCTTCAACCACAAGGTTTTCATGGTCTTGAGCAGGGCGTCCCAACTCACCGACTCGGCTCCGATCTGTTTGTTGTAAAACATTACGCCTTCGATTTGAGAGGCAATCAGGATCGCGTGAACCCTTGCTTTCTCGAGCGATATCGAAGGGTTAACTTCCACAATCAACTCGCTGAGTGTCTGGCAAAAATCACCGTAAATCCTCTTCAGCAAGGCATTTACAACCTCATCATGTTCTGCCAACGCCCAGACCTGGAATGAAAACGAAGCAATCCACGGGTCTAGCGTGGCGGCCATGTCTCCATCGAGTATTGCCATAAAGCGCTCTTGAGGCGGCATAGCGGTGTTGCTGGCGATATCGTGAAAAAGCGTGACAAAACTCTCTATTTTGGCCCTGATCATCGACGCCAGCAGGTTTTCAGTCGTCCCGCAGTAGTGCTGGAGGTTGCTCAAGCTGATGCCCAGTTCGCTCGCCACTTTGCGGGCGGAAAACTGCGCATAGCCGTCGCTGACGAAAATGCTCGCGGCGACTTCTATGATGTCTTCGATACGCTGAACACGTTTTTTTTCGCGAGGACTTGCCGTTCTCTCAAACAACGACTCGGCTCGTGCAGTTTCCGTTGGCATTAGACGCTCCCTCCAGACTCAAATTAATTTCATGAACATGCCAGTTTGCTCGGTCCCGGTCCAGACGCAAGGGTAGTCCCTGCAACGTCCGGTTGACGTCGCCCACCCGAAAAGATTGCAACGAATTTTAGTTCCTTCGCTTGACATAGGTCAATCGACCGTATTTTATAGGTCAATCGACCTATGCGTATTTTTGCGTCAAACACGACCGAGCAATCAGAGCGATTAATCGCCGCGTTCAGTCTGTAGCGATTTTTCTTAACTGTGATCATCACCCTCCCCGGCCCGCCATAACCGAGTAATCCGTATCGGCTCCTGACTGATGGAACCCAATCAGATCAGGGTTTGCACGCGATCAATCGACGAGGGTTGTGAAATGGTCTCAATACACACGTCACCCATCACCTTGGACGACAAGGTTTTCTCGACTGCCGAACTCCTCGCCGTGGTCGCGCTCGCCAAACATCGGCCAGATACGGTGGAAGATTGCCTTGCTAGCGCCGCGCTCACACAACAGGCCCTGGATGAGCCTTCGACCAGGGTCTCCTTGAATCAGCTTTTCATGGTCCTCTCCTCTTGCTGCTCCGCCATCAAGGACCCATTGCTGGCGCTGCGGGTCGGCCAGCAGTTGCACCTGACCGCCTACGGCATGGTCGGATTTACACTGCTGAGCAGCGCAACGCTGGAAGAGGCAATCAATATTGCCAATGACTTCGCCTTGCTGATGAACTTGAAACAACAGCTGCACCTGGGGCACCAGGATGGCCTGACAAAAATTACTTTGATCGACCATCTCTCCTTACTTGGCGCGGACAAATACTGCTGCGGGCTGCTGGAAACCGCGAAAGTGCTCACGCTGCTCAGAGATATTCTGGGACAGGATTTCTCACCGGCCCGCGTCACTTTGAATTTCAGTGGAAGCGAACAGGATGCCGAATCCATCAGCGGTTTGCTGCAAACATCTGTGACTCTGAACAGCCCGGAAAATAGCATCTGTTTCGACACCCGCTATTTGGGTACCTCGTTGCCACAGTCTCACAGCATCACCCATAACACCTGCAAAACCCTGTGCAAACACCAGCTTCGGGAAATCAGCCTACGTTATGACCTGTGTTATCAAGTGCAAAGGATCCTGCTGTCATCGACCCACCGCATTCCAACCCTCCCGGAAATCGCTGACCAACTGCACCTGTCTCCCCGTACATTACGACGGCGCCTGGAAGCGGGGAAGACCTCTTACAACCAGATCCTTGAAGGTGTTCGCAGAAAGCTGGCCATCAGTTATCTGCTTGACACCCCCATGACGACTGAAGCCATCTCCGAAAAACTCAGCTATAGCGACGCTGCAAATTTTCGTCATGCCTTCAAGCGCTGGACCGGCACTGGCCCAAAGGCGTTTCGTTTGCAGAATCGAGAGATCGACTGCATGCCCATTGGTCTGCACGCTATTGCAGGCAATAGTCGATCATCGAGTATTCCGAGCGTGAGGCACACTTGACGCAACCTGACCCGGTTGAACGAGAAAAGCTCCGATCAACGATCGGAGCTTGATAAAAAATCGCCAGCCGCTAAACGGCTTTCAGCGTCGAAATACTTCGTACACCGCCGGCAATTCATCCTTCTCATAGCCTTTGGCTGCAGCCTCATCCACATAGCCGGCAAACAACTCGAGCAGACCATGTTCCACCCCTACATGTTTCGCGCGCTTGAGCAAAGAGCGTACACCTAGCGCATGCACATGAACGGACGCTTCATTACCGGAGTAGTCTTGTTTATCGACCAGATCGACCGTACGTTGCCAGGTGGCTTCAATGACAGGTTTGAAGACATCCAGCGCGCCTTTCAGCGTCTTGATATCGACGCCCTCGGCAGCCAGCATCGCCGCACTCTGCATCAGGCCGAAGGCGCTGCCGTACATAATGGTCAACAGCCCACCGTCGAGCAGATTGGCGGCCTCGGGCTTCTCGCCGACATAGGTCATACGCCCTCCCAGCAGCTTGAGTTTCGACGCCCAGTTGTCCCAGACGTCGCACTCACCCGATACCAGCAACATGCACTCAGGCTTACCCACCTGGGTCGGGTAATCCATGATTGCCCCGTCCAGATAGCGAACGCCGAATTGCTCGGCCCACTGAGCGCCGAGACGCGCTTCGCTTTCGTTACCCGTGGTGAACTGCACCACCGTTCTGTCTTTGAGTAGCGGCTTTATCGCCTCGACATGGAACAACGCGTCACTGGTTTCGTAATCGGCCAAACAGACAATGATCAGCTCTGAGGCGGCAATGGCGTGCTCGAAGCTGGTCGCCAAACGAGCGCCCGATTTCACCAGGGCCACGCTTTTTTCGGGCGATCTGTTCCACACCGTGGCAGTCAACCCCTCCTCAAGAAATGGCAGAACCAGGGCAGCGCCCATTTGCCCCAAACCAATGAACGTAACGTCGGACTTTTCCATATCAATCCCTTCTGACTAATGAACAACTCGGCGACACATAGCGTGATGCCGGGCTAACTCTAGGCAGGCCCGCATGATTGAAAAAGGTGATTTGTGGCCAACAAAGAGTCCTTGGTTGATCGTGACATCCGTGAGCGGACCAACACCTTTCCACTGTTCAAAGAGGTTGAAACGACCAAAGGCGAGTGCCAAAAGTTGTGGCCGTCGAGCATTTGAATTTTGGCCCCCGCTCACCTGTTGGAGGATGTCGGGACGCCTCTACTATGAGCTCACGGGCTAGATGACCGAGCGGCGGACGCGGCGGCAAAGCCCATCTTCAACGGTGGATAGATATCAAAAATGAGCATCATCCAAGCACAACACATCATGCTGAATGACCCGGCTCACGCCCGTGCCGCCTTCGATCCGAAGTACTCTTATGGGTCGGCCTTCACCAACGGCATCTACGTCGATCTTGATCACGCCACCGTTCCCTTGTCCGATCTGGGTTTCACACAGGCCGACGCCGTCTATGACGTAGTCAGCGTCAGCAAGGGCTGGCTGTTTCGTCTGGAAGATCACCTGGAACGCTTCGAAAAGGGCTGTGCCAAGTTCTACTTGCGCAACCCGTACACCAAGACTCAGACCATCGACATCCTCACCACACTGGTGAAACAGGCGGGCACCAAAGAAGCTTACGTCTGGTGGGCGGTCACCCGTGGCAAACCGCAGGACAGCGCACGGCGCAAAAATCCGGACAACTACGAAAGCCGCTTCTACGCCTTCGTAGTGCCGTATGTATTTATCTGCCCGGACGAACAGCGTACTCGCGGTATCGATCTGATGGTCAGCCAAAAATACCTTCGTATCCCCCCCGAGTCCGTGGACCCGACCGCCAAGAACTTCCACTGGATGGACCTCAAGCTTTCGCTGTTCGAGGCCGGGCGGAACAAGTCCGACTGGTCGGTGCTGTGTGACGCCAAGGACAACCTGACTGAAGCTCCCGGCTCAAACATCTTCCTGATCAAGGACGGGGAACTGTTCACTCCCGACTCCGGCTGCCTGGAAGGTATTACCCGAAAAACCGCCCTTGAACTGGCAGCACAAATCGGTATGCCGATTCATGTCGAAAAAGTTCACGTCGAGCAACTGCGCAATGCCGACGAAGCCTTCTTGACCTCCACCGCTGGAGGAATCATGCCGGTCAACTCCGTCGACGGCAAAGTGCTCGGGGGTAAAGCAGGCCCTGGCGAACTGACAACAACACTGCACAACCTTTATTGGACCAAACGCTGGGATGGCTGGCTGGGCACCCCAGTCGATTACAGCCACCCCGCTTGAGGGTCGCGATGAGCCTGGGGCTTTCCTCTGCGCAAAGCCGCTTCTGCCCCCTTCAATCCACCCACCCTATTCAGCCTGACGAAAGGTTTTGACCATGGCCAGCACAAGCAAAAACGTCTTCAAGGAAATCACGATTGATACTCCCAAAGAAGAGGTTCTGAAGATCCTCGCCGAGGACGCGGGTGTCATCATCAAGGGCTTGTTGAACGCAGAGCAAGTCGCTCGATTCAACACCGAGATCCAACCGGAAATGGACAAGATTCCTGCCGGCTCCTCCAAGATCAATGAAGGGGCCCAGGATTTTCACGGTGCTCAAACCAAACGTTTGACCAACCTGGTAACTCACAGCAAGACCTTCCGTGAAGAAATCATCGATCACGACAAAGTCCATCAACTGGCCCATGCGATCCTCAGTCCATGGTGTGACACATACTGGATGGGCACCGCTCAAGTCATCGAGATTGGACCAGGTAACAAGCCTCAACCGCTACACCGCGATTTCGAGAACTACATGGCATTCAAGGAAATGGGCGTTAAGGCCCCGGATGTGATCTGTAACTTCCTGATTGCACTCACACCGTTTACCGAAGAGAACGGTGCCACCCGGATCATCCCGGGGAGTCAGAACTGGCCCGACTACAACGACCGGGGCACCCATGATCAGACCGTACCGGCGATCCTGGAACCCGGCGATGCATTGTTCTTTACCGGAAAGATCGCCCACGGCGGCGGCGCCAACGTTACCGCCGATCAGTACCGCCGCGGCGTGGCCTTCACCTTCAACCTGGGTTGGCTCGTGCCAGAAGAGGCCTATCCATTTGTCGTCAACATGGACCTGGTCCGGACACTGACACCGCGCGTGCAGCAAATCCTGGGATTCCGCTCCTTCACCGCCGACCTGTATGGCCTGCCTGGTCTGTGGCAGGTCAATTACGAAGAGATCGCCGATTACATCGGCCTGAATCCTCCGAAATAAGCCTTGTCGCGCAAACCGTGGATAGTGCTCGGCAAGACTGTCCACGGTTTTTTCGAGCCTGACTTCATTGCTTTCAAGTAACGGCCTTTTCCCGGCATATGTTTGCTGTTGGATCGCCTGTTTTAGGCTTTTTTTGTGAGGCTTGCCATGTCTTTGACTAACTCGGTCGACAACAGCGTCAGCATTCTAGGCATGGGTGCAATGGGCAGCACGCTTGCGAAGACGTTGCTACAGAACGGTTATCCGGTGACGGTTTGGAACCGCAGCCCGAAGCGCTGTGTTGCACTAGCAAGCGTCGGCGCTACGGTTGCCATCGATGTTGCAAACGCAGTCACCAGCAGTCGGTTGATCATTATTTGCATGATAGACAAGTTGGCCGCTGAAGCTGTTTTGCATGACTTACACGATTCCCTGGATCTACAGGGACGCACCATCGTCAATCTCAGTACCGGCGCCGTGGCCGATGTGAAACGTATCTGCAGTTTCGTTGAACGGCACAACGGCGTTTATCTGGACGGCGGAATCATGTGTTATCCGAAGGACATTGGAGGGCTCAACACAGCCATCCTGTACTCCGGAAATCACGCCGCCTACACCCAGCATGAAACCACGCTGCGCGTGCTGGCTGGCAACCCGAAATACCTCGGGACTGACCCAACCACCTGCACCCCGACCTATCTTGCGTTGTATGCGTTCTATTTCGGCGCTCTCGCCGCCTGGCTCGAAGGTGCCGTTCTGGCAAGCAGCGCCGGCGTGACGCCACAGGCGTTCGAGCAGCTTTCGCCGATCATGATCGAGATGCTGGCAGACGGGATCAAAACAGCCAGCGATCGCATCAAGGACGATAACTACGGCGGTGATCAGGCGTCTGTCGATGTCCATGTCGCCGGCCAGGAAATCGTCCGCGATGCCTTGCGCAGTGCCAACGCCCCATTCGCGGCCACCGATGCGTTCCTTACCTACTGCAACATGGCCCAGAACAAAGGCATGGGCGAGCAAGACATCGCTTCGCTGTTCCGCGCCATGCATCCCTGACATAGCCCTCTTCGACTGACGGAGAATTGACATGACTACAACGCCTCACAGAATCGCAATCATCGGCCTGGACACTGTTGGCAGCAACATCGCACGCATCCTGGCGGGCCAGGGTTTCCAGGTGGCAGGGCTCGATCCGTTGCGGTGCAATCTGGTGGCGCCCTGCGATGGCGTCAAACTGCTGCGCAACCTGGAGCAGGCCATCGAAGCCAGCGATGTGGTCATTGCCTGTTTTCCGGATCAGCTCCTGATGAATGCACGGCTGTGCAGTCCTGAAACCACCTTTGGCCTGCACGGCAAAGCGTTGATCAGTTTCAACACTTCGCACACGCGCCCCGCCGCATCGGCACGTTCCATGGGCGAATGGGCTCGTAGCGAGCATATCGACTACCTGGAAATCCGCCTCGACAGCCCCGCGCCAGACTCAAGCCACAGCGCCTGGCAACTCCGTTGCTCCGGACCACGCCGGGCTTTCGAACGCCTGAAACCGCTGTGCCAGAAACTCAGCAGTTCGTTGACCTATCTGGGCACCGATTGCGGCGCCATTCTGGAACCATGACCGGCGTTTGACTCGCCCCTCTCTCCTCTCGCTATCAGGCTGCGTCGACATGCCACGTACTCTCTCGATCAAATTCAAAATCGTGGCCCTGACCGGGCTGTGTTCGACACTGACACTGGGCGCGGTGATCGGCACCAACCTCTACGAAGCGAACAAAGCAGACCGCCTCATACGCGAACGCAGCAGTGCAACTCTCGAAGAGGCCGCGCGTCGACAGCTGACGAGCAGTGGTGAAGTTCAGCGTCTGCTGGTGAAGAAAAAGTTCGATGATGCGTTGTTGCTGGCTAACGACCTGTCCAGGCTGTTTCTGTATATGCGTGGGCAGATTACCGAAGGACTTTCGAACGAAAGCGATACTCGCCGCAATCTCCTGCAGCAAACCAGGCTTAGTTTGGCAGCCCATCCCGAGCTACTCGGTATTTTCGTTGCGTTCGAGCCAAATGCCCTCGCAGCGGGTGATGCCTCTTTCCAAGGCAATTCCGAACTGGGTGGCAATGCCACAGGCCGCTATTCCAGCTACTGGTCACAAACCCGCCCTGGACACCCAGAGTTGAGCATATTCGAAGAGGAAATGTTCAACAGAACAACCCCGGATGCCAGCGGAGTTCCGTACAACTATTGGTATGTCTGCGTAAAACAGACATTGGCCCCCTGCCTCACCTCACCCTACGCCGACGTACTCGACGGCAACCCTGTCCGGTTGATTTCTTTGGCGGTACCCGTGATTGAAAATGCCCGTTTTATAGGCGTTGTTGCCATCGACATCAACATCACCGACCTCCAGAAACAGAGCCAGGAATTGGCCGCATCGCTCTATGCTGGTAAAGCAACTGTTAGCGTTATCAGCAACACTGGCGTGGTCGCCGCCAATAGCTCGAATGAGCAAGCCAGCGGAAAAATGGCCGACGCAGTCGGACTTGGCAGCCAGCAACAATTCAATTCCGCAGAAACGGCTGGAACGACCCGCAGCCAACAGAATGGCGACACCTTTCAACTGCTGTCGTCCTTCGAGCCCTTACCTGGAGCGGCCCCTTGGTCAGTGAAGATAGACGTGCCATGGGAGGTGTTGATGGCACCGGCCAACACTCTGGGCACGCAACTCGATACCCAACGCTATGATTCAACGTTCAGGCTTGTGGGGCTCGGTGCCCTGCTGGCGATCATAGGCTTGGCCCTCATCGCGTTGAGCACGCATAAAGTGTTCCGGCCGCTCAAATCCATTACGGACATGATTCGAGAGATCGCAATCGGTGAGGGTGATCTGACCAAACGCATTATCTACGCACAGAAAAATGAGCTGGGCGAACTCACTGGCTGGCTCAACCGTTTTCTGGACAAACTACAGCCCATCGTTCGTGACATCCAGGACGCCGCCCAGAAAACCCGAGAAGCGGCCGCTCAGGCCTCCCTCGTCGCCAGTCAGTCACATGAACGTCTTCAGCAACAGGCTGGCGAAGTCGATCAGGTGGCCACCGCCTCTACCGAAATGGCCGCCACGGCCCAAGAGGTCGCACGCAGTACCTCTTGCGCTGCGCAGGCGGCGCAAGACACCGACAAGGCAGCGTTACAAGCCAGGCGCATTATTGAGCATGCAACCCAGGCCATCGACAAGCTGGCTCTGGGGATGACCGGAACCATGGCTCAGGTCAAAAACCTAGCCACCAGCAGCAGCCAGATCAGCAGTGTGCTCGAGGTCATCAGAAGCATTGCCGAGCAGACCAACCTTCTGGCTCTGAACGCTGCCATCGAGGCTGCCCGGGCAGGTGAAGCAGGTCGAGGTTTCGCCGTCGTCGCCGACGAAGTCAGGACGCTGGCCAAGCGCACTCAGGACTCAGTCATTGAAAGCCAGAAAGTCATCGAATCGTTGCTGGAGGACACCGATACCGTGGTCGGTGCGATGCAAGACAGCCATGAGTTGACACAGGTCAGCGTCGTCGAAGTGGGTAAGGTGGTCGAGTCGCTGCAAAACATTACCAATGCCATCGGCCAGATAAACGAGATGAACCTGCAAATCGCTACCGCGACTGAAGAGCAAAGCGCGGTAGCCGAGGAAGTTAATCTGAACGTGAACAATATTCGAGACCTGACCCAAGCCTTGAGCGTGAGCGGCAACGAATCCGCTCAGATCAATTCGGAACTTGATCAGTTGGCCCAGACACTCAGCGGAAAGGTTCAGCAGTTCCGCGCTTGACATAGGCAATCCACCTAGCAGTCGCTGCTCGACTATCGGCAGCGCGGTCCCCTCCTCTGATGCCTGCGCCCCCTCCGGCTGCAATCATGATGCGCCATACCAGAGCCCTGATGGCTCTGGCACACGCCTGCGCCAAGTTTTTCGATAATCCCCCTTCCGCTCGTCATCAGGGCGCAGCATTTTTTGAAACACGCTTGACTTAGGTCGTCCGACCGAATTAAATAGGTCACACGACCTACTAATGAAGTCCAGGTCAGATAAAAGCGATTCCTACCTACATAGATCAACAAAAACAGGGCCTGTACGCAGCGCCTTAGGTCAGGAGATAAAAAGATGAGAATGACAGCTCACAACACGGACAATGGTCATCGTTCACAAATGACCACCGGCCATGATGGACTCTTCGTTTACCGAGCAAACATTGCGCGCCACCTGTCGACGCCAATCTCCTGCTCACGCCCCCGGCCTGCCCTGACCGCGTTTTACACATGAATGAACTGAAGTGATCTCCAGGCACAACACCTCGGACATCACCCCAGTCTTTCCTGCTTGGCAACACCTGCGAGGGCCGTACGATGAGCATCAATGAAGCAACCCCTGTCACCTTGGACGATAAGGTATTTTCAACGACCGAAATTTTGGCCGCAGCGGGATTGCTCGGTTTTGACGAGACCACGCTCAGCAGCTGCGTCAAGACTGGGTCGCTTTCGATCCAGGACCTGTACAACCCACAGACAAAAATCTCGCTGAACCAACAGGAACTGATCCATAGCGCATTCGTACAAACTGCACAGAACCCTCTGCTCAGTCTGACGGTGGGTCAGCGCTTGCACCTGACCTCCTATGGCATCGTCGGTTTTGCGATGTTGAGCAGTGCGACACTGCTGGAAGCTCTGGAAACGGCCAGCACCTTTGGTGTGTTGATCAATCTTAAATTCGGCTTGAGCCTGCATCGCCAAGCAGGGCACGCCGAGCTAAAACTCTTTGATCAATATGGGCTCGTCTCTCTGGAGTGGAAGTACTGGCTGTGCCTGGAAGTGTCCAAGCTGCTCACGCTGCTGCAAGACATTCTGGGCAAAGACTTCAATCCCGAATACATCGACTTGAGCCTTACCGGAAACGCCAGCGAAGCAGAAGAAATTGGCCGGATTCTTGGTCTTCCGGTACGGCTGAACAGCAGTGAGACTCGCCTGGTGTTTGCCGAGGAATGGCTGGAGCGCAAACTGCCCCAATCCAACAGCATCACCCATAGCAGCTGCAAACTGGTCTGCCAGGCGCAGCACAAGGAAATAATCCAGAAGTACGACTTGAGCTATCAGGTACAAAACCTGCTGCTCAATTCGAGCAGCAGCATCCCCTCCCTTTCCGACGTCGCCGACCGACTGCATTTGTCGCCGCGCACATTGCGCCGCCGTCTGGACGCCCTCGGCACTTCCTACAACGCATTGTTGGTCGAAGTACGTAAAAAACTCGCTATCCGCTACCTGCTGAACACGCCCATGACCACCGAGGCGATTTCCGAGCATTTGAACTACAGCGATGCAGCCAACTTCAGGCACGCCTTCAAACGCTGGACCGGACGCTCGCCTCGAGAGTACCGCGTGCTCAATCGAGGACACGAACAGCCAGTGAGTTTCAGCTATGGCAAAAACTACGGCAGCCCCCACAGCGTGAGCGCCTTCAGTCTCTGATAAACGGGTTGAGCTTCGGCTCGACTCAACTTGCATGACTCGATCCGACACCCGGGCGAGTCAGCCCGGCAACCAGCGCTTCCACGAACAAGCGTCAGGGTGCCGGTATTTCCAAGTAGCAAGTGCCTTGACAGGTGGACGTAGATGTCTGGTCTGCGTACTGAAAAAGTGTCCAGTTTCACTATTTCGAATGGCCGCCATTCACCTGTTGGACGCATCGCTCGCACCTTAAGCTGCTTGCAACGCGCTTCATTTTTCAAACCGGCGAAAGCACCCGGAACCGAACAACCCTGCTCACCCAGAAACCCTGTAATGAGGACAACTCCATGCGTTTTATCGATCAAGTAGCCATCGTCACCGGTTCGAGCTCCGGCAACGGCCGGGCCATTGCACTGGCCTTGGCGGCAGAGGGGGCCCGGATCGTGTGTTCGGATCTGGTTCAAAAGGCACGCCCGGAAGGTTTTGAAGCCGACCTGGACATCGACACCGACGCCTTGATCCGCAAGCAAGGAGGCCAGGCTGTATACGTGAAAGCCGACGTCTCGAAATCCGCCGATGTCGAGAACCTCGTGAAGCAGGCAGTCGAACACTTTGGTCGGCTCGATGTGATGATCAACAACGCCGGAGTCTGCATCGAGCTGAAGACCATCGTCGAGGAGACCGAAGCAGATTACGACCTGACTATGAACGTCAACACAAAAGGCGTCTGGCTGGGCTGTAAATTCGCGATCACTCAGATGCTCAAGCAACCACCGCGTGCCGACGGTACTCGCGGACGTATCGTCAATGTCTCGTCGATCGGCGGGCTGGTAGGGCTGGCCCAGGAGCCTTCTTACTGTGCCTCCAAAGGCGCGGTGAATAATCTGACCCGTCAGCTGGCGGTGGATTTCGCTGCCGAGAAGATCAACGTCAACGCCATCTGCCCGGGTTTTCTGGCAACCGCCATGGTTCGTCAGGAGCTGGACGATCCGAAGATCAAAGCCATTTTGGAAAGCCTGACGCCTTGGCCGCGAATCGGAAACGTCCAGGACGTGGCCAAAGCGGTCACCTTCCTGGCCTCCGACGACGCCCAGTGGATGACCGGATCGCTCCTGACGGTCGATGGTGCTTACACAGCACAGTAATGAGGTAAACGAAGGGAGCAGTCGATGATTGCCGAATTCGAAAAAGCAGCGGTCTCAACACAGCGCAGCCTCAATTCAGCGAAGCACTTTGTTTGCGTGCGTCGCGAGTCCTGCAGGCAGCCCGTTGAGCTAATCTAACAATAAGAAGGCTACTGTAATGTCTAACCATTCCTGCCCAACTCACAGTAAAAGACTAAAACGGATCATGTTTTCGGACTGCATCCAGAGGGCATAGATATGAGCAAAGCTAATATAGAACCGAGCTCAGGGATGATCAGTACAAGCGAAAGCTTGAATAAGGACTTACTGATGCAGCTGGAGGAGATGTGCAATGGAGAACACTCCACTTCCGAATGCTGGTCGTCTGCTAAATCAACAATAAATGAAGCCGTTTATTGGATTGCACTGGGTGTGATTCTCTGGATTTCAACACTGTTGATCATTTCTTGAGTACAAATAAATGAAATCAATTGAATCATCTCATTCGATAGAACAGGAAGCGCTGGCAGGCAGATTGCCAGTGTTGAGTGGAGAACGGATTTATAAGTCGTACGGTTCATTCCTCTGGACCTGTTGCACATTTAGCGCGGCTACCTGGGCCTTCTTGATCGGTGGCTATCTACCCTACGTGGGAGACTGGCGATTAGGTGTCATGGGCTACGTAGTAGGGCTGATTATCGGGATGGCTGTCGTCACATTGGCTTCTGGCGTTCCCAGTTACAAATATGGAACCGATGTCATCGACACGGCCAAGTCATCGTTTGGCTATAGAGGCGCGATCATCCCATTGTTTGGCCTGCTCGCGACATTAGTCGGCTGGACCTTTGTCGTTCAAGCCTTGACGGCCCGAGGCGCGGCCAACATTGCGGCGACGGTGACAGGTTCAGAAATCACCGGCAACGCCCATGAACACCTCGTCATCGGCGTGGCGTTGGCGGCGCTGGTTCTGGTGTGGGCTATCGCCCTCAAGGGACCGAAACTTTTCGAGCGACTCAATGGCTACATTGGGCCGCTGCATATGGTGATTACCGTAGTAATGCTAGGTATCCTCATCAATAAGTTTGGCGTGCCGACGCTTTGGCATAGCCAGGTAGCTGCGGATCAAATGTTGACCAAGGACCCTATCCAGGGGTTTTCCCTGGCAGTCGAGTTTGGTGTTGCCAATGCCCTGACCTGGTGGCCGGTAATGGGCGGCTTGACCCGTCTGGTCAAGCATAAAAAACACATGATCGGACCTTCGGTCATTGGGGTCGGCATTCTTGGTGCCGCGATCATCTCCACCGTTGCAGCGTTGGCCGCCATCAGTGCCGGGACCTATGACCCTACGGTGTGGATGATTGCAGTGGGTGGCAAAGTACTTGGTTCAATCATCATGACGATTGTTCTATCAGCGAACATCGCCACCATGGTCGTCATGATTTACTTGTCAGCCGTGTCGATTCAGCAGATCAAACTATTTGCCCGAATCAACTGGGGGCTGTTACTGGCCCTTATATTAGCGCCAGGGCTTTACTTTGCATTTAAAACAGAATGGCTGCTGGCATCGGTAATGAGTTGGTTGTCCTACAATGGCGTCATGTTTGTCGGCATCACCGGTATAACACTTGTTGATTATTTCTTCCTGCGCAACGAGAAACTCGACCCTGCCAGCCTCTTTGCCACAAAGAACAGCCAATACACTTTCTGGAACGGCATCAACTGGGTCGCTGTTGCGGTCACATTTATTGCAATCTACGGTTATCTAAAACTTTATGATCCCGTCACTGCTGCAATGAGCCCAGGCTTCCGTTACTTCGGAGCTTCTATTCCAGTCCTGGTGCTTTCGGGTATTGCTTACTACTTGGCGATGCGCCTTATTGCACTGCCGCTGAAAAAAGGTGGCTACAATCTTGTGGATAAAGAGTTTAGCCGCCCAGCATTAGAAGCAACGCCAGGCAGCCTGAAAGTCAGCCTTTAAATCCCCTCCTTTCAACCGCCCCTTATGGGGCGGTGTCCTAGCAACTACCCTCTCCCCCCGCAAAGATCCAGCTTGCAGAATCCAAAAAAACCGCGTTCAACATTCCTGAGCACTGGTTGCTAAACACCTGATCTGCTTTCGGCAGCTTATAAGATGCGAAACCAGTGATGAGAAAAGACAGACCTTCCCTTCGGCGCCTTGCAGGTAATTTTCTCAATCAGTGGTAACAGGCTGAAGGGCGGACAATTCAAAAAACGGATCAAAGAAGTTCCCAAGAAGAGACTTCCGGTGATCACTCGAAGGGGTAATTGCGGGGCGATTCCTGGCGGGTGTATCCGTACTGCTGACGCAAGGTTCAAACCTGCGGGTGACAGACAGCGCGCAAGAGATCAAACCAGATGCCTGAGCCCCTGCGCGTTATCACATTGACGCTTACAGCGAACTAACCAGATGTCCGCCATCGACCGCCAACACTGAACCGGTCATGAAGTTGCCAGCGTCACTGGCCAGCAACAGCACCGGCCCGTCCAGCTCCTCAACTCGTCCCAAACGACGCATCGGCACGGTATCGCGGATATATGCCTGGCCTTTATCCGTGTCAAAGTAGTCACCATTCATCTCGGTTTTAAAGTAACCGGGGGCTATCGCATTGACGCGAATGTCGTAACGAGCAAGTTCCAGGGCAAGTGACTTGGTCAACTGCACGACCCCGGCCTTGGCAGCGCAGTAATGACTCAGGCCGTTGCCGACACGCTCGCCAAGAATTGACGCGATATTGATGATGCTGCCACCCCGCTCCGCTTTGGCCAGTCTTTGCGCAGCGCATTGAGCCACGCGCCAGACACCGTCCAGGTTGGTCGCGAGCATTGCACGCCACTCTTCTTCGCTGACCTCCAGCGCCCGAACAGCTCCGCCGACGCCGGCGTTATTGATGACCACGTCGACACAACCAAAAGCGGCCTGAGCCGCATCGAAGGCACTTTCAACACTGTCACGCTGGGTGACGTCCAGCGCCACGGGTAGCACCTCGGCCCCATGCCATTGCAGTTCAGTGGCCAGCGTCTCAAGACGCTCGACGCGACGCGCCGCAATCACCAGCCGACCGCCCGCCTTCGCCACCAGTCGGGCGAAGTGTTCGCCCAGGCCACTGGAGGCACCGGTGACCAGCACGGTTTTGCCCGCTAAAGAAAAAATCGTATTCATCAAAGCACCTCGAACAGGCCAGCGGCACCCATGCCACCGCCCACACACATCGTCACTACGACGTACTTCACGCCGCGCCGTTTACCTTCCAGCAAGGCATGCCCGACCATCCGGGCACCGCTCATGCCGTAGGGATGACCAATCGCAATGGCACCACCATTGACGTTGAGTCGCTCGTTGGGAATGCCGAGTTTGTCGCGACAGTAAATGACTTGGCAGGCGAACGCTTCGTTGAGTTCCCACAGGCCAATATCATCCACTTTCAAACCATGCTTCTTCAACAGTTTGGGAATCGCCAAAACAGGACCAATGCCCATTTCCTCAGGAGCCAAACCCGCCACGGCGATCCCGCGATAAAGCCCTAGGGGCTCGATATTTCGCTGTTGCGCAAGACGCGCGTCCATCAGCACGCAAGCACTGGCTCCGTCGGACAGTTGGCTGGCGTTACCCGCCGTGATGCAGCCGCCCTCGATCACCGGCTTCAGATTGGCCAGGTCCTCAAGACGGGTACCCGGGCGATTGCCCTCATCGAGATTGAGCGTAACCGACTCATAACTCACCGCGCCGCTGGCTTTATCAGTCACCGCCCGGGTTGTACTGACTGAGATAATTTCCTCTTCGAATACGCCGCTTTGTTGCGCCGCCGCAACCCGCTGTTGTGATTGCAACGAATAGGCATCCTGCATCTCGCGGGTGATGCCATAACGTTTGGCGACATGCTCCGCGGTCTGCAACATCGGCATGTATGCATGCGCGGCATAACGCTCGACTTGCAAGTCACGCTCGGCGAATGCCCACTCCATATTGCGTGTCTGCACGGCGCTGATATTTTCCTGACCGGCGCCGATGGTCACGCGCATGCCGTCGTAGATAATGTGCTTGGCCGCAGTAGCAATCGCCATCAGACCCGAAGCGCATTGACGGTCAATGGTCTGGCCGCAGACGCTATGGGGCAAACCTGCCGCCAGTGCGCTCATGCGCCCCACGTTCCAGCCCGCAGTGCCTCCCGGCATTGCGGTGCCCATGACCAGGTCCTCGATTTCTGCGGGATCGACCCCGGCCCTTTCAACGGCAGCGGTTATCGCGAAGGCGGCCATGCTCGGTGATTTCAGGTGATTGAAAGCCCCTCGAAAAGCCTTGGCAATGGGGGTACGGGCGGTTGATAGAATCACGGCTTCTTGCATGGTCTGGGTTCCAGGATAAGTCTTGGCCACCCATGAGCAGGTGGCCCGGAAGAGTCACAATGTGTGGATGTGAGTTTTCTTGGCCGCAACCAGTCGCTTGAGCAAATCGGCTGGGGTAAACCACATGTCGCCGTAGCTGCCCAATTGCTCCCGATAGTGTTCGATACCCGCCAGTACTTTCTCCAATCCCAGTTGCTCGGCGTAGTACATCGGCCCGCCCTGCCACGCCGGGAAGCCGTAGCCATTGACCCAGACCAGATCAATGTCACCACTGCGCTCGGCAATGCCCTCATCAAGCAACTGAAAGCCTTCATTGATCAGCATGAACAGACAGCGGTCGTGAATCTCCTGATTGGAAATAGCTCGCCGAGAAATCTCCAGCTCTGCGGCAAGGACTTCGGCACAGGCGATTACCTCATAATCTTCCTGTCGCTCACGCCCTTCATAGCGATAGAACCCGCGCCCGGTCTTCTGCCCGTAGTGACCCCGGGCATACAACTCATCGGCCAGCTTGCAATAACTCGGGTCATGGGCGATGGCCTCGCGACGTGACTCACGCACCAGATAACCCACGTCGATCCCGGCCAGGTCGTACATGGACAACACGCCCATGGCCAACCCCAGTTCCGTGAGTACGCCATCGACCTGAGCCGGCGTCGCACCTTCCAGAATCAGACGATGGGCTTCCCTCGCATAGGGTTCCAACATGCGGTTACCGATAAAGCCGAAGCAGACCCCGGAAACGACCGCTACTTTCTCGATACGTTTGGCTAAGGCCAGAGTCGTGGCCAACACCGAGGGAGCGGTCTGCTTACCGCGCACCACTTCCAGCAGGCGCATGACATTGGCCGGACTGAAAAAATGCAGGCCTATGACGTCTTCCGGACGGCGCGTCACTTGAGCGATGAGATCGACGTCCAGAGTCGAGGTGTTACTGGCAAGGATGGCGCCGTGCTTGCAAACTTCATCCAACGTGCGGAACACCGCCTGTTTGACGGTAAGGCTTTCGAACACCGCTTCGATGACCAGGTCGGCTTCAGCGATATCCGCATAGTCCAGAGTCCCGGAGATCAGCGCCATGCGCGACTCCAGCGCCTGGGCACTCAATTTGCCGCGCTTGACGCTGGTTTCATAGACTTTGCGAATCTGAATCAAGCCTCGATCCAGGGCTTCGGCCTTGAGTTCAAGCAACTTGACGGGGATGCCGGCATTGGCGAAGTTCATGGCGATCCCGCCGCCCATGGTGCCAGCGCCGATAATCGCGACGGCGTCGATGGTACGAAGTGGCGTATCTGAACTGACCCCAGAGATTTTGGCGGCTTCACGCTGGGCAAAAAACTGGTGACGCAAAGCCGCTGATTGCGGCGATGCCTCCACTTGCTTGAACAGCACCTGCTCATGGGCCAGGCCTTGCTCCAGTGGCAGCTCACAGGCAGCCTTCACCGCGGCGAGCGCCAGCCCAGGTGCGATTTGCCCACGCCAGCGCGCGGCACGAGCCCGCTCGAAATCGTCAAAAAAACCGGCAGGCAGTTGATCTTCCGGTTGTGGTCGGCGCCAGGCAGGCTGGGCTGGTGCAGCCTGGGTCAAGAGCTCCCGAGCAAAATCACAGGCAGCGTCCAGCAGCGTTTGCTGGCCTTTTACCAGACGATCCACCAAGCCGATTTCACGAGCACGAACCGCCCAGACGGGTTCTCCGGAAAGGATCATATCCAATGCCACTTCGGCACCCACTAGCCGTGGCAATCGCTGCGTTCCTCCAGCACCCGGCAGCAGACCTATTTTTGCTTCTGGCAGGCCCAACCGAGCGCTGACTTCACTGATTCGATAACCACAGGCCAATGCCACCTCCAGCCCACCGCCCAACGCCAGACCACCGATGGCGGCAATCAAGGGTTTCTCAGACTGCGACAGTCGATTCAACAGGCTGGCAAGGTCTGGTGTGGCAAAGGCCGATGCGCTGCCAAACTCGGCAATGTCGGCGCCCGCGCTGAAGGCTCGACCCTCGCCGTACAGCACAATAGCCCGCACATCCGGATCAGCGATCGCTCGATCATAGGCTTCAGCCAAAGCAGCACGCAGGGCTTGCCCCAGCGCATTGACGGGCGGACGGGCCAGGCCGATCAGGGCCAGATTTTCTTCGACGCGGTAGTGGATCAAGGTGTTCATCAACTGTCTCCCATTGGATTAAGGGCTTGGCCAACCATGTCAGAACCAGGCGTTTTGCATGTCGTACGTGGTGCGGTTACCGGCACACAGCAAATCCGCCTGGCCCTGCAACGACGCCAACTCCCACTCCATGTAATAGGCAGCGGTATGCAACTTGCCCTGATAGAAATCGCTTTCGCTGTCGGCTGTAGCCGCAGCGAGTGCCCGCTCTGCGACTAATGCCTGGCGTAGCCAGATCCAGCCGACCAGCACTCGACCAAACAGGTCCAGGTACGCGGTGGCATTGCAAAGCCCAAGGTCAGGTTCGATACCGACCTGACGCTGCAATGACGCCGTCACGTCCTCCAGAATCGCCAGTGCCTCGGCCAACTGCGCCGCCAGCACCGATGAATGCGCCAGCCCTGCGGCGTCATCGAGACTGCGGCGAACCTGCGACAGAAATAACGCGTAACCTCGTCCGCCCTTCGGCCCCAACTTGCGCCCCAGCAAGTCGAGCGCCTGAATACCCTCGGTGCCTTCATGAATGGGGTTGAGCCGGTTGTCGCGGTACAGCTGCTCCAATGGGTACTCGCGGGTATAGCCCGCGCCACCGAGGATCTGGATACCCAAGTCGCAAGCGCTCAAGCCATAACGCGAAGGCCAGGTCTTGACCATTGGCGTCAACAGATCGAGCAATTGGGCGGCGTCCTCTCGGCTGTCTGGATCAGTGGCAGTGTGGGCATCCTCCACCAGGCTACTAGCGTACAAACACAACGCCAGACTGCCTTCGGCATAGGCCTTCTGCATCAGGAGCATGCGACGGACATCGGCGTGTTCAATGATCGACACCTGACGCGTCAGGGGATCCTTGCAACTGGCGTGTCGTCCCTGCGGACGTTCACGCGCATAGTCGAGGGCGTGCAGGTAGCTTTGGTAGGCCAGGCTCGCGGCCCCTAGGCCGACGCCGATTCGCGCCTCGTTCATCATCTGGAACATGTACGCCAGTCCCTTATGCGCCTCACCCACCAGATAACCGACAGCACCACCCTGCTCGCCAAAACTCAGGACAGTAGAGGTGGTGTTGCGATAGCCCATCTTGTGCAACAGCCCTGCCAAAGCGACATCGTTGCGCGACCTCAGACTTCCGTCGGTTTCGACCAGAAATTTTGGCACCACAAACAAGGAAATGCCCTTGACTCCCGCCGGTGCACCGTCCATCCGGGCAAGCACCAGATGGACGATGTTTTCCGTCAGCTCATGATCGCCACCAGAGATAAACATCTTCTGGCCGAAGACCCGATAGGTGCCATCGGGCGCCGGCTGCGCACGTGTGCGCAAGTCCCCTAGCGCAGACCCCTGCCCCGGCTCTGTTAACGCCATCGTGCCACTGAAGCGCCCTTCAAACATGGCAGGCAAAAATCGTTCTTGCAGCTCAACAGACGCAAAGCTCTTGATCAGATTGGCCGCACCGATACTCAAGAACGGGTAACCGGTGGTTGCGATGTTCGCGGCATTGAAATAAGCCATGCAGGCGCGCAGCAACACTTCAGGCAGCTGCAGGCCACCATCCTCGAAGTCGTGATGCGCGGCGAGAAAACCAGCCTGTGCGAAAGCATTCCAGGCGTGCTGGGTTTCCTCGATCAAGGTAATGCGTTCGCCGTCGAAGCTGGGCTCCTGACTGTCGCCCTTATGGTTGTGTGGGGCGAAGAACTCAGTGGCCACCTGGCGCGCCGTGTTGAGCGTCGCGTCGAACACGGCGCGATCATGCTCGGCATAACGCTCGCGCTTGAGCAGTGCCTGAGTATCGAGCAGTTCGTAGAGTAGAAAATTCAGATCACGTTCGTTGAGCAACATAATGATGGAATCCCGCCTGGACATTTCGAGAGCGATGAGCCGACATTGATGTTGTAACAAGCGCGAGCGGTTGATTCGTCAAACCGCGGGTGGAGTTTGAGATGGAATTGATTCGGTGTGGGGTGGAGCCCCTCCAGTCCAGGCTGAGAGATCTATCAGCTCAGCAAGCCGACACTACGAGCCTTGCGCAAAGCCTCCTCTCGGTCATTGACCTCCAGCTTACGGAACAGGTTGTTGATGTGCGTTTTCACCGTGCTAAGGCTGACGAACAGCGACTCGGCGATCTGCGCATTGCTCTGGCCTCGCGCCATACGTTGCAACACTTCACGCTCGCGCCGTGTGACTGGCTCTACCAGACGATTTGCCTCGGTCGAAGACCGGATAAGTTGCGGCATGACCATGCTGAGTTGCTCAGCAGTCGGCAATGGTGAATGCAGTTCATACTGACGACGTGCTTCAGGGGTGACCAGTTGCCGAAACATGTCTCTGAGCTCACTGCCCTCATGGTGCAACAACTGACCCAAACGGTATTGGCAAGCCAGGGCCAAGGCCTGATCCAACAGCTGCATCACTTGCTTTTGATCACCGTTGTCGTGCGCAAGGCTTGCTTCGAGCACCAATAAATCAAGGTTCAATCGCTGGTTGTGGTGTTCCTCGGCCAGTTCTCGCAATTCCGACAACAGCTGCATGCAGACCGCTCGCTGCCCAAGATGCCGTTGCACCCAGGCGTAAGCCAGAGTCTCCTCAGGCTGGATATCCTCACGGTAATGTCGCTGGCACCAATGCCACTCCTTGAGCCACGCCAGCAGGTAATTCTGGTCACGATTACGCACCGAGCTACGCGCTTTCCAGGCGCCGGCAAGACGATAAACCCGCCATTGCTTGAACTGCGCCGCCAGCCGTCGAGCCTCATCCCAACGCGCCAGCGCGCGTGGGGTATCGCCCTGTGCATCGAGCAGGCAGGCTTGCTGGTGAAAGATCAGCGTGAGCCCGGCACTGTGGGGGAAGTCGAGGGCGATTTTTTCGGCCTTGGTCAGGCTCAGGGTCGCCGCTGGCAGCAGGTTTTGCTGAATCAATACCAGCCCCTGTCCCAGATGCACGAACGAGTCGTAGAAATTACCTGAGCCCTCACCCAAAGCGTGTTGCATGTCGTCATCAAAAAACCGCTGATGAGCCCTCTCGCTCTCCCCTTGGGCCAATTCGATTTGACCCAGAAGCAGTTGCAAGCTGCGGGTATAGCCTTTGAAGCCGAGACGTTGAAGCTGGTCGAGTGCCACGCCGACCTGGCGCCTGGCGTCATTCAAGCGACCCAACGCAGCCAGGCATCCGGCGCTGTTGGCGTGCAGGATCGCCATTCCGGCATTCGGCTCAGGGTATCGTTCCAGCGCGGTACTGACCAGTTCCACGCCGTGGCGCAGGTTTCCGCCGAGCAAAGCCAGATGACTGCGTAGAAACGCAATTGTCTGCATGACCCTGTCCGAACGCTGAGCGGTGCTTTGACTCGCCAGACGCCGCAAACTGGCAATACAGGCCCGCGTCCTGTCGATGTCATTGGTGACAATCAAGGTCGAGGCCTCGGTCATGGCCAGATTCAGATGATCGCTCGGGCTATGACGCAGAGCATGGGTCAAGAAGTCGACGATGGCATTTATTTCACCTTCGCGCAGTAGATCGAAGGTGTGTTCTTCCACGGTTTTGAACAGCGCCGCCGAGTTCTTCGCCCGTCCATATTGGTACACGGCCTGGGCATAAAACCGGTTGACCAACAACCAATCAGCGGCACGCTGATGCAATTGCAAAAGAGCCTGCGGGTCACGTTTTCGCAGTCGCTGCTGAGCCGTAATCCGCAAGGCTGGATGGAACTGAAATTCCAGCCGTTCACCAGTGTGTTGCGTAATGAACAAATCAGCCTGCTGCAGTTTACGGATCATCGTCCCCGGATTCGTGTCGCCACTCAGCGTTGCGGCCAAATCCAGGTCAAAGGCACCCACAACGGACGTCCGCTCAACGAAAGCCAACAGCCCCGGCGACCACATGTTCAGCAGTTCCTCCTGAACAAATTGAGCGATCTCGGTATAAGACTGCTGAGTCGCACGCTGCAAACGTTCAGCCTGGCTACCCGAGAAAGTCATCTCTCGGTAGGCCGCGCACCAGAACAACACACCGCTAACCCAGCCCTCACTGCCCGCCTGCAAACGGTAAACGAAAGCGGGATCAAGACCGATGCCCTGGGCCGAGAGCAGTTGCTGCGTTTCTTCTCCGGTCAATGCGAGGTCATTCTGGTCCAGCACCAATAAACGTGAGTCACGACGCAAATGCCCCAGAGCAAGCATCGGCCGCCCCTCACTGGCGGCAACAATGCGCAGCATGTTCGGTGCGCTATGCAACAGGGTTTCCAGATAACCAAGCGAACGTGGCGAACGTAACTTTTCTGTCTCATCGATAAGCAGCGTGAAAGGTGCAACCAAGCCATCCAGGTGGCTGCGAATGGTCGCCCACATCTCACTGGTATTGGCTTCGTCAGGCGCCGGGACTTTGAGCAGCAAGCGATACAGATGACCAATAAAATTGACAGGCTCGTTGTCCGTGCGGTCAATCCGGTACCAGCCAAACGAAGTGCCCAAGGCTGCGGCAAACTGACTGAGCAACGTGGTCTTCCCGTACCCCAGGGGTGCACGCAGTAACGTAAGGCAGAAACCTTGCGCCGAGGCATCCTCCATCCGCTTAACCAACCGCGAACGCTGGATCAACGTCCGTGGCAGCTGCGCAGGGCGAAATTTGCTCAGATCGATGGGAGTCTTCAATGCAGCAACCTTACTAACGCAACGGATCTTTTCAGCATCTTACTCTCGGCGGTTTTCAAACTGTGCCCGGATACGCTTTTTATCGAGCTTCCCAACGCTGGTCCGAGGGATTTCCGTCACTGGGTAAACATTAGTCGGAATCGCCCATTTTGATAGACAGCCCTGCTCGACGAAACTCATCAGATGCGTCCGAATCTGCTCCTCGTTGACCGGTTCCATCCCGGCCACCGTAACGATCAAGGCCACCGGCCGCTCACCCCAGCGCGCATCGGAAATACCAATGACCGCGCACTCCGCAACGGCCGGGTGGCGACTGACAAGACTTTCGATATCCAGAGAAGAAATCCATTCACCACCCGTCTTGATCAGATCCTTGAGGCGGTCATGGATATGCACCAACCCATGGGCATCGATGCTAGCGACATCACCGGTATGCAACCAGCCATCACGCCAGAGCTGTTCGCTGCTATCCGGATCCTTGTAATAAGCCGGCGTCAGCCACGGGCTGCGGATCAGTAACTGGCCAATATGCTGACCATCCTGCGGCAGGTCGGCGTGCGCCTCATCCACCAGACGCATCTGCACCAGCGGCGTGGTAACCCCGGCACTGCAACGCCAATGTAATTGCTGCTCTTCCGGCTCATCTTCGATGCCGAGGGGCAGTGCTGTCAGCGAAATGATCGGGCAGGTCTCCGACATACCATAAGCGCCTCGAACATCAACATTCATTGCCTTGGCCTTGCGTGCCAACCCAACTGACAAAGCAGAGCCGCCGACCAGTACATGCCACCCCGAAAGGTCCGCATCCGTCTGCTCTGCCGCGCCGAGCACCATGCTTAATAACGTCGGCACACAATGCGAGTAGTCGACCTTCTCTCTCACAATAAGATCGACCAGCACCTTGGGCTCATAACGCCCCGGGTAGACCTGCTTGCTGCCCATCATGGTAGCGATATAGGGAACGCCCCAGGCATGCACATGAAACATCGGGGTGATGGGCATGTAGGTCTTGTCGCGACTGAGCAACTCCACGCCGGCCGCGGCATGCACGTTCGCACTGACCAACGTGTGCAGCACCAATTGACGATGGGTGAAATAGACGCCTTTCGGGTTGCCAGTGGTGCCCGTGGTGTAGAACAACGTGGCGACTGCGTTTTCATCGAACGTCGGGAAGTCGAACTCAACCGGCTGCCTTGCCAGCAGTGACTCGTACTCACCCAGCAATGGCAAATCACTTTGCACCGCTTGATCGCGATCCTGACAAAGCACATATCCGCGCACGCTCGGTAGCTGCCCGGCAATGGACGCCAGCATCGACAAGAAATCCCCATGCGCCAACACCAGGCTATCTTCTGCATGCGCCATGGTAAACAGCACCTGCTCCGGCGCGAGCCGAACGTTGACCGTGTGTAGTACGGCGCCGAGCATCGGTATGGCGAAGAAACACTCCAGATAGCGATGGCTGTCCCAATCCAGCACCGCCACCGTATCACCCGCTTTGACACCCAGTTCAGAGAGCGCATGCGCCAGTTGATGAATTCGCCGGTTGAGGGTCGGGTAGTCGAACCGCCGCTCGTCGCGGTAGACGATTTCATTACGACCTGCCGCTAGCAAGCCGGTTTCCAGCAAGCCGCCTATCAACAAGGGAGAGTCGTGATAGCTGGGGGTCGCCTCAAGGAATTTCGGCTGATGGGGAAGGCTCATCGCTGCTCCTGTTGCTCAATATCTTGTAATTGTTAGACCTAGGTTATAGAGGCATCGAGCGCAATCAGCCTCAACCCCTGGGTGGAATTTTCCCACCTAGAGGGTGGAAATGAAGCCTCTGCCTTTAACGCTCCCACCCGTGTTTTCCACCCCCACTGCCGGCAAATTCCACCCCAAGGTTGAAGCCGTAGCCAGGCAGCCTGTTTATAAATACGCCATCGACCCAAGCGGCTCGAATCCTTGCATTCGATGCCCGCTTGCCCGCTACCAGCCCAGGAAGCCGTAAAGATGAGTATTTTCAAAGCCTTCACCTTCGACACCGTCGCATCGATCGTCACCGAATGGGGTGCGGCACGGCGCATGGGTGAGCTACTGAGCGACTGGACCGATCGACGCAATCTGTTAATCGTTACCGACAAGTTCTTGCATCAGGGCGGCCTATTGGATCAAGCCAAGGCTTCGCTTGCCGCCGCGGGCTTCAACATCAACGTGTTCGACGACGTCGTCGCCGATCCACCAGAGGCCGTGCTGCTCGATTGCGTCGGACAAGCCAAAGCTGCTGGCGTGGACATCGTCCTCGGCCTGGGGGGTGGTTCTTCGCTGGATATTGCTAAACTGGCCGCCGTGTTGATCACCTCCGACCAGCCTCTGTCCGAGCTCTACGGTATCGGTAAGGTCAAGGGCACACGCTTGCCGCTGATCCAGGTACCGACCACCGCCGGCACCGGTTCCGAAGTGACCAACATCACCATCCTGACCACTGGCGCCACGACCAAAATGGGCGTGGTGTCATCCCAACTGTATGCCGACAAAGTCATTCTCGATGCCGAACTGACTATCGGTCTGCCGGCGCTGCACACCGCCGCTACCGGCATCGATGCGATGGTTCATGCAATCGAGGCTTACACCAGCCGTCATCGGAAAAATCCGATTTCCGACACCCTCGCACGCGAAGCCCTGCGCCTGCTTTCCGGCAGCCTGATCGCTGCGTGTGAGGACGGCAAAAACCGTATCGCCCGCGAAGCCATGCTCTTGGGTGCGACGATGGCAGGGCAGGCATTTGCCAACGCGCCCGTCGCCGCCGTACATGCCCTCGCCTACCCATTGGGTGGTCACTATCACATCCCTCATGGTCTCTCGAACGCGTTGATGCTTGGCCCGGTGTTGCGCTTCAACATGGCGGCTGCAGCCCCCCTCTATGCCGAACTGGCCGACACCCTGCTGGGGCGTAGCAATACCTCGACGTCCATGCGTTCCGCGCGCTTCGTCGAACACATGGAAGACTTGATGAACCGATCAGGGGCACCGCGCCGGTTGCGCGACGTCAAAGTCACACAGGAAAGTCTGCCGCTGCTGGCCAGCGATGCGATGAAGCAGGAGCGCCTGCTGATGAACAACCCGGTCGATGTCCGTGAAGCCGATGCGCTGGCGCTGTACCGCCAGGCCTTCTAACACTGCGCATCGTGATTTTCTCAACAACAGAACACATTCGGGCACTTCCATGACGAACGCCATCAACCCATTCGTCCCTGCCTCTTCTCTCTGCATCCAACAGGTATTGATAAATGTTGAACACCCATCCGCAAACCTACGACATCGTCATCCTCGGCGCCGGCTTTGGTGGCCTGGGCATGGGCGCGCAACTGAAAATGCACGGGATCGATAACTTCATCATCCTGGAACGCGGTGATCGTATTGGTGGCGTGTGGCGCGACAACGCCTACCCTGGCGCTGCCTGCGACACCGAATCACATCTGTATTGCTACAGTTTTCATCCGCACCTGCGAGTCAGCAAAATGTACGCAGACCGAGACGAGCTGCTGCGCTACATGGACTCCATGGCCACACGTTATGAGCTGATGAGCCACATCAGCCTGAACTCCGAGCTCACCCGTGCACAGTGGGACGAAGACACCCATCAATGGGGCTTCGAGCTCGCCGATGGCCGCAGCTTGAAGGGACGCTTCTTTGTGCCGGCCTGGGGGCAACTCAACAAACCGGCTATCCCGGGCTTCAAGGGCCTGGACAGCTTCGCCGGGGAGTACTTCCACTCCGCACAATGGCCTGCCGATGCAGATCTGTCGGGCAAGAAAGTCGCCAGCATTGGCGCCGCGGCCAGCGCCGTACAGTACGTGCCGGAAGTCGCCAAAATCGCCAGTCAGTTGACCGTGTTTCAGCGCAGCGCCAACTGGATCATGCCGCGCAATCAGATCGTCTTTGTCCGGGAAGAATTGGACGCTTTCGAACGCACGCCAGAACTGTTCGCGCAAAGCCGAGAGAAGCTACACGCATTCCGGGAGGACGGTTTCGCTCGCACCCGTCACGGCACCGACGCTCAAAAGGAAGGGATCAAAATGGCCACCGGGCATCTGGCAGCCCAAGTACCAGACGTCGAACTGCGGGCCAAACTCACCCCGGATTACGAGTTCGCGTGCAAACGTATCCTGCGCTCGGATGACTACTACCCGGCGCTGATGCGTGACAACGTAGCGCTGGAAACAGCTGCCGTTGCCGAGTTCGTCCCGGAAGGCATCATCGACAAGGAAGGAAAACTGCACGAGTTCGATGTGGTGATTTTCGGCACTGGTTTTGAAAGCCAGGCCTTTCAGGGCGACCTTCAGGTCGTTGGCCTGCAGGAACAAACGCTTCACAACCGCTGGGCCGAAGGCGCCGAGGCCTATCTGGGCATGAGCGTTCCTGGCTTCCCCAATATGTTCATGATCTACGGCCCCAACACCAACCTTAACCACAACTCGATCATCACCATGCTCGAGATCCAGCAGACGTACATCATCCAGGCTATCGAAGGGCTGGGTCATGGCCGGCAGGCTATCGATATCAAGCAAGCTACGTTCAACAGCTACAACGACAACCTGCAGACCAACATGCAGTCCTCGGCCTTTTCCTCCGAATGCTCCAGCTGGTACAAAAACGCTGCGGGCAAGGTCATCAACAACTGGTCAGGCACTGTCGACGAATACCGAGAACTGGCGGCGCATTGGAACCGCGACGACTACCATTACCTCTCGGTCGAGGAGCTCAAAAGAGGATGAGCAAAGACCTTTCGGATGCCATTTCTCTAGACGATGTCGCTCCTGATGCGGTGGCCCTGGTAGAAGCATTCCGGACCAATGGCGGGGTGTCCTTTCAGGATTCCCCTCTGACGGAGGTGCGGGCCAACTACCTGAAGTCATGCGCGATCAACGGACTGGAAAAGCAGGACGTCGGCTCGATCAAGACGCTGGAGTTCCCGGTCGAAAACGGATTCGCTGCACTGAGAATCTATCGAGCAAGCGGCTTACCCTCAGATCAAAAGACGCCCTTGACGTTCTTTATTCACGGCGGTGGCTGGGTCATTGGCGATCTCGACAGCCATGACAGCCTGTGCCGATATCTGGCCAACCATACCCAATCGACTGTTGTGGCGGTGGACTACAGACGAGCGCCGGAATACAAGTTCCCGATACCTCTCAATGACTGCCGGGATGCGCTGACCTATGTCATGGTCCACGCAGATGAATGGCAGTTGGATCTTTCAACAGCAGTCATCGTGGGAGACAGTGCCGGAGGCAACATGGCCACCGTCCTTGCCAATCAACGTGACTATCGTCCTGAGGGAATGAAGTTCGCTGCCCAGGTGCTGTTCTATCCGGTAACCGACCTCACGGCAGGCACGACGTCCTACCAAAACATCACAAGTGGGTTCGCGCTGACCGCAGAGTCGATGTACTGGTTTCGAGAGATGTATACCTCCCCTGGGACAGACCTCACCGATGAGCTGCTCTCGCCGCTGCTACGTAAAGATCGGAGCATTCAACCGTCGATGTTCATCGTCACGGTCGGGCTCGATCCGCTCGCAGACGAAGGTATCGAATATGCAGCACGGGCAGCCCGGAGCGGTACACGCGTCATCCATCACCATTTGCCGAAGCATATGCACGGAATCTTCACCGCTGCCGGCAAAATCGATACCGGGCGTGAGCTTCTCGAAAAGGCAGCCTCGTTTATAAACGCTGTACAGCAACCCATCGACGTTCGGTAGCTTCAGCGGATATCCAAAACAAAAATAACGAGCGGGACTTCTTTCCTTCAGGGGATGAGTCTCGCTTTGTCGTTTCTGTGATCTCAAAAAACACCCACAAAAAAGCTCAGCGTAACGCCTGCGTATCAGCAGACATCCTGCATGACCATCGGCAATTCGAAGGCCATGCATGAGCCGTGCTTTACGTTACTGGCGTTACGCTGAGCATCAGGGGCGAAGGATTAACCTTGCGACACAGCCTGCCTGGCTGCACGTTCTGTCGCAGCAATGAAGCCATCAACATCGCTTTCAGTCATCGCCGTGGACAGGAACGCCTTGCCGGTTTTGGCGATGTGGTAGCCCTCAAGCACCAAGTTCTTCTGCAACTTCGCAATGAGCTTGGATTCTTCCTTGCTGGAATACCCGGAACGGTAATCCAGCACTGTGCGCTGATGCCCGAACACCATGAACATCGAAGAGAAACCAGTCACCTGACCGGGGAAATCGGCCTTTGCAAAAGCCTCGGTAACACCCGCACGCAGCCGATCACCGAGAACATCCAGGCGATCAGAGTCGGCTTGTGTGTACAGGTCCAACGCAATCTTGCCCGCCGTCATTGTGACCGGGTTTGCGGTGAACGTACCGCTCCAGGGCAACAACGGTTTGCCATTGCGATGATCGAAAACCTCCATGAACTTGCGCGAACCGACAACGGCCCCCACCGGAAAACCACCACCGATGATCTTCGCCAGCACAGTAAGGTCAGGCCTGATGTTGAAACGTGTCTGCGCACCACCACGATTTACACGAAAGGTGATGACCTCATCCAGGATGAATACCGCGCCGATTTCGGTGGACACCCGCCGGATCATTTCAATGAAGGATTGGGATACAGGCACAAACCCGAAGTAGCTAGGTGCGGGATCAATGATGATCGCAGCGATCTGATCCTTGTTGGCACGGATGATCCTTTCCGCCGATTCGGTGTCGTTGAAAGGAATGACAACAACATCATTCTTGACCCCTTCCGGTGTCCCTTTGGAGTAGCCAATGGAGTTAGGGTCCTCACCCCAGTTCTCAGGTGAGGAGTCCAGGCTGACTTCCGCGTAATCATACGAACCGTGATAAACACCCTCAGCCTTAACGATCTTCGAGCGCCCGGTGATAGCCCGGGCCGCTTTGATGGCGCACATGACGGCTTCGGAGCCCGAGTTGGAGAAACGAACCCACTCAAACCCCTCGACACGACCGCAAATAGTCTCGGCCAGGGCAACTTCGGGTTGAGTAGGCAACGTAAACGCCGTCCCGTTCGCCACTTGCTCCTGGACTGCAGAGACAATGGCAGGATGCGCGTGCCCATGAATGAGGGACGCGAAGTTGTTGAGGAGATCGAGCCGACGAGTGCCGTCGACATCCGTAACGTAGGCCCCAGAACCACTCTTGGCATAGACCGGAAATGGGTCTTGCCAAGGAAGAATCCGCGTAATACCCCCCGGCATCACTTCGGCGGCACGGTCATAGAGTTCTTTAGATTTGCTGAGCGGATCCGGCCAATTTACTGCTGACATATGATTACCCTTCCATACAGATACGAACTTCGTTCATCGACGCATTAAAAAATCGGGTCAGAGAGAGCAACCTCTAACAACAAAACGGTCTTGGGATGGCCTGCCATCGTGGTGTTCTGCCGACACCTGATTGGGGGCGAGAATCAGAGATTAAGCGCGCCCTGTTACCGTAAGAGAACCTGCTCAGTCGTAAGCGACCGTCCATGTGATGGCTTTCAGCACGTGCTTATTCAAGCGAGGAAAAAGTCTTTCAATGCAGGCCAGAAATTCCGACAAATACGGAGTCACGAGGCGAGCAGGGAAGAAATCGCACCCTTCACGTAACGAAAAAATCGGCGCGGCCTAGTGTCCGCAATGGCAGACAAGTTTTTGAATAGTACGGTCGAGGTACTGCGCTCAACAGGTGAGCAAGGGCCAAATATCGAAGGATCGAAGGCCATATACCGAGAGGAGAGAGGCTGTGGGGTTAGGAGCGGAGTGAATACTTAATATGCAGGGGCCCATGTCCACTTCAGAGGAACAACGGCGAGCAGGCATGGAGGCATGAATATAGTCGTATCGGGATCAGACACCTGCTGATCGAATTCACTCTCTATTGCTCGGAAATCCCATGCGCCCTATCACTCGTCTCGCCCTTGCAATGACCATTTGCACCTCAGCCTTCAACGCACAGGCCAGTAACGTCCTAGTCGTGATGTCTGATTCAGACCACCTTGAGCTCAAGGACAAGAAAGTCTTTGCAACCGGCTTTTACCTGAACGAATTGATGCAACCGGTAAAACTGATGCTCGATGCCGGGCACTCGGTGACCTTTGCGACGCCTACAGGCAAGGCGCCGACTTTGGACAAATCGTCCGCCGACAAGGTGTATTTCAACGATGACGTTGCGGCACTGCAGGAGTACAAGGCGCTGCTGGAGTACCTCAAGATCACCTCGCCGGGTGAGTCACCGATCATTAGCCTGTCGCGGGTCGAACAGATCGGCTACGAGCACTTCGATGCTGTCTATGTACCTGGTGGCCATGCACCTATGGAGGATCTGCTGCATAGCGCCGCATTGGGGAAGTTGCTGAACAACTTCCATAACAACGGCAAGACAACCGCCCTCGTTTGCCATGGCCCGATTGCGCTACTGTCGACTCTGTCCGACCCAACAGCCTTCACTCGGAAACTCGAAGTCGACGGCAAAGCCCCAACGCATGGCTGGACTTATGCAGGATACAAATTCACGGTCATCAGCAATCAGGAAGAGGAACTGGCCAAGGGCTTGTTGAATGGCGGTGCGATGAAGTTCTATCCGCAAACGGCACTGGAACAAGCCGGCGGCGTATACAGTAGCAACACTTCACCGTGGACCAGATCAGGGGCTGCCAAAAGCCGATGCGGCGTTCGGTTCTTACGAACCGCGTCAAGGCAGACCGATCAGGCGTTCGTAGCAGTGGTCGATGCTGTCAGTTGCGCCTTCGCCTCATGTCCGTTTCGAGTTGTCATCCCAGGGCTTGCGCGGGGTATTCAGCGGCGACATGCTGCACTCGCCTTTTGGGAATGGAGCAGCAAGATGTGTGAGGATCGCGTGCTAGCAGGCAAGAGTCGGTTCGAGCTACTCAGGTTCTGCGTCGACAACGGCGCGCTACTGCTACCGGGCATTTCGAGGCACCACACGCAGGTCACATCGTCGACAACGCCGGAACATTCGGGGCCGAATTTCTCACCTGAAAAATGAAAAGAGATGGCCCCCATCACTAACCTGTCACCTCCCGACCATATACGGGAATTGAGCCTGTGTATGACACCTTCGGTCTTAAGTCCTGACTCATGAACGGTGAGACGACCTTTTGAACTAACAGGGAGAGTTTTGGTCAATTAAACGCAACGTGATAGTTTAATGACGCCGTGCCTGCATTACCTGTCGTAGGTATTTGGATTGGGTATCGTCCTGCCACTTATAGTAACTCGAGCGTTAACCCGAGAACGTAAGAAACGGAACTGTCCACCCCGGTTACTCTTGGTAATACTTTCTAAGATTGACGGCGATCAATTGTTGTCAAAAAATACTTGGCCGATCTGGTTCGGTCATTACAGTTCGATTCAATTCTCAGGTAGAGGTGGCGTATGTATATCGTCAAGAAGGCACCGAGCTTGGCAATGGCGGGCATCCTGATGGGTGGTTTTTTTCAATCATCCGTTCAGGCTGAAGGCATCGTTGGCTCGGCACTCAACGGTGCAGCCAATATCACCGGGGCGGCGCTGGGTGGGGCCGCCAATGTCACCGGCGCTGCGCTTGGAGGCGCGGCGAATATCACTGGAACAGCACTCGGCGGCGCAGCAAACGTTACAGGGACAGCGCTGGGTGGGGCCGCCAATGTGACTGGCACTGCGCTCGGTGCTCCCAGATACAGTTCCGATGACGACTATGACCCGCCACCACCAAAGCATCGCCGTCATCAGCAACAGCGCTATTACCAGGATAATAACTAACAGCACCAATGTCTTATCCAGGCCGACCAGAAACTAATATTTTGTTGTTGATGGCGGCAAGGGTTCAACAGGTAGCGGGAAATATCTCAGAGGGCGATAGTCTTCACTTATCTTTAAGTGGGCACTATCGCCCTTTTTCAGAACAAACAATACCCGGCGAAACACCTATCCGAAACCCTTCAAAGCCCATACGTAAATGGTTGCCGCCCATACCTGATGACACCACCGTGGACTTACCTTTACATATGCCCCTATAGTTCACACCCATGGAACTTCGCGAGCTGATTAACTTTTTAAATGAACTATAACCGGCGACTGCCCCATCACAGGTGACTTACCGTTTTGTGTGCTGGGTCGTTGGGTGGCGGGTCGACTTTGTGGATCAGTTGCTTGATCGGAACGCCTTCGGGCAATTGGATGGAACTGAAGACAATCCGGGCTTTGACCTTGGCACCAAGCCTCGCCAATCGGTGCTCCGGTACATCGTAGATGAAGGCTTGGCGAATCAGCGGATGGTCCAGGCAAAAAGCCAACAAGTTGAAACGGACGTCGAGTGTCAAGCTGGCATTGATCAGCACTAGATCGAAGGCGGTGTCGCCGTACTCCAGCAACGTCAGCATCTCCTCCAGGCTAGAAACCGGCGCGATGCAGTAGTAGCCCTCGCGGTTAAAGTCCCGCTCCAGGCGCAAACGCTGAAAGTGCTGTGGGTCGGCAATCATAATACGCAATGCTTTATTGATCATAGGCTGCTCCTAGCGACCGACCGGTTGTTGACGGGGTTCAGCTGTGCGCTGCAGGCAGCGCAACAGATCGGCACCATTCATGGCTCGGGAATGCCAGTAGCCCTGGCCCTGGGCACAGCCCAGTTCCAGTAGTTCCTGGTGCTGCTCGGCGGTCTCGATACCCTCGATCACTACAGACATGCCCAGGGTCTGTCCCAGCGCCAGGGTACTGGCGACTACAGCCCGACAACGGGGCTCGTGCTTGAGACCGCGGACGAACTCCGCGTCAAGTTTGATTTCGTTGAAAGGCAGTTGGCACAGGCGCTGCAATGAGGAGAAGCCTGCGCCGAAATCATCGATCGACAAGCGACACCCCATGATGCGCAGACGCACTAGATTTTCCAGGGACACCGCTGGAGCTTCCAGCAAACCACTCTCAGTCAACTCAAAGGTCAAACTGCAACCGGGTGCCTGGAACATGGCGAGGATCCGTTTGATCTGCGACGTCAATTCCACATTGGCCAACTGCGCCGCTTGCAGATTGAACGCCAAGTTCAGCTCCCCTCCCCGACTCCTGACCTGCCGCTGCAAGCTCAACGCCTGGAGCATCAAGCTGAACAGCAACTCATCCATCAACCCACAGTGCTCCACCGTCGGCAGAAACGCCGCAGGCGAAAGCAGGCCCTTGAACGGATGGTTCCAGCGCGCAAGGACCTCTACACCCAATACCTCGCCGGTTTGCAAATCGAACTTGGGTTGGTAATAGGGCTCCAATTGTTCGTCGAGAAAGGCCAGCCGCACCTGCTCCTCGTTGGCCAACTCCATATCCGTCAGTGTCGACAACGTGGCCGGCTGTCGGCTCAAATAATCTTCAAGCAGTTGCCGCATAGTTTCAGCCTGCAAGGGTTTACCGATATCACCGAGCATGTGCAGCCCCAGCAATGCGCCCATCTGCCGAACCGTACGGCGCACATCGAAAGGCAGGTAACTGCTGATAATGATGGCCCCCACCTGTCCGGTTGCCCCAGCTCGTTGAATGAACTCCAGACCATCTATACCTTCCATCTGCAAGTCACACAGAACCACATCCACAGGCCCGGCCTCTTGCAGGATGGCAAGGGCCTCACCACCACTGCTGGCCTCAAGCACTTCTCGACACCCCAACTGCATCAATAGGCTGACGGCTACCGAGCGTTGAAATAGATGCTCTTCTAGCACCAGGACACGGAGCGGCAGACTAGGCATTGGGGGGCACTCGGCTGTAAAGGGAATGCGTCAATTTTCCGGGAGTCGACTGAACGAAGACAGTAGAAACAGTCCACACTTTTATAGGAAATTTCTCGAAAACCAAAAGAAAATGCCTTTGGTCTTAATTGCGGTAATTGCCATGTAGAAGCGGAATATCTACTGTGAGTGATCCTTCTGGAGCATCGTAGAAGGATCGTGGCCAGTCGCCTGATAATGAAGTGAGCTCTTTCAGGTGATGATCAAGAGCGAACCAACCCGGGAACGTCTGCAACTCGCGTCGAGTGATATCGATTTGACCTATGGCGCCAACAAATTTTCCGTATCTGGCAGAAAGGCAACATCAACCGGATAAGCTTCACCAATAAGCAACCCCTTGCCGTAGAAAATAACGCCTCGCTGTCGTAGAACCAAGCCATCCCGACTAAAGTCGAACACCCCACCTGTCGAGGCCGAGAAGGTAAAGTGTTGATCATTCATCTTGACCATTTCGAACTTAGTGCTGGCTGCCGGCCGATATTGTTCAAGACGGATCAAATAGGTTTTGGACAATTTTACAAAGAGATCCTTTGAAATATCGCGGTACTGGCGCAGTGAAAGCCCAGGTCGGCGTTGCAATTCGGTTGCAATCAGTGCAAACACTTCAGCATTCACGCCAGCCACTGCAAATTTTGCGGGCAGGACCTGCGCGAGTTTATCCCTGTTTATTTGAAGGGATTGGTTCTTTAATGTGCTCGAATGCTCCGCTCCCACTCCGTTGACGACCGTCGTAAACTCGGTGACATCGATAGGCACCAGAACCGAGGTCGCTAGAAACGCAGCGCATGCTGAAGACTGCACCTGTACGTCTGCGCCTAACAGCACTGCGAGTTGATCATCCGTCATGGATTTTTTTCCAGCCTCCTCCTTCGCCAATATTTCCTTTAGCTTATCGGTATTGATTTCCCCTCTGGCCAGAGCACAGGCCTGGCTCGAAAATATATTATTGCGTTGTCCATTGAAACTCGGGGCAAGCTCCAATACCGCATCTTGAATAATGGCCAGCGCGGGGATCTTTATCGATCCTCGCGGCATGTTTGAAACTTTAGCTGGTTCATTTTTTTCGGAACCACAACCTGAGACAAGCACAGAACAACAGACTAGAAAGCTAATAGCGATCTTGGATTTCATAACTCACCTTGATAATTTATAGATACAACCGATCTCTGCCTTGCGCAGGACATCTTTATTTCATGTTTTTCTGATTAGCTGCTCGATAGCGCACTGAACCAAGCTGAGATGCCAAACTAGCATCTCAGCCCAGAGATCAAATCACCATTGATAACCTAAACCGAGTGCCAATCCCACCTGGCCCTGTGTATCGCTGCTGCCCTGCAGCTTGCTCACCCAACGACCGTTGTCGGATATATGAGACACGCCAAATGCCACCGCAGACTGGCCTCTGTAGCTACCGACACCCGCAGTAGTCATGCTGGCGCCAGGAGCATAAGGCTGGGGCAAACTGGCCATAGCCATAGCCCCGGCAATACCTGCGCTTAGAGTGTCATCTTGTTTTTTCAGGTCGTGCCGAAGTTCGGAGTAACGCTGGTCAGTGTAAGCATTTGCATTGTTGGTGATGTTGGCAACGCTCTTTGACAGCTGGTCAACATTGACCGCATCCGTCCCCTTGGTACCCGCAGCCACATTGGTAATCTGACGTTCATTACCTGAGCTACCCACCGACACGCTGTTCTCCCTGTCAGCGATCGAATTGCTACCGATGGCTGCCGAGTTCTTCGCCGTAGCTTGCGAACCGCTGCCTACGGCTACAGTATTTTGCGCAATGGAGTGAGCGTTGTTACCAATTGCCGTGCTGTTTGATCCAGAAGCCTTGGCCCCCGCCCCGCCCGCCGTGGAACCTGTACCTGAAGCTATGGGTTTGATGGCTGTACTGCCGTTATTCACCTGAAACATGCCATCGGCGCCATTCTTGATGTTGGCGACATCTCCCGCCACCTCGGTGACTCGGCCATCCATATTGGCCACTGAAGTGTTCACATTTCTGATTGAGTCATCTGTGTATTTTTTAGTCACCGCGACTGCACCATCCAATTGCCTCAAGTTGACGGCATCGGTAGCTTCTTTTCCGTCGGCTACATTAGTGAGTGTTCTCGTTTGTCCAGTGGCGGCATTGCCGATCGAAACAGTACCGCTGGAAGAGTTCACAACCCCTGAATATGCACCGGTGTAGGTAAGGGCACCTCTTCCGTCGTCACTGGCTCCTTGACCTAACGCGATGCTTCCACTTGCCGTCGACTTCGCCCCTTGTCCAATGGCAATCGAGTTAGCCGCCGACGAGCTGCTGTCCGCGCCTATGGCAATTGCTCCAGTACCGGACGACTTGGCATTTCCCCCGACCGCAATCGAGTCGTTACCACCTGCAATGGAATCGGCCTTTACAGAGTTGGTATGGAAATACTTGACCCCGCCTCCGTTGTTTATGTTGTTGACCGTGCTTTCCACCGTGGTAACGCGCCCATCAAGCGCCGTAATGTCAGTTGTGTTCTGGTCTACCTGATTTCCCAGTGCAGTCAACTGAGCCACGTTTACGGCATCTGTCGCCTCAGAACCCGCCGCCACTCCGGTTATTTTCCGCTGTCCCAAGGCAGTGCCGACACCAACCTCCCCAACTGAAGACTGAGGAGCCGCTAGCCGATAGGCGGTATAAGAACTTTCAGCTCCCACAGCTGTAACCGAATTGGAGCCCAGAGCAACGGAGTTGGCGAAGCTGGCTACAGCGCCATTGCCAATAGCCACCGCATTGGTAGCCGTCGAGCTGGCAGCCGGGCCGACTGCGACACTATCGGTGCCCGTGGCGGTGCTATCGGCCCGGGTCGAATTGGCGTGGAAATACTTGATGCCTGCACCGTTGTTGACGATGTTGTTCACCGAAGTACCGAGTCCATCGACCGCAGTGTTGGTGGTAAACAATTGGCTACCGTTGACTGCATCAGTGCTAGTCGCACTGATCCGACCCGCTGCCACATTGCTGATCTGACGTTCCGAACCCACGGCCCCAACACTCAGGACACCCATCGGCGCACCGCCAGCATAAGTATAGGTCGTGCCGTTGATCAAACCGCTGGTGCTGGCCACGGCTGCTGCGGTGGTTGCACCATTACCAATAGCAACGGAGTCGGCCACACTGGCGACGGCACCATTACCCACGGCAATCGAGTTAGTTGCCGAAGCGCTGGCCGCCGGGCCGACCGCCACACTATCGGTCCCCGTGGCGGTGCTATCGGCCAGGGTCGAATTGGCGTGGAAGTACTTGATGCCTGCACCGTTGTTGACGATGTCGCCAATGGTCTGGTTGGTCGCATACAGCTGCGCACCATTGACCGCATCGGTCGATGCCGCACCCAAGGTACCAGCCGTCAGGTTGGTGATTTTCACACCGCCAGCCGGAGCCCCCACGCCACCGGTAGCCCCAAGGGTAATGGTGTTACCACTCAGGGCATCGTATTTCACCGCGATATTGGCCGTGTTGACCACATCACTGTTCAACGCAGTCAGGGCGCCCGCTACGCTGGTTTGGGCCGTGGTGGAACCTACCGCGCCGGTGGTGCTGACAGTGTTGATTGGCTGGCTGAAACCGGTAAGGCCAGCGGAGGGCGAATAGGTCGCGCCGCCGCCGAGGGTGTTGGCCGAGGTGTTGCCCAGGGTCGTGGTTTGAGTGCCGAGAGTACTCATCGATGTGTTGGTGGCGAACAGCTGGCTGCCGTTGACCGCGTCGGTGCTGGTCGCACTGACCTGGCCAGCGGCCACGTTGCTGATTTGACGTTCTTTACCCAGAGCACCAACACTCATCACACCCACCGGGGCAGCCCCCGCATAGGTATAGGTGGTGCCGTTGACCACGCCACTCGGGGTCGCCGTAGCGGCTGCCGTTGTAGCGCCATTACCCAGAGCAACCGAGTTGGCCACGCTGGCGACCGCACCATTACCGATAGCCACCGCATTGGCAGCCGTCGAGCTGGCAGCCGGGCCGACCGCCACACTATCGGTACCCGTGGCAGTGCTATCGGCCAGGGTCGAGTTGGCGTGGAAGTACTTAATGCCTGCACCGTTGTTGACGATGTTGTTCACCGAAGTACCGAGTCCATCGACCGCAGTGTTGGTGGCAAACAGTTGGCTACCGTTGACCGCATCAGTGCTGCTCGCACTGACTTGGCCAGCGGCCACGTTGCTGATCTGACGCTCTTTACCCAGAGCACCAACACTCATCACACCCACCGGTGTAGATCCCGCATAGGTATAGGTGGTGCCGTTGACCACGCCACTCGGGGTCGCTGTAGCGGCAACGGTTGTAGCGCTATTACCCAGAGCAACCGAGTTGGCCACGCTGGCGATGGCACCATTACCAATAGCCACCGCATTGGTAGCCGTCGAGCTGGCAGCCGGGCCGACCGCCACACTATCAGTCCCCGTGGCAGTGCTATCGGCCAAGGTCGAGTTGGCATGGAAGTACTTGATGCCAGCACCATTGTTGACGATGTCGCCAATGGTTTGGTTGGTCGCATACAACTGCGCACCATTGACCGCATCGGACGATGTCGCACCCAAGGTGCCAGCCGTCAGGTTAGTGATTTTCACACCACCGGCCGGAGCCCCCGCGCCACCGGTAGCCCCCAGGGTAATGGTGTTGCCACCCAGGGCATCGTATTTCACTGCAATATTGGCCGTGTTGACCACATCACTGTTCAACGCGGTCAGGGCCCCCGCTACGCTGGTTTGGGCCGTGGTGGAACCTACTGCACCAGTGCTGCTGACAGTGTTGATCGACTGGCTGAAACCAGTAAGACCAGTAGCAGGCGAATAGGTCGCGCCGCCGCCCAGGGTGCTGGCCGAGGTGTTGCCCAGGGTCGTGGTTTGAGTACCGAGAGTATTCATCGATGTGTTGGTGGCAAACAGTTGGCTGCCGTTGACCGCATCAGTGCTGCTCGCACTGACTTGGCCAGCGGCCACGTTGCTGATCTGACGCTCTTTACCCAGAGCACCAACACTCATCACACCCACCGGTGCAGATCCCGCATAGGTATAGGTGGTGCCGTTGACCACGCCACTCGGGGTCGCTGTAGCGGCAACGGTTGTAGCGCTATTACCCAGAGCAACCGAGTTGGCCACGCTGGCGATGGCACCATTACCAATAGCCACCGCATTGGTAGCCGTCGAGCTGGCAGCCGGGCCGACCGCCACACTATCGACCCCCGTGGCAGTGCTGTCGGCCAGGGTCGAGTTGGCATGGAAGTACTTGATGCCTGCACCGTTGTTGACGATGTTGTTCAGCGAAGTGCCAACGCCATTGACAGCAGTGTTGGTCGCATACAACTGCGCACCATTGACCGCATCGGACGATGTCGCACCCAAGGTGCCAGCCGTCAGGTTAGTGATTTTCACACCACCGGCCGGAGCCCCCGTGCCACCGGTGGCCCCCAGGGTAATGGTGTTGCCGCCCAGGGCATCGTATTTCACCGCGATATTGGCCGTGTTGACCACATCACTGTTCAACGCGGTCAGCGCCCCCGCTACGCTGGTTTGTGCCGTGGTGGAGCCTACCGCGCCGGTGGTGCTGACAGCGGTGATTGGCTGGCTGAAACCAGTAAGACCAGTAGCAGGCGAATAGGTCGCGCCGCCGCCCAGGGTGCTGGCCGAGGTGTTGCCCAGGGTCGTGGTTTGAGTACCGAGAGTATTCATCGATGTGTTGGTGGCAAACAGCTGGCTGCCGTTGACCGCGTCGGTGCTGGTCGCACTGACTCGTCCCGCCGCCACGTTGCTGACCTGGCGCTCCGAACCCACGGCGCCCGCACTCAGGACACCCACCGGCGCACCGCCGGCGTAAGTGTAAGTGGTGCCGTTAATCAAACCGCTGGTGTTAGCCACGGCTGCTGCAGTGGTTGCACCACTGCCCAGGGCCACCGAGTTAGCTACCGTAGAGGCTGCACCATTACCCATAGCAATCGAGTTAGTTGCCGAAGCGCTGGCAGCCGGGCCGACTGCCACACTATCGGTCCCCGTGGCAGTGCTGTCGGCCAGGGTCGAGTTGGCATGGAAGTACTTGGTGCTAGTGCCATTGGTGATGATGTTGTTGACGGCCTGGTTGGTGGCATACAACTGCGAGCCGTTGACTGCATCGGTCGATGCCGCACTCAAGGTGCCAGCCGTCAGGTTGGTGATTTTCACACCACCGGCCGGAGCTCCTGCGCCACCGGTGGCCCCCAGGGTAATGGAATTGCCGCCCAGGGCATCGTATTTCACCGCGATATTGGCCGTGTTGACCACATCGCTGTTCAGCGCGGTCAGCGCCCCCGCCACACTGGTTTGGGCAGTGGTTGCGCCAACCACTCCGGTGGCGCTGATACTGTTGATCGGTCGGCTGAAGCCACTAATCTGCCCCGTAGTGGCCGAATAGGTGGCGCCCCCCCCCAGAGTGCTGGCGGTGCTGACGCCGAGTTTATTGACACCAGTCACCACCGAATTCAGTTGAGAACCATTCACCGCATCAGTGCTCGTAGCGGACAGCACCCCGGCGGCGACATTCTGGATCTGCCGCTCCGTGCCTGCGGCCCCCACCGATACCACGCCGTTGGCCGCGCTGGCAATGCCTTGGGCGGTAGCACCATAAAAGGCGGTAGTACCTATATGGGGTGCGGCGGTCACACTGCCCGCCCCCAACGCCACATCATTGGTATTACTGGCGGTCGAACCCGCACCCAGAGCCATGGCAGAGGCACTTTGCGCTGTTGCCGACTTACCAAAAGCGAGTGCATTGACAGCCAGAGCACTGGAAGCAGTACCAATGGCTACCGCATCGGAAACGGAGGATGCCCCTACCCCAAAGGCTATGGCATTGACCCCGTTGGCCACAGTAGACGCATCACCAAAGGCAAACTTATTTGCGTAAATGGTGGTTGTAGAAGCGGTTGCTCCAGAGTCACCCAACCAGACGTTGGCCATATTGGGAGTATCCGCATTACCTTTAAAAAGCTCATAAACGGTATTTGTCGCGCCGTTTACAGCCGCTAAGAGTAAATCCGCGCCTTGGGCAGCTTGAGTGTTAGCGTTAGCATAAAATGTAAGCCCGGGATTGGCAGTTGGAGTGCATCCATACGAAGTGCTTACTACGTAACAATTAAAGTCGGGAGCCGCACCCATTGCACCTACCGGGAAAAGAAAAAAACAACTACCTAACAGACCAATTGCTATTAGGCAATTTTCAGTCTTTTTGCCTGCCGAGTTTGCAGAGAAGTTGGTAGTAGATTTCTTTTTATTGCTCGACGCAAACTCCGAGGCCACCACCCAGCACCCCAGTGAAAAACTCCAGACCACAGAAAAAAATTTATTCATTTTCAATTTGGCGTAAACCAATCTCCAAAACTTAGACGCAGGGTGCCGTCCGCATAAGTCTTGACCCATGCGGTCAGGTAGTTATATTCAGTACCTCAAGACAAACGTTGCCAGTACTCCACCCCCCAGCACGACCCAACTGCACCAATGAACTGAAAATAACAGAACGTTGAACTAAAGGATCTTCAAGCCCCGGAACACGGAGCAGCATGCTGGACATTAGAGGGCACCCGGTTGCGAGGGGAATCCGCCAATTTTCCGGGAGTACCCTTGGGGCCAACAGTAGAAACAGCTCTATCCCTACAGGAAATTTCTCGGAGACCGAGAGAAAATGCCATAGACCTTAAAAGACCAACGCCAGTTATCCCGCAAAGAGCGGTATGTCTACCCTAAGTAAGCCAACCAGCAAGCAGCGTTTTCCAGAACGACGTGATCGAAGCTCTTTTAATCCCCCAGCGGCGTACTTTTGTCGACGATGGCAATGCCTATATTAAATGTAGTGTTAACCAGGTCCACCTATGGCAGATAACTACACATTGCGGTGACCGTGGCTTATACAAAACTCGTAGCTACCAGCAGACCGACTGTGTAAATGAACCCCAGCAGAGCTGCACTCGTTTATTTGAAACTCAGCGTAAAGAAGGCGAACATCCATGCGTTCCTCACCGGACTTGAGTGAGAAGATTACTTGGCATGTCCCGGTCGGTTTTAGCAGTTTTTCGATACGCAACAATTGCTCTGTGATGCTCATCGGCGAGGAGGACGCGCAGAGCCTTGCTGGTCATGCGCGCGGGCTACTTTGTTGGGCCCGCCCGAGCCATTGGAGCAGGTCCGCGCCACTCATGGGCCTGACATACCAATCCCCCTGCCCTTGCGTACAGCCCATGTTTAGTAGGTGTCGCCGTTGCTCGCCGGTCTCGATGCCCTCCGCTACAACCGCCACCCCCAGGGCTTCACCCAGCGCCAAGGTGCTGCCGACCACCGCCTGGCAACGTAGCTCACGGGGCAGTGCTTGGACGAACCCGGCACCCAGCTTGATTTCGTTGAACGACAACCGGAACAAGCGCTGCAGCGAAGAATAGTCGGTGCCGAAATTCTTGATCGACAACCGGCAATCCATCATCTGCAAGCTAAACAGGCACTCCAGGCTGGTTTCTGGCGCTTGCAGCAGGTCACTCTCAGTCAACTCGAAGGTCAGGCTCGAACCGCGCGCGCCGTACTCGCTGAGCAAGGTTCGGATCTGTGAAGCGAGCATACCGTTGGACCATTGCACTGCGTGCAGATTGAAGACGAAATTGAGCTCATGCCCCTGCGCCCTCAATTGCTGTTGCAGGACCAGCCCCTGATACAGTTGCTGGCGCAGCAGTTCATCGAGCAAGTCGCAGCGATCCAGCGTGGTCACGAAACAAGCAGGTATCAGAGTTTTGCCGGACGCATGTCGCCAGCGGGCCAGCACTTCAACACCAATGACTGCATCTGTTTTCAGATTGAATTTTGGCTGGAAGAGCCATTGGACCCAATCCACGAGAATCGCTGTGTCTGGCAATACTTTTTTTCCTGACCTGACCCTGAACTCGGTGCGCCGAGGGGGCATGGAAGCCACCGAACTGGCCTTGTTCAAGAGCCTCTCCTCCAAGGAACTGTTGATCCTGCAGCAGCTTGCCAAAGGCTTGAGCAACAAGCAGATCGGCGAAGACATGCTGCTCAGCAATAAGATCAAACGCATGTATAAAGCCCGACTGTTCGAGAAGCTCAATGTGAACTCCCTGGTGTATCTGTCAGACGTGGCCAAACGCAACAATCTGATCTGATGAAGTACTCACTGCGCATGTGCTTGGTCCAGCTCCTTGCTCTGGCGCCACAGGGTTCAGGTTGCTAGGTGGCTTGAATCGGTTGTTTTCAAATCGCAACGTTAATCGGTGACGGAAAAATCGTGTCTTTCGGTGTGCTGCACCAACGCCTTGTTCTGGTGGTCGTTGATGTTTGATAGCTCCGCAACGGCATGCGACATAAGTACAGGTAGGGAAATCAGTTATACGTCATGGTAAAAGTTGCTGTTCCGTTGGCCAAGCCGGCCTTGACATTGGGGCTGGTCTGATAATACTGCGCAACAAACGGAATGTTGTACGTGCCACTATTAGCCATTACTCCTACCGGGACTGTTTCACCAAAGGTCACTGGTGCACCATCGCGTGTGATTTTTATCCCCACTCCACTGGCGGCATTGCCCGTGGCGGATGAATTAATTGCCATCACCCCCGGCACACCAGAACTATCAGTGGTCGCGTCTAGTCTTAAATTAACCCGAGTACCAGCGTCGCAGTTAAGCGGGATAAGGAACTGAACCGGACTCGCTATGTACCCTACGCCTGTAAATGTGCTGCGCTGTACATTCCCCATCGGTACATTGATGGCGGTATTAGTAACTGAGCAAGCGACAGGAACAATATTGTTGATTCCTGTCAAATTTAGATCAAAAAGCCTAAGGGTGTCGGCGTTATCAAATGCCAATGTGCCAGGGGTCAAGGTGCCGCTACCAGTAGAGCCAACTGATGTCTTGATTAAAGAGGCATTAACGACGCCGTAATGATACCAATTGCCTTGGCCATATTGAAACGTAAATGGATATGGATAGGTAGTCTCATGAAAAATGTATTCTAACAATAGCCCCACGCCGGCGATGTTAGTACTATAAACGTTTTTCCCATAAGAGCTGAAGATTTTGAATTTACCTATATTTCCGGTAATATTATAAGTCGATGAGCAGATGTAGCTCCCACTTTGAAAACTTACTGATTTGGTTGACAGGACCGCTCCAAGGGGAGTATCTCGCTGAACCGTCACAGTTCCGAAGTTAATAGTTTTTGTGTCCTTACTCTCGCCAGATTCGTAAGCGCATGCAGCCCAAGCTGCCCCGGGAAGAATTATCAGCATACCAAGTAGCGAGGCAATAACTGCTTCGATGTTTCTCATTTACTTACTCTCTAAGTGTCCGATTATCGACAAATAAAATCGGATGTCGCCACTGATGATGGGGGATTTACTTTTGGCAAGGTGAAGTCAACCTGACACTGTTGGCTCGCCGTATTGCCCCACTTAACCAGCAAGTGACCTTTTTCCGGAACACCATTCAGATACACCTGGCCATCCGTGCCGACAATGCTGCTGTTCTCCATGGCACCGCCCTCTTGCCGCAGGGAGGCGGTGGCGCCAAACGGTACGGGTTTGCCCCGGTAGTTCAGTGTCATCAGCACGCGGCTGCCCACGCGAGTTTTAAAGTTGGCCAGTACCACCGCACCATTGGTTGGAATAACCGTCTGGGTGTTGGTGTCGATGTCCACATCTTCCGCCAGCGTCTCGCTATCCAGCGCGACACGGTTCTTGCGATAGGTACTGACGTACGGCACCACCGCGTAACCCCACCTGTCCGTGCGCACACCGGTATTATTTTGCACCTTCGCATCCGCCGCGCCCGGCGCGCGGACCAAGGCGATGGTCTCGCCTTGTTCCTGGGAGAAGGTCACGCCGTAAGGGTGGGCCACGACCCCGCCCTGGAACCCGTAGTTCACCTGTTGCGAGTTCTTGTCATAGTTGTAGCCCGCCCGGGCTTCACCATAGGCGCCCTTGTAGTTGGCGCTGGCACTACCGCTCGAGCCTATGCCCTGGTTGGCATAGCCCTGCTGTACGTTGTAGTTCAGGTTGTTGTCCGCCAGGGCGGTGCCGCTCAGGCTCACATCCTGGGTGGTATTGCCCTTCTTGCTCGTGTTGAAGTTGTAGCGAGCCCAGCTGCTAGGCAGCACTTTCTCCAAGGGAACCTGCACGCTAAAGGACAGTTGTTGATCTTTGCTGTTGCGACCTTCATAGATCGGCGCCCGAGTATAGGTGTAGTCCACACTGTAGCTGATGCCGTTGTAGCTCAGGTTGTAACCGGTGCTCAGGCTGCGTTCGTAGCCCTTTTGCCGCCAGAAGTCCTGCTGATAACCGTTAACATAGAAGTTGCCGTACTCGCCCAGCGATTGGCTGATGTTGATCTGCGCCTTGCTGCGCTTGTTATAGGTCCGGCGCCAATCATTGAAGTTGCCAGGATCGATTTCATTGGCTTCCTGGAAGTCGTAGTAACCGCTGGTGGAGTAACGGTAACCGGCCAAGGTAAAGGTGGTGCCGGTGACGGCGATGTCCTTGGCGTATTGAATGCGATACGACTGGCCATCATGACGAGAGCCATCGCGCAATTCGGTCTTGGCCTGTGTCACATCGGTGGACAGCGAACCCCAGTCACCAAACCCATGGCCGCCCCCCAGGCTGGTCGCGGAATATTTTCCAGACGCCAGCAAGCCACCGTACAGCGTGGAGTCATAAGGCATACCGTAGATCAGCGTGCCCTGGGCGAAGGCCGGCTTGCTACTCTCGCTGGCCGTCGAGCGGTATTCACCCGCGGCCACCGAGTACTTCAGGCGCCCTTCACGCAACATGACGGGCACGGCGGAAAACGGCTGGAGGGAGCGTCGTTCGGTACCGTCGGCCTCGGTAATGGTGACCTCCATATCACCGCTGGACGATGTGGGATAGAGGTCAGTAATGGTGAAGGCACCGGCCGGCACATAGGTCTGATAAATGATGTAGCCGTTTTGCCGCACGGTGACCTGGGCATTGCTCTGCGCGATGCCACGCACCACGGGTGCAAAGCCTTTCAGGCTGTCGGGAAACATGTTGTCGTCCGATGCCAACCGCGCCCCTCGATATTGGACACTGGTGAACACATCGCTGGGCGTCGAGCTATCACCCAGGGTCAGTTGCCCCTTTAACGAGTGAATATCCCGCTGGGCATAGCTGTTAACGTTATCCCAACCGCTTTTGCCGCTGCTCTGGTTGTAGGTGGAATAGTTGCGCAGCCGCCACGCACCCAAATTCAACCCGCTGCGCAGGTTCAGGTAATAACTGTCGTCGGTTCCCGAACGGTTGTCGCGCGAAGTATTGGCGCCGCTGAAGTTGTAATTCAGCAAGCCAGCCGTTAGCCCCTGGTCCCAGGTGCAGGGGTCCACATAACCACGGGCTTCGCTGCTCAGCGCCGCTTGCGGAATGCTGAGATCCAGGCGTTGCTCGCCGAAGTTGAACCGACTGCTGGAGTCCGGAATGTAGTCCCGCAGCTTAGTGATCGTTTGCGCTTCCGGTAATTGCTGCAGTGTTGGGAAGGCTTCGAGTTTGACGCCCATGTCTTTTAATTGCTTAGTCGTCAACTCGGGCTGCAACTTGCCTTCTACATCGACAAAGTTGACGTCTCGATTGCTGATGCGAGTGTCGTTCAGAAAAATATCAACCCGGTAGGTACCGGGAAGCTGCCCACCCTGGCTCGAAAAGCGCTCAAGGTCGATGGACTGCTGGCTGAGGGTATCTATTTCCAATGCCTGAGGGTTGAAATAGTCCTGCGCCAATACCGAGGCGGGTTGCAAACTCATCCCCAGAACGAATTGGGTTGCTACTAATGTCGTCAGACGCGTGGGAGTGAACGCATATGAACGACCACCTGCTTTTAGCCATGGCACAGGACTTTGATAATGTTTTTTCATGTCAATAAACTCCACTCAACTGTATGGCACGTAAGCCGCTCCCACTGGCTGCGGGCAATTGATCCAGCGGATTGATATTTAATTAAGCGAGGGGGGGCAGGCCTTTGAACTTAATCAGAGTGGCGCACTGACATCCGGAGAGATACCACCGAAATCATTGATCGACTGCCAACTTGCAACACCAGTCGCACCGGCCGGAATTGTCAATGTCAGTGAACTTTGTGGCGCCACCATGCCGGCATTTTCAATCTCGGCGTTACCCACGCTCACGCGATAAAAAGAAACGTGGTAAGGCGTTGGATTGTTGACCTGCAATTGATTGCCGGAGCGGCTGAACTTCAGGGATTTATAGGCCTCACTGGCGGAGCCGGACAAACCGAGCGGACGGTAGAACAATTTGATTCGGGTTTTTACCGAAATCTGTAATTGATTGGTGTCAGATTTTTCCGAGGAGGGAATCGACTTGATATTGACCCAGAACACTGACTCCTTGTTTTCTGGAAAGGTGCCACCGGTACGGATGATTCGCAGCACGTTTTCTTGCCCTGCATCGAGGCGAAACAATGGCGGTGTGACGATGAAGGGGGCCTTCTGAGTGGCAGTAGCCGACGTGCTCTCGACCCAGGACTGGATCAGATAGGGTGTGGTTTTTTCCGGATTCATGACCGAGATGGAGGCTTCTTTTTTCGAGCCGTCATACACCACACGAGTTCCGCCCACCACCACGCCGGCCCAGGAAGTATGGGTAATACCCAAGAGACAGCCGGTGATACAAACGGACTTGAGCCAATGCATTGATAAATGCTCCTTGAATTGTCCTCATTCCCTGTTCTTTTCCAGGAAAGTTGGTACGACTTAATCACTCAGTCGTGCCGGGCATTAAGTATGCTAATGCCCGAGCTTTACGACTTAATTGTAAATAATGGTAAAGTTGGTGACCGCGTTCGCGGGACCTGCTGTAACAGCAGCCTTAGTGGCAACATACTTGGCAATGAAGTTGTAGGTAGCATCAGGGGGCGTAATACCATGAGGGTTCGCCGAGCCACCTACCGGGATCTGAGTAGAGGAGTCCTGCTCATACAAGCCGATAGCGACACCGGTTGCCACGCCAGTACCGCTGGTCAGAGCCAGCAGCTTGCTGTTCAGAGTGTCGGCCGGGCCGTCGAACTTGATGTAGGCGCCCGTGACGGCTGCCGGGCAATTGGCTAGCACAATGCTGAAGAGCGTTGGCGCAGCGGTCGCGCCTACACTCGGCAGGGCAGTGGATTGGACCTTACCCAATGTGACGGTCTGGTTGGCGGTGTTTGCAGTAACGGTGCACGCTGCATCAGTAATATTGCCGATGAAGTTGATGGTGCCGTCATAGGCGTTGGCCATGCCTGCAAATGCGCAACCAGTCAGCAGCGCTACAGCGATCAAACTTTTCTTCATAGCGGTATTTCCTTCAGGTCAAGTAAGTTCTTGCACAATATTTAATTGTTTCGCTCAACAATACTAACGCCGGGCTATTGCTTTTTAGGCAGCAGTTTTATATGCAGGCGATTACGGTGGCTTGGAGAGTGAATAACAACAACGCAATTGTGTGGGGAGTTGGCGTCATTTGCGCCGGGAAAAGACTATCGCGCGATAGGAAAATTCTCGCGATAGCTCTGAATTATCTTGCCTAGGATTTAGCAGTCCGCGACTCAGCCATAATCACGTCCATCATTGAGGCGATATTTAGTCCTGAGGTAGAAAGACAACCGCTCCATGCACTGATAGAGACTGTTGATCGTTTCTGTGAGAGCCGCACGCTCCTCTTCGCGACAGGCGGCCTCGACCTCTTCGCAGCACTGAGTCAAGGCTGCATAACTGATGATTCTGGCCCCCCCTTTGATTCGATGGGCGAGATTGGAGAGCCCTTGCACATCATGTTGGGCGAACAACTTCTGTAGGTGTGTCATGTCCTCTTCATTGTTGGCGTCCAACTCCTGCAGAATCTTTCTTATAGCGTCTTTGTCACCACGGGTCAGTTGCTCAAGATTGGTGAGGTCAATTTCCTCGATGCCATCATCCCGAGCTTCAATCTCGGCCCTGGCAGGATTCATCACTTCGGGCGCGGCACTAAGCCATACCTCCAGCGCCTTCAGGCCGATCGGTTTGAACAGGCAGTCATCCATGCCAGCCTCCAGGCAACGCAGCTTTTCTTCAGGTTGCGCATTGGCGGTGAGCCCCAGGATCAAGCAGGGCTCCAGCCCACGGACAGATTCCTCTTCCCGGATTGCCTGTGCCAGGTTATAGCCATTCATGATCGGCATATGGCAGTCGGTGATGACCACATCAAAGTGACGATTGCGCCATGCCCGCAGGCCGTGGGCGCCGTCCACGGCATCTTCGACCTGATACCCCAGATAGCTCATCTGCTGGCACAGCAGAAGACGATTGGCGGGATAGTCATCCACTACCAGGACACGCAGGCTCCGTTCCCTGGTACCCACTGGCAACTCCTCGACTATTGGCCGTTCAACCAGTGGCTGGAGAACAGGCAGGTGCAGAGCAACCACAACTTGCGTACCTTCGCCAAAGGAACTGGAAAGGGTCAGGGTTCCCCCCATCATTTCGCACAGCGAGCGGCTGATCATCAGGCCCAAACCCGATCCACTATAAGATGACTGCGGATTGTTGCTGGCCTGGGCAAAAGGGTTGAACAGGATTTGCTGGTCCTGCCGGGAGATGCCGATTCCGCTGTCCTCGACCCTGAGGGTTATCTGGATAGACTTGCCATCCGAAGCTGCCTCGGCACGCATCTTCACCCAGACACTCCCCTCTTCAGTGAACTTGACCGCGTTGCTCAACAGATTGGAAAGGATCTGCTTGAACCGCAAAGGGTCTATCCATACGTCGCGATCTGAGTAAGTGTCCAACTCCACGACCAAGTACAAATGTTTCTGCTTGGCGACGCCCTCAAATACCCGGGTCACCGACTCAACGATATTCAGCAGATTGGCGCGCTCCGGCGCCAGCGAAAGCTTTCCAGACTCGATGCGGGAGATATCAAGGATATCTCCTATCAGGCCGAGCAAGTCCTTTGCGGTACCAGACGCCACCTCGATAGCGAAGCGGTCGGTTACACCCTGTTCGGCTTTCTTCAAGGCCAGTTCGAGCATGCCGATAACGGCATTTAGCGGCGTGCGAATCTCATGACTCATGGTAGCCAGAAAGGTAGTTTTTGCCCGGTTGGCCGCATCGGCGGCATTCTTGGCTTCGCTCAACTCATGCAGCAGTTGCTGGCGTCCGCTGACATCAATCCAACCGGCGACCATCCCGGCGACCTCACCGTCGGACCCTCGATACGGTAATGCCCAATGGTAGATTTTCAAGGCTCGCCCATCTGTCATGGTCAGGTCTCGATCATGTAGATGGGGTTCTCCTTTGCACATCAGCTCCAGGCAATAGCTGTGGTAGTTTTCCGCCTCGGTCCTATCGGCAAGCGGTGCATCAAGTGCTGAGGTACCAATGAGGTCGCTTTCGCTAAGACCGATCATGTTCTGGTAACTGCTATTGCAGAGGAGCATTCGCCCCATTCGATCACGGATGTAGAGAGGGTGAGGTGTTCCATCCAGCATCTTGCGAGTCAGTTCGTAACGACTTTCAAGCAGGCGGTATTCATTTGCGAGGACCTTCTGTGCATGGCGCGAAAGACGGTACTGAGCAATATGCAGGACTACCGAAAGCAAGATAAAAACAATAAGCAAGCACATGAAGTAACTCATCGAACGAAACCGTAAAGTTCACTAAATTCAGCCGACTATTGTGACTCAGTCAACCAGATGCAGTAGATGGCGAAAAGAAACAATACTAGCGTTTTGCTCGCGCACTCTTGATGCAGAGTAAGTTTTTAGCCAGTGACCAACAGATATACCGTTAAAAATCCGCCTATATCAGATTATTGCGCTTGGCAAAGTCGGCCAGATAAATAACTGATTTCACCTTGAGTTTTTCTATAAGTTTGACCTTGTAGGCGCTGACTGTCTTATTACTGATCAGCAGAGCTGTTCCTATTTCCTTGTTCCCCAGACCACTTGCAAGCATCTGTATTATGCTCAACTCGCGGTCCGACAGGCTTTTAATCAAATCAGCATCTGACACATGAATATCGCTGCTCCGCACTGAACTGGCAGACAGGTTGGGGAAGAAGTTATAGCCGTCCATGACTGCTCTGATGGCTCTGATCAACTCATCCTGATGGCTGGTTTTTGATACGAAACCAGCTGCTCCGGCCTTCATGCAGCGCAATGAATAAATCTCTGCGGCCTGCGAAGTAAAGACCATGATCTTGATGGGAAGGTCCATCATTCCGATGCGCGTGATGACTTCAAGCCCATCCATCTTGGGCATGGAAATATCGAGCACCATAATGTTCGGCACATGCAGTCGGGCCAGTTGCAAAGCTTCGGCACCGTTTTCCGCTTCCGCAACTATGTCGAAACCCCGTTCGCATAAGATATTTCTGAGTGTCAGTCTGATCAGCGGGTGATCGTCCGCTATAATTGCCTTATACATAAAATGTCCAATGGATTGCGTGATATTGAAGAAGTAGAAGTTAGCGATTTCGTTTTAGGTGGTTTTCAATGTCTTCCTGACTCAGCCAACTCTGAAAATCCTGCCCGCTCATGGGACGGGCCAAATAGTAGCCTTGCCCGAGCGTACAACCCATATTGATCAAGCGCCCCAACATATTCCGATTGCTGATGCCCTCAATCACAAGACCTTTCCCCAAGGCATGGGCAAGCGCCTGAGCGCTGGATATCAGCGCATGATCATGGCTACCCTTTATTCCCTCGATAACACTTGCGTCGAGCTTTATCTGGCTGAGCGGCAGTTGGCTTAACAAGGAAAGAGAAAAAAACCCGCTCCCGAAGTTGTCGATCGACAGATTGCAGCCCATATTGTGCAACTCAAAAATATGTTTTCTTGTTGTTGGACACAGGTCAGAAAGACCATTTTCCGCCAACTCGAATGTTAAGATATTTCCAGCGAACCCATGGCGTTTAAGAGAAGTTTTTATATGCTCTACAAGTTCACGCTTGATCAGTTGAGAAATATGCAGATTAAAGGCTAACCCCAGGTGCGCATGTTGGTCGAGCGTCTGTAGCAACGTCAGCCCCTGATCCAGTAACTGCTTGAACATCTCATCGATCAGGTCATAGGCAACCATGGCGGCCAGAAAATCTTTGGGCATCAGCACACCTTTACGCGGATGCTCCCAGCGCGAGAGAACTTCGACACCGGCCAGGCTTGCGTCAGCCAGCTGGAATTTAGGTTGATACCAGCCACGAAAATGCCCCAAGGCCAGGCTGCGGCGTATTTCCACTTCATTGGGCAGCATTGAAAGCACAGTTTGAGGCGCAGCACAGGGCTGACCGATCGCCCCTCGTAGCCCATAACGCAGCAACAGTTCATAGAGCGATCGGAGCTTAAAAGGCGCAGATAAAACTCCGAGTATCGGTAGTCCCGAAAGACTTCCCAAGCTCTCCAACGCCCTGTGCAAGTCCGCACTGCATTCTCCGCATAACACCACCGCCTGCACCCGCTGCTTTTCTCGAGTTCGGCCAAGAAAGTCCAGTCCCTCGAGCCCTTTGTGATTCAGGCTGCAAATAATGATGTCGACATCACCTGCCCGGCTTATCTGGTCCATTACCTGCTCAGGTTCGCTGGCTTGCAGGACATCACGTACGCCCAGTCGATATAGCATCCGTACCAATACGGTGCGTTGAGACAGGTAGCTCTCCAGGACGAGAACACGAGGGCAAATCATTTTGACTACTCGATAAAGTTTTGATGGTGGATTGTTCAGAGCTCTGTCGCCTCCTTCAAGACGACCTTTCTCGGGCACTCAAAGAAATTTCTCGTGCGACAAGCAAAGGGAGAGCCCGCTCATTGAGCAATCGGTGTTTCCAGCCAAGTCAGGTACTAGAAAACTGCGTACATCCCCCGCCGGGGCTGGTGATGAGTATGAGGGGGGCGGGACGGCATGGTAATCACTGCAACGAGTTACTCTGCCAGGGTTAGTCGGTGGAGTGAGGTGAGTTACAGGAGGAAGTAAAAAACACGGAATCAGGCGTTACCCAACACCTGATGGGGGATAGGTTGTTTACGCTAGGTATGGCATCAGGATCCGAAGGGGCAAAAAATTGGTTGATGCCTCAGCACCACACAAGTGGATTGAGCGCTGCCATCCTTACCACTGAGTCTAGAGGTGAGTTGCCCTGCTCGCTCCAATCCAGTACCTGCAGGACTCCAACTATGATCAAGTTGGGCAGAACATTGCCATGCTGTTATCGACTGGTGCAACACGTAGCGAAGGCCAACCTGGCGAATCCATTCCAGCCCCGTTGCGTCGCCGTCACCGTTGAGTACATGCAAGCCCGCGCAACAAGGATCGAGCCGCGCCGGCCCGCGGCTGCACCACAGTCACGCCCATATGGGGCGGCTTACCATCGGTTGCGGAGATAAGGGTGCTGTGGCCGATGCGAACACCGGGGACGTCGGTAATGGCATTGAATTCGCCGGTGGTACCGGAACCTACCGTGATACCAAGTTGACGAGCACGCATGGGAACTCCTTTGAGAATGAGGCTGCAAGAAAGAACGACACCGCATCTTTCATGACGGGCGCTGCCCGGACGCAATCTAGTTGGGCAACAGCGCACAACCAATCATCGTTAAGAGTTACGCCTCTTGACGCGGATATGTGAAGTAGAGGAAAACCGACTGTACTTTTGAGGGGCACAGGGACGCATCAGATGTTTCGCGAAATCAGCATGCACTCCAACCTAGGCCGAGTGATCGAGCATATTGGGAAGCCCCGTTTTTGGACGCAGCTGACATTGTTGTTGCAGCAGTGGGTGCCGTTCGACAATGCGTTGGCAATCTTTTATCCAAACAGTGGCGCGCCAATAGTACTGGAGCTATACGATGCCGTACCACATGATGGTTTGGGCTTGCCTGCCTATCTCAATGGGCTATACCAGCTCGACCCTTTCTACCAAGCCTGTCGCGACGGAATTTCCAGCGGACTGCATCGCCTGGAGGAAGTAGCTCCTGACCAGTTTCGCCAATCCGAGTACTTCCTCAGTTACTTCCACGCCAATGTGTTGGAAGACGAGGAGCAGTTCATTTTGCAGATACCTAGCCAGGGAACGTTGTCGCTGTCATTGGGCACAAGTCGGCCTTTTCTGATCGAACAGCACGGAATACTGACCACGATCTGCCCATGGGTCTTAGCGTTTATGAAGCATCATTGGCAGGAATACAGCCAGAGTTTACAACTGACCAGCAGTGCGTCAACTTCTCAGATGAGGGACGCTCTCGGTCAATTCGGATCGTCCGTACTCTCTGATCGAGAGATGGAAATCGCCTTGCTCATCCTTCGCGGCCATTCCACAAAAGCCGTTGCAAGGCTTCTGATGATCTCTCCGGAAACCGTCAAGGTACATCGACGACATCTCTATAGAAAGCTTGGCATTTCGTCGCAACCCGAATTGTTCGCATTGTATTTGCAATCGCTGGGACATGACGTGGAGAACCACTGTTAGTGAACTATCCACATCCGGTCTGTAGCGGGCAGTCGATGCCGAGGGGTAAGGTATGAATGGCGTTAATTGAGCGCTTTTTTTTGATTTGAGCCTTTATTAAGGACTGTAGGTAAAGGACTAATTCATTACATGTAGTGTAATGCCCCCCGATGCAATTGTTCGCAGCTTGGTGGTTCTGAGCCAGCTCCGCACCTGATCGAATAGTGCCGCTTGGCGCGAGCCCCTGAAATGAACAGAACGTCCTCTCATGAATTGGAGGCGCTCATCTGCGAGGATTTCGTGCTTCAACTGCCCCCCAATCGCGAATGCATGGAAACTGGATCAAAGTGTTGACGGCAGCTCTCCATAGATCGCCGTCAGCCCCCCGAATTGGACGCCGCAATCACGGACAAAAAGGATGCCGACGTGAGCTGGGTACCAGCCGGTACGATGTCGGCAATGTGCTTACTTGCCTCCCTGGCGTGATGGAGGGGACGAACCAGCGACGTTATGTGCTTTCGCACGCCCACTGGATGCTTTTTTGCTCGGCCGCGACTTTGCTTTAGCCGGCTGGAACGCCAGTTGCAACTGCGTTTCGAGCGTATCAGCTCGAGCGCGCTGCGCTACTGCGTCTTGCTGAGCACGAGTCAACTCATCCTGCTTAGACTCCAGCCGCCGTTGCAACTGCTCGACGTGGCGCCCGACTTCCTTTAGTTGGATTGCTGAATCCTTGCCTTCCTCCCGGGCGCGATCGACCTCGCGGTACGCGCGGTCTTCATCCCCGCGCACGTAGTTCTCCTGAGCAACACGCTCCTGCTCGGCTTGAGCCGCAGCGCCTGCAGCTCCTGTTGTAACATCTGGTTGTGCTGCTGAGCTTCACGAAGCTCGTGCAGCCAACTTTCACGCTGCTGTTGCAGGTCCTCGATCTGCAGCTGGCGCTGGGACAGTAACAATTCCAGATCCGCCAGGCGCGCCTCGGCCGCTTGGCGCCCGGCCACGGCTTCTGCCGCCTGCTGGCGAAATTGCGCCGCGTCCTGACGCGCTTGGTTCTCGACTGCCGCCACCCGTTCGCGTTCTGCGATCAGCGATCAGCACCTGACGTTGCTCCGCTAGCGCCTGTTCGGCGATGCCCTGCGCCAGATGAATCGCCTGCTGCCACACGAAGACAAAAGCCTGTGACACTTCGCCGGGTAACGTCGGCAAGCGGGTCTCGCCGCTCAGGCGTTCGGCCAAGCGTGCCCACCATTGATCCAGCAGGCTGCCAACCCGCACCGGACTGCCACGCCCCAATTCCAGGCGTACGCGTTCCACCGTCGGCCGTTCACCCCGCGCCAACACCGCATCCGCTTTCAGCTCACTGCAACCGTTACTCCTGTGTCAGCTTTTCAATCAACGCTGAGTGCTCGGCAAACCGCTCAGTAAGTATTTGCCTGCTGCCCATTTCCATATCCGTGAAATCGAACCCTGGTGAAACGGCTTCACTGATCAGGCCATAACCTGCAGATCCATGCATGAGTTGCGATGCCTTCCAGATTCCACCAGGCACATGCAGTTGTAAAAGCTGGCCGGCCTTGACGTCGCTGCCCATCACCACGGATTGCAAGGTGCCGTCGGGATAAATAAGGCGGTACTGAATCGCATCGCCCAAATGGTAGTAATGCACGATGTCGGACTTATTGAAGTGAAAGTAACCAATGGGCAAATCCTGGGTCAGCAGATAATAAATGGAGGTCATCAAATAGCGCTCGCCGCCCTCGGTGTCGACCATGGCGTGGCGATCCGATTGAAAGGTTCTGCGGTAGTAACCGCCTTCAACGTGTTCTTCCAGCTCGAGGGTTGCGATCAGTTCTCGAGCATTCGGTGGGCTTTGCATCGGCTTGTTTCCTTCTTTCATAATGAGGCTGATATAAGTTGTTTTTTATAACTAAACTAAACGGTCATTTAGTGTAGTTATTAATTGCCATCGCCAACTACATATATTAAGGTTTTCGCAAAATAATAATGAAGATGTATTTTTGCTGGTTGTTTAATGGTTGCTTGCCAATATGTTCAATACGGAGAAACAGTCGATTGAAATATACCAAACTGTCGCCCTCCCCGCGCCACACCTTTTCCAGTGCATGCCCGGACAGCCCCAAGGCCCGTTGACGGTAAAGGAACGATCTTCAAGGCCTTCAAGGCACATTCGCTTGACCGTGCGGCACCCCGATGAAGCTCGAAGTGCCAGTGACAAGAACGGTCATGGTCCCTGCTTCCATCAACCCGAAAGGTGATTAGTTAAAGCGCTGGATGACACACCAGGGTCCAGACTTTATAACAATGCCCAACTATGGGGGCTGCTGACTTAACAAATCGTTCACGACTATAAAGAACGGAAAAAGTTTCCACTCACCCGACGAAATGAAAATAACCCGAAAAAACAACTGTTTGAGAGTTGGCCAACTCACTATTGGATAAATGGCGTGTTTTTTGACTGGGAACGTTTGACAGGTTGCGAAGACTGGTCGATAACTACCAAGGTCCAATTGAACAAGGCACGAGCGCTCATTTATTCGTCGCCTGTCGTTTTAGAGACAACTACTTGGTTGCCTATCATTAAAGGTCCGGTGTGCGGATCGTGCGGTAGCTTTGTCTCTCGCAAAGTTGGCCCTGTCTTAATTCCCGATGCGCTGCACTGTATAACGTCACGTCACAGTAGTGTGCACGCTCATGAAGCACGTTATGACTCATTATTGATACACCCTCGCGTTACAACATAATGCCCAGACGCCCGCTGCTTGACACTTTTTAGCCCTCATTAGAGCCCTGCCTGAATAAACTTTCGCTAACTACAGAGTTTACCAGCATGTCAGCAATCAGCACCGAACGGTCTAATTGGTACCTTCTGCAATGCAAGCCACGTCAGGATGAGCGTGCCCACCTCAACCTGCTTCAACAAAACTATGTGGTCTTCCACCCTCAGCTAGTGAGTGAGCGCATCATTCGCGGGAAACGACAGCGAGTGCTGGAATCTCTCTTCCCCGGGTATTTGTTTATTCATCTGAGCCGCAACGACAATTGGGCGCCCTTACGCTCGACGCGAGGTGTCAGTCGTATTGTCGAATTCAATCATGGTCCTGCGACGGTGGCAGAGCACGTCATTGAGCATCTGCGTGGACGTTGTTTCGATTCATCGGCGTCGAGCGCGGACGAAGCCCTGAAACCCGGAGAGCATTTGCAGATCATCAGCGGACCACTGTCGCCACTGGAGGGGGTGTTCCTTGCTCCGCACGGCACCGACCGGGTGATGATCCTGCTGCAGTTTCTTAATCGGGAACAACCTGTTTGCCTGCCATTAAACGTGATTGAACGCCAACAACCCGCCTTTCAAACCAACAACTAATCACTCGCTTTGTATGCCTTTGCTCAGGAGCTATAGCATGGCCTTGAAGTCACGATGCCCTGTCGCACTGATTATGGCCTCTCTCTATCCTGGAATGGCCTGGAGTATTGATCCGCAACCTATTGATGTTTACGGATTCGATTTCACGCCGACGTTCCTGTTTTCAGAAAGTTATGACGATAACTTTCGCGAGCTGGAAAACAATAAACAGTCTTCCATGATCACCAAGTTGGCGCCCTCCTTCGAACTCAAGGCCGAAGATCGTAATAGCGCCACCCGGCTGATCTGGCAACCCACTCGCTACATCTATCACGACGAGTCGGACGCCTCGAACACGGCGCAACGGGTCCGTGCCGACAGCATCATGGAGTTCACCGACCGACATCGGCTGAAACTCGAAGCCGAATATCGCAAATACGAGCGCACGGAATCGACTGCGGTCGAAGGCATCAATGACAAGCTCAACAACAAGCGAGTGGGCGGTCTCTATACCTTCGGCGCCAAAAGCGCGGACAATCAAATCGATTTCGGCGCCAATTACGCTGAACTGCGCTACGACAATGCCGACGGCATCAACGACGACAAAGAACGCAATACCACCGCACTCACCAGCACCTGGTACCACCGGATCGGCAGTAACACCCGAGGCCTGCTGGAATATGACCACACCAACTTCGATTACCAGCAAGCCAACAGCCCGCGCAGCAGCAAATCCGATGCGCTGCTTGCCGGTGCCGTCTGGGATTTCACGGCCCGCACGACGGGTAAAGTCCGCCTCGGTTATGAGCGAAAGAACTTCGACAACAGCGAATCCAACGACCTCAACAACCCCACCTGGCAAGTAGACCTGCAATGGAAGCCGCGAACTTACTCGACGTTTACTTTTGTCGCGCGCCAGGCGCTCGCCGAAGGTGACGATGGCGCTGACGCCGTGAAGTCGACGTTCACCCAGGTCGGTTGGCGCCATGGCTGGACCGAACGGATCACCACGGTCGCACAAGCCGGGATCGGGCGTTATGTCTATGAAGGCCAAAGCCGCACCGACAATTATCAGGACTACAACCTGGCGGTGGTGTATGCGATGCGCCGATGGCTGGATATCGAGCTCGGCTATCGATACCGCGACAACGATTCTGATGCCAACAACGAAAGTTTCACCCGCAACACGTTTCAGATCAGCTTCAACGTCAGCCTTTAAGAGGGTCTCGACATGCACACACAAACGCTGGGTTTTTTATTCGCCCTGGTTTTCATACCCCCTATCTACGCAGCAGACCCTGGCACTCAGTACAAACTGGCCGCTGGCGATGTCTTGCGCATCATCGTGTTCGGGGAGCCGGAGTTGAGCCTGAAAAAGATCCGCCTCAGCGATGCCGGTACCTTTTCATACCCTTTTCTGGGAGAAATTTCCGCCAAGGGACTCACCCCGGGGCAAGTTGAAAAGATCATCGTCGACGGGCTCAAACAGGGTTACCTGATCGACCCGAAAGTCAGCCTGAGCCAGATCGAATACCGTTCGTTCTACATCAATGGCGAAGTGCAAAAGCCCGGCAGCTATCCGTTCGTGCCCGGACTGACGCTGGAGAAAGCCATTGCCTTGGGCGGTGGCTTGACCGAGCGCGCCTCAATCAAACGCGTGACCATCATGCGCGGCGATGGCGGCGCGACCCTCACTGACAACGTCACGCGAAACACCACGATTGCTCCCGGCGACACCATTTCCATTGCACAAGGCTTTTTCTAATCATGGACAACAGCCCTAGCACCTACGTCGAACGTCCTCTGCAAACGCATCTGCACCAGCAGTACAGCGAAGACAAGGACACCATTGATCTTCTAAAGCTTTGGCGAGTGATCTGGCGCGCCAAATGGAGCATCGGCTGGCTGGTCCTGCTGAGCGGTGCGCTGGCGGCCGTTGTGGTCTCGACCATTACCCCGCAATACGTCGGCAGCACCACCTTGCTGTTCAACGATAAAACCCCGCCGCTGATGTCCTTCCAGCAGGTCAAGGATTCAGGCGGCAACGCCACTGATTACTTGCAGACACAACAAGCACTCCTGCAATCGCGGGACCTTGCTGAGCGCGCAGTGAAAAAACTCGGCCTGACGACCCACCCGGTCACCGACCCGCGCCAACAACCGACACCTTGGTTCACGCCGCGCAAATGGCTGGCCGATCTTGACCTTGATCAATGGGTCCCGGGCCTGGGGCTATTGATGCCGCTCAAAGATGCGCCCACTGAAGAAGACGTCTTCAATCAGGTCACGCAGAACCTCATGCTGCACACCAGCGTCAAGTTCGTCGGCAAGAGCCAATTGCTCGAAATCGAGGTCGAGCTGCCGGACCCTGTTCTGGCCGCAGCGGCAGCCAACGCGCTGGCCCAAGGCTTTACCGACAGCCAGCTCGACACCAGCGAAAAATCCTCGCAAACCACCACGGCCTGGATGAACACACGCCTGGTCAAGCTGCGCGACAACTTGCGTGTCGCCGAGAAAAGGCTGCAGGGCTACCGGGAAGAGCAAGGTCTGGTCGACGTTGGCGGGGTGGCTACCATCAGCGCCAACGAACTGGAAATGACCGGTAATCGCATGGTCGATGCCCGTCGCAACCGCGCTGAAGCCGAGAGCGAGTACCGCCAGGCGAAGGCCTTGAGCAACGGCGATCTGAGCCGACTCTCCAGCGTGCCTGCGGTCTTGAGCAACCCCTTGGTCCAGAAATTCCAGGCGGACCGGGCCGCGGCCCAGGCCAAGGTGGAGGAACTGGCGGGACGCTATGGCCCAAAACACCCGAGCCTGATTTCCGCGCAGTCCGAATTACGCACCGCCACGACTAGCCTGCAACTGCAGGTGCAACAGGTGGTGGCCGGTATTGAACGGCAATACCAGCTTGCCTCGGCCAGCGAAGCCTCGCTCCGCCAATCCTTCAATAGCAACAAGGCGCAAATCCAGGACATCGCTCGCAAAGAGTTCCAGTTGCGCGAGTTCCAGCGCGAGGTCGACAGCTCCCGCGCGCTGTATGAAACCTTCGTCACCCGCTTGAAGGAAACCACGGCCACCGCCGACATGGACTCGACAAAAGTGCGCATCGTCGATCCGGCCATTGTTCCCGTCGACGCGAGCAAACCCCGTAAGACACTCATTGTGGGGATTGTCGGGTTAATCGCGGCGGTGATCGGCGTCGCGTTGGCGCTGTTGTTCGACAGTCTGAGCAATACTTTCAAATCCGACGAGACGATCGAAAGCGCGCTTAACATTCCGCTGCTCAGCGTCGTGCCGTTGGTCATGAAGAAAAGTCGCCGGCAACTGGCGCGCCTGTTCGAAGACAACGATAACCCGCGCTTTTCCGAGACTATTCGCAATCTGCGCACCTGGTTGATGCTGCAAAGCAGCGAAATGCCGTCGCAGGTGGTGCTGGTAACGTCGACCGTTGCCGGTGAGGGTAAAAGCACCATTGCCAACAATCTGGCCAGTTCACTGACGTCCCTGGAGCGTGTGCTGCTGATCGATGCCGACATGCGTAAGCCAACCTTGTCGCTGAACTTTGATTTCCCACCTGACAGCCCGGGACTGGCGAATGTCATTGCCGGCACTGCCAGGCTCGAAGACTGCATCGTCTCGGTGGGTAACCTGGACATGTTGCCGGCCGGAAAAGTCATGCCCCCTTCGCTGGATCTGTTCGCCGCGCCACGCTTGCCGTCCCCTGCCGATGCGCTGAACCCCTCACGCCAGCCGCCGCCGCAGGATCTGCTCAGCTCGCCGCGCATGGCGCGCATGCTGGAGGCGCTGAGGTCGCGTTACCGCCACATCATTATCGACTCCCCGCCTGCGGAGTTGATCAGCGACGCGCTGTTGCTGGCCAAGCATTCGGATGTCGTGGTGTATGTGGTCAAGGCCGACAGCACGCCGATCAGCCAGGTGCAAAGAGGCATCGCCATGTTGCAGCAGAGCCAGGTGCCGGTATTTGGCACCGTGCTCAACCAGGTGGACCTGCGCAAGGCGCGCAAGTACGGCTATCACCATTCCCGGGCGTTCTATAACTACGACTTCGCGCCCAGGTAACACCGGGCGACCCAGCCCGCCGCTACACCCCTTTTCTGCCCTCACACACCCTGCTTCACCTCTGCCGAGCTACGGAAAAGCCTGCGGAAGACACGCCGTGCCTGCCGATCAGCGCTGATGGATTTTTCTGCCTTGAGGTCAAGCCCATGACACCGCTCTATACCGCTCACATGACACATCGCCGAGGCCTGACATTCTGGGGGCAGTGGCTGTGTGCACTGACACTGGCCACCTCGCTGCTGATGGCGCTTGTGTATTGGCGCGTTGGCAGTCTGACCAGCGAATACCGCATCCTGATCATTCTGACGGTGCTCGGTTCAGTGCCGATTTACAGCGTGATGCAGGTCTACCACAAACGCCATGGCCTGTTGGTCGGGCTCGGTAGATTGCTCGCGGGTTGGTTGATCCTGCTGGCTGTGCTGGCGGCGATTGCCTTCATCACGCAGACCAGTGCGATTTATTCGCGCCAAGTGATTATGGTCTGGGCGGTACTGGGCTTCGTAGTCCAGGCCGCGAGTTTTCTACCCCTGCATTACTTCGCCCGCCTGCACTCGCGGATGGTCTGTAACGAGCGTCGCTCGGTGATCATCGGCACCTGCCCGACCGCTCATGAGCTGGCGAAAAAACTCTCCAGGCCGAACCGCGCGCTGGTTCTGGGCTTCATCGCCGCCGCCGATGACAGCGGCCCGGCCCCCAGTATTCTGCCGCTGCTCGGTCGTGTTGATGCGATCCGCGAGATCATCACCCGCCTGGAAGTGCGCCGCGTCTACATCGTCCTGACGATGGCCCATGCCGCGACCATCGAAGCGCTCTACATCGACCTGCTGGACATGAATGTCGACGTGGTGTGGATCCCGGATTTCGGCAGCATGGTGTTGCTCAATCATTCGATTTCGGAAATCGAGCGAATGCCCGCCATTTACCTCAATGAAAGCCTGATCAGCTCGCATCCCGCCAGCCTGTTTTGCAAGGATTTGTTCGAACGCAGCCTGGCCACGCTGGCGATTATTCTGCTCAGCCCATTGCTGTTGGTGGTGGCGGCCGCCGTCAAGCTGACCTCTGCAGGTCCGGTGCTGTTCAAGCAAAACCGCCACGGGTGCAACGGTGAAGTGATCAAGGTCTGGAAGTTTCGTTCGATGCGCGTCCACGACGACCGCGAAGTGCGCCAGGCCACCCGCGACGATGAGCGCATCACGCCGGTTGGACGCTTCCTGCGCCGCAGCTCCATCGACGAATTGCCCCAGCTGTTCAATGTCTTGTTCGGCCAGATGGCCCTGGTGGGCCCGCGCCCGCATGCCGTCACCCACAACATTTATTACACCGGCAAGGTCCGCGCCTACATGGCCCGGCATCGCCTCAAGCCAGGCATCACCGGGCTGGCCCAGATCACCGGGCATCGCGGGGAAACCGAGACGGTGGAAAAGATGCAGCTGCGCGTGGCCCAGGACCTCAACTACATCAACCAATGGTCGCTGTGGCTCGACATCAAGATCCTCATCAAGACCCCCTTCACGCTGTTCTCGAAAAACATCTACTGACCCCCTGCCCCGCCTCTGCTGTCCCCCTGCCCCACCGTTGATTTCTGTCACGACCACCTGAGGTTTGACCATGAATGTGAGCGTATTCGGTATTGGTTACGTGGGCCTGGTCCAAGGCGCCGCACTGGCAGAGGTCGGGCACCACGTGCTCTGCGTCGATGTCGACGCCGCCAGGGTTGAGGCGCTGAAGGAAGGCACCCTGCCCATCTACGAGCCGGGCCTGAAAAGCCTGGTGCGCGACAATTACCAAAGTGGGCGACTGCGGTTCGGCACCGACCTGGCCGACGCCGTTCATCATGGCGACGTGCTGTTGATCGCTGTGGGTACGCCGCCCGACGAAGACGGTTCGGCCGATCTCCGATACGTGCTGGACGTAGCGCAAACCATTGCGCTGAACATGGACCGTCATCACATCATTGTCGGCAAATCCACGGTGCCGGTGGGCACCGGTGACCTGGTGCGCGCACGAATCGAGCAAGTGCTGGCCGACAACCATCGCAGCGATCTGACGTTCGATGTGGTCTCCAACCCGGAATTTCTCAAGGAAGGCTGCGCGGTCGAAGACTGCATGCGCCCGGACCGCATCATCATCGGCACCGACAGCCCGCACGCCGAAGAGGTGATGCGAGAACTGTATGAACCGTTCAATCGCAACCACGAAAAAATCATCATCATGGATGTTCGCAGCGCCGAACTGACCAAGTACGCCGCCAACTGCATGCTGGCGACCAAGATCAGCTTCATGAACGAAATGGCCTGCCTCGCGGAAAAACTGGGCGCGGATATCGAGAAGGTGCGCCACGGCATCGGCTCCGATCCACGCATCGGTTATCAATTTATCTACCCGGGGCTCGGTTACGGCGGTTCGTGCTTTCCCAAAGACGTGAAGGCGCTGATCCATGCCGCCACCCATGTCGACATTGACGCCCGGGTGCTCAAGGCCGTCGAAGCGCGCAACCAGGAACAGAAAACCAGCCTGTACCGAAAAATTTTAGATCACTACGACGGCCACCTGCGCGGCAAGACCTTTGCCCTGTGGGGGCTGAGTTTCAAACCCAACACCGACGACATGCGCGAAGCCCCCAGCCGCGTATTGATGGAGGCCTTGTGGCAGGCCGGCGCCAGCGTCCAGGCGTTTGACCCCAAAGCCATGGAAGAGGCCCAGCGCATTTATGGCTCGCGCGATGACCTGACCTTGGCGGGCACCAAGGAAGCGGCACTGAAAAATGCCGACGCGTTGATCATCGTCACCGAGTGGCAAGCGTTTCGGGCGCCGGATTTCGACCTGCTCAGCCAGCGGCTCAAGCAACCGCTGATTTTTGATGGACGCAACCTGTTCGATCCGCAGCGTTTGAGCAAACGCGGCTTCACCTACGTATCCGTGGGGCGGCAGACCCCTTCAGTCATCTGAAAGGAGCCGCGCCATGGTCAAGCTGGAATTAGTCGGGCATTACTCGCCGAAATTACTGGAGGCCAACCAGGCCTATTCCTTCATCAACTTTGCGTCCATCAGCAGCTTCTTCGAGCAGACCCCAAGCACCGTCGCCTATTTTTGCGACGGCATGCTGATGTCGACGTTCATGTCTCGCGTGACCGGCAAGTCGATCGGCAGGGTCAGCTTTGACTTCACCTCGATTGCCGACCTTGTACTGGGCAGCGCCGAGCAACTGGGCAAACGCGTGTATTTCGTTGGCGCCCGGCAAGCTGAACTGGACCTGTTCATCAGCAAGATTAAGGCCCGCTATCCGCGGTTGACCATCGCCGGTCAGCACAACGGCTACTTTGATGCGTCGCAGGCCAGGACCATCCAGGCGGACATCTGCCGCAGCGAAGCGAACATCCTGATCGTCGGCCTGGGCGCCGGGTTGCAAGAGCAATTCGAGCAGGATGCGTTGCGTGCCGGTTTCAGCGGTGTCGCCTTCACCTGTGGCGGGTTCATTCGCCAGGAAGCCATGGCCACCCGCGACTATTACCCGGCCGTGATCGATCGCCTGCATCTGCGCGCGTTTTATCGCATGTATCGCGAGCCCCATACGATCAAGCGCTACCTCATCGACTACCCCAATAACTTTGTGCACCTGTTGGCGCTCGTCGCTTCACGCAAAGTCGCCATCAGCGTTGAGGAATGACCATGCACATCCTGTTTATTCTCAAGGATTTCAAGTCGGGTGGCGGTGTCGAGCGCGTCCAGCAACGGTTGTCCGAGCAGTTTCTGAAGGACGGCCGACGGGTGAGTTTTTTCGTCATGAACGCAGACCTGCCCGACACGCAAGGTGTGCAAAGCTTCAACGGCGGCGGCAGCGGCATCGTCGGTCTGCTCAAGTCCATCGTCCTGTTGCGCCGGCTCATTCGCCGCGACGGCGTCACCCACCTCATCGCCGCCAAGGAGCAGGCGAACCTCTGCACCTGGTTCGCCACGTTGGGCAGCTCCTGCAAAGTCATATATAGCCGACACGCGACACTGGATTGCACTGAACAGAAAACCGGTCCCTCAAGCCTGCGCCTGCTCTACACCTTGTACCTCTGTGGCAGCGGCAAGGTCGTGACAGTCTCCACGGCCCTGCGCCAGACCCTCGTCGATTTAATGCCATGGGGGCAGCAGCGAATCCGTTATTGCCCCAACGCAGTCGTCACCGAACAACTGCTGCAAGCCTCACAGGCACCGCTGCTCGCCGGATTACCCCGCGATTACTGGTTGAGCCTGGGCCGTCTGGTAGAACCCAAAGGTTTGCACCTGTTGCTCGAGGCCTACGCCCTGGCGTTGCACAGCGAAGCGCTGCCGGATCTGGTGATCGCTGGCGACGGCCCGTTGCGCGACGCATTGACCACTCAAGCCAATCAACTGGGCATCGCTCACAGGGTGCACTTCACCGGTTTCCTCAGCAACCCCTATCCACTGCTCAAGCACGCGCAACTGTTCATTCTGAGTTCCGTGCAGGAAGGCATGCCGACTGTGCTGATCGAAGCGCTGGCGTTGGGCACGCCCGTGCTGGCGAGCGACTGCGAGACCGGGCCCAGGGAACTGCTGGACAACGGCCGACTGGGTCAACTGGTCGAGGTCAACGACGTACCGGCGTTGGCCAATGGAATGCTGCAAAGCCTGACTTCACGGGATCAGGTTGCACCCAGCGAAAAAATGGTCACCGACGCCATCCGCCAATACACCAGCCAGTACGCGGCGCAGGCGTATTACCAGGTATGGAATCAATGAAAAAATTGCTGATTATCCTGCATGACCTCAGCGCAGGCGGGGCGGAAAAAATGATGGCGCGCCTGGCCGGAGCGCTGGTCGACGCGGGCAACGACGTGACGTTGCTGATGCTCACCGGCGGCGGCCTTCACGCCGCGCACCTCGACCCGCGGGTGAAAAAGGTTGAATTGCGCAGCCCACGCAGCGCCCGTGCGGTGCCGGCACTCGCGCGATTTCTTCGCGCCAATCGCTTTGACGCGCAACTGGCAGCCCTGACTCACGTCAACGTGGTGGCGATCGCTGCTGCCGCGCTGTCCGGCACGCTGGCACGGCTGCACGTCAGTGAGCGCAATGCCTTTTCCCATGATAAGCATGTTAACCCCGACTTCATGGTGCGGGCCGCGTACCTGGTGGCGCCGCTGCTGTATCGGCTGATTCCCAACCCGGTGATTTGCGTCTCGCGCGGTGTCGCCCAGGACCTGATCGATACCACCATTGCCCGCCGCCAGGACGTGACCATTGCCGACAACCCGGTGCTCGACAACGACTTCCGCGACAAGCCCCCGGGGTTGCCCAGCCACCGTTGGCTGCTGGAAAAGTCCAGCTCGGTGATCGTGGCGGTGGGTCGCCTGGCGCCGCAAAAAGGCTTCGACACCTTGATCACGGCGTTCGCCTCAATGCCGGATTCCGACGCCCGCTTGATCATTTTTGGCGAAGGCGCGCTTCGGGCGCAATTGCTTGATCAGGCCCGCGCGCTGGGCGTGGCAGATCGCTTCGACCTGCCGGGTTACACCGGTGATCCCCTGGCCGAAGTGGCCGCGGCCGATTGTTTTGTGCTGTCGTCACGCTTCGAGGGCAGTCCCAACGCGCTGGTAGAAGCCTTGTCCACCGGCACGCCGGTGGTGGCGACCCGCTGCCCACATGGGCCTCAGGACATCCTGATCGGCGGCCTCGTCGCACCGCTTGTCGCCGTCGACGACCCGCCCGCACTGGCGCAGGCGATTGCCTTGCAACTGTCCACGCCGCGAGATCTGCAGCGTCATTCGCGCCTGGATGCCGCCACCCGATTCATGAACGCCAGCGCAGTGCAGACCTACCTCACCGCGTTGCTCGGGAGCCCATCCTCATGAGCACATTGCAGATCAGATACTCGACGCTGCGCGATGGCTTCACCTTGTTCGGCGTGCTGTTCTACATCCAGGTGATTACGTTTGTCCTCGGCCTGGGTGGCGCCGCAAGCTTCGGCGACATCGATAAAGACCTCGAAGGCAGCGTCGCCAACCAGGTCTGCGGCCTCATCACCTTGTTGGTGCCACTCTTCTTTTTCATCCGCAACAAGGTGTTCCTCAGCAAAACCTTTTACCGCAGCAACTTCTTCCTGCTGTTGTTCATGTTCTGTGTCATCGCCTCGATAGGCTGGTCCCATGACCCGATGCTGAGTCTCAAGCGCTTTATCGCGATGCTCAGCGTGGTGTTTTTTGCCGGTTTCATTGCCTACAACTACCCCCTTGAAAAGATCACCTTCATGCTCGGCTGTGCCATCGGCGCGGCGGCGTTGATCGGGTTGATACTCGCCGTGGTCATGCCTGGGGTCGCGTTCCTGTCCGGCGGCATTCGCGACGGCGCCTTCAAGGGGATTTTTGCCGAGAAGAACGCCGGCGCACGGCTCAACGCGATTGCCATCCTGCTGTTGCTACCGATGATTCGCCAGCGCAATCCCTGGGCACTCTTCTGTGCGTTTTGTTCGCTGGTTGCCATCTTCCTCGCCCAGTCGGCAACCGGGGTGGTGCTGATTATTTCCGGCACCATCAGCTATTGGTACTTCCTCACATTGATCCGCTTGCGCATCAATCGCTCGCAGTTGATGTTCCTGGGCTGCACCCTCCTCTACCTGCTGGTTTGCCTGTTTCTGTACAGCAACTTTGCGGTATTGCTGGAAATGGCCGGCCGTGACCCGTCACTGACCGACCGCACCTTGATCTGGGAGCTGCTCGCGCCGTTTATCGACGGACAGTTTCTCAAGGGGTATGGCTTCGGCGCCTTTTGGTCCAGCCCGGATGCCGATGCGTTCATTACCCGCTGGGGCTATATCGGAAACGCTCACAGCGGCTACATGGAAACCCTGCTCAACGGCGGCGTTATCCAACTGACGGCACTGGCGCTTCTGCTTGGCGAAGCGCTGCTCAAACAATACCGCGCCGTGACGGCCAACCAGACGGCGCAGTTTCGCGCCAGCGCCCTGGTGATCATCGGCCTGTTCGCCGTCACCAATTACGTGGCGTACGTGATTCCCAACTACCGCTCCGCCGAGTTTCTGGTGTTCTGCACCCTGGCCCTGTCCTTTCGGCACCACCACGCGACCTACCCCGAGTTATCAGCGGCAGCCCTGCGCCAGCGTCCGTCCGGCAGGGCATTACCGCGCGATTCAGCCAAGGCGTAATCAAAGGAGAAACACCCGTGCCCAACCAAGCCCCCGCGTTACCGCATTCCGTGTGCGTCGTGATTCCGATGTACAACGGCGCCGACAGCATTGAGCAAACACTGGCGTCCCTGGCCGGGCAAACCCGCCTGCCGGATCACGTCATCGTCATCGACGATGGTTCCACCGATGACGGACCACAACGGGTCAAGGACTTTGCGGCGCCGTTTCGCCTGACGCTGTTGCAGCAAGCCAACGAAGGCCAGGCCAGCGCGCGCAACCACGGAATGCGCCACTCCGAGGAAACGTTTGTGGCGATGCTCGATGCCGATGACCAATGGCGCCCGCAAAAGCTGGAGCTGCAACTGGCCCTGTATGACGAACTCAGTCGTCAGGGACATCCGGTCGGGCTGATCGACTGCTACGCGCAGGTCAATTACAGCGACGGCAGGCGGCAACTGGACAACCGGCGCAAGAACGGCCGGCATTTCTACGATTTCATCCACGCCAACGTGGTCAATGGCGTGTCCACCGCGCTGGTCAAGCGCGACGTGATCATGCAACTCGGTGGCTTCGATGCCAGCCTGCGTTACTCCGAAGACCGCTACATGTGGACCCGGATCGCCGAACACTGGGAAATTCACACGGTGCCGCAGGTGCTGCTGGAGCGCACGGTCAACGGCGGCAACATGACCGCGCAACCGAAGAAGTACTACCCGAACAAGATCAGGTTCATCGAGGTTTACCTCGCGCGCTATGGCGCACAGCTCAGCAAGCAACAGCGGATCGATTTCGTGCTGGGCAACCACACCGACTTTCTCAATGCCTTTTCCCGCAAAGGTGAGTACGCCGACGTGCTCGGCGTCTACCGGCGAATGCTCGACTATTCCTGGCAAGCGCTGATCTTCGATAGCGGCAAACCGACCTTGCGCTACCTCAATGCTTGCGCCCGATCCTGGCGCAAGGCAACGGCGTCAACCACCGCTCATTGAACCGGTATTCGCCATGGCCAACCATCGTCTGGTGACATTGATCTGGATCTTCACCGAGAAATTCGGCCTGATCTTCCTCTCGATGATTACCTTTGTCGCGTATGCCAGGCTGCTGTCGCCCGCCGAGTTGGGGGTGGGCACGGTCATCATCGCCATCGTCGAGTTGATCGGCCTGGTGTATTCATCGGTGCTGGAAGACCCGCTGGTACGACTCGAACGGCTGGAAGACAAACACATCTCCACGGCGTTCTGGGCGGCGGTACTCGTGAGCCTGGTGTCCATCGCCGTCATCTCGGGTGCGGCGATGCTGTACACGCCCGACCCGGTGCTGCAATGGATGACGGCAGTGGCGTCGGTGAAAATCCTCTTCACCATGATGGCGCGGGTCTATGTGGCGCAGATGCGCCGTAGCGGCAACTTCAGGATGCTGGCGTCGCGCACATTACTGGGCAAAGTGGCAGGTGGCGTCGGCGGCGTCGCTGTTGCGCTTTGGGGGTTGGGAGCCTGGGCGGTCATTGCCCAGGCGCTGATCATGGAGTTCGTGTCCATTGTTGTATTGATGCGCGCAGACCCGCGACGCATTGCCTTTTACATCGACGGCCCGTTCCTGCGCGAACTGTTGAAGGCTGGCGCACCGGTGGCCATCAACTCGCTGAGTTCGCAAACGCTGCAACGTGGGGTCAACGTGGTCTTGGGCATGACGGCCGGCGCGAACGCGGTTGGCATGTTCAACATGGCGATGCGCATCATCGAGCTGCCACGCACCGCGATTTATAACGGTCTGCTGAGCTATGCGCTGCCGGTGTTTGCCCGGCGCAGCGCAGAGCCGTTGCGCCTGCTCGGGATCATTGGCGATTCGACGGCCGTGAGCGGCTTTCTGTTGACGCCCTTGTTCATCGGCATCGCGCTCACGGCCAACGACCTGATCCTGTTGATATTCGGCGCCACGTGGGCCGAAGCCATTCCGCTGCTGCAAGTGCTGGCCTGCACGGCGGCCATCGGCAATAGCGCGATGTACGCCACCACCGCGCTGGTGGCGGTGAATCGCAGCCACCTCACGATCAAGGCGGAAGTGGCAACCACGGTGCTGGCGCTGGCGCTGGTCTACGGCTTGGGCAACCTGTATGGCGGCATGGCCGCGGCCCTCGCTTTGCTGGCGCGGATGCTGGTCATCACACCGTTGCAAATCCGCGGCCTTAACGCCGCCATTGGTTACAGCTGGCAACGCTTCCTCGACGCTAATTACCGCAGCGTGATCGCTTCGCTGGTCATGGCCGCCACCGTCCTGGTGGTGTCGCCGCGGCTGGGTTTTCAAGGCTACTTGCACCTGCTCTGCAGCATCGTAGTGGGCGTGCTGAGTTACGCCGTGGCCTACAGCGTCATGCATCCGCGCTGGCCGCAAGAATTCAAATCGGTATTCACCGCTCGCTGAATTCAGTCCCTGAGACAGGAAGACCTCACCATGCGCAAAACCACGCTGATCACTGGCGGGGCCGGCTACATCGGCTCCCATACCGCCCTCGCGTTCATCAATGCCGGACAGCATGTGCTGGTGCTCGACAACCTGTGCAACAGTTGTCGAGAGTGCATCGCGCGCCTTGAGCAACTGACCCGGACCCGGGTCGAATTCATCAATGGCGATATTCGCGACTCGATCCTGCTCGACGAGATCTTCAGCCGCTACGACATTGAGGCCGTGGTTCATTTCGCCAGCCTCAAATCCGTTGAAGAAAGCGTGCGCAAGCCGCTGGACTACTACGCCAACAATGTCGCCGGCACGCTTGACCTGTGCCGAGCGATGGCGCGCAACAACGTGTTCCAACTGGTGTTCAGCTCATCGGCCACGGTGTACGGCGAACCCACACGAACGCCGATTGCCGAAGATTTCGGCACCGGCAAACCGGTCAACCCCTACGGCCGCACCAAGCTCATGATCGAAGAGTTGCTGACCGATCTGTGCAACTCCGACCCACGCTGGAGCATCGGCTTATTGCGCTACTTCAACCCGATCGGTGCCCACGAAAGCGGGATGATCGGCGAAGACCCCAAGGGCCGCCCCAACAACCTGTTGCCGTGCCTGACGCAGGTCGCGATTGGCCGGATTCCCGAACTCACGGTTTATGGTTGCGACTATCCCACCGTGGATGGCACCTGCGTGCGCGACTACATCCATGTGGTCGACCTGGCCAACGGTCATCTCAAAGCGTTGCAGGTGTTGCAGCACCACAGCGGCCTCAATGCCTGGAACCTCGGCACCGGCATCGGCTACAGCGTGCTGCAGATCATCCATAGTTTCGAGGACATTACCGGCATCACCATTCCCTACCACTTCGCCCCGCGCCGCGCCGGTGACATCGCCAAATGCTGGGCGGACCCGAGCAAGGCTGGACGCGAACTGGGCTGGAACGCGCAACGCGGCCTGGAACAAATGATCATCGATACCTGGCGCTGGCAGTCATGCAACCCGCAGGGGTATCAGTCTTCATTCGAAATTCCGGCGCCCATTGCGGTGAAGTGATGTCGATGTTCAAAGCATGTCTACTGGCACTCCTGCTGTCGGCGTCGCTTGTTTGCAACGCAGCACAAGCGCCTCCCCGCGTACCCACTGCCGGGCTCGTGTTGTGGCTGGACGCCGCCGATGGGTCAACCATGACCCTGGATGCGCAGAACCGTCTCCAGCGCTGGCGCGACAAGTCCGGCGAGGCCAATGACGCCACGGTCGACGATGCCACCTCGCAGCCACAGCGGATCGACAACGCCCTGAATGGCCATTCGGTCGTGCGTTTCAGTGGCGCCTCAGGGTTTATCGGCAAAACAATCCGCACCGCCAAAGGCCCTGTGACGGTATTGATCGTGTCCCGTCGATTGCCCGAACAAACCCCGGTCGATCCCTGGCAACGGTTGTTCAGTTCACGCCCGCTAACCGCCAATAACGATAACGTGTTGCCGAATTTCGCCATCAGCCTGCAACAGCCCGCCGCGTATGAACCAACGGTTTCTGTCCTTGAGCTGTACGACGTGCCGATTGGTCCGTACGCCGTCGGGCGCAATGCCGTCGGCCACTCCGAAAACTTTCGCGGCGACATCGCTGAAGTGCTGGTGTACGACCGTCCATTTGCCTCCCTCGCCGAGCGCCAGCGTGCCTTTCAGTACTTGGCGGACAAGTGGTCAGTGGCCATCCCGGCACACGCCAATACCTGGACCCGTGTCGGACCGCTGGGCCCATCGCCGAACCGGACCAGCGCCCAGCTGCCGCTGTCCGATCAGGCCAATGCCGGTCAGTGGGTGCTCGACACCAAACTGTCCGACGACTTCAATGGCACCACCCTCGACACCGGGCGCTGGCACGTCAACAACGCCATCGGCAACGAATCGCTCGGACGCAAACCGGCGCTGTTCACGCCGGCCAACGCCACCGTCAACAATGGCCACCTGAACATTGTCTTTCGCAAGGAAACCTTGCCGCAGAAATACGTCCAGCTCGGTTTCAAGGACTACACCTCAGCCATGGTCCGCACCCTTGAACGCGGCTTCTACGGTTATTACGAAGCACGGGCCAAACCCATGAACTCCGCAGCGTCCAGCGCCTTCTGGCTGGCGTGGACGGGCATGGCTGACAACGCCACCGAAATCGACATTTTCGAAATCGGCGGCAAGACCAAAAACGCAGCCTCAGACCAGTCTTACAACATGAACGCCCACCTATGGGCCACGCCGCAAAGCACCGAACATATCGCCAATGGCAGCACCTGGATCAGCCCCTGGCGCCTGGCAAGCGACTTTCATGTCTACGGCTTCGACTGGCAGCCCGACACCCTGCGCTGGTACGTCGATGGCGTGCTGGTCCGGGAGTCGAAGAACACCCACTTCTTCTTCCCCATGCAGATCGTCTTTGACAGCGAGGCCATGTGGAAATGGTTCGGCGTGGTCGACGATGCGGACCTGCCCTCCACCTTCGAAGTCGACTACGTCAAGGTGTGGCAACGCCGTCGATAGCCGTTGCACAAACGGTGTCAGCGCTACTGCTGCCATAGCGTCCGCTCTGGGCCGGGTTTCAATCGCCAAGGTGGTCAGTTTTCAATCAGCGCTAACATGTCTGGAGCGCCTCTACGTGATCAACCGTCGGCTCAAAGAATTGGATTTGCTGCGCTTTCTTGCGGCAATCGCCGTCGTGTTTTTTCACTATGCGTTTCGCGGCTATGCAAAGGGTGACATGTCTGCAATGCCCTACCCGTTATTGGCGGAGACAGCCAAATACGGTTATTTAGGTGTCGAGCTGTTTTTTATGATCAGCGGATTCGTCATTCTGATGACCGCTTCGAGCAATAATCTCCAGGTGTTTTTCATCTCCCGCGTCGTTCGCCTCTGCCCGGCTTTCTGGGTGTGCTGCACCCTCACTTTTATAATCACGCTCGCCATCGGACCACCCAGATTTACGGCTGATCTTTATCAATACATGATTAACATGGCATTCCTTGCAGACCTGATGGATGTGCCGTTGATAGACGGCGTTTATTGGTCATTGTTTGTAGAAATAAAATTTTACCTGATGATCTCCATTCTCCTGGGTTTCAAGAAAATCGAAAAAATAGAGACCTGCCTCGTGCTCTGGCTACTGATCTCTGCCACCGCCGAAGTCCTCGCTTTTGAAAAATTACGCTCGATATTGATTACTGATTACGCCGCCTATTTCATAGCGGGGGCAACGTTCTACCTTATCTGGGCCAAGGGATTCACAAAAACACGAGTTCTGCTGTTGGCAGGCGCACTGGCATTGGCTTGCTATACCGCAATCGTCTGGGCCGCATTGCTTGAAACCAAATATCCAACCGAATTCCATCCTCTGATCGTATGCAGCGTCATTACCCTGTTCTTCATGACGTTTTTCTTGATCGCGATGAACAAAACGGCAGCCATAGGGGCATTGAACTGGACGGCATTAGGCGCGCTGACCTACCCGCTTTACCTGCTGCATCAAATGATCGGCTTTATGATCTTTAACGTGGCTTATCCGGCGGTGAATCCGCACTTGCTGTTGTGGGGCACCATCGCCTTGATGATTGCTGTGTCTCATATCATCCACAAAAAAATAGAAACCCCGATTGCCAGACTGATCAAAAAATCCCTGTCATTTTCCTTGAGCCGTGTCAGGGGCTGATTAGCCCTGGCGCAGACGCTCTCAAACTTCGCCCCCAGGCCGATGTCATTCGACCTGGGGGCGAACTTCGTTTGGGTCGCTGGTTTTCTAGTGGATCATGATGCTGTTGTAATCGCCGCTCAGCTTCTCCAGATGCGCTGTGTAGCGATTCAGAAACCTGGATAACTCGGCCTGGGTGTAATCCGTGCTTTTCAGATGATCGAGGTTCATCGAAAAGCCCAGCCACACGCCCGCCACGGCGATGAGTTCCTCACCGACGACTCGGCGTTGGCCGCTTATTTCTACAATGGCGCTGATATCGGATAAAGCATCTTCAGCGGCCTGAAGCTCCTTGTTCAGTCCTTCCATCGATTGAGTGAGTGCCTGAATTTCCTTGTCCAGATTATTTCGCGAGGTCGCCAGCTCGCTGTATTTGATGCCGTCAGACACAACGCCCAGCACCTTTCTGACCAGTTCAATCCCCTGCTTCACCGCTTCTTTTTTCGGATTCTCCATGTCCAGCCCATCCAGCGCTTTGGCGTCAGGGATGTAGTTTTTATACATGTCGGCCAGGTTGAATTCGCGAATCACGTCTTGCGCCTTGATCAGCGTGTCCCGCTGTTGCTCGTATTTGGCTTTGCTCAGGCTGTGATCATTGAGCTCCAGCAGGATTCTGGCTTTACGCGCCCTGGCCACTTTCAGCGGTTCATCCGCCCGCTCATCTATTTCGACCCTGTAGAGGCTGCGTACTTCGTTCTCGAGAAACCGCGAGCGATCGGTAAACTTGGTCTCGACACCTTCCAGCATGGCCTCGATGTTGCGTTTGATGTTCAGCACTTCCTCGCTGACGACTTGCCGATCCTGCGCCGTCAGATCGTTCCTGGCCAAGGCGTCGTTCAACTCGGCAAGGGCATCAAAGTAGCTCTGGCCAGAGGCGCCATTCAGCGCGGTCAGTAATACGGGGAAAGATTCGCGCATGGTTTTGTCGATGTTGTTCAAGTACGCGGCGATCCGTTGCGCCCTTTCCTGCAAGACGTCAGACCGGTCCTTTCTGAAGCTGGCCAACCTCGAAACGTCGCGGATGGTTTGAATGATTTTTTTTACATCGATATCGGGAATAAGTTGGGTGTCGATCGGTGTCACATTGTTCATGGCAGTCATCCTTTGGTCGCCGAGCAATCAGTCGAAGTTCTTTTTGTATTCTTCCAGGGCTTCATTAAACGTGGCCACCAGCTCACCAGCGGTGTTTTTCACGTCGCGCCACGGGTCAATCACCAGCGCGAACTCAGCGACAAAGGACGTCAGGCGCAAAGCATTGTTGATGCGGCCAAATTGCTCGGCCGACGCATCGATCTTGCTCAGGATGGTTTGCCACATTGTGTTCAGGATATTCAGCGCCGCTTCAGCGCCGGCCATGCGAATGCCGAGGTCGCCGAAGCTCGACAATGAACTTTCCATCGCGCTCTGCAGGTTTTCCTTACCGCTGACAGCCAACTCCAACGCGTCAACTTCGGCCTTCAGCGCATTGCGCTCTTTGCGCGCGGTTTCGGCTTTCGGGCCAAAGATCGAGCCTGAAATCGGCCAGAAGATCGGCAGCCCGCCGGAGAACGACATGCCGACGTAATAGTCGTAGTCCTTGTCCAACTGGGTAATCCGGTCTTTTTTGGTGCGAATGGTTTCCTTGGAACTGGCGATGGATTCGAGCAAGTTACTGCGCTCCATCAAGTCGTACTTGGCCTTGACCTCGGACTGCAACCCGAATACCCGCTTGCCCGTCGACAGTTCGCCGCCCGCCAGCTCGATCTTGAAGTTTGAAATTCGGTCTTTCAGCTCTTTCGTTGCGCCCTGCTGACGTTTGATATCGACCTTCATCAACTCGATGATTTCTGTCACGGCCGACGCCACTTCACCGTCGTCAGAGGTGTAGGTGATGCCTTCCAGATCACGGTTGCTCAGCCCGCCCAGGGTGGTTCGGACCCGCTCCATGATCGGCATTTCCTTGATCACGGAAATGATTTCCCCGCCACTGCTGACGATGTTTTTAGCCGCAGAGCTCAAGTCGATGCTTTGCTGGACGATCTTGTTTTCCACCGCATCCCAACTGGCGGCGTGAATGCGGATTTTTTTGAATAAAACTTGAATATCGCTTGGCTCCAGGCCGGCGATATTCACTTTGGTGTATTTCAGATAAGACTCGACTTCCGGCAACTCGCTCGGCAGCGACAAGCCTTTCTTCACATACTGTTTGATCTTGATCACGTCTTCTTTGGTCAATACCCCTGCGCTACGCGCAACACCCGGATATTCCCCTGAAATCAGATGCAGTACTGCTTTGGGCAGGTCATTACTACTGTCTGAATCTTTCAGCACAACAGCCATGTTGTTTTCCTCTGTTCATTTAACTCGATACACCGGTTGTATCGACGAACAGAAGCTAGATGACCCTTGAGGCGCGTCAAATGACCTGAAGGACTGTAAGAATCCTCAACTACTTGACTTATAAGGGAATAATTCTAGAGCTCAACCAATTTAGAAACATCGAGCTACATATGCAGGACAGGTCCTACAGATAAGTATTAATTGTTGTATTAGTTACACTCGAGTTCCACGCTTGAGCGTCTCACTCGGCAACTCTTTGAACAACGCGAAGTAACTGCTGGAAAACCTCCCCAAATGCCAGAACGACCAATGCATCGCCACTTCGGCGACCGTGGTCTGCATCGCCGTGCGGCTGAGCAATTCGCGGTGCGCGCTATTGAGCCGGCGCAAGCGCAACCAATGGGTCGGCGTCATGCCGGTAAAAGCCTTGAACGCATGTTGCAACTGACGCAGCGAAACCCCGGCAACCTGGGAAAGCTCCAGCAAGTTGAGGGTTTCTTCCGGCGCATCCGCGGCCCATTCGCCGACGCGCTTCATGATCGTTCGCTCCTCGGTCCGTCGCTGCAACCCGCCCTGATCCAGGCGCACACAGGCGTTATCGAGGATGTACAGGCAGTCTTCCAGCAATTGCAGGGTCAAGGCTTCGCGACTGGGCGGGTCCAGCGTTTGTGCCAACCGGGTCAACGTCCCGCTTAACCAGCGGCTGAACAGCGCGTTCTGCTGGCAATTGAGCGGCGACATGAACAGCCCTTCCAGGCGCGCCACATTCAAACCATGGCGCTGCACGAACTCCGGACCGAACACCACAGCGATCTCCTGGTAGTTCTCCGGGGTGATCCAGATGTTGCGACTTTCGCCATTCAACACGTACAGCGAGTTGTCGCTGCGATCAAAACAGAACGCCAGCGAACCCTGCGGCGCACTGAAATTCTGCTCGACCCGGGTGTTCATGTGTTCTTCGTAAATCTCCACGCCTTGCAGGTCCAGATAGCGCACCAGCCCGGCGAAATGCCCCGGCGACATCTGCTGGTAATGCTGCACCCAGCCCGGTGTGGCGCGGATTTGCTCGGCGACATCGGCGGTATTGAACGCTTGGACTTGTAACGGATTGCACGCTGTCATGGGTGACCTTACGCACTCGTTTGGTGCGTTTTGGTGCTGCTTAAAGTGGATAGATGGAACTGCAAGGCTCGCCCAAGATAGTCGTCAACGCGCTTCAGGGGAAGTGTCTGTCGGATGCGACCGCCCTCCCCGGCGTTACCAAAACCAATAACGAGGTCTTTATGAATGTCCCTTTCGATCAGCTGTTCACGTGGCTGAAAGATCACAAGATTACTGAGGTCGAGTGTGTGGTCAGCGACTTGACCGGCATCGCTCGCGGCAAGATTGCACCCACCAACAAGTTCCTGCATGAGCGAGGCATGCGCCTGCCGGAAAGTGTGCTTTTGCAAACAGTAACCGGGGATTTTGTCGACGACGACATCTACTACGACCTGCTCGACCCGGCCGATATCGACATGGTCTGCAAGCCCGTGGCCGACGCGGTTTACGTGATTCCATGGGCCATCGAGCCGACCGCCATCGTGATTCACGACACCTTCGACAAGTTCGGCAACCCGATCGAACTGTCGCCGCGCAACGTGCTGAAGAAAGTCTTGCAGCTGTACACCGACAAGGGCTGGAAGCCGATTGTCGCGCCGGAAATGGAGTTCTACCTGACCCAGCGTTGCGAAGACCCGGACTTGCCACTCAAGGCGCCACTGGGCCGTTCCGGTCGGGCGGAAAGTGGCCGGCAGTCGTTCTCCATCGACGCCGCCAACGAATTCGACCCGCTGTTCGAAGACGTCTACGACTGGTGTGAACTCCAGGGCCTGGACCTCGACACGCTGATCCACGAAGACGGCCCGGCGCAGATGGAAATCAACTTCCGTCACGGTGATGCCCTCGACCTGGCCGACCAGATCACCGTGTTCAAGCGCACCCTGCGCGAAGCGGCGCTCAAGCACAACGTCACCGCGACCTTCATGGCCAAGCCGATTGGTGACGAGCCAGGCAGCGCCATGCATTTGCACCAGAGCGTGGTCGACATCGTCACTGGCCAGCCGATCTTCGCCGATGCCGAGGGCAAGATGAGCGAGCTGTTCCTGCACCACATCGGCGGCCTGCAAAAGTACATCCCGAAAGTGCTGCCGATGTTCGCGCCCAACGTGAACTCGTTCCGCCGCTTCCTGCCGGACACCTCGGCACCGGTGAACGTCGAATGGGGCGAAGAAAACCGCACTGTCGGCCTGCGTGTGCCGACCTCGACTCCCGACGCCATGCGCGTGGAAAACCGTCTGCCGGGCGCCGACGCCAACCCGTACCTGGCGATTGCCGCGAGCCTGTTGTGCGGCTACCTGGGCATGGTCGAGAAGATCGAGCCGAGCGCTGCGGTGCAGGGCCGCGCCTATGAACGGCGCAACCTGCGCCTGCCGATCACCATCGAAGACGCCCTGAGCCAGATGGAAGAGTGCGAAACCGTCGGCCGTTACCTGGGCAGCAAATTCGTGCGCGGGTATGTCGCGGTGAAGCGCGCCGAGCATGAAAATTTCAAGCGCGTGATCAGCTCCTGGGAGCGGGAGTTTTTGCTGCTGAGCGTTTAACCCCGTAAAGATCGTTCCCATGCTCCGCGTGGGAACGCCTCAAGGGACGCTCCGCGTTCCAGGGGGGACGCAGAGCGTCCCGGGCTGCATTCCCACGCAGAGCGTGGGAACGATCTTCCAAAATCCAACAACTCAATGAGGTGTCGAATGCGTCTATTGAAATCCGTGGTTCCGGTCGCGCTGGCGATCCTGTTCAGCGCCGTTGCCCAGGCTCAGCCACAGGTCAGCGTCTACAACTGGACCGATTACATCGGCGAAACCACCCTCGCCGACTTCCAGGGCAAAACCGGGATCAAGGTGATCTACGACGTATTCGATTCCAACGAAACCCTGGAAGGCAAATTGCTTGCCGGCCGCACCGGGTATGACGTGGTGGTGCCGTCCAACCACTTCCTCGCGCGCCAGGTGAAGGCCGGGGCGTTCCTTAAACTGGACCGCTCGCAGCTGCCGAACTTCAAGAACCTCGACCCGAAACTGCTCACGCTGCTGGAGAAAAACGACCCCGAGAACGCGCACTCAGTGCCGTACTTGTGGGGCACCAACGGCATTGGCTACAACGTCGACAAGGTCAAGCAAGTGCTGGGCATCGACCATATCGATTCCTGGGCCGTGCTGTTTGAACCGGAGAACATCAAGAAACTCAGCCAGTGCGGCGTGTCGATGATGGACTCGGCGGATGAAGTGTTCCCGGCGGTGCTCAACTACATGGGCATGGACCCACGCAGCGAGAACCCCGAGGATTTCAAAAAGGCTGAAGCCAAGCTGATGAGCATTCGGCCGTACATCACCTATTTCCACTCGTCGAAGTACGTGTCTGACCTGGCCAACGGCGACATCTGCGTGGCGTTCGGTTACTCCGGCGACGTGTTCCAGGCTGCCAACCGGGCCAAGGAAGCGAAGAACGGCGTGAACATCGCCTATGCCATTCCAAAGGAAGGCAGCAACCTGTGGTTTGACCTGCTGGCGATTCCCGCCGACGCCAGCAACCCGAAAGAAGCCCACGCCTTCATCAATTACCTGCTGGACCCGCAAGTGATCGCCAAGGTCAGCGCCTCGGTGGGTTACGCCAACCCGAACCCGGCCGCCAAGCCATACATGGACGAAGCGTTGGTGAACAACCCTGAGGTCTACCCTTCCCAGGCAGTCCTCGACAAACTCTACATTTCTACCACCCCGCCCCAGGCGATCATGCGTTTGATGACCCGTTCCTGGAGCAAAGTGAAGTCCAACAAATGAATCAGTTCAGCAACGAACACGCCCATTCCTATTACGCTGCCACGGCGAAGAGCCTGGCACCCTACCCCACGCTGGCCGCGGACCTCGACGCCGATGTCTGCGTGATCGGCGGCGGGTTCACCGGTGTTAATACCGCCATCGAACTGGCGCAGCGTGGGCTGTCGGTGATCCTGCTGGAGGCCCGGCGCATTGGCTGGGGCGCCAGCGGGCGCAACGGCGGGCAGTTGATTCGCGGCATCGGCCATGATGTCAGCGGTTTTGCCCGCTATGTCGGTGAAGAAGGCGTGCGTTACATGGAGCAGGCCGGGGTCGAATCCGTGGCGCTGGTGGGCAATCGCATCCGCGAACACGGGATCGACTGCGACCTGCGCTGGGGCTTCTGTGAACTGGCCAACACGGCGGCGCAGTTTGCGGCGTTCAAGGTGGAACAGGCAGGTCTCATCGAGCTGGGTTATGCCCATGAGACCCGGTTGGTGGGGCCGGAACAGATTCGTCAGCAAGTGGTGAATTCCGGGGTGTATGCCGGTGGCCTGATCGACATGGGCTCCGGGCATTTGCACCCGCTCAACCTGGTCCTTGGCGAAGCGCGGCTGGCGGAATCCCTCGGCGTGCGAATCTTTGAGCAAAGCCCGGTGCTGGAATTGATCCATGGCAGTACCGTGCAGGTCCGTTGCGCTGGCGGCACGATCCGCGCCGGCAGCGTGGTGCTGGGTTGCAACGCGCATCTTGAAGAACTGGAACCGAAACTCAGCGGCAAGGTGCTGCCGGCGGGCAGTTACATCATTGCCACCGAGCCTTTGCCCGAAGAGGTCGCCGCGCAGTTGATCCCGCAGAACCTGGCGCTGTGCGACCAGAAAGTCGGCCTGGATTACTACCGGCTCTCGGCGGACCGGCGCTTGCTGTTCGGCGGCGCCTGCCACTACTCCGGGCGCGATCCTTCGGACATAGGCGCTTATATGCGCCCGGCCATGCTCAAGGTGTTCCCGCAACTGGCCAACGTGCGCATTGATTATCAATGGGGCGGCAAGATCGGCATCTCGGCCAACCGCTTTCCCCAGGTCGGCCGCTTGAGCCAGCACCCGAACGTGTTCTACGCCCAAGGGTATTCCGGCCATGGCCTGAACGTGACCCACTGGTGCGCCAAGCTGCTGGGTGAAGCGATCCACGCCGGCCACAGCAAAGGTTTCGATGTCTTCAGCGCCGTGCCGCACATGACCTTCCCCGGCGGCCGCGCCTTGCGTTCACCGCTGCTGGCGCTGGGCATGTTCTGGTATCGCTTGCGCGAGATGCTTGGCTGAAATCACGGCTTTCTGGCTGACGTTGATCCCTGTGGCGAGGAGCTTGCTCCCGCGGGGCTGCGAAGCGGCCCCCGACGGCGGTTGCTGCGCAACCGTACGGGAGCAAGCTCCCTCGCCACAGGTTATTCATCACCCGGCTTACCCGGCTCGCCTTCAGAACCAATCGCCCTTTCGATTTGCTCTATCGCAAGGCACTTCTATATTGAGGAGGTGCTCTGACTTTCCTGCCTCCTTGCGAATGCGACCCATGGCCACGACTGACCAGTTGATCATCTGCGAGCACTGCGACTGCGTGTATGAAAAAGTCACGCTCGCCAAACATCAGAAAACCCTGTGCACCCGCTGCGGCGGCGTGCTCCAGCGGTATAACGGCCTGACGCTGGAGCAGCGCCTGGCCTTGACCTTCACGGCGCTGGTGCTGTGGATTTTCGCCAACTTTTTCCCGGTCATGAGCATCAGCCTCAAAGGCCTGAAAAACAGCGCCACGCTCTGGGATTCGGTACTGGCCCTGAGCCTGGGGCCGATCACCTTTATCGCCATGGTCGCCGCCATCTCCATGATCATCGCGCCGATTATCCAACTGGTGCTGTTGATCTGGGTCCTGAGCTTCGCCCTCGCCCGTCAGCGCGCGCCGGGGTTCCGCTTCAGCATGCGCTGGCTGGAAACCCTCAGGCCCTGGAGCATGCTGGAAGTCTGTCTGCTGGGGGCGATGGTAGCGGTGATCAAGCTCGCCGGGTTGCTGGATGTGTTGCCTGGCATCGGCCTGTTTGCCCTGGCCATTCTCAGCCTGATGATGATCCGCATTGCCGGGCGCGACATCCGTGAATTGTGGGACGACCTATGACAACGCCACCGGTCGCCAGCGAACTGGGCCTGTGCCTGTGTCACAGCTGCGGCATGGCCTGTGACACGAGCAATGATCCTCACGAGTGCGAACGCTGCGGTGCCCCGCTGCATCGGCGCAAGGTCAATTCACTGGCCCGGACCTGGGCCTACTTGTTCGCCGCGCTGGCGTTCTATGTCCCGGCCAATCTGCTGCCGGTGATGAACACCCGAATGGTCGGCAATGGCGCCGACAGCACCATCATGAGCGGCGTGCTGGAGTTTTGGGAGGCCGGTGCCTGGGACATCGCCCTGATCATCTTCATCGCCAGTATCGCCGTGCCCGGCATCAAATTCGTCGCCTTGACGCTGCTGCTGGTGACCGTCCAGCGTGACAGCCTGTGGGCGCGCAAGGAGCGCTCCAAGCTGTTCCGCTTCGTCGAGGTCATCGGTTACTGGTCGATGCTCGACGTGATCGTCGTCGCGCTGGTTGCCTCACTGGTGAAATTCCAGGCCCTGGCCGACATCGAGCCGCGTCCGGGCATTCTGTTTTTTGGCCTGGTGGTGGTGTTTACCATGCTCTCGGCCATGAGTTTCGATCCACGATTGATCTGGGATAAAGCGCCCCATAACGAGGAGGTCACGGATGAAGTCGCAAGCCACTGACGGGCCGCAAGCCCCGGGACAGGCCAGTATCAAGACCCGCCGTTTCAGCGTTTCGCTGGTGTGGATCGTGCCGATCGTGGCCGTGCTGGTGGGGATTTCCCTGGTGGTGCACAGCGTCATGCAGGAAGGCCCGACCATTGTCGTGACCTTCAAGACCGGCAACGGCCTGACCGCCAACAAGACCGAGGTCAAGTACCGCAACGTGGTGATCGGGCATGTCTCGGACGTGGAGTTGAGCCACGACCAGAAGAGTGTCGATGCCACGATCAAACTCGCCAAACAGGCGCAAACCTTCACCCGCGAAGACTCGCAGTTCTGGGTGGTGCGCCCACGTATCGGCGCGGGTGGGGTCTCGGGCATCGATACCCTGTTGTCCGGCGACTACATTGGCGCCGATATCGGTCACGCCGACAACCGTGCGAAGAACTTCACCGGCCTGGAAAATCCACCGCCCATCACCTACGGCGAGCCAGGCAAGCGCTTTACCTTGCACTCCCAGGACCTCGGCTCGCTGGATATCGGCTCGCCGGTCTACTACCGCAAGATCCCGGTCGGCCAGGTGGTGGCGTATGCGCTGGATGCCGATGGCAAAGGGGTGAACCTCGAACTGTTCATCCATGCGCCGAATGACGCCTACGTCACCGAAAACACCCGGTTCTGGAACGCCAGCGGCATCGATCTGAATATCGGCGCCAACGGGTTCGCGGTGAAAACCGAATCGCTGTCCTCGCTGTTGGTGGGTGGCATCGCCTTTCTCGCCCCGCCGTACAGCCCCAACGATCAACCCGCCGCCGAAGAAAAGACCTTCGAGCTGTTCGACGACCAGACCACCGCCCTCGCCCCGCCCAATGGCAAGGCGCAGTACCTGAGCCTGCGGTTCGACCAGGCCCTGCGCGGGCTCAAGGTCGATGCGCCAGTGGAATTCCTCGGCATGGAAATCGGCAAGGTGGTGGCGATCAATCTGGATTTCGACGAGAAGAAACGCAGCTTCCCGGTCAATGTCGGCATCGTGATCTACCCGCAACGCCTGGGTCAGGCCCATACCAAAATGATCAAGGCGTTGTTGCATGATCCGAATGACGAAGCGGCTGGCGTACGCCTGATGGGCACGTTTATCGAAAACGGCCTGCGCGCCCAGGCTCGCAGTGGCAACCTGCTGACCGGTCAGTTGTACATCTCGCTGGATTTCTACCCGAAAGCGGAGAAAGTCACGTTCGATCCAAACGCGCGGCCGGTCAGCATCCCGACCATCCCGGGCAGCCTCGAGCAATTGCAGGAAAAACTCGAGGCCATGGTCAACAAGATCAACCAACTGCCGGTGGAACGGATTGCCAGCAACCTCGACAGCAACCTCGTCGAGTTGCGCAAAGGCCTGGCGCAGTTCAACGCCAAGACCCTGCCCGGCGTGCAGACCACCCTGGCGGACGTGAGCAAGACCCTGAACTCGGCCAGTTCGACCCTGGCCGAAGACTCGCCGCAACGGGAACAACTGACCCAGACCCTGGACGAACTCAAACGCATGTCGCGTTCCCTGCGTGAACTCTCGGATTACCTGGGACGGCACCCGGAATCGCTGATCCGCGGGCGCCCCGGCAATGCAGCGCCGGCCGATCTGCAAGGGCCACCGCGTAACTGACCACAGGAGCAACACCCATGGCTTTTTCGCCGAAGATCACCCTGGTCGCCGCGTTGCTGCTGCTCGCGGCGTGTCGCAGCGACCCGATTCACTTTCACACCCTGACCCCGGCGCAGCTTGCTCGGGGTAATGGCGACGAGATCATGATCGAAGGCATCAGCGTGCCGCCGCAGGTCGATCGGCCGCAGATCGTCATTCGCCAGGGCAGCAGTGGTTTGGCGATCCTTGAAACCGATTGGTGGGGCGCGAGCCTGTCGGACGAATTGCGCAGCGCGTTGGTGGATCAACTGTCCAACGCCAACGCCCAGCGCAAAGTCTCGCTACGCGTCGATGTGCAGCGTTTCGACTCGATTCCTGGCCAGTACGGTTTGATCGACGTCAAATGGCGCCTGCGGCCGTTGGGCGCCGGCGATAATGCGCTGATGACTTGCCGCAGTACCTTGCAGACGCCGTCGGGGCCTTCCATCGAGGATTTAGTGACGGCGCAGCAAAACAACGTCAAGCGCCTGGCTGCGGTGATCAGTCAGGCGGCAACGGGACGGCAACCGGGATGCCCGTCGGCCCCTTGATCCACCTTGCAACCCCCAAACCCTGTAGGAGCAAAGCTTGCTCGCGATAGCGCCCTCAAAGACGCCATCGCGGGCAAGGCATGCTCCTGCAGGTTTTGTAAACGCCTCACAAATCGAAGCGATCCACCGCCCGCCGCCGTTCATTGTCATCGCGCACATCGTAGTTGGCAGTGGTCTGGATGTTGCTGTGGTGCGCCAGTTTCTGCGCAATCGACAGGTCGTGTTCCTCAATCACCCGGGTGATGAACGAGCGGCGGAAATCGTGGGGCATGATCTTCACCCCGACCTGGGCGCCGCGCTGGCGGGCGATGTAATAGATCGCATGTTTGGTGATGCGCTCGCGGGTAATGTGGCTACCGCGGCGGATACGGTTGAACAGGAACGGATCGTCCTCCAGCCCTTCACCCAGTTGCGAACGACGCAACTCCAGCCACGCCTCCAGTTTGGCGAAGGCCCAGGCCGGGGCGTATTTGATCAGTTGCTTGTTGCCCTTGGCCGTGACCCGCAGGCTGCGCTCGCTGAAATCGACCTGGTTCAGGTCCAGGTTCACCGACTCCGACTTGCGCATCCCCGAGCCGTACAACACCGCGATGATCGCCGCGTCTCGCAGGCCTTGCGGTCGAGGGTCGGCGGCGCAGACGTCCATCAATTCTTTAATCAGTGTGCGCTTGAGGTTGCGCCCCTGGGACAGCCGCGTGCCGGCAATGCCTTTGACCGAGCGCATTTTCAGCAAGTGTTCCTGGCTGATCAGGCTCATGCGCCAGGCTTCGTTCATCACTCCGCGAACAGCGTTCACGTACAGCGAAGAGGTATTCGGCGCGTAACCGTCAGTACGCAAAGCGGCGACCAAGGCGATGACATCCTCGGGCTGGAGCTCATGCCAGGGGATCTCCTCGATGTTCATGTCGTCGAAGCCCAAACGATCCGCCGCGTCTTGCAGGACATAGCGCATGGTCAGTTGGCTGGACGGCGCCAGGCGCGCCAGATACACGGTCAATGGGTTGGCTTTTACAGCCGTGGGTTCAATAGCGGATAAGTCAATCAAACGAAAAAACCTTGAAGAAAACGGTTCAACACAACAACTAAAGAGTTTGCTTACTTACTGTAAGAAGCGGCTGGCGGTGGAATAAACGCGATAAACGGTAGAAGTCTGAACTTGAGCTGTCTGAACTTCAGATAAACGATTCGCCGACCGGTTTTTCATGTCCCTTTCACATTTTCGCGCCTACTCTAATTCCAACAGGTCGCCCGTGCTCAGCCCCACAACCTGACGAGCCGATGGCAAAAAGTCAACCTGAGTCCTTTGTAATATTTATGTAGCAACTCATTGATGCGGATTGTTTTTTTGCGTCCACGTTTAAATGTGGGGCCCTTTCGTGCACCTGAAATTCCGTTGCTGTGACAGCCCCGAGGTCCTTATGAGTCAGGCTTTTCTCCCCTTTTCCCGCCCCAGTATCGGCGATGAAGAAATTGCCGCCGTAGAGCAAGTATTGCGTTCGGGCTGGATCACCACCGGGCCAAAAAACCAGGCACTGGAAGAGCACTTCGCCAACTATGTCGGTTGCAAGCATGCCGTGGCGTTGTCTTCAGCCACCGGCGGTATGCACATCACTTTACTGGCCTTGGGCATCGGTCCCGGGGACGAAGTCATCACCCCATCCCAGACCTGGGTGTCCACCGCCAACATGATCTGCCTGCTGGGGGCGAAGCCGGTGTTTGTCGACGTCGATCGCGACACCCTGATGAGCGACCTGCAAAGCATCGAAGCGGCGATCACGCCCCGGACCCGGGCGATCATTCCGGTGCATTACGCCGGTGCGGCGTTCGACCTCGACCCGCTCTATGCCTTGGCGGACAAACACGGAATTCCTGTCATCGAAGACGCAGCCCACGCCGCCGGCACCTTCTACAAAGGTCGGCACGTCGGTTCCCAGGGCACGGCGATCTTCTCGTTCCATGCGATCAAGAACATGACCTGCGCCGAAGGCGCGATGTTTGTCAGCGACGATGAACACCTGGCCAGTCGCGTGCGCATGCTCAAGTTTCACGGCCTGGGCGTTGACGCCTATGACCGTTTGACCGGTGGCCGCAAACCCCAGGCCCAGGTCATCGAGCCCGGTTTCAAATACAACCTGGCCGACATCAACGCAGCGATTGCCCTGGTGCAATTGGAGCGACTGGACGAAATCAACGCCAAGCGCACGCAACTGGCCCAGACCTACCTGCAACGCCTCGAAGGCCTGCCGGTGCAACCGCTGGCGCTGCCGATGTATCCGCAACAGCACGCGTGGCACCTGTTCATCCTGCGCATCGACGCCGAACGCTGCGGCCTCGACCGCGAAGCGTTCATGAAGGCCTTGCAGGAACAGAACATCGGCACCGGCATTCACTTCATCGCCACTCACCTGCACACCTACTACCGCCAGCGCTTTCCGGGCGTTTCCCTGCCCAATACCGAATGGAATTCGGCGCGGTTGTGTTCGATCCCGTTGTTCCCCGACATGACCACTGACGACGTTGAACGTGTCGTCGGTGCCATTGAAAACAGTATGGATGCCCGCCTGTGAAACCTTATCCGATCCGTTGCGTGTCGATCGTCATCCCGGTCTACAACGAGCAAGACAGCCTTCCGGAGTTGCTCAGGCGCACCGAAGCCGCGTGTCAGCAATTGCACCACGATTACGAAATCGTCTTGGTGGACGACGGCAGCCGCGACAGTTCGGCGCAAATCCTTGAAGAGGCCGCCAGCCGCGACTGCAGCCCGGTGGTCGCGGTCATACTCAACCGCAACTACGGTCAGCACGCGGCGATCATGGCCGGGTTCGAACAGTGCAAGGGCGATGTGGTGATCACCCTCGACGCCGACCTGCAAAACCCGCCGGAAGAAATCCCGCGCCTGGTGGCCCAGGCCGAACTCGGCTATGACGTGGTCGCCACGGTGCGCAATAACCGCCAGGACTCCGCCCTGCGGCGCTGGCCGTCGAAGCTGATCAACCTGGCGGTGCAACGATCTACCGGTGTAGTCATGAGCGACTACGGCTGCATGCTCCGCGCTTACCGGCGCACCATTGTCGACGCGATGCTCGCCTGCCGCGAACGCAGCACCTTCATCCCGATCCTGGCCAACAGCTTCGCTCGCCACACCACGGAAATCCTCGTGACCCACGCCGAGCGTGAACACGGCGATTCGAAGTACAGCCCGATGCGCCTGGTCAACCTGATGTTCGACCTGATCACCTGCATGACCACGACCCCGCTACGCCTGCTCAGTATCGTCGGCTTCACCATGGCTGGTCTGGGCGTGTTGTTCGCGTTCGCCTTGATCGTCCTGCGCCTGGCCTTCGGCGCCCAATGGGCGGGCGACGGCATGTTCGTGCTGTTCGCCGTGCTGTTCGTTTTCACCGGCGGGCAATTCATCGGCATGGGCCTGCTGGGTGAGTACCTGGGCCGCATGTACAGCGACGTCCGGGCACGTCCGCGGTTTTTTATCGAAAAAGTCCTGCGTAGCCAACCCGCCCCTCCTGCTCCCGTTGTCACGGTCGACGGTCTCACTTCCACTTCTTCAGATCAGGTTCTCTCATGAGCAAACAAGCTGTTGTCTTCGCCTATCACGATATCGGCTGTGCCGGCATCGACGCCCTGCTTGGCGCAGGTTTTGAGATCGCGGCGGTGTTCACCCACGCCGATGACCCGAAGGAAAATGCGTTCTACGGCTCCGTCGCGCAACTGTGCGCCAATAAAGGCATCCCCGTGCACGCCCCGGAAGATGCCAACCATCCGCTGTGGATCGAGCGCATCGCCAAGCTCAAGCCCGATTACATCTTCTCGTTCTACTACCGCCACCTGCTGAGCGAAGAACTGCTGGCCACCGCCCGCCAGGGCGCATTCAACCTGCACGGTTCGTTGCTGCCGCGCTACCGCGGGCGTGCCCCAGCGAACTGGGTGCTGGTCAACGGCGAAACCGAAACCGGCGTGACCCTGCACCGCATGGTCAAGCGTGCCGATGCCGGCGCCATCCTCTCCCAGCAACGAGTCGGGATCGAGCGCAGCGACACCGCGCTGACCCTGCATGGCAAGCTGCGCGAGGCGGCGAGTTCATTGCTGCGTGACACCCTGCCGATGCTGCTGCAAGGCAAGGTCAGCGAAACCCCGCAGGACGAATCCAACGCCACGGTGTTCGGCCGCCGCACGCCTGCCGATGGCAAGCTGATCTGGAAAAAACCGGCCGAAGAACTGTTCAACCTGGTTCGCGCCGTGACCCAACCGTATCCGGGCGCTTTTTGCGACGTCGGCGAACACAAGCTGATTGTCTGGGGCGCACGCATCGCCAAGGGCAATGAAGGTCTGGCGCCGGGCCGTGTCATCAGCGTTGACCCGTTGCGCATCGCTTGCGGCGAAGACTCGCTGGTGGTCACGGCCGGTCAGCGCAATGACAACGGCCTGTACCTGAGCGGCCCACAACTGGCCAATGAGTTGGGCCTGGTGGACGGTTCGGTGCTGCGTGGCGCTGAGTCCGGGCGCAAACCCCGTCGTACCCGCGTGCTGATCCTCGGCGTCAACGGCTTTATCGGCAACCACTTGTCCGAGCGCCTGCTGCGAGACGACCGTTATGAAGTCTATGGCCTGGACATCGGTTCCGACGCCATCGACCGCCTGCGTAGCCACCCGAATTTTCACTTCGTCGAAGGCGACATCAGCATTCACTCCGAGTGGATCGAGTACCACATCAAGAAATGCGACGTGGTCCTGCCGCTGGTGGCCATTGCCACGCCAATCGAATACACGCGCAATCCGCTGCGTGTGTTCGAGCTCGATTTCGAAGAAAACCTGAAACTGGTGCGCTACTGCGTCAAGTACAACAAACGCGTGATCTTCCCCTCGACCTCGGAAGTCTATGGCATGTGCCAGGACGCGCGTTTCGACGAAGACACCTCCAATCTGGTCCTCGGCCCGATCAATAAACAACGCTGGATCTACTCGGTCTCCAAGCAACTGCTCGACCGCGTGATCTGGGCCTACGGCCAGAAAGGCCTGAACTTCACGCTGTTCCGGCCGTTCAACTGGATGGGCCCACGCCTGGATCGCCTGGATTCGGCACGGATCGGCAGCTCCCGGGCGATCACCCAGCTGATCCTCAACCTGGTAGAAGGCACGCCGATTCGGCTGTTCGACGGCGGCGAGCAAAAACGCTGCTTTACTGACATCGCTGACGGCGTCGAAGCCCTGGCGCGGATCATCGATAACGACAATGACGTGTGCAACGGCCAGATCATCAACATCGGCAACCCGGACAACGAAGCCAGCATCCGCCAGTTGGGCGAAGAGCTGCTGCGGCAGTTCGAAGCGCATCCGCTGCGTGCCAACTTCCCACCGTTCGCCGGTTTCCGCGACGTGGAAAGCAAGGCGTTCTACGGCACCGGTTATCAGGACGTGTCGCACCGTAAACCGAGCATCGACAACGCCAAGCGTTTGCTGGACTGGACGCCGACCGTCGAGATGAGCGAGACCATCGGCAACACCCTGGACTTCTTCCTGCGTGAAGCCATGCTCGAAATCGCGGACAAGCACTAATGCAGGCAGGCTTACGAATCGATGTCGACACCTACCGAGGCACCCGTGAGGGGGTGCCGCGGTTACTGGAAATCCTCGATGAGGCCCAGGTTAAGGCAACGTTTTTCTTCAGCGTCGGGCCAGACAACATGGGGCGCCACTTGTGGCGCCTGATCCGCCCGCAATTCCTCTGGAAAATGCTCCGTTCCAACGCCGCCGGCCTGTATGGCTGGGACATTTTGCTGGCCGGCACGGCGTGGCCGGGCAAGCCTATCGGGCGCGACCTCGGGCACCTGATGCGCCAGGCCCGGGACGCCGGCCATGAAGTCGGCCTGCACGCCTGGGATCACCATGGCTGGCAAGCGAATGCCGGGGGCTGGAGCGATGTGCAACTGATCGAGCAGATTCGCCGGGGCGTCGACAGCCTCAGCGATATCCTCGGGGCAAAAGTCGATTGCTCGGCGTCCGCCGGTTGGCGCGCGGACGAGCGCGTGATCGAAGCCAAGCAGGCGTTCGGCTTTCGCTACAACAGCGATTGCCGGGGCCGGAACCTGTTCCGGCCAATCTTGGCCAATGGCCTGCTGGGCGCGCCGCAAATCCCGGTAGACTTGCCGACCTTCGACGAGGTGGTCGGGCCAAGCGTATCCGCCAGGGATTTCAACGGGTTCATCCTGCAGCGCTTCACCCCTGAAAGACTCAACGTCTACACAATCCACGCCGAAGTAGAAGGGATTCTCATGGCCAACGATTTTCGTCAACTGCTGGCCGATGCGCGCCAGCGTGACATCCGTTTTCAACCCTTGGGCGACCTGTTGCCCGAGTCATTCGCCAGCCTGCCGGCCGGGCGTGTAGTGCGTGGTGTCCTCGAAGGTCGTGAAGGCTGGCTGGGAGTGCAAGGCGCATGACTAAACGCTGGGCCTTGCCAGTGTTGCTGGCGATCATGCTGCTGGCGTACCTGTTGCCGTTGGGCACCCATGGCCTGTGGATTCCCGACGAAACCCGCTATGCCCAGATCAGCCAGGACATGCTGCTGGACGGTAACTGGGTGGTGCCGCATTTCATGGGGGTGCGCTATTTCGAGAAACCGGTGGCCGGTTACTGGATGATCGCCCTCGGCCAGGCGCTGTTTGGCCAAAACCTGTTCGGCGTGCGCTTCGCTTCGGCCCTGAGCACCGGGCTGAGTGTGTTGCTGTGCTTCTTGATCGCCCGCCGCCTGTGGAACGACCCGCGCAAAAGTTTCGCCTGCGCCTTGCTGTACATGAGTTTCACGATCGTCGCCGGGCAAGCGGGTTACGCCAATCTCGATCCGCAATTCACCTTCTGGGTCAATCTGAGCCTGGTGGCCCTGTGGTTTGCGTTGGACAGTACACGCCGCGGTCAGCGGCTGTTGAGTTGGGCGGTGTTGGGCCTCGCCTGCGGCATGGGCTTCATGACCAAGGGCTTTCTCGCCTGGTTGCTGCCGGTGTTGATCGCCGTGCCGTGGATGCTCTGGCAGAAACGCTGGCGTGAACTGCTGATCTACGGCCCGCTGGCGATCATCATCGCCATCGCGGTCAGCCTGCCGTGGGCCTTGGCCGTGCACGCCCAGGAGCCCGACTACTGGCGATTCTTCTTCTGGCACGAACACATTCGGCGCTTTGCCGGCGACGATGCGCAGCATGACGCGCCATGGTGGTTTTACCTGCCGCTGCTGCTGGCGTTCAGCCTGCCGTGGGCGGTGTTGCTGCCGCCTGCACTGAAACAGGCCTGGCAGACCCGAGGCCAGGCGCACATCGGCTTCCTGTTGCTGTGGCTGGTCATGCCACTGGTGTTCTTCAGCCTGAGCAACGGCAAACTGCCGACCTACATCCTGCCGTGCCTGCTGCCCTTGGCGCTGTTGCTGGGCCATGCGCTGGCCGACCGCTTGCGGCTTGAGCAAGGCCGGGTGCTGGGGCTCAACGGTTTGCTGAATTTGCTGCTGGGCCTGGCGGTCCTGTTAGCCCTGGTTTACCTGCAACTGAAAAAGCCGCTGTACGAGCTGGAGCTGCACAACCTGGTGCTGGTGTTTATCGCGCTGATGGGCTGGATCATGGCCAACCTGCTGCAAGCCTTCCGGCCGTTGCAATGCTGGGCGGCACCGGCGTTCGGCAGTTTGCTGTTCATCGGGCTGATCCCGACCGCGCTGCCCAACTCGGTGGTGTCGAACAAGATGCCTGACCAATTCATCCTCGAACACGCACAGGAACTGAGCCAGACCACTCAGTTGATGAGCAACGACCTGGGCGCGGCATCGGCGCTGGCCTGGCGCCTGCAACGTCCGCAAGTGGCGATGTACAACACCGTCGGCGAGCTGAAATACGGCCTTAATTACCCCGAAGCGGCGAGTCGGCGAATCACTCTCGACAAAGTGCAACAGTGGATGCGCGATGCTCGCAAGCAAGGCTCTGTGGGCGTGGTCATGCGAGTCAAGGGTGACGACGAACTGCAGGAAGTGGAACTGCTGCCAAAAGAGGGCAAGCGTTATGAGCAAGGCAACCTGGTGATTCTGATAATCCCCAAGGACGCGGCATGAGCCTGCTGCTGTTGCTGACCGCGTGCTTGCTGACGTGCCTGGGCCAGGTCGCGCAGAAATACGCCGTCGAGAGCTGGCGCGGCAAGGCGTCGGGTTGGGGCGAGAAAGCGCGTTCGCCGTGGCTGTGGCTGGCGCTGTTCTCCCTCGGGTTGGGGCTGCTGGTCTGGCTGCTGGTGTTGCAGCGCCTGGAAGTCGGCGTCGCTTATCCGATGCTGAGCCTCAATTTCGTGCTGATCACCTTGGTCGCCCGTTTCGTCTTTCACGAATCCATCGACCGGCGCCACTGGCTCGGTGTCGCGCTGGTGATCGGCGGTGTGGTGTTGCTGGGGCAACACACATGAGCCTGCGCCGTGGAATCACCTTCGCCCTGGGCAGCGTCATGCTCGCCAGCGCCGCGCAGTTGGGCATGCGCTGGAGCATGAGCCGCCTGCCACAACCCGATCAGTGGCTGACCGCCCTCGGCAACGGCAGCGTCGGTCTGGTCGCTGTCGGCGTGGTGCTGGCGGCAATCCTCGCCTATGGGCTGTCGATGCTCAGCTGGCTGCTGGCCCTGCGCGATGTGCCGCTGGGGCGAGCCTATTCACTGCTGAGCATCAGCTATGCGCTGGTGTACCTGCTGGCCGCCAGCCTGCCGGCATTCAACGAACAGTTCAGTCTTGCAAAAAGCCTTGGGGTGGCCCTGGTCATCCTGGGTGTCATCACCATCAACTCTCGACCTGCTCGCGTCGCCGATCTCAGGAATGACCCATGAAAATCAGTGTATTTGGTAGTGGTTACGTTGGCCTGGTACAGGCTGCCGTTCTGGCTGAAGTCGGCCACGATGTGATCTGCATGGACATCGATGCCAAAAAGGTCGAATTGCTCCAGCAAGGACACGTCAGCATCTTCGAGCCGGGGCTGGCCAGTCTGGTCAGGGACAGCCTGGAGGCCAAACGCCTGCAGTTCACCACCGACGAAAAACTCGCCGTGCAGCACGGCGAGGTGTTGTTTATCGCGGTGGGTACACCGTCGAACGAGGACGGCTCGGCGGACCTGAAATACGTGCTGTCGGTCGGTGATGCCGTGGCCCGTCATCGCGAGCAACCGGTGATCCTGGTGGAAAAATCCACGGTGCCGGTCGGCACCGGCGACACCCTGCGCGCGCACATCGAGCGCAGGCTTCAGGAGGCTAATCGGCTATTGCAATTCGATATCGTCTCCAACCCCGAGTTTCTCAAGGAAGGTTCGGCGGTGGCCGACTGCCGGCGCCCGGATCGCATCGTCATCGGCTGCGAACGTGACGAAGTGCGCGACGTGATGCGTGATCTCTACGCGCCGTTCAACCGCAATCACGACCGCATCATGTTCATGGACCTGCGCAGCGCCGAGCTGACCAAGTACGCCGCCAACGGCATGCTGGCGACGAAGATCAGCTTCATCAACCAGATCGCCGAACTCGCCGAACACCTGGGCGCCGACATCGAGTCCGTGCGCTTGGGCATCGGCGCGGACTCGCGCATCGGCTACCACTTCATCTACCCGGGCTGCGGCTATGGCGGCTCGTGCTTTCCCAAGGACATGCGCGCGCTGATCCATAGTGCCGAACAGGCGCACTGCTCCAGCGATTTGCTGCAAGCGGTGGAAGCGATCAACCAGCGGCAGAAACACAAGCTGTTCGAGCGGGTCAATGCGTTCTACAAGGGCAACCTGGCCGGCAAGACCTTTGCCGTATGGGGCCTGGCGTTCAAGCCCAATACCGATGACATGCGCGATGCGCCAAGCCGGGTGCTGCTGGAATCGTTGTGGGCGGCCGGGGCCAATGTGCGGGCGTTCGACCCGGAAGCGATGCAGGAAACCCAGCAGTTGTACCCGGACGAGTCGAAACTGATGCTGATGGGTACCCCGGAATCGGTGTTGGCCGGCGCCGATGCGCTGATCATCTGCACCGAGTGGCAGCAGTTCAAGGCCCCGGATTTCGACCTGATCCGCCAGCGCCTGACCGCGCCAGTGATCTTCGACGGACGCAACCTGTATGACGCCGAGCGGCTGTCCCGCGCCGGTTTCCTGTACTTCCCGATGGGCCGTGGGGATTCGCGTAACCTGCCGATGCCGTATCAGCAATGGTCAGCCATTTCGTCGGTTGCCTGACGGTGAATGACGCTATCCGTCGACAGTCCCTCGGTGTGGGGCTGTTGGCGCTGCTGTTGTTCATGGCCGGGGTGTATCAGCAGGCGGCCATCGGTTTTGATTCGCGGTTTGTGTTGTTCGCCCAGGAAATGCTGCGCCACGGGCCGACGGTGTTCCCGACCACCTATGGCCAGCCCTATGCCGACTATTCGGCGCTGAGCACGCTGTTCGTCTGGTTACTGTCGCTGCCATTCGGCGAGGTGAATGCCTTCAGTGCCTGGCTGCCGAGTGCGATTGCCGGCGCGGTCATCGTCACGTTGATGTACCGGCTGCTGGCGCCCTACTCCACGCGCTGGGCGTTGTTGAGCATCGCCCTGCTTCTGCTGACCAACACCTTCGTCACTGAAACCCGCGCCGTGTCCCTGGACTTGATGCTGGCGGCGGTAGCGTTTTCGGTGTTCTACCTGGGTTATGCCGCCGATCATTTCGATGCACCCCGGCGCTGGCCGCTGATCTTTGCCCTGTTGTTGCTGGGTTTCGGGATTCGTGGACCGATCGGCCTCGTCGTGCCGACTGGCATGTTATGCAGTTATTTGCTGCTCAACCGCCAGTGGCAACGGCTGCTGGCCTTCGGACTGCTCGCCGCCATGCTGCTGTTGGGCGGCGTCGGCGTGCTGTTGTTACTGGCCAAGCTCAGCGGCGGCCCGGCCTTTATGCAGGACGTGATTCGCATGCAGTTCATGGGGCGCATGGACGGCAGTGAAGGCGTCAGCGGTTCGTTGTATTACTTCACCAGCTCCATGGGCAACTATGCGTTGGCGTATCCATTGGGGTTGTTGGCGTTGGCGGCGATCTTCCTGAGCAATCCGCGCGAGGCCGGACCGTCGTTACGTCTGGTGCAGTACTGCGCGGCGGCGGGGTTGATCGTGATGGTCGGGTTGTCGATTCCCCAGGCGAAAAAAGCCCGATACCTGCTGCCGATGTTGCCGATGGCGGCGATTATTGCGGCGTATCCGTTTCAAGTGATGCAAGGGCGGTTGTTCGCTGTGTTGCGGGGCGTGATGCAAGGGCTGTGGCTGGTGATTCCGGGGTTGTTGATCGTGGTGTTGATCGTCACTCAACGACGCTTTCCGTCCCAACTGACCTCGCTGGCGGCGGTTTTCAGTGTGCTCGGCGTGCTGCAAGTGATCGCCATCGTCGCGCTATTCAAAACGAGGTGGCGAGCGCAAGTCCTGGCGTTCTGCGCGGTACTGGGGTTGTGGTCGGTCTACATCCTGGTGCTCGAACCGGTGGAGCGGCAGCTCTACGATACGCGCACCTTCAGCCGCTCGGCCTTTGCGCTGGTGCAGCATGAGCCTGCGCCGCTGGTGCTGTTCGGCATGGGCAAGGACGCGAAGGCGATCAAGTTTATGGTCAATATCGAGCAGGACCTGCAACCGGTGTTTACCGAATCGGTCCAGGAACTGGAAACCATTCCGGCGCCGGCCTGGGTGATGTTGGATCGGAGTGATTTCAAAGCACTGAAGGGCACACCGCTGGGCGACTTGCAGCCAGCCTTGACCGGGCGTTTCGATAAAAACGATTATGTGCTGCTGCACCTCAAGCCATGACGCACATCGATGACCATCACCTTACGCCGCGCCCTACTCTCTGACGCTGCCGCCCTCCCCGCCATCGAGCGTTCCGCGGCGGCGTTGTTTCGCAACGACCCTTCCCTCGCCTGGCTCGCTGACTCACCCGTGACCGACGCACAACAACATCTGCGCGCCATAGAAACCGCTGACGTGTGGGTCGCGTTATCCGCCGATGGTGCACTTGCGGGGTTTCTCAGCGCTGAACAAGTCGACGATCAGCTGCATGTTCAGGAACTGTCCGTCAGCCAACACTTCCAGGGCCGAGGCATTGGTCGAAAGTTACTGTTAGTGGCGATCGAACATACCCGCCAACGAGAACTCCGCAGTCTGACGCTGACTACATTTCGCGACGTGCCATGGAATGAAGGGTTTTATCGGCGGTTAGGCTTTAAAACATTGAGCCTTGCTGAAACGAGCCCTCGTTTATTAGCAATTTTGCGAGAGGAAGTCGCCCACGGTTTGCCCGGTGAGCGGCGGTGTGCGATGTGCCTGCACCTTACACCGGCGCCTTCAAATCGACACCCAACGCCTGGGCAAACGCCTTGACCAGCGGGCTGCGCACGGTGTTGTGGCGCAGGATCAGATTGAATGGCGTGACGATGTGAATCAGGTCCGGGCGCACCGCGCGAAATTGCCCTTGGGCCACCAGGGTGGCGGCGTAGTGTTGCGGCAGGAAGCCCACAAAACGGCCGGTCTTGATGAGTAAAGCCACGGCTTCGACCTGGGTTGCCGAGGCGGAAAAGCTGTCGTAGCGGGCAAAATTCAGTTTGTCCCGATGAATCGCGTAGCGATGGTTGATGCACTCGTAGTCCTTGAGCACATTGCTGCCGATTTCCGCCTCCGGCACCTCGAACAACGGGTGGCCTACCGCGCAGTAAACCTGCGAGCGTTCCTCGTACAGCGCGTAGTAATCGAACTCTTCGCGCTTTTGATAAACCGGGACGATGCCCGCCACTAATCGACCCTCGACCACACCGCGCTCTATTTCATCTAACTGTGACGCTTGAAGTTGAAATCTGACCTTGGGCGACTCTTGATTAATCCGTTTAAGTGCAGCAACTAACGGTGAGCCTTCATCGGTCAATGTGTTGTCAATAACCCCCACCCCAAGATCACCAATAAGTTCATTCTGCGCCGAACTAAGCCGATCACGAAAGTTATCGACCGAGGCAAACAAATCAATCGACGCCTGATACACCAGGCGTCCTTCTTCAGTCAGGTGAAACCCCTCTCGCCCACGGGTACACAGGCGCATGCCGATGCGAATCTCAAGGTCCGAAATCTGCTTGCTGATGGCCGCCAGGCCCACGTTCAGCTCGTTTTGAGCCGCGCTGAAACCGCCGGCCTCGACCACCGCCTTGAACACTTTGAGCAGTTTGAAGTCCAGGCCGCTGAGTGCCAATGGCGCTCGCTGAGTCGGTTTCGGCGCTGGGTTTCCGGAATTGGAAAGTGGGGTTTCCATAATGCTTATTTACCTCTGACGCCCTAGCAAACAATCTGTGCCCAACAACAAAAACATAGCTGGCCAATAATAATGAACACAGAAAACAAGGCTTGGCAACCGCTAATAAATTCCGTACCTGAGTGCCAACTCACTGATTTCGCACTATTAAAAGCTGACACTTCGATCAGCTCTCGCCACTTCGTAACTGCCCATTTGAAAACTGCTTGAGCCCCACCACGCCCGAATGATTTTCGGCCGGTGCCAGGGCTTGGCAGATCGTATTCAGTTCGCTTTACCGACGAGGAAAACAACAATGTCTCAAACCACCGACCGTCTCTGGGGTGCACGCTTCAAAAGCGGCCCATCCGAAGCCCTGGCGGCCCTGTCCCGTTGCCCTGAGCGCTATTTTCGCCTCACCCCGTACGACCTCGCCGGTTCCAAGGCCCATGCCGGGGAGCTGCAACGCGCCGGTCTGCTGAGCGAGGAAGAAACCCGCACCATGCTCGGTGCGCTGGACCAGATCGGTGTTGATTTCCGCGCCGGCAGCATCGCCCCGACCCTGGACGACGAAGACGTCCACACCTTTATCGAACGCCTGCTGACCGAACGCCTCGGCGCTCTGGGCGGCAAGCTGCGGGCCGGCCGTTCGCGTAACGACCAGACCGCCAATGACCTGCGTCTGTTCCTGCGTGACCACGTGCGCACCCTGGCCGTTGAAGTCCTGGCCCTGCAACAAGCGCTGGTGGATCAGGCCGAGCAACACATCGAAAGCATCTGCCCCGGCTTCACCCACTTGCAACAAGCGCAACCGATCGTCTTCGCCCATCACTTGCTGGCCCACGCCCAAGCGATGCTGCGTGACGTGCAACGCCTGGTGGATTGGGACGCGCGCACTTCGCTGTCACCCCTCGGCGCGGCGGCCATGGCCGGTTCCGCCATCGCGCGCCTGCCCCAGCAGTCGGCCAAGGAAATGGGCTACAGCGGTGTGTGCGAAAACTCCATCGACGCCGTCGCCAGCCGCGACCATGTCGCCGAATTCCTGTTTATCGCCAGCATGCTCGGGATCAATATTTCACGCCTCGCTGAAGAGTTTTGCCTGTGGTCGTCGCGGCAATTTCGCTGGGTTGCGCTGGACGATGCCTACGCCACTGGCAGCTCGATCATGCCGCAGAAGAAAAACCCCGACATCGCCGAACTGGCGCGGGGCAAGGCGGGTCGCTTGATCGGTAACCTGACCGGCCTGCTCTCTACCCTCAAATCCCTGCCGCTGTCCTACAACCGCGACTTGAGCGAAGACAAGAACGGCGTGCTCGACAGTGTCGACACGCTGCTGCTGGTGCTGCCGGCCATGGCAGGGATGGTCGCGACGATGAAGGTCAATGTCGAAGAGCTGCGGCGTCAGGCGCCTCTGGGCTTCACCCTGGCGACTGAAGTGGCGGATTGGCTGGCGATGCGCGGCGTACCGTTCAAGGAAGCCCATGAAATTACCGGTGCATTGGTTCAAGCCTGTGAGAAACACGACATCGAATTGTGGGAAGCCTCCCCGGCGTTGTTGGCCGAGATCGATCCACGCCTGACCCCGGAAGTGCGCGACAGCCTGACCCTGGAAGCCGCCATCGCTGCCCGCAGCGGCTGGGGCGGCACCGCGCCGCAACAGGTGCGCGAGCAGATCGGCCGTTTGAAAACCGCCCTCGCCGCCCAGCAGCAATGGACCGAGAACTATCAAGGCTTCCGTCTCTGAATCAGAGCGAAAACCTTGTAGGAGCGTTTAACACGAAGATTAGCGGTGGGCCGTCGACGCCGTTTTGAACCACAGCAACACGCGCCGCAGTCACTGGGCGGCGTACGGAGAACCAACATGAGCCAGACTCAGGCAGAACGTCTCCAGTCGGAGCGCAAACTGGCGGAAAACCAGTTCGATATCACCCAGTACCACCATGTGCCACGGCGCTATTACGGGCGGATCTTCTTCGCCACCGTGATCGTCATCGCCATTCTCGGCCTGGTCCGCGCTTTCGCCGAAGGCAAGATCGAATGGTCGTATATCGGCCAGTTCGTCACGTCCCAGGCGATTCTCTGGGGCCTGTTCAACACCATCGTCATGGCGGTGCTGGCGATGGCGCTGGGCATTGTGTTCGGGGTGATCACGGCGATCATGCGCATGTCGGCCAACCCGATCCTGCGCTATGTGGCGATCACCTACACCTGGCTGTTCCGTGGTACGCCGCTGATCCTGCAACTGCTGTTGTGGTTCAACCTGGCGCTGATTTTCCCCACCATCGGCATCCCCGGCCTGTTCGAAATGGACACCGTGAGCCTGATGACGCCCTTCGTGGCCGCCCTGCTCGGCTTGAGCATCAACCAGGGCGCCTATACCGCCGAAGTGGTGCGCGCCGGCCTGTTGTCGGTGGACACCGGGCAGTACGAAGCTGCCAAGTCGATCGGCATGCCGCGCCTGCAAGCGCTGCGCCGGATCATCCTGCCGCAGGCCATGCGGATCATCATTCCGCCGGTCGGCAACGAATTCATCGGCATGGTGAAAATGACCTCCCTGGCGAGCGTCATCCAGTATTCGGAACTGCTCTACAACGCCCAGAACATCTACTACGCCAACGCCCGCGTCATGGAGTTGCTGATCGTCGCCGGCATCTGGTACCTGGTCGCCGTCACCGTGCTGTCCTTTGGTCAAAGCCGTCTGGAGCGTCGTTTCGCTCGCGGCGCCGGCAAGCGTTCTTGAGGAGCCTCCCATGAGAAACATCGTCAAGGCCGTGAGCCTGAACAAATATTACGACCAGTACCACGCGCTCAAGGACATCAACATCGAAGTCGAGCAAGGCGAAGTGCTGTGCATCATCGGCCCGTCCGGCTCGGGCAAGAGCACCTTGCTGCGCTGCGTCAATCAGTTGGAGAAGATCGACAAGGGCGGCCTCTGGGTCGACGGCGAACTGGTGGGTTACCGCGTGGTCGGCAACAAACTGCACGAACTCAACGAGTCACAGATTGCTCGCCAGCGCCTGTCCACCGGCATGGTGTTCCAGCGTTTCAACCTGTTCCCGCACATGACCGTGCTGCAAAACATCATCGAAGGCCCGTGCCAGGTGCTCAAGCGTTCGCCCAAAGAGGCGCACGAAGAAGCCGTGGAATTGCTCGCACGCGTTGGCCTGGCCGACAAACGCAACAGCTACCCGATTGAACTGTCGGGCGGTCAACAGCAACGGGTGGCGATTGCCCGCGCGTTGGCCATGCGACCGAAGCTGATGCTGTTCGATGAACCCACTTCGGCACTCGACCCGGAATTGGTCGGTGAGGTGCTGTCGGTGATGCGCGATCTGGCGCAAACCGGCATGACCATGATCGTCGTCACCCATGAACTGGGCTTCGCTCGCGAGGTTTCCAATCGCATGGTGTTTATGGACGGCGGGCAGATCGTGGAGGCTGGAAGCCCCGAAGAAATACTAATAAGTCCGCAAAACCCGCGCACCCAAAGCTTCATTTCTGCCGTTCGAACCTAGGTGCCGCGCTTGGAAAACAAGAGCCGCCTCACAACACTCATAAGAGAACGACCATGAAGAATTTCGTAATTCCAGCAGTACTTGCAGGCCTGATGGCTTCCAGCGTCAGCTTCGCCGCCGAATTGCCGGCCAGCATCAAGGCCAAGGGCGAGATCGTTGTGGCGATCATGCCCAACTACCCGCCGATGGATTTCAAGGACCCGGCGACCAACACCCTCACCGGTCTGGACTATGACCTGGGCAACGCCCTGGCCGAGCGGCTGGGCGTGAAGATCAAATGGCAGGAAACCGGCTTCGAACAAATGATCAACGCGCTGACCACTGACCGCGTGGACATGGTGTTGTCGGGCATGACCGACACCGTCGAGCGCCAGGCCAGCGTGACCTTCGTCGACTACTTCACCAGCGGTCCGCAGTTCTACACCTTGCAGAAGAACAAGGACTTCAACGAAATCACCGACCTGTGCGGCAAGAAAGTCGGCACCAGCCGCCGTACCACTTTCCCGGCGGAAATTGCTGAATACAGCAAGGCCAACTGCGAAGCGGCGGGCAAGCCGGCGATCGTGGTGATCGGCACCGAAGGCTCGGCGGATGCCCGTGCGCAACTGCGCCAGAGCCGGATTGATGCGGCGATGCAGGGTAGCGAGACGTTGTCGTACCTGAAGACGCAGGAAAAGGACATGTACAAGACCGTCGGCCTGCCGATTTCCGTGCAGTTCACCGGGCTGGGCGTGAGCAAGAAAAAGCCTGAGTTGAGTGAAGCGGTGAAAGTGGCGTTGCAGAGCATGGTTGATGACGGCAGTTATCAGACCATTCTCAAGAAGTGGGACCTGGAGTTGGGCGCGATCAAGACAGTGACGGTTAACGCCGGCAAGTAATGCTTGCCCCGTAGGAGCAAGGCTTGCCCGCGAAGGCGGAGTATCAGTCAACGATGATGTTGAATGTGCCGGCCTCTTCGCGAGCAAGCTTCGCTCCTACGGGGATTGTGTTTTACCTAGAGATGACTGGAGTGCTACTGATGTCCTCCTCGCCCCAACCCACCTGGCCTACGCCGCACAAGGCCTGCCTCGCGCTGGCCTTCGACCTCGACGGCCCGACCGGCGATGCCATGCTCAACGGCTCGATCTGGCGCAAGCCCGAGTACTTCGGCTTCGGCGGTTACGGCCCCTACCGCGCCTTGCCGCGGATCCTCGATTTGCTCGACGCCTTCCAGATCCCGACCACCTTTTTCGTCCCGGCCTGGGTCGTGGAGAACTGGCCGAAACAGTGCCAGGCGATTGTCGAGCGCGGGCATGAGGTGGCTTACCACGGCTACAAACACGAATCCTTTTACGCCCTGACGCTGGACCAGCAGAAGGACGTCATGCAGAAATCCCGCGAGGTGTTCTGGAAGCACTTGAACATCCGCGCCGAAGGCTTTCGCACGCCGTCCGGTGATTGGCGCGCCGAAACCCCGGCGATGCTGGTGGAAGCCGGCGTGACCTATTCCAGCAGCATGCGCGGCGATGACCGGCCTTATCTGGTCAACGTCCCGGGCTTCGACACGCCGCTGGTGGAAATCCCCGGCCGCTGGGAAATGGACGACTACGCCTCCCTCGCCTACACCCGTGCCCCGGATTTCCCGTCGGGGCTGGATCGCACCGCCAGCTACGAACTGACCCTCGACAATTGGTGCCGCGAATTCGACGGTGCCATGGATGAAGGGCTGTGCCTGACCACCCTGTTCCACCCCAAGATCACTGGCAAACCGGGACGCATCCTGTTGCTGGAAAAACTCTTCGAACACATGCGCCAGCGCGATGACGTGTGGTTTGCCACCTGCCGCGATGTCGCCCAGTGGTGGCTGAAGGAGCATCACCATGGCTGATTCCTCTGTCTGGCCCAACGGCCATCGCTGCGCGGTCGTGCTGACCGTCGATTACAACGACATCCACGGCATCCTGACCCAGGCCCCGGAAGTCGCCGGGCGCGACAAGACGCTGTCGGTCTGGCGCTATGGCAGCCAGCGTGGTGTGGACCGACTTCTGGGTTTGTTCGCCGAACTCGGCGTCAAAAGTAGTTGGTGCATCCCCGGCATCGTCGCCGATGAAAACCCCGAACACATCAAGGCGATCCTGGCCGGTGGGCATGAGATTGCCTGCGCCGGGTATCGCCATCAGCACTACGACACCCTGACGCTCGCCGAGCAGAGCGCCGAGATCGCCAAAGGTTGCCAAGCATTGGCCGCGCTGACCGGCGTGCGTCCAACCGGGTTTCGTATCCCGGCCGGCAACGGTGCGCCGGGATTCATCGAAGCGTTAAGGGACCAAGGCATCCGCTGGTCGTCATCCTGGCGCGGCGATGATTTGCCGTTCGCCCACCCAACGGCGCCCGAAGTGATCGAACTGCCGTTGCACTACGAACTGGAAGACGAACCCTACTTCGCCTTCAACCTCAGCCCGGCGGTGCCGCCGGCACAATCGCGGATCGCCTCCTACAGCCACACCCTGGGCAACCTGCAAATGGACTTCGCCGGGTTCTATCGATTTGGCCTGTGCTATGTGCTGCGCCTGCACCCGGAGATCATCGCGACACCGGGGCGGATTGGCGTGTTGCGCGAGTTGCTTCAAGGCATCCAGCAGCATCAGGACGTGTGGATTGCCACCGCTGGCGAGGTCGCGCAATGGTGGGCAGATTCTGCGGTCCGCGTGACGGAGGATCATCCGTCAGCAGTTTACGAGCGGCATTATCGGGATTACGGGGTATGAACGAGCAGGATCATCAGAACAGCGCCTACAAAGGCGTGATGCGCATGGAGCACCTGGCGCAGTTTTGCGTTGATACGAGGTTTGAGGACTTGTCGCTGACGCTGGTTGAGCAAGCCAAGCGGCACATCCTCGACACCTTCGGCGCGACCCTGGCCGGGGCTGGCAGTGATGTGGCGAAACAGGCGCGCCGGGTGTTCGAAGGCGAGACCGGCAGCACGCCGGTCTGGGGCACCGATTGGCAAGTCGGTGCGGCGCAAGCCGCGATGCTCAATGGTATCGCCGCCCATGCCCTGGAGCTGGACGACACCGGCGGCTGCGATCACTCCGGCGCGGTGGTGTTACCGGCGGTGATGGCGGCGATTTCGATGGCGGACAAACCGGTGAATGGCCGGGAGTTCATCACCGCCGTGGTCATCGGCTACGAAATCGGCCGTCGGGTGCTTGAAGCCTGTGGTAGCTATTCGGCGCATAACGGCGCCGGTTGGCACTCCACGGCAACTTGCGGCGTGTTTGGCGCGGCGGCGGCCAGTGCGCGGATTCTGGGGCTGGACGCCGCGCAAACCCTGTCGGCCCTGGGCATTGCCGGGAGCTTCAGTGGCGGGCTTTGGGCCTTTATTCATGATGGTTCTCAAAGCAAAAAGCTCCACAGTGGCCGTGCTGCTGAAGGCGGCTTGCTGGCTGCGCGGTTTGCCCAGCGTGGGATTACCGGGCCGACGAAACTGTTCGAGGATGTCTGGGGCGGTTTTCTCAAGACCCTCGCTGGCGAGGCCGCCGTGCCCGAGGCGCTGGATGCGGATCTGGGGCGAGTGTGGAAACTGGCCCGCTGTTCGATCAAGCCTTACGCCGCGTGTCGCGGGACGCATTCGGCGATTGATGCCCTTGGCCTGTTACTGACGCAGTTGCAGGTGAGCGCCGATCAGGTCGAGGACATTCAAGTGTCGCTGTGCGGATTCCTGCAGGACATGTGCGGTGGGCAGGAAGTCACCAGCCTGGCGGCGGCGCAAATGAGCCTGCGCTACGCCCTCGCCGCTCGGTTGGTCCTGGGGCATTGTCGGTTGGAAGCCTATGACGATGAGCGGCGCTGCGACCCGCGCCTGGCACAGTGGATGTCACGTATCCGGCTTGAACTGGACCCGCGGCTGTCCGAGGATGGCGAGCCCGTGGTGAGCGTGCGGACCGTGGACGGTCGGCAGGCGAGTCTTTGCGTTGAGGTGCCGCTGGGGGCGCCGGGCAATCCGCTGAGTGATGCGGCGCTGGAGGAGAAGTTTTTCAGTCTGGCCGGGCGGGTGATGCCGGTGCGGCAGGCTGAAGAGTTGCTTGGGCAGTTGTGGCGGTTGGAAGAATTGGAATCAATTGATACATCGATCGTTCCCACGCTCCGCGTGGGAATGCAGCCCGGGACGCTCCGCGTCCCATAAGCGGACGCAGAGCGTCCGATGAGGCATTCCCACGCAGAGCGTGGGAACGATCATCACTAAAACAAGGACTTGTGCACCACCGTGGCCACTTACTCGCTCGTTATCCGCCGGCTGATGATTTGCTCGCTGACCATCGTCGTCAGCCGCGCCATCACCAGCCCGTTGCTCACGCTGTTCCTGAGCAACAAACTCGGTCTCAATCAACAGGACGTTGGCCTGCTGCTGGGCATCGCGGTGTTTATCGCCACGCTGCTCGCGCTTTACGGCGGATACATCATTGATCGTCTGGAAAAGCGCCGGCTATTGATCCTGGCCATGCTCTCCAGCGCCATCGGCTTTGTGCTGCTGACCTTCGCCGAGAACCTCTACCTGACCACCGCCACCCTGGTGATCACCGAAACCGCCTCGGCGCTGTTCCTGATCGGCTCAAAAGCGATACTCAGCGAAAACCTGCCCATGGGCCAACGGGCCAAAGCGTTTTCCCTGCGCTACACCCTGACCAACATCGGCTACGCCACCGGGCCCATGCTCGGCGTGGTGATCGCCGGGGTGTACCCGATTGCACCGTTTCTGATTGCCGGTGGTATCGCCTTCTTCAGCATCTTCTTGATGAGCGGCATTCCGAAAGACCCCGCGCGGGTACCCGCCATCGGCCAGCCGCAGAGCTTTCTCAAGACCCTGACCACGCTCAAAAACGACCGCACGCTGATCATGTTCACCTGCGGTTGCCTGTTCAGCACCGTGGTCCACGGCCGTTTCACCTTGTACCTGTCGCAATACCTGCTGGTGACCCACGACTCCAAGCGCGCCCTGGAAACCATGGCCGCCCTGCTCGCCTGCAACGCCATCAGCGTGATCCTGCTGCAATACCAGATCGGCCGCTTCCTCAAGCGTGAACAGTTGCGCTACTGGATTGCCGGTGGCACCAGTCTGTTCATCGTCGGTTTGATTGGTTTCAGCCTGGCAGACGGCTTGGTGAGTTGGTGCGTGGCGATGTTCATTTTCACCCTCGGCGAAATGATCATTTACCCGGCTGAATTCCTGTTCGTCGACACCCTGGCCCCGGAAGAACTGCGCGGCAGTTACTACGGCGCGCAAAACCTGGCAGCGTTGGGCGGCGCGTTGAGTCCGGTGATTTGTGGTTTCCTGCTGATGCACACCCCGGCCCCGACGATGTTCTATGCCCTCTGCGCGCTGACGGCCATGGGCGGATCGCTGTGTTTCCTGGCGGGTCGGCGGGCGGCTTTACTGCAAAAATAATGCACTGAAACTGCATTAATATGAATTTGTCAGCACATCGAATGCGCGGCACACTGTGCCCCGTTCCTCCCCCAATAGTTGGAACAACCTTCAAGGGCTTTCTGGGTTTCCCAGCTAAGCCTTTTTTTTGCTTCGGTTTTTTGTCAACGGATCAACGTCATGCTCGCTCGCTGGTTACCCGCCACCATCCACACCCGCCCCTCGGAATGGAGCCGCGCGGCCATTGGCATGTCCTTGGGCACGTTGTTCAGCGTGTGGCTGTGCAGCCAAGTGTTCGGCATTGAAGTGGCGCAGCACCTGGTCGGTCCGCTGGGTGCTTCGGCGGTGCTGCTGTTCGCCGTGTCCTCCGGCGCCCTCGCCCAGCCGTGGTCGATCCTCGGCGGCTACTTGAGCGCCGGGGTGGTTGCGCTGCTGGTGGCGCACGTGCTCGGCCGAACGTTGGGCAGCGCTTGCCTGGCGGCGGGCATGGCGCTGATGCTGATGTGCTGGCTGCGTTGCCTGCACCCACCGGCCGGGGCCTTGGCGCTGTTGTTGGTGTTGGCCGACCCGGCGACCATCGCCCTGGACTGGAAAGCCCTCGGCCCGGTAATGCTCAGCGCCTCGGCGATGCTGCTTAGCGCGCTGGCGTATAACAACCTGACGCGGATTCGCTATCCCAAACGGCCCGCCGAAGCGGTGTCGGTGATGCCGTCGGCGGACAATCAGGCGATTACCGCCGAGGATCTGAAACTGGCGTTGGCGGAGATGGAGGCGTTTTTCGACGTCACCCCGGAAGACCTTGAGCAGTTGATTCACGCCAGTGAATTGCATGCCAAGCGGCGTAGTATCAGCGAAGTGCTCAGCAGCAGAACCTGAACAAACACTAGCCCCTGTGGCGAGGGAGCTTGCTCCCGCTGGGCTGCGAAGCGGCCCTCGTTTTTCCCATCAAAGAAAAGGGACTGCTGCGCAGTCCAACGGGAGCAAGCTCCCTCGCCACAGGGTTCGTGCGCCTTCAATAAACTATTCAGGCTGCGATCTTTTGATTTTGCACTAAGGTAAAAACGCAGACAGAACCTGCACGTATGCCGGTTGTACATCACAAATTTGCACTGTTACGATCCAGCATCGCTCGCGCGCGAGCTTCTCTATAAAGAACAATAAAAGCAGGGAGTTATCGATGACTGCTCAGGTTTCATCCCAGGAGGCCAAAGCCATGGATGCCACGCAAAATGAAGTGCTGGCCGAGGTTCGCAATCACATCGGTCACCTGACCCTCAATCGCCCCGCCGGTCTCAACGCCCTCACCCTGGACATGGTCCGCCGCCTGCAACGCCAGCTCGATGCCTGGGCCGCGGATTCGCAGGTCAACGCCGTGGTGTTGCGCGGAGCCGGCGAGAAAGCCTTCTGCGCCGGCGGCGATATTCGTTCGCTGTACGACAGCTACAAAAACGGCGAGACCCTGCACGAAGATTTCTTCGTCGAGGAATACGCCCTCGACCTCGCCATCCACCACTACTGCAAACCGGTCCTGGCCTTGATGGACGGCTTTGTCCTGGGCGGCGGCATGGGCCTGGTGCAAGGTGCCGACATGCGGGTTGTCACCGAACGCAGTCGACTGGCGATGCCGGAAGTGGCCATCGGTTATTTCCCGGACGTCGGCGGCAGCCACTTCCTGCCACGGGTGCCCGGCGAACTGGGGATTTACCTGGGCGTGAGCGGCGTGCAGATCCGCGCCGCCGATGCGCTGTATTGCGGCCTGGCCGACTGGTACCTGGAAAGCGACAAACTGGGCACGCTGGACGAGAAACTCGATCACCTTGAATGGCACGAAACGCCGCTCAAGGACCTGCAAGGTGTGCTGGCCAAACTCGCGGTGCAACAGTTGTCCGACGCGCCGCTGATTGCGCTGCGCCCGGCCATCGACCACTTCTTCGCCCTGCCGGACGTGGCGAGTATGGTGGAGCAACTGCGCGAAGTGACGGTCGCCGACAGCCACGAATGGGCGAAGACCACCGCCGACCTGCTGGAAAGCCGTTCGCCGCTGGCCATGGGCGTGACCCTGGAAATGCTCCGGCGCGGGCGCAAGCTGAGCCTGGAACAATGCTTTGCCCTGGAGCTGCACCTGGACCGCCAGTGGTTCGAGCGCGGCGACCTGATCGAAGGCGTGCGCGCCTTGTTGATCGACAAAGACAAGAAACCGCGCTGGAACCCGCCGACCTTGCAGGCGCTGCATGCCGAGCACGTCGAGAGTTTCTTCAGTGGTTTTGAGCAGAGCGGGAACTGAGTCATGCACGATATCGAATTGAGCGAAGAGCAAGTGATGATCCGCGACATGGCCCGGGATTTTGCCCGTGGCGAGATCGCGCCCCACGCGCAGGCCTGGGAAAAGGCTGGCTGGATCGACGACGGTCTGGTGGCGAAGATGGGGGAATTGGGCCTGCTGGGCATGGTGGTGCCGGAAGAATGGGGCGGCACTTATGTCGACTACGTTGCCTATGCCCTGGCGGTGGAAGAGATTTCTGCCGGCGACGGTGCTACCGGCGCGTTGATGAGCATCCACAACTCCGTGGGTTGCGGGCCGGTGCTTAATTACGGCACTGAAGAACAGAAAAAAACCTGGCTGCCGGACCTGGCCAGCGGTCAGGCCATCGGTTGCTTTTGCCTGACCGAACCGCAAGCCGGTTCCGAAGCGCACAACCTGCGCACCCGCGCCGAACTGCGGGATGGCCAGTGGGTGCTCAACGGCGCCAAGCAATTTGTCAGCAACGGCAAGCGGGCGAAACTGGCGATCGTGTTTGCCGTGACCGACCCGGACCTGGGCAAGCGCGGTATCTCGGCGTTCCTGGTGCCCACCGACACCGCCGGTTTTATCGTCGATCGCACCGAACACAAGATGGGCATTCGCGCCTCCGACACCTGCGCGGTAACCCTCAGCGATTGCACGATTCCCGAAGCCAATCTGCTGGGTGATCGCGGCAAAGGCCTGGCCATCGCCCTCTCCAACCTCGAAGGCGGCCGCATTGGCATCGCCGCGCAGGCGTTGGGCATTGCGCGAGCGGCGTTTGAAGCGGCGCTGACGTATTCCCGGGAGCGGGTGCAATTCGGCAAGACGATCAACGAGCACCAGAGCATTGCGAACATGCTCGCTGACATGCACACACGGCTGAACGCCGCACGCCTGCTGATCCTGCATGCCGCGCGGTTGCGCAGCGCCGGCAAGCCTTGTCTGTCGGAGGCTTCACAAGCCAAGTTGTTTGCGTCGGAAATGGCCGAGAAGGTCTGTTCGTCGGCGATGCAGATTCATGGCGGGTATGGCTATCTGGAGGATTACCCGGTGGAGCGTTACTACCGGGATGCGCGGATCACGCAGATTTATGAAGGGTCGAGCGAGATACAGCGGATGGTGATTGCGCGGGAGCTGAAGAATTACCAGATCTAAATGATCGTTCCCACGCTCTGCGTGGGAATGCCGCCCGGGACGCTCCGCGTCCCTTCGCAAGCGTGACGCAGAGCGTCACAGGATGCATTCCCACGCGGAGCGTGGGAACGATCGGTGGGGGTTACTTGCCCTGGAACTCTGCCTCACGCTTGGCAATAAACGCCGCCATCCCTTCCTTCTGATCCTGCGTCGCAAACGCCGCGTGGAACACCCGACGCTCAAAGCGCACGCCTTCCGACAGGCTGACTTCAAACGCACGGTTCACGCTTTCCTTGATCATCATCGCGATTGGCAACGACTTTTTGGCAATCAGCGCCGCGACTTTCAGCGCTTCGTCCAGCAATTCATCTGCCGGGACGATCCGCGCGACAATCCCGCAACGCTCCGCTTCCACCGCATCGATCAAGCGACCGCTGAGGCACATTTCCATGGCCTTGGCCTTGCCCACGGCGCGGGTCAGGCGTTGGGTGCCGCCCATGCCCGGCAATACGCCGAGGTTGATTTCCGGCTGACCAAATTTGGCGTTGTCGCCGGCGAGGATGAAGTCGCACATCAGCGCCAGTTCACAGCCACCGCCCAAGGCGAAACCGTTAACGGCAGCAATGATCGGCTTGCGGCGGTTGGCCACGCGATCGCTGTCGCTGAACAGGTCGTCGAGGTAGATCTGCGGGTAGGTCAGCGCGGCCATTTCCTTGATGTCGGCCCCGGCGGCGAAGGCTTTTTTCGAGCCGGTCAGCACGATGCAACCGATGTTGGAATCGGCTTCCAGGCCATCGAGGGCGTGGTTCAGCTCGCTGACGATCTGCGCGTTCAACGCGTTCAAGGCTTGCGGACGGTTGAGGGTGATCAGGCCAACACGACCCTGAATTTCCAGCAAAATCGTTTCGTAGTTCACAAGTACATTCCTTCTTAAAGATTGCGCGAAATAACCATGCGCTGAATATCGCTGGTGCCTTCGTAGATCTGGCACACCCGCACGTCGCGGTAGATCCGCTCCAGCGGGAAGTCGTTCAGGTAACCGTAACCGCCGAGGGTTTGCAACGCGGCGGAGCAGACTTTTTCGGCCATTTCCGAGGCAAACAGCTTGGCCATCGACGCTTCGACCAACGCCGGTTTGCCGCTGTCACGTAGAGCCGCAGCGTAATGCACCATCTGCCGGGCGACAGCAATCTGGGTGGCCATGTCTGCCAAACGGAAGGCCACGGCCTGGTGTTCGATGATCGGCTTGCCGAAGCTTTCGCGTTCACGGGCGTAGTCGCGGGCCGCTTCAAACGCCGCGCGGGCCATGCCCACCGATTGCGAGGCGATGCCGACCCGCCCGCCTTCCAGGTTGGCCAGGGCGATGCGGTAACCTTCGCCCTCCTCGCCCAGACGGTTGGCCACCGGGACTTTCACGTCTTCGAACAGAATCTGGCAAGTGTCGGAGGCGTGCTGACCGAGTTTGTCTTCAACCCGCGCCACTTTATAGCCCGGCGAATCGGTGGGCACGATCAACGCCGTAATCCCGCGTTTGCCAGCGCTCGGATCGGTCACGGCAAACACGATCACCACCCCGGCATTCTGCCCGGAGGTGATGAATTGTTTGCAGCCGTTGAGCACGTAATGATCGCCGTTCAACTTGGCGCGGGTTTTCAGGCCGCTGGCGTCGGAACCGGCCTGGGGTTCGGTGAGGGCAAAAGCGCCGAGCATCGCACCGCTGGCCAACGGCTTGAGGAAGCGTTCTTTCTGCTCGTCAGTGCCGTACTTGAGGATCGGCACGCAACCCACCGAGTTGTGCACGCTCATGATGGTCGAGCAGGCGCCGTCACCGGCGGCGATTTCTTCCAGGGCCATGGCGTAGGCCAGGTAACCGGTGTCGCAACCGCCCCACTCTTCGGGCACCAACATGCCGAAGAAACCCAGCTCGGCCATCTCGCCGATGGCTTCTTTGGGGAAGCGATGCTCGCGGTCCCATTCGGCGGCGAACGGTTTCAGCCGTTCCTGGGCAAATTGCCGGGCGGCTTCGCTGATCTGCAGTTGTTCGTCATTGGGAATCATGCTGAATCCTTAATTTGAGCCTTGGTGCGCCTTTCATTGTAGGAGCGGGGGCGCATCAATAGAGGCATTCCACGGCCATCGCGGTGGCTTCACCGCCGCCGATGCAAATCGCCGCAACACCGCGTTTCAGGCCTTTCTGGCGCAGGGCCGAGAGCAGGGTCACGAGGATCCGCGCGCCGGACGCACCGATCGGGTGGCCCAAGGCGCAAGCGCCACCGTGGATGTTGACCTTCTCGTGAGGGATTTCCAGTTTGGTCATGGTCACCAGACTGACCACGGCGAAGGCCTCGTTGATTTCGAACAGCTCGACTTCATCCAGCGACCAGCCGGTTTTCTTCATCAGCTTCTTGATCGCACCGACCGGCGCCACCGGGAACAGGCCCGGGGTATCAGCGAACGCGGCGTGGCCGTGAATCACCGCCAACGGCTTGAGCCCACGCTTCTGCGCCTCGGACTGACGCATCAGCACCAACGCCGCCGCGCCGTCAGAGATCGAGCTGGAGTTGGCCGCCGTCACCGTGCCGCCCTCGCGGAAAGCGGGTTTCAGCGAGGCGATCTTGTCCAGTTTGGCTTTCGGCGGCTGCTCGTCGTGGCTGATCAGCACCTGTTCTTTGCCGACGGTCACGGTCAGCGGCACGATTTCAGCCTTGAAGCTGCCGTCCTGGATCGCCTGTTGCGCGCGGGTGGTCGAGGCGATAGCAAACGCGTCCTGGGCTTCGCGGGTGAAGCCGTTGGTTTCGGCGCAATCCTCGGCAAAGGTGCCCATCAGGCGGCCCTTGTCGTAGGCGTCTTCGAGGCCGTCGAGGAACATCGAATCCAGCACCCGGCCATGGCCCATGCGGTAACCGCTGCGAGCGCGGTCCAGCAGGTACGGCGAGTTGGACATGCTTTCCATGCCACCGGCGATCACCACCTCGGCACTGCCGGCGACCAGCATGTCGTGGGCGAGGATGGTGGTTTCCATGCCGGAACCACACATCTTGTTCACGGTGGTGCAACGGGTCGATTTATCCAGCCCGGCGCCCAACGCCGCCTGACGTGCAGGCGCCTGGCCGAGGCCGGCGGGCAGCACGCAACCGAACAGCACTTCATCGACCGCGTCGGCAGCAACACCGGCCCGTTCAACGGCGGCTTTGATCGCAGCCGCACCGAGTTGCGGCGCGGTCAGGCTTTTCAGTTCGCCCTGGAAACCGCCCATCGGGGTGCGGACGGCGCTGACAATTACAATCGGATCGTTGGAAAGGGTCATGACAAATCCTCCTTACTTGGCGGCCATACGCAAGGCACCGTCGAGACGGATCACCTCGCCGTTGAGCATGCTGTTTTCAATGATATGCCTGACCAGCGCGGCATACTCGCCCGGTTTGCCCAGGCGCGGCGGGAACGGCACGCCAGCGGCCAGGGACGCGCGGACTTCCTCGGTCATGCCGGCCATCATCGGCGTTTCGAAAATGCCGGGAGCGATGGTCATCACACGAATACCGAAGCGCGCCAGTTCACGGGCGGCGGGCAAGGTCAGGCTGACAATCGCGCCTTTCGACGCGGCGTAGGCAGCCTGGCCGATCTGGCCGTCGTAGGCCGCGGCCGAGGCGGTGTTGATGATCACACCGCGCTCGCCGTCGGCGTCCGCTTCAGTTTCGGCGATGGCCGCCGCGGCCAGGCGCAGCATGTTGAAGCTGCCGATCAGGTTGACGTTGATCACCTGGCTGAAACTGGCCAACGCGTGCGGACCGTTTTTCCCGAGGATCTTCTCGCCACGCACGATTCCGGCGCAGTTCACCAAGCCGTGCAGGCCACCGAAGGCTTTCACCGTCGCCGCGACCGCCGCTTCAGCAGCGGCTTCGTTGCTGATATCAGCCACGACGCTTTGCGCGCCCAGGCGTTGAGCCTGCGCCGCAACGGCCTCGGCATTCATGTCCACCAGCATCACTTTGGCACCGGCCGCCACCAGCATTTCAGCGGTGGCGGCACCGAGGCCGGACGCACCGCCGGTGACGAGAAAAACCTTGTTTTCGATCTGCATCTTATTTTCCTTCGATTCAAGCAGAAGCTTTGTGAGCCGCGGCCTCTTGAGCCTTGGCGATTTCCTGGTTGCGCAAGATAAAGCGCTGCAATTTGCCGCTTGGGGTTTTCGGCAATTCGCTGACAAATTCGATTTCACGGGGGTACGAGTGCGCGGCGAGGCGTTTGCGCACGTGTTGGCGCAGTTCTTCGGCCAGCTCTGGCGTGGCGCGGTATTGCGCGCAGATCACGACGAAGGCTTTCACCAGTTCGGTGCGCTCCGGGTCGGGTTTGCCGACGACGGCGGCTTCGATCACGGCCGGGTGTTCGATCAACGCGCTTTCCACGTCGAACGGACCGACGCGGTAGCCGGAAGTGGTGATCACATCGTCGCTACGACCGACGAAGCTGATGCTGCCGTCCGGGTTCCACTCCACGGTGTCGCCGCTCAAGTAATAGTTGCCGACGAAGGCTTTGGTCGGCGCGCCTTCGTAGCCGTTGAACCAGCACATCGGCGATTGGGTGCGGTCGATGGCCAGAATCCCCGGTTGGCCGACGCCGAGTTCCTTGTACTCATCGTCGAGCACCACGATGCGGTGACCCGGCGAGGCAAAACCGGCGGCGCCCATGTGGATCGGGTGTTCCAGGCCATGGTGATTGCACAGGACCATGCCCAGTTCGGTCTGGCCGTAATGGTCATGGATGACCACGCCGAGGTTGTCGGCGAACCAGCGGATCACCTCCGGGTTCAGCGGCTCGCCGGCGCTGCTGACGATGCGCAGTCGGCCCTTGATCGACTTGGCAAATTCGTCGCCGCCGGCAATCAGCAAGCGGTAAGCGGTCGGCGAACCGGTGAGGTTGGTGATCCCGTACTTGTTGATTACCCGACAGGTGCTTTCGAGGGTGAACGGGCCATCGTAGAAGGTGATCGGATGCCCCATCGACATCGGCCCGGTCACGCCGAAATAGATGCCGTAGGCCCAACCCGGATCGGCGACGTTCCAGAACGCGTCTTCCGGGCGCAAATCCACGGCGTCGCGGGTGTAGCTCTGGAAGGCGACGATGGCCTTCAGCGGTACCGACAGCGCTTTCGACGGGCCGGTGGTGCCCGAGGTGAACATCAGCAGGAACGGGTCTTCACCGCTCAGCAGTACCGGTTCGCACTCGGGGGAATAATTGGCCAGTTCGGCCCAGAAACTGTAATCGCCACGAACGATGCCCTGCCCTTTGGCGCCGCCAACGGTGACGATGGTCGGGCAATCGGCGACTTCCGCGAGTTTCGGTCGATTGACCGCGTCGGTAACCACCACTTTGGCGCCGGAGCTGCTCAAGCGGTGTTCGATGGCTTTCGGGCCGAACGCGGTGAACAGCGGCTGATAGACCGCGCCGATGCGCCAGGTGGCGAACACGGTGATCAGCAATTCGATGTTGCGCGGTAGCAGGCCGGCGACTTTATCGCCCTTCTGCACGCCCTGGGCGAGGAGGAAATTGGCGAAACGCGCGGCTTTGTCCTGCAAATCGCTGAAGGTGTACGTCGCGCTGGAGCCATCTCGGCCTTCCCAGAACAGCGCGATACGTCCCGGCAATGCATGACGGTCGCAGCATTCGACGCAGGCGTTAAGCGCCGTCAAATCGCCGTCGAGCGCGGCGGTCACGGTGTGCAGGTAATCGAACTGTGAAGTGGCAGACAAGTAATCGCGCATTGCCAGAATCCCTCTGTATTTTTATTAGGTTGGGGGAACCGTAATTAACAGAGGAATACTCGCGCTGCGCGGGGTGTGGGGCAATGGTCAAAGCTATCAAGTTGCGTGACTGGTTTGGCCAAGGATTGAGAGTCGTGGCGCCTGGAAGGCCGCCTTCGCGGGCAAGCCTCGCTCCTAAAGGACCGGGGCGTACACACCCCCTGATCGTTCCCACGCGACCCGTGGGAACGATCGGCGTCTAGCTGGGTTCGTTAAGAATCAAACTCCGGTAATGCCCCGGATTGGTCCCCGACCACTTGCGAAACGCTTTATAGAACGAACTCGCATCAGCAAACCCCAATCGCGCGGCAATCTCGACAAAGCTGATGCTCGGTTCTGCCAGCCAGACAATCGCCAGTTCCTTGCGCACGCTGTCTTTCAAACCCTGCCAGGTCTGCCCTTCTTCGGCCAGACGACGGCGCAGGGTCGAAGCCGACATACACAGTTGCTGCGCCAACGCCTCGGTTTCCGGCCATTGCTCGGCGGGCAGTTGCCGCAAATCGTGCTTGATGCGACTGGCCAGACTTTCCGGGTCGCGGTATTTGACCAGGATGTTGGCCGGCGCGTGGGCCAGGAAGCGCTTGAGTTCTTCCGGGCTGCGCTTGATCGGCAGGTCGAGGCAATCGGCGGCGAAAATCATCCGCGTGCGTGGTCGGTCGAAACGCAGGTTTTCGGAAAACATCACCTGATAGTCATCGCAGAAATCCGGCGCCGGGCAGCGCAGTTCGATGGCCAGGATTGGAATCCGCCGCCCCGCCAGCCAGCAGGCGACGCCGTGGACGATCATCCAATAGGTGAAATAGGTGAAGGCCCGGCGCGGGTCCTGGTCGTCTTCGAGCAAGACGATTTCCGCCAGACTCTGCTGGCGCACCAGTTGCGCGGGCAGGTGTTCGAGCATCAATGACAGAAAGCTCAGGCCCGAAGTGAGGCCGGCGGCCAGATTGGGCTGGACCATGGCGCAGCGGCATAAAAATTCGAGGCTGCCGGATTTGAGCTGACGCGGGTCCATGCCAAAAAATTCATCGTCGCCGCGCCGGGCCAGCAGGCGCCACAAACGGGCATACGCAGTGGCTGGAACCCGGGCGTCGGGGCTCAACAACAACTGCGGGTCGATGCCGACCTTGTGCAACACCTCTTCGGTCGCCGCGCCGGGGGCACAACTTTGCAATAGCGCTTCACGCACCAGTTGAATGGAGATGGTGTCTTTTTCCGACATCGCGCGGGGTGAGCCTTGTGCCTGTTTGAGTGCTGGGCATATTAGCTGAATCCACTCTCGTTCCCATGCTCTGCGTGGGAATGATCGGGTGGCGTAATCTTTTGGGGGCGTTCAGCTTAGGTTCAGCAAAAGTCAATCAATTGCATGTGAGAATGAGTGTCATTATGTTACAACTTAGCTGCCTAACTAACTCAACGGTGCTGAATGCTTGTCCCCTTTCTGATCATGCTGCGCGAAGGCATTGAAGCGGCGTTGATCGTCGGCATTATTGCCAGTTACCTCAAGCAAACCGGTCGCGGTCAATGGATGCCCGCCGTGTGGATTGGTGTGTTCCTCGCTGCTGCTTTGGCCCTGTTGGTCGGCGGTGGCCTGGAATTGATGAGCGCAGAATTCCCGCAGAAGCAACAGGAACTGTTCGAAGGCATCGTCGGTTTGGTGGCGGTCGGCATCCTCAGTTCAATGGTGTTCTGGATGCGCAAGGTGGCGCGTTCGATCAAGCATTCCCTGCATGTTTCCCTCGATCACGCCCTGGCCGGCTCCAAGCATCAGGTCACCGCGCTGATCGCCATGGTGTTTTTCGCCGTGGCCCGGGAAGGCCTGGAAACCGTATTTTTCCTGCTCGCGGTGTTCCAGCAAAGCGAAGGCCCGGCGGCACCGATTGGCGCCCTGCTCGGCCTGATCCTGGCGATCATCGTCGGCTTCCTCATCTATACCGGCAGCATGCGCCTGAACCTCGGCGCGTTCTTCCGCTGGACCGGCCTGTTCATCCTGGTGGTGGCCGCCGGCATTCTCTCCAACTCGGTGCAAGCGCTGCATGAAGCCGGGGTGTGGAATCACCTGCAAACCGTACTCTTCGACTTCAGCGCCACGCTGCCGATGGACGGCCCGCTGGGCTCGGTGCTGGCTGGCATGTTCGGTTACCAGGACGCGCCGACCGTCAGCACCCTCGGCGTGTATCTGATTTACCTGGTGGTGGCGCTGGTGATGTTTTTCCTCCCCGCCCCGGCGGCCGCCAAGCAATCTTCTTCCGTTTCCAGCCAGTAAGGGCTTTCATGTCAACGCCAACTCCTCCCGTGGCTTCCCCTCCCCGCGCGCTGCGCTGGGCGGTGGCCGGTTCGGTGATCGTGATGATCGCGGCCGGTGGCCTGTTCTACTACGCCTCGAAAATGGCCGCAGCCAAGCGCCAGACCAACCATGACGAAGTGCTGGTGAGCATTCACCCCAAGAGTTGCGAGCCAAATGCGCTGACGGTCCCGGCCGGGCATTCGAGTTTCCGCATCGTCAACCGCTCGGACCGGGCGGTGGAATGGGAAATCCTCGACGGCGTGCTGGTGGTCGAAGAACGGGAAAACATCGCGCCGGGCCTGAGCCAGGTGATCAACGCCAACCTGGCGCCCGGCGACTACGCCATCACTTGCGGCTTGCTGAGCAACCCGCGCGGCACCTTGCACGTGACCCCGACCGCCGCGTCCGATGCCGCCGCCAAGGCCCGGCCATCGATGGTTGCGTTCATCGGTCCGTTGTCGGAATTCCGGGTGTACCTGAGCAGCCAGAGCGGCGCGCTGATCAAAGCGGTGACGGCGCTTAAGCAAGCAATCGAAGCGGGCGATCTGGCCCAGGCCCAGGCCCTTTACGTGCCGGCTCGCGCGGCCTATCAACGGATCGCCCCGGCTGCCCAGCGTCTGGCCGAGCTGGACAACGCCGTCAACGCCCGCGCCGATTACTTCGAAAAACGCGAGCAGGACCCTGGCTTCACCGGTTTCCACCGCCTCGAATACGCGCTGTTCCAGCAACGCAAACTCGACGCCCTGGCACCGGTGGCCATGCAGTTGATCATCGACATCACCACGCTCAAGCAGCAGTTGCTCGCCCAGTCCCTGCCGCCGGAGCAGTTGGTGAGCATCGTGGTGCGCAACCTCAACAGCATCGCCGAGGTACGCGCCAGCAGCGGTGAAGAAGAACGCTACAGCCACACCGACCTCAACGGCTTCGCCGCCAACCTCGACGCCGCACGCAAAGTCGTCGACCTGTTGCGGCCCTTGCTGAGCAAGTCTGCCGCCGAGCTATTGCCGAAGATCGACAGCGCCATCGCCGCATTCGACGCCGAACTCAACGGTTTCAAGGTCAAGGACGGCTACGCCAGCTACGACACGGTCAGTACCGAGCAGCGCAAACAGATCGCCGACAAGGCCAAGGCCCTGGCCGCCGTACTCGACGAAATCGATCCAGCCCTTGGCCTTTCCGGCCTGTAAGTAGAAGACGACTTTTAGATGAAAGACTTAGAACAGTTTTCCGCCCAGCGTCGCCGTGTCTTGATGGGCATGGGCGCCGCCGGTGTCGCGTTGGCCGGCAGCGCCCTGAGCTGCCCGGCGATGGCCGCGTCCAGCCAGGTCACCGAAGCACCGAGCAGTGAAAAGACCGAAGATCGCCACGCCTTTTATGGCCAGCACCAAAGCGGCATCGTTACCCCGCGCCCGGCGTCGGGCATGCTGGTGTCGTTCGATGTGCTGGCCAGCGACAGGGAAGACCTGGAGCGGCTGTTCCGCACCCTCAACCAGCGTATCGCGTTCCTGATGAAGGGCGGCGCGGTGACCCAGGTTGATCCGAAGTTGCCGCCGGTGGATTCGGGGATTCTGGGGCCGGTGGTGACGCCGGACAACCTGACCATCACCGTATCGGTCGGCGAGTCGCTGTTCGACGAGCGCTTCGGCCTGGCCAGTGCCAAACCCAAGCGCCTGATCCGCATGGTCGGCTTTCCCAACGATGCCCTGGAAGCCGATTGCTGCCACGGCGACTTGAGCTTGCAGTTCTGCGCCAACACCACCGACACCAATATCCACGCCCTGCGCGATATCGTGAAAAACCTGCCGGACTTGCTGCTGGTGCGCTGGAAACAGGAAGGCAGCGTACCGCCCCAAGCCCCGGCCAAACCCGGTGTACCGCCGCAGAGTGCGCGTAACTTCCTGGGTTTTCGCGATGGCTCGGCCAACCCCGACTCCAACGATGCCAAGACCATGGACAGCATCGTCTGGGTCCAGCCCGGCAGCGACGAACCGGCCTGGGCCGCCCATGGCAGCTACCAGGCGGTGCGGATCATCCGCAATTTCGTCGAGCGCTGGGACCGCACGCCTCTGCAGGAACAGGAAAGCATCCTCGGCCGGGTCAAGAGCACCGGCGCGCCCATGGGCGGCGAGCATGAAGGCCAGGTCCCGGACTACGCCAAGGACCCAGAAGGCAAATTGACCAAGCTCGACGCGCACATCCGCCTGGCCAATCCGCGCACCGCCGCGACCCAGGCCAACCTGATCCTGCGCCGCCCGTTCAACTATTCCAACGGCGTGAACAAGAACGGCCAGCTCGAAATGGGCCTGCTGTTCATCTGCTACCAGGCGGACCTGGAAAAAGGCTTCATCACGGTCCAGACCCGACTCAACGGCGAACCGCTGGAGGAATACCTCAAGCCGGTGGGCGGCGGGTACTTCTTCACCTTGCCGGGTGTCACCGGCGACAAGGACTTCATCGGTCGCTCGCTGCTCAACGCTACACAGCCCACAAAAACTGCATAACCCCCAACTCGGAACCGTCCCATGAAAAAGTCGCCACTCGCTTTAATGCTGACCCTTGGCTTGCTCACCACCCCGTTTTCGGCTTTCGCGGCGACGGCGCCGCTGGATCTGGTGGGACCGGTCTCGGACTACAAGATCTACGTCACCGAACAACTGGACCAACTGGGCGAGCATACCCAACAGTTCACCGACGCCGTGAAGAAAGGTGACCTGGCTACCGCGCAAAAGCTCTATGCACCGACCCGCGTGTTCTACGAGTCGATCGAGCCGATTGCCGAACTGTTCAGTGACCTCGATGCATCCATCGACTCCCGTGTCGACGACCACGAAAAAGGCGTGAAAGCCGAAGACTTCACCGGTTTCCACCGCATCGAATACACGCTGTTTTCGGAAAAAAGTACCAAGGGCCTCGACGCACTGGCTGACGGCCTGAACAAAGACGTGAAGGATCTGCAAACTCGCGTCGCCGGCCTGACCTTCCCGCCTGAAAAAGTGGTCGGCGGTGCCGCTGCCCTGCTCGAAGAAGTCGCCGCGACCAAGATCTCCGGTGAGGAAGACCGCTACAGCCATACCGACCTCTATGACTTCCAGGGCAACATCGACGGCGCGAAGAAAATCGTCGACCTGTTCCACCCGCAGATCGAGAAGCAAGACGCGGCGTTCATTGCCAAGGTCGACAAGAACTTCGCGACCGTGGACAAGATCCTGGCCAAGTACAAAACCAAGGATGGCGGTTTCGAGACTTACGACAAGGTGAAGGACGCTGACCGTAAGGCGCTGGTTGGGCCGGTGAATACGTTGGCTGAAGATTTGTCGACGTTGCGTGGGAAGTTGGGGCTGAATTAAATATCGGCGTTGTTTGCGAAAAGATCGCAGCCTTCGGCAGCTCCTACAGGGTGTACCTCATCCCGATGTAGGCGCTGCCGTAGGCTGCGTTCTTTTGCTTTTAAGCCTTACAACATCCGATAGAGCAACCGCTCAATCCGCACTCGACTCACCCGCTTGAGAAACTTGGCCACTGCCGCCGGGTATTCCGGCAGGGTTTCCAGGTCCAGGTAACGCTCGACGCGCCGGGTGTTCTCGAAAATTTCCGCCAGTTCTTTATTGCGCGGTGCCTGCAATTCGCTTTTCGGGTCGTCGATCAGCAGCGCGTTTTCCAGATCGAGCCGGAACGCCCGCGGATTAAGGTTGTTGCCGGTCAGCAAGGTGTAGCGCAGATCGACCCACATGCCCTTGAGGTGATAGGTGTTATCGCCATCACGCCACAGGTGCAGGTTCAACTGGCCGCTGTCGATGTTGCGCTGATGGCGCTTGGCGAAGCGGCGCAGGCTGATTTCGTAGAGGTATGGCAGCGCCGCGATGACTTTGAACGGCTCGCTGGGCGGGATGTAGAAGTCGTTGGCGGTCTTGTCGCCGACGATGATGTCGATCTTCACCCCACGGGCCAGGGCGCGGTTGATTTCCCGGGTCACTTGCAGCGGCAGGTTGAAGTACGGCGTGCAGATGGTCAGTTGATGCTGGGCGCTGGCGATCAACTCGCAGATCACCCGGCTCAGCGGGTTGTTCTTGCCCACGCCGAGCAACGGACTGACCGACAGGCCACCTTTGGCGGTGCTGCCCAATGTGGTGTCGTACGTCGCGTGCTTGAGGCGGCTGCGCAGGTCGCCGATGTCGTTGCGCAGGCTGCGGGTGGTCGGCAGGTTCGGCAGGTCGAGGCGATGCACCGCTTTGGAGGCGATCAAGCCGTGCTGGATCAGGTGCTGCATGGAATCGGCCAGCGCGCTGTTCTGCAGCAGGTGATAGCGGTCGTAGCGATACTTGTCGAATTTGTGCAGGTAAACGTTGTTCAGGCTCGCGCCGCTGTAGATCACGCAATCGTCGATCACGAAACCCTTCAAGTGCAACACGCCGAACAATTCGCGGGTTTGCACCGGCACGCCATACACCGGCACAACACTTTCGTGGGTGCGGGTCATCTCCTGATACCACGCCGAGTTGCCCGGCTGCTTGCCGGCGCCGATCAAGCCACGCTGGGCGCGCAACCAATCGACGACCACTACCACGTCCAGTTCCGGACGGGCCAGTTTGGCCGCGTGCAAGGCATCGAGGATTTCCTGGCCGGCTTCGTCCTGTTGCAAGTACAGCGCGACGATATAGATGCGCTGGGTCGCCTGGGCGATCTTCTCCAGCAGGCAACGACGATATTCGGCGGCGCCGGAAAGAATGGTGACGGCATCGGCGGTCAGCGGAAAACTGCGCAGTTTGGGCAGCAGAGAGCGTTTGAAAAGCGACGGCATAGGGCTCGCAAAAAGGTCGAATCCGAAGAACCCGAGAGCTTACACCATGGATCCGTTTGGGTCTTCCTGCCACACCGATCGTTCCCATGCTCCGTGTGGGAATGCCGCCTGGGACGCTCTGCGTTCCGTTCGTGATGTGACGCGGAGCGTCACGGGATGCATTCCCCACGCGGAGCGTGGGAACGAGCATGTAGAAATATCCGCTTGACCAAGGAGAACGATCGTTCTACTGTTCGCCACATGAACGAAATCACCAGCAACGACACACGCGACATCATCCTGGACGTCACCGAAAAGTTGATCTACAAAAGTGGCATTGCCGCCACGGGCATGGATCTTCTGGTGAAAACCGCCGGCGTCTCCCGGAAAAGTATCTACCGCTACTTCGCCAACAAGGAGGAGCTGACCGTCGCCGCTCTTCAACGCCGCGACGAACGCTGGATGCTCTGGTTCAGGACCGAAGTCGACAAGGCCGCGACCCCGGCCGAGCGGCTGCTCAACCTGTTTACCGTGCTCACCGGCTGGTTCAACTCCGAAGGCTTTCGCGGCTGCGCCTTCATCAACACCAGCGGCGAAACCGGCGACCCGCAAGACCCGGTGCGCCTGGTCGCCAAGGACCACAAACAGAAACTGCTCGACTACGTGTGCGAGCTTTGCACCGAACATGGCGCCACCGACCCGCAGGCACTGGCCAAACAGCTGCTGATCCTGATCGATGGAGCCATTACCGTAGCGCTTGTGATGGGTGATCACAGTGCCGCCGATAATGCGCAATGCATGGCGCGAAAGTTATTGGACCTGTAACTGCTTAATCAAGCCGTGTTTTAACTTTAGTTTTATAAGGAGACATTTAAATGTCATCTAATGCCGAAGTTCGTCCGCCATTACCGCCGTTTACCCGTGAATCGGCCATCGAAAAAGTTCGCCTGGCCGAAGACGGCTGGAACTCCCGCGACCCGCAGCGCGTGTCCCTCGCCTACACCTTGGACACTAAATGGCGCAACCGCGCCGAATTCGCCTACAACCGCGAAGAAGCCAAGGGCTTCCTGACCCGCAAATGGGCCAAGGAACTGGATTATCGGCTGATCAAGGAACTCTGGGCCTTCACCGGCAACCGTATCGCCGTGCGCTACGCCTATGAATGGCACGACGACTCGGGCAATTGGTTCCGCTCCTACGGCAACGAAAACTGGGAGTTCGATGAGAATGGTTTGATGGCCAACCGCTTTGCTTGCATCAACGATATGCCGATCAAGGAAAGCGAGCGCAAATTCCATTGGCCGCTGGGGCGTCGTCCTGACGATCATCCGGGCCTGTCCGATCTCGGCCTGTAAACCGAGACCGATCGTTCCCACGCTCTGCGTGGGAATGCCGCCACGGACGCTCCGCGTTCGATGTGACGCAGAGCGTCACGGGATGCATTCCCACGCGGAGCGTGGGAACGATCATTAGGCAGGGGTTAGGGTGTTTAGGCGACTGCGGCGTGTTCCTTCACACCGGCCTTGGCCTCAAGCTCGCGCACCAACGGCAACACGCGCTTGCCGAAGTACTCCACCTCTTCCTGGAAATGCAGGAACCCCGCCAGCACCAGATCCACGCCCACCGCTTTCAACGCGACGATGCGCTCGGCAATCTGCTGCGGCGTGCCGATCAGGTTGGTCTTGAAGCCGTCGTTGTATTGCACCAGATCCTCGAACGTCGACTTGGCCCAATTGCCCTCGCCTTCCGGTGACGCCCTGCCCGCCTGCTTAGCTGCATCGCCAAAGGCATTCACCGCTTCGGGGTCGGCCTGGTCGATGATCTGCGCCAGCACCGCGCGGGCTTCTTCTTCGGTGTCGCGAGCAATGACGAAGGCATTGACCCCGACCTTCACCGAATGATTGTTCGACGCCGCCTTCACCCGAATGTCATCGACCTGAGCCTTGATGCCTTCCGGCGTGTTGCCGTTGGTGAAGTACCAATCCGACACTCGCGCCGCCATGTCCCGGGCCGCGCGGGAGCTGCCGCCCTGGAAGATTTCCGGTTGGCCCAGGGGTTTGGGCTTGAGGCTGTAATTATCGAAACGGTAGAAATCGCCGCGGAAGGTGAAGTTGTCCTGGCTCCAGATGCCCTTGAGCGAGCGAATGAACTCTTCGGAACGGCGATAGCGCTCATCGTGCTCCAGCCAGTGTTCGCCGATGGCCTGGAATTCGCCCTTGAACCAGCCACTGACAATGTTCACCGCCACCCGGCCGTTGGTGAGTTGGTCGATGGTCGCCAGTTGCTTGGCCGCCAGCGCCGGTTGCCAGGGGCCGGGCAGAATCGCGGCGATGACTTTGAGGGTGGTGGTGGCGGCCAGCAGCGCATGGCTGAAGGCCACCGATTCATGCTGGAACTCGGCGCCGTAACCGGCGGTGAAACGGATCTGGGTCAGGGCATATTCGAACCCCGCCGCTTCGGCCAGTTGCGCCAGCTTGCGGTTGTAGTCGATGCCCCAGTGGGTGCGTTGTTCGATCTTGCTGACCACCAGCCCGCCGCTGACGTTCGGGACCCAGTAGGCAAATTTGACGGCTTGCTGACTCATTGGCGTGTCCTCGGGACTTTTGGGAAGTCTTTGGGTTAGAGCAGCAACCGTGCCACCGGCAGAAATCTGGAGGGTATGAGAATTGTGGCGAGGGGGCTTGCCCCCGCTGGACTGCGCAGCAGGCCCATTTTTTGGGGCCGCTTCGCGACCCAACGGGGGCGAGCCCCCTCGCCACAAGGAGATTCTTTTGCCATAGATAGAGGGTGTGTCAGGGGCAATTTGCTGCTGCGCTGTTGGCACAGCAACAGTTCAAGTCTCGTTGAAACCCACATCGCTCAATAAACCCTGGCCCGACAGCCCCGGCATGGACCGTGCAATCACCCACTGTCTCTACTGCCGATCCAAGGAACAGCCTCCATGACCGACCACCAGATCATCAACCCCCTATCCACCGGCACTGACTATGAAACGCTGGCCGCACGATTCCGGCCGATCTTCGAGCGCATCGCCGCCGGTGCCGTTGAGCGCGAACAAACCCGCAGCCTGCCCTACGAGCCCATCCAATGGCTCAAGGAGGCCGGCTTCGGCGCCGTGCGCGTTCCGGTGGAATACGGCGGTGGCGGTGCTTCGGTGCCGCAGCTGTTCGAACTGTTGATCGAACTGGCCGAAGCCGATTCCAACGTGCCCCAGGCCTTGCGCGGGCATTTCGCCTTTGCCGAGGATCGCCTCAACGCCGCACCCGGCCCGGCGCGGGATGTCTGGTTCAAACGCTTCGTGGCCGGCGATATCGTCGGTTGCGCCTGGACGGAAATCGGCAGCGTGGCCATCGGCGATGTCATCACCAAAGTCTCGCCCCATGGCGATCAATGGCGGCTCAACGGCGAGAAGTTCTACAGCACCGGCAGCATTTTCTCCGACTGGATCGACGTCTACGCCCAGCGCAGCGATACCGGTGGCGACGTGATCGCCGCCGTGCGCACCCGCCAACCCGGCATCGTGCAGAGCGATGACTGGGACGGCTTCGGCCAGCGCACCACCGGCAGCGGCACCTCGCGGTTTGTCGATGCCGAAGTGGACGCCGAGAACATCATCGACTTCGCCACCCGCTTCAAATACCAGACCGCGTTCTATCAATTGGTGCTGCTGGCGACCCTGGCCGGCATCGGCCGCGCCGCGCTACGCGATGTGGCGCATCAGGTGCGGGAACGCAAACGCATCTACAGCCATGGCAATGCCCACCATGTCAGCCAGGATGCGCAGGTGCAGCAAGTGGTCGGGGATATTGCGGCGTTGGTGTATGCCGCCGAGGCCAGCGCCTTGAAGGCGGCGCAACCGGCGCAGAGAGCCTACGAGGCACGCTTCTCGGGTGATGAAACGTTGGAACGAGCAGCCAATGTCGCGGCGGAAATCGAATCGGCCAAGGCGCAGGTGGTGGTCACCGAATTGATCCAGCGCGCGACCACTGAGCTGTTCAATGCGCTGGGGGCTTCCGATATTCGTCAAGGCAAATCCCTGGATCGGCATTGGCGCAATGCGCGGACGGTGTCGTCGCACAATCCGGTGATCTACAAGGCGCGGATTGTGGGGGATTGGGTGATTAACGGGACAGAGCCGCCGTTTGTGTGGCAGATCGGGAATGGGCCTGAGCGTAAGTGATGTATTGGCTGGGATGACGCCATCGCGATCAAGCTTTGCTCCGGGTTGCGCGATCTGTAGGAGCAAGGCTTGCCCGCGATGGGGGCATCACTGACGCTACAAAATCAAGGCATTCCCGGAATGCTGGTATCACAAACGATATAGCGCTCCCCGCGCTTGATCATCTCCGCCCGCAGCTTCTGGCACCGGTCATATTCTTGCTGCACCGAATGATCGATGCTGATGTTGCCGGTCACTTCCGGCTTCTTCCCGTCACCGATGCGGATCGTCGCCCAGGGCTGCTCCGGCTCAATCTGAAAACGGCTTTTCTCTTCGACGGGTGCCTGGGTTTCGATGGCGGCCGGTTTCGGCAACTCATCTGGCGTCATGCCATAACGGCTCAAAATCGAGCTGTGAGGCAGTTCTGCGACGGCGTTTGCCGATAACACGGCCAACGCCAATCCCAAGACAAACCTCTTGCTGTTACTCACGTGACTGAATCTCCTGTACTCAATGGCGGCATGCCGCTCGTGCGTTGTAGAAATAACGCAGAAGTGGGCGGCTGCTTTAGTGCCGGTTCCTGTTGGTGCAGGGTATTGGAGTCCAGGCGTGACCTTCGAGTCACGGTGACAGGCAGATGATTGCGTTAGCGTTCTACGCGAGCAGGCGCCCACAAGTTGTTGCGCGATGACTGTGATGTGATGGATGTGTTGGGGCGGCGGATTCGGGCTCGGGGTTAAATGCCGGTTTGAGGCCAGCCATCAGGGCCTCTTCGCGGGCAAGCCTCGCTCCTACCCCTGATCGCGGTGTACGCAAACAGGCGTGTGTCCACTCATCCGAAACCACCCCCAACCTGTAATTTCTGACAGTAGCCAAACCCGCACCGTCGCTATTTCATGAGCCATGCCCACCGAGCCCATAGGTGCACCATGGCCACTGAACAATCCGACGCCGACATCCTGGTCATCTATCCGCCCATTATCCTGGGCGCCACTCCCAACGTCATCCCCTACACGTCCGTGCCACCCAACGAACCGGTGGAGGGCCTGCCCTTGGCCTTGTTCACGCCGGTGCTCAATCAACAGGGTGTATTGGCCAATGCGGTGAACGTGCTGATCGACCCGCCCCCGCACGACGGCCCAAGCGACGACAGCATTTCCATCGAGCTGTGGCTCAACGGCGTAGCCCTGGAAAACCGCCCCATCCCGATTGCCGACCGCGACAAACGCACGGAATTCACGCTGTTCGAGTCGCTGTTGCTCGATGGCGTCAACAACCGCCTGGCCTACAAAATCCACCGTCCCAGCGGCAACGTGGCCGACTCGATCCCCCTCTGGTTGATCTACAGCGCGCAGCTACCCGGCGGCAACAGCGTGCCCGGCGATGACGACCATCCGTACCTCGACATCAGCCTGCCGCCGGAACTCGGCGACCCGCCAGTGATTGGCAAGGACGACGCGGACAAAGGCGTGGCGTTGACCGTGTTTTATCCGTTCATGAAGGCTTACGACGTCATCACCGTCGAGCTGCGGCGCGAGCGGTTCACCTTCACCGTGCAGCCCGCACAGGTCGGCCAAGCGGTGGTCATCATCCTGACCCGGGCGATGTTTGAACAGGCCGGCAATAGCGCGGATTTTGCGATTTCCTACACCGTGGTCGATCAATTGCGCAACCCGACGCAGCGGCGGCGCTGGTCGAAGACCCTCAAGGCGGATGTGGATGTGGATCGGGAGGTGCTGGATGCGCCGATCCTGCGTGAAGACCTCACCGACCCGATGGACGATCCGCTGACGGTGGACCTCGACAAACTCAAGGGCGCGCCCCTGATCGTGGTGGTGATACCCAGGGCGCCCGTGTTTGCAGCGGGCGACCAAGTCGAGGGCCGGTTTACCGGGGCACCTTCGGGCGTCGATGTGCCCTTCACCGGCACCATCGAAACCGACGGCTTTCAGTTAAAGACCTGCTTCATGCAAATCCCCAACGTCAACGTGATACTCCACGACGTGGTACGAGCGTCATATACGCTGCTCAGAGGCGGCAGCACCGTTGGCGTTTCCAGAACAATTTCGGTACCGGTGATTGGCGCCGACAGCCCCATCCTGAACCCACCGACGCTAGTGGCCCCGGCCATCAGCCCGCTCGATGTGCTGGCCTACCCCAGTGGCGTGACCGTGCGGGTAACGTTTGCCAACAACCCCGGGGACAAGGCGCAGCTCAAGGAAATCAACCCACCACCGGGCGCGACGCCGTTTCCAGAGCAGGACTTCTCGGCCGGCCAATCCGACTTCACCCTCAGCCCGGAATTTCTCGCGGCACGCCAGGGTAAGGATATCGAGCTGACCTGGGCGTTGATTCGTGGCGGGGTGCCGATAGGGGAATCGTTGCCGTTGGTGTTGCAGGTGAACCGGATTGCGGATGGGGATACGCGGTTGCCGACGCCGACCATTAATGGCAACACCGGAACCGAGTTGAACGTGATGGAGCTAGAGGCCACCGCCCTGTTAAAGGTAACGCCGTGGCCGCATGTGGCGGGTGAGCGCCTGTGGCTGGACTATGCCGGCACCGACAGCGCAGGAAACCCGGTCACATATCCCGACCTTCAGGGTGACGTTCACACCACGTCGCCGGGGCTGGACACGCCTGCGCCGGTGGGTTGGCTTAAAGGGCTCAAGGATGGAAGAGAGCTGCGGATTACGTTCAAGGTGAACTTTGATGGGGTGGCGAATGAGGCGGGGGCGGTGGGGTTTCCGGTCAGGAGCTACCAGGTCAGGGCCGCTCCCCCCTTCAGCTTCAACACCACCCCGGTCACGCTGAGCGGCAGGTGCTACATCCTCCCGGGAAGTCCAGCGACGTTGCCGGTATTTGGCACGGGAACCTCCGTTCATCACCGCGCCAGTGGTGGTATCCCGCCCTACCAATACACCTCCAGTGACACGGTCGTTGCCGTGGTGAATGCCGATGGGTTGGTGACCGTAAGAAAAAACGGACAGGCAACGATCAGCGCAAAAGACAGCGCCGAACAGATAAAGTCTTATACCGTGACGGTGACAGGCGTTATGCAGTGCTTTGGCCTGGGACGTGTCCAGTGGGGGGCAGCCAACAACGCAGCGAATGGCGCAGGAGGCCGTTTACCAAGCATTGATGAAATACGCCAGGTCCTCGCCCAGTATGGAAACCGCTGGTCCATGGGCGCGGACTTCTATTGGTCCTCGGAGCGGGTCGGAACAAGGACCGATCACTACGTCGTCCATATTCCCGGGGACGGACAGGCCATCGGTCGCTGGGACGCAGGAACGGCGCTGGCCTATGGCATCAAGGCTTATTAGCACTCTGTAGGAGCAAAGCTGGCTCGCGAAGGCGATTTCACATTCAACAGGGATGTTGACTGATACGACGCTTTCGCGGGCAAGCCTTGCTCCTACGGGGGTTGGCGGCCTACACAATATTGGTGTACACCGCAGATCCCTGTAGGCGCGAGGCTTGCCCGCGAAGGGTCCCTATCAGGCGATCACAATCCCGGAGCCAGACAAACTCTCCAGCCCAACCCCCACCAACGTCACCGAATCCGCGCCAAACGTCAGCACCGTGTCATGCCCGACCGCCGAGGCATGCGCGCGGAAGTTATCGTCCGGCGTCACCCCTTGAACACCCATGAACACCAGCTTATCGGTGGCTTGATAGCCCACGACCTTGTCCTGGCCAAAGGCACCGGTGAACAGGAAGGTGTTGATGCCGCCGCCCGATTCCAGCAGGTCATTACCCGCGCCGCCGACGAACACATCATTGCCCTTGCCGCCGATCAAATGGTCGTTGCCGTCCAGGCCAAACAACCAGTCGCCAGTGGCATGCGCCGTCAACGTATCGGCACCCGCGCCGCCCTTCATTGTCGAGGCGTATTGCGTGACGTTGCTGCCGACCTTCAAGCCATCCGCCGTGACGCTGTGGGTCACGTCGTCCTTGAACACGCCCCACAGAAACCCCGGTTCCTTGGTCAGGATGCTGCCGATGTCACGGGTGATGCTGATCCCGCCGTTGGCGTCCTTCACGTAGAGGTTGCCGACGCCGTCGTTGGCGAACACGAAGTTCTTCACCGACTGCTGCAAGTCCAGCAGGTTGCTGCCCTTGCCGCCCAGCACGATGTTGTAGCCGCCACCGTCGCGGAAGGTGTCGTTGCCGTCGCGGCCTTCGAGGTAGTCATTGCCCTTGCCGCCCTGGATCAGGTCATTGCCGTCGCTGCCGATGATGAAGGTGCTGCCTTTGTGGGTTTCGGCGTTGCGGTTCAGGTCCTGGACCCAGGTGTTGGCCCGCGCCGGGTCCGAGAGGTTGGCGACGATGATGGTCGAGTCTTTGCTGGTGAGGTCGTAGAACTTCGACTCGATCACCCGGTTCATGCCGTCGCCGTACGCGGTCGGCAAATGTGAAATCCAGGTCGGGATGTTGAGGATGGAGAACGGCAGCACGTTCCACGCCGTCGAGGCGTAGTGATCGTTGAAGCTGACGATGTTGTCCGTCGCCGAAGCCTTGGCCCCATCGTGTACGCCGACTGACGCCAGGTTGAAGGTCGAGCCGTCGAGGGCGCGGAACACCGGGTCGTTTTCATAACCGACGTTGAGCACTTTGTCGTTGCTGCTCTGGGTCGGCGACGCGTAGGCGATGTAGTTCGAGTCCTTGTAGAAACCGCCCCACTTGTCCGTGCTCAGGTCCGCCGCGCTGTTGACCGCCAAGCCGCCGAGGCTGTGGCCGCTGAACAGCACGTCCTTGCCCGACAGGCCATTGGCACTGGCAAATGCCGCGACATTGCCGAGCAGTTTGCCAAAGGCTTCACCGACGTAATTCTTGGCGTAATCCTTAGGGCCAAGCGCCGCCAGCAGATCGTTGATCGCGTCGCCGATGGAGTCGCCGATGAGGATTTCCCGCGGGCCACTGGTGCCGCGAAAGGCGATGCCGACTTCGGTGAGATGACCCTGGGCATCGTACTTGCCGAGGATCTCGACCTGGGCGCTGGTAAACCCGGGCTTCTCGCCGTAGAAGGTTCCCCGTGCATCGGTCTTGCCGTCATAGCCCAGTTGCGCGGCGGTGATCGGGGTCCAGCCGGCCTTCTGTACCGCTTCCAGTGCGAGTTTTTCGGAATCGGGGTTCCACGGCACCCCCGGAATAACCCCTTGGGAATCGGTGCCGCCAATCAGCGCCGTGACCAGCGTCGCCGGCAGCCCGAGGCCGAAACCGTTGTGCTGATAACCGGTGGCGAAGCCGTTATCGAGGTTGTGATAGGAGTACAACGTGATGGCCATGGCATCGCTGAACAACGCCTTGGAATCGGCTGTGCTGAAGTTTTTGTAGTCGTACACACCCATTTGGTATTGCCTCTCTTTGTTGGAATTGTCAGAGATAGCTCACAACCAGGACGCCTCACTGACGAGGCGCCCCGGAGCATTTCAGTGCATGCCGCTTTGTTATGCGAACGTGAAGCCGGAAGCCGACAGGTTATCCAGTCCGACCCCGACCAGGGTCACGGCAAAATCGCCAATCTTCAGCACCGTGTCATGGCCCGACTGTGAAGCGTGCTGCTTGTAGTCATAGCCCTGCCCCGCGCCCTGGACGCCCATGAACACCAGTTTGTCGCTGCCCTGGTAGCCATTGATCGTGTCGAAACCAAAGGCACCGCTGAACAGGAACGTGTTGTTACCGGCGCCCGAGGCGTGCATCACGTCATTGCCCGCGCCACCGACGAAGGTGACGTGGCTCTTGTCGCTGCGCAGCAGGTCGTCCCCGGCATTGCCGAACAACCAGTCGCCATCGACGGTGGCCGCCAGGGTGTTGCCGTAGGCGTCGCCGTTGAGCGAATGGTTGTAGTGGGTCAATTCGCTGCCGTTGAGCAAGCCATTGGCGCTGACGCTGTAGGTGATCTCCTTGCTGGTCATGCCCCACCAGCCGCTCGACTCCTTGCTCACCAGCGCGCCGATGTCGCGGGTCAGGCTGATGCCGCCGTAGGCGTCGCGCACATACAGCGTGCCGTCGCCGTCGTTGGCAAAGCTGAAGTTCTGCAACGGCTTTTGCAGCTCGAAGGTGTTGCTGCCCTTGCCGCCCAGCAGGATGTTGTAGCCGCCGTCATCGCGGAAACGGTCGTCACCGGCCCGGCCCTCGATGAAGTCATTGCCGGCGCCGCCCTTGAGCAAGTCATTGCTGTCGGTGCCGATAATGAACGTGCTGCCGGTGTGCGGCTCGCCGCTGCGGCCCAAATCCTCGACCCAGGTCTTGCCCCGGGAATCCAGCGCCAGGTTGGAGACGATCAGCGTCGAGTCCTTGCTGGTGAGGTCGTAGAAACTCGAACCGATCACCCGGTTCAAGCCGTCGGCATAACCCAACGAGCCATGGGCCGACCAGCTCAGCGGGTTGAGGATGCTGAACGGCGTCAGGTTCTGCGCGGTGGAGGCGTAATGGTCATTGAAGTTGACGATGTTGTTGGTCGCCGACGCCTGATAACCATCGTGCTTGCCCACCGAACCGCTGCTGAATGTGGTGCCGTCCAGCGCACGGAACACCGGATCGTTTTCGTAACCGATGTTCAGCACGTTGGTCGCGACGCTTTGGGTCGGCGAAGCGAAGGCCACGTAGTTGGCGTCCTTGAAGAAACCGCCCCAGTTATCGCCGCTCAGTTCCGCCAGGCTGTTGACCCCCAGGCCACCGAGGCTGTGGCCGCTGATCAGCACGTCCTTGGTGCTCAGGCCATGGGCGATGGCGAACGCGGCGACGTCCTTGAGCAAGGTGTCGAAGGCGCTTTTCGCGTAGTTCTTCGCGTAATCCACCGGGCCGATGGCGGCCAGCAGGTTGTTCTTGATGTCGCCGAACGTATCGCTGTAGCCCAGGCCACCGGTGCCGCGAAACGCCACGCCGAGGCCGATCAGCTTGCCGGCCGCGTCGTACTTGCCGAGCACTTCGGCTTCGGCGCTGGTGAAGCCGTCCTTCTCGCCAAAGAAGCTGCCCTTGGCATCGACCGTACCTTTATAGCCCAGGGCCGAGGCGCCAATCGGCGCCCAACCGGTGGCGGGCAATGGCTTGCCCGTCGGCGTGTAGGCGTACAACGTCAGCGCGATGGCGTCGCTGTACAGCGCCTTGCCGGCCGCACTGCCGGCATTTTTGTAATCAAACAGTCCCATGTTTTTTGCTTCCTTTGCGTCAAATCAGAACTGCCAGTCCAACGTCAGGCCCACGCCGTGATCCTTTTCGTTGGAGCCGAGCAGTCCGTTGTAATCCAGGTTCACCCGGGTTGCCTTGTTCAACGCCAGCCCGGCACGCAGGCCGACCACGGCGGCGTTGCGATCCATCGACACGCTTTGCACGTTGAACCCGGTGTTGCCGTTGGCGAAGGCCAGGTGTTGATCGGTATCGACACTGCTCAAGTTGTGCTGCCAGCCGAGGCTGCCGGACAGTTCGAGTTGTTTCTGGTCGGACAGCGCAATGGCTTTGCTCGCCCGCAGGCCGAGGGTCGACAGCACCGCGTCGCGGTTGTCTTCACCGCCCTTGAGCGCGGCGGCATCACCCTTCTCGGTGAAGCTTTCGCTGTTCAGGTGCACGTAGGCCAGTTTGGCGAACGGTTCCAGGGCCAGGGGTTGCAGGTCCAGACGATAAGCGGCTTCGGTGAACACTTGCGCGGTGGTCGCATCGTGTTTGGTTTTCTGCTTGCCGCTGACGTCCGCGAATTGCAGGTCACGTTTCGCATCAATCCGATGCCAGCTGTAGGCACCGCCGACGCTCAGGCGCAAGGCATCGATTTCATGCCCCAGGTACGCACCCAAGTGGTAGCTGTCGACGTCGGCCGACGAATGCGTGCCATCGCCCATGCTCAACGAACTGTTGCTATAACCGGTGACGAAACCGAGACGGGTATCTTTAGCGATCAAGCCATCGCCACCCACCAGCAAGCCGCCGATGGAGCTGTTGGAACTGGCGTTTTCGTTGCCGCCATCGCTCTTGCCCCAGGCGCCAAGAACCTTGACCCACAGGTTGCTTTTGTCATCGGTCGGCGCGCCGGCGTCGAACAGATCACGTTCACGCAAGCGATCACTGACCGCATCACGCAGGTAACGGCTGTCGTTGATCAGCATGGTGCCCACCGCCGGGTGAATCTCGCCGGACAGTTGCTGGAACGCTTGCTGCGCCACTGCGGCGTTCGGCGCCAATAGCAGGGTTTCGTACAGCGCATTGCCCGCGCCCAATTGCTCGGCGGCAGCGGCCACGGCGCGTTGGTTCGGGGTCTGGCCGACAGCGCTGAAGGACGTCGCGTTACGCACCACCGCCAGTTGAATGCCGTTGGCCGTGTAATCCAGGGCGCCGCCGATAAACAGGTAGTTCGGCAGTACCGCACCGAATTGGCCCTGGATACCGCCCGCCGCTTGCAGAATGTTGTACTGATGGCCGAGCAGGGATTGCGTCTCGGCCGTGGTCAGCAAGGTCGGGCTATTTTCCAGGGACAAGCTGACGGTCGCGCCGTCGATCACAGCCTTGCCGCCGGCGATGATCTGGTCGCTACTGGTCGGCGACAGTTCCACGGCGTAGGTCGAACCCGGTTCGAAGACCACGTCGCCCGCCACTTGCAAGGTGCCGATGGAATTGCCCGGTGCCACGGTGCCGCCGCTTTTCGCGGTCAGTGCGCCGATGCGGCCGTTACCGCCGAGGATGCCGCTGTCATTGACCGTGACTGCCGAGGCCAGCGAACCGTTGATTGCCAGGCGCCCCTGATTGACCAGGGTCGGGCCGGTGTAGGTGTTGGCACCGGTCAGCACCAGGGTGCCGATGCCTTGCTTGGTCAAACCGCCATGCCCGGAAATGTCGTTGCGCCAGGTGTCGAGCCCGCAGTGCACGTCGTTGCACACGCGCTCGGTGGGTTTGCCGGCGTCGACAATCGCGCCGATGCCCGGCAGGTCCGCGACAAACTGGCTGTCACCGTAGGCACCCTGAATGCGGAATTCCTCAGGGATGTCCTGCTCGGTAACCAACATAGCCGGGCCATCGATGCCTTTGCCCAGGTTGATCATGCCCCAGCCGTACAACGCGTCGACACCCGGTGCGCCGAGGTCGGTGGCGGTGGTGCGCAACACGCTGGCGACCTGGGCGCCGGTCATGTACGGGAAGCGTTCCATCAACACCGCCATGGAACCGGCCACATGCGGCGCGGCCATCGAGGTGCCGTTGTAGTTGGTGTAGCCGGTGCCGACATTGTTCGGGTCGGTGCCGCTGATGATCGAGCTGTAGATTTTGCTGCCCGGTGCCGACACGCAGTAACTGGCGGTGTAGCCGCAACGCGAGGAGAACACGCTGATGTTGTAGAGCTCGCTGCTGGTCAGGTCCGGGTTCTTTTGCAGGGCGGCGACGGTGATCCAGTTTGGCGCGATGTCCGGCACGAAATAGGCCAGGCCGGCGATGGCGTCCGGGTTGTTGAGGTTGTAGTCGTTGCCGGCGGCGAAGATCGTGACGATGCCGCTGCGGGCCGCGGCGATGGCGCCGTCATAGGCGCCGCCCGGCTTGGTGCCGAGCAAGGGCTGGATCTCGTTGAACTGCAACTGCGCGTCTTGCACGGTGAAGTGCGGATACGCCGGGTCGCGCCCGCCGAGGTCGAAGCGATCGGTGATGCCGATGCCCCAGCTGTTGTTGATGATCCGCGCGCCGCTGGCGATCAGGGCATCCCAACCGGCCTTGTAGACTGCGCCGTCGTTGCCGCGAATGATCCCGTCTTCAGGGCCTGGGTCGCCATTGTCAGCGCTGATGATCTGCGCGCCGAAGGCCACGCCATGCATCGGGCCACCGTCGCGGCTGCCGGCGGCAATCCCGCCGACGTGGGTGCCGTGAGCACCGAGCTTGCCGTCGAAGCCGACCGAGGGCGCGCCGTTGTAAAGGAACGCGTCCCCGGCTTTGACCGGGATGTACGGGTCGGTGTACTCGCGGATGCCGCTGGTGACCAGGTTGATCACCTTGTTGGTCCCGGAAAACTCCGGGTGTTGGGCGTAGACCGGCTGGTCGAAGATCCCCAGTTTCACGCCTTTGCCGGTATAGCCGGCGGCGTAGGCGTTCTGGGCGTTGATCGCCCCGACGCCCCAATCGGCGTTGAACTCGGCGCTGCGCCAACTGTTGGGATCACCGATCTTGCCGTTTTCCACGTAAGGCGCGGCGTGGGCGGTGCCCAGCGTGGCCAGTGCGCAGAGCACGGCGAGGTTGAGGGATTTGAGGGCGAACTTGTTGTTGTTTTCAATCGTCATCCAGCTACCTTCCTTAGTTGTGTTGCCAAAATCCCTGCGCCTTCAAGGCGCACTTTTTTATTCCCGCGACTTGTAGCCGCTGCCAAACCTGCGTTCGGCCATGTAGCAGCTGCCGAGGCACGAGGCTGCGTTCGGCTGCGCAGCAGTCGTCAATCCCGCGCACACGGTCTCCCTGAAACACCGCACCGCCTGATTTCACGACGGCTTCGCCGCCGAACGCCGCCTCGTGCCTCGGCAGCTGCTACATGGACCGCGTCGACTCGAGCCCGCGGTCACCGAGGGCCGGTCAGAACTGCCAGTTGAGGCTCAACCCCACACCATGGCTCTTCTCGCGGCTGGCCAGTTGGCCGGTGTAATCGAGGTTCAGGCGAATATCACGGCTCAGCGCCAGGCTGGCGTGGGCACCGACCAGCGCGGCGTCGCGCACCAGTGGCGAACTTTCCACCGCGAAGGCGCTGCCACCGCTGGCAAACGCCAGGCGCTGCTCGGAATCGACACTGCTCAGGTTGTGCTGCCAGCCGAGGCTGCCGCTCAGGTCCAGTTGCTGCTGGCTCGACAGGTGCACGGTTTTCAAGGCGCGCAGGCCCAAGGTACTGAGCACCGCATCGCGGGTGTCGCCATGGCTTTTCAGCGCGGCGGCGTCGCCTTTCTCGGTGAAGCCCTCAGTGTCGAGGTGCACGTAGGCCAGATTCGCGAACGGCTCCAGCGCCAGGGGTTGCAGGTTCAGGCGATACGCCGCCTCACCGAAGACCTGGGTCGTGGCCGCATCGACCTTGGCTTTCTGCTTGGCGCTGACGTCGCCGTATTGCAGGTCACGTTTCACATCCGCGCGATGCCAGCTGTAGGCACCGCCCGCGCTCAGGCGCCAGGCGCCCAACTCATGGCCGGCATAGGCGCCGAGGTGATAGCTGTCGACCTGCGCCGAGGAATGCGTGCCCGACCCCATGTTCACCGAACTGTCGCTGTAACCGGCGACCAGGCCGATCCGGGTTTGCTCATCCACCGCACCGTCGACACCCGCCAGCAAACCGCCAATCGAGGTGGTGTAGCCCGCCGTGTCGTGACGGTCATCGGTCTTGCCCCAGGCACCGAGGGCCTTGATCCAGCCGTTGCTGTGCGCGCTATTGGCATCGTTGAGGCGTTCACCCACGGCATCGCGCAGGTAACGGCTGTCGTTGATCAGCACCGAACCCAGCGCCGGGTAGATTTCCCCCGACAACTGCTGGAACGCCTGTTGTGCCGAACTCGCGGTCGGCGACAGCAACAGGCTTTCGTACACCGCATTCCCTGCGCCGAGCCCTTCCACCGCGCCGGCCACGGCACGCTGGTTCGGGGTCTGGCCGACGCTGGCGAAACTCGTGGCGTTGCGCTCAACGTTCAGCTGAATGCTGTTCGCCGCGTAATCCAGCGTGCCGCCGATGAACAGGTAGTTGGGCAATACCGCGCCGAACTGCCCCTGGATACCGCCGGCCGCTTGCAGGATGTCGTACTGATGACCGAGCAGGCTTTGCACCTGGGCGGTGCTGAGCAAGGTCGGGCTGTTTTCCAGGGACAGGCTGACGGTGGCGCCGCTGACGTTGGCCGTGCCGCCGGCGACAATCCGGTCGCTGTTTGTCGGCGACAGTTCGACGGCGTAGGTCGAACCCGGAGCAAAGGTCACATCGCCGCTGACTTGCAAGGTGCCGATGGAATTGCCCGGGGCCACCGTGGCGCCGGCATTGGCGGTCAATGCGCCGATTCGTCCGGAGCCGCCCAACGTGCCGCTGTCATTCACCGTGACCGCAGAAGTCAGCGAACCGTTGACCGCCAGCAGACCGCCGTTGACCGTGGTCGGCCCGCGATAGGTGTTGTCGCCGGTAAGCATCAAGCGCCCGGCGCCGGACTTGATCAGGCTGCCTTCGTAGACGCGCGTGGCCGCCGCGCTATCCCGCGCCATGCCCACCGCGTAGTCGGTCTGATCCTGCTGACTGGCGCCCGCCGCCACGCCGTTTTCCCAACCTTTATCTTTCAGGGTCTGTTGCCAGGCGCTGTGTTCGGCGGCGTCTTCGGTCTGGCGCTGGAGCAACGCCTTGTCGCTGATACCGTTGCTCCACACATCGCTCTGCCCTGCCCCCAGGTTGGCGTCGAACGCGCCGAGCAATTGCCCCGGCCCGCGCATCGCCCGGTCCAGGTTGGCGACGCCCCAGCCGACCCGGGTGTTCGGCGCATCGGTAATCGAACCGTCGAGCTGGGTCGCCGTGGTCAGCAGCACTTGCAGCGCTTGCTCGTTGTTCATGTACGGGTAGCGTTCCATCACCAGCGCCAGGGCGGCCGTGGCGTGGGGCGCCGACATCGAGGTACCGGACTTGATCGCGTACCCGCCGTCCGGAATGGTGCTGTCGATCTTCGCGCCAGGGGTGGTGATGCACCAGTACTTGGCGATCCCGCACTGGTTGTACTTTTGCTGGTTAGCTTGATCGAGCCCGGAGACCGCCAGCCAGTGGCCTTCGAGGCCCGGCTGGAAGTACGGCAGCGCCGAACGCACGCTGGCGTTGGGGTAGCCACTGTTGCCGGCGCTGAACACGTTGATCACACCGCGACGGGAAGAAACATCGGCGGCGGCATCCAGCCAGGTGCCTTTGTTGAAGTGCTGGGCGTAGGCCGCGTGCAAGTCATCGAGGGTGCGGTAGCTGACATCCGGCGGCTGGCTGCCCCAGCTGTTGTTGATCGCACGCACACCGGCATCGGCCAGGGCGTTATACGCCGCTTTGAAATACTGCGGATCGGGGTTGGGGCCGAACAGGAAACTGTCGTTCTTGTTGGTGTTGGCCACGTAGATCTGCGCGTTGTACGCCACGCCGTGCATGCCGGTGCCATCACGGGACGCGCCCAGGGTGCCGGTGACGTGGGTGCCGTGGGAATCGTTGTTGGGGTTGAGCGTGCCGTCGACGTTGAACGGCGTGCCATCGACGTAGGTGCCGCGGGTCATGACCGCGTGATAACGGTCGGTGGCGAACTCGGGATGGCTGGCATCGAAGCCGGAATCCAGTTCACCGATCTTCACGCCTTTGCCGGTGATGCCGGCGGCGTAGGCTTGATCGGCCTGCATGCGGGCCAGGCCCCAATCGCGCTGGAATTCCGCCGTGCGCCAACTGGCGGCGTCGCCGGGTTTGCCGGTTTCGAGGTATTGGGCCTGGGCTGCTTGTGGGATGGCAGAAACCAGGAGCAATAACGTGCCGACCGATATCGGCTTGATCTGTACTTCCATGTCTTCTCGCTTTTTTTGTTTTTGTAGGAGCTGCCGCAGGCTGCGATCTTTTGGCGTCTGCAAGATCGCTGGTAAATCAAAAGATCGCAGCCTTCGGCAGCTCCTGCGGGGATAGGCGATCTTTTCTTGAAATGTTTATCGGGTTTTCGGGCCCTGGCCGAACGCCTCATCCACCTTGGCCAGGTCCTGGTCGTTCAATGTCCCGGCGTAGTAATGCAACTTGGTCCACGCCATCAAATAGTCATACCGCGCCTGGGCCAGGTCCCTTCGAGTGGTGAACAGCTGTTGTTCGGCATTGAGCGCATCAAGGTTGACCCGCTCACCGCCGAGGATGCTTTGCTTGGTCGACACCACCAGCGCTTCGGCGGAGACCAGGGCTTTTTGATAAGCCCGCAATTTGTTCACCCCCGACAAACAGGCGCTGAACTGGCGGCGCAGTTCGATCAGGGTTTCCCGGGTCTTGCCGTCCAGTTCGTACTCGGCCTGCTCCATGGTGCGGCTGGCCTGGCGGGTCATCGCCGAGACCCCGCCCCCGGCGTACAACGGCACGCTGACTTCGATGCCGATGGTGTTGGTGTCGTAGCGCTGGTTGTAGGTATTGCCGCTTTCCGATTCGTTCTGGCGTACCGAGGCGTAGGCGCTGACTTTCGGCAGGTGCCCGGCGCGGTTGCGTTCGACCTCGTAGCGCGCCACTTCCACGGCCTGGCGCTGGGAGGCCAGGTTCGGGTTGTTGGCCACGGCCATCTCGTGCCAGGTGTCGTAATTGGCCGGTTGCAGGGCGAAGGTCTGGAAGTTCTGGTCCAGTGGCGCCAGATCGCCGATGTTGACCGCCGGCACGCCAATCAGCGCGCCGAGCTCACGCAACGACGCGTCCTGTTCGTCACGGGCCTCGATTTCCTCGGCCGTGGCCAATTCATAGCGAGACTCGGCCTCAAGGATGTCGGTACGCGTGCCCTCACCCTGGCGGAACATATGTTCGTTCTGCTGGAACTGCTGTTCGAACGCCTTCTTCTTGGCCTGGGCAATGTCGATCTGGTCCTGGGCGAACAACGCTTTGGTGTAGTTCTCCAGCACCCGCACCAGCAATTCCTGGCTCTTGCCACGGAACGCTTCGTCGGCGAACAACGACTGCGCCACACCTTTGCGATACGACGCGTAGGCCTCGTAGTCGAGCAACGGTTGTTGCACCGTCAAGGTCGAGCCGTAGCTGCTGTAATTGCGGTCCTCGGTGAAGTCTGGACGCCCTTCGTTAATCTGCGTGACCTTGGAGGTGTTGCGCCCCTTGTTGTAGTTGTAACCCACTTTGGGCAACAGCCCGGCGCGGCCTATGATGCGGTTTTCCAGGCCGGCATCCCGTTCCTTGATGGCGCCGAGGAACACCGGGTCATTGCGCAACGCCTGTTCGTAGATTTCAAACGGCCCCAGGGCCATCGCACTGTTGCAGGTCAGCAACGCCAGGGCGGCCCCGAGCATGGAAAGCTTATTCATACAGCCGAACATCCTTATTCCTCGGTCAACGCGGAGTTTGCCCGGTCGAGCAGCGGCTTGAACAAATAGTTGAGGAGTGAACGTTCACCGGTGCGCACGAACATTTCCGCGGGCATGCCGGGCTTGATCACCAGTCCGTGGAGTTTTTCCATGGCCTGGTCACTGACGCTGCTGCGCAGCACGTAGTACGGCGCGCCGGTTTTTTCGTCGATCATCTGGTCGGCGGAAATCAGGCTGACTTCCCCCGGCACCCGCGGCGTGCGGCTCTGGTTGAACGCAGTGAACAGAATGTCCACCGGCAAGTGGGTGCCGACCTTGTCGATCAGGTTGACCGGCAGGTGACCTTCCACTTCCAGGGTGGTGCCTTGGGGGACGATTTCCAGCAGGGTTTCGCCCTGGCGCACCACCGCGCCTTCGGTGTGCACCCCGAGGTTGACCGCGATGCCATCGGCAGTGGCGATGATCTCGCGGTGTTGCAAATCGAACCCGGCGGAGGTCAGTTGCTCCTTCAGGGTCACGCTCTTGAGTTGCGCGTCGGCCAATTGAGTGCGGACTTCCTTCTGGTACTCCTCGATGTGCTGTTGCAACTTGAGTTTCGCTTCGAGGATGCCCTGCTCTACCCGGCCGCTTTCGCCGGTGTTCTCGGCCAACTGCTGCTGCACTTGCGACAACTGGCGCTGGTATTCCATCAACCGGTTGCGCGGGATGTAGCCGTTGTCGGCCAAGGGCTGGAGGTTGCTCAATTGCTGTTGCAACGAGCTGGCCTGGGCAGTCAGGTCGGTGCGCGCACGGCGCATGCCGGCCAGTTGCGCGCTAGCGCCTTCGATGTTGGCGCGCAGTCCGCCCTGCTCGCGGGCATAGGCTTCGCGGCGGCTGCTGAACAATTGGCGCTGGCCTTCGAGGACCAGGGCCAGGCGTGGATCGGCATCCTTGCTCAGCTCCGCAGGGAAATTCACCTGCTTGAGGTTGTCCCGTTCGCTCTCCCAGCGGGCGACGCTGGCCCAGGCCATGCGGTATTGCGCCTGCAGCGAATCGACGTCGGCGGCGGCCTGGGTCTGGTCGAGCTGGAACAGCGGCTGGCCTTGTTTGACCACCTGACCTTCGCGCACCAGGATCTGGCTGACCACGCCGTTGCCAATCGACTGCACGGCTTTGCGCTTGCCGGATACGACCACCGTGCCTTGCACCGGAATCCCTTGATCCAGTGGCGCGAGGCTGGCCCACGTGAAGAAACTGCCAGCGCCGACGATTGCCATAATCCAGCCCATGCGCGCGAAGAATCTGGCATCGCGTTCCGGGCGTTCGGCGATGTAGTCGTGTTCCATGCTGGCTTCGTTTTCAGTGTTCATGCGTGTGCTGCTCATACACCCGAATTCCTTGTCGTAGGCTGGTACTGCCGACTCATGCTGAGCCCGCCGGGTGCCTGTGGTGCCTTCTGTTCCTGATTCGCCGACGGGGTGCCGGACTGATTGCCAGAGAGCGCCTTGAGCACGTCCTGACTTGGGCCGAACGCCTGCAAGCGACCTTCGTTGAGCACCAGCAACTTGTCGGCCTGGGCCAGTGCGGATGAACGATGGGTCACCAGAATCACACTGGTGCCGTTGGCTTTCATGTGCGCAATGGCACCGGCCAGGGCTGCTTCGCCGACGGTGTCGAGGTTGGAATTGGGTTCGTCCAGCACCACCAGGCTCGGGTTGCCGTACAGGGCGCGGGCCAGGGCCACGCGCTGCTTCTGGCCGCCGGACAGACCGCTGCCGTCTTCCCCGAGCACGGTGTCGTAGCCTTGGGGCATGCGCAGGATCAGCTCGTGAACACCGGCGTGTTTGGCGGCCTCGACGACTTTCTGCGGATCGGCTTCACGGAACCGTGCGATGTTTTCCGCGATGCTGCCGCTGAACAGTTCGATGTCTTGCGGCAGATAGCCGATGTACGGGCCGAGGTCGTCACGGTTCCAGCGATGGATGTCCGCGCCGTCGAGCCGCACCGTGCCGCCGAGGGTCGGCCAGACACCGACCAGCACGCGGGCCAGGGTCGATTTGCCGGAACCGGAAGCGCCGAGCACGCCCAACACTTCGCCGGCGCCGAGACTGAAATTGACCATGTGCAAGGTCGCCGCGCGCTTACCCGGAGGGCCGGCGCTGACTTGCTCGAAACTGATCTGGCCTTTCGGCGCAGGCAGTGCCATGGCTTCATCGCTGGGCGGAAAGGCTTGCAGCAACGCGTCGAGACGACGGTAGGCGAGTTTGGCGCCACTCCACTGCTTCCACACGGCAATCAATTGATCGATCGGGCTGAGCACGCGGCCCATCAGGATCGATCCGGCGATCATCATCCCGGCGGTCATGTCGCCCTTGATCACCAGCAACGCGCCCAGCCCCAGCACCAGCGATTGCAGGCACAGGCGCAGGGTTTTGCTCACGGAACTGATGACAGCGCCGGTGTCGCTGGCCTGGTTCTGCAAGCCGAGAAACCGCGAATGCACCTGGAACCAACGCTTGCGCAAGACCCCAAGCATGCCCATGGCCTGGATGGTTTCGGCGTTATGCAGGTGACTGGTCGCCAATTGGCTGGACTTCTGGGAAAACCCTGCGGCTTCGCCCAACGGCTTTTTAGTCATGGCCTCGTTGAGGCAGGCCAGCCCGATCAGCAGCACGGCGCCGGCCGTGGCCAACACGCCCAGCCAGACGTTGAACAGGAAAATCACAAACAGGTACACCGGGAACCACGGCGCATCGAAGAAGGCGAACAGGGCCGGGCCGGTGACGAATTGGCGAATGTGGGTCAGGTCGCCGAGAGATTGCCCGGCGTTGCCCTCGCCTTTAAACAGATTGCGCTCGAACGCGGCCTGGTAGACCCGCAGGTTGAAACGGCGCTCCAGTTGGCTGCCGATGCGGATGACGATGAAACTGCGCACGATTTCCAGCAAGCCGATAAAGGCGAAGAAACCGACCACCATCAATGACAGCATCGCCAGGGTGGTTTCGTTTTGCGAAGACAGCACCCGGTCATACACCTGGAGCATATAAATCGACGGGACCAGCATCAGTACGTTGATGAGTGCGGTAAAACAACCGACGCTGATCAGGATGCTCTTATAGTCGCCCAGTGCCTTGAATAACGGTGCGGTGGCTGGGGCGTTCGCCATCTTCATTGAGTTTTCCTGGGATGATAGGCCTCGCCATTCTTTGGCGAGATTCAATTAACTGTCCGCACACGGGTCGAGACATTCTTTGCCAGTTATCGCTTACACATTAATAACAACTCTTTTTACTGTTGAAACAGTTGCCGTTATTAATGGGCTACTTATAACTGCACGATCGGGCTATATATCCAGCGTTCATCGTCCAACCCGTTTCTTGCTTAACGCGCGGCGCGTTCAAGCGTAATGATCAGGCCTGACTTCAACGTGCTTTTATAAAGCCCGTCACGCTGTCTGCTGAAAAACACAATTCTTGAGCCTTCCTTGCCGGTAATCGAGATGCCGTCGGGTTCCGGGAACCAGCCAATCGGCTGTTCTTCCAGCCACGCGCCAAGGCAATCGGCACCCTCGCCCAGGGTCTGTTTTTGTAGCAGGTCGATGACACAAACGTTCGATGGTTTGTCCTGCATTTTTTGCGATTGCGGGGTGTCTTGCGCTGTGTTCAACGTCGCTTGCCATTTGCCGGCAAGTTCTGAGGGGTCCGCCAGTTTCAGGCTGCTTGCCATGGCTACATCTCCAAAAAACATCATCAGCGTCGCCAATAGCCACGCGCTTGCTTTGTAGGTAAAGGCGTTATGGGTCATAGGACGTTTTACTCCGGCGTGTAGCCTTACCCACTACGGGCATCGATGCAAGGACAGAGCACGGCGCACCAGGCGCCGCGCTCCTTTTTGCCTTGAATCAGGCCACGATGTCCGTGGTGACTGCCTGGCCAACGGTACTGACGAGGAAATCAGCTACACCGTGCCCGGAGAAGTCCACCGACAACAGGCTGTTACCGCCCGAAGAGGTCAACACCGCATCGCCTGCCGCACCGGTGAACGAACTCACGAAGTGCAGGCCTGCGCCTTTGGTGATGCCAGTCAGGTCGATCTTGTCCAGACCACTGACAAAATCGAGGATCTGATCGGCTACACCTGGCTTGGAGTCAGTACTGGCGGCAAACACGAAGGTGTCCGAACCCGAACCGCCCCACAGCTTGTCCGCACCGCCCGCGCCGTAGATCAGGTCGTTGCCGGCACCGCCTTTCAGCTCGTTGGCCACGCTGTTACCGATCAGCAGATCATTGCCCGAACCGCCGATGGCATTCTCGATGATCGCGCCCTTGGCAATGGACACGTTACCTACCAGGCCGCCAACGTCGGAGAACGAGGCATCATTGAGGTTGATTTTCTGGTTCTGGGTAAAACCGGAGAAATCCAGGGTGTCCTTGCCGCCCGCATCCCAGACCGAGAACACGAGTTTATCGGCCGACGACGATGCGCTCAGGAAGTCACGACCGGCGTTGGAATTGAAGCCGTAGGTGGTGTCACCGGTACGGGTTTCCATGTTGGCGCCGTAGAGTTTCTGGATAGCCGCGATATCGTCCATCAGCGGGCCGGACGAATACGCTTCGACGCCACCCTTGCTGAAGTTCTGGCTGGTGTTGCTTTCACTCCAGTAGCTCATGACGCTGTAACCGCGGGTGTCCTGGCCGTAGGACGCGTCATTGTAGGTCGGGTTGCCTTCACCGGCGTTGTAGTCGCCAGGGTGGGCCAGGCCCAGGGTGTGGCCGATTTCGTGGGTCAGGGTTTGACGACCGTAGTTGCCCAGGCCCGGCGTCTTGTTGACGTCATAGCCACTGCCCGTCAAGTACCACGAAGTGCCGTCATAACCTGCGCCCGTGCCTGGCAGGTAGGCAAATGCTGCGGCGCCGTCCTGGCCACTGCTGTAGTTGCCAAAGGTCATGTGACCATCACCGCCCGTGGCCTTGTCGGCGAAGGTGACATTGGCCACATCCGCCCAGGATTGCATGGCGAGCACAGCCTGGGCTTTTTGCAGGGTGCTGAACTGGCTGAACCCGGAGATCCCGTGCTTGTTCATCGTGCTCGAGGACGCGGAGGTCAGGAACGTGTAGGTCAGTTCGATTTTGCCGCTGCCGTCCTTGTCCTGGTAGGCAGCGCCGTCCCGCAGCAGCTGGGTAGCTGCCTGGTCGACGGAGAAGGAGGGTTTGCCATTGACCGTGAGATTGCCGCCACGGTCATACTGATGGCTGAAGCTATTGATCTGGTTCCACGCAGAGCTGGTAGCCGCCAATGCGTTCAATGAATCAACAGCGTTGTCTTTTACTTTCGACATAAACACACTTCCTTGTTAAACAATGGAACAGTTTTTGTCCGATAGGACAATCTCTGGCGAGATCGTCCTATCACTCGCCCAATGAAGGCGAAAGAAAACTGACACAATTTGAAATCAACCGTCTAGTACTTTTTCGAGGTCAAATTGTTGTGTTCCGGCAAGTGCCCGGAAACAAGGGCTGCGGGGCCAGAATATAGTTTTGAGGGGGTTGTTTTTGACAGATTGTCTGACAACTTCATATTTAAATATTAAATATGGGTAGTTTGTTTTTTGTCGAAGGCGTCTCACTTTTCTGGACTTATTAATATGAGTGCCAGTGCATTGCCATCAACTAATTAAACATGCAGAGAACAATCGAGGTGAATGGTTCAGCGGCCGTTGCGCGCCCGAACGCAGGCTTCGCCAGCTGCTACAAAACCGCGTGTGCGCAGACCTTGTAGCCGCTGCCGAAGGCGGCGTTCGGCTGCGAAGCAGTCGCCTGTCAGTTGGCACCGAGATGAACGGTTCAGCGGCCGCTGCGCGCCCGAACGCAGGCTTCGCCAGCTGCTACAAAAAGCGCGGTGTGCGCAGACCTTGTAGCAGCTGCCGAAGGCGGCGTCCGGCTGCGAAGCAGTGCCTGTCAGTTGGCACCGAGATGAACGGTTCAGCGGCCGCTACGCGCCCGAACGCAGGCTTCGCCAGCTGCTACAAAAACCGCGGTGTGCGCAGACCTTGTAGCAGCTGCCGAAGGCGGCGTTCGGCTGCGAAGCAGTCGCCCGTCTGTTGGCACCGAGATGAACGGTTCAGCGGCCGCTACGCGCCCGAACGCAGGCTTCGCCAGCTGCTACAAAAACCGCGGTGTGCGCAGACCTTGTAGCCGCTGCCGAAGGCGGCGTTCGGCTGCGAAGCAGTCGCCTGTCAGTTGGCACCGAGATGAACGGTTCAGCGGCCGCTGCGCGCCCGAACGCAGGCTTCGCCAGCTGCTACAACAACCGCGGTGTGCGCAGACCTTGTAGCAGCTGCCGAAGGCGGCGTCCGGCTGCGAAGCAGTCGCCTGTCAGTTGGCACCGAGATGAACGGTTCAGCGGCCGCTACGCGCCCGAACGCAGGCTTCGCCAGCTGCTACAAAAAGCGCGGTGTGCGCAGACCTTGTAGCAGCTGCCGAAGGCGGCGTCCGGCTGCGAAGCAGTCGCCTGTCAGTTGGCACCGAGATGAACGGTTCAGCGGCCGCTGCGCGCCCGAACGCAGGCTTCGCCAGCTGCTACAAAACCGCGGTGTGCACAGACCTTGTAGCAGCTGCCGAAGGCGGCGTCCGGCTGCGAAGCAGTCGTAAAACGAGCGATGCGGTATATCAGAGCCAACACGCATCCCAAAGCGGGTAGTCATGAACTCGTGCAACGAGTCCCGCACGCACGGGATTGCAAACGACGTATCGCGCGAGCTCCTTCACATCGTCTTCCCTTCGAACCGCTCGGTCGTGATAACCCTTCTGCCACAACCGCCCTTGCCGCCCCAACGCCTGATTGACGGCCAAACTGCTACGAGACTTGATCCGACACATAACCTCGGCCAATGTTTTATCCCTTAGCTGTAGCAGGCAGTGCATATGATCCGGCATTACAACCCAAGTCAAAAAATCGACCCAACCTTCTTCCTGCGCCTCGCGCAGCTGCTTGACAACCAATCGACCCAGACGCCAATCAGCAAAAAACGGCTGTCGTTGGTCAACGACAGCCGTTATCAGGTAAATACGTCCGGGCTCGGAAAAGCGGCCAATGCGCAGAAGACCAGCATTCGTACAGAAAGGCATTCCATTGCCTCCTTACCTACTAAAAAGGAAGCCTGGAATCTACAACGTCGCCGCCAAACCCGATAAACACCAATAGCTACTAAATATGAACCCTCAACTCCCCGTCCGAATCTTGTTCCACACCCGCGTCCTAATCCGGTCAATGTTCAGCGGCATCGCCTCCAGCGCAAACAATTTCCCCATCATCTCCGGGCTCGGATAGACCTTGGTGTCGTTCTTGATCGCCGGATCGATCAGGCTATCGGCCTGTTCGTTGCCATTGGCGTAATGCACATAGTTGCTGATGCCGGCCATCACATCCGGGCGCAGCAGGTAGTTCATGAAGGCGTATCCGGCCTTGTCATCCGGGGCATCGGCGGGCATGGCGACCATGTCGAACCAGATGGCGGCGCCTTCCTTGGGAATGGCGTAGCCGATGTCGACGCCGTTCTTGGCTTCTTTCGCACGGGTTTCCGCTTGCAGGATGTCACCGGAGAAACCGACAGCCACGCAGATGTCGCCGTTGGCCAGGTCGCTGGTGTATTTGGAGGAGTGGAAATAACTCACGTAAGGCCGGACTTTGAGCAGCAACGCTTCGGCCTTTTTATAGTCTTCCGGGTTTTTGCTGTGGTGCGGCAGGCCCAGGTAGTTCAGGGCGGCCGGCAGCAGTTCCGGGCCGTTGTCGAGGATGGCCACGCCGCACTTCTGCAGTTTCGCCATGTTCTCGGGCTTGAAGATCAAGTCCCAGGAGTCCACCGGCGCGTTGTCCCCCAGCACCGCTTTGACCTTGGCGATGTTGTAGCCGATGCCGGTGCTGCCCCACAGGTACGGAAAGCCGTGTTCATTGCCCGGATCGTTGGTTTGCAAAGCCTTGAGCAGAACCGGATTGAGGTTTTTCCAGTTCGACAACTGGCTCTTGTCGAGCTTCTTCAAAGCCCCGCCCTGAATCTGCCGGGCCATGAAGTGGTTGGACGGGAACACCACGTCGTAGCCCGATTTGCCGGTCATCAACTTGCCGTCGAGGGTTTCGTTGCTGTCGTAGACGTCGTAGCTGAAACCGATGCCGGTTTCTTTCTGGAAGTTCTTGGTGGTGTCCGGGGCGATGTAGTCAGACCAGTTGTAAATCTTCACCGTTTCCGCCGCGTGGCTGAGGGTGGCGACGAGTGCAAGGGGCGCCAGGGCCAGTGTCTTTCGGATCATGAGTCGATTCCTGTATGGATGTTGTTATTGGCAGGCAATCAAAAGATCAAAATCAAAAAATCAAAACGTAGGTCTTGCGCACGGTTTCCTGGATATCCCAGATCCCGAGACTGTTGGCCGGTAACATCAGTGCATCGCCGCCTTCTATGTGCAAGGTTTCACCGTCGTCCGGGGTGAAGGTGCAGCGGCCCTGAATGAAGTGACAGAATTCCTGGGCGACGATCTGCCGGCGCCAGCGGCCGGGGGTGCATTCCCAGACGCCGGTTTCCACGCCGTCATCGCGCTCGACGCTGGTGGTCGAGGCTACGGCCACGGGCGTACCCAGCGGCACGGCGACGGGGCTGGATTCGTCCAGTTTCAGGGTTGCGGTGTTTTTGAACTGCGTAATGCTCATTGGAATACCCATCAATGTTTAGTGCATGAAACCTTCCATGAACCCCGCCACGCCGCTGGCCAACTTGCGGCGCCAGGGTGAGGTGGCCGGGTTGGCGAGGGTCTGGTCTTCGTGGACAAAGCTGCGAATGATCGCGTTGTAGCCGAGCCAACGGCAGGGTTCTGGCTCCCAGGCTCTCAGCGCATCGAGGCCACCCTGCGGAATCACCCACGGCTGGCGGACAAGGTCGGTATCGCGCTCCAGAATCAGATCGGCCAGGGTCCGTCCGCCCAGGTTGCTGGCACCAACACCCTCCCCGCCATAACCGCCGGACAAGGCGATGCCACTGGCCCGATCGCAGAGCATGTGCGGCTTGAAATGGCGGGACATGCCCAGGTTGCCGCCCCAGGCGTGGGTGATGCGCACGTTCTTCAACTGCGGGAACAGTTCGCTGAACAGATAGCGCCGCAACTCCACTTCACTGGTGGTCAGGTTGAAGTCATGGCGCAATTTGCCGGCGAACTGGTAGCCACCCCGCGCGCCAAACACCAGGCGATTGTCGGCAGTGCGCTGACCGTAAGTGACCTGGCGACTGGCTTCGCTGAAGGCCTGGCCCTGACTCAGGCCGATGTCGTCCCACGTCGCGGCGGACAGCGGTTCGGTGGCCACCAGCAGGCTTTGCACCGGCAACTGATAACGGCCTAACGGCGGCAGCGTGACCGAATAACCTTCTACCGCCGGCACCACCCAGCGACTGCAAACCTGGGCTTTGGCCGTGCGCAGGCTGCCGGACTGCCACTGGGTGACCGGGCTGTTCTCGTAGATCTTGACACCCATGCGTTCCACCGTCCGGGCCAGGCCTCGGACCAACTTTGCCGGATTGATGGTCGCGACGTGCGGTGCATAGATACCGCCATAAGGCTGGGCAACTCTGATCTGTTGCGCCAATTGCTCGGGGCTCAGCCAGCGGTAATCGTTTTCGGTCAGGCCTTGGCTATAGAGTTTGTCGAGGTAACTGCGCAGGCTGGTCTCCTGCTCGGGATAACGCGCCGCGCAATACAACACCCCGCCCTTGCGGTAATCGCAGTCGATGCCTTCGCGTTCGAGGACGATCTCCACCTCATCAGGAATGCTGTGCAGCAGATCAAACGAGGTACGGCGTTGTTCGGCCGGCAGATCGGCAAGCAAACGGTCTTCGCCCAGCAGGTTGCCCATCAGCCAGCCGCCATTGCGCCCGGACGCGCCAAACCCGGCGGTTTGCGCTTCGACGATGGCGATCTCCAGCCCCGGGGCCTGTCGTTTGAGGTAATAAGCGGTCCAGAGGCCGGTGTAACCCGCGCCGATGATGGCCACGTCGACGTCCAGGTCGTGCTCCAGGGCCGGCCGCGCCTGCAACGGCTCGTCGAGTTGATCCATCCATAAACTGATCCCGCGCCACGCCGACATACACCACTCCGCCACTCAAAACATCGATGGCGTCGATCCTAGTGCGTGACCTCAGAGACTGTCTTGCGCGCGTGCACGCAAAGAAATTTGTTTGACGTAGGCCTTGGGCGACTGGCCGGTGTGCTGGCGGAAACAGCTGTAGAACGCCGACAGCGAGTTGAAGCCTGCGGCAAAAGCCAACTCGTCGACCCGCAGTGGTGGCGTGGCCTTGTCCAGCGCCGCGAGCAAATGCTGCAACCGCGCCTGGTTGACGTAGCGGTAGAAGCTTTGCCCCAGCACCTGGTTCAGCAGGTAGGAAATCTGATTGCGGCTATACCCGCACTCCTTCGCCACCCGCTGCAAGTCGAGCTCGGGGTCCAGGTACGGTTGCTGGCGCTGGAAGTACTGCTGCAGGTCTTCAGCCATGAAACTCAGTTGTCGCGGCGACAAACCGAGCCGACTGGCCGCCGGACGCAAGTTATTGGTGGTTTTGCTGGCGGGTTGCTCGCGTACCAGGGAGGCGTATTCGTTGACGCGCCAGATCAAGCCGTCACGTACGGTGATTGCTTCGCTGGAGCGGAACGACACCAACCCGTCGGTGCCGCGCAGGGTCATCTGGTATTGAATGAACGCCGTGTTGCCGTCCAGCCGGATACGGTCCGAGTGCTCCAGCGCTTCGTCAGGCTTGCGCGGCATGCTGTCACGTACGTACTCGCGCAGTTCGTCGAGCCCCATCACGCGGTTCTGGAAAAAGTCGCTGTACTGGATGTCCGGGTGATAAAGGGCCATGACGCCGTCCAGGTCCCGGTGTTTCCAGCACAAGTGGTAGCGCATGACCGTTTCGCCCGTGGCCTGGGTTTGCAGCGGGCCATCATCATCGGCGTGCATAAAGGGCTCGGCGAAAAAAGCCGAGCTTGCCCAAGTTCCGCGTTGGCTTCAATGCCCAATCGATACTGGCGTTTTGGCGATAAAAACCGGCGACGTGACCCATATCAAAAAAAATTGAACCAATCGCCAAACGGACTGAAAAAATCCACATGGTTTTCACATCTGGATGCTACTTTTAAAGGCATCCAACGGTTGAACCAATGAAGGTTCTACCCCTCCTCACATGAGCTAAAGGAAGCGCTCGATGACTAAGGCGGGCAACACATGAACAAAGGGACATTCAGCAAGGTCACTTTTCCCAACGCCTGCCAGCTGATGCGCTGGCATTTTCATCCCATGGGTTTCGAGGCGAGCATGGACGCGCCGGGCAGCATGATTGCCCGTCTGTTTGACCGTGCCAGTGGCGAAACCATGATCGCCATCGCCGGCATCCCCTGCGCGACCGTGATGAATGCGGCGGATGTAGAACGAATAATCGAAGCCGTCGAAGATGAGCTGGAAGCGTTTATACCGCCGGTTGCGCTTCGAAGTTATGCCTGAAGTCGCTTCGCCTGGCAAAAAGCCCACAGGATGTGGGCTTTTTTATGCGCGATCGATCCGCCATCACGCCGATTTTTTACCTTGCCGATGATCCGTGAAGAACGCCTTGCCCTGAACGACCTTGTCCGACGCCTTCGGCATATTGACGGCTTGGGTGTCCTGGGCATCGACATACCAATAGCAATGACTTACCGCCCGGGTAATGCCGACATAGGCCAGCCGCAGAATTTCGTCTTTCTGCGCACTGTCATACGCTTCGCTGTCGCCAGCCTTGCCAAGCCCCGCCATGCGATACACCTGGTTTTTGTAGGGCGAACTGGTCAGGTGCTGGCAATCACCGAGCAAGAACACCGCGTCCGCCTGAAGCCCCTTGGCGCTGTGATAGGTCAGTTGCTTGAGGCGTCGAGCTTCGTACGGCAAGCTAGAATCCACATTAACTACAGACTGAATATGCTGCTCTATCAATGATTTATCGCTACTTTTTCGATAAAGCATCAGGATCGAATCGCCTTTTCTGTAGTGCTCCATCAGCCGCTGCGCCATGCCCTGATCGTCGCGATCCAGCACATTGACCGGCTGCAACGCCTTGGGCTCGCCACTGGCCTTGGCCTTCTTGCCGGGGATGGCCGGCGCGGCCCGCACGATGTGTTCGGCGGCATCGATGATGTGCTGATGGCTGCGGTAGTTGTCGCTGAGCATCACCCGGGTCGTGGCTGGCGATGGGAATTCCTTGTTGAACTCCATGAAGTACGTCGGCGAACTGCCGCGCCAGCCGTAGATCGACTGCCAATCATCGCCGACGCAGAGCAGCGACGAACGCTGCGCGCCGCGCCCGACATGCATCGCCGGGCCACGGCTACGGATTTCGGCCAGGCTGGCGCGAATCCAGGAAACGATCTGCGGCGATACGTCCTGAAATTCGTCGATCATCAGGTGCGACAGCGGTCTGAGCAGCTCATCACTCAACAGCTTGAGATTTTCCGGTGAATGTTCGCTGAACAGGGCGAACATGCGGTTGTAGGTCATTACCGGGGGCTTTTGATCGAGCAAGTGGTCTTCCAGCGCACGCCAGAAGAGACTCAGGGCCTCGAAGAAAAACCGGTCCGGATCGTCCTTGGCAAAATTCATCCGGCCCACGGCATCCGGAACGTCCAGGCCCAGGTTCTCGATAAACCCGGCGGCGGCGACAAAACTGTCCAGTAAGGGCGCTGAAGCCAACTCGCCCTTGACCTTGTAATCGAAGCCCGGCCCAGCGCTGGCATCCCCGGCAAGGGAAGCCAAAACGCGCTTCGAAGACTCGTAACTATCCAACCATATCAATGGCTTACGACAGAAAGCTTGAAACAGGGTGCGCTTCACAGCCCACTCGGCGCGAACCGTCAGCTTGGCATTCGGGCGGCTGACCTGCGGGTTCTCCCGAGGATCGAAACCCAAAACCACCCAAGCGTCCAGGGACGGAATATAGCCATGACAATGGAACGTCGAGCCGTTGATATCGAACGTCTGGCGGTTGGGTTCGATGCCCTTGATCGGCCAGGCACCAGCGCGAAACCACAGGTCTTCTATCGTGTCGCAGAGCTCTTCGTCGCGCTTGGCCGCCAGTTCGGTCACCGCCATGCGTTTCTGCACGTCCGGGTGATCGCGCTCCAGCTCCTTGAGCTGTAAGGCGTGGCGGGACAAGGGCTGGATCAGCTCACGGAATCGTTCGTTGCGGGTGAACAGTGAGTGATAGCAGGCGTTGAGTTGCTGGCGCTGGGCGTCATTGATGCGCAGGTCGAATGGGTTGCTGTCGACCTCATCGTCGCCGTTTTGCGTACGATGACTGAGGTTTTCAAAGGCTTGCAGGCGTTCGAACCCCGGCAAGCTGCGGACCATCGGCAGAATCCGCGAGTGGAAGGTGCGCACCAGGTCCCGCGCTTCTTTCAGGCTGAGTGCCCGGCCCCACAGGGCAAACAATTCGATCAGCTTATTAATGAAGTCCTTGCGCGACTCGCGGGTGAAGGTGACTACGGTCATCGAGCTCAGTTCGAAACCCAAGTAGTGCGTCAGCAGCAGAATGCGCAGCACCAAGGTCGTCGACTTACCCGCGCCCGCCCCGGCGATCACCGAAGTCGACGGGGTATCGCTGAAGATCATCTTCCATTGCGCGACGCTGGGCTGGGCGTGCGCTGGCAGCAATCGCGCGACGTCGGCCTTCATGCCCTTCCTGATCTCGGCCGTTAGCGGCAGGCGCCAGTCATCGAACAGATTGTCGTCGACATTCGGCGCACGGTGCTCGGTGGAGCGCGAATCTCGGATCAACAACACCTGCCGGCCTTCTTCCAGCCCCTCAGCCCTGCCTTCCTTGAACCCGTAATCCACCCCGGCGCTGTGCCCGCTGCGGAAGCCGTCGGCTTGCCCGTGCAGCCACGACGCACGGTGTTGCGCGCGCATTTGAGTCAAGCCGTAGCCGAAAAACCGCGCGGCGAGGCGCTTGAGCAAAGGCATCTCGGACAGGGGACGAAGTTCAGGAGGAAGATCGGGGGTGTGTTGCGGCACGCGGACGGACTCCAGGGTGTGAGGCTGTTGAGGGCTATGGTGTCTGCATTTGCCATTTTGTTCTAGTGAAATGCTTACAGGTCATTGGCTTATGCGATGAAGTGAAGGCTGGGTGAGACTATTTCGAGGTCTTTTAATATCAATCTATTCGATTGTTTTAAGGCATTTTTTACGCTTTTTATCGATTATCGCCTGATAGATGATGCACGCCATCAACCACCGGTTCTTGTTTCGTGGCTCAGGCGCACCGCCCCATGACGAACCTTTTCAGGAGACGATCATGCTTGAACTCAGACCTTTCAATACCTTGGGCGGCGCCCACCATGGCTGGTTGGATGCCCATCACCACTTTTCGTTCGCCGAGTACCACGACCCCAAACGCATGAACTGGGGCAACCTGCGAGTGTGGAACGATGACGTGATTGCCGCTGGCACGGGCTTTCCACAGCACCCGCACCGCGACATGGAAATCATCACCTATGTGCGTGAAGGTGCGATCACCCACCAGGACAATCTCGGCAACAAGGGCCGCACCGAAGCGGGCGATGTGCAAGTCATGAGCGCCGGCACCGGGATCGCTCACAGCGAATACAACCTTGAATCCAGCGAAACCCGGATCTTCCAGATCTGGATCATCCCCAACGAGGCCGGTTCGGCACCATCCTGGGGCGCCAAGCCGTTCCCGAAAGGCCAGCGCGAAGGTTTTGTGACCCTGGCCAGCGGCAAGGAAGGCGATGATCAAAGCCTGCGGATTCGCGCCGATGCGCGGTTGGTGGCGGCAAATCTGAAAGCCGGGGAATCGGCGGAATATCGTCTGGACAACGGGCGCCGTGCGTATCTGGTTCCGGCCACTGGAGTGATTGAAGTCAATGGCTTGCGGGCACAAGCTCGAGACGGTGTCGCGGTCGCCGATGAGCAGGTGTTGCGGGTGACGGCGATTGAGGACAGTGAGATTGTGTTGGTGGATTTGGCGTAAGTGCCAGGCAAAAAAATGGGCGACCTTTTGGTCGCCCTTTTTTTGGTTCGAGATCTTCTGCGTCCATGCTGACGCCTTCGCGGGCAAGCCTCGCTCCTACAGGGTCAGTGTCGATCACATGATCTGTGGTCGATTACGCCCCCTGTAGGAGCAAGGCTTGCCCGCGATGGGGCCCTCGATCACTTCGCGGAAATAGCGCCATCCACCAACGTCTGGGCCTCAGCCACCAACTGCTTGAGATGCTCGTCGCTGACGAAGCTTTCCGCATAGATCTTGTAGATGTCTTCGGTGCCCGACGGACGCGCCGCAAACCAGCCGTTCTCGGTCATGACTTTCAAGCCGCCGATGGCCTGGTCGTTGCCCGGCGCATGGCTGAGGATGCTCTGGATCGCTTCGCCAGCCAGTTGGGTCGAGGTCACTTGTTCCGGGGACAACTTGCTCAGCAGCGCTTTCTGCTCAGGGTTGGCCTTGGCATCGACCCGTACCGAGAACGGCTCGCCCAGCTCATCCGTCAGGGCGCGATAGGCCTGGCTTGGGTCGCGACCGGTGCGTGCGGTCATTTCTGCCGCCAACAAGGCCGGGATCAGACCGTCCTTGTCGGTGCTCCAGACGCCGCCGTCCTTGCGCAGGAACGAGGCGCCAGCGCTCTCTTCGCCGCCAAAACCCAGGGAACCGTCGAACAAGCCGTCGGCGAACCATTTGAAGCCGACCGGCACTTCGTACAGGCGACGACCCAGGCGCTTGGCCACGCGATCGATCAAGCCACTGCTGACCACGGTTTTACCCACGGCGGCATCGGCACGCCAGTGCGGGCGATTCTGGAACAGGTAGTCGATGGACACCGCGAGGTAGTTGTTCGGCGCCAACAGGCCACCGGACGGGGTAACGATGCCATGACGGTCATGATCCGGGTCGCAGCCGAAGGCCACGTCGAAGCGATCTTTCAGACCGATCAACCCTTGCATGGCGTGGGTGGACGATGGGTCCATGCGGATCTGGCCATCCCAATCGACGGTCATGAAGCGGAACGTTGGATCGACCTGGGTGTTGACCACTTCCAGATCGAGGCGGTAATGCTCGGCAATCGCCGACCAGTAGCGCACCCCTGCTCCGCCCAGCGGATCGACACCCAGGTGCAGCTTGGCGTCGCGAATGGCGTCGAAGTCGATCACGTTGATCAGGTCGGCGACATAGGTGTTGAGGTAGTCGTGACGATGGGTGGTGCTGGCCTTCAGTGCCTGCTCGTAACTGATGCGCTTGACGCCAGCCAGCTTGTTGCCCAGCAGCTCGTTGGCCTTGGCTTCGATCCACTTGGTGATGTGGGTATCGGCCGGGCCACCGTTGGTTGGGTTGTATTTGTAGCCGCCGCTTTGTGGCGGGTTGTGGGACGGCGTAATGACGATACCGTCCGCCAGGCCCGAGGTGCGGCCACGGTTGTAGCAAAGAATCGCATGGGAAATGGCCGGGGTCGGCGTGTACTCGTCGCCTTCGGCGATCATCACGGTGACGCCGTTGGCCGCCAGCACTTCGAGGGCGCTCGCACCGGCCGGGGTCGACAGCGCATGGGTGTCGATGCCGACAAACAGTGGGCCGTCAATGCCCTGGGCCTCACGGTACAGGCAGATGGCCTGGCTGATCGCCAGAACGTGCCACTCGTTGAAACTCAAGTCGAACGAGCTGCCTCGGTGACCGGACGTGCCGAAGGCAACGCGCTGGGTAGAGATGGCGGCATCAGGCTGGCCGGTGTAATAGGCCGTAACCAGTCGCGGGATGTCGACCAACAATTCTGCCGGTGCCGGTTTGCCCGCAAAAGGACTGATTGTCATGCAAAACCTCTAGATAGAGTGGTTCAGGAATAGGAACGCAGTTTACTGGCAGTTTGACCGCAGCGCGATGGTAACGATCCGGGCCATCAACGACGTTTTTTAACCTGGCTCAATCAACCGACTCCAGACGCAGCGCATCCCCCAGCAAACCCAGGGCAACTCCCGGATCATGATCACCACTGAATGTATGACTCAGGCGCAAGTGCTGACCGTACAGGCCTTGCAGGCTGAACAGCTCGCCCGGTGCAATCACCACCTGTTGCTTGAGCAAACGCCGGAACACCCGGCGCACATCGACCTGACGCAACGAGCGCGCCCAGATCGTCGCCCCGCCCTGCGGCTCCACCAGTTGCAAGGCATCGCCCAGGCGCTCGTGCAAGAGCTGGGTCATCTGCATCTGGCGTTCCTTGAGCAAGCGCCTGAGTACTTGCAGGTGCTGGTCGATACGTCCATTGCTGTACAGACGTGCGATGGCTTTCTGGCGAATCGGCGACAGGCGAAAAGCGCGCAGCAAAAAATGCCGCTGCAACTCATCACCCAGGGGGCGCGAGAGCAGATAGCCGTAGGGTGCCTCCGGCCCGAGGAATTTCTCGAAGGTGGAGAACACGATCAGCCGGTCAGGGTCCAGAAGTTCACGAAACTTCGGGCCGTCGGGCTCGAAACCCAGTTCGCCATGACTATCGTTTTCCAACACCCAACTGCCATGCCGCGCCAACAGCCGGGCGATTGACTGTCGGTTGTCATCCGGGATCCGGCTACCGCGTGGCATGCTCAGCCCTGACGACAGCACGACCAGCCGCACCGGCCGGGTCTCCAGCACATCCTTGAACTGGTCCGGGTCCAGCGCGCCGCAGGCTTGCAACGGCAACTCGACCACCCGCACACCCGCCGCCTCGAACAAGCGCAGAATGACCCAGTCGCAGGGCGACTCGACCACCACGGTGGTGCCCTTGAGACCGAGGACGGCGATCAGTATTTCCAGCACCCCTCGCAGGTCGGCGCCGATGTACACCTCATCGGCATGCCAGCAACGCGCCGGTGACGTGGTGTAGCGCGCCGCGAGGGCCGTGCGCAGTTCCAGCTCGCCGCAGGGTTGCGCCGCCAATGTCGGCTGACGCGGGTATTGGCGCAGCAACTCCCGCTCCAACATCAGTAAAGGGCTGTCCAGCGGCTGCAACAAGGCCGGCTCATCGGCGCTCAACACCAGCATTTCCGGACGCCGTGCATTGGCATAGACACACTCAAGCAAATCATTGCCGCTGGTCAGTGGACCAATGGCAGTAACCGGCAGGGAGTAATAGCCGGACTTGGCTACCGAGTAGACCCTGCCCTCCTTCTCCAGCAACGAATAAGCGTACTGGATGGTTGAGATCGACACATTCAGGCGCACCGCCAACTGCCTTAATGAAGGCAAGCGAATGGGGGTACCGCAGCCCGGCTTGTGGATGAGGTGCGTCAGGTATCGGTAAACCGCCTGGTAAGCAAAATCGGTTTCTCTGGGTCCTTTCATCGGTAATGACCCGGCACGGTGCGAACATGTCTTTCAGCGGTTGCGGATCGCGGCAGCCCTTGCACCGTCAATGCCCCGCGGACAATTCACCAACCACGGCAGTGTCATCCTTGTGCAGGTCTTCGGCGCAACTGCCCGCCTCTACCGTCACCGGTTTCATGCGATAAAGCGTGCCGATCAGGCTGACCGGCAAGCCGCTGACATCGACCATCCATTGCACCACCTGTTCGGGCACCTGATAGCCCTGCATCGCCTTGTGCAAGTCCGGCATCGCCACCAGCATGCCGGGGTGGCAACTGCGCAGGAAGCGCTCCAGCCCTGCACCACCATCGATAAAGGGTGAAAACAGCAGGCAGATCAGTTGGGCCTCGGTCAACCCAAGGGTTTTTTGCGCCTCGGTCGCCGCCAGCAAGCGCTGTTCGCCCAGGGTGGCCGGGTTACCGAACGCTTCCAGAGCCAGTTCGCAAATACGTTCCGGCACCTGCTTGCGACGCATCATCACCAAGGCTCGCTGCAAGTACTCGGCGACCCCGCTTTCGTAGCTTTGCCCCGAGACAAAGCACGCCTGCAGCCCCCGCAGGTGCGCGGCAATCGCAGGGCTGACGTATTCGTTATCGCTCAGGTGCGCGGCCATTTCGTCGGACCGTACACCCAGGAAGTCGGTGAGCAGAGGCCAGCGCTCTTCCAGTTTGCCGACGATCATGTCGTGAATGTCGAGATTGGTGGTGCGACGGCAGGCTTCGAATCGGTCCATCGGGCGCCAGGCTGCGTACCCGTGGCCGAAATAGAACTCGCGGTAGTAGTCGCCGCCCAGCTCATCGAGCATGGCAAACAACGCCTCGAAGCCAGAGGGATTGCAGTTCAAGGTCCCAAGGCCGGCCTTTTGCGCTGCTCGCCTCAATCCGTCGAGAAACTGCTTCTGTTGGCGCGGCGTTTCGCTGCTGATCAAGGCATCGACGCCGTTATCCCAGCGAGCAATTTGCCCGTAGAACTCGCCGGTGCTCAGGTAGCCGTCATCCCATAGATCGAGCGGACCGTCCCAGGTCCGGCGGTGGCCGACCATCAATAGATTGAGCCGATTCGACTCGTGCCCGGCCTTGGAGATAGGGACCAAGTGGTCGAATGGCAGGACTTCGCGGTTATCCACCATCAACAGTTCGACCCGGGGATCGTCGTAGAGGAACAAAGCCGCGCTGCTGCGGTGGATATTGTCCAGCGCTGTCGAGCAGGTCCCGTTCAGGCGCAAGGTCGCCACGCGCAGCTGGAAGGTCGCCGGTGCACGGCTGGCGATACTCAGTTGTGCAGCACGCAGCAATGCCAGGGTGTAGCAACTGTCCAGTGTCCCGGACTGAATCGACATTATCTTGAAATCGCCGATTCGCTCCATCCCCCCGGCGGCCACCACCAGACGCTGAATCATAAGCTGCAATGCGGTGCGCTCGGCACGCGAGAAAAAACTCAGCAGCCTTTGCAGTACTTGTTGATAAACATAGTTCATTGCCTGATCGTGGATTGTCGTCATCAGTGTTTTACCTGGTATTCGGAAGTTCGTTGTCACGCAAACAGTGTTAAACACTGCGCGACCGATTCTCGGTGATGAAGTGCTGGATCCTGTCATAAAATGCTAGCACTTGAATTTGAGTAATTATTTGAAATGTTTGCACTCTGCCTATACCCAGGCGACAGCCACCTCCTCGCAAAGCCCCGCAGGGCAAGGCTCTTTAGGTTGGCCCTGACTTCCTAGGAAACTTCTGACAGCGTCCCACAGACATTGAGTACAAAAAATAGAGAAAGAGATCACTGATATATTGTTGATAATTAGCCGATACAACACCGGCCCATCGCCAGCCACGCAACTGCATTGATTAATATCAATTGAACGCCCACTCATGACTCGTTCCTTGAGATGAAAGTAATCATTCAATTATCAGGGCTTATATGATGATTAGAAGATACAGATCGAAGGCAAAAACCGGTTCAGTTGCTCAAATACGCCAGCCAGAAACGACGATGCCCTCGGTGCGGGGAGCACCGAGGGCATCGGGGGACTGCTTGAAGGGTGTTACGCAGGCTCGACCTGAAGGGCGACCCGTTCGCGGCATGGGCATTCGTCCATGTAGCGGTGGGCTTCGACAAACTCGGCAAACGGGAAGACCCGAGTCTTGAGCGGCAGCAGCACGCGGTCGGCGGTCAGCTGATTGATGTCGCGCAACGCTCGTTGCAACGCCACCTGGTCCTGAACGATACCCAGCTCCGGCTTGCCGGTGAAGTTACCGATGCAGTGCACGAAGAACTGAATGTTCTTCTGGAACGCCGCACAGGCCGGGAATGGCGTCTGGTTGCCACCTTGCAGGCCGTAGAGCACCAGGCTGCCACGGGGTGCGAGCACGTCGCCGAGCAGTGACATCTGTGGCCCGCCGAGACCGTCGAACACCACGTCGACGCCACGGTTGTCGGTGATTTTGTTGATCTGCATCAGCAGATCCTGTTCTTCGGTGACGATGACTTTCTCGGCGCCGAGGGACAGCAGGTTTTCACGCTCTTCTGCAGTCTTGGTCGCGGCGATCACCCGTACACCCAAGGCTTTGCCCAGTTGTACGAAGGACGGCCCTGCGCAATGGCTTGCGTCGGTCACCAGGGCGAACTGACCGGGTTTGACCCGCGCCAGATCGACGTAGGCAAAGTAGGCGATCAGCAGCGGCGTGTAATGCACGCTGGCCTCGATCGGGCTGAGCACGTCCGGGTACCGGGTCAGTGCCGAGCGCGGCAGAACAATCTGTTCGCCGTAGACCGGATAATCGTTAGGGCTTTCTGCCGGGAAGCTGGCGACCTTGTCACCCACCGCCAGGTCGTCGACACCGTCGCCGACCGCCGTCACGACACCGGCCATTTCATGGCCAAGGCCTGAAGGCAGACGAGCGTGGGACGACGCCAGGTTCTGGCGCCAGAGAATGTCGTACCAGCTGATGCCGATTGCTTCGACGCGCACCTGCACTTCACCTGGTGCAGGCAGAGCGGCCGCATGCTCTTCGCATTTGAGCACCTCGGCTGGACCAAACTTGTGAAAACGGATCGTGCGGGACATCGCAAACCTCGTCAAAGTAACCTCTAATGCCCTGAACTCTATCTGGGCTTTCTACCCAAGACCATCAGTGGCTATTAATAGTCGACATGCCTGTCATTGATTCCGCAGCGCCGGCGACATCATCAAATGCCGTAAAAACCGAAGCAACCATTTAAGTAAAAAGTGAATTACACGGTGCAGAGTAGCAGCCTTTGCCCGTAAGATTCATGCCGGCCATTGTTCTCATATGGCCGCTCACGTCAAGTTTGCTGACTCTGCCAGGACTCCAGATGAATCGTAATGACCTGCGTCGTGTCGACCTGAACCTGTTGATCGTATTCGAAACACTGATGCACGAACGCAGCGTGACCCGCGCGGCGGAAAAACTGTTCCTCGGCCAACCCGCCATCAGTGCGGCGCTCTCGCGTCTGCGCGGGTTGTTCGACGACCCGTTGTTCGTGCGCACCGGCCGCAGCATGGAGCCTTCCGCCCGGGCGGTGGAGATCTTCGCCCTGCTCTCCCCGGCCCTGGACTCGATTTCCACAGCGGTCAGCCGTGCGGCGGAATTCGATCCGGCCACCAGCACCGCGGTGTTCCGCATCGGCCTGTCGGACGACGTGGAATTCGCCTTGCTGCCCATGCTGCTCAAACGCCTGCGCGCCGAATCACCGGGTATCGTGCTGGTGGTGCGGCGGGCCAACTACATTCTGATGCCGAGCTTGCTGGCCTCCGGCGAAATCTCGATCGGCGTCAGCTACACCGCCGACCTGCCGGCCAACGCCAAGCGCAAGGTACTGCGCCGCAGCATGCCGAAGCTGTTACGGGCCGATACCGTGCCCGGGCCGCTGAGCCTCGACGACTTCTGCGCACGACCTCATGCGCTGGTGTCATTCGCCGGCGACCTGAGTGGCTTTATAGATGAAGAACTCGAGAAGCTTGGGCGCAAGCGCCATGTGGTGCTCGCCGTGCCGCAGTTCAACGGTCTGAGCACGCTCATCAGCGGCACTGATATTGTCGCCACCGTGCCGGACTACACCGCTGAAGCCTTGACTGCGGCTGGCGGTGTCCGGGCTGAAGACCCGCCGCTGCCGACGCGCAGTTTTGAACTGCACATGGCCTGGCGCGGGTCGCAGGATAACGATCCGGGCGAGCGTTGGTTGCGGTCCAGGATCCAGATGTTCTTCGGGGACCCGGACAGTCTCCAATAGCAGTGCCTGATTGCCGCGAAAAAACACAGGGAAGCGCTGTAAAGTTATTCCAGGCCCGGTCGATAAACGGGCGGGTATTCAGCATTCGAAGTTAAGGACAACAATGACAATGGTATTTTGTCGCGCATGCGCCAAGGAAATTCACGAGACGGCCCCAGCGTGCCCCCAATGCGGAGCGAGCCAACCAGTTGCCCTGGCGGCAACCCCTGGCATCGGTTCACCGTGGCTGGCCATCCTCTCGCTGATATTGGGCATCATCTGCTTACTCACCCTGCTTGATGACTCCGAATGGGATAGAGATACCGTCGTCGGCATGAGCACTTTTTCCGTCGCCGGTCTCGTTTGCGGGATCATCAGCATCAACCAGAAAAAACCAGGAAATAACTTGGCAATCGCCGGCGTTATCTTGTCGGCTATTGCGACGCTTGTTTTCATCGGACTGTCATTAGACTAATTTTAGGGAAAAAATATGAGCATGGTTTTTTGTCGTGGTTGTGCCAAGGAAATCAGTACCCTGGCCAAAGCCTGTCCGCAATGCGGCGCGCCGCAAGCGAGCGAGCAAGCCTTTACAGCGCCAAACGCTGGTGCGGCGCAAGGTAATCCTTACATTGAAGTATTGAAGAAATATGCTGTGTTCAGCGGCCGCGCAAGCCGCCGGGAATACTGGATGTTTATTCTGATCAACGTTGCGATCGGTATCGGCTTCATGGTTATCGACGCCTTGTTGGGCACCAAAGGGATCCTCAACAATATTTATAGCCTGGCAGTGTTCCTCCCGGGTCTCGGTGCGGCCATTCGCCGGATGCACGACACTGATCGCAGTGGCTGGTGGATCTTGCTGCCGATCGTGAACATTGTTTTCCTGGCCCAGGACAGCACCCCTGGCGTCAACCGCTTCGGTCCGAACCCTAAAGGGATCAACTGAAGTCAGTGACGAAACGCTAATCGAGACGGCCGCAATGGCCGTCTCTTTGTTTGAGCCGTTGACAACACTTTCAATCCGTCCGACCTTTGCATTCCCCGCAACACAGATTTGTCATCAACCCAATTGATAGCACCCTAACGAAAGGCGCATGCTAGAGGGCTTGCTTCGCGCTTATATCATTCCGAATGATAGTTACCTTTGCCTCATTCGATTCGTGCGATACAACATCGCCGAGCATCATCCGTCCATTCTTAATACATTGGCGGATGCATCCATGGAACAGTCACTCAAACATTTGCGCTTCCCGTTGGCCTTGTTGGCCGTGCTGGTGATGAGCGCTTGCGGCAAGGCTCCTGAGACCGCCGCCACCATGCCCGCGGCCAAGGTCAGCGTGGCGAAGGTGCTGGAGCAACCTGTCAACGAGTGGGACGAATTCACCGGACGCCTCGAAGCACCGGAAACCGTAGAAATTCGTCCACGGGTCTCCGGCCAGATCGATGAAGTCGCTTTCACTGAAGGCGCATTGGTCAAAAAAGGCGACGTGCTGTTCCAGATCGACCCCCGCCCCTTCCAGGCCGAGGTTCGCCGCCTCGAATCGCTGGTCGCCCAATCCCGCGCCAACGCCACCCGCAGCGAAAACGAAGCCCAGCGCGGCGAACGCCTGCGCACCAGCAACGCGATTTCCGCCGAACTGGCCGATTCGCGCACCAGCGCTTCGCAAGAAGCCCGCGCTGCCGTCGGCGCCCTCCAGGCGCAACTGGACCTGGCCAAACTGAACCTGAGCTTCACCCGCGTGACGTCGCCAATCAGCGGCCGCGTCAGCCGTGCGGAAATCACCGCCGGTAACCTGGTGACCGCCGATACCACCGCGCTCACCAGCGTCGTCTCCACCGACAAGGTCTACGCCTACTTCGACGCCGACGAGCGTGTGTTCCTCAAATACACCCAGCTCGCGCGCCAGGGCAAACGCGGCGCTACCACTCCGGTGTACCTCGGCCTGTCCAACGAAGACGGCAACCCGCATCAGGGCGTGATGAACTTCGTCGACAACCAGGTCAACCCGAAGACCGGCACCATTCGCGGTCGTGCGGTGTTCGATAACGCTGACGGTCAGTACACCCCCGGTCTGTATGCACGCCTGAAACTGGTCGGCAGCGGCACCTACTCCGCTGTGTTGATCAACGACGAAGCAGTCGGTACCGACCTGGGTAAAAAGTTCGTGCTGGTGATGGATGCCGACAACAAGACCGTGTACCGCTCGGTCGAGCTGGGTCCGAAGATCGAAGGCCTGCGCATCGTGCGCAGCGGCCTGAACAAGGACGACACCGTCATCGTCAAGGGTCTGCAACGGGTTCGTCCGGGTTCGCCGGTCACCCCTGAAGTGATCCCGATGGCCACCAAGGAAACCCTCGCCGCTCTGGCTCAACAACGACAAGCGCTGGAAGCCAGCAACCTGCCCCAAGTCGCACCTGCCAAGGTCGCGCCGGGTGCGGTTGTGAAACTGGCTGCTGCGACCCCACGCGGTTAAGGGATCTCTACGATGAATTTTTCCCAATTCTTCATTTCACGGCCGATCTTTGCGGCGGTACTGTCGCTGCTGATCCTGATCGCCGGCGCCATCTCGCTGTTCCAGTTGCCGATCAGCGAATACCCGGAAGTGGTTCCACCGACCGTTGTGGTCCGCGCGAACTTTCCGGGTGCCAACCCTAAAGTCATCGGTGAAACCGTGGCCGCTCCTTTGGAGCAAGCCATCACCGGCGTCGAGAACATGCTGTACATGTCCTCGCAGTCCACCGCCGACGGCAAGATCACCCTGACCATCACCTTCGCCCTGGGCACTGACCTGGATAACGCGCAGGTGCAGGTGCAGAACCGTGTGACCCGGACCGAGCCGAAGCTTCCAGAAGAAGTGACGCGCATTGGTATCACCGTGGACAAGGCCTCTCCGGACCTGACCATGGTGGTCCACTTGACCTCGCCGGACAAACGCTACGACATGCTCTACCTGTCCAACTACGCCTTGCTCAACATCAAGGATGAGCTGGCGCGCCTGGGCGGTGTCGGGGATGTGCAACTGTTTGGTATGGGCGACTACTCATTGCGGGTGTGGCTCGATCCGAACAAGACCGCTTCACGCAACCTGACCGCGACCGATGTGGTCAATGCCATTCGTGAGCAGAACCGCCAGGTCGCTGCCGGTGCCCTGGGCGCGCCTCCTGCACCGAATGCCACCAGCTTCCAGTTGTCGGTCAACACGCAAGGCCGTCTGGTCTCCGAGGAAGAGTTCGAGAACATCATCATTCGCTCCGGCGACAATGGTGAAATCACTCGCCTCAAAGACATCGCTCGGGTCGAACTGGGTTCCAGCCAATACGCCCTGCGTTCGTTGCTGAACAACCAACCGGCGGTGGCGATCCCGATCTTCCAGCGTCCGGGTTCCAACGCGATCCAGATCTCCAACGAAGTTCGCGACAAGATGGCCGAACTGAAGAAGAGCTTCCCGGAAGGCATGGACTTCAGCATTGTCTATGACCCGACAATCTTCGTGCGCGGCTCCATCGAGGCAGTGGTTCACACCCTGTTCGAAGCGCTGATCCTCGTAGTTCTGGTAGTGATTCTGTTCCTGCAAACCTGGCGCGCCTCGATCATTCCATTGGTGGCAGTGCCGGTGTCGCTGATCGGTACTTTCGCGGTGATGCATTTGTTCGGCTTCTCGCTGAACGCCTTGTCACTGTTCGGTTTGGTACTGGCCATCGGTATCGTGGTGGACGACGCCATTGTGGTAGTGGAGAACGTCGAAAGGCACATCGAGCTGGGAGAAACGCCCGTCGAAGCCACCAAGAAAGCCATGCGTGAGGTGACCGGGCCGATCATCGCGACGGCGCTGGTGCTGTGTGCGGTATTTATCCCGGCGGCGTTCATTTCCGGACTCACTGGCCAGTTCTACAAACAGTTTGCCCTGACCATTGCCATCTCGACCGTGATCTCGGCGTTCAACTCGCTGACACTGTCCCCTGCCCTGGCCGCCGTCCTGCTCAAGAGCCACGATGCGCCGAAAGATCGCTTTACCAAAGTGCTTGATAAACTGTTGGGCGGCTGGTTGTTCAAGCCTTTCAACCGTTTCTTCGACAAGGCCAGTCATGGCTACGTCGGCACCGTTGGCCGGGTTATCCGCAGCAGCGGTATCGCCCTGCTCTTGTACGCTGGCCTGATGGTCCTGACCTTCTTCGGTTTCGCCAACACCCCGACCGGTTTCGTACCCGGCCAGGACAAGCAATACCTGGTGGCCTTCGCGCAATTGCCGGACGCTTCGAGCCTGGACCGTACCGAAGACGTGATCAAACGCATGTCCGACCTGGCGCTGAAACAGCCTGGCGTGGAAAGTGCGGTGGCGTTCCCAGGCCTGTCGATCAACGGTTTCACCAACAGTCCGAACGCCGGCATCGTGTTCGTAACCCTGAAACCGTTCGACGAACGTAAAGACCCGAGCATGTCCGCCGGTGCGATTGCCGGTGCCTTGAACGGCAAGTTCGCCGGCATCGAAGAAGCCTACATGGCGATTTTCCCGCCGCCGCCAGTACAAGGTTTGGGCACCATCGGTGGTTTCCGACTGCAGATCGAAGACAAGGGCAACCTGGGCTACGACGAGCTGTACAAAGAAACAATGAACATCATCAACAAAAGCCACAACGTGCCGGAACTGGCCGCCCTGTTCACCAGCTACACCGTGAACGTTCCGCAGGTCGATGCTGCCATCGACCGGGAAAAAGCCAAGACCCACGGCGTGGCCGTCAGCGACATCTTCGACACACTGCAGATTTACCTGGGTTCGCTGTATGCCAACGACTTCAACCGCTTCGGTCGCACCTATCAGGTCAACGTTCAGGCTGAACAACAGTTCCGTCTCGAGCCGGACCAGATCGGTCAGCTGAAAGTGCGCAACAACAAAGGCGAGATGATCCCGCTGGCGACCTTCATCAAGGTCAGCGACACCTCGGGCCCGGACCGCGTGATGCACTACAACGGCTTCATCACCGCTGAAATCAACGGTGCGGCAGCCCCGGGCTACAGCTCCGGCCAAGCCGAAAAAGCCATCGAGAAACTGCTCAAGGATGAACTTCCGAACGGCATGACCTACGAATGGACCGATCTGACCTACCAGCAGATTCTGTCCGGCAACACCGCGCTGTTCGTGTTCCCGCTCTGCGTACTGCTGGCGTTCCTGGTACTCGCGGCGCAATACGAAAGCTGGAGCCTGCCATTGGCGGTGATCCTGATCGTACCGATGACGCTGCTGTCGGCGATTATTGGTGTGATTGCTTCGGGAGGCGACAACAATATCTTCACCCAGATCGGCTTGATCGTACTGGTGGGGCTTGCCTGTAAGAACGCGATTCTGATTGTCGAGTTTGCCAAGGATAAACAGCAGGACGAAGGCCTCAGCCCTCTGGCTGCGGTGCTGGAAGCGTGCCGCCTGCGTCTGCGCCCGATCCTGATGACCTCCTTCGCGTTCATCATGGGTGTTGTGCCACTGGTGTTCTCCAGCGGTGCCGGTGCCGAGATGCGTCATGCCATGGGCGTGGCGGTGTTCTCCGGGATGCTCGGGGTGACCTTCTTCGGTCTGTTGCTGACCCCTGTGTTCTACGTGTTGATTCGTAACTTTGTGGAGCGCGGTGAAGCTCGTAAAGCAGCCAAGGCGCTGACTAATCAAAAGCAACTGGAGTCGCAACAATGAGCCTGAAAGCCTTCCTGCCGAGCCTGCTGGTACTGGCCCTGAGCGCCTGTGCCGTCGGCCCGGACTACAAAACCCCTGCCACGGAGCCGGCCAATATCACGGCCGTCACCGATGGCGCTAGCGGTCAAAAGAACTATGACCGCTCGCGTTTCGAAGGCATCTGGTGGCAACAGTTCGAAGACCCGACCCTCAACCAGTTGGTGATGCAATCGTTGCAAGGTAACCGTGACCTGCGCGTCGCCTTCGCTCGCTGGAAAGCGGCACGGGCGATTCGCGATGACGCCAGCAATGACGCCATGCCGACCATCACCAGCCGCGCCAGCAGTGACCTGGCCAAGGGACAAATCCCTGGCCAGACCACCAAACGGGTCAATAGCGAACGCTACGACCTGGGCCTGGACATGGCGTGGGAACTGGACCTTTTCGGCCGGATCCAGCGCAACCTGGAATCCAGCGACGCCGAGCAACAAGCGGCTGAAGCTGATCTGTACCAACTGCAAGTCAGCATGATTGCCGAGCTGGTGGACGCCTACGGTCAACTGCGCGGTGCACAACTGCGGGAAAAGATCGCTCTGGCCAACCTGAACAACCAGCAGGAATCGAGCAAGATCACCGTCAGCCTGCGTGATGCCGGCGTCGGCGATCAGCTTGATGTGGTCCGCGCCGATGCGCGCCTGGCGTCCGTCGAAGCCAGCGTGCCGCAATTGCAGGCCGAACAGGTTCGGCAGAAAAACCGCATCGCCACCCTATTGGGTGAACGTCCGGACAAGCTGACCGTCGACTTGAGCCCGAAAGACCTACCAGCGATCGCCAAGGCCCTGCCGATTGGTGATCCGGGTGAACTGCTGCAACGTCGCCCGGACATCCTCAGCGCCGAACGCAAACTGGCCTCCGCTACTGCTCGTATCGGCGTGGCGAAGGCTGATTTGTTCCCGCGGGTCAGCCTCAGCGGCTTCCTCGGCTTTACCGCCGGGCGTGGTTCGCAGATCGGTTCTGCGGCAGCCAATGCCTGGGCACTCGGCCCAAGCATTACCTGGGCAGCGTTCGACCTGGGCAGCGTGCGGGCCCGTTTACGCGGTGCCGACGCCGATGCCGAAGGCGCCCTGGCGACCTATGAGCAACAAGTGCTGCTGGCCCTGGAAGAATCGGAAAACGCCTTCAGCGATTACGGCAAACGTCAGCAACGCCTGATTTCGCTGATCCGTCAGAGCGAATCCAGCCGCGCCGCTGCCGACCTGGCGCAGATTCGCTACCGCGAAGGCACCGCGGACTTCCTGGTTCTGCTCGATGCCCAGCGTGAACGCCTGGCCGCCGAAGATTCCCAGGCCCAGGCCGAAGTCGATCTGTATCGCGGCATCGTCGCGATCTACAAAGCCCTCGGTGGCGGTTGGCAACCGGAGACGGTCGCCAGCAAATAAGTTTTTAAAGAGCTCCTTTGGTTGGCCGCAACCAACCAATTTTTTTGGCCCCGCGTCTCATTCGGTCGTGGGGCTTTTTTTGCCTGCTCGAAAGACACCGCATTCCCCTGTAGGAGCAAAGCTTGCTCGCGAAAGCGGTGTGTCAGTCGACAACAATATTGCCTGGTCCACCGCATTCACGAGCAAGCTTCGCTCCTACAGGGCGTTAACGGTGCTCTTCGGATTTGTGGTTTTCCATGACGGTCACGGTGGCCGTCGTACCCGCGCGCAAGAGGTTTTTAGCCGCATAATCGGCGTCGATCTGTATCCGGACCGGCACCCGCTGCGCCAGTTTTACCCACGTGTAACTGGGATTTATGTTGGCCAACAGCCGCCCGCCCGGGGCGTTTTCCCGGTCGGCGATGGCGAAGGCGATGCTTTGCACCGTGCCGCCAAAAGTCTCGCCGCTCATCAACTCGATCCGCACCCGGTCGCCCTCCTCGATTCGTGGCAACTTGGTTTCTTCGAAGTAACCACTGACATAAAACGAGTCGCTGTCCACCAGCGCCAGCAACGCGCCCCCGGCCGTGGCGTAGTCGCCCTGACGGGTCAGCAGGTTGGTGACATAGCCGCTGACGGGCGCTTCGACCCGGGTGCGCTGCAAATCGAGTTCGGCCTGGGTCAACGCGGCGATGGCCAGTTGTACGTTAGCCTGGGCCAGCCCGAGGTTGGCCTGGTTGCGCAACAACTCGGCCTGGGCCACCGCGACTTCGGTGCTGGACTTCTCCCATTCCTCTCCAGAAATCGCAAACCCCTGTTTCAACTTGCGCCGCCGCTGTTCCTCGCTTTGACGCTGCTTGAGCAGCGCTTCGCTGGAGACTATCGAGGCCTGAGATTGGCCAAGCGTTGCTTTCGAAACTTCCACCGAGCGCTTGGCCCGCTCCACCGCCAGGCTGTAGCGCGCCGGATCGATCTCCAGCAGCAACTGCCCTTTCTCCACATGCTGGTTGTCCTGCACGCCGAGGCTGACGATGCGTCCCGCGACATCGGCTGACAAAGTCACCACATCCGCCCGCACCCGGGCATCCCGGGTCCACGGCGCGCGGGTGTAATGTTCCCAGGCAAACCAGCCGAGGATGAACGCCAGCAATACCACCGCGACGGTCGCGAGTCGGGCAAGGATCTTCTTCAAGGCATCAGGCTCCCATGACCAGGATCAGCGTGGCGCAAACGCAGGCATACAACGCCCCCTCGAACAGCGCTTCATGCCAGACGAAACGCAATACACCCAGGCGCCTCAAGAGCCAGTCCAGCAGCAGAAAAATCGGCAAGGCCAGCAACAGGGCCTGGGCGATTGGCGGCAGATAGACGCCGCCCAATTCCAGATCAATGGGCAAGGGCCGGTACTCCTTCCATGTCTGCAAGTTGAAAATAGTCACGGTAGCGTTGCAGAAACGACACCACGATCAGCAACGACACGCGCATCCGGAATACGGACCACAGCTGCTCATGTACATCCAGGTGCAGGTCATCCATTTCATCGCCCAGGCTGCGCAAGTTGCCGAGCAGATGCTCAAGATCGACTCCGGGACGCCCGGCAATCAACCGCCCGGTCTCACGGACCGCCGCCAGCAAACGATTTTGTTGATCGGTACTCAGCAAAGCGTGGTTCCGTCCTTGTTGCCTGAGCTGGTTCAACGCCACGCCCAGCGCCATGCAACCCAGGCTGACTTCGAACAACTCTCGGGAGCGCCGATCAGTAATCGCCGGCAGCAATCCGAGCATCATCGTCAGGCGATCGACCATGCGGCTTTCAAAGGCAAATTGCTGCTCATCGGTGGCGGGCGTCTTGAGTAAGGCATAGACCTGCTCGCAGTTCTCATTGAACAACCGGCGCATGCGCAAAACGGGTCTGAACGGGAAGATCAACGCGTAGACACTCAACGCCAGCACGGTGGCGCAGGTATAAGCAGCGGCGAACTCGAACCACTGGATCGCCGTGTTCTGGCCGATCCCGATGTTTTGCGGCCCCAACAACAGGAACGTCGTCAGCCCCAGGCCAATGGCCGTCCCGGTGGTAGGCGGTGTAGTCAGCCCGATCGCAACGGCGTACAGCAGCGGTACCAACAGCAATGCCAACAGCTCGAAATTGCTGATCATCGGCAACAGCATGAACAGGTAGAACGCTGAAGCGATCAGCGCCATGACCAGCCCCCTCGCATAACTCTGGGCGGCCAGCAGCGGTCGCGGAAACGTCGCCATCAGCGAACAGAGAATACCCACCAGCACCATCCCGCCACGGGCACCGTCCCAGCCGGTTTCAATCCAGATCAGCCCCGCCACCACCAACGCCGTAAAGGCGCGAATGGCGTTCATCGCCGCCAGGGTGAAATCCAGATGCAATGGATTTTCCTGCCCGCGAAACACACAGCTCGCTTCGCGCCCTTCCTGAATCGCATCGCTCAGTTCCAGAATCTGCTCCAATTGTTGCAGCAACCGCGCCTGCTCCCAACGCAACGCCCAGGCCAGCGAGCGCAAGGTGGCGGTCATGGTTTCGGTGAGCTGCTCGGCTTTGTAGGCCTGGCTGTCGAAGCGTTGCTGTAGCGCGACGAAATGCTTGCGCGCCTCGGTCGATAATGAGCGCCCCTGAATCGCCAGCTCATCGAGAAACGCCAGCTCTTCGGCGCGCAACAGCTCGATTTCCTCGGGCAATGCACCCTGCCAGCGCTCGGCCAGCAGCACTCGCTGGTGCCGCAACGCTGTCAGGCGTGAAGTCAGCAGCACCAATTGGTTGCCCAGCAGTTGCACCAGGCCATTGGCACTGCGCAAGCGAGGCGCGTCGAAGTACAAATGCCGACGCAACCCCTCCAGCGCACTGATCTCGCCCAGCAGTTGCATCTGCCGGTGGTGGAAATCGGCTTCGCTTTCTTCGGTGCGAATCACCGCCGCCGCGTGAGTGGCGAGCAGCTTGATCACCTGATCGACCTTGGCGAAATAGTTGCGTGCCACCGTCTCCGGGCGTGCGGTCAGGAGGCTGACCACGCACACGCAAGCAACCGCCAACAACGTTTCCGTGACCCGAGTGACCGCCAGCAGAAACGTGCCGTCCTGGTCCGGCACCGACAGCAGCGCCACGACCACCGCCGTATACCCGCTGAGCACAAAGGCCTGAGAACTGGTGTAGCGCAATAAGGTGCCGCCAGCCGTACACAGTGCCAGCCACAGGGCCAGGGTAATAATGAAGGGCAACGGCGCCTGGGGGAAAATCGCCATGATCAGTACCGCGACCATGGCGCCGAGGGTCGTGCCGATGACCTGGCCGAAACTCCGGGCCAAGGCCATCCCACCCTGGGGCTGGCTGACGATGACCACCGCCATGATCGACCACTTCGGCTGGTCGAGGTCGAACAGGAACGCCAGGTACAAGGTCAGCAAACCAGCCGCGATGGTTCGCAAGGCAAACAGCAGTCCTCCCTGGCCGGGGTTGAGCAGCATCTTGAAGTAGTGGAGAAACGGTTGCATGGGCGCACTCATCGACTCATCTCAAGCAAGCGTAGTCACTGCTTCAAGACCTCGACAGGTTTCAAAGTCGACAGCAGTTGTAGGCAAATTCGACGATGAGTCAGACCTCCACGATAGATGCGCTCGATAGCCCCGTCAGCCATAGCAATTGGACAGAAAGCCGCCCAGCCCCTAGGCTTCAATCGCTGCGAAAGCGTCATTCAATAAAGCCCCCGCCCCCATGATCGTACGTCCCAAGCCGAACCTGATCGGCATCCTGTTTTCCCTCAAAGGCTCGATTGCCAAGCGCATTGCCTTGCGCAGCCTGTTGGTGACCCTGCTCGCGTCGGTGATTGTGCTGGTGGAAACCTGGCACCCGGCGTATTTCTCCAAGGTCAATGCGACGCCGTTCACCCTGCTGGGGTTGTCGCTGTCGATCTTCATGAGTTTTCGCAACAACGCCTGTTACGACCGTTGGTGGGAAGGTCGCAAGCAACTGGGGCAATTGATCATTGAGGTGCGCTCGCTGATCCGCCAGACCCAAGGTCTGATGGACGCGGACGAACGCGAATTGTTGTTGCGTGAACTGTGCGGCTTCGCCCATGGCCTGATCGCGCGCCTGCGCTTTGAAAGTGAGCGGCAAGCCGTCGCGCCCTGGACTTCCACGCCCATCGACCATCAGCACCCGAACATCCCCGATGCGCTGTTGCAACGCCTCGGCGCCCGCTGTTCGGAACTGGCCGAGCTCGGCCGGATCAGTGAATGGCGCTACACCCAACTGGAAGCCCGGCTGGTCAGCCTGAGCCAGGTCCAGGCGAGTTGCGAGCGGATAAAAAGCACGCCGCTGCCCTTCCCTTACACCCTGTTGCTGCACCGCACCATTTACCTGTTTTGCATCCTGCTGCCGTTTGCCATGGCCGAACCGCTGGGTTGGCTGACCCCGGTGTTCACCGCCATCGTCAGTTACACCTTTTTCGGTCTCGACGAAATCGGCGACGACCTCGAAGACCCGTTCGGCTTCGATGAGAACGATTTGCCGTGCAATGCGATTTTGCGCACCCTGGAGCGCGAAGTGCTGGCGGCGTTGGGGCAAACCGATTTGCCGCCGGCCCTCGAACCCATCGAGTACGTCTTGAACTGAGCCAGGGTTTGACTCAAGGCCGCGCCTGACCGAAGCTGACGTCTTTTGCAAAAGCTCGCCAGCCCCCGGATCCGTGCATGCCCCAGTCCCGCCGCTACTTGCTTATCAGCCTCTGCGTCCTGTTCGCCCTTGCCCTCGCCTGGTTTTTCCTGCGCAGTACCACGCCCGTGGTGCCGGAGGCGATCAAACATGGCTACAGCGAAGCGCTGGCCCAGGCGCGCGCCGGCCAACCGGGGGCGGCACGGGTGCTTTACCAGCAACTGGGCCGGCCAGACCTGTCGACCAAACGCCGGCTCTGGTTACTGGCCGAATTGCCCAACTACCCCAGCCCGCAAGCCTTGAAACTGGCGGATGCCGATTTGCAAAACAGCTCGGCAGAGGTTCGGGTGGCGGCGATCAAAAGTATCGTCGGCCTGGTTCCCAGTGGGCAGCGCAGCCTGTTGCTGGGGCCGTTGCTCGATGACAGCGAGCAAACCGTGCGCCTGGCTGCCGTCAACGCGTTACTGGGATTGTCACCGGATGATCTGGGCCTGTACTTCGGTCCGTTGCAGCAGGCGATCGATGCCTGGGAGCAAATCCTCAAGTCCGAACCGGAAAGTGCCAACACGCACTATCAACTGGCGCGGCTGCACCTGCACAACGCCGAACTGAAAGAAGCGCAACAGGCGCTGGAGCGCACCTTGCAGCTGGAGCCCGGCAATTTGCCGGCGCTGGTCATGCAAATCGAAGTGCTGGACAAGCAAGGCCAGAGCGACGCCGCCCGGCAGTTGTTGGCCAAACAGTTGAAGGCCCAACCGGATTCCGCCTACCTGCAACATGCCCTCGGCCTCTGGTTGCTGCACCACGGGCAAAGTGAGTTCGCCGTGCTCGGCCTCTCCAAAGCGGTTGAACTGGAGCCGGACAACAAGGATTACCGCTACGACCTGGCCACCACGCTGCGCAGCGAGGAAGAGCTGGAAGCCGCGCAGAAACAGCTACAGGAAATCGTTCAGCGTCACCCGGCCGACCGCAAGGCGCGGGTGCTGTTGATCAATTACTGGAAGGAAAGCGGCCAGTTGCAGAACGTGCAGATTCTGCTGGCGCAGCTGGAACAGATGAACCCGGATGATCCGGCGTTGCAGCAAGGTCTTTAACCGCCGCAAAATTTCGTTGAACCGTCGTCTCGGCCTAGGGTCAAGAGAAACAGGCAGTCAATTCAGGCACTTCAGGCCTGCTGCCTCGCTTCCCCTAGTCATGAGAGGGCTTTTTTTGTCTACATCTAACGAGTTGTTCAGTGCAAAAGCCGCCACCGGCATCGAAGGTCTGGATGACATCCTGGCCGGTGGATTGTCTCGCGGCCATGTGTTTTTGCTGGAGGGTGAACCCGGAACCGGTAAAACCACCGTCGCCTTGCATTTTCTCCTCGCCGGAGCCCGAGCCGGCGAGCGCTCGTTGTACATCACCCTGTCGGAAACCGAACGCGAACTGCGCCAAGGCGCGTTGTCCCACGGTTGGGAGCTGGATGAGAACATTCACATCTTTGAGCTAACCCCGCCGGAAAGCCTGCTCAACGCCGAGCACCAGCAAAGCCTCCTCTATTCATCGGACTTGGAACTGGGCGAAGCCACCAAGCAGATCTTCGAAGTGGTCGAACGGGTCAAGCCAACCCGCGTGGTCCTCGATAGCCTCTCGGAAATTCGCCTGCTGGCGCAAAGCTCATTGCGCTATCGCCGGCAGATCCTCGCCATCAAGCATTACTTCGTGCGCTATGACGCCACCGTGTTGCTGCTCGATGACCTGACCACCGAAGCCCTCGACAAGACTGTGCACAGCGTGGCCCACGGGGTGATTCGCCTGGAAGAACTGACCCCCAACTACGGCGCCGAACGCCGCCGGATTCGCGTGGTGAAATACCGCGGCCAGAAATACCGCGGCGGTTTTCACGACTTCACCATCATGGGCGACGGTGTTCATGTGTTCCCGCGGCTGGTGGCGGCTGAACATCGCGGCAAGTACGTCCGCACACAATTGACCAGCAGCATCAAGGAAATGGACGCCCTGCTCGGCGGCGGCATCGAGACCGGTTCCAGCACCTTGATCCTCGGCCCGGCCGGTACCGGTAAATCGCTGATCTCGATGATCTTCGCCGCCGCTGCTGTGGCCCGTGGCGAAAAAGCCGCGCTGTTTATCTTCGATGAAGAACTGGGTCTGCTGTTCGAACGCATGAAGAACATGGGCATCGACCTCCAGGCCCTGCAAGACACCGGCAACCTGCTGATCGAACAAGTGGACGCCGCCGAACTGTCCCCCGGCGAGTTCTCCCACCGAGTGCGGCGCTGCGTCGATGAACGCGATATCAAAACTGTGGTGATCGACAGCATCAACGGCTATCAGGCGGCAATGCCCGAAGAAAACGCCCTGGTGTTGCACATGCACGAGTTGCTGCTGTACCTCAACCGCCAGGGTGCGGCGACCTTCATGACCGTCGCCCAACATGGACTGGTTGGGGACATGCAGGCGCCGGTCGATATCACTTATCTGGCCGACACCGTTATTCTGCTGCGCTACTTCGAAGCCCTGGGCAAAGTGCGCCGGGCGATCTCGATCATCAAGAAACGCACGGGCAGCCATGAGTCGACCATTCGCGAATACCGCATCAGTGGCAATGGCATGAAGATCGGTGAACCGCTGGATGCGTTCCAGGGCGTCTTGCGTGGCGTACCAACCTACCTCGGCGCGAGCATGCCGTTGCTCCAGGATGACAACCAGTGACGGCCCAGGCAGCGACGTCCGAGCGCGCGATCATTCTCGCGCCATTGGGCCGCGACAGCCAGATTGCGCTGATGATGCTCAACGAGGCCGGCTATGACGGCGTCATCAGCCGTGATCTGCCAGGGTTGTGCAGCGAGCTGGAGCACGGCGCCGGCCTGCTGCTGATTTCTTCCGAAGCGTTGCTCGGCGGTGATCTGGATCCCCTGCTCGGGTTTATCGAGCAACAACCGGCCTGGTCGGACTTGCCGATTGTGCTGCTGACCTACCACGGCGGCCCGGAACAGAACCCGGCCTCGCGACTGGGCCCGCAGTTGGGCAATGTGACCTTTCTTGAACGGCCATTCCATCCGGTGACACTGATCAGCCTGGTGACCACCGCATTGCGTGGGCGACGACGACAGTACGAAGCCAGGGATCGGCTGATTGACCTGAGCCAAAGTGAATTGCGCCTGCAAACCACCCTGGAAACACTCGAACAACAAGTCGAGGAACGCACCGCGCAACTGCGGCACAACGAAGAAGCGCTGCGCCAATCGCAAAAGATGGAAGCGGTCGGGCAGTTGACCGGCGGCATCGCCCACGACTTCAACAACATGCTGACCGGCATTATCGGCAGCCTGGAGCTACTGCGTCGGCGCCTGGCCCGCGGACGCACCGAAGACCTCGACAGCCTGATCGATCTGGGTGTCACTTCGGCCAACCGGGCGGCGGGCCTGACGCATCGTTTGCTGGCGTTTTCCCGTCGCCAGTCGCTTGATTCCAAACCTGTGCAGATGAACGCCCTGGTCACCTCAATGGGCGAACTTCTGCAACGCAGCATCAACGAAAGCATTCAACTGGACATGCAGTTGAGCGATCAACTGTGGGTGGCCGAAGCCGATCCCAACCAACTGGAAAGCGCCCTGCTCAACCTCGTGCTCAACGCCCGCGACGCCATGCCCGATGGCGGTCAATTGGTGGTAAATACCTTCAATCAGCACCTGGACCAAGGTTTCACCGAGGCCCACGGCAATCTGCAATCAGGTGATTACGTGGTGCTGAGCGTTACCGATACCGGTTGCGGCATGCCGCAAAGCACGATGAACCGTGCCTTTGACCCGTTCTTCACCACCAAACCCATCGGCCAGGGCACCGGGCTCGGGTTATCGATGATCTACGGTTTCAGCAAGCAGTCCGGTGGCCATGTCACCATTCAGAGCAAGGTCGACAACGGCACCACGGTTAACCTCTACCTGCCGCGCTACATGGGCAACCTGGCGCAGGATCCGCTCATAGATGTCCAGCAAGCGCCTTTCGCCCAGGACGGTGAGACGGTGCTGATCGTCGAAGACGACCCGGCGGTCCGGGTGTTGGTCAGTGCGGTGTTGAGCGAGTTGGGCTACGCCTTCGTCGAGGCCGGCGATGCCGACAGCGCGGTGCCGATCCTGGATTCCGGGCAGCGCATTGATCTGTTGATCAGCGACGTCGGGTTGCCGGGGATGAACGGCCGGCAACTGGCGGAAATCGGTCGCCAGTATCGGCCGGATCTCAAGGTGTTGTTCATTACCGGGTACGCCGAGCACGCGGCGGTGCGCGGTGGTTTCCTCGACCCGGGGATGCAGATGATCACCAAGCCGTTTACCTTTGATCTGTTGACGGCGAAGGTGCGGGAGATGATTCGAATCTAAAACGCCCGACATGACTCGCCGACGATGGCGATTTCAAGGATGCCTTCGCGGGCAAGCCTCGCTCCTACAGAACACACCCCCCGTAGGAGCGAGGCTTGCCCGCGAAAGCGATTTCAAGATCACCCTCACCGTCAAACCGTGCACCGACAGGCGTTTTTTCAACTCAGGAAAGCATTTGCTGCATCAATTCCTGCAACACATCCAGATCAAACGGCTTGCCCAGAATTGGAGCCTTGCGGGTGATCGGGCTGTCGGTCTCGCGGATTTCCTGCGGATAACCGCTGATGAAAATCACCTTGAGCTCCGGTCGCAGCTTGACGGCGGGTTCGGCGATCTGCACGCCGGAAATCCCGCCAGGCAGGCGGAAGTCGGTAATCATCATGTCCAGGTGCGGTTTACTGGCCAGGATTTCGAAGGCTTGCTCGCCGTTTTCGGCCTGCAACACCCGATAACCCTCGCCCGACAGATAGGCAGACAACACCATCAAAATCGAGGGATCGTCCTCGACAATGAGTACTACATCTTGCGCATCTTCACTCATGGGAAGCCTTTGTTCGGTCAATAGCTGCTGATACGACCGTGAGGTCGTTCAGAGGTTGCGTTTATCTGGCTGCTTTCCTACAGCGGCAGACAAACGCGAAATAAGGCGCCTTCGTTGATTCTGCTCTCGACGACGATGGAACCGCCATGGGCGGCAACGATTTGCTCGGAAATAAATAGCCCGAGCCCAAGTCCCGCAACCACGGTCTTGGCCGAAACCCGTTCGAACTGTTGAAAAATACGTTTCTGGTTTTCTTCGCTGATGCCAATGCCACGGTCCTGGACCTCGACCCGGGCCTGACCTTCGTGGCAGTACACCCGCACGTCAATCTGGCCTTTGCCGCCATAACGCAGGGCGTTGGTCAGCAAGTTGGAGATCACCTGCTCGATCCGGAACTCGTCCCACTGCCCTTCCACCGGCGCCTCGGCACTGAACGTCACCGAGGATTCGGCGGCATCGACTTGCGGCGCGAAGTTTTGCAGCAGGTTCTCTACCAGCTTCACCAGATCGACCCGGCTCGGTCGAATCGACAGCTTGCCGGTGCGAATGCGCGAGACATCGAGCATGTCTTCGATCAGACGGATCAGGCTTTTGATCTGTCGCTCGTCGCGATCAACCATCGCGTGCATCTTGTCCAGGGTGAACGCTGCCGCGTTGTCCCGGGCCAGGTGCATCTTGCGCAACTGGGTTTCGAGGATCAGGCCGTTGAGCGGCGTGCGCACTTCGTGGGCGACGATGGACATGAAGTCATCGCGCATGCGTACGGCCTGCTCCAGTTCGTTCTGGGTCGCCTGCAATTTTTTCAGCAGCGCTTCCTGTTCGCGGCGGCTCTGCTCCAGGGCTTCGACCTGTTGCTTCATGGCCTTGCTCTGGCGATACAAATCGACGAACACGTTGACCTTGCTCTTGACCGCGTGGATATCCAGCGGTTTGTGCAAGAAGTCCACCGCGCCGCTTTCGTAGCCCTTGAACGCGTAGTTCAGCTCACGGCCAGCGGCGCTGACGAAGACAATCGGGATGTTCTTGGTCTTTTCCGTGCCACGCATCAGCTCGGCCAGCTCGAAGCCGTTCATGCCCGGCATCTGCACATCGAGAATGGCCATGGCGAATTCGTGTTGCAGCAACAGCGACAGCGCTTCGTCCGCCGACAGCGCCTTGTAGACCGTGCGGTCTTCGCGCTTGATCAGCGCTTCGAGGGCCAACAGGTTTTCCGGCAGATCGTCGACGATCAGCAGTTTGGCTTGGATGTTACTTAGCATGCTATTCGTTCCAGCTCGACAAGCAAACGGCCGATGCCGCGTATAGGGAGAATGTGGTCGGGTTGATGCAAGTCCAGCGCCGCCTGGGGCATGGTCGCGACTTGGGCTTCGTCCGGGTCTTGCACCACGGTAAAGCCACCACGGTGCTTGACCTGGGCCAGGCCGCTGGCGCCATCGCGATTGGCGCCGGTCAACAACACGGCGGCCAGGGTCGGCCCGTAGGCGTCGGCGGCGGACTCGAACAGGTAATCGATGGCCGGCCGCGAATGGTGCACGCGGTCTTCAAGGCTCAGGGAGAAACTGCGGTCCTGCTCCACCGAGAGGTGATAGCCGGGCACGGCAAAATACAGGGTTCCCGGTACGACCAGGGTTTTGTCGCTGGCCTCCAGCACCGGCAGGGAAACCCGCCGGGCAAACACTTCGGTCAACTGGCTGCGACGATCGTCAGGCAGGTGCAGCACCACGATGATCGGCAGTGCAAAACCTTTACGCAGCGGGCTGAGGATATTCAACAGCGCCTCGACTCCGCCAGCCGAAGCGCCGATCACGATAGCCTCTACGGTGGGCAAACCGGCTTCGTTGTTCATGATTTACGGTAGATCCGTTCTTGTTTGACCAATGGCTCGAACTGCTTGCCGAACGCCGAGAAATCCGGGGTTTCCTTGCTGCCCAGCACCAGGAATCCACGATGGCACAGCGACTCATGAAACAAGCCAAACGCCCGATCCTGCAGTTTTTTATTAAAGTAAATCAATACGTTGCGACACGAAATTAATTGAGTTTCTGAAAATACACTGTCAGTCGCCAGGCTATGGTCGGCAAAGGTCACGTTCTCGCACAGGCTCTTGTCGAAAATCGCGTAACCATAGGCCGCCGTGTAATAGTCGGCAAACGAACGCTGGCCACCGGCCTGCTGGTAGTTGGAAGTGTAGGCGCGGACGTTCTCCATGGAGAAAATCCCTTGCTTGGCTTTTTCCAGCGAGCGCGGATTGATGTCGGTGGCGTAGATGATCGTGCGTTCGAGCAAGCCTTCTTCTCGCAGCAGGATCGCCATCGAGTAGACCTCTTCACCGGTGCTGCACCCGGCAATCCAGATCTTGATCGACGGATAGGTCTTGAGCAACGGCACCACTTCCTGACGGATCGCCAGAAAGTGCGACGGGTCACGGAACATCTCGCTGACCGGGATCGTCAGCAACTGCAGCAACTGCATGAACGCGGTCGGATCGTGCAGGACTTTCTCCTGCAACGCCGAGATGGTCGCGCACTCGAACTGACTCAAGGCATGCGCGACCCGGCGCTTGATCGAAGCGCCGGAATAATCACGAAAGTCATAGCTGTACTTGAGGTAGATCGCCTCGATCAGCAGCCGCAGTTCGATTTCGGTGTTCTTTTCCACTAAATGCTATCCACTAGATGCGTTCCATCTTCGGCAACCACACACGAATCAGCGAGAACAGGCGATCCAGGTCGATCGGCTTGGCCAGGTAATCGTTGGAACCCGCCGCCAGGCAGCGCTCCTGATCGTCTTTCATGGCCTTGGCCGTCACGGCGATGATCGGCAGCTTGCGCCAGCGCGGGTCCTGGCGGATCAAGGTGGTGGCCTCGAAACCGTCCATCTCCGGCATCATCACGTCCATCAGCACCAGGTCGATGTCCTCGACTTCATTCAACTTTTCAATCGCTTCTCGACCGTTCCGGCCGATGACCACGACTGCACCCTTTTGCTCCAGCGCACTGGTCAGGGCGAAGATGTTGCGCACATCGTCGTCCACCAGCAGCACCTTGCGACCCTCGAAGACCTTGTCGCGACTGCGCGCGGTCTTGAGCATCTTCTGCCGCTCATGGGACAACTGGGATTCGACTTTGTGCAGAAAGAGTGTCACCTCGTCCAGCAAGCGCTCTGGCGAACGGGCGCCCTTGATGATGATCGAGCGCGAATACTTGCGCAGCTCGGCCTCTTCGTCCCGGGTCAAGTTGCGCCCGGTGTAGACGATCACTGGCGGGAATGAACAGATGTCTTCGGTGGACATGCGCTTGAGCAGATCGTTGCCGAGCATGTCCGGCAGTTTGAGGTCGATGATCATGCAATCGAAAACCGTCTCACGCAGGCGGTCCAGCGCTTCCTGGGCGAAACCGACGGCGGTGATCTCGATGTCTTCGTCGCCAATCAGGCGGGCAATGCTGTCGCGCTGCAAGTCATCGTCTTCCACCAGCAGCACCCGTTTGACCTTCTGGGTCAGCTTGGCTTCCAGGCGGGCAAACACGTCCTTGAGCTCTTCGCGGGTGGTCGGCTTGACCGCGTAGCCGATGGCGCCCATGTGCATCGCGGCTTCAACGCGGTCTTCGACCGAGATGATGTGCACCGGGATGTGCCGGGTTTCGGCGTGTTCCTTCAGGCGCTGCAACACCGTCAGCCCGGAATGATCCGGCAGGCGCATGTCCAGCAGGATGGCGTCGGGAATGAACTCCCTGGCCAGGTCATACCCTTCATCGGCGCCGTGGGCGACCAGGCACTGGTAACCCAGTTCATGGGCCAGGTCGTAGAGGATGTGGGCAAAATTGACTTCGTCTTCCACCACCAGGATGCAACGCGTGGCGAACGGCGCCTTGGCGCGGTCATCGTTGAAACGCGGGATGTCGACTTCGGCAATCAGCGGCACCAGCGCAGCTACCGGCGGTTTGGGCACATGGACCACCGGGGTCGCGCGCATCGGTTCAACCGGCTCGTCGCCCGGTTCGACATACTGCAGCGGCAACACCAGGGTGAACGTACTGCCCTGCCCCGGTTCGCTGGTGACGCTGATCGAACCACCCAGCAGGTTCGCCAGGTCGCGGGAGATCGACAGGCCCAGCCCGGTGCCGCCATAACGGCGGTTGGTGGTGCCATCGGCCTGGCGGAAGGCTTCGAAGATGCTTTCCTGCTGATCCTCGGCAATGCCGATCCCGGAATCGCGAATGATGAAGGCGATGCCATCCCCCGGCTGACTGGCCACGGTCAGGCTGACGGTGCCTCTTTCGGTGAACTTCACCGCGTTCGACAGCAGGTTCTTGATTACTTGTTCCAGGCGCTGGCGGTCGGTGTAGATCATCAGCGGCGCACCGGGCTGCAACTCGATCTCGAACTCCAGATTCTTGTCCGCGGCCATCGGCTGGAACATGCCGCGCAGGCCGTCCACCAGGCGGGCAACGCTGGTATTTTCCGGACGCATTTCCAGCTTGCCGGCTTCGACTTTGGAAATGTCGAGGATGTCGTTGATCAGGTTGAGCAAGTCATTGCCCGCCGAGTAGATCGACTCGGCGAACTTGACCTGTTCGGCGCTGAGGTTGTCCTGCGGGTTCTCCGCCAGCAACTTGGCGAGGATCAACGAACTGTTCAGCGGCGTGCGCAGTTCGTGGGACATGTTGGCGAGGAATTCGGATTTGTACTTGCTGGAGCGCTGCAACTCTTCGGCGCGGTCTTCCAACTGAATCTGCGCTTGATTGAGTTCGGTGTTCTTCAGGTCCATGGCGTCGCGCTGGTCGGCGAGGATCTGCGCCTGTTCGGCGAGCTGTTCGTTGGTCTGCTCCAGCTCCACCTGCTGGGTTTCCAGGTGCGCCTGGGACTCCTTGAGAATCCGCGACTGTTCTTCCAGCTCTTCGTTGGCGGTCTTGAGTTCTTCCTGCTGGACCTGCAGCTCTTCGTTGAGCTGCTGGGTTTCGGCCAGCACTTCCTGCAAGCGTTGGCGGTAGCGCGCGGCCTCGATCGAGGTGCCGATGTTGCCGGCGATCAGCTCGAGCAATTCGATGTCACGCTCGTCCAGCGGACGCAGGAAGCCGAGTTCGATCACGCCGTTGACCCGGTCGTCGTCACAGGTCGGCACCACCAGCACGCTGTGCGGCAAGCCTTCACCGAGGCCGGAGCTGACTTTGAAATAATCGGCAGGCACGTTATCCAGACGGATCAGCCGGGCTTGTTTCACTGCCTGGCCGATGATGCCTTCGCCGTCATAGATCGACTGCTCCTGTGCTTCCTGTTCGCGGGACAAACCATAAGAGGCCACGCGCTTGAGGCCGCCATGTTCTTCCCGCACGTAAATGGCAGCCACGGCAGTACCCAGGTACTGCGCGCAGAATTGCAGGATATTGCGCCCCAACAGGTTCAGGGTCAGTTGCCCCAGCACCTGCTCCGCCAGTTCGGTCTGGCCGCTGCGCAGCCAGCCTTGCTTCTCCAGGCGCGCGGCGGCGGCCTGTTGGGCCGCCATGTTGGCGCTGTAGTTCTCGGAAAGGTTGAGCAAGTCGCGGCGGCCGATGTAGGCCAGCATCGCGCTGATACCGGCGACAAACAGCAGGTACAGGGTGATGCTCCAGATCGTGGTGCGGCGCACTTCTTCGTTGCGCGTGGTGCGCAACTGCTGCTCCATGTCGATCACGTCTTCGAATTGCTTGCGGATTTCATCGGTCAGGCGCTTGCCGCGCCCGGCCTTGACCGCGCCGCGATAATCGCCGCTGGCGCGCTGCAATTCGATCATCGATTGCGCGTAGTTGGCCCACTCGGTTTGCAAGGCCTGGAGCCGGTGCAAGCGATCGGTCTGGACCGGGTTGTCAGCGGTCAGTTCGAGCAAGGTACTGAGCGCGACCGCGATTCTCGGCTTGGCCGTTTCGTAAGGGTCCAGGAAGTGTTCGTCGCCACTGAGCAGGAAGCCACGCATGCCGGTTTCCAGGTCGACGGTCAGCTTCACCGCTTCATTGGCGTTATTGATCACCCGGTCGGTATGCTCGACCCACTGGATCACCGACAACAGGTACGTGATCAACGCTACAAAGAAAACCGCGCTGATGACGCCCACGCCCAACGGCAAGCTGACGTTGCGGCTCAGGAGTTTACGAAATCGTTGCTCATCAACCGAAGACGCAGAGGTCATGGGGAAGGCCTTGTCGAACTGTTGAAAACCAGGGAGTTTGCCCCAAAACGACCGCGTTGATCTAATTTTCTGACAGGTCAGACGGCAAATTCCTGCAATTAACTGCGCGTAATCAATGCCGCGCGTTATCCTTGTTGGTTCCAGCCACCACCATTGTTTTTTGTATCGGGTCGGGAACTTGTCGGGGTCCGGCAATTACTCAAGCAAGAGACCGGCGATTTCGATCGACCGCCGACCCGTAAATCCACCATTGAGAGCTTTCTACTATGTCCTCCGAGCCGTCCATCATTCTCGTCGTCGAAGACGATGCCATCGTCCGCATGCTGATCGTCGATGTGCTGGAGGAGCTTGACTTCAAGGTGCTGGAAGCGGATGGCAGCGAAAAGGCCCTGGAGTTTCTCAATGACGAAGACCAGTACATCGACCTGATGATGACCGACGTCGGCCTGCCGGTGATGGATGGCCGTGAACTGGCCACCCAGGCGCGGATGCTGCGCCCCGAACTGCCAATCCTGTTCGCCAGCGGTTACGCCGAAAGCATCGACGTGCCGGCGGGCATGCAGGTGATTGGCAAGCCGTTCTCGATTGATCAATTGCGGGACAAGGTCAAGGGCATGCTGGCCTGACGTTTGCCCACGCGAAACACCCTCTTCGTGGCATTGACCTGTCAAGTCTGACAGTAGATAAAGTTGCCCCACTGGCGTTTGAATAGACCGGCCATTCCCACTCATAAGGAACTGAGTCCATGCCGAGTCGAACCGATCTCTATGCGCGTTATTTGAAGGCCAGTGCATTATTGCTGATGCTTACGGGCTGCCAGTCATCCACTTCCGACAACCCACAACACTGCTTCGAACAGAGCGGGCAGGCGTTCAGCGAAGTGTTGAGCTGTTATTACAAGGCCCAGGCGGCGCAGCCGTTGCGCTACGAAAGCAAGGGTCAGGAACAGGTATCCGGCGTCACCATCCGGAAATTCGAACTGACGTCGCAGTCCTGGGATCAGGGCGGTAAAGTCGCCCCGGCCGACTGGACTCATGGCGTCGACCTGTACATTCCTGACAGTCCCCGCGGCACGCGAGCCGTGCTGGTCGCCAACGATGGGGTCAACCATCCTCCGTCCAAACCGGCTCCTGACGTACCGCCCAATTTTACCCGCCAGACGCTGCTCAACATCGCCCGGCAAACCGGTTCCATCGTCGTGGCGGTCAGCAATGTACCGAACCAGTATTTGACCTACAGCGATGACGGCGTGGAGCGCACAGAAGACGGCAGCGTGGCCCACAGCTGGAAACTGTTCATGCAGGCTCCGGAACAACGTCCCTTCATGTCGGTGCATGTGCCGATGATGGAAGCGCTGGTCAAGGCCATGGACCTGGCGCAAAAGGAAACGCCGCCCGGCCAGCTGAAGAGCTTCCTGGCCACTGGCGCGTCAAAACGCGGTTGGGCGGTATGGCTGGCGGCTCTGACGGACCCGCGCGTCGATAGCATCGTGCCGTTTGTCATCGACGTCTTGAACACCGAAAAAGTCTTCGACCAGACGTTTCTGGCGTACGGCGGCAACTGGCCATTGGCGTACATCGACTACTACCAGCAAGGGGTGATCGCCCAACGCAAGACACCTGCGTTCAAGAAGCTGATGCAAGTCGAAGACCCGATGACTTATCCGCCCGCCTACGCCAGCCGGTTGAGTATTCCCAAGTACATCGTTAATGCCAGTGGCGATGACTTTTTCATTCCGGATGCTTCGCGCCAGTATTTCCCGGAGCTGGAGCAGGACAATGCCAGTGTTCTTCGGGTGATTCCCAATTCCGCCCATGATGTGCGGCCGTTTGTTGAAGAGAACCTGATTGCTTATATCAAGCGGCGGCAGGCCGGCAAGACCACACCGCTGTTAAAAGCACAGGAACAGCGCCTCAGTGCGACGTCGTCCGAGCTGCGACTGACCCTGGCCGAGCTACCGATCAGGTTGACTCGGTGGACGGCCCACAACCCGCTGGCGCGGGACTTCCGGTACAACTGCGGCGTGCGCTACAGCGCGGTGCAGCTGCCCGTCTCAACCAACGTCCAGGCAACCCAGCAGGCGCCAAAAACGGGCTGGAGCGCCGAATTTTTTGAAGCCGAGTTCGCCAATGGCTATGTTGAAACGACCATGGTCAAAATCCTTCCAGACACCAACCCGACTCAGGCGCCACCGGCTGATGAGGCGTTTTGCGGAACACTGCCGGGCACCCCGGGTCAGTAAATCAAGGCACGACAATCCCGACTATTTTACGCGTCGGGATTGTCGCGTTTTAGTTGAACCGGTTTGAAAGTGTGGCGCAATTCCTCGCCCTTAAGGGGCGCTTGCCTTGGCTGTTGAATGCCGACTCTTATGCATTGGCGGTGGCACTGCTGAATCAAAGGTCAACCCATCAAGGGCAGTTCCTCAAAAATCTGCTCGAGATGGAAACCAAATACTCCGCCGCCCACGGTGAACACATCAATGACGCTGTCGTCGTGAATTTGTCTTCGCCTGGCCTGCACTAGGTTGACAGGGCACAAACAAAAGGTTGCCTCCTCGCCATCGGTGGCTCCTGTGTTTTAATTGCGCCCTTTTGCTTCGCCCCCTTACCTGCCGCAAAGGAACCCTGTCCATGAGTCAGCCCACAACCAAAGTCCTGGTCATTGGTTACGTCTGGCCCGAACCCCGCTCTTCGGCGGCCAGTGGGCATGTGATGCAAATTCTCGAGACGTTTTTGCAGGAAGGCTGGGACATCACCTTCAGCAGTCCGGCGGGCGTCGGCGAACATAAAGCCGACCTCAACGCGCTGGGCATTCGTGAATGCCCGATCGAGTTGAATAACAGCAGTTTCGACACTTTTATCAGCGCACTCGCCCCGGATATCGTGCTGTTCGATCAGTTCATGATGGAGGAACAGTTCGGCTGGCGCGTGGAGAAGCACTGCCCGGACGCCTTGCGCGTGCTCGAGACTTCCGACCTGCAAAGCCTTCGTCACGCGCGGCACCAACGGCTCAAGGACCGTTTGAAGGCCAGTGCCGACGAAAACGATTTCAGCGCTCTGTTTGCCCCGGCGCTGCGTGAGGAGTTCGAGTTGATGGCCGGCACTGACCTGGCCAAGCGCGAAATTGCCGCGCTGTATCGCTGCGATCTGAGCCTGATGATTTCTCCGGTGGAAATCGACTTGCTGGTCGAACAATTCAAGCTGCCGCGGGACTTGCTGCACTGGTGTCCCTTGATGCCGTCGCTGCCAACGACGCCTCATACGGCGTTTGAAGAACGGGCGCACTTTCTCAGCATCGGTAACTTCCGCCACGCGCCGAACTGGGATGCGGTGCTTTGGATGAAAACTTCGGTCTGGCCGTTGATCCGTCAACAATTGCCCGGCGCGCAGTTGCATCTTTACGGCGCTTACACGCCTCCCAAAGCCACGGCATTGCACAACCCGGCGCAAGGTTTTCATGTAATGAACTGGGCCGAGGATGCGTTGCAGGTGATGTCCGCCGCGCGGATCTGCCTGGCGCCGCTGCGGTTTGGCGCGGGGATCAAGGGCAAGATTGTCGATGCCATGCTCTGTGGCACGCCGACGATTACCACGCCAATCGGCGCCGAGGGCATGAGCGACGGCCTGCCTTGGCCCGGCGTTATCGGTGAATCCGCCGAAGCGTTGGCCACCGCAGCCGTTGCGCTTTATCAGGACAAGGCTCTCTGGACCGAGGCGCAACACCATGGCGACCGATTGCTCACCGCGCAATACCGTCAGTCAGACCACGGTCCGGCCCTGATTGAGCGCCTGCAAGCCTGCCGTCAAAACCTGGTCGAACGCCGCCGCGACAACTTCACCGGCGCCATGCTTCGGCATCATGCGCACAAAAGTACGCAGTACATGGCGCAGTGGATCGAGGCGAAAAATCGTCACGGTGAGTCGTCCGTTTCCGATTCTCGCGGGTGATTGTTCGCATCAGATAAGTGGCGCAAAGCTATGTTTATGTGGATGTTTCCGTGCATTGAAAAATTCATTTACGGCTTCTAGGCTTTGCTCATGAGTTCAACCGCGCTCCTCACGGATGGGGAGCCGAACCACAGGCAGGAGCCTTGCAACATGCCAAACAACCCTACCTCCAATGTCGACACTCAATGCTGGATGAACAAAGTCCCTGGTATCGACCAACTGAAACTCACCGATCTAATCTGGCCCGGCACCCACAACTCGGGCATGGACAAGAAAGCCCCCAACTACGAAATCGTCGTCGGCAACTGGACGACCTGCCAGAACGATTCGTTCGCCTGGCAACTCGCCAAGGGCGCCCGTGCTTTCGACCTGCGCCTGGGTTATCAGCCTGGTTCGCCCAAGGGCACGTTCTACTTTCATCACAATGGCTACAAATCCCATCGGGTACTGGATGAATTGATCGATGCGGTGAACAGTTTTCTTGATCGCAACCCCGATGAATTCATCATTCTCGACTTCCATCAACTGCTCGATGGCGACCCGCGCTTCGATCACCGCCAATTCAACGATTTGATGAAACAACGCCTCGGCGACCGCGCCATTTCGCCCGATGACGAGGAGAAGACCATTGGCGAACTCAAGGCGGCGAGCAGCAAAAAACGCGTGATTCTTGCAAGCCGCGTCTCGGTAGAACTGGATCTGAACTACTTCTGGGGCACTATCCCCCATCGATGGAGCGGCAGTCGGCTTACCAATGTTACTGAGTTGCGTCAGCATATCGTCCGCACTCTGGATACTCCGAGATCCGGCTCTTACCTATGGTCATTGACCGCCACCAGTTACACGTTCCTCGGCGGGCCAGTGGACATCAAGCAGCACATAAACGACTGGTTTCATTCATCCCGGGATTGGGTGACGCGCTGCTCGATCATCAGTACCGACTTTTTCGACGAATCGCAGATCGTCGGTTATTGCTGGATCGCCAACAGCATGAAGGCGGTGGAGCACAGTCGGTCGCTGGCGTAAACGGCCCGGAAAGAGGCATGATCACGGTGCGATAACAATAAAGCGCGCTGCCATGACCCGGACTGCCAGAGTTACCGATCCTTCCTACGAGTTGATGGACGACCATAACGGGTTGTCCATCATCTATCGCCAGCATGGTTTCCCGTGCCCGTTGGTGCGCTGGCATTTCCACAAGGAATACGAACTGCACTTGATCGTTGCCAGTTCCGGCAAGGTGTTCATCGGTGACTACATCGGTAACTTCTACCCGGAAACGCTGTTCCTGACCGGCCCCAACCTGCCGCACAACTGGATCAGCCAGGTCGCCGAAGACGAAGTGGTGCCCAAGCGCGACATGCTGGTCAACTTCACCGATGAGTTGTTCGACAGTGGCCATCTCGTGTTTGCCGAACTCAAGACCCTGGTGCCGCTGCTGGAGCGCGCGCAGTACGGCATCGAGTTCCGTTGCAAGCGCACCATCCGCCAGGCCATGACACTGATGCAGCGCATCGCCGACACCAAAGGCGTGACCCGGCTCGGGCATTTTCTGATTCTGCTGGAATTGCTCGCGGCTTCTGATGACTATCAGCTGCTGTCGGGAGCGACGACGCCGCAACTGGCGGATGAACACAACGTCGATCGCACCAACCGCGCGGTGGATTACATCTTTGCCCATTACGCCCGGGAACTGCCGCTGGAAGAAGTCGCCGAGCACCTGGGCATGAAGCCGACGTATTTCAGCCGGGTGTTCAAGCAGGCCACCGGGCGCTGTTTCATCGAATTCGTCAATCGCCTGCGAATCAGCAAGTCTTGTGAACTGCTGGCCGATGGCGACAAACCGGTGACCGATGTGTGTTTCGAGTCGGGCTTCAACAATATCTCCAACTTCAACCGGCGATTCCAGCAACTCAAGGGCATGACCCCTTCCCATTACCGCCGGTTGGCGGTGCAGCGGTTGACCGAACAAAACCGCGGTTAAGTTGCTTTTCGTAGGAGCGAGGCTTGCCCGCGAAGGCGGTGTGTCAGACAACACGCCTTCGCGGGCAAGCCTCGCTCCTACAGGGTTCCATCCAAAACCGATACGCATTTCATCGCCGACAATCCCCGAAAAGCCCTACCCCGTACTTTCAGCCCCAAACCCCAGTGCAAAAAAGTATCGATTCAAGTGCGATGGATGATTTGTCACATCCGCATTTGAAGGCTGTAATCAGTGCACATTCTTCCCTCATCCGGAAGACACAAAAACAATAACTGTCCTTCTGTCACCCCTGGGTGCGGAAAAGGAGTGCACGATGCAACCTTCTGTAAAAGCTCTGCTTGCCCTCACCTGCATGACCCTCAGCAGCGTCAGCCTTGGCGCCCAGACCCTGACCATTGCCACCGTCAACAACAGCGACATGATTCGCATGCAAAAGCTCTCGAAAACTTTCGAGACCGAGCATCCGGACATCAAGCTCAATTGGGTGGTGCTCGAAGAAAACGTCCTGCGCCAACGCCTGACCACCGACATTGCAACCCAGGGCGGACAGTTCGATGTGCTGACCATTGGCATGTACGAAGCCGCACTTTGGGGGGCCAAAGGTTGGCTGGAACCGATGAAGGACTTGCCAGCCAGCTACGCCCTCGACGACGTGTTCCCGTCGGTGCGTGAAGGTTTGTCGGTCAAAGGCTCGCTGTATGCCCTGCCGTTCTACGCCGAAAGCTCGATCACCTATTACCGCACCGACCTGTTCAAAGACGCCGGGCTGACCATGCCTGAGCATCCGACCTGGACCCAGATCAGCGAATTCGCCAGCAAACTCACCAACAAGGACAAGGAACAGTACGGCATCTGCCTGCGCGGCAAGGCCGGTTGGGGCGAGAACATGGCGCTGATCACCACCGTCGCCAACTCGTTTGGCGCGCGTTGGTTCGATGAGAAGTGGCAGCCGGAATTCAATGGTCCCGAGTGGAAAAACGCGCTGAACTTCTACGTCAAGACCATGAAGGATTCAGGCCCACCCGGCGCCTCCAGCAACGGTTTCAACGAAAACCTGGCGCTGTTCAACAGCGGCAAATGCGCGATCTGGGTCGATGCCAGCGTCGCCGGTTCGTTCGTGACCGACAAGACCCAAAGCAAGGTCAGCGAGCACGTCGGCTTTACCTATGCGCCGCACGAAACCACTGACAAGGGCTCGGCGTGGTTGTATTCCTGGGCACTGGCGATTCCGACCAGTTCCAAGGCCAAGGACGCAGCGAAAACCTTCAGCGCCTGGGCCACTTCCAAGGAGTACGGCGCACTGGTTGCCGAGAAAGACGGCATTGCCAACGTACCGCCTGGCACCCGGGCCTCGACCTACAGCGATGCGTACATGAAAGCCGCGCCGTTCGCCAAAGTGACCCTCGAGTCGCTGAAAGTCGCCGACCCGAGCAAGCCGAGCATCAAGCCTGTGCCTTACATCGGCATTCAGCTGGTGACCATTCCTGAATTCCAGGGCATCGGTACCCAGGTCGGCAAGTCGTTCTCGGCAGCGCTGATCGGCCAGACCACGGTCGACCAGGCCCTGGCCGCCGCCCAGCAAACCACCGAACGTGAGATGAAGCGCGCCGGTTATCCGAAATAACCCGCGCCCTCTGTAGGAGCGCTTTTTGTGGCGAGGGAGCTTGCTCCCGCTCGGCTGCGAAGCAGTCGCAAAGCTTTTGGGGTCGCTTCGCGACCCAGCGGGAGCAAGCTCCCTCGCCACACAAGCCTCGCTCCTACAGTTGATCTTCATCTGCCTGTTCCCAATCGGTTCTATCGCCATGAATATTTCAACTGCCAAAGCTCAAATGGACATTCCCCAACCGGTGCGTAAAAGCCGGTTGGCCAACCCCGGCTGGTTTCTGGTCAGCCCTTCGGTCGCCATGTTGCTGCTGTGGATGATCGTACCGCTGGGCATGACCCTCTACTTCTCGGTGATCCGCTACAACCTGCTCAACCCCGGTGAGAACGAGTTCGTGGGGCTGGAGAACTTCACCTACTTCCTCACCGACTCGGGCTTCCTGCCCGGCGCCACCAACACGTTGTTGCTGGTGGGCAGCGTGTTGCTGATCAGCGTGGTGTTCGGCGTGTTGATCAGTGCGCTGCTGGAGGCCAGTGAGTTTCTCGGTCGCGGCATCGTCCGGGTCATGCTGATCTCGCCGTTCTTCATCATGCCCACCGTCGGCGCGCTGATCTGGAAGAACCTGATTTTCCATCCGGTGTCGGGGATTCTCGCCTACGTCTGGAAGCTGTTCGGTGCGCAACCGGTGGACTGGCTGGCCCACTACCCGCTGCTGTCGATCATCATCATTGTCTCGTGGCAATGGCTGCCCTTCGCGATCCTGATCCTGATGACCGCCATGCAGTCGCTGGACCAGGAACAGAAAGAAGCCGCGCGCCTCGACGGTGCCGGCCCGGTCGCGATCTTCTGGCACCTGACCCTGCCGCACCTGGCGCGGCCGATTGCCGTGGTGGTGATGATTGAAACGATCTTCCTGCTCTCGGTGTTTGCCGAAATCTTCACCACCACCAACGGTGGCCCCGGCTATGCGTCGACCAACCTCGCCTACCTGATCTACAACCAGGCGCTGGTGCAGTTCGACGTCGGCATGGCGTCCGCCGGCGGTTTGATCGCGGTGGTGATTGCCAACGTCGCGGCCATCGTGCTGGTGCGCATGATCGGCAAAAACCTGACAGACAAAGCCTGAGGCCTGCGCCATGACTCTTCAACAATCCCGCCGTCTGCAAAGCCTGCTGCTCGGCACCCTGGCCTGGGCCATCGCGATCCTGATCTTCTTCCCGATCTTCTGGATGGTGCTGACCAGTTTCAAAACCGAAATCGACGCGTTCGCCACGCCGCCGCAATTCATCTTCACCCCGACGCTGGAAAACTATCTGCACATTAATGAGCGCAGCGACTACTTCAGCTTCGCCTGGAACTCGGTGGTGATTTCCTTCAGCGCCACGGCTCTTTGCCTATTGATTGCGGTCCCAGCGGCTTACTCGATGGCGTTCTACGAAACCAAACGCACCAAAGGCACGCTGCTGTGGATGCTCTCCACCAAGATGCTGCCGCCGGTGGGCGTGCTGATGCCGATCTACCTGCTGGCCAAGAGCTTTGGCCTGCTCGACACGCGTATCGCCCTGATCATCATCTACACGCTGATCAACCTGCCGATCGTGGTCTGGATGATTTACACCTACTTCAAGGACATTCCAAAAGACATCCTCGAAGCCGCACGCCTGGATGGTGCAACGCTGTGGCAGGAAATGGTCCGGGTGCTGCTGCCGATTGCCAAGGGCGGTTTGGCGTCCACAGTGCTGCTGTCGCTGATCCTGTGCTGGAACGAAGCGTTCTGGTCGCTGAACCTGACCTCGTCCAAAGCCGCACCGCTGACCGCGTTGATCGCCTCGTACTCAAGCCCCGAAGGTCTGTTCTGGGCCAAGTTGTCGGCCGTGTCGACCCTGGCCTGTGCGCCGATCCTGATCTTCGGCTGGATCAGCCAGAAACAACTGGTCCGCGGCCTGTCGTTCGGCGCTGTGAAATAGCCCCCAAGAATTCGCATAAAGGAGCGCCATCATGGCCAACCTGAAAATCAAGAATCTGCAAAAAGGCTTCGAAGGCTTTTCCATCATCAAGGGCATCGACCTGGAAGTGAACGACAAAGAATTCGTGGTGTTCGTCGGTCCGTCGGGCTGCGGCAAGTCCACCCTGCTGCGCCTGATCGCCGGCCTGGAAGAAGTCAGCGGCGGCACCATCGAGCTCGATGGCCGCGACATCACCGAAGTCAGCCCGGCCAAGCGCGACCTGGCGATGGTGTTCCAGACCTACGCCCTGTACCCCCACATGACCGTGAAAAAGAACATGTCGTTCGCCCTCGACCTGGCCGGCGTACCAAAGGCCGAAGTCGAGAAGAAAGTCGGCGAAGCGGCGCGCATCCTCGAACTCGGGCCGATGCTCGAACGCAAGCCGAAGCAACTGTCCGGTGGCCAGCGCCAGCGGGTAGCAATCGGTCGCGCCATCGTGCGTAACCCGAAAATCTTCCTCTTTGACGAACCGCTGTCCAACCTCGATGCCGCCCTGCGCGTACAGATGCGCCTGGAGTTGTTGCGCCTGCACAAAGAACTCAAAGCCACGATGATTTACGTGACCCACGACCAGGTCGAAGCCATGACCATGGCCGACAAAGTCGTGGTGCTCAACGGTGGCAAAGTTGAACAAGTCGGCTCGCCGCTGGACCTGTATCACCAGCCGGCCAACCTGTTTGTCGCCGGTTTCCTCGGCACGCCGAAGATGGGCTTCCTCAAGGGCAAGGTTACCCGCGTCGAAAGCCAGAACGTCGAAGTCCTGCTGGACGCCGGCACCCGCATCACCCTGCCATTGAGCGGCGCCAACCTGAGCGTCGGTGGCGCGGTGACTTTGGGGATTCGCCCGGAACACCTGAACCTGGCGCAAACCGGCGACTGCACACTGCAAGTGACCGCCGACGTCAGCGAACGCCTGGGCAGCGACACCTTCTGCCACGTCGTGACCTCCTCCGGCGAAGCGCTGACCATGCGCGTGCGCGGCGACCTGGCCAGCCGTTATGGCGAGTCGCTGAGCCTGCACCTGGACGCCGAACACTGCCATTTATTCGATGCCGACGGCGTGGCGTTAACCCGCCCACTGCGCGCCGCTGCCTGACGAGACTATGCGATGAAACTGAATAAACAGAACCTCAATCGCCTCGCGCCTGAGGTGGCACTGCCCGCCTACGCCCTGAGCGATACACGTCAAGGCATCGCCCACATCGGCGTCGGCGGTTTCCACCGGGCGCATCAGGCGTATTACACCGATGCGCTGATGAACACCGGTGAAGGCCTGGACTGGGCGATTTGCGGGGTCGGCCTGCGGGCCGAGGACCGTCGCGCCCGTGACGATCTAAAGGAACAGGATTTTCTGTTCACTTTGTTTGAACTGGGCGACAACGCTGACGCCGAAGTCCGGGTCATCGGCGCGATTCGCGAGATGTTGCTGGCCGAAGACAGCGCCGAGGCGTTGATCGACAAACTCGCCAACCCCGAGATCCGCATCGTCTCGCTGACCATCACCGAGGGCGGCTACTGCATCGACGACAGCAACGGCGAGTTCATGGCGCACCTGCCGCTGATCCAGCACGACCTGGCGCACCCGAACGCACCGAAAACCGTGTTCGGTTTTCTCTGCGCCGCGTTGGCCAAACGTCGCGCCGCCGGTACGCCCGCGTTCACCTTGATGTCCTGCGATAACCTGCCGCACAACGGCGCGGTGGCCCGCAAGGCACTGCTGGCCTTTGCTGCGCTGCGCGATGCCGATCTGCGGGACTGGATCGACCAGAACGTCAGCTTCCCGAACGCCATGGTTGATCGCATCACGCCGATGACCAGCACCGAGCACAAGCTGCAATTGCACGACAAAACCGCGATCGACGACGCCTGGCCGGTGGTCTGCGAACCGTTTGTGCAATGGGTGCTGGAAGACAAGTTCGTCAACGGTCGTCCGGCCTGGGAAAAGGTCGGCGTGCAGTTCACCAACGACGTCACGCCTTACGAAGAAATGAAAATCAAGCTGCTCAACGGCAGTCACCTGGCCCTGACTTACCTGGGGTTCTTGAAGGGTTATCGCTTCGTCCACGAAACCATGAACGATCCGCTGTTTGTGCGTTACATGCGGGCGTATATGGATCTGGATGTCACGCCGCAACTGGCTTCGGTGCCGGGGATTGACCTGACGGAATACAAAAACACCCTGGTGGCGCGGTTTTCCAATCAGGCGATTGCCGATCAACTGGAGCGGGTGTGTTCGGACGGTTCGTCGAAGTTTCCGAAATTCACTGTACCGACGATAAATCGGTTGATCGCTGACGGCCAGGAGACCAAGCGTGCGGCGCTCGTCGTGGCGGCCTGGGCCTTGTATTTGAAGGGCGTGGATGAGAACGGTGATACCTACTCGATTCCCGATCCAAGGGCGACGTTCTGTCAGGCGCTGGTGGCTGATGATGTGTTGATCACCCAGCGGTTGTTGGAGGTCGAGGAGATCTTTGGTACAGCGATCCCGCGTTCGGCGGAGTTTGTCGCGGCGTTTGAGTGGTGCTGTAACAGCTTGCGGGAAGTAGGGGTTACGCGAACCCTTGAAAAAATACTCGCCGCCTGATCGTTCCCACGCTCTGCGTGGGAATGCAGCCCGGGACGCTCCGCGTCCCATCCAGAAGCGGACGCAGAGCGTCCATTGAGGCATTCCCACGCAAAGCGTGGGAACGATCTTCGGTAGGGTCATGACATGGCAAACCAACAACTATTCCTCGGCATCGACTGCGGCACCCAAGGCACCAAAGCCATCATCCTCGATGCCGTCAGCGGTCAGGTGCTGGGCCAGGGCGCCGCCGCTCACACGATGATCAGCGGCGCCAATGGCCGCCGCGAGCAAGACACCAATCAATGGCTGGACGCCTTCGCCCTCGCCACCCGCCGCGCCTTGCTCGCCGCGAATGTTGACGGTCAGGACATCCTCGGCATCGGCGTCTCCGGCCAGCAACACGGACTGGTGCTGCTCGACGATCAAGGCCAGGTCCTGCGCCCGGCCAAGCTCTGGTGCGACACCGAATCCACCGCGGAAAACGACCGTCTGCTGACGCATCTGGGCGGCGAAAAAGGCTCACTGGAACGCCTCGGCATTGTCATTGCGCCGGGCTACACCGTGTCCAAACTGCTCTGGACCAAAGAACAACACCCGACGATTTTTGCCCGCATCGCGCGCATCCTGCTGCCCCACGACTTCCTCAACTATTGGCTCACCGGCCGCAGTTGCAGCGAATACGGCGATGCCTCGGGCACCGGTTATTTCAACGTGCGCACCCGCCAGTGGGATTTGCAACTGCTGCGCGACATCGACCCCACCGGGCGCCTGCAAGCAGCGCTGCCGGAGCTGATCGACGCGCATCAGCCGGTCGGCACCATCCTGCCGAGCATCGCCGAACACCTGGGCATCAACCCGCAGGCGCTGGTGTCCAGCGGCGGCGGCGACAACATGATGGGCGCCATCGGCACCGGCAACATCAAGCCCGGGGCGATCACCATGAGCCTCGGCTCCTCCGGCACGGTCTACGCCTATGCCGAACAGCCCAAAGTCAGCCCGGACGCCTCGGTCGCCACGTTCTGCTCCTCCAGCGGCGGCTGGCTCCCGCTGATCTGCACCATGAACCTGACCAACGCCACCGGAGTGATTCGCGAGTTGTTCGAGCTGGATATCGAACGCTTCAATGATCTGGTCGAACAGGCGCCGATTGGTGCGGACGGCGTGTGCATGTTGCCGTTCCTCAACGGCGAACGCGTCCCCGCCCTGCCCCACGCCACCGGCAGCCTGCACGGCCTGACCATGACCAACCTGACCCAGGCCAACCTGTGCCGCGCCGCCGTCGAAGGCACAACCTTCGGTTTGCGTTACGGACTGGACCTGCTGCGGCAAAATGGCTTACAAAGCCGCAGCATTTGCTTGATCGGCGGCGGTTCGAAAAGCGCGGTGTGGCGACAGATCGTCGCCGACATCATGAACACTCCGGTGATCTGCACCGAACAAAGCGAAGCGGCGGCCCTCGGCGCGGCCATTCAAGCGGCGTGGTGCAAGTCCTGGTCTAACGGCCACGAAAGCACCCTGGCGGATTTGTGCGAGCGCTGCGTGAAACTCGACCTGGCCAGCGAAACCCTGCCGGTCGCCGACAACGTAGCGGCGGCCCAGTACGCTTACGAACGCTATCAACAACACGTCGCAACCCTTTAAAGAGCGAACAATTTTATGTATCTGGTGTGTGGCGAAGCGCTGTTCGATTTCTTCAGCGAAGACGATGCCAACGGTCTGGCTTCCAAAGTGAATTTCAAGGCGATTGCCGGCGGTTCGCCGTTCAACGTGGCGGTGGGTCTGCGCCGTTTGGGCGTGGATTCGGCGTTGTTTGCCGGGTTGTCCACCGACTACCTCGGTCGCCGCTTGCAGCAAGTGCTGCAGGACGAAGGCATACGCCCGGATTACCTGGTGGATTTCGCCGCACCGACCACCCTGGCGATGGTCGCGGTCGGCGCCAACGGCTCGCCCCACTACAGCTTCCGCGGTGAAGGGTGCGCGGATCGGCAATTGCGCCTGGAGCATCTGCCGGAACTCGGACCTGAAGTGCGCGGTTTGCACATCGGTTCGTACTCGCTGGTGGTGCAGCCGATTGCCGATACGCTGCTGGCATTGGTCGGTCGCGAAAGCGGCAGACGCCTGATCAGCCTTGATCCGAATGTGCGCTTGAATCCGGAGCCGAACATCGACCTGTGGCGTTCGCGGATCGCCGAACTGGTGGAGTTGGCCGACCTGATCAAGGTCAGCGATGAAGACTTGAGCCTGCTGTACCCCGAGCAGGATCCGCAGCGGGTGATCGAGGGCTGGTTGCAGCATCGTTGCCAGTTGGTGTTCCTGACCCGGGGTGGCGAAGGCGCGACGGTGTTCAGTCGGGCCCATGGTTCGTGGTCGGTGCCGGCCAGTACGGTGAAGATTGCCGATACGGTCGGGGCTGGCGATACCTTCCAGGCCGCGTTGATTACCTGGTTGACCGAGCATCAGCTGGACTCAGTGGACGGTGTGCAGCGGCTGAGTCGGGAGCAGATTGACGGGATGTTGAAGTTTGCGGTGCAGGCAGCAGCGCTAACGTGCAGCAAGACCGGGCCGGATTTGCCGTATCGCCAGCAGTTAACCTGACCGATAGCTCCCACGCTCGATCGCTCCCACGCTCCGCGTGGGAATGCAGCCCGGGACGCTCCGCGTCCCATCAACCGCCGAACGCGGAGCGTCCGTTGAGGCATTCCCACGCAGAGCGTGGGAACGATCAAAACACCGCCACCCCACGTCCTGTGTAAACTATCGCCCTTTTTATACGCATGACGGGAAGACGGGCTTTTGAACTCAAGGCAGACCGCTGGACTTTTGTTACTCACGACTGTGCTGGCCGGTTGCGGCACCTCGCCACCCCGCTCCCCCAACGATATCTGCGAGATCTTCCGGGAAAAGAGCGACTGGTACGACGCTGCGCAAGTCACGCAAAAACGCTGGGGCGTGCCGATCCAGGTGCCCTTCGCGATCATGTATCAAGAGTCTGGCTATCGTTACGACGCCAAGACGCCGCGCAAATACCTGCTGTGGATCATCCCGTGGGGCCGTGTGTCGACGGCATCAGGCTACGCCCAGGCCAAAGATGAAGTCTGGTCCGACTATCAGAAAAGCACAGGCAGAGGTGGGGCCGACCGCGAGGATTTCGATGACGCCATCGACTTTGTCGGTTGGTACATGGACAAGACCGCCAGCATCAACGGCGTCTACAAATACGACGCCTACGGGCAGTACCTCAACTATCACGAAGGCTGGGGTGGCTATCGTCAGAAAACCTACGCCAGTAAAGCGTGGTTGGTGGCCACGGCCGGCAAGGTTCAGGGCCGATCCGACATGTATGCGCAGCAGTACGCCGGGTGTAAAAACGATCTGAATCGAGGGTTCTGGAGCCGATTCTGGCATTGGCTTTAAACCCCGTGGCATCTGCCGCAGGCTGCGATCTTGCTTTTTTAAGATCAAAAGATCGCAGCCTTCGGCGGCTCCTACAAAGGCCTACCGTCACAAAGCCGAAAAGTTGTAGCTCACAATCAGCCGCGTCTCATCCACATCCCGGGCAAACTGCTCGTAATTGGTCCGGTACGTCGCATTGCGCAGCCGCAAACTCACGTCCTTGAATGTCCCGCTCTGCACCACGTACTTCAACTCGCTGTCGCGCTCCCACTCCTTCCCGTCCTGATCGCTGCCCAGCACTTTAATGTGATCGCCATTCACATAGCGGGTCAGGAAACTCAGCCCGTTAATACCAATCGCCTTGAAATCATAGTCATACCGCAACTGCCACGAACGCTCTTGCGCGGCGGCGAAGTCGTTGACCTGCACGTAGTTGACCAGGTACGGGTTAGTGCCATCCAGATACGGCATCGAGTTATCGCCGTTCATGCGCTGCCAACCGGCACTGAAGGTATGGCCACTCAACGCATAGGACAGCATGCCGCTCAGGGCGCGGTTGTCGATGGAGCCGGCACGGGCGGCGCCGCTGTCGGCACTTTTCAGTAGCCGTAGATCTGCTTTCAGTACGCCGTCGCCCAGTGGCTGGTTGGCCAACACACCCACGAAGTGCTGGCGGTAGATGTCCTCCAGTTCCGCGTAATGGTATTGGGCGGTCAGGCGTTCGTTGATCTTGTAGTCGAAGCCGTACATGTCGAAATGGTCAGCGGTGACATTGCAGGCGTAACGCTTGTTCTTGCAGTGCACGCGGATGTCTTGCGAATCGGTCGAATCCCGGGCGGTGTACTTGTCCAGCCGCGCAGCCATAAAGGTCAGGTCCTTCACCTCTTTGGACGTGAGCATCGCGCCGTTGAACAGGGTCGGCAGCAGACGGCCATCGTTGTACTTGAGCAGCGGCAGATCCGGCAGCAACGCGCCGTACTTCAACACGCTGTGCGATACCCGCATTTTGGCGGTCAAGCCGAGCTTGGCGTACTGGTCCTTCGAACCGCGCGGGTTCTCGCCGGACGACGGCAGCAAACCGCTGTTGCTGCTGTCGGCGCTGGAATCGAGTTTGAGCCCGAGCATGCCCAGTGCATCAATGCCGAAACCGACGGTGCCCTCGGTGTAACCCGATTGCAGATTGAGAATGAAACCTTGCGCCGACTCTTCACGCTTGGACGCGCCCTGGTCGTTGCTGGTGTGCCCATCACGGAAGTCGCGGTTGAAATACACCGTGCGCGATTCGATTTTCGCCGTGGTGTCGTCGATAAAACCGCTGGCTTGAACCGGCGCGGTAAAACCGGCGCACAGGACTAAAGCGCCGAAGCCGAATGACTGGCGGGCCGTGATGAGAGGAAATGGGGGACGCATGAAAAAAAGCTCCAACAGTGCAGCGTTTGCGCAAGGCGCAATAAGCCAGAAAATAGCTTCCGCCCTGAACCGGTGACGGGCCAGAGTGAAGTGAACACACGGGGGTGAGCGGCAATGATGGCACAAGGCTTTTACGTACTGAAGGCGACTTTAGTCTGAAACTGACTGGCAGTTCTTCAGTTGGAGCCCCCTCCTGTTGGAACCGGGTAGGTCCAAATCCCCGGATTCATTGACCTAAACCCTGCACATAGGGGATGTCCCTACCCCCGAGCACGGCATTTGCGCCTTGAACGGGGCCGGCTAATCCTGCACCATCCGCCCCAGCTTATTCAAAGGACGGAATTCAAGGCATGCTGGACGCGAACGCAACCCATATTTCCCTCACGCTGGAAGGTGTTTCCACCGACCTTCAAGTGCTCAGTTTCGTCGGTCGCGAAGCCCTCAACCAACCGTTCTGTTTCGACATCGAACTGGTCAGCGCCCGCCCCGACCTCAAACTCGAAGAGCTGCTGCACAAGCCCGGCTGCCTGACCTTCGGCGCCACCGGCAAAGGCATCATCCACGGCCAGGTCTACCGCATCGAGCAAGGCGACTCCGGCAAAAAACTCACGCGCTACAGCGTCAGCCTGGTGCCGCAACTTGCCTACCTGCGGCACAACCATGACCAGCAAATCTTCCAGCACCTGACGGTGCCGAAGATCATCGCCCAGGTCCTCGAAGCGCGCGGCATTCTGGCCGATGCCTACAGCTTCCAGCTCGGCGCGATCTACCCCGAACGCGACTACTGCGTGCAGTACGACGAATCCGACCTGCATTTCATCCAGCGCCTGTGCGAAGAAGAAGGCATTCACTTCCACTTCCAGCACTCCGCCAGCGGCCACAAACTGGTGTTCGGCGATGACCAGACGGTGTTCCGCAAACTCGCGCCCGTGAGCTACCAGCAAGACTCCGGCATGGCCGCCGAAAAACCGGTGATCAAGCGCTTCAACCTGCGCCTGGAAACCCGCACCACCCGCGTCAGCCGCCGGGACTACGACTTCGAAAAACCACGCATCCTCCCTGAAGGCAGCGCCAAAAGCACCTTCGCCCCGGACCTCGAAGACTACGACTACCCCGGCCGCTTCACCGACCGCGAACGCGGCAAGCAACTGGCGACCCGCGCCCTTGAGCGTCATCGCAGCGACTACAAACTCGCCGAAGGCAAAAGCGACGAGCCGACCCTGGTCAGCGGCCACTTCCTGGCCCTGAGCGAACACCCGCGCGCCGAATGGAACGACCTCTGGCTGCTGCTGGAAGTCGTCCACGAAGGCAAACAACCGCAAGTGCTCGGCGAAAACACCACCAGCGACGTCACCGACAACAAGGACGACTTCCACCAAGGCTACCGCAACCGCTTCCTCGCCACCCCGTGGGACGCGCACTTCCGCCCGGCCCTCGAACACCCGAAAGCCAAAATCCTCGGCAGCCAGACCGCCATCGTCACCGGCCCCAAGGGCGAAGAAATCCACACCGACCAATACGGCCGGGTCAAAGTCCAGTTCCACTGGGACCGCGACGGCCAGGCCGACGACAACACCACCTGCTGGCTACGCGTCGCCACCGGCTGGGCCGGCAACGCCTACGGCGGCATCGCCATCCCGCGCATCGGCATGGAAGTGCTGGTCTCGTTCATGGAAGGCGACCCGGACCAACCACTGGTCACCGGCTGCCTGTACCACAAGGAAAACGTCGTCCCCTACGACCTGCCGGCCAACAAAACCCGCAGCACCTTCAAGACCCTCAGCTCACCGGGCGGCAAGGGCTACAACGAATTCCGCATCGAAGACAAGAAAGGTGCAGAACAGATCTACCTGCACGCCCAGCGGGATTGGGATGAAAACATCGAGCACGACCAGAAAATTCGCGTCGGCAACGAGCGCCACGACACGGTCGAAGCCAATGTTCTCAGCGAATTCAAGGTCGAAGAACACCGCATCACCCACCTGGATCGCAAGACCGAATCCCGGGCGAATGATCACCTCACGGTTGGCGTGACCCAGCATGTGAAGGTGGGGACGGCGTTGTTTGTCGAGGCTGGGCAGGAGATTCACTACAACGCTGGGGAAAAGGTAGTGGTTGAGGGTGGCATGGAGCTGACGGCGAAGGCTGGCGGGAGCTTTGTGAAGGTGGATGCGGGGGGTGTGACGATTAGTGGCGCCAATGTGAAGGTTAACTCCGGTGGTGGGCCGGGTTCCGGCACGGGGATCCAGATTCTCGACCCTGTCATCCCTTGGGCCGCCGCCAGGGACAAGCCCGGCGCCCCGCTCGTCCCGGCCGCCGTGCAAATGGCCATGGCCAAAGCCGCCCGCGCGGCTGGCGATATCCGCTGCCCGATTTGCGAAGCCTGCCGCGAAGGCAAGTGCGACCTGGGGGCGACAGCATGAGCGACGTACTCAATCATTGGCTGGACGAACAAGCCCGGCTCAATCGTGTGTTGATCCTGGCCCTCGACAGCCTCGCCGAACCCAACCCGGTCACCCCACTGTACAGCGCCGGCCTGATGCAGCGCTCGGTGCAGCTCTATCGCGGCACCCAGTACGTTGAATTCGCCCCCATCAGCCCATGGCTGGCCGAACTGCCCAACTCCAGCGCCGATGCCTTCCGCCAACTGCTGGACGACCCACAGCGCAACTGGGGCTGGATCGGGAGCATGGAACAATCCGACCTCGATGGCCTGACCCAACACTGGCGCGCGCGGATGATCATCAACGAAGATGGTGAGCGCTCTCTGTTCCGCTTCCAGGACAACCGCGTGATTGCGCGCTGCCTCGCCAACCTGAGCGAAACCGAGCGGCCGTTGTTGTTAGGTCCGATCAGCAGCGTGCTGTATTGGGACGAGGAGCAATGGAAAACCGCCGATAACTCCCGCCCCGGCCTGTACCCGGTACCCAACCCGGCGCCATGGCTGCGCATCCCCAACTCACCGGAACGCGGCCGCGCCATCCTGCGCGAAAACGTAAAGCGCTGGCTGCTCGTGCACCACGTCGAAGCCGCCGCCAAACTCTCCGAAACCCGCAACGTTCGCGAATGGCTGGAAGAACAGCTGGACCTGCTCGACACCTGGAAATGGAACACCCCGGAACAACGCGAATTCATGCTCAGCTTGAGACTTGACCCCAAATGCGCGGACGACGTGGCCTGGCAGCCATTGCCAAGTGAAACGCCAGAGCAGCATTTTGAGCGGACCCAGCGGGTTTTTGATGCGAGTTTGGGTAAGTCGGAGCGTGAGTGAAGTTAAGACGCCAGGCGCAGCTAAACATCTGCTGATTCCAGCGATGAAAGACCGGCCGTTGGCGATAACTGGGTGAAGTTTCCCGCAGGTTGGAAGCGATGTATGGGGGAAAGCCTCGAAGACGCTTTTGCGTTTTGTAATGGAAATACGACCGACTTCAAGCCCTTCAAAATGCCGGATGGACGTGATTGCGACGTCTATCCCAACTGCACCGAACAAGGACAATAAAATGTTTTCTCGAGACTTTTTCACTGGACTTGTTCGAGTAGTGGCCATCGGTTTAGGAACGATTGGAGCTACAGGATGCGCCGTCGCACAACAGGATAGCTTCACGCTGATCACAGAGCTGCCACCTGGGTTCGGTATTAAAGGCGAAGCCTCTTACGTGCCTCGCATGGGAGAGAACTGTACGGTCCCTCCTCGCAGTGGAAAAAACTATCCTGGCAAACAGTTTTTTGAGCAGGAGCTTAATGATGAGGCGCAGACAGCACACTTCGAAGTCCCCCTGACAAGTAATGAAGGAGGTTGCCCTTTAGTACTGAAAAGCTTTGGATATGAAGTCGACGCAAAGTACGGAGCAGCCCGACTCAATCTAGGTCGGGATTTCACAGGAATTTCGTTTGAAGATGGAAACGCAGAAACGCTAACGCCTCCTTCACCCACAATACGTTATAAACAATGCGAATGGTTGTTCCGTACAGTAGGAACCAATCGTTACATCGCTAAAATCCTGAAATGTAAGTCTGCAGCAACTCCGGAACAAGCAAATGGCACCGTTGCGGAAGGTCCGTTGCAACGCGCTCAACTCGCAGGAAAGACAATAAAAGTTGTGTTCTCAGTTGCTAAGGAAGAACAACCCTATATGGGAGATACGTGGGTTAAATTTCCCGAAGGCTGGAAGCGGTGCATGGGCAAGAGCCTCGATGACCCTTACGCGTTTTGTCGGGGCAACACTACAGACTTCAAGCCCTTTAAAATGCCCGATGGACGTGAGTGCACCATCTACCCCAACTGTACTGAATAAGGATATTTTTTATGGAGCCAAAGGCGCCTTGCGAACCACTCTTAAGTGACAAATCACAAGCTTGTCCATTGCGGGGTGACTGGATCAGTTTTCAAGTAGTAGATGAGTCCGGCGATGGCCAACCTTATGCGGGGCTCTCCTATATCCTTCAGGGTGATGCGAATCAAACGTACTCTGGGACGTTGGACGCTAATGGGACGGCAAAAATCCTCAATAGTTATCAAGGGTCTGTAGTACTACAAATCGACGCCCCTTACACCGGACCTGAGGATTTATACAGTGCCCTTTCACAACGAAAAAGTTATCCGCTTCCTATAACCGAGCTTCAGGTAAGAGCGGAAAAAAGCCGTTTTGTTCGCAAAGATGGTTTACGAGTAGAAAAAAACCCGGCAAGGGAAAAAGCAGATCAGTTCTTTCACGTAGAAGTGAGAGATCTAGTAAAAAATTTCGCGCACTTACCTCCAGGCTCTCCGCGAAAATCGCCGCCGAACTTCAGTTTGCTTAAAGTTATGGGTGACTTAGGATTCGGACCAGAAGAGTCAGAACTCTACGGAATCAGTTTGCTGCCCAACAAACATACTGTTCTTGAAGTTCGGCCCCTACGTGCTTTTCGCCCTATGCTTTCAAAAGATAATGAATTCAGCGCCTTGAATTTGTATCAGCTTTCTTTGTTTGCCAGTCATAGCTATTGCGGTTTTGGTCAAGCACCAACCAATCAGCCAACCGACACTGTTAGATTTCCTCTCGAACCGAGCGTCGGCTACTATTTTGGAAATGCACTCGCCAGCTTCAATGAAGTTTGGAAAATCAACCCGACTCAAACAACTCCTTACTACCCTCTTTATGAGGACGTGCCGTACTCGAAACGCTTCGAAATCCTGCCGTTCGATCCGACACTCTATGAAAAAAACAAACCGGAACTAGGCGAAGAACAGGAACACCCCGCCAAATGGCATTTTTTTGATGATGGTAAAGCAAAAGACGGCACTGAAACTCAGGCATTTATCACTCATCAGGACGAAGTCGTTCTGATTTCTGTCCGCGGAACCCAAGAACCCATGGACTTTGTACGAGACACCGATGCGGAACAAGTTCCATTTGAAGAAGGAATAGGTAAAGCGCACCAGGGCTTCTACAAAGCCTATAAGGCAATTAGTAAGTTTGTTCAGGTTTATCTCGATCAGTTCCACATGGGGCAAAAGATCATTATTTGTGGGCATAGTCTGGGCGGGGCAATCGCAACGTTGCTCGCAGAGGCATTACGGCGCAGTCCAAATGGGTACGACATACTGCTTTACACCTACGGTTCCCCGCGAGCAGGAGACGCCGATTTCGTAGCGGGCGCCGAAACACTTGCCCACCACCGCATGGTCAACAACAACGACCCGATCCCAAGTGTTCCTGCGCCATGGATGAACACTCGTAAAAGTATCTGGGTCCCCGGCTTAGTCCTCAGTTTTGTTACCGCTCCGTTAGGCGCACTGATTTTCGCCATTGGTCTCTCAAGAACCGGTGGCGCGGCCTATGAACACCACGGAAAGTTGCATCACTTCATGCCTGTCCACTTTAAAGGAAGTGAGCAATCCGCTGTGCTCTGGGATCCGGGTTGTGAGTCCATCGAAGAAGCGGCTTGCACCAAGGCAATAAAAAAATTCGGGGACATGCCCGACCGCGATGCATTTGTGCTTCAAATGTTCCAGATGGGCGATCACTTTATGGTGCCCTCCTATATTCCCTATGCCTGGGCAACATTGCGTCGCTGGCAGCAAACTCAGGAAAGAGGAACCACGGTGGTTACCAAAACTGAATACGATCAGGTTTACCTCCAACTACAAGAAATGCAGGATCGCTTGAAGTCGAAAGAGGTCGAGCTTAATTCCACCTTCTCATCTGATCGTCGGCAATATCAGCAAGAAGCGAATGTATTGAGAGCGGAAATAGGACGTCTGGATACAGCCCGCGGACGAATCCATGCCCTGAGCTTCCTCAAAGTGGGGCCAGAGCAAATATACGGCTCGGCCACACAGGCGCCGGAACATGAACTCAATGTGGAACGCTGGATGGCGAAAAAAGAAAACAAAGTCGAAGTCCAACTCGCCATGATTCCTCAAGCGGGCAGCAGCCAAATGAGGACAGCGTAGTTTTCAACGCCCCATAAACGAGTCAGTGTCCTCAGAGGGCTGGCTCGTTTAACCGTTGCAGTGAGCATCTAATGAGTAACGATTTTTTTCCATACTGCATCAAATCTGCATTTTTTCTTGCGCTTCCGCTGATGGGCGCCTGCAGTTTGGCGGGGCAGATTGCCAAGGATTCTGCCGCGGATGCAACCAGTTATTACAGCAGTGAACACTTCACGCTTGTCACGAGTATTCCACCGAACTTCGGTTTCAGCTCCAAAGCACAGTATTTTCCTCGGGCCGGACAAACATGCAGTGTCTACGTATCTGCTTTGGGTGGCGAGGTCACAAGGCATCAGCAAAAAACAGATAGGACCGACGCAAAGACCATTGAGCAAACAGTTCGCTTCGAGATACCTCTTGAGTTCCATATTGCTGGATGCACCATGGACTTGATGCGGGTCAACACCGAACTTGAAGGACGATATGGTCCCAGTTCTCTCGATATAGGTGGCGACGGTGGCGGAATATCTATCCGAAATATTGACGATCAACGCAGACCAGAACCAACTGAAGAACCGAGATTTCGCGGCATTTGCACGTGGATGTTTCAACTAAGTGTCGCAAGAATCCAAAAAGATGGCATATCCAAAATCCTGTCCTGCGATGCAGTAGACGAAAGGTGGAACGTATCAGAAGATCGTTACGAACGAGGCAAACCCGGCGGCGCCTTAAATCGTAGCGATCTAGCCGGGAAAGTCGTTCATCTTGAATTGCGTCAGTCACCCGATGAAACTCCGGCATCCGACGCCAAATGGCAAAAGTTCCCGAACGGCTGGAAACCCTGCTTGGGCAAAGGTATTGAAGACCCCTACGGCTTCTGTCGAGGGAATACGAAGGACTTCAGGACCTTCAGGATGAATGGGCGTACATGTACTATTTATCCTGGCTGTACCGATTAAGGCACTCATACAACCGCAAGAAGCAATCTATTGCAGGATTGAGACATAACATCTATGAACGTACGACAACATCTATTCAGTAAAAAACACTATGAAAATTTCCTCCGCGAACACGACGAAGTCATAGAGTTCTTCAAAAGCAATACATTTAAATCTGACTCGATCGAGGAGGAAGCCTCTCTTCGTGCAAGTTACTTTAAAACCCTGGCACGTGACAGGTTATTCGCCGCCTATACCGGCGGAGAGGACATAGCCTCTCTTATTCCTCTGCTTGAGGATGTGATTGCAAAGTACGAAGTACGCCAGAAAACATTGGCAATATATGAGGAATCCCCGGATATCTCGCCTTTAGCGATGGATGACTGGGCTTATCAATTTGAAGAAGGCGCTCAGGTCATCAGCCTGTGCATTCTGTTACACCGCACCGACCTGCTCCCTCGATTCGTCAGGCTCATGGACAATGCGGGCTATGCAGGTTTCGACACGCTTTACGAAGACTTGCTGAAGAAGGTTCTACCTGGCCGGCACGATGTCGACCAGTGGTATCACGACGTCTATACGCCTCTTATTCAATCAATCTACGTCGACAGTAAAGAAGAGGCTTCTGAGCTGCTTCAACAGTACTGCGAGCAATGGTATTGCGCCTTCGAACATGCCCCGTGGCATGACACCCACCATCAAGGAGAGGATGGAAACTACGTCGGTTACTGGGCGTTGGAAGCAGGCGCCATCGCCTTTTTATACGATATAGACGACAGCAAAATCGATCACATGGTATATCCGAAAGATTTGGTCGAATACGCCAGAAACCATAAAACAACTGCTGATCCCTTACATGGTCGTCATGAATAAACGACAAGAATTCCTCACTGAGACCCGATACGCGAACTTCCTGGCTTACAGCGAAGAGACCAAAATTTTCTGGAAGACCCACACATTCGAGTCGGACTCTCCCGAACAAGAAGCGTCCCTCAGGGCTGCTCACTTCAAAAGTGTGGTGCGAAGAAAACTATTTATTTCCTATACAGCGGGAGAGGAAATCCATTCGCTGGTGCCATTGCTTGAAGAATTGATATCAGCCTACGAAGAGCGTCAGAGAAAACTTTCGATCTACGAGGGGGTAATCAACATCTCGCCCCTTGCCATTGATGACTGGCCAGATGAATTTGAAGAATGCGTACAAGTCTTTAGCCTGTGCATCCTGCTCAACAGAACGGACTTGCTCAAACGATTTGCCAAGCTTGTAGACGATGCAAATTACAAGGGTGAGGACACGCTCTACGAAGACTTGCTGCGCAAACGGCTACCCGACCGAGAGGATGTCGATGAGTGGTACCACGATGTCTACACTCCTTTAATCGAAGCTATCTATGCAGATGAAAAAGCCGAGGCGTCTCAGTTACTAACGGATTACTGTGAACAATGGTACGCGGCATTTAGCCACGCTCCTTGGCACGATTCGCACTTGAATGGGGACGAAGGCAGCTATGTAGGATATTGGGCTATTGAAGCTGCTGCAGTTGCTTACTTATACGACATTGATGATAGTAAAGTCGAGCACATGGTTTATCCGAAAGCTTTAGTCGACTATGCCAGAAGCCACAACCCCACTTTAAACCAAAGTAAAGACACATGACAAAAAGACAACAATTCCTTACCGAGCAGAGATACGATAATTTTTTAGACAATTATAAAGAGTCGTTTATATTTTGGCAGGACAAGCTGTTTCAAGCCGACTCTCCCGAGCAAGAAAAATCTTTACGAGCCAGGCATTTTCAAACGCTTTATCTGAACAATATTTTAATGCGTTATACCGCTGGAGAAGAGATCTTCAACTTGCCACCTCTGCTGGAGGAGTTGGTAGATAGCTATGAGGTGCTGCAACAAAAGCTAGCTCAGTATGAACAGATAGAAAACATCACGCCGCTGACAATTGATGACTGGATTGACGAGTACCAGGAATGTTTGCAGGTGATCAGTCTGTGTATCCTTCTGCATCGGCGAGACTTACTAAAGCGATTCGTTTTGCTGATAGATAATGCCGGTTATGCAGGCACGGATACGCTTTATGAAGATCTGCTAATCAAGATTCTTCCCGACCGTGAAGATATCGATCAGTGGTATCACGACGCTTACACCCCGCTAATTCAAGCGATTTACGTCGAAGATAAAAACAACGCACCCGAACTATTGAAAAAATACTGTGAAAATTGGTATTCGTCCTTTGATCAAGCCCCTTGGTATGATTCGCACAAGGATGGCGACGAAGGCAGTTACGTTGGCTACTGGGCGTTGGAAGCGGGAGCCATTGCGTTTCTGTACGACATCGACGACAGCAACATTGACCCTATGGTGTATCCAAAAGCGTTGGTTGAATTCGCCAGAAACCACATCCCCCCTATCGCGTAGCATCGCCATGAACAGACGCCAGCATTTCATCGCCGACTCCTACTATCAAAAGTCCATCCATCTCTACGATACGACCGAATCGCGCTGGGCAGGGACGATGCAGGCAGACTCTCCAGACCAGGAGAATGCATTGCGCACGGGGTACTTCAAGGAGGCGGCATTTAATGCCTTGCTGATCAGTTACACAGCAGGCGAGCCGATTGACAGTCTTATTCCCCGGCTGGAGAAGCTGATAAATAGCTACGAGATTTACCAACAAGCGCTGGCTGCCGAGGAACGCGAACCTGATATTTCACCCTTGGCCATTGATGACTGGCCTGAACACTATGAAGAGTGCGTTCAAGTCATCAGCCTTTGCATTTTGTTGCATCGCACCGACTTGCTGACTCGTTTCGTCGCCCTGATAGATCGCGGGGGATACGCCTTCGAAGACACGCTCTACGAAGATCTTCTGCGCAAGTATTTACCTGGCCGCGCTGATCTGGACGAGTGGTTCCACGACCTCTACACGCCGCTGATTCGGGCCATGTATGCCACCGAACCTGAAGAATCGAGTCACTTGTTAAAGCACTATTGCGAAGCGTGGTATCCCGCTTTCGCCACGCTGCAAACCAATTGGCATGACAGTCATTTGGACATTGAAGACGACGATGGCAACTACGTCGGTTACTGGGCTTTTGAAGCAGGCGTCATTGCCTTTTTATACGGTATCGACGACAGCCAAATCGATAGCATGGTTTATCCCAAAGACCTGGTTGCCTATGCCAGGAACACCGCAAACACGTAAACTCCCGCCCTCTTCAGGAAACGGACTTCGGATTCAACGCCATGGAACTGCAATTCACCATTACCCCCGAGCACACCCAGATCAGGGTCGGCGAACAGCTGGAGCGCGAAATGCTCAAGCATGATCAGCAGCAGGCCCAACTGATGGGTTACGTCGCACGCTTGCAGGAACGTCTGCTCGCCCCGCTGTTGTTTGTACTGTGCCTGGTCGGCGGGATGCTGGCGATCTATTTTCCTGAGCGCCAGTTCACCCCCCAGAAGATCATCACGATGGTGTTGTTCGGGGCGATCTTCGCGGTGTTTTGGTGGTTCTTCTCCAGTCGATGGTTGGGCCACCTGCGCGCACGTATGGCCGCCAGCGGTGCCAAGCCGCGCACGCCTTTGCGCGGCACGAATCAGCGCCTTATCGAAGCCAAACTGCGTATTAACCTCAAGGCTGCTGAGGGCGCGTATCGCCTGCTGCTCGACGATCAGGGTTTCAGTCTGATCAATGCCAAGGGCGAAAAAGGCGGGTTGGCTTGGGGGAAGATTGTGCGTCTCAAGGAAACGCCTGACTTTTACTCGGTGGCCTGCGCTGAGTCGGATCGCAAGGACAAGGCCTATCACATTCCCAAACGCAGCGATGTGATGGACGCCGAGCAGTATCAGCAAGGTTTGGCGCTGTTCTTGAGCCGGGTACCCGCCTCTGCCGTGTTAACGCCTGCCTCGTAGAAGGCAGGCGTGTTTCAGCAGGCGTCAGGCTGGCGCTGTCCAGCCCAGCATCTGTTGCTGCGCGACTTGCAATAGATCGCAGCCGTCCTGTGTCAGCAGATACAGCGCGTGGGTGAGGTGTGGAATGTCCTGGACGTCACCGTTTTTGAAGCACTGGCAATGCAACGTTTCCAGCAAGTTGCTGGAGGCACGGATGCGTTGGAGTGCGGCTTCGAGAATGTCTTGGGGATTGGCCTCGGTGTCGATGACCATGGGACTTGAATCAGTGACGCTGCTTTTGATTGAACGATAGCGATCGGGAAAAGGATTTAGCGTTGGCATAGTAATTACTCGAGCATTAATTAGTAATCGCCAGCACCGTGACCAAACGATGGAGGCGGCTGTGTACAGGCTTGGTCAACCGCTAACACTCAAAACGGCTCGCTCGAAAGCGTCCTGCACACAGCCACCATTGCAACGCACTGCGAAACGTAGAAGTCCGCAGCGCGAATGATGGCACATATGTGCAGTGTTATCAGGTGACCAAACCTGTTCGCTGATTTTGCAGCGATGCCCAAACAGTACCCGCTGGAACCCACTAGGCGAAAGTCGACAAAGCGCCCAAGCTTGTAGGAACGGGGCGAAGCTTTCTTAGGATTTTTTACGACTCACGGGCAGCAATGTAGGACCCAACAACCGAAAGGATTCCCGCCCCAATGAAATCACCTTGGCCGTACCTGATCGCAGCTTTGCTAACCACCCCCGCCTACGCGCAACCGCTCAAGACCATCCTCACCTGCCCTTTAGCCGGCAACTCCAAGGTATCGCTGCTGGCCGAACCCGCCGAAGACGGCCATCGTCTTTTCATAAGACTCGACGGCAACACCCACATCGCCTTCACCGACATGCCCCAACAGGACTTCATCGGCCGCATCGTCCTGGCAAAGTGCGTGTCCTCCACCCTGATGTTCGCCCTCGAATATGGCTCGCCCTATATGAAAGGCGTCGTGCTGCGCAAAAACCCGATCACGCACAGCGTCGAGCAAATCGATTTCGCCGAGAAGGCCCTGCCCCGTTGGCTCTATCTGGGGCCGCAGCAAATGCGCCTGGTCATGCCAAACGAAGGCTATGAAGTGCCGACGAAGTTGCTGCTCTATGACTACGTGGCCGGCAAAGGCCAGGCTGAAACGGCTATCGGCATTGACACGCTTCCCGAGACGCGCGGTTTTAAAGTCGTGCACTTGGAGAGGCGTTCCAACAACTAACTTACCGGTCCCACATGAAACCTCTGTCAGAAACTGCCTTACGACAGGTGGCGTTCAACCGGGTTAACCATCGCTTAACGCCGCGGTCCAAAACTTTACTGGACCGCACGCCTTCAGACACTCCTGATGCCCAGTGCGGCAGGTTCGACGCGTTACACGTCGAGCTGACTTTAAGCCTGCACCGGAGACTTTCCATGAACATGCGCACCTTGCTGATTTCCACCGCCCTCACCTGCACCGCATTCGCCGGTCTGGCCCAAGCCAATGACGCTTCAACTTCCCAGGCCACTCCGTACCAGTACGGCATGCCGCTGCACGTGGGCAAGGTGATTGCCTTGAACGAACCATCGACGCTGGACTGCAAAGTGGTTACGGCAGACATGAAATACATCGACAGCGCGACCGGCAAGCCGTCGGAAATCACCTATCGGAAATTGTCTGACGCCTGCAGTTATCAGAACTGACAGAAGGCTCTGATTCGGCGCTTTGCGGTTTGCCTGTGAGGGTTCTGGCGCTATGCTTTGGGCGCCTCCCTCACTGCCGCAAGGATTCGCCATGCAGTTATCGTTTCGTACGTTGTCGACGTTCACCGCCGCGCTGTGTTTCGTGCTGGCGCTGGTGTGGGGCTTGATGCCGGATCAGTTGTTGGCGGTCTGGAGTATCGAGTATTCGTCGGCGGCGGGATTGGTCGCGCGACGTAGCGCAGTACTGTTTGCGGCGCTGGGGGTAATGTTTTATCTGGTTCGCAACGAGGCGCCGTCCGCGACTCGCAGTGCGCTGAGCAATGGTTTTATTGTCGGCTGCTGGGGGCTGGCAGCACTGGGCTTCGGCGAATGGCTGAATGGCCATGCCGGGCCAGGTATTTTGCTGGCGGTCGGGGTCGAACTGGCGCTGGGTCTGGGATTTTTCCAGACCCGGCGCGTATCGGTCGAGCTCGAAACGGCGGGTTAAAGCGCTTTACGATCCGGATGCAGTGTCTGGGCGGATGCCCTGTGCTGCATGTCTGATCGAAGTTCGGCAATCAGGTCGTTGATTTCGCGACAACCATTCAAGTGTTTGGCGTTGATACCGGTCACCATCAGATCCAGCTGATCCGTGTGCGTGTCGGCATACACTTTTATGGTCATCGACAAGTCAGGCGTTAGCGTGCATTGACAGCGCTTCGGCAGGAAGCTGCTTTCAATGATGTTGCGAAGTTCCAGGGCAGAAAGAAACATGGCGACCCTCTCCTTAATGTGAGACTGCCAATCAAAATAATCATCGGTCGGTACTGAAAAAACCCGTTTGTCTTCCTTGCGAGCCTGAACATTTCATTACCTGGCCGTTCTCTCGTAGCAACGCTGACTCGTATGAAGTCGTCGGTCAGCTTAAGACCAGCTACAGCATAAAACATGCCCAAGAATTCGCTCTGCACCTCGTCGGCAAATCAAAGGTTTAGGCTGCGCGCCATCAGATTGCCCTCATGCAAGATGCAAGAAGGGCCGGTAAAAGCCCTGCAATATGCAGGTATCAGCAGTGGGTTTGCATTCATCGTGTTCGGCAGTAAAAATGCTACCCGATATTTCAGTATCCGCTGACCCCACTCACACGCAAGGAGGCATCATGGGTTCTTTGACCTTAAACACGACCGTTGGGCTAATAGTTGCGGGGTTGTCGTGCAACGCGCACGCCGCGAAACTCGAAGAAGTCGCGCCGTATCCCAAGGCTGAGAGCGGTTTTACTCGCCAAGTCATCCACCTCGCGCCACAAACCCAGGAAGACGGCTATCAGGTCGAGATTCTGGCCGGCAAGACGTTGACCGTGGACTGCAACCGTCAGCGCTTGGGCGGGATGCTCGTAGAGAAGAATCTGGAGGGTTGGGGTTATCCGTTTTATCGGCTGGAAACGGTGATCGGGCCGATGAGCACGATGATGGCCTGCCCCGATGGCAAGACCAAAAAGGACTTTGTGCCGGTGGTCGGTGACGGGTTCATGCTGCGCTATAACAGCAAGCTGCCGATCGTGCTTTACGTGCCCAAGGATGTGGAGGTTCGTTATCGGATCTGGACGGCGTCGAGCAAAGTCGAGAAAGCCGTCCAGGAGTAGCCCGATCCATTGTTGTTGTTGTAGCAGCTGGCGCAGCCTGCGTTCGGCTGCGAAGCAGTCGTGAAAGCTGATTACGCGGTCTTACTGATATACCGCGTCGTCTTATTTCGCGACTGCTTCGCAGCCGAACGCAGGCTGCGCCAGCTGCTACATATAGCGTGCGGTGCGGCGAAATTTCTTTCACTGCCGCCATGTTCTACAGGAGCTTCTTTTGATTACTTGCCACGTCAAATATGTGATCGATCCGTATCAACTGCCCGAGTTCGAAGCCTACGCCCATGCCTGGCTCGGTATCGTTGAACGCCTGGGCGGCACTCATCACGGCTACTTCCTGCCGTCCGAGGGCGCGAGCAATATCGCTTACTGCCTGTTCAGTTTTCCGTCGTTGGCAGACTACGAAAGCTATCGCCACATCGCGATGACCGATCCGGAAAGTACCGCGCTGGTGGCCTCGCTGGTGGAGAAGAAGTTTATCGTCAGCTACGAGCGCACATTCCTGCGCCCAATGCTGGCCTGACTTGCGCTCACGCCGGGGCGCCACACACCGCGGCGCGTTCGGCGACGTGGCGCAATCTGTCGAAATTGATGTTGGCGCCCGAGTCGATGGCCACCAACGTCTGGCCCCGGACGCCGGTCTGCGCCACGTACTGCTTGATCCCGGCCACGGCCAAGGCACCGGAAGGCTCGGTGATCGAGCGGGTGTCGTCATAAATGTTCTTGATCGCCGCGCACAGTTCGTCGTTGCTGACGGTGATGACGTCATCGACACAGAACCGGCACACCTCGAAACCATAAGCGCCGATCTGCGCCACCGCCACGCCGTCGGCGAATGTACCGACATTGGGCAAAACCACTCGCTCACCCGCCTGTAACGCCGCCTGCAAACACGCGGAATGCTCCGACTCGACGCCGATGATGCGCACTTCGGGGCGCAGGTATTTGACGTACGCAGCAATGCCGGCGATCAAGCCACCGCCGCCCACCGGGACGAAGATCGCGTCCAGCGGCCCTTGGTGCTGACGCAGGATCTCCATGGCGACGGTGCCCTGCCCGGCGATCACGTCCGGGTCGTCGAAGGGCGAGACAAAGGTGCGACCGGATTGCTGCGCCAGGTTCAGGGCGTATTCCAGGGCGAAGGGAAAACTCTCGCCATGCAACACTGCGTCGGCACCACGACTGCGCACACCGAGCACCTTCAACTCCGGCGTCGTGCAAGGCATGACAATCGTCGCGGCGATCCCTAATTCCCGCGCCGCCAACGCCACGCCTTGGGCATGATTGCCAGCCGAAGCAGTGATCACGCCGCGGGCCTTTTGCTCATCGCTGAGCTGCACCAGCTTGTTGTAGGCGCCACGGATCTTGAAGGAAAAGGTCGGTTGCAGGTCTTCGCGCTTGAGCAGGATCTGATTGCCCAGCGCCTCGGACAGTGCCGGCGCCGGTTGCAGCGGCGTACGCACCGCCAGCTCATACACCGGCGCGGCGAGGATCTTTTTTACGTAGTGCTCAAGCAAGGCCTGCTGGGCGACGGTACTGTTCATGCTCATCTCCTGTTTCACACGACCTGCGTCGATTCAAAACCCAGGAGACAGAAAGTAAAAACCCGCCTCTAGGGCGGGTTGGGTGCTGCAGTCGTGAGCTAGCCCGCCAAATAAGGAATGGCGGTAATAATGCTTGGCTGGCAGCGCAATACGGTGGAAGTCATGGCTGGAAATTAGCCGGGCGCCGCAGGCAAGTCAATGGCCAATTTCGCCGGGGCTCTGTAGGCTGGCGACTCTGCTCATTGTCCCCAAGGATGGAAACCATGAAGTCTGTCGCCCTGCCCCTGCTTGCCTTGCTCGCGTTTGCTGGCTACACCGTGTCGGTGATGCTGCAGGCCGAACAGTCGTTGATTGACTTCGGGATCAGCCTGATGTCGCGGCCGGATACGGCGCAGGTGGTGATTGATCTTTATCTGCTGGCGACGCTGGCGGGCATCTGGATGTACCGCGATGCGCGCAAACGCGGCCAGTCAGCACTGTCCGTGATTCCCTATCTTTTGCTCACCGCCATTTTCGTGTCGATCGGGCCGTTGCTGTACCTGGTTGTGCGTGGCTTGCAGGATCGGCGCAAGGCGCTCACTTCGCCAGCCGCCTGAGCCCCAGCACCATCACCCCGGCCCCGAGCATCATCGCTGTCAAGAACAACGGATAGGAAACCCACCACGGCGTCCCGGCCGTCATCATGCTGAACTCGGACATGCCGCCAATGCTCGCAATCAAATTCAACGGCAAAAACACCACGTTGATCAGCGTCAGTTTGCGCAGCAGGTTATTCATGCTGTTGTTCATCAGGTTGCCCCGGGCGTCGATCAGCCCGGAGAACACCGTGGAGTAGATTTCCGCCTGTTTGTAGCACTGGTTGTTTTCGATGATCAGGTCATCGATCAGGCCGATGGCCTCGGCGCTGAAGTGTTCCTTTTCCGCGTGGTTACGCAGCCGGGTCAGCACCGCGCCGTTGCTGTGGATCGCGTTGATGTAATAGATCAGGCTCTCGCTGAGGTTGAACATCTGGATCAGGTGCTGGTTTTCCATCGAGGCGTTGAATTTCTGCTGCAGCTCCCGGGCGACCAGTTTGATCACCTTGAGGTGGCCCAAATAGTGATGGATGTTGTTGAACAGCAGATCCAGCAAAACATCCAGCGGCGTGTTCAGCCGTTGCCGGGTGCCGAGCCCGTGCAACGGCGAATCGTCGGTGGCGATCACCAGCAAGCGGCCCGGCGAGAACAGCAGGCCGCAGGACGACACCTCGAACGCCAGGCTGCCAGCGCCGGAATAGTTTTCCGGACGTTTCCAGATCAGGAACAGGTTGTCGGGGTGAAACTCGATGCGCGACACCTCGTCGGGGTCCAGGGCCGAGGCCAGGGCGTGTTCATCGAGCTTGAAATGGCTGTGCAGCAAGTCGCGCTCGGCGGCGTCGGGGTTGCTGAACAGCATCACTTCGGCGTCCAGCCGTTCGACTGCGTGCAAGGCGCCTTGGGTCAGTTGAAAGCTCTTGATCATCGGCCAATCACCAGGCCTGGCCGCGACGCTTGAGTTCCAGGCGACGGACGAACTCTTCCAGCACCAGCGAGTACAAATCGTCCTGCAAATAGGCGTCTTCGATGCCGGCGTCCATGTTCGGGTTGTCGTTGACCTCGATCACCACCACTTTGTCGCCGGACTGCTTGAGGTCGACGCCGTAGAGGCCATCGCCAATCAGGTTGGCGGTCTTCACCGCCAGTTCCACCACCGCGCGCGGCGCTTCGTGGACCGCCAGGGTGCGGCATTCGCCGTTGATGTCCTGGCCCTTGGCCTTGTGGTTGTAGATCTGCCAATGGCCCTTGGACATGAAGTACTGGCAGGCGAAGATCGGTTTGCGGTTGAGCACGCCGATGCGCCAGTCGTATTCGGTGTAGAAGAATTCTTGAGCGAGCAACAGCACCGAGTGTTCGAACAATTCGGCGGTGGCTTCGAGCAACGCCTGCTGGCTTTCGACCTTGATCACGCCCCGGGAAAAGCAGCCGTCGGGAATCTTCAACACCAGCGGAAAGCCCAGACGCTCGCCGACCCGTTCGAAGTCTTCCGGTCGTTCCTTGTAGAGGATTTCGGTGACGGGCATGCCCAACTGGTGGCTTTTCAGCAGGTCGGTCAGGTAGACCTTGTTGGTGCAGCGCAGGATCGACGTCGGGTCGTCCATCACCACCAGCCCTTCACTCTCGGCTTTCTTGGCGAAACGGTAGGTATGGTTGTCGACGCTTGTCGTCTCGCGGATCAACAGCCCGTCGTATTCGGCGATGCGCGCGTAGTCCTTGCGCTCGATCAGCTCGACGTCGATGCCCAGGGTTTTGCCGACCCGGACGAAATTGTCCAGGGCCTTGGCGTTGGACGGCGGCAAGGCTTCCTGCGGGTCATGCAGGATCGCCAGGTCATAGCGAGCCAGACGCTTGGAGCGCGGCATGCGCCAGATCTTGCGGCTGAAACTGTCCAGGGCGTTGGCGAATTGATCTTCCTGATCTTCACGCAACTTGTGCAAGGCGCCGGACTTTATACCTTCGATGTGCCAGCCGTTAGTTCTTCTGAATTCAACTAACAATATCGGACAGGGGAAAACCTCAAATAACTGCCGCGCCAGATCCTGCAACGGCTCAATATTAGTCTTGCCAAAATAAAGCGTTAGCGTAAAGCCTTCGGTATCGCTGTAAAGATGATTACTGAGGGCTTTTTCCAGCGGTTTATCCAGATCGTCCAGGGCCAGGCCATACAGCGATTTACGCGTCAGCTCGCTGATGGTTCGCACTGATGGAATGACCTTGTGCCCCCGGGCTTCGGCCAGCAGCGAGCAGTAATAACCGTGCCCCAGGTACTTGTAGCTGCGGCACAGGTTGATCACCTGTACCCGCTTGCCCTGCTCGTTGTCGCGGGTTTGCTCCAGGTATTCCTGGGCCGTGACGATGTCTTCACTGGGGAAATAGGACGCCCAGTCTTCCTTGCGTTCGACGATGATAATCAACTGACTTGAAGTGCTAACCGCGTCATTTAAATAAGTTGCCGCCGGCAAACTTTGCTCGGATACTTCGCGCCAATGACCTTGTACCGCTGACATAGTGATTGATCCGTTGGAGAACAAGACCTTTCCTATTAAGCACGAAGTTTTTTGAAAGTCCCGTTTCGTTACGTAACTTTTACGGTGGTCATATGAATCCTGTCTTTCGCCTGGCGCTAGTTGAAGACTTACCGGCGTTGCTCAAACTCGAAGAGCAATGCTTCACCACGGATCGGCTCAACAGTCGCAGTTTTCAGTGGATGATCACCAAGGCCAATGGGCAACTGCTGGTGGCTGAACACGCTGATGCACTGCTCGGCTACGCGGTGGTGCTGTTCCACCGAGGCACATCGCTGGCGCGGCTGTATTCCATTGCCATCGCTGCCGAGGCTCGAGGCATCGGCTTGGGCAAACAGTTGCTGGAGCGGGTCGAGGCCTGCGCCCTTGAGCACGATTGTGCTTACCTGCGCCTGGAAGTGCGCATCGACAACCCGGCAGCGATTGCCCTGTATGAGCGCAACGGTTACCGGCGGTTTGCGCTGATTCATGACTATTACCAGGACCACGCCGACGCGCTGCGCCTGGAGAAACGCATCCTCCAGCACCGCGACTCGCGCAATATCCAGGTGCCCTGGTATCGGCAGACCACTGACTTCACCTGCGGCCCGGCGTGTTTGCTGATGGCCATGGGTGCGCTGCAACAGGGACGATTGCTGGAGCGGCGCGAGGAACTGCAAATCTGGCGCGAGGCGACCACGGTGTTCATGACCTCGGGGCACGGTGGTTGCAGCCCGCAAGGTTTGGCGTTGGCGGCGTGGCGCCGCGGGTTTCGGGTGCGGTTGCAACTGAGCATGGCCGGGCCGTTGTTTCTCGATGGCGTGCGCGATGAGCATAAAAAGGACGTAATGCGTTTGGTGCACGAAGAGTTCACGGCGCAGTTGCAGGACACAGATGTGGAGCGGGTGATTGGCGGGACGTTGGATTTGCCACGGTTGTTGGACGCTGGCGGTCAGCCATTGGTGCTGATCAGCAGTTATCGCCTGACCCGCTCCAAGGCGCCGCATTGGGTGATGGTGACCGATTGCGACGAAGAGTTTGTGTATCTGCATGATCCGGATGTGGATCACAGCCAGCATCGACAGCCCATGGATTGCCAGCATTTGCCGGTCAGTCATGGGGAGTTTGAGAAGATGTGCAGTTTTGGGCGGGGGAAACTTCGGGCGGCGGTTGTCCTGTATGCCCGCCACCAGTGATCGTTCCCCCGCTCCTGCGTGGGAACGCCTCTTGTGACGCTCCGCGTCACGCTTTGGGACGCAGAGCGTCCCTGGCTGCATTCCCACGCGGAGCGTGGGAACGATCAGCGACGCGGAGCGTGTGAACGATCAGCACGATCAGCGCAGAGACTTTACTTCAACCCAACCTTGTAAAGCGCCCCGTCCTCCTCATCCGTCAGCACATACAAATACCCGTCCGGGCCCTGCCGTACATCGCGGATCCGTTCCTTGAGTTCCCCCAGCAAACGTTCTTCATGCACCACTTTGTCGCCATCGAATTGCAAGCGAATCAGTTCCTGACTCACCAGCGCGCCGATAAACACGTTGTGCTGCCAAGGCTTGAAGCGATCGGCATCGTAGAACGCCATGCCACTGATGCCGGGGGAGACCTCCCAGACATGGTGCGGCGGCACGGTGCCTTCGGCGGTTTTGCCCTTGGCCTCCGGGATCGGTTGGCCGGAGTAGTTGATGCCGTTGGTTGCCAGTGGCCAACCGTAGTTCTTGCCACGCTCGATGACGTTGATTTCGTCGCCACCCTTGGGGCCATGTTCGTTTTCCCACAGCGTGCCGTTCCACGGATTGAGCGCCGCGCCTTGCGGATTACGCTGGCCGTAGGACCAGATCTCCGGGCGGACGCCAGCCTGACCGACAAAGGGGTTGTCATCCGGCACCTTGCCGTCCGGGTAGATCCGCACGACTTTGCCCTGCAACTTGTCGAGGTCCTGGGCGGTCATGCGGTCGTTGTTTTCGCCCAAGGTGATAAACAGATAACCGTCACGGTCGAACACCAGCCGTGAGCCGAAGTGGTTACCGACGGAAAGCTTCGGCTCCTGGCGGAAGATCACCTTGAAATCCTTGAGGGTGGTCAGGTCGTCGGACAAACGCCCGCGACCGACCGCCGTCCCGGCCTTGTCGCCCTCACCGCCACCCTCGGCATAGGACAGATAGACCATGCGGTCCTGCTTGAAGTCCGGTGACAGCACCACATCGAGCAAACCGCCCTGCCCCTTGGCCCAAACCTTGGGTACGCCGCTGATCGGCGCCGAGCGTTTGCCATCGACCGTGACCACTCGCAGGTTGCCGGGCCGTTCGGTCACCAGCATGCCTTTGCTGTCCGGGAGAAACGCCAGGGCCCACGGATGTTCCAGGCCTTTGGTAATCGGCGTGACTTCAAGGGTGCCTTGTTCGCTTTTCAGTTCCTGGGTGGGCGCGGCGAAAACAGGCGCCGCGGCGGTGATCAGTGCGCTGGCGCAGAAGGTGGCCAGGAGGGTTTTACGCAACATGCACGCTTCCTTTTGTCGTTCGAATGGCTGACAGAACCTCAGTCCTGCCGTTCAACGGTTGCTGCTGTCCGAGTCACGGGGCGGTGAGTTGGGAATGAATTTCGGTGGCGCGCTTGGCGCTGACTTGTCCTGGGGATAGCGGTTGCCGATGCCACCGTTTTCCAGGGTTGGCGGCCGCGGCGTCGGCGCGAACGTCGGCTGCCGAGTGGCCGGCTGCGTGCCCTGCATGCTGTTGGGATTGGCCCGGTGAATCGGGCTGTTGTAGGGATTGTTGTTGCTGCTGCCCGTCGGGCTCTGGGCCTGGGCCGCCTGGCCGAGCAAAGCGCTCAAGGCCAACACGGTGCAACCGAGCACAAATCTGTTCATGGGGAGCCTCACTGCGGATGCGGGAATAGAGTCTTCGATGCCACGCTACGCCCGAGGTTCGCATTTGTTAACTGAAACCTCCTTCACAGATGTAACACCCGTTTGCCGCACCGCTGATCCCCCCGCAGGGCTTGGGCGCAAGCCGCTGAAACTTTTGCGCCGGGCCGCAGGTCACCTGATCATCACTTGCGAGTAGACGACGATGGCCCGGGCAATCTGGAAAGGCGCAATCAGTTTCGGCTTGGTGCACATCCCTGTAGCACTAGTCTCGGCCACCTCCTCCCAAGGGGTGGATTTCGACTGGCTCGACAGCCGCAGCATGGACCCGGTGGGCTACAAGCGCGTCAACAAGGTCACCGGCAAGGAAGTCACCAAGGAACACATCGTCAAAGGCGTGGCCTACGAAAAAGGCCGCTATGTGGTGCTTAGCGAAGAGGAAATCCGCTCGGCGCACCCACTGTCGACCCAGACCATCGACATCTTTGCCTTTGTCGACAGTGAGCAGATCCCGCTGCAAAACATCGACACACCTTATTACTTGGCGCCGGACAAACGTGGCGGCAAGGTTTATGCGCTGCTGCGTGAAACCCTGAGCAAAACCAACAAGGTCGCCCTCGCCCATGTCGTGCTGCACACCCGTCAGCACCTGGCGGCGCTGATGCCGCTGGAGTCGGCCATGGTGCTAGTGATGTTGCGCTGGCCAGCGGAAGTGCGCAGCCTCGATGAATTGGCATTGGGCAGTGAAGTGACCAAACCCGAGCTGGCCAAGGGTGAACTGGAGATGGCCAAGCGCCTGGTGGAAGACATGAGCGCCGACTGGAAACCCGAGGATTACCGCGACAGCTTTGAAGACAAGATCATGGCCCTGGTCGAGAAAAAGGCCCATGAAGGCAAGATCGAGGATGTCGAGAGCACCAGCGGCGAAGAAGAACGCAAAACCGCTGATGTTATCGATTTGACCGAGTTGCTCAAACGCAGCCTCGGCGGCAAGGCAGCCGCCAAACCAGCGGCCAAACCGCGCAAAGCCGCCGCCAAACCGGCCCCGGCGAAAAAAGCCACGAAGAGTTCTCGCGGCTGACGGCCCGAAACTCGCAGCACAAGGTAGTCCGCCATGGCTAAACCGGTGAGTGAATACACGCGCAAACGCAACTTCGAGATCACTTCGGAACCGCCCGAAGCGGCGCCGGCCAAACGTGGAAAGAAAGCCGCCTCGGCCTTGCGTTTCGTGATTCAGAAACACGATGCGCGCAACCTGCATTACGACTTTCGCCTGGAACTCGACGGTACCCTGAAAAGCTGGGCGGTGCCCAAGGGCCCTAGCCTGGACCCGACGCAAAAGCGCCTGGCGGTGCACGTCGAAGACCACCCGATCAGTTATGGCACCTTCGAGGGCAGCATTCCTGAAGGCCAATATGGCGCAGGGGATGTGATTGTCTGGGACCACGGCGTCTGGCAACCGATTGGCGACCCGAAAGAAACCTACAAGGCCGGCAAGCTGAAATTCACTCTGATCGGCGAAAAACTCTCCGGCGATTGGGCGTTAGTGCGCACTCACTTGCGCGGCAGTGGCGACAAGGAACAATGGCTGCTGATCAAGGAGAAGGATCAACAGGCACGGCCAATCAGCGAGTTTGACGTGGTCGCCGAGCTGCCCAAAAGCGTATTGAGTGATGCCACCGTGGGCGATAAGACCACCAAAAAAGCCGTCAAAAAAACCGTTAAAAAAGCCAAACCGACCACCCTGCCCGAAACGTTCAGCCCGCAACTGGCCACACTGATGGAAAAGGCCCCGGCCGGTGACTGGCGCTATGAAATCAAGTTCGACGGCTATCGCATACTCGCGCGCATCGACAACGGTGAGGTGCGGCTGCTGACACGCAATGGCCACGACTGGACCGCCAAATTGCCGCTGCAGGCCAAGGCCCTGGCCGAGATGAAACTCGACGGCAGTTGGCTTGATGGCGAAGTGGTGGTGCTGAACGACAAAGGCTTTCCGGACTTCCAGGCGTTGCAGAACGCGTTCGAGATCGGGCGCTCGGTCGACATTGTCTATTTCGTGTTCGACGCGCCGTTCCTGCACGGCGTTGATCAGCGCGAATTGCCGGTGGAAGACCGCCGTGCCGCGCTGAAAAAAGCCTTGGGTCGCAAGTCACGGCAGGTACTGCGCTTCTCGGAAGCGTTCACCGCGAACCATCAGGACATCGTCGAAAGTGCTTGTGCGCTGTCCCTGGAAGGCGTGATCGGCAAGCGCGCCGGCAGCCCTTATGTGTCACGCCGCAGCCCGGACTGGATCAAGCTCAAATGCCGTTTGCGCCAGGAGTTCGTGATCATCGGTTATACCGCGCCGCAAGGTTCGCGCAGTGGTTTCGGCGCCCTGTTGCTGGGTGTCTACGACGATAAAGGGCTGGTGTATGCCGGGCGGGTCGGCACCGGGTTCAATCAGGCCAACCTGAAGCTGTTTCATGGGCAATTGCAGAAAATCGAACGCAAAACATCGCCGCTGGACAAGTCGCTGACAGCGGCGCAGGCCCGAGGCGTGCACTGGGTGGAACCGACGCTGGTATGCGAGGCTGAGTTCGCCGAATGGACCCGCGAAGGCGTGGTCCGCCAAGCGGCCTTCATCGCCATGCGCACTGATAAACCGGCGACCGAGATCGTGCGTGAACAACCACAATCTCCCAAGGCGAACAAACCCGTGAACGAAAAGAAAACCAGCAGCAAGGACAGTACCGTCGCCGGGGTCAAGATTACTCACCCCGATCGCGTTATCGACAAGGACAGTGGCACGCAGAAACTGCAACTGGTGCAGTTCTACGAAAGCATCAGCCAGTGGATCCTGCCGTTCCTGCGCGACCGGCCGGTGTCGCTGTTGCGGGCGCCGGAAGGGGTCGAAGGCGAACAGTTCTTCCAGAAACACGCCGAACGGCTGGCGATCCCCAACATCAAGCACCTGGACCCGAATATCGACCTTGGGCATGCACGCCTGATGGAAATCGATACGGTGCAAGCGCTGATCGGTGCCGCACAAATGGGCACGATCGAGTTGCATACCTGGGGCGCGACGCACGACAAGATCGAAACCCCCGACCTGTTTGTCCTCGACCTCGACCCTGACCCCGCGCTGCCATGGAAAAGCATGGTCGAAGCCACACAACTGACCCTGTCGGTGCTCGATGAAATCGGCCTGGAGGCGTTTTTGAAAACCAGCGGCGGCAAAGGCATGCACATCATTGTGCCACTGGCGCGCAAGGATGATTGGGACACGGTCAAGGGTTTCGCCAAAGCCATCGCCCAGTTCATGGCGCAACAGTTGCCGGAACGGATCACCGCGACCATGGGCCCGAAAAACCGGGTGGGCAAGATCTTCGTCGATTACCTGCGCAATACCCGCGGGGCCAGTACGGTGGCGGCGTACTCTGTGCGGGCACGGCCGGGGCTACCGGTGTCGGTGCCGATTGCGCGGGAGGAATTGACGGCGCTGCATGGCTCGCAGGAATGGACCGTGGTCAATTTGCTCGAGCGGCTGGAAGGGTTGAAAGCTGATCCGTGGGCGGGGTATGCCAATCGGCAGAAGATTACGGCGAAGATGTGGAAGCAGTTGGGGGGCAAGAAGCCGTAGGTGTTGTGGTGAGTTTACCGGCCTCTTCGCGGGCAAGCCTCGCTCCTACAGGGCTTGTGTCGCTCACCCGTTATTCGAACGCCGCAAAACCCTGTAGGAGCGAGGCTTGCCCGCGAAGGCGTCAGACGCCCGAATGCAAAACTCAGATCAGAACGAAAACCGCCAACAACCCACCAAAAATCGCCCATTTCTCAAGGTAATAACGGGCACGGTTACGCTTCTTCAACTCCTTGCCACGCAAACGAACCTTGTAGATTCTGGTGAACAACCGGTTGATGCCACCCGTCTTGTCGCCCGCATCGTTCGGCGCGCCCGCCGCCGACATCACGGTACGGCTGAACCAGGCATTGAACGCCGCCGCCCAGCGGTACTTCATCGGCCGTTCGACATCGCAGAACAAGATGATGCGGTTCTGGTCGGTGGTGTTTTCGGCGTAATGGATAAAGGTCTCGTCGAACATCACCGCCTCACCGTCGCGCCAGTGGTAGTTCTCACCGTCGACGTTGATGTAGCAACCGGCATCGTTCGGCGTTTCCAGGCCCAGGTGATAGCGATAGGAGCCGGCATACGGGTCGCGGTGGCGCACCAGTTTGGAACCCGGTGGCAGCTCGGCGAACATCGCGGCCTTGATCGAGCCGATACTTTGCACCAGTTCAGTGGTGCGCGGGCAGAGCTTCTCGGCCGAAGGGTGGCTGTCGCCGTACCACTTCAGGTAGAAACGCTTCCAGCCGCTCTTGAAGAACGAGTTGAAACCGACGTCATCGTATTGGTTCGAGCGCTTGATCTCCCCGGCCCGCAGCAGGTTCTGGCCTTCGGCGCGAATCTCTTCCCAGTGCGCCTGCAACGGGCTCAGGTCCGGGAAGTCGGCTGGGTTGAGGTACGGCTTGCTCGGGAGTTTGGAGAACATATAAAGGAAGCAATTGATCGGCGCCAGAAACGTCGAGTGGTCGCTCAGTTGGCGGCCCAGCTTGTGGCGCACGCGACCGCGCAGGTGAACATACGCGATGGAGACAACATAAATAGCGGCAATGATGAGTTTCACGGCAATCGTCACAAGTCAGAAGAGAGCAAACTGCGCCTAGCCGGCCAAGCGGTCTGGCGCAGTGTTTGAATACGAAACAGCGGTCCAGGTGGCACGTCCTTGAGCCGATGCCAAAATGGCATTGGATTGATAGCTGGCATTTTAGCCACGATTTGTAACAAATAGTTAGCATCCAGATGTGAAAATCTGTCCACTGATGCCACCAAAGTGCCCGCGCAGGCTCAACGCCCTATCGTTTAAAGAGCCAGACCAGTACAATCGCCGCCAAACATTACGCGCCCCCCTTGGTTGATGACGGGAATGACCCCCGCCTCAGCGCACTTCGACTCGGGCCAAGCGCTCCATTGCTGCTGTCCACTTATTGCCAGATGGACCTTCCGCTTCTGACCGGGATGCATGTCCCGTGGATCGGATAACGGAACCGGGTACTGAATCGGTACTGCCGCACCCCTAGCTACTCTGAATGCTTCGCAGGAAAAACCTTTGATTTCTACAGCTAACATCACGATGCAGTTCGGCGCCAAGCCGTTATTCGAGAACGTTTCGGTCAAGTTCGCCGCGGGCAACCGCTATGGCCTGATCGGCGCCAACGGTTGCGGCAAGTCGACCTTCATGAAGATCCTCGGTAACGATCTCGAGCCGTCCGGCGGCCAGGTCATGCTCGAGCCGAACGTGCGTCTGGGTAAATTGCGCCAGGACCAGTTCGCCTACGAAGAATTCACCGTGATCGACACCGTGATCATGGGTCACGAAGAGCTGTGGAAGGTCAAGGCCGAGCGCGATCGCATCTACTCGCTGCCGGAAATGACCGAAGAAGACGGCATGGCCGTGGCCGAGCTGGAAACCGAGTTCGCCGAGATGGACGGCTACACCGCCGAATCCCGTGCCGGTGAACTGCTGCTGGGCCTGGGTATCGGCATCGAGCAACACTTCGGCCCGATGAGCGAAGTGTCTCCAGGCTGGAAACTGCGCGTATTGCTGGCTCAAGCGTTGTTCTCCGATCCTGAAGTGCTGTTGCTCGACGAACCGACCAACCACTTGGACATCAACACCATCCGCTGGCTGGAAAACATTCTGACCCAGCGCTCCAGCCTGATGATCATCATCTCTCACGACCGTCACTTCCTGAACAGCGTGTGCACCCACATGGCTGACCTGGATTACGGCGAGTTGCGCCTGTTCCCGGGCAACTACGACGAGTACATGACCGTGGCGACCCAGTCCCGCGAGCAACTGCTGTCGGACAACGCCAAGAAGAAAGCACAGATTTCCGAGCTGCAATCGTTCGTCAGCCGCTTCTCGGCCAACGCCTCGAAAGCCAAGCAGGCTACTTCCCGCGCCAAGGCGATCGACAAGATCCAACTGGCCGAGGTCAAGCCTTCGAGCCGTGTGAGCCCGTTCATTCGTTTCGAACAGAACAAAAAGCTGCACCGTCAGGCGGTCATCGTCGAGCGCATGGCCAAAGGCTTTGACGGCAAGCCACTGTTCAAGGACTTCAGCTTCCAGGTGGAAGCCGGCGAGCGCGTAGCGATCATCGGTCCGAACGGCATCGGTAAAACCACCCTACTGCGCACCCTGGTCAATGAACTGACCCCGGACGCCGGCACCGTCAAGTGGACCGACGCCGCGGAACTGGGCTACTACGCCCAGGACCACGCGCACGACTTCGAAGACGACTGCAACCTGTTCGACTGGATGGGCCAATGGACCCAGGGCGGCGAGCAGATGGTTCGCGGCACCCTCGGCCGGATGCTGTTCTCCAACGACGAGATCCTCAAGTCGGTCAAGGTCATCTCCGGTGGTGAGCAAGGTCGCATGCTGTTCGGCAAGCTGATCCTGCAGAAGCCGAACGTGCTGATCATGGACGAACCGACCAACCACTTGGACATGGAATCCATCGAGGCGCTGAACCTGGCGCTGGAGAACTACCCGGGCACGTTGATCTTCGTCAGCCACGACCGTGAGTTCGTATCGTCGTTGGCTACGCGCATTATCGAGTTGAGCCCTAGCGGCGTGATCGACTTCAGCGGTACGTACGATGATTACCTGCGTAGCCAAGGCGTGGTTTTCTAAGCGTCCGCTGTAATTGAAAAGCCCTGTCCTGGTGACGGGGCTTTTTTTTGCCTGAAGATCGATCGTTCCCACGCTCCGCGTGGGAATGCCTCAAGGGACGCTCCGCGTTCCAATGGGACGCGGAGCGTCCCGGGCTGCATTCCCACGCAGAGCGTGGGAACGATCTGTGCGGAGAACATAGTTAGCCTGCTTCCTTTTATTCCCGGCCCACGCCATGATGCAGGTCTCCCACCGCCGCCCGCGAACGAGCCCTCATGTCTGCGCAGCCACTGCCCCCGCAAAGCTCCCTGGCGATCACCCTGCAGATCGTCTCTATCGTCTTCTATACCTTTATCGCCTTCCTCTGCATCGGCCTGCCGATTGCGGTGTTGCCGGGGTATGTCCATGAACAGCTGGGGTTTAGCGCGATCATCGCGGGGCTGACCATCGGCTGCCAATACCTGGCCACCTTGCTCAGCCGGCCGATGGCTGGGCGCATGTCGGACAGCGTCGGCACCAAGCGCGCGATTGTTTACGGGTTGTCGGGGATTGTGTTGAGCGGTTTACTGACGTTGCTCTCGACCTTGCTGCAAAGCCTGCCGCTGCTGAGTCTGATGATCCTGATTGCTGGTCGGTTGCTGCTGGGGATCGCTCAGGGCTTGATCGGCGTCGGTACCATCAGTTGGTGCATGGGCCAGGTCGGTGCAGAACACACCGCGCGCTCGATTTCCTGGAACGGTATCGCGTCCTACGGCGCCATCGCCATTGGCGCACCGCTGGGCGTGGTGATGGTCGACAATTACGGCTTTGAAAGCCTGGGAATTGTCCTGTCGGTGCTGGCGCTGGGGGCACTGGTGCTGATCCGCAACAAACCGTCGGTGCCAGTGATTCGGGGGGAACGCCTGCCGTTCTGGAACGTGTTCGGGCGCATTGCCCCGTTCGGCGCGAGCCTGAGCCTGGCGTCGATCGGCTACGGCACCCTCACCACGTTTATTACCCTGTATTACCTCAATCGCGGCTGGAGCGGCGCGGCGTATTGCCTGACGGTGTTCGGGGTGTGTTTCATTCTGTCGCGGCTGTTGTTCATTTCCAGCATCAGCCGATTCGGCGGCTTCACCTCGGCCATTGCCTGCATGACCATCGAGACCGTGGGCCTGGTGCTGCTGTGGCTCGCGCCGTCCACCGGCTACGCGTTGATCGGCGCCGGGCTGACCGGGTTTGGCCTGTCGCTGGTGTATCCGGCGCTGGGGGTCGAAGCGATCAAGCAGGTGCCCAACTCCAGTCGTGGCGCGGGGTTGAGTGCTTATGCGGTGTTTTTTGACTTGGCGCTGGCGATTGCCGGGCCGCTGATGGGCGCGGTGGCGTTGAACCTGGGGTATTCGTGGATTTTCTTTTGCGCGGCATTGTTGTCGGTGACCGGGCTCGGTTTGACGCTGATGCTCAAACGCCGCGCAATGGCCTGATCCCCCCCTATCCCTGTAATGGCGTCCGTGAAATCGCCATCGCGGGCAAGCCTTGCTCCGACAGAGGTCGTGTCAGCCTTTATTGATCGGCGGTCTGCATCCCGGCCCGGCTCGGTTTACCCAACGCATGGGAGAAGAACCGCCCCGCCTCCGAGATCAGATTGCGGTGAATGTCTTCCCGATCAACGCCGTCGGCATCGGTACACAACGCCGGCATGGCAATGATCTGTTCTTCGTTGCACGGCGCCATGAACACGAAGTGCCCTGCCCCGGCCAGCAACTTGAAGTCCGGTGCGGTCGGCAGTTTGCGCGCCAGGGCGGCAGCGTTTTTGTCGAAGGCCACCAGTTTGTCGCCGTCGCCGCTGTACAGCAGCACCGGCACATGCACATCGGCCAGGGTATGGCGGCCGAACTTCAGGCTCAGCGGCGCCATCAGCAACAAGGCGTGGACCCGCGGATCAGCCACCGGCTGCAAATCGTCACGGTCGACTATCAGTTCGCCCTGGGTATTGCAGGCATCGCGATCGTCCGGGCGTTCCTGGCAATAGCGGCGCAGGCGATCCAGGTCCGGCGTGGCGCCGGACAGGATCAACGCCGTTTCGCCGCCCGCCGAGTAACCAATCACCCCCACCTGATCGGCGTTGACGAACGGCGCGAGCATGGCATCGCCGAGCGTCGCGGTAATCGCTTCGGAAATTTGCAGCGGCCGACCGTACAGGTTGCTCAAGGTGCCGAGACGGCTGTGATCCTTGGAATTGTCGCCAGGGTGAATCACCGCCACCACCACAAAGCCCTTGCGGGCCAGCGAGGTGGCGAGGTCGTGCAGGGCCAGCGGCGTGCCGACGTTGCCATGGGACAGCATCAGCATCGGGAAACGACCGATTGCCACGCGGGCGTCTTCGCTCGCCTCGACGGTGTAGCCTTCGAGCTTGCTGGTGTGTTCTTTATCGCTGGAGGGATAAAAGGCGATGGCGCGCATCGGCTGCAGGTCCAGCGGATCGAGGAACGTCATCTCGTGATAGCCGACGCCCCAGTGCGCATGCAGCCCCGGCGCGGCGTGCACTGAAAGCAGGCTGCTGAGCAGGCATATCAGTAACGTTGCACAAAGACGCACCATGGGATGCCCCACCTTTGATACTTGCTGAAAAGCCCGTAGTGCTCCGATATGCGGAGGACGCGGCCTTGTGCCAGTGTTGGCGGCCACCAAGGTCATTGCGCAACGGGGACGTTAACCCTCGACTGCATAACCTGGGCCACTACATATAAAACCGTCAAAAACAAAAAAACTCTGTAACTGATCATTACGATGATCAGAATACAGAGTTTTTCGGGTATTGCCTGAGCTGTTTAGTATTTTTTACGCCAGCCTTACACAGGTCTTATGCCGCGGCGAACAGTTGCTCGCTGATGTGTGTGTGGGCATCGGTCATGGCTTTGGTACGGACTTCGTCACCGTAAGCCAGGCCATGGGCGCGAACGAATTCAATATCAGTAATGCCCAGGAAACCGAACAGCACTTTCAAGTAATCTTCGTGAGCAACACCCGTCGCCTGACCCACGTGCAAACCGCCGGAAGTCGAAACGATCACGACTTTCTTGCCACCGCACAGGCCTTCAGGGCCGGCTTCGGTGTAACGGAAGGTCTGGCCGGCAACGGCAATGCGGTCGATCCAGGCCTTGAGCTGGGTCGGAATGGTGAAGTTGTACATCGGCGCGGCAATGACTACGGCGTCGGCAGCGAGGAATTCAGCCAGGGTCGAAGCGCTGAGTTCCGCTTCATGCTGTTGTGCGGCGTTGCGCAGTTCAGCGGTGGTGCCAGCTGCCACCAGGGTGGTGGAGGAGAAATGGCTGATGGCGTCAGCGGCCAGGTCGCGATAAGTCACGACAGCCGAAGCGTCAGCAGCTTGCCAGGCTTTCACCACTTCGCCGCTCAACTGACGGGAAGCCGAGTTGTCACCCAAAATGCTCGAATCGATATGCAACAGTTTCATATAAGGATCTCCAGGTGAGGATCGCCACCGGGCGATCTGATGGAGTTGATGCTACAGATGAAACCAATAGCTGATTAGCCCGCAACAATGCGATAGTTCGTCCCACTGATAGAACGATCGAGCCCAGACCATGCAAGACCTCAATGATCTCTACTATTTCGCCAAAGTCGTCGAAGCCGGTGGTTTCGCGGCGGCCGGGCGCTTGCTGGGAATTCCCAAGTCGCGGCTGTCGCGGCGCATCGCCGAGCTGGAAGAACGCCTGGGTGCGCGCCTGCTGCAACGCACCACCCGTCAACTCAAGCTGACCGCCGTGGGCGAACGTTACTTGCGCCACTGTCAGGCGATGTTGCTGGAAGCGGAGATGGCCGACGAAGCGGTGGCCAGCATGTCCAGCGAACCCCGAGGGCGATTGCGGGTGTCTTGCCCGGTAGGGTTGGCCAATCAAATGTTGCCGACGATCATCAGCGACTTTCTCGGGAAATACCCGCAGGTGCAGCTGGAGGTCATGCTGGTCAACCGCCGTGTCGATCTGGTCACCGAAGGAGTCGATGTTGCCCTGCGCGTACGCGAACTGGGCGATGAGGACCCGTTGCTGGTCACCCGACGCCTGCGTCAGGCGCAGACGCTGATGGTCGCCAGCCCCGCCTTCCTCCACGGCCGGGAAATCAACCATCCGGAAGACCTCAAGGGTTTACCGGTACTCGGGGCGCTGGAGCCCGACCGTATGGTGCATATCCGTATGCTCGATCAACAGGGTAAAAGCTATGACCTGGCGCTGGAAGCACGGCTGGGCATCGACGACTTTATCGTGCGCCGCGCCTGCGCCCTCGCCGGCCAGGGTTTTACGGTGCTGCCAATGATGTATTGCGAGTCGGAGCTGGCGGACGGCTCATTGATCCAACTGCTGCCCGACTGGTCGATGCCTGGCGGCTGGCTGCAAGCGGTCTACCCTCATCGGCGCGGGGTGATGCCGGCCGTGCGCGCCTGGCTCGACCACTTGATCGAATCATTCAATGCCTGTGGGGACCGTTTGATATGAAGGCTGGTCGCATGAGCGAAGCGGACGTCGCCGAGTTTTGCCTGGGGTTGCCGGGTGCGCGGGAGGATTACAAATGGGGCGGCGTGCGGGTGTTTTCGATTGCCGGGAACAAGATGTTCGCCTTGCAGAACCTGCGGGGCGAGTCCCTGGCGTTCAAGGTCGACAAGGATCTGTTTCTCGGTCATTGCGACCGACCGGGCATTCACCCGGCGCCGTACCTGGCCCGGGCGCAATGGATCATCATGCAGACGCCCTACCCGCTGGGCGCCGAAGAACTGAAGGCGCTGCTGCAACGTTCCCACCAGCTGGTGGTGAGCAAGTTGCCCAAGCGCACTCAGGTCGGGCTGCTGCTGTAACAACAGCCGAAGGTTGCGTCCGGCCCGTGTAGCAGCTGTCGAGCGGAGCGAGGCAGCGTTCGGCTGCGAAGCAGTCGTGAAGTCAGGCGACGCGGTGTTTCAGGAAGTCCGAGTGCGCAGGTTTTACGACGGCTTCGCCGCCGAACGCTGCCTCGCTCCGCTCGACAGCTGCTACATCCGATGTGCGTGTCCTTTAGAAGAAGGCGAGCAAGTTCGCGCCGAGGAACAACTGGTCGATCCAGAATACCTGGTGCATCAATACGATGAGCCAGAACACCAGTTGAAACGAGACTTTGCGGGTCTTGTGCCGGAACACTTGCTGGGCCAGCAAGGCGCCCGGCCAGCCACCGGCCAGTTCTACCGCGTGCAGGACGTTTTCCGGCGTGCGCCAGGTGTCGGCGCGGGCCTTGCGCTTGTCGCTCCAGTACAGGAAAAACGCCACCACGCTGACCACGCCGTAGGCCGCCAGCGGAATCACTGACACCGCGCGCAGCCACAGCATCAGCGAGCCGTACAACGGCAACGCGCAGAGGGCGGCAAACACCAGCAGTTTCAAGCGTAGATGCTGGACCTCGCCCCCGGATTTACGGCCGGGGTTATGTCGCGCGCTGGAATCATTCATGGCTTGGCAGCTGTCCAATCAACCCAACCGAACTGCCAGGTCGCCAGGATCACCAGGCCAAACGCAATGCGATACCAGGCAAATGCCGCATAGCTGTGGGTGGCAATGAATTTGAGCAGGCCTCTGACCGCGATCATCGCAAAGATAAACGCGGTGACAAAACCAATGGCGAACACCGGAAAGTCCGCCGGCACGAACAGATGGCGGTACTTGAACCCCGAATACACGGCCGCTGCAACCATCGTCGGCATCGCCAGGAAGAACGAGAACTCGGTCGCGGTTTTGCGCGACAGCCCGAACAGCAGGCCACCGATAATCGTCGAGCCGGAACGCGAAGTCCCCGGGATCATCGCCAGGCACTGGGCAAAGCCGACTTTCAGCGCGTCCTGCCAGGTGATGTCGTCGACTGTTTCGGCATGCACTTCATGCTGACGCTTCTCGGCCCACAACATGACAATCCCGCCCACGACCAGCGCCGCGGCCACGGTGATCGGGTTGAACAGGTAGTGGTGAATCAAATCGGAAAAAATCACCCCCAGCACCACGGCCGGCATGAAGGCAATCAGCAGGTTCGCGGTGAAGCGTCGCGCGCTCGGCTGGGTCGGCAAGCCGACGACCACGTCGAGGATTTTGCGGCGGAACTCCCAGACCACCGCGAGGATCGCGCCTAACTGGATGATGATGTTGAATGCAATGGCCCGTTCACCACCGAAGTTGAGCAAATCCGCGACGATGATCTGGTGTCCGGTACTCGAAATGGGCAAAAACTCCGTCAGCCCCTCTACAACGCCTAGAATCAGTGCCTGGAAGGCCGTCCAAAGATCCATCAATCCCCCAAAGACAGTGCTCAAAGGCCTGCCCCGTTAATATTTTTAGTACGTTCACTGCGCTCAGCGTAGCTGAAGTCCCGCGCGCACAGGATCCCTACGAAACCGTAAAAATTCCGTGAAAAATCAACTTGGATTCAGGTTTTTCCGCGCGAGGCCGAAATCCTATCAGACAAGCCCCGTTTACGCCGCCGCGTAATTGGACTTGGGTCGGATAGGCCCCACCGGCAAAGTGTGGTTGGATGCTGGCGATCGTTTATTACAAGAAAAAGAATCTGGAGTGACAGCGTTATGAACAGCTTGCGCAGTGTGTCGATCAGCCGACGCTTGTGGCTCATCTTGATCGTGGCGATCGTGATGTTATTGACCTTGGGCGTCTTGATGCTCAAACAGATCCACGACGACCTGTACCACGCCAAGGCACAGAAGACCCAGCACGTGGTACAGACCGCCAGTGGCATCCTCAACTACTACCATGACCTGGAAACTGCCGGCACCCTCACCCGCGAAGCGGCGCAGAAACAGGCGCTGACCACGGTTCGCGGTCTGCGCTATGACCAGAACGACTACTTCTGGATCAACGACCTGACGCCGGTGATGATCATGCACCCGGCCAACCCGAAACTCGAAGGCCAGAATCTCTCGGCGATCCGCGACCCGGACGGCTTCGCGCTGTTCAACGAGATGGTCATCATCGCCAAGGCCAAGGGCGCCGGCATGGTCGATTACCGCTGGCCGAAACCGGGCGCCAGTGCGCCGGTGGAAAAAACCTCCTACGTCAAGTTGTTCGAGCCCTGGGGCTGGATCATCGGCTCCGGCGTGTACATCGATGACATGCAGGCCGAGTTCTACGGCCAGGTCTGGAAAGCCTCGTTTATCGGCCTGGCGATTGCGCTGATCATGGCGTTGCTGGTGATCATGATTGCCCGCAGCATCGTGCGGCCGTTGCAGGAAACCGTGAACGCCATGGCCAACATTGCCAGCGGCGAAAGCGACCTGACCCGCAGCCTCGACACCCACGGCCAGGACGAAGTCACGCAACTGGCGCACCACTTCAACGCCTTTACCGCCAAGCTGCGTCTGGTGATCAGCCAGTTGCAGGTGTCCGCCAGCGCGTTGGGCCAATCGTCCAGCGACCTGGGCAACGATGCGGCGCAGGCGCAGCAACGCAGTCAGCAGCAGTCCCAGCAGATGGAACTGGTGGCGACCGCGATCAATGAAGTGACCTACGGCGTGCAGGACGTGGCGAAGAACGCCGAGCACGCCGCCAGTGAAATGCGCGACGCCGAGTCCCAGGCGCAGCAAGGCCAGGTCAACATTGATGGCAGCTTGCAGCAGATCGACAAACTCTCCGGCACCATTGACCAGGCGGTGGAAGTGATTCGCACCCTGGCTGCCGAAAGCACCCAGATCGGTAGCGTACTGGAAGTGATTCGCTCGATTGCCGAACAGACCAACCTGCTGGCCCTCAACGCGGCCATCGAAGCCGCCCGGGCGGGCGAGCAAGGTCGCGGCTTTGCGGTGGTGGCCGATGAGGTGCGCCTGCTGGCCCAGCGCACGCAGAAGTCCACGGCGGAAATCCAGGCGATGATCGAACGCCTGCAAAACCACTCCGAAGCGGCGGTCAAGGTGATCAGCGACAGCAGTCGCGCCTCGCAACTGACCATCGAACAGGCCGGGCTGGCCGGCGCGAGCCTGAGCGCCATCGGCCAGGCCCTGCGCAACCTCAACGGGCTGAACGCCTCCATCGCCAGCGCGACTCTGCAACAGGCGCACGTGGTGGAAGACATCAACCAGAACGTCACCCAGGCAGCCGGGCTATCCCACAGCACGGCGCTGGCGGCCGAGCAATCGAGCCTGGCCAGTGTTCACCTCAAGGAATTGAGCGAGCAATTGAACGGGTTGCTCAAACAGTTCCGCGTGTAACGGATCCCTGTGGGTTTGCGCTGGCCGGTCCTGCGGCTACAATCCGCCCCCTCTTTCGACTCCCCCAAGGAACCCCCATGTCCGGGCTTGAACTGTTTGCTGCCGCCCTCGGCGTGATCGCCGTCTGGCTGACGGTCAAACAGAATCCCTGGTGCTGGCCGATCGGGCTGGTGATGGTGCTGCTTTACAGCTGGATCTTCTTCGAGGTGAAGCTGTATTCGGACATGTTGCTGCAGGTGATCTACGCCGCGTTGCAACTCTATGGCTGGTGGCAGTGGACCCGCGCCGGCGATACTCATGACGGCCGGCAAGTGAGTGAACTGGGGGCCCGTTCGATCGTGTTCGGGCTGGTCGTCGGCGCCATCGGCAGCCTGCTGCTGGGCGCGGCCATGGCCCACTGGACCGACGCCGCGCAGCCCTGGCTCGATGCGGCGCTGACCGGTTTCAGCCTGGTGGCGCAGTTATGGATGGCGCAAAAACGCGTGCAATGCTGGCCGCTGTGGATCGTCCTCGATGTGATCTTTGTCAGCCTGTTCATCTACAAGGGCCTGTACCTGACCGCGACCCTGTACGCCTTGTTCACCGTGATTGCCGTGCAAGGCTGGCGCGAATGGCGCGCCGATCCGGCGCTGCACGCATGAAAGTGCTGGTGCTGACAGGCCCGGAATCCAGCGGAAAAAGCTGGCTGTCGAGCGAGATCCACGCCCATTTTGGCGGCCTGTTGGTCGGTGAGTACGTTCGGCATTTCATTGACAGCGAAGCCCGCGACACCTTCTACGATGACATTACTTCCATCGCACGTGGCCAGTTGGCCTGGGAAGATGAAGCACGCGCCAAACGACCGTCATTGTTGATCCTCGATACCCACCTCTTGAGCAATATCCTTTGGAGTCGCACGCTGTTTGGCGCTTGCCCGACGTGGATCGAGCACGCATTGCTGGCACGGCACTACGACCTGCATTTGCTGCTGAGCCCTGAAACCGTCGCCTGGCATGACGATGGGCAACGTTGCCAGCCGCAATTGGCAGAGCGCCAGGCATTTTTCCAGGCCAACCATGAATGGCTTGACCTGCACCGCCAGCCCTATCAGGTACTGCACGGTGATTGGCAACAACGCAAGGACACGGCATTCGAGGTTGTGCGGCGCCTGCTTGAAGCCTGACGGTGCCGCAATGTCCATTTCTGATACAGCCCCTCCCAAGCAAACCTGCGAACTAAAGCGGTCCTCCCCCTTCAGAACACAACTGTTAAGCCGCTGATACACGTCGCCAATAAGTGCTTTGGCACGCAGTGCCGCCAGCATCGACGGCGTTTTTTGCGCGGCTGTGTCTCAGTGGCGTTACAAAAATTTTTTGACCATCCCGACAATAAGATTCAACTAACTGTTTTTAATAGAAAAACAAAAACCGGCACACCTTCTGCTCTCTACCTCGCAACGCTGATAAGGGCCAGCGTTCCATTTACAGAAGGAATTGCCGCCGTGGGGAAATTTGATAGAAGCATCTACCGCCTCCTGCTGATCGGATGCGCTCTCGGCTCAAGTTTCTGCCTGCCCGTCCAGGCTGACAACGGCATCATCACGATCAAACGTGATGTCCAGACGCGCAACGCAACGATTCCTCCGCTGATCCCCGACCCGAACCCCACGACCGTCAATGCCAACCCGTCCAAACAAATCCTCACGCAAACGAACGAGTTGAGCGACGGCGACTTTGCCAACGTCGCCAGCGGTGCGGGCATCAACCGCCTGGTCACTCAAAACACCAACAACCTGGGCGGCAATATCAGCAACCAGTCCCAACTGTCCAACCTCCCCGCTGGACGTTCGGGAAATTCGGGCAACGGCATTGCCAACATGGTCAATTCGAACATCCAGCAAGGCCTGGGTGCTCTCAAAATCCTGACGGGAGACCGTTAAGATGAATCGCTCACTGCTGATTATCGCCATGTTTTGCAGTGCGTCGTCCTTTGCCCAATCTCCCGTCATCGATAACGCCGACATCAACGGTTCGGGCTCGCAGTATCAGGGCAACCTCTCGGTCAACCAGGCAGCGGGCGATCTGCAGCAACAAGCCAACGCCCGGGCCATCGCCATTGGCACCAATGCCAGTGCTACCACACAGATTCGCCAACGGCTGCGTACGCAAGTCGACCCCAGGATCGATGCTCGATCCAGCATTCAAGGCGACTCCTTCAGCCACGGCAACGGCGTACTGGGTGTCAACCAGAGCTCGGGCGCCAGTAACCAGCAAGCCAATGCCCTGCGGATAAGCATCAGTACACAGCCGCAAAGTATCGACGACAGTGTCCTCATGCAGCAGAACGTGGCGCTGATCAACAACTCCGATCCAACTGACTCTGCACCAGGCTATCGCCAGGTCGCCACAAGCGATCAGGCTTTCACCGGTAGCCGTGGGGTAATCCAGTTGAATCAGAGCGCCGGAGTGGGAAACCGAATGGCCAACACCCTGAGCGTACGGGTCGCGGATTGACCCAAAAAGGTAGGAAACAACACTTAACCTAAAATAAGTACGGAGAATCACCATGAAACCTTCGATGGCAATCAAGCCTCTGGTTTTCGCAATTGCTGCGGTCATGGCTGTTGCTGTACAAGCTGGGCAGCGCGACAACGACCACAATGGCCATAACAATGGCCATAACAACAATGGTCACCACACTCCTCCTCCAACAAAGATCCCTGTTTACGCGACTGCCAATGCCTGGGATAACCAGAGCAGTACCGGCAACCGCATCCGTAACGAAGGGACTGTCAACGAAGCCGAGATGACCAGCTCTGCCACAGGCACCAGTGGCAACGTCGGCGTCAACGTGGCTGCAGGCAACGGCAACCAACAAGACAACGCGGCCGCCATTGCAAACGCTGCCTCAGACTCCAGTCTGGATAACAGCTTCGTGTTCGGCACTGCCTCCGCCACCGCTAGCGTCAAGCAATACAGCAACGACAACCGGGTCAACAACTTCGGCAGCACATCTTCTGCCGTCATGAGCGGATCGGGTAATAGCGGCAGCGGCAACATGGGCATCAACATTGCTGGCGGCGACCTCAACCAGCAGAAAAACACCATGGCCATTGCCAACACCAGTGCCCCGCTGGGTAACGCAACTGCCACCGCTTCTGCCGATCAACAAGGTCCTGGCCTGGTGGTGAATAACAACGCCGATCGGACGTATCGCGTGGATACGATCACCGTGACCAATTCGGCCAGCGGTAATTTCTCTCGCGACAAGTCCTCCGAAGCCAGCGGCAGTCAAAGCGCTTCTTCGAGCTGGGACGCAGCCGGCTCCAGAAGCTATGACGCCAGCGGTTCAAAAAGCGTGGATATAAGCGGTTCCAGCGCCAGTAATGCCAGCGGTTCCAACAGCAGCAATGCCAGCGGTTCCAACAGCAGTAGTGCAAGCGGTTCTTCGAGTGCTTCTTTGAGCGCTTCCTTGAACGCTACGTTGGACGCTGCGGCGGCGGCTTCCAGCTCCACTACCTTCAACAATGGCTTCGGCGATCGCACCCGCAGCAGGTCTTCCGACGCATCGCTGAACGCATCGCTCGACGCGACGCTTGATGCATCGATAGACAAATCCTACGACAGATCGCACGACTCCTCGTACGACAAATCGCGCGATTCTTCGTACGACAGATCTCGCGATTCGTCGTTTGAAAAATCGTACGACAAATCGTACTCGAAGTCGTCTGACTCCTCGTACGAAAAATCGGGCAGCAAATCGTCCGAGTCTGCGTATGACAAAGCGAAAAGCTACAGCGAAAGCAGCTCTTATGATTTGAGCAACACCTACTCTTATCAAGTGCTGACTCCAACTGGCTGGGCCAACCCTGTGACCAACACTGCAACCCTGAGCGGTTCGGTGAATGGCGGCAGCGGCAACCTGGGCGTCAACGTGGCTGCTGGTGTGGGCAACCAACAAAGCAACTCGCTGGCCATTTCCAACCAATCGTTCTAATGGCTGTCTTTGGGGCCCCCTCACGGGGGCCTTTTTCAACCACCACCAGAAGGCATCCCACCATGCGCATTATCGCCTTGGCAATTTTGCTTTGCGTGGCCAGTGTGATCGAGGCTGCCCAAATGCCGCTTGCCGTCCTGCCGGGTGGTGCGGTGGTGTACAAGCCGATCCAGAGCGTACGCGAACGTAAGTTTGCCGACCTGGTGCAACAGAAAACCGACTTCAGTTGCGGCGCCGCGGCGCTGGCAACCATCTTGCGCCAGGCCTATTGGCTGGACGTGAGTGAAAATCAGATCATTGAAGGCATGCTGGCACACTCCGATCAAGATCTTGTCCGCGTCCAGGGCTTCTCCATGCTCGACATGAAGCGTTACGTGGAAAGTATCGGCATGCGCGCCCGTGGCTATCGGGTCGCGACGGAAACGTTGAACGAGATCAAAATTCCGGTAGTGGTCCTCATGGACATCCGTGGCTACAAACACTTTGTGGTCTTGCAAAAAGTCCAAAAGGGCTGGGTCTATATCGGAGATCCGGTACTCGGTCATAAACGTTTCAGCGTCGATGATTTTGTCAAAGGCTGGAACGGCATCATTTTCGCCGTCATCGGCCAGGGCTACGACAAAACCAACGCACTGCTCGACCCTCCCATGCCACTGACTGCCAAGAACCGCGTCAACATGTTCAGCCCGGTGCAAGACGCAGAGTTGATGGATTTCGGATTCATCCAGAGCGACTTCTTCTAATAACAAGGGAGCATGAAGCTCCGGGAGCATCCAATGAAAACTTCAACCTGGCTGGCCATGGTTTGCCTGGCCGCCAGCCTGCCGATCCAGGCAGAGACGTTCAAACCCATTGAACTGAAGGATCAGGAATTGGCGACCCTGCGCGGCCGATTTGTCATGCCGGGACGGATCGTCAGTTTCGGCATTGTCATGACCAGCACTTGGCAAAATGCCAAAGGTGAAGTGATCGGGGCGAGGTCCTCGATGAATATCCAGCAATCGACCATCAAGCCACAGTTCTATGTGTCGATGATCGACGAAAAACCTACTGGCCAGACGCGTTCGCAAGGCTCCGACGCAGGCACGGCAACAGGCACAGGCAGCGTCACCGGCGGCGGCGGCCTCAACAGCACTGAAGGCGTCACTCAAGTCGTGCGCGCTGCCGGCGACCACAACACCGCCTACAACAACGTGGATATCAACGTAGCGAAGGCTAGCCAGGTCGAACAAGCCAGCCAGGCAACGCAACCGCAGGGCCAGGCATTGGCCGCAGGCTCGACGTTGGTCGGCAACAATGGCGCGGGTTCGCTGAGCGTTTCCTCGACCGGTGCTGGCGTGCAACTCAACATCGTGGCTAACAACAACCAGGGCAGTACCGTACAACGCCTGGCTCAGGGTGGACTGATGCAGAACACGACTTTGCTCGGCAGTAGCAACCAGGTTCGCAACCTCACGTCCTTTAATGTTGTGCTGCGTGACAACGTGCCGACAGCCGGGTCTGTAAGTGGCAATCTGGACCAGCTCAAAGGCCTTCGCACTATCGGATTCTGATCTACGCTCAGTCTCATTCAGATCTAATCAGAAGGGACGGCTAACCCATGCACCGATCGTTAACGTTCAGAGCTATCGTCTGTTTGAGTAGCCTGACCCCGGCGACACTGCTCTACGCAGCCCCGGACCCTCAGGTCGAAGCATTAAAACAAGAACTCATGGAGTTGAAGCAGCGTTACGAAGCACAACAGAATGCACTGATGGTACTTGAGCAACGCGTTCGCCAAGTCGAAGAAGCTCCCGCGACACCTGCTCCCAAACGCCTGACCAAATCCCCCGCCGAAACGGTCAAGGGTGGACAGGCGGTGGCCGCCGGTGCGCCCGGAACCACTGGCAGTTCATACGGCCAATCGCTCAAGGACGATTCGGAGCCTGCGCAAAGCGTTTCCAACTTGTATGACGAAGCCAGCGGCTTCTTCGGTGGCGGCAAGTTCAGCCTCGAAACCGGCGTGACCTACACGCACTACGATACCCGGGCATTGACGCTCAACGGCTTCCTGGCACTGGACTCGATTTTTCTCGGCAACATCAACCTCGACCGCATCAAGGCCGACAACTGGACCCTGGACCTGACCGCCCGCTACAACGTGGCACAACGTTGGCAGTTCGACATTAACGTCCCCGTGGTTTATCGCGAATCCACGTATTCTTCCGGCGGCGCGGGTGGCGCAGGCCCGGTGACGTCGGACGCAACCGTTACCCGCGACCCGACCATCGGCGATGTGAACGTGGGCGTTGCGTACAAGTTTCTGGATGAGTCGGCCAACTGGCCCGACGCGGTCGCGACACTGCGCGTCAAGGCGCCGACCGGCAAGGACCCTTACGGCATCAAGCTGGTCGAGGATCCAACCAACGATAACCTCGCGGTACCCGAGGACTTGCCTACCGGCAATGGTGTCTGGGCGATCACCCCGGGGCTCTCGCTGGTCAAGACCTTCGACCCGGCCGTGCTGTTCGGCACGCTGTCCTACACCTACAACATGCAGGACTCTTTCAGCGACATCAGCCCGCAGGTCGGTTCCAAAGTCAAAGGCGACGTGAAACTGGGCGATTCCTGGCAGGTCGGCGCCGGCATTGCATTCGCCTTGAACGAGAAGATGAGTATGTCGTTTTCGTTCACCGACCAGTTCGCCCGCAAGAGCAAAATCAGACCGGACGGTGGTGATTGGCAGTCGATTTCCAACAGCGACTACAACTCGGCCAACTTCAACATCGGCATGACCCTGGCAGCCTCCGACAACCTGACGATCGTGCCCAACCTGGCCATCGGCCTGACCGACGACTCGCCAGACTTCTCCTTCAGCCTGAAATTCCCGTACTACTTCTGATCCACAACAGCAAAGCCCCGCGGCGGCTTCAACCGCAGCGGGGCTTTTTTGGTTTGGATCATTAAAGGATCGCAGCCTCGTTTCACTCGACAGCTCCTACAGGGGTTCCGGTGTAGGAGCTGTCGAGTGAAACGAGGCTGCGATCTTCTGATCTCGCTAACGGATCTGATGCTTGTGCAACAAACGGTAGAAGGTAGGCCTGGACACCCCCAGCACCTTGGCGGCGATGCTCAAATTATCGCTGTGGCGGTTAAGCACATCGCACAAGGCCTGGCGTTCAGCGCGGGTCTTGTAGTCTTCCAGCGTGCCCATCGGCGCGGCGACGGTCTGCTGGCTGATCAGCCCCAGGTCTCGCGCTTCGATCTGGCGTCCTTCGGCCAGCACCAACCCGCGACGTACCCGATTGGCCAGCTCGCGAACATTGCCCGGCCAGTCATGCTTGCCCATGGCGATCAGCGCGTCTTCGCTGAAGCTGCGCGGACGGCGACCGGTTTCATGGCTATAGAAATGGGAAAAGTGGTTGGCCAGCATCGACAGATCGCCGTGGCGTTCACGTAGCGGCGCGGTGACCACTTGCAGGACGTTGAGGCGATAGTACAAATCTTCGCGAAAGCGTTTCTTTTCGATGGACGCTTCAAGGTCGACGTGGGTCGCCGCCAACACCCGCACATCCACCGGAATCGGCTGACTGCCACCGACTCGTTCGATGTGTTTTTCCTGGAGGAAGCGCAGCAGATTGGCTTGCAACTCCAACGGCAGGTCGCCGATTTCATCGAGAAACAGGGTGCCGCCGTTCGCCGCTTCGATCCGCCCCACCTTGCGTTGGTGCGCGCCGGTGAAGGCGCCTTTCTCGTGGCCAAACAATTCGGACTGGATCAGGTGTTCGGGAATCGCGCCGCAGTTGATCGCCACAAAGGGCTTGCTGTGGCGCTGGGATTGTCGGTGCAAGGTGCGGGCGACCAATTCTTTGCCGGTGCCGCTTTCACCACGGATCAGCACGGGCGACTCGGTGGGCGCCAGTTTGCTCAGCAGCTTGCGCAGTTCGCGGATCGGCTTGCTGTCACCGAGCAACTCGTGTTCTGGCTGATCGATGTGAATCGTGCCCTGCCCGCGCAGCCGCGCCATGCCGAACGCGCGCCCGAGGGTTACCTGAACCCGGGACACATCGAACGGCAGGGTGTGGAAGTCAAAGAACCATTCGCACACAAAATCCCCGACGTTCTGCAGGCGCAGGACTTCCTGGTTGAGCACGGCAATCCATTCGGTGCCGCTGCGGCTGATCAATTCCTTGACGGCTTCGGGTCGCTCCAGGTGGAAGGGCTGCAATCGCAGGAGCCCGACATCGCAGGTGCGATCGGCGGCGTTTTCCAGCGTACAGCTGTCGACATCCCACCCTACCGCGCGCAAGCCCGGCAAAAGACGGTGGCAATCATCGCAAGGATCAACCACTAACAGACGTCGTAAAGCAGGCGCTTCTATCATGACTGTTCCTTGGCGCCAAATTTAAGGAAATATTATTAAAAACAGTCATTTGGCGGACCTGGCTGTAACATTAGCAATAATTTGACAGGGCCTTGTATCGTTTGACTATAGGAGTCTTAACTAATTAGTTATAAGAAGGTGTTTTGTTAGTTACCTAACGACTTGAACCTTTCATTCAGCTTTCAAACACGGCCCGAACATTGAGTATATGAAAGAAAGTTGAATTTTCTTTGGATTGTGTGTGACCCGACCCCCTATTGAGGGCATCAGTACAAGTAACCAGCCGAACGGTAAGCCCAACCGACGGCACATCACTTGATTGGGCATACAGAGAGAAGACCCCATGACCGCCCCGCTCCGTATCAACGAAGCTCTTTTGATTGCCAAACACGCATTCGAACCCTTTCAATGCGTGGCCTGGGCGCCACAAGAAGGCAACGGCGAACTCAGCCTGAGTGTCATCGACCTCACCAATAACCGCGTCGGCCGCGCGCAGATTCCATGCAGCGCTTATTCCGATCCGGTACAACTTGAACATCGGCTGGAACAGGCACGTAAAGCGCTGAGCGAAGATGGCTACACGCTGCAGTCGTGGTCCATGCCTCATTAATTAAAGAGCCAAAAGATCGCAGCCTTCGGCAGTTCCTACGGGATCGTATTCCAATGTAGGCGCTGTCGAAGGCTGCGATCTTTTGCTTTATGGAACTTGGCCAGCTTATCAGTGGTTCCAAAAGACACTGTTCTGGCACACAGCGACCCTCCACCTGTTAGTTATGACAGTTGTGCGTCCAGGCATTCAGGGATTGAATGTTTCGCACGCGCCGTGACCCTCCCGGCTACAGGGATAAGGTCAACTGGCAAGGAGATGCGTGCATGCAAACCCAAACCGCGTTGGCCCGCCCTGCCACCCTGAATCTAGCCGGGCATCTCGATCCGGATTTTGCCGCCGCCGGCAAAACCCAGGTGTATTTCGCCGGCAGCTCCTCCAGCATGGCCAACGGTATTGCCCTCGATCCGCAAAGGCGCCTGCTGGTCGCGGCCAAGGTTGGTACCCATGGCGGTAGCCGCTTTGGCCTGGCCCGCCTGCTGGAGGATGGCTCGGCGGATCTGGCTTTTGGCAATCAAGGCAGTTTGATCGGTCAGTTCGCGCTGGGCTTCGAGGCCATGGGCAGCAAGGTCCATGTTCTGCCTTGCGGGTCGATCCTGCTGGCCGGCCTGCATTACGAAAACGCCCGTCGCACCCTGCCCGCCCTGGCGCTGTTCGACCCCGATGGCCAGCCGGTTCGAGGCTTTGGCGACAAGGGCCGGCTGGTGGTGCGGCTGCCGGGCGATCTGTCCATGGGTTTGCGTGACGACTGGTTGCCGCCCGGCGTGCCGGGCGCCGAAGCCTGCGACATCTGCGTGCAGGATGACGGGCGGATCCTGCTGCTGGCCAATCATCATTTCGAACTGGCCGATCACGTCGGCCTGCTGATCCGCCTCAATACCGACGGCTCACTGGACCGCGACTTCAACGGCCGCGGTTTCGTCGTGGTCAGGCATCTATTGATGAATACCTGGCTCGGCAGCCTGATGGTGCAGCGGGACGGACGAATCCTGGCCGGCGGCGCGATCAATTTCCCCGAGGAAGGCCTGCTGGCGCGTTACCACGCCGATGGCACGCTGGACGACAGCTTCGCCGTAGATGGCTTCATGACCTTCAAGGCCCAGGGACGCAGCGCGCAGATCAGCCAGATCGTCCAGCAAACCAATGGCGACTTGCACTGTTTCGGCAGCAGCCGCGACCCGATGCATTGCCTGTCACTGAAACTGCACAGCAACGGTCGTCCGGATAATCATTGCAACGGGGGCCAGCCACAACGCCTGGAAATCGGCCACAGCGGCAGCCAATGGACCGCCGCCCAGGTGCAGCCGGATGGCAGCGTGCTGGCCGTCGGCGCCACCATCGGCGGCGTCGAAGCCGACTTCATCCTCGCTCGCTATCTGCCACAAGGGCATCTGGATCGCAGCTTTGCCAACGGCATTGGCTGGGTTCGCACGCGTCTGGGCCGCAGTCTCGACACGGCCACTTCCCTGGCCGTGCAGGACAACGGCCGGATCGTCGTCGGCGGTTATTCACTGGACGGCAACTATCGGGCGGTGGTGGCGCGCTACCTGAGCTAACACCTGCGCTTGATCTTCCCTTTCGCATACGGCAAGTTGCGCGCTTCTTAATACAAGGAGTAGCCGATGTCCGGTTCGATGGCCCAGGCGTTCGCGCATAATTTTCTCGGGCATTCACCCCGCTGGTACAAAGCCAGCATTGTTGGCTTTCTGATCCTCAACGCTTTGGTGTTGTGGACGGTCGGGCCGGTGGCCGCCGGCTGGTTGCTGGTCCTGGAATTCATCTTCACCCTGGCCATGGCGCTCAAGTGTTATCCGCTGATGCCCGGCGGGCTGCTGTTGGTCGAAGCGTTGTTGTTGAAGATGACCACGCCCCAGGCGCTGTATGACGAACTGGTGCACAACTTCCCGGTGATCCTGCTGCTGATGTTCATGGTGGCCGGCATCTACTTCATGAAAGACCTGCTGCTGTTTCTGTTTTCGCGCCTGTTGCTTGGGGTGCGTTCCAAGGCATTGCTGGCGTTAATGTTCTGTTTCCTGTCGGCATTCCTCTCGGCGTTTCTCGATGCCTTGACCGTCACGGCGGTGATCATCAGTGCGGCCGTGGGGTTTTACTCGGTGTATCACCGCGTCGCGTCGGGCAACGATCCGCGCCAGGACAGCGCGTTCAGCGACGATCAGCATCTGCCCACACTGCATCACGAAGACCTTGAACAATTTCGCGCCTTTCTGCGCAGCCTGCTGATGCATGGCGCCGTGGGCACGGCATTGGGCGGCGTGTGTACGCTGGTGGGCGAACCGCAGAACCTGTTGATCGGCCACGAGATGGGTTGGCATTTCGCCGAGTTCTTCCTGAAGATCGCCCCGGTGTCGCTGCCAGTGCTGGCCGCCGGCCTGGTGACCTGCGTGCTGCTGGAGAAGCTGCGCTGGTTCGGTTACGGCACGCTACTGCCAGACAACGTGCGCACAGTGCTGGCCAACTATGCCGCCGAAGACAACGCCGAACGCACCTCGCGCCAGCGCGCGGCGTTGCTGGTGCAAGGCGCGGCGGCGTTGATCCTGATTGCCGGATTGGCGTTCCACATTGCCGAGGTCGGGCTGATCGGTTTGATGGTGATCGTGTTGATCACCGCGTTTACCGGCATCACCGACGAACATCGCATCGGCAACGCCTTTAAGGACGCCATGCCGTTCACGGCGCTGCTGGTGGTGTTTTTCGCCGTGGTGGCGGTGATTCACGATCAGCAACTGTTTACGCCGTTGATTCAGTGGGTGCTGGCCCTGCCGGCGGAGCAACAGCCGGGCATGCTGTTTATCGCCAACGGGCTGTTATCGGCGATCAGCGACAACGTGTTTGTGGCGACGATCTACATCACCGAAGTGAAACAGGCGTTCATCTCCGGCCACATGAGCCGCGAGCATTTCGAGACCCTGGCGATTGCCATCAACACCGGGACCAACCTGCCGAGCGTCGCGACGCCCAATGGCCAGGCGGCGTTTCTGTTTCTGCTGACGTCGGCGATTGCGCCGCTGATTCGTTTGTCTTATGGGCGGATGGTGTGGATGGCGTTGCCGTATACGGTGGTGATGGGGGTTTTGGGGTGGTATGCGGTGAGTTTCTGGCTGTAACCCCGCATTGATCGTTCCCATGCTCTGCGTGGGAATGCCTCAAGGGACGCTCCGCGTTCCAATGGGACGCGGAGCGTCCCGGGCTGCATTCCCACGCGGAGCGTGGGAACGATCATTACGCGTGAGGGAGGATATACCGCTCGATCGCCTGGGCCGCGCCGTCTTCGGTGTTGGCGCCCGTCACGACGTCAGCCTGGCGTTTCACGGCCTCCTCCGCCTGACCCATGGCAATCGACAACCCGGCACGATGGAACATCGCCGGGTCATTGCCGCCGTCGCCCAGTGCCGCGGTTTGCTCCAGCGGCACGCCGAGGTACTCGGCCAGTGTCGCCAGCGCATCACCTTTGTTGGCTTGCATCGCCGTCACGTCGAGGTATATCGGCTGAGAACGGGATACTTGCGCCTGGCCTTCAACCTTGGGCAGCAACAGCGCTTCCAGTTCGATCAACAAGTCAGTGTTGTTGCTGGTGGCGACGATCTTGTCGATGCGCTCCAGGTACGGCTCAAAACTCTCGACCACCACCGGCGGGTAGCCCAAACCGTGCTGCTCACGCGGAACCATCGGGCCGTTCGGGTCTTTCAACAACCAATCGCCACCGCTGAACACCCAGATTTCGATGTCTGGCCGGTCGGCAAACAGTGCCAGCGCGGTCAGTGCAGCGGTCGCCGGCAAGTAATGGGCGACCAGCAGACTGCCGTCCGGTTTGACGATGGTGCCGCCATTGAAGGCCGCGGTGGGCAGATCGACGCCCAGGGCCTCGATCTGCTGCAACATGGCTTTGGGCGGGCGCCCGGTGGCCAGGCTGAACAACACTCCGGCCTCGCGCAATGCGCGGAAGGCGTCGATGGTGCGCTGGCTCAGGCTGTGATCGGGCAGCAGCAAGGTGCCGTCCATGTCGCTGAGCAGAAAACGGATGGGATGTTGCGCAACCTCACTCATCCGAGGCTGTGCCAGACGCGGCCATCGCGGGCCAGCAGGTCCTCGGCGGCTTGTGGGCCGTCTTCACCGGCCGGGTAGCTCTGCACGCTCGCGTCCTGCTGCCAGGCGTCGATAAACGGCTGTACGGCGCGCCAGCCGTTCTCGATGTTGTCGGCGCGCTGGAACAGCGTCTGATCGCCGGTCAGGCAATCGTAGATCAGGGTTTCGTAGCCGGTGGACGGCTGCATCTCGAAGAAGTCCTTGTAGGCGAACCCCAGCTCGATATTGGCCATCTTCAGCGCCGGCCCCGGCCGCTTGGCCAGCAGGTCGAACCACATGCCTTCGTTGGGCTGGATCTGGATCCGCAGGTAGGTCGGCTGCAACTCATCGACCTCGGTGTCGCGGAACTGCGCGTACGGCGCCGGCTTGAAGCAGATGACGATCTCGGTGTCGCGCACGCTCATGCGCTTGCCGGTGCGCAGGTAGAACGGCACGCCGACCCAGCGCCAGTTGTCGATCATCACTTTCAGCGCGACGTAGGTTTCAGTGTTGCTGTCCGGCGCGACGTTGCCCTCCTGGCGGTAACCAGCCAGCGGCTTGCCATCGACTTCGCCAGCAGCGTACTGCCCGCGCACCGAGTTGGCCCGCGCATCCTCGACGGACCACGGCCGGATCGCGCCCACCACCTTGGCTTTCTCGCCACGCACCGCATCGGCGCCAAACGCGGCCGGCGGCTCCATGGCCACCATCGCCAGCAACTGGAACAGGTGATTGGGCACCATGTCCCGCAAGGCGCCGGTGTGTTCGTAAAAACTGCCACGGGTTTCCACGCCGACGGTTTCGGCGGCGGTGATTTGCACGTGGTCGATGTAATGGTTGTTCCAGAACGCTTCAAACAGGCTGTTGGAGAACCGGCTGACCAGAATGTTCTGCACGGTTTCCTTGCCCAGGTAATGGTCGATCCGGTAGATCTGCTTTTCCGACATGACCTTGAGCAAGCAGGCGTTCAAGGCTTCGGCGGTTTGCAGATCAGAACCGAACGGTTTTTCGATCACCACCCTTCTGAAGGCTTCCGGGGTTTCTTCCAGCAAGCCGGCGCTGCCGAGTCGGCGCACCACTTCACTGAAGAAACGCGGCGCGGTGGCCAGGTAGAACACCGCATTGCCGGTGCCGCTGTCGGCGATTTTCGCCGCCAGGGCTTGATAAGTGCTGTCGTCCAGGAAATCGCCCTGGACGTAGCTGATGCCTTTGGCCAGTTTGGCCCACAAGGCAGGATCAAGAACCTGATCGCCCTTGCCGACTTTGGTGGCCGCTTCGGTGCGAATGAAGTCTTCGAGCTTTTGCGCGAAGGCTTCATCGCTGATGGCGTTGTGGTCAACGCCGATGATCCGCAGTCCATCGCCCAGCAGGCCGTCGCGACTGAGGTTGTACAGGGCCGGCATCAACAGACGCTTGACCAGGTCACCATGGGCACCGAACAGGAACAGCGTGGTCGGTGGTGCGGGTTCTGCCTTGGATTTCCTGCGGATCGTGTTGGTCATTTTTTCGGAGTCTCCACGTGGCCGCCGAAGCCGAAGCGCTGGGCAGAGAGGATTTTGTCGCCAAAGGTGCCCTGCCCGCGGGAGCGGTAGCGCGAGAACAGCGAGTTCGACAGCACCGGTACCGGCACCGCTTGCTCCATGGCGGCTTCGATGGTCCAGCGACCTTCACCGCTGTCGGCGACTTCGCCCGAATAGCCTTCCAGCTTCGGATCGCTGGCCAGTGCATCGGCGGTCAGGTCGAGCAACCACGAAGACACCACGCTGCCACGACGCCAGACTTCGGCGATGTCGCCGACATTGAGGTCGAAGCGCTGGTCTTCCGGCAGGATTTCGCTCGATTTGGTCTTTAGAATGTCGAAGCCTTCAGCGAACGCCTGCATCATTCCGTACTCGATGCCGTTATGGATCATCTTCACGAAATGGCCAGAGCCGGCTGGGCCGGCGTGGATGTAGCCGCGCTCGGCACGGTCGTCGTCGGACTTGCGGTCCTTGGTGCGCGGAATGTCACCCAGGCCCGGGGCCAGGCTTTCGAACAGCGGGTCGAGGCGCTTCACGGTCTCGGCGTCGCCGCCGATCATCATGCAGTAGCCGCGCTCCAGGCCCCAGACGCCGCCGGAGGTGCCGACGTCAATGTAGTGCAGGCCTTTCTCCGACAGGGTTTTCGCCCGGCGAATGTCATCTTTATAGAACGTGTTGCCGCCGTCGATGATGGTGTCACCGGCTTCGAGCAGGTTGCTCAGGGTCTCGATGGTGTCTTCGGTCGGCGCGCCGGCCGGCAGCATGACCCAGATCGCACGCGGCTTGGCCAGGCCAGCCACCAGGGCTGGCAGGTCGGCGACGCCGGTGGAACCTTCTTTGGCCAGGTTCTCGACGAAGGCGGTATTGCGGTCGTAAACAACGGTGGTATGCCCGTTGAGCATCAGGCGCCGCGCAATATTACCGCCCATGCGGCCCAGTCCAATAATCCCGAGTTGCATGTGCTGATGCTCCTTACTACAAATAAAGTGTGTCAAAGGTTATAGCCCAACGCGACTAATGTGGGTTAGTCCAGAGCGGCGGGATGAAGTTTCCGGGCATTGTGCCCGATCCAGACTGATAACGTCGGGAATCGTGGCAAAGACACACCGACCGTGAAAAATAAAAAAGTTCCATTCACAGGCAAAAGAAATCAAAATCGCTGCCGATAGTGAAGGTGTCGCTCCCAAGGACGACACAATCACAGTTGATGCAGGCCATTTGCGAGGTGAGCAATGGACACAATCGTTACCGCACGTCCCCCACAAACTCTCTACGTCACGATTCGTCGTGATGAACTGCGCCAATTGAAAGACGAGCGTGACACCTTGAAGAACCAGGTGGCGCAGCTCAGGCAATTGTTGCAGCAACAGGCTCAGCTATCCGGGCAGTCGATGCCTGCGTTGAACGCCTGATTCCCCCGCAGCACATTCTTCAGATGTCCTGAACCTGTCTTGTGGTGAGGGTGGCCCCCTCGCCACAGCAAGCCCTCTCCACACAGTCTTCTCCCAATGGTTGCCTCGTTACCTGTCGCGACCCTGAACAAAACTCACAAAGTTTTCACATTCGCCTAGCGATACTCCCGATCCTTGTGGCTGTTCGGTTCCCGGACAGTGGTGTCTCGTGGGTTTCGTTTGATGACGCCGGTGGCTTGCTGATGCCGGTGGGAGTTCTGAATGGCAGTGTTCAAACGCAGCAAAACGTCTGCGACAGGTTTCGATTGGGCCGGGTTCCTCTGGCTGTTTGTGTTCTTCTGGTACTTTTCGGGCATCACCCAACTGCTGATCCAGTTGACCGGGACTTCCGGGTTCACCGGGTTTCGCCAGGCCTTTGTGATGAGCGCAATCTGGCTGGCGCCGATGCTGCTGTTTCCCAAACGTACCCGCCTGTTGGCCGCGCTGATCGGCGTCGTGCTGTGGGCCTGCTCGATGGCCAGCCTGGGCTACTTCTTCATCTATCAGCAGGAGTTTTCCCAGAGCGTCATCTTCATCATGTTCGAGTCGAACATCTCTGAAGCCGGCGAGTACATGACCCAGTACTTTGCCTGGTGGATGGTGTTCGCGTTCCTCGCCCACACCGCGTTCGCCTACTTCCTCTGGACCCGCTTGCGCCCGGTGTACATGCCCCGTGGCCGCGCACTGGTCGCCGCGACCGCGATTCTGGTGGCCGTGGTCGGTTATCCGCTGATCAAGCAAACCGCGCGCACCGGCAGTTTTGCCGGCGGTTTCGAGAAGTTCGAAACCCGCATCGAGCCGGCCGTGCCGTGGCAGATGGCCGTGGCCTATCACCGTTACCTCGACACCCTGGCCGGCATGCAAGACATGCTCGACAATGCCAGCAAGATCGAGCCGCTGAAAAACCTCAAGAACACCATGGCCGACCAGCCATCGACCCTGGTGCTGGTGATCGGTGAGTCCACCAACCGCCAGCGCATGAGCCTGTACGGTTACAACCGGGAAACCACCCCGGAACTGGACAAGCTCAAGGATCAACTGGCGATTTTCAATAACGTCATCACCCCGCGCCCCTACACCATCGAAGCGCTGCAACAGGTGCTGACCTTCGCCGACGAAGAGAATCCGGACCTGTACCTGTCGACACCGTCGCTGGTCAGCATGATGAAGCAGGCGGGCTACAAGACCTTCTGGATCACCAACCAGCAGACCATGACCAAGCGCAACACCATGCTCACCACGTTCTCCGAACAGGCCGACGAGCAGGTGTACCTGAACAACAACCGCAACCAGAACGCCGCCCAGTACGATGGCGACGTGATCGAGCCGTTCAACAAGGCCCTGGGTGACCCGGCGGCGCACAAGTTGATCGTCGTGCATCTGCTCGGTACGCACATGAGCTACCAGTACCGTTACCCGCCGACCTTCGACAAGTTCAAGGATCGCGCCGGGGTTCCGGCCGGTGTACGCGACGCCGAAGTGCCGACCTACAACAGCTATGACAACGCGGTGCTGTACAACGACTTCGTGGTGTCGAGCCTGATCAAGGACTACGCCAAGGTCGATCCGAACGGCTTCCTGCTGTACCTCTCCGACCACGGTGAAGACGTGTTCGACTCCCCGGGCCACAGCACCCTGGGGCGTAACGAGAACAAGCCGACCGCGCCGATGTACACCATTCCGTTCATGGCCTGGGCCTCGCCAAAATGGCGTGAAACCCACGACTGGAACTTTGCCGCCGACCTGAGCCGCCCTTACAGCAGCTCGCACTTGATCCACACCTGGGCTGACATGGCCGGGTTGAGTTTCGATGAACTGGACCGCAGCAAAAGCCTGGTCAGCGACAGCTTCAAGCCACGACCGCTGATGATCGGCAACCCATATGAACGCCAGGAACGTCCGCTGATCGATTTCAGTTTGATGAAGCCGAAAACTGCGGCGGTTCCAGAGCCGGCAGTGGTCAAGCAGTAACCCCGCAATTCTCCCTGTAGGAGCGAAGCTTGCCCGCGAGGCGTCGTGTCAATCAGCATTTATGTCGGCTGACACACCGCTTTCGCAAGCAAGCTTCGCTCCCACAGCCTGCCTTCAGATGACAATTATTCTCGTCTATCGCTAAATATCCCCGCTCCCCTTCGTCTTTGAGCAAACGGAATTTTTCCCTCGAAGACAAGGAGTCGGCCGCGATGTTCGCGCCTATTACCCGTTCCATGACCTTGACCCTCGGGCTGTGCAGTGCAGCCCTGAGCCCTGATCTGCTGGCCGAAACCGAGCCCGACAAGGACCCGGCTACCAGCGCCCTGGAGCTCACCGCCACCAACGTCACCGCCGAAGGCCTGGGCAGCACCACCGAAAACACCCAGTCCTACACCACCGGTGCCATGAGCACCGCCACGCGGTTGAACCTGTCGATCAAGGAAACCCCGCAATCAGTGTCCGTGGTCACTCGCCAGCAAATGGACGACTTCAAACTCGGCACGCTGTCCGAAGCGATGAGCCAGACGACCGGCGTGGTGGTCCAGCACAATGACTCGGACCGGGTCAGCTATTCATCCCGTGGCTACACGATCAACAACTTCCAGATTGACGGGATGCTCAATACCTTCGGGCGGATGAAGTCTGACTCCGACACCATCATCTACGACCGCATCGAAGTGGTTCGCGGCGCCACCGGGTTGACCACCGGCGCCGGCGACCCGTCGGCCACCATCAACATGGTGCGCAAGCGTCCGACCGCACAATGGCAAGCCCAGACCGGCGTCAGTGGCGGCAGCTATGACGATTACTACAGTTACGTGGACGTCGGCGGTCCGTTGGCGTTCGACGGACGTTTGCGCGGGCGCAGCGTGCTGGCCTACCGCGACAGTCAGTCGTTCCGCGACCACTACCAGATGCAGCGGGAAGTCGGCTACGGCGTGCTCGAAGCCGATCTCACCGACGACACCGTGCTGGCGGTGGGTTACGACTATCAGGACAAACAGGTCCAGGGCACGTCCTGGGGCACCGTGCCGTACTGGAATGCTGCCGGTGGCAAGGCCAACCTCGGGCGTTCGACCAACATGGCGACTTCCTGGAGCTCATGGCCATTGAGGGACAAAACAGCTTTCGCCAACCTCGACCAGCAACTGGGCGGCGGCTGGCACCTCAAGGCGGCCTACACCCACCGTGAGAGCGATACCGACGGCAAGGTCTACTACGGCGGTGGCGGGTTCCCGAATGACGACCGCAGCGGCATGAGCGCCTACCGTGGCCACATGGTCGGCACGCAGAAAATGAAAACCTATGACTTCAACGTCGCTGGCCCTTACGCGTTGTTCGGGCGCGAGCACGAGCTGATGTTCGGCTACGGCGAAGCCGAACGCAGTGCCGAGTCGCCGTACGCCGTGGAAGGCGCCACACCCGCAGGCTACGACAACATTGCCGACTGGAAATACATGGGCGGTATCGCCAAGTTCCCCGACACCGTCACCGGCCTCAACGGCTCATCGGACAACACCCGGCAGAAGGCCGGCTACCTGGCCACCCGCCTCAACCTGACCGACCGCTTTCACGCGGTGCTCGGCAGTCGGTACGGTAGCTGGAAAGCCTCGGAAAACACCAAGACCTACGATAACAGCCTGCAATTGACCGGCGTCGAGACCACGTCGCAGCAACACAGTGATATCTGGACGCCATACGCCGGGCTGCTCTACGACCTCACACCCGAGTACACCGTGTACGTCAGCTACACCGACATCTTCAAACCCCAGGACAACCGCGATGCCAATCGCAAATACCTGGACCCGGTGGTCGGCAGCAACTATGAACTGGGCCTCAAGGGCAGCTTGCTGGATGAACGCCTGAACGTCGCCACGGCGCTGTTCTGGAGCAAGCAGGACAACGTCGCCGAAGTGGACGATTCGGTGCCACCAAACCCGGTGACGGGCAAGGAATTCTACAAGTCCGGGGGCAAGGGGCAGAAGGTCCAGGGCTTCGAAGTCGAAGTATCCGGCGAAGTCATGACCGACTGGAACATGACCGCCGGCTACACCTACACCCACGCGGCCAACGGCGAAAAGCAGCGGGCCAACACCACTCAACCGCTGAACATGTTGCGCCTGTCCACGGCCTATCGCCTGCCCGGCGACTGGCATGCGCTGACCGTGGGCGGCGCGGTGAATTGGCAGAGCGATATCTGGGGCAACTCCAATCGCCCGGTCGGACGCAATGCCGAGGGTGGCCTGGTCACCGAACCCACGAAGATCCGCCAGGAGGCCTACAGCGTGGTCAAGTTGATGTCGCGTTACGAGTTCGACAAGCACCTGTCGGCCTCGCTGAACGTCGATAACCTGTTCGACAAAAAGTATTACGACAACGTCGGCTTTTATAACGGTGTGTTCTGGGGCGACCCGCGCACCGTGACGCTCAGCCTGGACTGGAAACTCTGAGCCACCGCCACAATCTACCGTGGGAGCGCCTTGGCTCCCACGTTTCGGTCGGGGTTAACCTCGATTTAATGAGGCCTGCCAATACTGCGCCCACGCCCTTGAATCACGGATGAAAGGCACCCCGTCATTCTTAGTGGGAGATACATCATGAAACGAGTCAGCTTGATCCTCGCCGGTCTGCTCATCGTCGGTTCCACCAGCGCGTTTGCCGAAGGCGGCGCGGAACGGATGAAGCATCACTGGGACAACTTCCCGGTTCCCTCCGCACAAAGCCAGACCGATCATCGTCCAAGTGGCGAACTGCGGGTTCCGGATGATCAAACCGCACAAGTGACCGAATCCTACAGAACTTAACCGATGGACCTTTGGCGACCCCTGTTCCATCGCCAGAGCTGACACTTCGGGCGTCCTGATGGACGCCCTTTTTTATGCCCGGGATTTACAGCGACTTGATCCAGAACAACATGCGGCCATGGGCCGGGTCGAACATGCCGGCGGCAAAGCCGAACTTGGCGTAGGACGCCTGGGCCACGGCGTTGCCTTCCAGGACTTCGAGGGTGATTTTGCAGCAACCGCGTTGGCGGGCGATTTCTTCGACCTTTTGCAGCATCTTCTGGCTCAGCCCCAAACCGCGAAACTTTGCCACCACCGCCACGTCGTGCACGTTGACCAACGGTCGGCAGGCAAAGGTTGAAAACCCTTCAAAGCAATTGACCAGCCCCGCCGGTTCACCGCCGACGAACGCGAGCACGCTGAACGCATAAGGACGCTTGGCCAGTTCCGCCGGCAGTTGCTGCAGGACATCGGCTGAAAGCGGCTCGCCACCGCCCATCGGGTCTTCGGCGTAGTGGTTCAACACCAGGCAAATGGCTTCGGCATGCACCGGGTTGGTGTAGCTGGCCTGAAGGACAAGTATTTCTGCGGATTCCATTTCCACCCTCGATCGCATACATCAAATTGGCCAAGGACATTAGCGTGACGGTGGCGTGCCGACAACCGGATCTTAGTGACCCCAAATCAATTCTTCGGTCCAACCCAACTCGGCAAAATCCTCGGCCCGTAGTCCCGACTCCCCGGCACTGAAAAACTCATCCAATTGCGGCGGCTTCACCGACGTGCCACTGAGCATCCCATGCACCTGCCCCCGATGATGAATCTGGTGTTCGAACAGATGCGAGAGCATGCGCAGACGACTGTCGTGTTGCGGCGTGTCCCGGGCGATGGTCACGAGTCGCCCGAGGTCGGCGTCGCGCAATTGCTCGCAATAGGCGATCAGCCGACGATCCACCTGAACCTGCTCACGCTTGAGGTCGGCGCCCACGGTAAACGGTTGCTCGTCGTTGAAAAACACGTAGCAATCGGGATGCGGCACATCACCGCGCAGCTCGCGCTCCAAGGCGTCCACATAAAACCAGTCGCAGGTCAGGATATGGTTGAGGGTGGCGCAGATACTGGGGAAGAAACTGACCCGCGCCGCCGTCAATTCCGCCGCGCTCAACTGACCCCAGGCCTTGGCCAGTCGGTGGTTGGCCCAGGCATTCTGGTAGGCCATGGTCAGCAAATGGTGAGACAGGGGTTGAGTCATCGTCGCGCCTCCTGTGTTCAAGCTTCGGCAAACCGTTGCAACTGCATTTCCTGCAAGCGACTGAGGGTGCGGCGGAACGGGAATTCCAGGTAACCCTCGGTGTACAAGGCCTCCATCGGCACCTGGGCTTCGAGGTACAACGGCACCTTGCGGTCGTAGCATTCGTCCACCAACGCGATGAAGCGCCGTACGCCATCGTCGTGCACCGACAACTGCGGCAGCTCACGGTCGCCGGCCACCACCCGCTCCACGCCATCTTCGGTGCCCCTGGCGATCCGCCCTTCACGCTTCTGCGCGCTGAGGTTGGGCACTTCACTCATCAGAATAGCGCTGAAGGTGTCGCACAGGGCCATGAAGTCCATGGCGGCAAACGGTTGCTCACAGAGGTCGGCGTAACGACACCACAGCACCGAGGCGCTGGCCTGCACGACGTGGACGCTGCGATAGCCGACCTGGATCGGATCGCTGGACACCGACTGCCCGGCCGTCAGGGCCTTGAACGCTTCGGCCAACCCGCTGGGCTCATCCAGCGCCCCCACCCAATAGCGCTGCAACGCTGCGCCGGGATGCAGGCGATGATCTTCGCCGCCATCCACCGCAATCACCTGCATGTGCTGCTTGATCGCTTCGATGGCCGGGGTAAAACGGTCGCGGTTGAAGCCATCGGCATACAACTGGTCCGGCGGCTGGTTGGAGGTACTCACCACCACCACGCCTTCTTCGAACATGACTTGGAACAAGCGGCCGAGAATGATCGCGTCGCCGATGTCGTTGACGAACAACTCATCGAAACACAGCACCCGGACCTCCTTGGCCAACTCGCGAGCCAGGGCTTTGAGTGGGTCGGCGGTGCCGGTCAACTGGAACGAGCGCTGATGTACCCAGCCCATGAAATGGTGGAAGTGCTGACGCCGGGCCGGCACCCGCAGGCTTTCGTAGAACTGGTCCATCAACCAGGTCTTGCCCCGACCGACCGGGCCCCACAGGTAAACGCCGGTGATTGGCTTGCGTCCTTCGTGCAGGGATTCGTGACACTTTTGCAGGGCCCAGACGGCATGTTCCTGGGCTTCGTCCTGGATGAAGCCTTTGTGTTCAATGGCGTACTGCCAGGCGCTTAACGGGGAATCGAAAGTCATAGAGGCCGCAGTTCCGGGCTGAAGCTGCGCAGTATGCCAGCAAAAAGCCCCTGTATAGACAGGGGCTTTGCGTCACAACGAAATGTCCAACCGGGCAATCTTGCCCTGCTCGTTCAAGCGAAACGTGTAGCGCAATTCCAGCGGGCTGCCGGGAAATGTCCCGGAAATCAGGTTGTGAACCAGCACCTTGCCGGTGCGCAGTTGAACATCGAGTACCTCGACCCGTGGCTGGTAGCGTTGCGCGGTGTCTTGCATCCATTGGGCGATGGCCTGGGGGCCGACCTGATGCTCGCCTTCATCGAAGACATTGGCATCCTCGGCGAAGAAACTGGCGACCCGCGAGGTGTCACGGGCATTGGCGGCGGCGATGTAAGCGGCGATGGCCGGGGCCAGTGAAGCGGCTGGACTAGACATGTTGAAGGCTCCTTGTTGTTTGATTCTGGAGCCATGCTAAAACACTGCTGTGTCAGTTCTTGTCAGGAGTGAAGCGCCCGGCTTCATCCAGTTGCATCTGCTTGCGCCAGGTGCGCAACAGGTCGCTGCGCCGGCCGGGATAACGCTCGCCCTGCTCGCTCGCGGTTGAAATCCGGTCGGTGCGAAAGGTCCGATAGGCGCTGCGTAACTCGCACCAGGCGACGATGATCCGCACTTCGTTGAGAAAGCCCAGCGCCAAGGGCCAGATCAAGCGCTGGGTCGGCACCTGATTGGCATCGGCGTAATCGATGTGCAGCTTGGCTTGATTGCGAATGGCCTGGCGAAACACATTCAACGGCACCGCGTTTTGCGCAAAGCCGTAACCTGACGGGCCAGGCAATACCGTCGGGTTGTGTAACGCCTCCAATGCCTCAGGCGCCAATACCGCAGCAATCTTCGCCAGCGCATCCGCCGCCGCCTTGCTCAACACCTCATCGCCACGCTGATCGACATAACGCAAACCCAGCACGATGGCTTCGGTTTCGTCGGCGTTGAGCATCAATGGCGGCAGAAACAGGCCGCTGCGTAACACGTAACCAATCCCCGCCTCGCCATAGATCGGCGCGCCGAGGGCCGTGAGCTCGGCGATGTCGCGGTACAGCGTGCGTTCGGAGATCTCCAGTTCGCTGGCCAGGGTCGCGGCGGTCACCGGTCGGCTTTTCCCGCGCAACACTTGGAGCAAGGTCAGTAAACGAGTGGTTCGCGACACGATCGGCACGCTCTGTCCAGGAAAGTGGCGGAAGCTTAGCAAAGGCTGCTGTCAGAAACTGGCAGGAGTGGTTGCCCCTTTCATCGCCTCTGAAAAAAGCGTCTTGACGCTGGATATTACTCGCATCATATTAAATACATGTTGCTAGTCATTTATATTCAACCCCGATGTTTTCTTCAGGAGTCCTCCCATGCATTACAAAGTCTTTGGCCGTAAAACCGGCTTGCGGGTTTCGGAACTGGCGCTGGGCGCCGGCAACTTCGGCACCGGTTGGGGCCACGGCGCCGAGCGCGATGAAGCCAAGCGGATTTTCGACGGCTACCTGGAAGCCGGCGGCAACTTCATCGACACCGCCAATGGCTATCAGGGCGGCGAATCGGAAGGCATGCTCAGCGAGTTCATTGCTGCCGAGCGCGATCGTTTGGTGATCGCCACCAAATTCACCATGGGCACTGAGCGCACGGCCAATATTTCTTTCACCGGTAACAACCGCAAGAACATGGTCCGCGCCGCCGAAGAAAGCCTCAAACGCCTGAAAACCGATCACATCGACCTGTTCTGGGCGCACATCAGCGACGGCGTGACGCCGATGGAAGAAATCCTTCGTGGCTTCGACGACCTGGTGCGCGCCGGCAAGATTCACTACGCCGGCCTGTCGAACTTCCCGGCCTGGCGCATCGCTCGCGCTGACGTACTGGCTGAAGTACGTGGTTTCTCGCCGATTGCCGCGATCCAGACCGAATACAGCCTGGCCGAACGCACCGCTGAACGAGAATTACTGCCGATGGCCGAAGCCCTGGGTCTGGCGGCAACCTTATGGTCCCCGCTGGGCGGCGGCTTCCTCACCGGCAAGTACCGCACCAACGATGAAAACAACCGCGCGGCCAAACTCGGCATGTTGATCCACAGCGAGAAAAGCGCCCGGGAAACCGCCCTGCTCGACACCTTGCTGGCGGTAGCCGCCGAAATGGAGTCGAGCCCGACCCATGTGGCGATTGCCTGGTTGCGCGAGAAAGCCAAGCGTTCGACCACCGCGCTGATTCCGATTCTGGGTTCGCGCACCCGTGAACAGTTGGACGCTACGTTGGGCGCATTGAACGTGCAGTTGAGTGACGAGCAGTTGGCGCGGCTGGATGGCAGCAGCGATGTGGAACCGGGCGTGCCACACGCCATGATCGCCGGGTCGGTGGCGCGGTATACCGGGGTTGAGACCCTGGATTTGCCGAAGATTCCGGTGGCCTGATAAAGCTTCGCGGGCAATCCTCGCTCCTACGGGTTACGCGCCAATTTCAACACTGCGCAAAACCTGTAGGAGCGAGCGGTGCGACGATTCGACTTGCCCGCGAAGGCGTCCTCATGACCGCCACACATCTATCTCAACGATCAACCTTATGCTTCGCCGCATACAAACACAGCATTTCCATGGCCAACGTCGCCGCCGCCAGTGAAGTAATGTCCGCGCTGTCATAGGCCGGGGCCACTTCCACCACGTCCATGCCCACCAGATTGATCCCGCGCAAGCCACCAAGAATCTCCAGCGCCTGCACCGTGCTCAATCCGCCGCACACTGGCGTTCCGGTGCCCGGAGCGAACGCCGGGTCCAGGCAGTCGATATCAAACGTCAGGTACACCGGGTTGTCACCGACCCGCGCCCGAATCGCCTCGACAATCGCCTCGCCACCCTGGCGATGCACCTGCCGTGCGTCCAGCACCTGAAAACCCATGTGATCATCATTGGTGGTGCGCAAGCCGATCTGCACCGAACGCGACGGGTCCACCAACCCTTCCTTGGCCGCGTGCCAAAACATCGTGCCGTGATCGACCCGCTTGCCCTCTTCGTCCGGCCAGGTGTCGCTGTGGGCGTCGAAGTGGATCAGCGACAAGGTGCCGTGCTTGCGGGCATGGGCCTTGAGCAGCGGATACGTGATGAAGTGGTCGCCACCGAACGTGAGCATCGCGCTGCCGGCGTTCAGAATGTGTTCGGCGTGGGCTTCGATGCTTTCCGGGATCGAGTGCGGCGTGCCGTAATCAAAGTCGCAATCGCCGTAGTCAATCACCGCCAAATGATCGAACGGATCGAAGGTCCACGGCCAATGACGTTCCCAGGCGATCCCGGTGGACGCGGCACGAATGCCCCGCGGTCCGAAACGTGCGCCTGGGCGGTTGCTGGTAGCGGTGTCGAACGGCACACCGCTGACTGCGACATCCACACCGCGCAAGTCACGGCTGTAACGTCGGCGCATGAAACTGGTGATACCGGCGTAGGTGCTTTCGGCGGCAGTCCCGTAGAGGCTGTCGCGGGTCATGGCCTGGTCGTTTTGCACAGGGACATCCATGGTGAGTTCCTTATTATTGGCGGCTACGGAAAGTGGTCCACAGGCGGGTGCGCTGACGCATGTCCTTGAGGCTCATGCTGCGGTCGGCGTACAAGCGGTCGCGAACGTCGGCCAATGGGTAGATATCCGGGTCTGTACGCACTGCTTCATCTACCAGCGGCGTGGCGGCGGTATTGGCGGTGGCAAAAAACAGGGTGTTGGTCAGTGCGGCGACGGATTCGGGGCGCAGCATGAATTCGATGAACTGACGCGCGGCTTCGGGGTGTGGCGCGTCTTTGGGAATCGCCAAGTTGTCCTGCCACACCAGCGTGCCTTCCTTCGGAATGCGGTACGCCACTTCGTAAGGTTTGTTGGCCTTGCGCGCCTGATCGGCGGCCATGCTCGCGTCACCGTTATAGGTCAGCGCCAGGCACACGCTGCCGTTGGCCAAATCACTGATCTGCCGGCCGGTGGCGACGTACAACACATTCGGCTGGAGCTGATGCAACAACGCCTCGGCGGCTGACAGATCTTTCTGGTCGGTGCTGTAGGGATCTTTACCGAGGTAATGCAGCGCCAGGCCGATCACTTCTTGCGGCGAATCAATGATCGAAATCCCGCAGTCTTTCAATTTGCTGGCGTATTCGGGCTTGAACAGCAAGTCGAGGCTGTTCAGCGGCACGTCTGGCAGGCGCTGTTTCACTGCTTCGACATTCATCCCCAGACCCAAAGTGCCCCAGGTGTAAGGCACGCCGTAGCGGTTGCCGGGATCGACGGCGGAGAGTTTTTCCAGCAAGTCCGGGTCGAGGTTGGCGTAGCCCTTAAGGCCTTCGTGAGGAATCGCCTTCAACGCGCCCGCCGCCAAACCACGGGCCAGAACGCTGGAGGACGGCACCACCACGTCATAGCCACTGCCGCCGGTAAGCAATTTGGTTTCCAGCACTTCGGGGGCATCGAACGTGTCGTAGCGCACGTGAATACCGGTTTCCTGTTCGAAGCGCTGCAGGGTTTCGGGCGCCACGTAATCGGCCCAACTGTAGAGGTTGACGACCTTGTCCTCAGCCTGGGCAGACACGGCCATGGCGAGTAACAGCGCGGGGAAACACAGCTTGAAGAGAGGAGCCATGACACACACCTGACCAGTTGGAGTGGTTGCAGCGTGCGCCGTCGGATACATTGGAAAAATATCAAGTTTGTTAACCTGACTTTATCCAGGAGTAATGTGTGATGCTCGGCCAACTGCATGATCTGGACCTGCAACTGCTGCGCCTGTTTGTCAGCGTGGTCGAGTGCGGTGGCTTCAGCGCCGCCCAGGGTGAACTGGGTTTGAGCCAGTCGAGCATCAGCCAGCAAATGGCCAGGCTGGAAACCCGCCTCGGTTATCGGCTATGCAGTCGTGGCAAGGGTGGATTCCGGGTGACGCCCAAGGGTGAGCAACTGCTGATCGCCATTCGCGGACTGTTCGAGTCGATCGAAGCGTTCCGTCATCAATCCAACGGCGTGGCCGGACGGTTGATTGGCGAGGTGCGCCTGGGTTTGTCCGAAGCCCTCGATCAATCGGTGCTGCAACGGGTGGCGGAGGCGATCCGGCGCTTTCGCGAACGGGACGAATCGGTGCGCATCGAGTTGATCAGCGCCATGCCGGGGGAAATGGAGCGGCTGATGCTGCAGCAACGACTGGACCTCGCGATCGGTTATTTCTCACAGGTGCAAAGTGCGTTTGACTACCGAGAGCTGTTCAGCGAAACCCAGCATTTGTACTGCGCGCCGGGGCATCCGCTGTTCACCAATGACGCGCCGGATGATCTGGCGTTACAGGCGTGTGACCGGGTGGATCACCCTTATCGGTTTCTGCGCAGTGATGAGCCGTTTCAGGGGAAATTGTGTTCGGCGCGTTCGGAGCAGGTCGAGGGCACCCTGGCCTTTATTCTGTCCGGGAAACATGTGGGTTATCTGCCGAGTCACTTTGCCCGTAGCTGGGAGGACAAAGGGTTGCTGCGGGCGGTGCGGGTCGAGGAAATGAGTTTCGACGTGGGATTCCACCTGGCGCGGCATCGGGCGCAGGTGCCGGGGGATGCGCAGAAGGCGTTTGAGGAGGATTTGCTGGCGGCATTCACCTGACCTGATCGTTGATGATCGTTCCCACGCTCTGCGTGGGAATGCAGCCCTGGACGCTCCGCGTCCCAAAGCGGACGCAGAGCGTCCATTGAGGCATTCCCACGCAGAGCGTGGGAACGATCATCAGGCACACCAAAATCTGATTTTTCTGGCATCCTGCGCCTCCTTTTTCTGACCTGGCCCCTGGCGCTTTCCTCGTGACCTCATCTGAACACGCAAAATCCCAGCCCCGCTCCGACCTCATCTACGGCCTCAACGACCGCCCGCACCTGACCGCCACGGTCTTTGCCGCCCTGCAGCACGTACTCGCGAGTTTCGTCGGCATTATCACGCCAACCCTGATCATGGGCGGTGCGCTGGGCCTGCAAAGCGAAATCCCCTACCTGATCAGCATGGCGTTGTTCGTCTCCGGGCTCGGCACCTTCGTCCAGGCGCGGCGTTTCGGCCCGGTGGGTTCCGGTTTGCTGTGCCTGCAAGGCACCAGTTTTTCCTTTATCAGCGTGATTCTCAGCGCCGGGTTCATGGTCAAGGCCCGGGGCGGCGGCACCGATGAGATTCTGTCGACGATCTTCGGCGTGTGCTTTTTCGCCGCGTTTATCGAAGTCGTGTTGAGCCAATTCATCGGCAAACTGCGGATGTTGATCACTCCGGTGGTCACCGGGACCATCATCACGTTGATGGGGCTGTCGCTGATCAAGGTTGCCATGACCGACATCGCCGGCGGCTTCGGCGTGGCGGACCTCGGTGCCAGTCATCATCTGGCCCTGGCAGCACTGGTACTCGGAACCATCGTGGTGTTGAACCGGGTCGATGTGCCGTTCCTGCGCCTCGGCGCGATTGTGATTGGCCTGACCCTCGGCTATGTCGTCGCCTGGCTGATGGGCGATGTCGATTTCGCCAGCCTGCCGGCGGTGCCGCTGGTGAGCGTGCCGGTGCCGTTCAAGTACGGTTTCAACTTCGATTGGGTCGCGTTTGTGCCGGTGGCGGTGATTTTCCTGGTGTCGCCGCTGGAAGCTGCGGGCGACCTGACGGCCAACTCGATGATCTCCCGGCAGCCGGTCAAGGGCCCGATCTACATTCGCCGGATCAAGTCCGGCCTGCTTGCCGATGGCCTCAACTCGGCCATGGCCGCGGTGTTCAACAGCATGCCGATGGTGACTTTCGCGCAGAACAACGGCGTGATCCAGCTCACCGGCGTGGCCAGCCGTTACGTGGCGTTCTTCATTGCCGGTTTGCTGGTGCTGCTGGGGCTGTTCCCGATGATCGGCGCGGTGCTGCAACTGATGCCGAAACCGGTGCTCGGCGGCGCGGAGTTGGTGATGTTCGGCACCGTGGCCGTGGCCGGGATCAAGATCCTCGCCGAAGCCGGCCTGCATCGGCGCAACATGCTGATCGTGTCGATTTCCCTCGGCATGGGCCTGGGCATCGCGGCGGTGCCGGAAGTGTTGCGCGAGTTGCCGCTGGCCCTGCACAACATTTTCGAATCGCCGATTACCGTGGGGGCACTGTGCGCGATCATCCTCAATGTGTTCCTGCCCGAGGAATTCATGGCGCTGGAAGAGGATGATTTCGACCCGGAAGCGTCGATCCTGCAAGTCATGGAAAACCCGCAAGCCACGGAATCCGCCAGCAGCCTGAACCGCTGAAGCGCGCGTGCTACATTCGTGGCGACTCCGCTTGGCACAAGGTTGATCGCACGTTGAACAAGAAGACCGGTATCCGGGCCGCCCAGGCCCAGCAGACCCGCACACGGATTCTCGAAGCGGCGGTGAAAGTGTTCACCCGCGACGGCTATTCCGGGGGGCGGGTCGAGAGCATTTCCCGGGAAGCCGAGTCCAACGACCGCATGCTCTATTACTACTTCGGCAGCAAGGAGCAGCTGTTCATCTGCGTGCTGGAACACACCTACGAGCAATTCAACAAGGCCGAAAGCCGCCTTAAACTCGACCTGAGCCAGCCGCTGGTGGCGTTGCAGGATCTGGTGGCGTTCGTCTGGCATTACTACGTCAAACACCCGGAATTCGTCGCGATCCTGAGCAATGAAAACCTCCATGGCGGCAAGCATGCGCAGCAGTCCAGCGAGTTGCGACGGCTCTCCGGGGAAGCGGTTGGCGTGTTGAAACCGATCATTGAGGCGGGTCAGGCACAAGGGTTGTTTCGTGAGGTGCTGGACATCAAGCATGTGTATTTGATGATTGCATCGCTTTGCTACTTCTATAACTCCAACCGGCATACCCTGAGTTCGTTTTTGGGAGAGGATTTGGCGGACAAGGGGCAGCAGCAGGATTGGTTGGGGTTTATTCAGGATTTGGTGGTGCGGGGGGTGATGAGGTTGCCGGGGCAGGATTTGCGGTGAATGGGCCGGCCTCTTCGCGGGCAAGCCTCGCTCCTACAGGGACGAGGTTTGCTCACGATGCTTTTAATGGCTGCCCGGATTCGCCCGCAAATGCGCCACCTTCGACTCCAACCCTTCCCACCCCGGCGCATTCCCCGCAAATCGATTGCGCAAATACGCCGCCAATTCCGCCACCTGCGTGTTCGACAGGCTGTCCTTGAACGCCGGCATGTAACCCAAGTCCTTGGTCGCCGGGGTATCGATGCCTTGCAAAATGACCTTGATCAAATTGTCCGGCAGATCGCTGTGCACATTGGTATTGGTGGCCAGCGACGGACTTACGCCAAACAGCTTCGGCCCCAAACCATCGGCGTGACAGGCCTTGCACGAACCTTCGAATACACGCTGGCCATTGCTGAGGGAAACGGTGACCACCGGACGCGTGGCTTTCTCTACGACTTGGGCTTCAGCCTGCGCGCCATTAAGTGACGCCAGATACACCGCCATCGCCCGAATATCATCCTTGGGCAACTTCGCCAATTCCGTGACCACCGGCCCCATCGGCCCGGTCGCTACGCCATGTTCAGCGGAATAACCGCTGCTCAAGTAACCGAACAACTGATCCTCGGTCCACGGCGTCGGCGCCTTGGACAAACCGTTCAGCGCCGGCGCTTCCCAACCATCAACCATGCCGCCCGCGAGGAATGAAGCACCGCCCTTCTCCGCCCCCATCAAATTGCGCGGCGAATGGCACGCCGCGCAGTGCCCTAAACCGTTGACCAGATAATTGCCGCGATTCCACTGCTCGCTGCGTTGCGGTTGCACGCTGATTTCCCCCTTGCGCAGGAACAACGCATTCCACCCCGCCATCAACGGCCGCAGGTTGAACGGGAAACGCATGTCGTTGGCCTTCGCCGGCTGGCTGACCGGTGTTTGCGACATCAGGTACGCGTACAGCGCCTGCATGTCCGCGTCGTTGATGTTGCGAAATGCGGTGTAGGGAAATGCCGGGTACAGATTGCGTCCGTCGCGGCCGATGCCATCGCGCATCGCCCGTTCGAACGCCGGATACGACCAACTGCCGATCCCGGTTTTCACATCGGGTGTGATGTTGCTGCTGTACAGCGTGCCGAATGGCGTTTCCATTGCCAGACCTCCGGCATTGGTCGCGCTGCCGGGAGCGGTGTGGCATACCGCGCAATCGCCGACTGCCGCCAGCAAGCGTCCGCGCTCAAGGGTAGCGGCTGACCAGGTGCCGGCGCTCGGCGGGGCAATCGGTGCGATTTCAGCGTGGAATGGCCACGCGGTCGCGGCCATGCCGAGCACCGCGCCGAACGCGGCAAACAGTGAACCGAACAGCCATTTCGAACGTTTGGTCGGGGATTTCGGCGGCTCATCACAAGTGCCGGCATTCAGCGCGGCCAAGACCCGTTCCGGGGTGATCGGCAGTTCGCGAAAACGGATGCCGGTGGCGTCATAAATCGCGTTGGCAATCGCCGCCGCACTCGGCACCGACGCCGATTCGCCTGCACCCATCGGCGGCTGGTCCTGACGCGGCATCATCAGCACGTCGATTTGCGGCACTTCGGGAAAGGTCAGGATCGGATAGCCGCCCCACTCCTTGCTCGCCACCGTCGATTCCTCGAACGTCACCCGCTCCTTGAGCACGCGGCTGGTGGACTGGATGACGTTGCCGTGGATCTGATGCTGCACGCCGGCCGGGTTGATCATCATCCCCGAGTCATGGCCGATCACCACCCGGGTGACCGAGACATCGCCGGTCTGGCGATCAATCGCCACATCCGCCACCCATGCCGCCCACGCCGCGCCGAAACCCGGGAACTTGCTGTGGATGTAGCGCGCGTAGGCAAAACCGCGACCGCGCAGTAACTGGTCTTCATTGGGCGTTTGCATCGGCGCGGTGCGTGGGGTCCAGGCCGCACGTTCGGCGGTGGATTTCACCAGGTCGATGGCACGCTCGTCGTGCAGATAACGCAGCCGATATTCCACCGGATCGACGCCCGCCGCGAATGCCAGTTCATCAATGTACGACTCGTGGGCGAAGGTGTTGGGCAACGCCGAGACCCCGCGCATCCACGAGGCGCGGACAATCGGCGCCATGTCGTTGATGGTCACGCGCATGTTTTCAAAGTCGTAGGGCGGGATCGAGGTGCGGTCGCCCATCTCGAACATCGCCGCCACCGGCTCGACCCGGCCGGTCAACAGCAAGGCCAACGTCGGCGCGCCGTTGGACGGGTAGCTGGTCTGGAAGTCATAGGCGGCGACGCTGCCATCGGCGTTCAGGCCGCCATCGACGTCCATCAGTTGCGCGGTGCCTTTGGGCTCCCACAGATGTTCCTGCTCGCGGGTCAATTGCACGCGCACCGGTTTGCCCACGGCGCGGGATAACAGCAAGGCATCGGCACACACGTCGTCGGCACAGTTGCGCCCATAACAACCGGAGGCTTCCATGCGAATGATCTCGATGGATTCCTCTTCACACTCCAGCAGCCACGCGAGATCGGCGCGCAGCAAATGCGGATTCTGGCTTCCGGACCACACACGACTGCCGGACGGTTGATAATCCGCTACCCCGCAGGACGGGCCGATGGAACCGTGCATCTGATACGGCCACAGATAAGTGCGCGGCATGCGCTGACTGGCGTTGGCCAAGGCTTCGTCGACGTTGCCTTGATCGAGGACTACCCGTTGCACGCGGGGGTTGTCGCGGATCGCCTGCTCGACATCGCTCAGGTCCGGCAAGCCTTGATTCCAGGTTTTCCAGGTGACTTTTAATGATTGGGCAGCCTTGATCGCCTGCTCTTCGCGCAACGCCACGATGCCGACGAAATCGCGGATCACCACCACCGCGACGATCCCGGCGATATGGGCGATGGAGGATTCGTCGACTTTCAGCAGGCTGTTGCCGACGAAGTCACCACAATCGAGCCCGGCATAGGGCGGGCGAATCACCCGGCCGTGGAGCATGTCTGGCACGCGCATGTCGTGGACGTAGGTCAACTCGCCAGTGGCCTTGCCGGGGATATCGACCCGGGCGGAGCCCTTGCCTACTAGGCGATACTCTTCGGCCGGTTTCAAAGGCGCAGTGCCGGAGATGCGCAATTCAACGTGTTCGCCGTGGACCAGTTCGGCGTAAGTCGCGGTGCGGCCGTCCTCGGCGCGAATGACCCCGGCTTCAATGTTCAGACTCCCGGCGTCGAGTGACCAACGTTCCGCCGCTGTTTCCAGCAGATATCGCCGCGCCTCGGCCGCCGCATTGCGTAACGGAATCGCCGAAATCTGCAACGTCGCACTGGCAATCGTCGCGCCCTGATTCGGCGCACGCTCGGTGTCGCCGAGCACCATGCACACCTGTTCCATTTGTAAATCGAGTTCTTCAGCGACGATCTGCGCCAGCGAGGTGCGAATGCCGGTGCCGAGATCGACATGGCCATTGAACGCATACACGCGCCCGTCATCGCTGATGGCAATGAACAACCCCAGCTCCTTGGGCTTGATCAGCGGTGTACCGCCCTTCGCCACCGGGCCGGACGGCGGCAGGATGTCGTCGACGATCAGCAGCACGCCGGTCTTGGCCAGCAGTTGGTCGCGGGTCGGGATGGAGGGCGGGATGGCGTCAGTCATGGTCATTGATCCACCTTCAAGGCATTTGGCGGGCGGCACGCAGCACCGCGCGGAGGATTTCGATGTGGGTGCCGCAACGGCAGAGGTTGGCCGAGAGTTCGTTGCGGATCTGGCTTTCGCTGGGGTGCGGGATGCGGTCGAGCAAGGCCTTGGTGGTCATGATCATGCCGTTGAGGCAGTAGCCGCATTGCGCCGCTTGCTCATCGATAAAGGCTTGTTGCACCGGGTGCGGCTCGGCGCGGGTGCCGAGGCCTTCGAGGGTGACGATCTGCCGATCCACGGCGCCGGCCAGCGGAAACACGCAGGAACGCGCGGCTACGCCGTCGATGATCACCGTGCACGCCCCGCACTCGCCCAGGCCGCAGCCGTACTTGGGGCCGTTGAGGTGCAGGTCATTGCGCAAAATCAGCAATAACGGCGTGTCCGCCATGGCGGTGACAGTGGTCGTGAGGCCGTTGACCTCAAGCGCTACGGTGATTTCCTGACTCGTCATTCGCTTCGCCTGCTTCGTTTGATGAAGTATCCGCTACACCAAAAGGTCGAAAAAAAAGTCGCGGGCCGGATTGGGTTGTGGCGACGCGACACACTCGACTGGTGAAGTGGCTACTACATGAAACAGGAGCAAAAACGATGCCAGCGACCAATACACAGTCTGCAAGGTTGCATCCGGCATGTAGCAGCTGCCGACGCACGAGGCGCGTTCGATGCGTGTAGCAGCTGCCGAGGCACGAGGCTGCGTTCGGCTGCGTGTAGCAGCTGCCGAGGCACGAGGCTGCGTTCGGCTGCGAAGCAGTCGTCAAACCTGAGTACGCGTTCTTCCTGATGCACCGCGTTGGCTGATTTCACGACTGCTTCGCAGCCGAACGCAGCCTCGTGCCTCGGCAGCTGCTACAGAGCACGTGTTTTGCCAGTGGCTGTGTCAGTCCTGCGGGTCGTCGATCATTTTGCGCAGCAGGAACAGCACCGCGACCCGCTCTGCCGGGTTGAGATTGCTCAGGGTCAGCTCGGTAATTTTCCCCGCGCACGGCACGGTTTGCTGCACCAGACGGTCGCCGGCTTCGGACAGGCCGACGATGACTTTGCGCCGATCTTGCGGGTCCGGTTCGAGGGTAATCAGTTCCCGAGCCTTGAGCCGCTCGACGATGCCGCGAATGGTTGCCTGGTCCACGGCGGTGGCCTTGACCAGTTCGGTCAGGGAGCTGGGACCGTGATCGCGCACGGCGCACAGGGTCACGAATTGCACGGCCGTGAGCTGCGAATCGCCGACATTCTGCTGAAAAATCGCCATGTGCCGCTGATAGGCCTTGCGCAGCAAATGCCCGACTTGTTCGGAGAAAACGTAGGAAGCATCAGGAGTTTCAGGCACGGCAGACTCGAAAGGCGATGAGTGGTGGGGAGGCATGATGGACAGGTTGAGGGGCGGACTCAAGAGCGGTTTGGGGCAAACATCTGAACCGCTTCCCGTAGGAGCAAGGCTTGCCCGCGATGGCGCCCGTGAGATTGCCATCGCGGGCAAGCCTTGCTCCTACAGGGTTCAGCGTTTCAGCAAGTCCACACAAGTCAATTTCAGCGAACCCGGGAGGCTTCCGGCGCCACCACATCCCCACCAATCACCACTGCCTGATCATCCAGATACACATCGCAATTGCGCAGCGGAATGTCCAAATGGCACGGCGTTTTACGCTTGCCGCCGACTTCGGTGTTCGGCCCGGTGGAGAACAGGAAGTTGCCATAAAACGCCCGGGCATCCATGCACATGCCGTCGTTCTTGTCGTGCAAGCCCATGGCCGTCCACTGCGCCTTTGGCTGCAAACCCCAACCAATGTGGGAGATGCCGTACACCTCGGGATCGTTGAAATACTTCATGTAGTCGCGCAGGTATTCAGCCTCGAAACCGCCGTGGATCGAGGTGATGAAGCCCTTCTCGATCTCCAGGGTGATCTTCTCCCGGGCGTAGGTCTTGAACGGCAGCACGATGTCGCCGATGTCCAGCACCAGCACGCCTTCGGCGGTTTCTTCGTTGGGCCAGGAGAACAGGAAACCACTGGGCCAATGGTCCCAACGCCCCGGTTCATCGGCGAAACCGTACTCGGTGACGGCCGGATATTGCCCCAGCGCCGCGTGGAAATCGCTGCCGGCGCGGGAGGTGACGCGTATCGAGCGCGCCTGTTTCAGCAGCTTCTCCGCCGCCATCACCCGCACCTTGTCCGCCTCGGTCGGCAGCATCCGCGCCAGCACTTCCGGGGGTTCGACGGCCAACAGAATGCGCGTGCCGGTCTTGAGGATCTGCTCCTGTTCCGGCGAATGCAGCAGCATCATCGTGTCGACAATCAGGTCCGCCGCTTCCAGCGCCCGTTGCGCCGCGATGTTGCCAGTGAGCGCAGTGTCGCCGCAGTAGGCGGTCATGTCGTTGCCCATGGCCGTCGGGTGGTTGAACGACGGCAATTCCACCGCGTAGACCTTGGCGCCCAGGCGCTGCGCGGCGTCCATCGCCGCACGCACGGTGCGCGGGTCGGAATAGTGGCTCTTGAGCACGGCGACGCTCTGGGTCGTGTCGACCTTCGACAGCTTCAACACGTGCTCGAACATCTGGGTCAGTTCGCAATCGCTTACCGGCATTTTCCAATCTCCTCAATCGTCTGCTGCGCACCAAGTCGAGGCGCCCTGCCTCACTCTAGTGCAATTTTATAGCGTATACGCCAGTTGTTAACGATAAGACCTGAATTGAGAGCGGACTGCAAGCGCCAGACCACAACGTTACCAACCCACACAAACCCAACAAACAAAGGTTACATTTGGTGACCAAGGCGAAAAACCGCCAAAATTTAATTTTTACCAACGGCTCTTTCTTTTTAAAAAATACAGCGTATACACTTTAAAAACCTTGCGGCGACACCGCCAGCGACCATTCGAAGAAGAGGAACAAGCCCCATGGCCAATACGCAAAAAATCGCCATCGTCGGTGCAGGTCTTGGCGGTGCAGCCGCCGCGACGTTGCTGCAACAAGCCGGGTTCCAGGTGGACATCTACGAACAGGCCCCGGAGTTCTCCCGCCTCGGCGCCGGGATCCACATGGGCCCGAACATCATGAAAATCTTCCGGCGCATGGGCATTGAGCAGCAGCTCGACCTGATGGGCTCACACCCGGATCACTGGTTCAGCCGCGATGGCTTGAGCGGCGACTACCTGTCGCGCATCCCGCTGGGGGACTTCGCCCGCAAGGAATACGGCGCGTCCTACATCACCGTGCACCGCGGCGACCTCCACGCGTTGCAGATGTCGACGATCAAACCGGGCACGGTGCACTTCAACAAACGCCTGGAAACCCTCGAAGAAACCGACACCCAGGTGCGCCTGACCTTCAGCGACGGCGAAGTCACCTACGCCGACATCGTCATCGGTGCCGACGGGATCAATTCGAAGATTCGTGAAGAGTTGCTGGGCGCGGAAAAACCGCTGTACAGCGGCTGGGTCGCACACCGCGCGTTGATCCGTGGCGATCAATTGGCCAAGTACGATTTGCAGTTCGAGGACTGCATCAAGTGGTGGACCGAGGACCGGCACATGATGGTCTACTACACCACCGGCAAGCGCGACGAGTACTACTACGTCACCGGCGTGCCGCACCCGGAATGGGACTTCCAGGGCGCGTTTGTCGATAGCAGCCGCGAAGAAATGTTTGAAGCCTTCCAGGGTTATCACCCAACGGTGCAGGCGCTGATCGAGTCCACCGAAAGCGTGACCAAATGGCCGCTGCGCAACCGCAATCCGTTGCCGCTGTGGAGCCGTGGGCGCCTGGTGTTGCTCGGCGACGCCTGCCACCCGATGAAACCGCACATGGCCCAGGGCGCCGGCATGGCCATCGAAGATGCCGCAATGCTGACCCGCTGCTTGCAGGAAACCGGCCTCGGCGACTACCGGACCGCGTTCGAACTCTATGA